>CAZBVJ010000005.1:0-175411 GCA_964495485.1 uncultured Sulfuricurvum sp.
TATGGGTTCGGATGGCCGTCCGGTTGTGGTTCATTTGCAAAAAGCGACCGAAAAAGTGTATGAGCCAAACGGAAACAAAGATGTTTCTACCCAAATCAACCGTCAACAGACGGGTGTATTCGGAAAAGAGTTGGCTGATTTCGATGCGAAAGTCGCCTCTTTGGCCAATACCGATTTCGAACGTGTATTCGTGGGTGAAGGTTTCCGTTCATTGACGGAGATCAAAGATAAATCGGTAAAATCAAATGCGGCAATGAAATACGATAACAAAGCGTGGAGCGGAACCGTTGCACGTTCTTTGAAAGATGATTATATGAATGCGGCGGGAACCGTTCCGGTAACGATCGCAGTATGGGATGGAGCTAAACACGGCCGTAACGGTTTGAAACTCCTCTCTTCATGGATCGCTATCAATCTAGAGGGTGAAAAAGCGAATGCTGCGGTAGTCGCTGAAGCAACCGAAGCTCCTAAAGGTAACGCAGACGCTGGAAAAGCAGCGGTAGAAGCCAACGGATGTGCGGGATGTCACCAACTGGATAAAACAATGCCGGCAGGTTACATGGCTCCGTCATTGGTCAATGTCGGTGGATATTCAACGGCTGCGTACCTACGCGAGTCACTCTTAAAACCGTCTGCGGTTGTAGTACCAGGTTTCAATCGTAATGCTCACGTAAACACACCTTGGTACAATTTAGAAAAAGGGAAACGTGTCTCTACGATGACCGATTACAGTTTCTTGGATAAGCAAACGGTTGAAGACATCGTAGCGTATCTCAAAACCCTCAAAGCGGAGGTAGAATAATGAAAAAGTTACTTCTTGTAAGTGCAGCACTCTCTGTCGCATTGTTTGCAAATGAGGGTGAAGAGTTCGAAGGTCTATTGACAACTCCGGGATGTGCCGCTCAAGGCGCATTCGCTGATTGTTATTTGGAAAACTATGCGTGTGGTTCAGACGGTTGTTTCCGTAAGAGTGACGCCGGTGTCATCACCAAAGATGCGAAATATGCCCTTTTCCAACACAATACCGGAAAAGTGTATACGATCGATACCACTAAATTGAAACTCGCCGAAATGCGCGAAGGGATGAATAAAAATGGTGTTGTCGTTATCGGTACACTCGATGAAGCGACCAATACGATAAAAGCGACCGAGTTTAAATCTCCACCGCCACCTAAAAAGTCGTTTTTTAAGGGTTGTTTATAATCCTTTGATCGCCAGAGCCTTTTTGGGCTTTGGTGCACTGTGTGTAATCTTTTCTTCTAGGCTGATTTCAAGCCATCGTGTGTAACAATCCGCAATCTTTTATAGGAATACAATAAATGAATAACGAATACCGACTCTATATCTATGCATTTTTATCCCGTGTGATGAGCGATATCCCCGATCGTCGTTTTATCAATGATCTCAAAAGCAATGAGAACCTTTTGGAGATTATCGGTGAAGAGACCAAAGCTTGGATTCAATCGACGGATGCAGAAGAGTTGTATGAGAAGCTCAATATCGACTATACCTCGATGTATATCCTCAATACTCAGCCGGTCGAATCGTTTGTCCTCGATGCGAAAAATGAGACGCTGGTAGGCTTGCAAAATCCGGTTATGGCATTTTATTTTAACCATGGATTTGAAGTGAACATGGATCAGACCCAGATTATGGCCCCTGATCATTTGGGAATCGAGTTTGCCTTTATGCAAACGTTGGTCTATCGCAATGAGGAGAAAGGGCAGTTTGAGTTTTTGGATCAACACCTGTTCCCGTGGGTTGTTCCGTACATGATGGGGATGAAGGGTATGGCAGATACCCCTTTTTATCGTGATATGTGTGATTTTATCATCGAGTTTTTGAGCAGTGATTATGAGTTTTTGGCACAAGGACAGATGAATGGCTAACATCAATTTTATCCAAACCAGCAACCTCTTTCGCTATACCGCTACACGCTGTTTACGAAACGAGTATTATCACAACGACTGCCGCATCTGCATCGATTTATGCCCGAAGGGGGCATTTAATATTGTCCGAAACAAACTGACGCTCTTTGAGGGCGAGTGCGTCGGATGTGCCGGATGTATCGGGAGCTGTCCGAGCGAGGCGTTGGAAATTGAGAGCTTTGATCCCAATGGTTTTGCGGCAGGATTTGCCCATCAAAGTGATAAAACACTCTCCTGTAAAGTTACCACACCCTGTTTAGGGGTATTCGATAGCGAACATTTTATCGTGATGGCACTCCGTGGCGAATCTAATGTAACCTGCGACATGAGCCACTGCGGTAATTGTCCGCTCAATGAAAATGGGGTTTTGGAGCAGTCGATTCGCGCAAAAGTTGAGACGACGAATCAGTTTATGGACTCTATAAAGAGTTCGTATCGTATTGAAACGATTGAGGAGAAAGAGGAGCAAGCGGATCGTCGCGCGTTGTTCCGCAAAGGGTTTGAAAAGATCAAAGAATCGGTCATCAATGAATCGCAAGCCCATGTATCGATGACGAGTGCACACCATAAGCAAGCCGATATGAAAATGCCGTTAAAGCGGATTTTGCTCAAAAACTCTCTCAAAGAGATTGTCGGTGCTTTGGAGACAACGACGTTTACGACGGAAAGTTCATTGTTTTACAACAAAAAGATCGATTTTGCCTCTTGTACCAACTGCGGTGACTGTACCCAGTTTTGTCCGACCGATGCGCTGTTTCCGACAAGCGATAAGCAGGGTATCTATTTTAGCCAGGGTAAATGTATCGGATGCGGGATTTGCGAGGATATTTGTAAACCTAATGCTATTGGTTCAAAAGAGGGATTTGATCTCGTGAGTGTAGCCTTTGATCGTGCTGAAGAGCTGGTTCATTATGAGATGGTGATGTGTCATGAGTGTCGAACCCCTTACCCGTATAAAGGGGGAGATCCGATCTGTGATCGCTGTATAGGATTCGTTAAACGAAATCCGAATATGTTTACTTTAGCGCGGGATATGTAAGCCGCGCCTACTTTTTATCCATTGCGTCTTTAGCCCCTTTAACCGCCCCTTCCATAGCCGCTTTGGCGACGCTCCATGCGCGTACCCCCATTGCTTTGGCCTCTTGAGCCGATTTGGAATTCAGAAGCTTCGTCCCTTTTTCGGTGACACCTCGTTTGATTTTCGAGAGACGATCGCGTAATAGAGTAACTGTCTCTTTGGAGAGGCGAGTGAGTTCATCCGATTCGAATTGTACCTCACTGCTCACCCGCTCCAAATGCTCTAACATCAATGGAGAGTTTTTCCCTTTGAGAGAGTGGAGAACTTGACTAAAGAGGGTATCGATACGGTCGAGTTCGGTTTCGATGGTAGTGTACTCATCGCGGTAAAGGGCTTTAACCTCTTCGGGAACATAGAGGAGGTATTGGTGAAATTTCTCGATCGATTTGATCAGTGCGCTACGGATACCCAGTAGTGTTCCACGGAAAATGGTATCGGCTTGGTTCGGTGTCGCTTCGGCAATGTTGATTGAACTTTGGAGAATGCTCGCGAGGATACGGCGGATACGGACGGCGTTGAGGACGTTGGCATTGAGGGTTTCATAGGTGATCTCTTTGATAATCTCATGAAGCGTCTCTTCGATGTCAGAGCCACGTTCTAGGGTTGTGATGATGGCGCTTTCGGTGATCTCTTCGAGGATGTCGAGCAGATCGACCGATTGGAGTTTCACCTGATGGAGTTTTTCAAGCATCTCATCCGAACCACCGAGATGTTTTTCAAGAGCATCGAAAAAGGAGTATTTGAGATGTTGTAACTCTTCGCTTTTACGGATGATTTGGCGTTCAATACGCTCTTTTTGGGCGATTAAATCTTCCAGCTCGTCATGCAGAGCGTGCCCCTCTTCTTCGAGCATAGCACTGGCAAGAACTTTGAGCTCTTGCAAAGAGAGCCCTTGTTTGCTCATTGACCATTCGGTGTTGAGTGCATCGGCGATAGCGGCGACTTTGGTTTCGATATCACCCTGTGAAAGAGATCGGTAGCGGGTTTTAATGTCACGTTTGAGAGTTTCTAGGTTCATAAATATCCTTTACAGCACCATTTTGATGTGAGGGTGAGCTTTGAGTGTTTCGTAAAAATAGGTTCGTTCGTCCTCATTATGCACCAATAATTCCAAATTCATGCTGATGTATTTACCGCCGCTGCTTTTGTTGGAGAGGGTAAGCGAATACGAGCGCTCTCCGATCACCTCCATCGCGGCAATTTCGATCCCCGCCCGTTCATACGCGACGATTTTATAGAGCCAGTTGCAAGGGTATTCAAGCTCAAGCTTTTGGGTTGTTTCGTTGATAATCACCACTTTTGCCTCCTGATTTGGTTTCGAGCCGTACGTCGCTGATCACCATCGATTTATCGATCGCTTTGAGCATATCGTAGATGGTTAAAAGCCCGATACTGGTACCGGTCAGCGCTTCCATCTCTACCCCTGTTTGTCCGCTCAGTTTGGCTGTAACGGTGAGACGAAATCCCGGCAATTCGGGGAGTTCATCGATATCGCAGTTGACCCCGCTGAGGTTGAGGGGATGGCACATTGGGATCAGATCGGAGGTTTTTTTCGTCCCCATGATCGCGGCGATGACCGCCGTTTGGAGAACCGGCCCTTTTTTCGCCGTTTGGTTAACAACCGCGTCATAGGCGTCACGGCTCATCGTGATAATCCCGCTCGCAACGGCGACACGAAAGGTGGTGTTTTTATCGGAGACGTCGACCATTTTCGGTCGGTCACGCTCATCGAGGTGGGTTAAATTCATCATAAACTCTTTGTCATTCTTTTTATTATTATATCGAAGCCGAGTAAATTAGAGATTGATTAAAAAATGACCAATATGCTGATAAAAAATAAGCTATAGTTTTGCAATGAGATTTTGGTGGTGCTGAGGTAAGCATGTAAGTCCGAAATACTCATAACCTCCTTCAAGATTCCAAAGGGCTGCCCTACGCTGATGACTACAATGTAGGGCAATGCTTTATGACAAATCGAAAAAAATCAATACTGCCTAAAAAGGCAACAATACTAAAAATCCAAGGGGAAGATTATGCAAAATTTAGTACGAAGTTATGCCGCAAATGCCCCGTTAATCGAAAAATTTATCCTTACTTCTTTGGGTCGAGTCAGTTTAAAAACGTTTAACGTACAGTTGGCAGAGCGTCTCTATAAAACATTTCCGAGTTTGGAACTGGTGTATAAATGCGATGAGGGGTTTGTCCAAAATTCACCCAATATTTATGCGGATCGCGAAGAGGGACACCACGCGGGAGTTGATCGTGCCTATCTGGTCGATGAAGTGGCCATCCAAAAGGGGTATCATGTGAGCGAACCCTATATTTCGACCGCAACGGGGCATTTGTGCATTACGGTGGTCTATGCGGTTGGGGACGGGTATTTATTCCTCGATTTTAGAGTCCGGAGTTTACTGGAACGGTTTGATCTGATTGAAAAGAACGACGTATTTAAGCGTATTAACCGCTCATCCTATGCCGTTATCGGCGGCGGATTGCTCTTTTTTGGAGTCTTTGTCGTCCTGTATGGGTTTTATACCTTTGGAGGGTATTTGGTAGGGGCGGAACCGCTCTCGATGGATACCGTGTTCAAACCGATTATTGCCCTTACTCTGGGGTTGGCGGTATATGATTTGGGGAAAACGATTTTCGAACAAGAGGTATTGCCCCGCACCCAACATGTCAGCGAAACGTTTAATGCGAAAACGTTGCTCAATTTTTCGGTATCCATTATTATCGCATTGCTCATCGAAGCGTTGCTGGTGGTCTTTAAAATCGCTTTGCACGATTACAAAGATTTGCCGTATGCATCGACGCTGATTGCCGCCCTTGCTTTTTTGCTCCTCGTATTTGCGGTCTTTATCTATCTCGTCCGCAAAAGCGAGAAAGAGCCGTGTCCCAAATGTGCGGAGGAGTAATGGTCAGGACCATGTAATGCAGGTTATCTCAGAACTCGAACCAAGCCGCATCGGAGGTCCCCAAAACCCGATTCCGCTATTGACATAGATATGGCGATTCTCTCCCAAAGCATGAAGCCCTTTGAGATAAGGCTGTGCAAGAGTCACAAGGTAACGAAAAGGCCAAATTTGTCCTCCGTGGGTATGACCGCTGAGAATCAGCGATGGGGTGAACCCTTCGAGGTAGTCGATGTATTTGGGCTGGTGGGCTAATAACAATGTCGGGAAATCGGGCGGAATAGATCCCATCGCTTTGGTGATATCGGGGATATAGGTGTTGGAACGGAATCCGAAAAGATCATAGACCCCTGCGATATAAAAATCGTTATTGATCAAAACAGAGCTGTTCTCCAGTACATGAATACCGAGTGTTTTGACATGTTTAATCGTCTCTTCGAGAGAGTGGAAATATTCGTGATTCCCGATGACGTAAAAGGTTCCAAAGCGGCTTTTGAGATGGCGTAGTTGATCGATAGTGTCTTTGATATCCTCTAGGTTCGCATCCGACAAATCTCCGGTGATGGCAATGATATCGGGGTTGAGCGCATTGATCATTTCAACGCTTCGGGCAACGAACGTTTTATCGATTAATCCTCCGATGTGCATGTCGCTGATTTGAACGATCCGGTAGGATCTTTTTTTAAACCGGTGTTGATCGATGGTGACCAATTCGATTGTCGGCTCTTTCGATCCCTCTAAAACCGCCGCTCCCAAATAGGCGCTTCCCGCCCCTAAAAAAGCCAAATCGCTGGTACGTTTAAAAAAAGTCCGCTTTTGGGGATCGAAAGGGATGAGTTTTTGGATCAGGTGGAGAAGTTCATAAACCATTGTCCCGACAAAAAAGAGAAATCCGATCCCGATAGTCAGGGACAAGAGAAAATAGAGGGTTTTGGGCGGGCTAAAAAGGTAGCGGCTTAAGAGGTAGCCGATGATTCCGATCATGTTTAGGATCAGGAATGTTTTTAAAAAAACACGTGTTTTTTGGCGTATATGCAGATGGGAGACAACTCGGGTATAGGTGAGATAGTGAACCATCGCAAAAAAGAGGGTGACGATAAGGGGAAAAAGTGTTTTCATGATGAGGCAGTAAAGCGTTGAATCGCCTCTTGGTACTCGTGGGGATGGTTGAGATTCATAAAGGGCGCTTCATCGGCAAATTCGACAAAACGGGTTTTTGATGAGGCGAGGAGTTTTCCTAGTCGGTGATCCCCTTCGCGTAGCATCCGTTCAAACTCTCCTAATAACGAGCGATGATAGATGCCACACATCGGGTGGCTCCCCTCCACGGTTTTGGCAATCACCGCATCCAACTCAGGATTATCAAAATTGAGTAGAGTTTGAAATATCCTCTCATCGACAAAGGGAGTATCGACGCTGAGTACCATTATCCGCTCACTCTCCAAAGTTCTAAAAGCACTTACAAATCCGGCAGTGGGAGCATAGTCAACCTCTGCGGGATCGAGGATGAAATCAGCTTTGAAATCAAACTTATCGGCGGTTTTGGTCGAGATGGCAACCTGTGTGAACAAAGAGGCAAGACGGTTGTATTGAAATTCGGAAAGGGAGGGGTATCCGCCGAACGGGAGGAGCGATTTATCCTCTCCCATCCGTGAACTTTTCCCTCCGGCGAAGAGGATGCAGGGGAGATCAAACATCACTGTGCAAATGCGGCGGCGAGAATTTTATCCATCCCCGGTGTGGCTCCGCTTTGGAGGTATTCTAAAACCAGCGGCGAGAATTTATCGATCATCGAGGCATCCATACCCAAAAAGGAGAATTGAGAGCCCAAAGAGCCTAGCCCGAGCAAACCTGCCGGAGCGGCATTGAGAAGGGTTCCCGCTTGGGGAACTTGTTTGGTGAGAGCGGTAAAATCGGTCGGTTTCATGTTCCCTTTTGCGTCGTTGATAATGGCAGCGGTTCCTCCGATCGCTTGAGTCGGTGTAACACCGAGGGTAGAGGTGATGTTTTTAATCAACGGGTTAGAACTAAGTGCACTATCCGCGATGGGTGCGGCACTTTGGGCAACGGGGGCAACCGTTTGCATCAATGCACCAAAGTCGATGGCGTATGAATGGGTTGAGCAGAGCAAGAGGGCTGCGAGGGTAAATGAGCGCATAGATAATCTCCGATAAAAATTTATTTATTATAACCGATTAATTGTGTGAGAAATGTGGGATGGAGAAGGGTTATCCCTAAAAAGGGATTTAAAGAATAGTGGCGGGGTCGGTGATGACTCCCGTGATTGCCGAAGCAGCCGCGACGGCAGAGTTAGCAAGGTACACTTTTGAGCTGCGTGCCCCCATCCGTCCGACGAAGTTACGGTTGGTGGTGGCAATGGCGACTTCGTTGTCTCCTAGGATCCCCATGTATCCCCCAAGACACGCACCGCAGGTCGGATTGGAAACAACGCCTCCCGCATCGACGATGATGTCGATGTAGCCCGCTTTGGTCGCTTCGCGAAGGATACGTTGCGTCCCTGGTGTGACGATCAAACGAACATCCGGATGTACCCGTTTCCCTTTGAGGATTTCAGCGGCGATTTTCAAATCAGACAAACGTCCGTTGGTACAACTGCCGATAAACGCCTGATCGACTTTGATATTATCGCTAACCGCTTGGCTGAGGCTGTGACCGTTGGATGGCAAGAACGGGTAGGCGATGACGGGTTCGAGGTTACCTACATCGATTTCGAGCACCTGAACGTAGGTTGCATCTTCATCCGAGTAGTGGATTTTCGGTTCACGTGCGAGAGGTTTATCAGCCAAAAAGTCTGCTGTTATATCATCATAGGCGACGATACCGCTTTTGGCTCCCGCTTCGATCGCCATGTTACACATACTGAAACGGTCGTCCATGCTGAAATATTGGATCGAATCGCCGACAAATTCGAGGGTGCGGTACAATGCGCCGTCAACCCCAATCATGCGGATCACTTCGAGGATGACATCTTTTCCGGTGGTGTATTTGCCCGGTTTTCCGCTGAGGACGACTTTGATGCTCTCAGGGACTTTGAACCAGTTGCCCCCCGTCACCATAGCAAACGCGAGGTCGGTTGAACCCATCCCCGTCGAGAAAGCTCCCAATGCTCCGTGGGTACAGGTGTGGGAATCGGCACCGATGATCACGTCGCCCGGAACCACTAACCCTTTTTCAGGGAGAAGAGCGTGTTCGATCCCCATGTCTTTTTCATCGAAGAAGTTTTTCATCGCGTGTTTTTTGGCGAAATCACGGCTGATGCGGGCTTGGTTTGCCGAAGCGATATCTTTGGCAGGGATGAAGTGGTCGAGTACGATCGAGAAGCCGTCCGGATTAGCGAGCGCAGTGGCGCCCGAATCTTCGAACGCTTTGATCGAAATCGGGGTAGTGATGTCGTTTCCGATAACCATGTCGATCGGTGAGCGGACGATCTCACCTGCATAGACTGCGTGTCCGACATGCTCGGAAAATATTTTTTCAGTAATCGTTTGACCCATAATAAATACCTTTGAAAGGGGCTAAATAATGGGGGCGATTATACCATAGCCTCCCTTAGCGTTTGGGGGTTAGTTTGACACTTTTAGGGTTATCGCAACTTTTGGTTTCGCACGATTTACTTTTGTCATTATCGCATCCTTTTTTTGTACCGCCGCACATTTTAGGTCCATTGATAAATTTCATATGGTGTTGATACATCCCCATCAAAACGGGCAACTGTTTTTTCTGCTCGTTATTTAAAATCAGGTAGAGGGTATCAAACAGATCGATTTGAGCTTTGAGAATTTTGGCATCGGCAGAACCGAGTGCATAGGCGCCCGGATTGAAATTTCCTCCCGCGAATGCTTCTACAGGGATCGTTTTTTCCAAAGATCGGACCTCTTTTTTATAGATGCCAACCGCTGTACGAATATCGGAATTATCATCGAGTTGTAACTGCTCTAGAGAGTAGTGAAGAGTCTCTAGAAACATAGAAGGGTTTTTTCCGCAATTGTTTTGACAACTATTCGAAGGATTACCGCACGCTAATGCGGCAGCAGTAAAAACACTGAGGATAATAAGTAGAGGTTTCATGAGGAACTCCTTATGCAAGATAGGTAAATAGTACACTTATTAATTATAAGAAAAAGTAAATGATATTTAGTAACATTGTCATTTAATCTGTCAAGAAAGTGTCAAGAGAATACGCATCGCAATTTGACACCTTTGCCCTAATATTTGAACATCAAAAGTTTAGGAGGCAGGTTATGAAATACCTCACATTAGGATTACTCTTCTCAACGTCGCTGATGGCGGCATCACCCGAAGTGGTTCAGTATATGAATGAACTTTCGAAAACAGCGAAAGCTGAAAATAGCTCATTTAGCGGATTTGATGCGGCGAGAGGGAAAGAGATATTTACCTCGACACACACCGGAAAACAGGGCAAGCCGATGGCGTGTACCACCTGTCATACGACCAATCTCATAAATAGTGGCAAAAATTCTCTGACGGGTAAAGTGATCGAGCCTCTTTCACCCCGTGCAAATCCACAGCGTCTCACCAGTACCAAAGAGGTGACGAAGTGGCTGAAACGTAATTTTATGGATGTCTATGCCCGAGAGGGAACTGCACAAGAAAAAGGTGATGTTCTCGCCTATATCATGAAAAACTAGTTCAAAGGATACCCGATGAAAACACTATTGAAACTATCTGCACTCGCCATCATCGTAGCCGGCGGAGCATTTTTGTATGCCGATGATGATGAGCACGAGGAGCATAAACATCACCGTTCAACTGTTGTAGCAAAGCCGATGACGCCACAAGAAAAATCGAGTGTTGCGTTATATACCAAAGAGTGCGGATCATGCCATATGGCGTATCAGCCGCAGTTTTTGCCGAAACGCTCGTGGGATAAGACGATGAATACGTTGGATAACCATTTTGGTACCGATGCGACGCTCGATCCACAGGATCACAAAACCATTCAGAATTATTTGGGATCTCATGCGTCTAAAAACGATCAAATGGTGGATATGAGAGGTGCGGTTGCACTCCGTATATCGGAAACACCGTATTTCGTTCGTGAACATCGAGAGGTAACTAAAAAAATGGTAACACAGCCGGAGGTGAAAAGTTTTGCCAACTGTAACGCTTGCCATACTCAAGCAACAAATGGAAGCTACCGTGAACGTGAAATCCGTATCCCCAATTACGGACGCTGGGAAGATTGATAGGCTATAGGAGTCAACTATGAAACGCTTATATGTTTGGACACTTCCTACACGGCTTTTTCACTGGCTGTTTGTCGCAGGGATCGTTGCCGCTTGGATTAGCGGTGAAGAAGATCGATGGTTAAATATCCATGCCGCGATCGGGAGTGCCGTCGGTGTATTGGTTCTCTTTCGGATTGTGTGGGGGATAGTGGGGCCTAAATATTCCCGTTTTGGTGACTTTAATCTCTCATTGGATGCATTGAAGGAGTATTTATTCTCCATTTTAAATCCCTCACGTCGATACATCGGGCATAATCCGGCGGCAAGTTATGTGATGGCCGCGATGCTCATAACGGTTATTCTTGCCACATTCAGCGGTATGTTAGCCTATGGAATACAGGAAAATAGAGGTCTGCTTGCATCGTTGCATACAGGTTTTTTTCAGGACATGGAAATATTTGAAGAGATTCACGAGTTTTTCGTCAATCTTCTATGGGTTTTGATTGCGGCACATGTGGGGGGAGTGTTGGTTGATCGGCTCTTGCACAAAGAGGATCGGACACTCACTTCTATTCTAGACGGACATAAAAATATGGAGGGTGAGAGTGCTTCCTTGTCATGGTACCAAAAAATCATTGCCTTTATCGGCATCGGCGGTGCGATTGCACTTCTCATCTACGCTTTGAGCATACCGAATAACCCTATTGTCGCGGGGTACAATCAAAAAGTGGATTATGTAAAAATTAACCCCGTTTTCGTCAATGAATGCGGTTCATGCCATACTCTCTATCCGCCTACGCTTCTGGCAAAAGAGGGGTGGAGTAGATTAATGGGGGATTTATCGAACCATTTCGGCGATGATGCTTCGCTAGATCCCGCCGATGAACACTCCATACGCGAGTATCTTTTGGCACATTCGGCAGAAACCTCCACTCAGGAGATGTCGGTTAAAATGATGCAAAGCCTCGAAAAACGCGATATGATAGCAATAACGCAAACTCCGTTTTGGAAAAAAAGACATCATCATATATCCGAAGCAATTTTTAAAAGTGACAAGGTCAAAAGTCGTGCAAACTGCAAAGCCTGCCATAGCGACGTAGAGCAGGGTACAATTGAAGATAATGCGATCAAAGCGATCACAAAGTGAGGTCAGAATGAAGTGGATTATAGTGTTTACGATGTTACTTTCACTTTGCTCCTACGGGGATGACGACCATCATCGGTTTCCCCTCGATCTTCATGATTTGGGACTGAGCAAGCAGCAGCTTCGTAGTGTTGAAGAGGCGATGAAAGAGTACCAATACTCTTACCGTCGCTATCATCATCAGAGTGAGAAAACCCAAGAAGAACTCAACACCCTGTTTTTAAACCCTTCGTTCGATTCGGAATCATTTCGAGCCAAAAGCTTGGAGTTGCAGAGAACCTCGATAGAGATTCGCACACGTTTATTTGAACGGCTTCATAGGGTTCTTACTTCTGAGCAAAAACGGCGTTTTATTAGCCATTTAGAGGAGTGGGATGATGACTAAAAAAGTGCTTCTGATCGAAGACGATCTCCCTCTCCAAGAGTTGATACGCTCTTTTTTAACCTCGTACGGGTTTGAGACAGCCGCGTATGCCGATCCGAAAGCGGCGTTAGAGTGTTTGTTGGAAAAGAAAGAGGCATTTGACATCGTCGTTTTGGATCTGATGCTGCCGGGGATGGATGGATTCGATGTCGCAAAAATGATCAAAAGCCGTCTCGACATCCCCATTATCATCTCCTCTGCACGAACCGATATCGGCAATAAAATCTACGGATACGATTTGGGAGCCGATGATTATCTCGATAAACCGTATGAACCCCGTGAACTGGTACTCCGTATTGAAGCGGTACTACGCCGTTACGGGCGAAAAAATGAGTTGGTTGTGTCTGATTTTACGATTGATGAATCGAATAAAACGGTGATGTTGGAGGGGTATCCTATCGATTTGACACGGATCGAATTCGATATATTTCTCCTGTTGCTCAAACATCGGGGCAAAAATCTCTCACGCGATCAGATCATCGGCTCTTTGGGGCTTGGGGATGAGACGAAACACCGCACTATCGATATGCATATCAGTAATATCCGCCTTAAAATTGGTGATGATGCCAAAGAACCTCGCTACATCAAATCGGTGTGGGGCATCGGCTATAAGTTTGTGGGATAGCGGATGTCCATTTTTACCAAAATCACCTTTTTATTTCTCATCAGTTTAACCCTAATGGTCGGTATCGGGTACAAAATCGATACCATAAATACCGAAAAATACGAAGCGATTGTCTTGCAAAAATACCTTTTAGACGGTCGAAAAATCTTCAAATGGATGGCGACATCGACTGCCGATGAGCTAAAAGATGAATTTCGGACATTAAATCTCGTGAAAATCGCTCCCGTGAAGGCCAAAAAAGTCCTTATGCGCCAGTCACATACGTTTGGATTGATTGAGATTTTCAAAGACGAAAGGAGCGAATATATCCTCCACATTCGCTATATCGATGATGATATTTTTCTACGGGATACAACACTCCAAGAGGTGTTGAGAGAGGGGTGGATTCTCAATGCGTTGGTGGTTGCCGATATTGTCGTTTTGGCAGTGATATTTATTATTATTCTACGGATATTGTCTCCGCTGAACTCGATTACGGCGAGTATGCGCCGTTTTGCGATGGGAGAATACGATAGTCGAAGCACCATCAAGTCGCATGATGAGATAGGAGAAGTGGCGCGAAGCTACAACGATATGGCGCAGACCATCGAGAATATGATCCATTCGCGTGAAGAGCTGTTGCGCGATGTCGGGCACGAATTGCGTACCCCGATTGCGCGGGGGATGTTTGCCCTCGAAGCACTTGAAGAATCCAGTGCACGCGAGACCCTGAAGCACTCATTCAAAGAACTCGATCAGTTGACGCGCGAACTTTTAGAGATTGAAAAACTCCAGTCGACCGAAACAATACAAGTAAAACCTTTCAGTGCAGAAACATTGGTTATGGAAGCACTTTCAAAACTCTATATCGACGATGAATCGAAGATCATCGCCAGAATCAATGATAATTTTACGTTAAGAGGGGATTTGCACTACTTATCGTTAGCACTCAAAAATCTCCTTGATAACGCATTGAAATACGCAGATCAATTTCCGATCATTTTGGAAGTGGATTCTAATCGTATCAGTGTTGTCAATCACGGGAAGCCGCTTGAAAAAGAGTTCGGCTATTTCCTTACCCCTTTTACTCGTCAGGAACGTTCTCGCACCTCTGAGGGGTTTGGACTGGGGCTGAATATACTCAGTAAGATCGTATCAAAACACGGCTATACGCTGAGTTATGAGTATAAAGGTGGAAAACATTGTTTTTCGATTCACATATAAATTTATTCGTGGATATCTTTAAACGTCTCTCGAATGGTTAAAAACTCATCTAAGTGCTCAAAAAAGATATCGATCAGTCTCGGATCGAAATGCTTCCCTCTCTCTTCTTTGAAGAGGGTAAAAATTCGTTCATCTTCCCATGCTTTTTTGTAGACACGATCACTGCCGAGGGCATCAAATACATCGGCGAGAGAGGTGATCCGTCCGTAAATGTGGATCGCTTCTCCTGCTACTCCTCGCGGATAACCGCTACCGTCATATTTCTCATGGTGTTCGTATGCGACGATCGCTGCGGCTTGAAGTAGCGGACGATTAGAGTGTTTGAGCATCTCATATCCCAGTGCTGCATGGGTATCCATAATGCGCCGTTCTTCTTCGTCAAACCGTCCCGGTTTGTTGAGGACGGCATCGGGAATGGCTACTTTGCCGATATCGTGCATCGGTGAAGCTTGTTTGAGCATTTCGGCCTCATCTTCGCTCAAACCGTAATAGAGGGCAAGCACTCTGGAGTATTCGGCGACCCTCTTGACGTGATTCCCTGTCTCTTTGGAACGGCTCTCGCCAATGGAGCCCATCGTAAAGACGACCTCTCTTTGGGTCTCTTCAATCTCTCGGTTAAGCTCGGTGATTTCATTCAGGGCATGATCCATACCGCCGATCATCGTGTTGAAAGCTTCAGAGAGTTCCCCGATTTCATCATCGCGTTTGATATCCACCTGCTGGGTATAGTCTTGTGTCCGTGTGATCTGTTTTGCCGTATCGGAGAGGGTGATGACCGGTTTGATCAAATACGTAGCGATAAAATAGGCGGCCAGTGCGATAAAAACAGCCCCGCCAAGCAAAAAGAGGATAAACCATTGCTCATATTTGTACAACAGGCGATAGGCGAACTCTTTTTGCTCTTCGAGGATGATGGTGAGTTGAGGGGCATTTTTGAGTGATTTTGAGACTTGGAGCGCATCGCTAAAAACCGTAGGGCGCAAAGAGACGCTACCGTCGCTCTGACGGATATAGTAATGTCGTTGTTGGGTATTGGCAAAAAAGCGTTTAAAATTTTCAATCGGATAATGGACGTGGAGTGTTCCGATCGGCTGTGTCGAAAAAGTAGAGTAGACATCAACGCTGAAAAAATGGGGAAATGAGTCGGCTTTTCCGATAGCGTTAAAATCGCTGGAGGCGATGATCGTCCCTTTGGGATCGGTGAGGTAAAAATCCCCCTCCATTTTGAGATCATTTTTTTTAGAGAGGAGAGTATTACTGATGCGTCGATCGAGATCTTGGGTATAAAGATCGTTCATAATATCCGATTTGGCGATGAACGTCATATCGTTTTTTAGGGTCAGCAGATGCTGATCGATCCTCTCAACGCTCAAGTTTAATTGGGTATTCATCTCTTGCGTAACGGCATCGTAGAGTTCCTGTCGAAATGAATTCCCCACAAGAAACATGGTGAGGGCATAAGGGATGAGGCTAACGGCTAAAAAGAGGAGAATCGTTTTGAGTTTAAAACTCATAAATCACCCTTACGGTTGAATCGACATGCGATGAGGGGATGTACCCGATAGCACCTTCGACGTTTTGGACGAATGCTTTGATCGACTCGTGTGAGGGCTGGGTAATCGGTGGAGTGATCCCTTGGAAGTGTTGTTTTACCCAGTAGGTATTGAGACGTTCCCGATCCATTTTGAGGATTTCGTTTTCAAAAGCGATTCGGGATGCGTCCAGCCCCACGATATTGACAGGGATAACCTTTTGGTTGCCGATAGAATGGCGTTTCATGAGGTAGATATCCCGTATCTGCTGAGGGGACGCCTCTATTGAGGAGATTTTTTTCGAGATAATAACACTGTATTCAGCTGCGGAGAGTATGCTGCATAAAGCGCCGATTATAAAGAGCGTTTTCATTAGAAAAGCACCGAAAAGGAGAGTAAAGTACGGTTTTCATTCTGTTGAGAATGCCACTGGTACTCTCCTTTGATCGAGATCGGATAGATCGGACGATAGCTGTATCCGAAAACACCGATGTGATCTTGATAATCACGATGTTGATCGTCATAATACTCATACCGTCCGACGAGTGCATGGTCGGGCGAAAAGTGGTAAACGCTCTGGACATAGGCGCTGAGGGTAATATCGCTTTTAGCGGCGCGATAATCGGTTTTGGCAGCTATCGCTTCGGCGCTTAGGAGGAGCGAACCGTTATCGTATTTGATATTTCCTTGCAAAAATCGTGTCCGTTCATTGGAAGATAAAGAGATAAACTCTCCTGCGCTCCCTCCAAAACTCGTCTCCAAAGAGAGCTCATGCTCCAGCGATAAACCGTAAAAATGGGTATTGGGGATATTGATATACTCCTCATCCATATCGTGGGTTCCCTGAGCGAAGAGGTGATATCGAGTGGTTCCGTTGAGATAACCGTTCATATCGATACCGGTCAAAAATTTCGGGAACAATAGTATGCTATAGAGAGGATTGGATGTCGTGTCCCGAAGAACATTGATCGGTTCGAGATTCCAATACCCTATTGGCGTTATTTGTTTCCCGAATCGAAAATTAAAGGTATCGGATAGCCAAATGTCTCCGTATAACCGTTCGATATGGAACTTTTGACTTCCCCCTTCACTGCCGTTATCAAAGTTTTTATGATAGAAACCGACCGCTTCCATCTCCGCTAAATACGAAAAATTGGATCCGATGTTACCGTACGCCATTACTGCAATATCGTCGACGGTAAAGGTATCGGATTGCTTATTCGATTCGAATTCGGTCGAGATATAGCCACCCACGGTCAATGAGTCATGGAGTGTGTACCCGTGACCGAACTCATACCCCTCGGCATAAACCGATGAAGTCAAAAGGACGAAATAAAGGGATAGCAATGTTCGGTACACGTAAAATCCTCAATGACTAGAACTATTCAAATAGGTTCTTATCGTAACATAAAGTTGACTAAGAATCGCTTGTTATTTAGTTCTTGAGATTGAATTCCAACCCTAAATTGATCTCAAGGGGCAAATCATCGGCGAGACTTTTGGGGATTGCGATTCCCGATGCGGACTCTACCGCCGCTTTCGCCGCATTGTGAAAGATGGATTCACCGCTGAGTATCGAGACAGAACCGATAGCTCCCCCCGATAAAAGGGTGAACCGTACATTGACATCTCCCTCCATTCCCCGTCTGCGTGCGGCGCTCGGGTAGCGGAGATTGTTTTGAATCGTGGAACGAAGCGATGCTAACAATGCCCGTTTTTCGGAGCCGTTGTCAGGTTTAACTTCCGGTTTCGGAGCAGCGATCGGAGCCGCAGCGACAACAGGTTGCGGCGTACTGATCGCTTTTGGGATCGGTGCGATAACTGTCGGTGCAGGGGCTTGGATCGGAGCAGGTTGCATTGCAACACTCTGTGGGGCAACCGTAGGTGGTGTGAGAGGTTTCGTTATCGGTTGCTCAGGGGTCGGTACGACCTTGGCGATAGGTTCCGCCGGCGCAATAGGATCGGTTTTGGGGACGGGGATCGCTATGCGATGTTCCGCAGGGGACAATGACATAATTTTAAAAGGGATACGGGAGATTTTCGGCGGTTGATCCATTTGGGTCAAGACCAAGAAGGCAAGCGAACCCATCAGGGTATGAAACGCGAGCGAAAGGGCAAATGATTTGCGTGCGGTTGTCATCATAGGTGTAACCATCCGTTAAAAATAGCGACTCCTACCGCTCCCAAAAAAACGGGGGCGGCATGTCGCAAGAAGGTACGATACGTACCCAAGTGCACCAGAGATTCTTGGAGAACTTTGGTGAGAACGACTGAAAAAAACAAAAACCACAAGATGCTGGCTCCCAGCGCAAAGACCAATCCATAGGCGAGCGCTCCGTACCATGTGCTCGATGCGGCGCTGAGGGTCATCATGGTGACGACGGGGGCGCAGATCGACATGGAGAGGAGTGCTCCGCTGAGATAGAGTGAGAGGGTGCTTTTTGGGGTTGCGGGGGTAGTGGAACAGCATGATGCGCTGCGCCTTGCATCCATCCAAAGGCGAAATGCCATAACCAGCGTTAATGAACCGAGTAGATACCCCATGAGTTCAGTGTCTTTAATCAATGATTTTACAAAAATTGATCCGGTATACGCCACTAAAGCCAATGTGACATAACCGCTGATCCGTCCGAGCGTGAGGGGCAACAGTGCACGCAAGCTCGCTTCGCGTGTTGCTCCGTTGGCAAGGAGAATCGGCGAAACGATCGGCATACACGAAAACATGCACGCCGTCGCTCCATAGGAGAGGGCGACTATGAAAAGGGAGAAGAGGGCTAGTGGTTCCACACTTTAGCCTTTCCACCATTTATCGACTTTGACCCGTTTTTTGAACGATTCTTTTGAGGAGGTTAGTATGGTGGCGGGACCGTATTTGAAGCTCATCACCCCATCGTGCGGACAAAATTCGACACACCGTCCGCAGAGAGTACAGTCGCTATGGGTAATATTTTTGTTTTCAGCCTGAGCACTGATTTCGTAAATATCCATCGGACACGCTTTGACACAGTTGGAACATCCATCACAGTGGGAAGAGCCGTTTTTGACCAAACGCAAAAGACCGATTTTTTTGAACAGTGTTTGCATTGGGAGGATCGGACAAATGCGGCAAAACGGTTGGCGGACAAACAAGGCGAGTGCCACCATCAGTCCAAACAGCAAATCGGCGATCAGCGAGAGGGCAAAGTATCCCCATCCTGCTTGTGAAATGTAAACTTGATTCATGTCTCCCACTGCGAGAGTCGTCATAATACGGCTCGGGCAGATGGAACAAAACGGTGCTCCCCATTCATGCCCGAGGAGACCGATTCCGGTGAGAAGTGGAAAAATGAGGACCAAAAAGAGAAAAATAAACCATTTGATCGGGCGGATTTTATTAACCGTATCACGGGTTAAACTTCCCAGTTGGGTGAGCCCCAGTTTGGTTCCGATCATCCCTACCGTCTCTTGGAAAAACCCCAGCGGACAGAGCCATCCGCAGAACGCTTTGTTGAGGATGAGGATCAAAAGGGCAACGGTTCCGATCGTAATCAGCGTCCCCATCAATGCCTCCATCATTCCCGCGTTTTGGGTAAAGAGGGTCGATACACGGTGATCCATCTGATGTTGCAGAGGGATGAGGGTGCAGTAATCTCCACCCTTTTGATCATACGCACACGAGAGGGCAGGGAGTGCCTGAGTGAGTTTGTCATCGGTGTAAAAGGTGGTAAACACCACCGCCCCATAGACAAAAAAGAAAAAAGCGGTGAGCTGTACAACTCGGCGCAGTGCCGTTACGGTCAATAATTTATCCACGTTTAACCCCTTTGGCATTTTGGCGGCGATAGATCAAAAGACCTCCTAAAAATCCGACAAAAATCGCTCCCGCACCCCACTCCTGAGATTGCCAAAAATCGTTCGGGTTGGCAGAATAGGGCATAGTAAAAGTCGTTATGTATTTATCGTGTTTGAGGGTCAAAAGAAATTCTGAGGGTTTGTTGCCACGGCGATCGGAGGTGACGTTTTTGAAATCATTCGGCAGAGTGATTTCGGCAACCCCTTTTGCATCGGTAGTGAACGTTTTAGGGCCACTGTTGTGGGTTTCAAGAATAATAGGGGTATTAGAGAGAGGTTTTCCCTCAAACATTGCGATAAAACGATAGCTTTTTGATCCTGTATAGCGATCATGTTCTCGGTGAAGAGGACTCGGGACGATTTCGAGCGTTGTTTTAGGCAAGGCGGTAAGTTTCGTCGGGGAGATTCCGGCGGGGCGACCGTGCAGCGAGAGGTATCGAATGGCACTGTAAGTTATTTCCGAAGAATTAACCTCTGCTACCATCGCATAATAGCCTCCCATCGGAGGTTTGGGAAGCATCACCGTATTGGCTTTAAACGCTAAGGGTTCTTTGTTTAGATTGGGTTGGATGAGTGATGCGGAACCATTTGACTCCAGATTCATCAAGGCAAACATAGCGCTTTCTCCCATACCGTGACCGCCGTGTTTTTTGGCGGTTGCTTTCCCTTCGTCACAGGCGTGAGGAGTCCAGTAGATCACTCCGTCGCCGTATCCCCAAAGGGTTGCGGCACAGAGGAGCGTTAAGAGTGTTTTTTTCATCCGATCTCCTTAGAATTTGACGGATAAACCGGCGGTGTAGACACGCCCCGGATTGACGGTGAGGGAGAGGTCCTCTTGGTTGTAGACAAGGTTATAATCCCGATCGTTGCTTGCACGGGCTGTATTGAAATAGAATTTGTCAAATACATTGTCGATACGGGCAAACAGATCGAACGTAAAATCACCCCATTTTTCGGAGTGTTTGGCGAGGAGGTTGACAACCCCGTACCCCGGCATTTTGAGTTGGTTGAGTTCATCGGCGTAATAGCTCGATTTGAGTGTCCATTCACTGCTGAGTACGGTAGATGGTGTCATATTGTAGTTCCCGATGAGGTTCAGCGTATGGCGAGAAGTACGTGGTACGGTATTGCCGGTGAGATCATAATGTACCTGTGTATAACTCGGTAGATAAGGGTTTCCGTATCCTAAATAAAAGTTGTCGTACTGGGTAAAATAGGAGTTCAAATAGGTATAGGCAAGGTCAAACGAGAAGGTTTGTTTCGGATCACTTTGGAGCGATAGCTCTAGACCTTGGCTTCGCATTCCACCGATATTTTCATATTTTTGCGGATTGCCAGTGGTAGCCGCTGTGTATTGTCCGATAGAGGACATGATGTAATCTTTTCGGTCGAGTAAAAATAGGGTTGCTTCATAGGTAAAACTATTCTCAAACGCTGGAAAACTGCCTCGAATTCCTAAATCATAATTGATCGCTTGTTCGGGTTTGAGATCAGGGTTGTTGAGCACTTTGGAATCCAGTGTGATCGAGCCGTTAAAGAGCTGATCGATGGAGGGGGCTCGAAAACCGGTTGAACGGCTGAAAAAGAGGGTTGTTGAATCGTTTAAGGCGTGAGATACTCCGAGACGGTGCGAATAGACGTCGAAATCTTTCTGAAGAGCCAACGCATTGAGATGATCGTCATAGTCTAGACGAATATTATCATAACGACCGTTGAGGGTCAGGGTTGTGGCGTCGCTGAGAGGGACTTTTACTTCGAGGTAGGGGGCATAGACCTCTTCGGTCGTTTTATTATCCCCTGTAACGGTACCTGCATAGTAGGTCGGAGGCGTAGGGCGGGTTCTAAAATCGACCAGATAGGAGGTTTTATTTTCATAAACGTTGTTACGGATATCGGCACCGATCATATAGGCGAGGGTGTCTCCGTTATTGCGGTATTCGGTTTTGAGACCGCGTTGTACCTGATGGTAGTCGTTGAGAGTTGTATAAGCATCCGGATCGGTAACCGTAGCTCCGGTTGAGCTGTATTTTTGGGGTGAGCTTTTATACTGTGTATCGTCTCCGTATTGGTACACATTGACGAGGAGGTTGGAGTTGTTTCCGAAATCTTTAGCGTAGGTGAGGAACAACTTGAGGAGCTCCACATCGTACATCCGCGAGTAATCGCGTCCCGCGACGCTGGTCGGGTCGGTAAGCGCCTGTGTCATCCCCTCTACCGTCCCGTGAGAATCTTTTTCGCGTTGAGACGCTTCGAGCCCGAATGTCAGGTCGCTTGTGTCATCGATATAGTATTGGAGTTTACCGTTCGCGTAGCGTGAAAGGTAGTCTGAATCTTCCCAGTAACCGTCACTTTTACGTTCGCTGATTTGGAGTCGTCCGTTAAAGGAGTCTTTCGCAAACGAAGTTTCGGCAAGAAGCTTTCGGTATCCGAAGCTACCGAACTCGGAGGCGACCATCGATTTGTTCACCGCCCCTTTTTTGGTGGTGATGATAACGGCTCCGGCGAGGGCGTCGTCGCCAAATAGGTATGATGCTCCCCCTTTGATCACTTTGATCGAGGCGATGTTATCCAGATCAATATTGACCGCTCCCGTTCGCTCAAACACAGGGACTCCGTCGATAACGACGGCAACTCCCGGTTTTTCACCCATATAGCGTTGATTTTCTACGCCACGAATGTGGATTTTCAGGCTGTCGCCCGCTTTGATCTCGCTGGTGATTCCCGGAATCGATTGGAGAACCTGCTGGAGATTTTCGATATGGGCTTCATCGACTTTTTTGCCATCGATAGACGAGGTTGAAGATACCTCGGTGCGGGTCGGATGAAACCGATCATCAATAGTGGTGGAATCGATACCGATGACTCCTAGGTTCTCGGCTCCGAACATCGTAGTACAGAGCAAGGTAGACAAAATAATACTTTGCTTAAATTTAATCATAAACAACCCTCCTTAAAGTTTCGGGCTAATTATGAAAAAAAAGTGTTACATTAGTGTTAATTTTATTTCTTAATTTAACACTAATGTAACAGTTATGCGAAATAATGGGTTGCAGAAAAATAATATGGAACGATATAGATACTATGATGAATTATCGAATGATAGTAGCCTCAACGGCAATGATTAGCGGTGTGTGTGCACAAGAGATTGTGACGCTCGAAAAAATACAGATCGCGGAGGAGTACAGCGCTATCGATGAGCGGCGGGATAACTCCATCGCGAAACGGATTATCAAAGCAGACGAGTTGACGCAGTACGGCGATGCCAATGCGTTGGAGATTCTTCGGCGCACCCCCGGAGTAATGATCCCGGATGGCAAAGGACCCGCTGCCGCTCCCGGTAAGGGGTATACGGTCGTCATGATCGACGGTGAAGCAACCTCGACCGGAACGAGTAAGCGAGCCAGCCCGTTGGAGCAGATCTCTCCCGACATGATCGATCGAATCGAGGTGATGACGAACGGTTCGGCGGAGTATACCGCTGAATCGATGGGGGGGATTGTCAATGTTGTTCTCAAAAAACCAAAGGCGGAGGGTCGAACCTCTGCAAAAGTGACACTCGGTGCCTACGGTGAGGATTTGAGCGAAACGGCGTATGTCCAACGAGAAGGGAAACTTGATAAAGTTTCGTATTTGGTCAATCTGAACGCATCCAACACTATCAAAGAAGATCGTGCCGACATTGTAACCGATAAAACGGCATTGGGTACCGATGAAGAGCGCGATGATAAGAATAAAAATCGCTCTGTAAATGTGCGGGCAAAGCTCAACTATACTCCTTCTTCTCGTCTTAAAATACTTTATGACGGGTCGGTGACATTTAATCATACTACCGATAGGATTGATTCAACGACGTTAACCGAAGGATCAGTTACCCCGACGAGCCGTTACCGAAGTGATGACGATGCTACCAATACGATGTTATGGTCGGCATTGGGGGCGGAGCACCGATTCGGAGACGATATTTTTGAGTGGAAAGCTAAAATCCACTCGTTCGTAGAGAGGGGCGATATGGAGTCATTATCGACTCTATCGCTCACTAGCCGAAAAGAACACGATTATGTGCTGAGCCGATTTTACGGACTTCAGGGGGATTACTCTGCACTTCGGGATGAGCATTTTATTAAAAGCGGATTTGAACTCAAACGAAGCGATCAAATTGATGAAACGACAAGGGTATTAAACGGGGTAGATATAACCTCTGTGAACGATAAAATCCAGATGAAAGAGGACAAGCTTTCCCTTTACGTCCAAGACGAATATAGCTTCAATGAGTGGATCGTCCTCACCCCCGGACTCCGTTATGAAACATTGAAGCGAGACTATAGTTCAACGTCGGATCTGGATTATTTTGCCCCGTCGCTGCATGTGCTGTTTCAGATGACACCCAAAGACAATATCCGCGCGAGTGTCGCTAAAACCGTCCGTCTTCCAAGACTCAGCCAGCTATCGGCGAGTACCAACAGCACATTCGATGAGAACAGTATCCATCGTCCCGATGTGATCGGTAATCCAAACCTAACCGAAGAGAAAGCGTTGAGTTATGAGCTTCGGTATGAGCACTTTTTTGCCGATAAAGGGGTGGCAAGTATCGGCGGGTTTTACCGGAGTATCGATGATAAAATCGAAAATATGGTCCGCTTTAACACCCTATCCGGACGGTATGAGCAAACTCCTGAAAATGCCGGAGAAGGGTCGCTGTGGGGGCTTGAATTGGAGCTTAAAAAATCACTGAAAGAATACGTTGAGGGCTTTGGGGTGTTTGCCAATGCAACACTGCAAGATTCATCGCTCACCAACACCCTCACCGGAGTCAAGCGGGAGCTTTTACAAACCCCGAACTTTACCTGTAACCTCGGGTTCGATCACACCCTCAAAGGATCGGATATGACGTATGGAGCTGCTTATCGCTATGTCGGCGGATACGATGACCTGCAGGAGTATCTCATATCCCAATCCCAAAAAGGGTACGGTACACTCGATTTTTACGCCAATAAACGGCTTGATAAAACGTTTAAACTACAGCTGAACGTGAAGAATATCACGAGTGCGACCGTTGAAACCACTTCACATTTGTATGATACTTCGGGGGCAATCACGCAAACCCAAGTCGATAAAGAGCACTCCAAGCCGCAGGTACTTTTATCGATAGAGGGGAAATGGTGATTTTAATGGAGTAGTCTATTCTCCAGTCGGCAACTCTCCAGCCGATCGTCTTGGATCAGATACCAAGCTCCCAAGACGGTAAACACCATAATGAGCACGATAGCAAGCGCGTAGCCGATCCCTTTGCCGCCGCTTTGGAATATCGGGCGTTTGCTGTGGGTGATAAGTGTCGTGATCGAGGGGTTTTTGGCAAATGTTTTGTGACATGCCTCCTCACATAAACCGCACTGGATACAGCGCAGATCAAATCCCTCGCGTATATCGAGATTCGGGATAGGACATATTTTGACACAGCCCCCGCACTCGGTACAATCGTTGGCAGGATCGCTAAACTCATAGCTCAGCCGATCCTCTATCGGCAGAATCGCGCAGGTAGCACCGTAGGGGCAGAGATAGGCACAATACCACCCTTGGATCATATAGACCTCGGCGATCATGAGAGCGGAGAGGGTGATGACCAGCCATCCCGCAAAGGTTAGGTGAGTTATGGCATGGATGAGCTCATCGGTGCTCATCCCGTACGCTACCACTGAAAACGCCAGCATCGAAGCCAAAGCGGTGAGGATGCTCAAGCCGATAATTTTAGAGAGAATCGATTTTTTCTTTTGAGCGAAAAGGGTGAGGAGATGGGCAAAAAAAGTGTTGGGGCACAGCGTTCCGCAATAAAACCGTGAGAGGCTCAGCGCGCTGATCAATGCCAAAGCCACTCCTAAAATAACCAATAAGGCGATCATTGCGTAGGTATTCATTTCAATCGCTTTGCCAAAGATTTCGAATCGATCATGGGAAAAATTGAAAAGGAGTAGATGGTAATCCCGCAATCTGATCCACGGGATCGCCATAAAGGGGATAAGGAGGGCTAAAAATGCTCTGTTTTCGCGTAAAAACTTCATCACATCCCCTTCCGATCCATTTTCCACGTATCGACGCGCTGATCGATCGGAAGGGTTCCATTTTCTAAGCGTCCCTCTTCGAGACGTTGGATGAGGTTGCTTAGGATTGTTTGATCGGGTAAAGTTTTGAAACGTTTGATTACATTTCCCTCATGATCGGCGATGAGAATCAGCGGGACACTTTGAAAAATACCGAATGGTTGGGCAAGCTTTTGTTGCATAGGAGTATCGACGCAGACGCGACTGATAGAGAGACGGGGATGTTTTGCATGAATTTTGTCCAATAGGGTAAGACTCCGTTTGCATGGCGGACACCATGTGGTATAAAAAATAACGACGTTCACGGAGGCATTCGGGTGAAAATAGGGGGTGTTTTTTAGCGATAGCGGTGCACCCAAAAGTGCTAAAGGGAAAAGAAATAAAACGAGTATTCTCAAAGGAGAACCGAATATGGTTTGAATCTTTAAGGAGGTCGATTTTGGCATATTAGGTTCTCATTTCAAAATAGTGAATGCCAAAGGGATAAATCCCTTTGGCTTAATAGCGTTACTTTTGTTTCAACACCCATTCGACGAGGGTTTTAGCCTCTTCGTCAGTAAGTGTTTGCGGAGGCATCGGAGTTTCACCCCATTTGCCTGTACTACCGTTTTTGAGTGACGCGGTGAGAATCTCAGCGCTTTCACCCTTGGCGGCAACCTCTTTGTACGATGGACCTACGAGCGCCGTATCGACACTGTGACATGCCAAACACCCTTTGGAATCGGCGAGTGATACCGCAGGATCGAGGACAACTGCCGGAGCATTTTTCATTGCCTCTTTGTGCGCTTTGTATTCGGTGATAACGTCGGTCATGTATTTTTCGGTCGCTTCGGCTTGGAGCTTGAGCGGCTCTTCGAAACTCACAACGCGGATACCGTGACGTGCAGTCGCCATCAACAATACCGCAACCAGCATCAACACAAGTGCTTTGGTCGCATCACCAAGGTTCATCTCTGCGGTGCCGAAGCGTTTGAGCAAGAAGAAGAACAAGATAGTGAGGACTACCGATGCGGCGAACGGTGCGAACACAAACGGCGTATGGATATACGCTTCGCTGATGCGCGGACTGAATGCGAAGAATACCAATGGCAAGATAGCGATGTTGACAGGAGCTGCCCACATAAACCATTTTTTACCTTGATCGATTGCAAGACGTCCAGCTTCAGCATCTTCACCGCCTGCTTTGACCCATTTGACTCCCAAATAGATCATTATGATCCCCGTAAAGCTAAACGCCGTGAGGAAGAAGTTGATCAAACGAAAGCCGGTAAGCGGTGTGAGCATCATGTCCCAAATATTTTGAACCGTAGCAAATGTTTCCGGCTGCAAATAGAGGTTAGACATCGACATAAACACCGGAGGCAACGTATAAAACGTCAATACCGCAACCAAACCGATAGCGATATGGAACCCTTTGTGGTGATGCAATGAGTGCCAGCTAAATTTGTACGCATACGAGAGCAAGAACGCGAAGATGTTCCCGTAAATAATATGCAAAATATGCGGAGAGACTTTTAGAATCGCCGTATAGAAAAATCCGGTATAAAGTACCGAGATCACCAGTAGCGGAGCGACCCCCCACAATGCCCCCATATTTTCACTGATGGTGGTCGGGTTGGTCATTTTATAGGCTAACAAATCGTCTGTTTTGGACTTTTTGAAGACCCCTGTGATGTTATAGAGAACCGACGCCGTCGATGCTCCGATGAGGGTATAGATAAATGCGATGTGCACAACAAATACGATAATCCCGAGGGTATCGAAAAACCAGCCCGGTAGTCCCATCGTCGGTACGACGAGGGGAATGTCAAAAGGGAGTTTCCAGTTCATTATTTGATCTCTCCTCTTTTATTAAGTGATGCGATATAGGCCGCTAATGCGTCTTTTTCCGCTTCGGTTCCGACAAACGGAGCCATATAAGGGGTTCCCCCGCCCGGCAGATTGTTGATACGGTTACGAATCGCCGCTTCACTCCATCCCGCTGTAAGTGCTTTGAGACCGTTGATACCGTTTTCGGTATGGCAGGCACGGCACTCGATTTGGGCGATGGTGTGACCCACGTCCACAAGGTTCGATTTATCCTCTTTGATCACTTTTTTGTCTTCATCGACGAAGACGGCGTGTTTGAGGATACCCACTTTGTTCAGATACGGT
Organism: uncultured Sulfuricurvum sp.; assembly: GCA_964495485.1. Lineage (GTDB taxonomy): Bacteria > Campylobacterota > Campylobacteria > Campylobacterales > Sulfurimonadaceae > Sulfuricurvum. Next base: position 28,137 of record CAZBVJ010000005.1, read on the forward strand.
ACGTCAGTGACGCGGATACCGTTGGCATACATGTAGTTGTAAATCAAGAACGGTTTACGGATAAACTCACGGGTACGCTCTTCGTATCCCCAAAAGAGTAAGAATGCACTTACCATGAGAGTTGCCGCGATGTAAGGCATCCGTTTCGGAGAGAAATAGGCGATGATCGTCGTCACGACTACCGCTCCTCCGATACCGCTGATAATCATGTACATCAGATCCATTTTGTCGGCAAACGCTCTCGTCATCATCGCGGTCGGGATCATCGCACGCGCTGCTTCGGGGATTTGCAACAAATAGTAATATCCGAGTGCCGCACCGATCGGAACGGTGACAATCATGATACGGGCAAAAAATTTGATCATGCGTTCTTTGGTATTACGAATCTCTTCATCTTTGCTAAATGAGGTAATGAGCCATGTCCACATGATCGCCAATGCGGCGGCAAATGCAATAGAACTGAACGTTCTAAATGCCAGTCCGGGGAACCATGTTGGGTTAAAAAGGGCATTGTTATAGTTGACGTTACCCGGATAAATTTCAGGATCAATCCACGGTTGACCGTCGAAATTTGGTGTCAACATAAAGCCTAAAATCGCGGTGATGATGAGCATGGTGACCCATGAGGATACCGCATAATAAGCCCCGAATTTGACCGATTTTGCACGTCCCTCAGCCGTAGCGGCTTTTGGTTTCCATGTCATGAACCAGAACAACAGCAAGACAACCTCGAAGTTGAAGACGATCCACTCAATAAACCATTTCCAGAAGAAAACGCGGATGAGTCCCCCGATGGCGTTGGGGCTGATGATGTTGGCGTGAATCCACATCCCGATTCCGGTGAGGGCACCGACAGAAGTGGTGATGATAAAAAAGACCATGAGCAAACGGTAGACGGTTTCATACCCCGCCAAATCGTTTTTCTTGTTGGTCCACCATGCGGCGAGGGCAAGAACGACCGATCCGCCTACCGCTCCGCCGTGGGAGACGAAGACGTGGATGATCGCATTGATTGCCATGAGCATCCGTAGCCCGATCGTGGGCATTTCGAATATGGGAAAATCGAACATATATATCCTTTTAAATTAGATTATATGCACGGCAACGTCGCAGATATAGTGTAAAAACGCTATAATGTAGACGTTGCTATGCAATACGTTTTTCCGCTCGCCTGCGAGGTCCAATTCATTTGGCGGGCGGATCGTTGGGTGTTTTCTCCTCCGTTTTTCTCCTTTTTACTCCTGATGGTAATTTCTGAGAGTACGATTATGAACTATCAGTGTTAATTTTGTGTTAAGCAGTTAGTAAAAATATTTAAGATTTATTTGATTTTCATGATGCGTTATAATTTCCGTCAAAAAAGGAACCTCTATGACAACCATCTGGCATAACCCCAAATGTTCAAAATCCCGCGAAGCGCTCCAGCTTCTCGAAGAGAAAGGGGAAGCTTTTGAAGTTTTTAAATATCTCGATACCCCGCCATCACGCGATGAGATCGTTGAACTCTTATCAAAATTGGGGATTTCGGCGCGAGAACTGATGCGCACCAAAGAGGATATTTACAAAGAGTTGGGATTGGCAAACGTAAGCGATGAAGAAAAGCTGATTGATGCTTTGGTGGAGAACCCGAAACTGATCGAACGTCCGATTTTGATCGAAGAGGATCGTGCCCTCATCGGACGACCGGTGGAGAAAGTGGTTCAGTTTATCGGTTAGTAGAATCTCTTATCCTCTTTCTCTCGCCACACCTTAAAGAGTTTTTTCCCTTCTTCTTCATCCATAGGGAGTAGACGCAGAGATGCTTCGGGATGATGGATCATGTCGTAAAATACCCGATCATCAAATCCCCCCTCAGCCGCATCGTCCATCGACGAGGCGTAATAGACAATCGGTATCCGCGCCCAGAAAATCGCCCCCATGCACATCGGACAGGGGTAACAGCTGGTGTAGAGGATGCATTCGGAGAGATCAAACGTGTTCAGTGCTTCGGAGGCTCGGCGGATCGCTGTGATTTCGGCATGAGCGGTAGGATCGTTGGTTTTGAGAACCTCGTTATGCCCTGATGCAATTATCTCCCCATTTCGGACGATAACCGCACCGAAAGGTCCCCCATCTCCTCTTTCCATCCCCTCTAGCGCTTCGGTGAACGCTTTTTCCATCGTGCTATTCATCGGAGGTTTTCACAGCCTCTTCGACGAATCGGTGTTCAAAATTGAAAATATTCATCTCAATGACAAAGAATGAAAGGATCCATAAAAAAGCGTCGTAAAAATCGAGTGCTTCCCCCTGAATCCCCCACATCACGGCAAAGACGAACAGCGCTCCATAGAGGGCGAATTTGAGAATATTGCGCGCCGTCCATTCGCTTTTGCCGTAATGACCGGGGAAATAAATGTCGTATTGGAGCACCATCACGACCAAAATCCAGGTGAGGGCGTTGGCAAAGTCGAGCCATTCGGCTTCGATAAAATAGCTGTAGCACGAATAGACGATGACGCTGTAGCCAAAAACACTGAGCAAGGAGATCATCCCTTTTTCAAAGATGCTCCAGTGTTCCTCTTTGAGATGGCGGGTTTCCCATTCGAACAATGCCAAAATGACCACCCATGCAGCTGTGTCGATGGTTTCGGTAAAAGTTCCGTTCATCGCGAAGAGGTAGATGTTAAATGCCAAGAGGGCATAAATCATGTATTTAAAGAGGATAAATTGTCCGGTACGGGTAGTAAAGAGGCGATGCGATGTCATACGTTTCCTTTGCAAGAGGGGGCGAGGAGTTCAGGGCGGTATTCAAAATGCATCGTATCGTAGTGGTACCATCGACCCCCCCAGATAAAGCCGTATTTTTCGAAGATACGGACGATGGAGAGGGGCATGGTGTTTTTATAGCCGATTTTATCGGTTTCGTTTGGCGCTTCGTCTTTCCAGTATTGGGTGGTGTTGGGTGCGAGATCGATCGCGATTCCGAAACTGTGCATTGAGAGGCGGTCAGTGTCTTTGATGACGCGGTAGCAATAGGTGGTTGCCCCCTCTGCCCAGATACGATCTTTTTTAGGCAGTTTTGCTATCTCCTGACCAATAGCGTAGAGCTTTTTGTCGACGTTGTCGATTTTGCTCACTTGGAGTTTGGTATTCCCTTTGAGCGTCGGCCATTGGATACTCACCAGATTCTTTTCGATCGATTTTTTATCTTTTCCGTAAAGGGCTTGAAAAAAGGGCTGATAGCGCAGGCGCCCCGGACTGTACAGATAGGGAGGGGGTGTCTCTATCCCTCCCGCATCGTACGATTGTTCGAGCTGGGTTGAAAGATCAGCGTTGTTGATCTTTTCATCCCATTTTTGTTTTGATTTGTCGTTACGGTAGGGGAATTTTTCGCCGGTTTTAAGGATAATTTCGTCCTCGTTGGTGGAAGCGATGAGGTTGGGATACCCCTCGACGTAGCATTGGGGAGTGGCGTAGAGCAGTGTCCCCAAAAAAGTGGCTAAAGATAGTTTCAATAAGGTCATAAGGGTCTCCTCAATTGGGAGTATTTTAGCGCATTATTGTTTCATTATCTATTCGTAGAGGGGTGGGTTGAATTTGGATTATGGCGGTGTTTCTCTTTTTTGACGGTATACATCGCACTGTCGGCGGCGCGAAGCAACGCTTCGGGGGTTGAAGCGTTATCCGGATAGAGTGCCATCCCGATACTCGCACGGGGGCGGATAATCGTCTCTTTGGCTATTTGTATCGGTTCGCAAATAGCGGTGTGGATCGTCTCAAAAACGGTTGTTAGGTACTCTTTGTCTTTGATGTTTTCAATGATGACGATAAATTCATCTCCGCCGTATCGGCAGATCGTATCGGTCGTCCGCAAACAGGCACGGAGGTTTTGACCGATCGATTTGAGTAACAGATCCCCGGCATCGTGACCGAATTGGTCATTAATGAGTTTGAAATCATTCAAATCGATAAAGTAGAGCGCCGCTTTTTGACCGCTCCGTTGGGCGCGGGCAATGACGAGGGAGAGTTCCTCCTCCATTGCACCCCGATTAAGGGTTCCGGTTAGGGGATCGTATTTGGCTTGATGGGTTAGGGAATCGACATGAGAGTGTAGATCGGTGATATCATGGAGATTAGCAACGTAGCTGACCAGATGATTCCGATGGAAGATGGCGGTAATTGTGACGCTCAATATTTTTGTAACTCCGTCGTATTTTTTGGTAACCGTTCCTCTCCAGGTATCGTTGATTTTAAACTGGGCATTGAGCGCTTTAAAATTGACTTTATCCTCAAATAGATAGGTTCCGATAGGACTGCCGTAGACTTTGTCGCGATCACTCAGGTTGAGGAGGAAAAAACTCCGGTTGGCAAATTCGATTATCCCTTTTTCATTTGTGTAGAGGATGGCATCTCCGGCATTCTCCAAAGCGGTTGAGCGTTTATGCAGATCGTTCAAGGTTTTTTGAGAGACGGTGATATCTTGCGCCATGCACAAAATTTCCCCATCGGTTTTTTCCAGTATCCGGTTGCGCCATTCGCAAAAGATTTCTTGCCCGGTTCGGGTAATGTTGTAATTTTTGGAGTGGCTCAGCCCTTCGGAAGAGGCTTTGTGGAGGATGGATAGAACATGGGTTTGGTCGAATTCGGGAACCAAAAAATCGATAATGTTTTTTTGTTTCGCCTCTTCCTCTTTCCATCCGAAGATGATCTCGGCGGTGAGGTTCCATTCGATAATTTTATGGTTTTTGTCGATTACGATATGGGCTACCGGTGAGTCGTTGAAGAATTGTCGATAACGGCTTTGGCTTTGGAGGAGACGGCGATTGAGAATAATAGAATGGGCTACCCACAGCGATAACACCATGACGAGCGATGGGATCGCAACCAAGTCCATTAGTAATTACAAGTGCATAAACAGTGCGGAAGCAAACGGTGAACAGTGCTGCCGATAAGTGTGAAGAACATGCAGGAACTCATAGGAACGGGCGATATCCTTTTTAATTTTGCGCATTATATTGTGTTATTAATTATTTTAAGATTAAGCGATCATTATAAATCTAATTTGTTTTTAGCGATCTGTTGCTATAATGGAAGTATCAAAGAGGAGGCATTTCCATGTTTTTCCCGACACTTGGGCTTATCGCGACGACGAATGTGATTACAGTCGATATTCATCAAAGTATCCAAGATGCTCTCAATCAAATGCATCGGCATAACCATCGAAGCATCGTGGTGATTAATAAAACACTCCATTATATTATCACCACCAAAGATATCATCCGTCTTAGACTCGATGGGATCTCTTTTGCTACCCCACTATCACAAGTGTTATTGCGCCCTCTTCCCCTCATCGACAAAGATAGCAATATTATCAATGCCCTTAACCTCACCAATGAGATGGATGAACATATTTGTGTTTGTAACCGTGATGGATCGCTGTATGGGTTGGTAACCAACAGCGATATTGTTGCCAGTGTCGACCCGCAAGTGATTCTCGATTCACTCCAGATAGCGACGATTTTTGAGAAAAAATACGGCTATAAAAGTTTCGCTTCTAATGCGTTGATGGATGAGGTTTTGGGATACATGAAAGATTCCCAAAGCGATTGTGTCATTATCCAAGAGGGGATGAAGGCAGTCGGTATTTTAACCTCTAAAGATGTCTTGCGCTGTATCGGATCGGAGGATCATCATGCTATGTGCGTGAAAGAGGTGATGTCCTCTCCTGTCGAGACGTTGAGTCAAAGAGCCTCTATCAGCGAAGGGTTGGAATATTTGCGCCGTCGTCCGTATAAACGGATTGTGGTGGTCGATGATGATGGTGCCGTTACCGGAATCGTTACTCAGCAGGATCTCATCTCCCGTACCTATTTGAAATGGTCACAATTGATGCAAGACCATTTCAAACAGTTTGAAGAGATTACCCAAATCCTCCAGCAAAAGAACAAGCATCTGACCCAGTTGGCGACGAAAGATCCGTTGACCGGAATTCACAACCGACACATGTTTGGAGAGCTTTTTTCAAAAGAGCTCTCGATTTTTAAACGCCATGGATCAAAACTCTCATTGATGATGCTTGATTTGGATCATTTTAAAAATATCAACGATACCTATGGGCATAACATCGGCGATGCCGTCCTCAAAGAGTTTGCCGCACTGGTCACCTCTTCGGTACGTGAAGCTGATATTTTTGCACGCTGGGGCGGCGAAGAGTTTGTTTTGCTGTTACGCAATGCGGGGTGTGAAGAGGCATTCGGAGTGGGGGAAAAAATTCGGATTTTGCTCGAAAACAGTGATTTTGGAGAAGTGGACAAAGTGACGTGCAGTATCGGAATAACCGAAATTCAGTTGGAGGATACGTTGGAGAGTGCGATGGAGAGAGCCGATAGTGCGATGTATCGGGCCAAAACACAAGGGCGAAATCAAACCGTTACCTGTGAGGCGACACGGTGAAAATGGATACTCTCAAATCGATCCTCTCCCCTTCCGCGCAAGCACTGTATGAGAACCAAAGCATCGCCCATGCGTTGAAGATGATGTCGGAACTCTCGATCAGCTCTATGGTGATTGTTGATGAGGAGTATCGCCCGATAGGGATATTTACCGAGCGGGATGCGCTTCGTGTTGTCTCCGAATCGATCGATGTAGAGACTTCGCTTCGCCATGTGATGAGTTTTAAACCGTTTTGTGTCGATGAAGATACCTATCTGCACGATGCCTATGCGATGATGGAGGAGAGAGGGTATCGCCATTTGGTGATCACCGATCGTGAGGGGAAGTTTACCGGCGTTGTGAGTGAGGGCGATTTTCTCCGCCATATCGGGTTTGAACAGCTCGGAAAATTCAAGAATGTCTCTGATGCGATGAGCGCTTCGCCGCTGATTGTTGCCCCCGATACTCCGTTACTCGAAGTGACCTCGCGGATGCGGGAGCATCGATGCGATTATGCCGCTGTTTTGGACGGTGCCCATCCGGTGGGGGTAATAACCGAGCGTGATATTGCGAGATGGTGCATCCATAAAGAGGTTTGCAATGCTACGGCAAGCGATCTTTTGCGCCGTGACATACGGATCATTACCAAAGATACCCCTCTCCAAGAAGCGGCCATTTTGATGGAAGAGAGCGGTATCCATCAGCTTTTGGTCGTGGACGAGGGGGGAAATCTTGTCGGATTGCTGAGCCGTCATGATGTATTGCACGCTATTCACGGTGCCTATTTTGAGTTTTTGATCCGGGTTATCGATCAAAAAAACAGTGCCATTTTGAAAATCGGAGAGCGGAAAAATGAGCTGAAAATCGAAAAAGCGTCGATTGAAAAAAATGCCCTCAAGCTTCGGAAACTTTTTGAAGCGCTTCCTGATGGTGTAGCGTTGATCGACGCCCAAACGATGAAGGCGGTAGAGTTTAACCGCAGTGCGTATGAACATTTGGGATACAGTGCCGAAGAGTTTGCCGAGCTTCGGATCAGCGATTATGATGCGGTAGAATCGGAAGAGGAGACGCGCCGCCGTATCGATGCCATTGCGCAAAACGGGCAAGATAGTTTTGAAACACGCCATTGCGGCAAAAACGGTGAGCAGTTTTACATGTGGGTCAACGTCGTGAGTATCGAGTTGGACGATCATCCCTATATGATTGCCGTTTATCGCGATATCACCGAACGAAAACGGTATGAGCAGCAGTTGGAGACATTGGCCAATTACGACTCTTTGACCGGATTGGCGAATCGCGTCCTCTTTCTTAATCATCTCCAAACATCGATTACCCAGAGCCGCAGGACCAAAGAGTTGACCGCCTTGTTGATGTTCGATTTGGATCGTTTCAAAAACATCAACGACAGTTACGGTCATGATGCGGGGGACGAACTGCTCCGGATTGTGGCGGAGAGGTTTTCATCACGATTGCGTGAAGGGGATGTTATCAGCCGTCTTGGGGGGGATGAGTTTGCTGTGGTTTTGGAACACCTGAACCGTCCTGAAGATGCGGGACGAGTGGCAGAAGAGATGATTGGGGCGCTAGGTGAGGAGTATAAACTCTCCGGCGGAGAGTCGATCCATATCAGTTCAAGTGCTGGAATCGTCCTTTTCCCCGATCATGGTGACAACGCCGCCGAATTGATGCAACATGCCGATGCCGCATTGTACAAAGCCAAATCTGAGGGGCGGGGAACGTACCATTACTATACCGATGAATTGACCGATTCCGCCCGCAAACGGATTGAGTGTGAAATACGGCTCCACCGAGCGATTGCCCATCAGGAGTTTGAGGTCTATTATCAGCCTCAGGTCCACATTCAGACGGGGCGGATTGTGGGTGCCGAAGCGTTGGTTCGATGGAACTGTCCGATTCGCGGGGTGGTCTCTCCGAATGAATTCATCCCGATTGCCGAGGAGACGGGATTGATCGGCGAGATCGGCGAATGGGTTTTGAATGAGACGTGCCGACAGGGAAAAATATGGCTTGATCAAGGGCATAGACTGACGTTGGCGGTTAATCTCTCCGCCCATCAGGTGCGACACCAAAATATCCCTCTGATGGTCGAAAATGCCCTCAAAAAAAGTGGCTATCCTGCCGATAGACTCGAACTCGAACTCACCGAGAGTGCCTTGATGCAGCGCGAAGAGGAGGCGGTAGAGATGCTTCACTCTCTTCGTGCTCACGGTATCCGTCTGGCGATTGACGATTTTGGTACCGGTTATTCATCGCTCTCGTATTTGAAACGGTTTCCGATCGATGTGCTGAAAATCGATAAAAGTTTTGTCGACGATATCCCCTTTGAGAACGACGATATGGCGATTGTCACGGCGATCATCGCAATGGCTCAAGCATTGGGCTTTCAGGTGTTGGCAGAGGGGACGGAACGTGAAGAGCAGATTGAATTCCTGAAACAAAAAGGGTGTACGATGTACCAAGGGTACTTCAAAAGTCCGCCGGTACCGGCGGAAGCGTTTGAAAAGTTACTTTAATGTGTCAACATATGCCGCGATCGCTTTGAGATCCGCATCGCTGATTCCAGTGAGGGAAGCCTGCATCGTCTCTTTTTGAGCGCCGCCGAATGTTCCGGCTTTGTAGCCGCTCAGTTTCGTCAGTGTCCCGCCGCCGATAATCGCTTTGCCGGCAATGGCGGCGTCTTTCCCGTCCACTCCATGACATTCGGCACATTTGGCACCGAAAAGTTTTGCCCCATCCGCAGCGAATAGGGAACAGGCTCCGAGCATCATTAAGACCAAAACGTTTTTCATACGAGACTCCTTGAGGTTTGATGGTTTATTCTAGCACAATTAGTGCATCATCTCCATAAGACCCATAACGATTTCGACGGCGATAAGAACGATAATGATCCACTCCAAAAATTCGCTTTTTTTGTGGTTGATCAAATCCATCACCAGCATCACATCCTCTTTGATCTGGGAGAGTTTGGAGAGGGCGATTTCGTGACGGTCATAGAGTTCGAGGATAAATGCCAGACGGTTGTAGAGCTCTTCGGCCTCCGCATTATCCCATAGGATATTGGGTTTGTCGAGGAGGAGCAGATTACTCACCATATCGTGGCGTGTGAGGGCGAGCCGTTTGGCAAACTGCATCAAATGGGAGCGTCTTGTAATCGAAAAAGTATGGATCGATTCGACGATACGGCGGCTTTGGGCAAAGAGGGTGTCAAGCCGTTTTTCGTACCGTTCCAACCCGACGCTTTGGGAGATGGCAAGGGCGATGATGTTGAGATTCAGTGTGGTCACCTCCCGCAGCGTAATGGCTTCATTGGTGATGGTGAACGCTTCGGTGAGTGTGGGATCGGTATGGATGGGATAGTCCTGGGTGATTGTGTGATCATCATCGAGTGAAATCGAGAGGAGCCCCAGTGCATCGAGAATCGGTTTTTTATCATCGGCAATGAGGGTGAGGACGCCGAAAGGGGAAAGGACGACATGTAATTTCTCGTTATGCCCGTAGTAGCCGTTTTCGACCCCTTTGTTCATTTGAAGGTCGAGTGAATATTCGAGTGCTGATATGGCTATGGAGCGATCGAGATAGAGGGATAGTAGATTCATTGTTATCTCCTTTAACCGAAGATTGGTTGATGATAGTGTATCATTCGTTTATTACAAAGAGGTGATAATGCAGCGCAAAATAGTAATGGGACTACTGTCGTTAGGGGTGAGTTGGACTCAGGTGAGTGCCGATGTTTCGGAGATGATTTTCTACCCACAAGCCGATTTTTCGGAGGGGATTCTCCATTTTAACTATCAGGGTGCCAAAAATAAAAACTACGGTTTTATGTTTGACAAAGGGTTTGATCCGAATCGGATTGTCTATGTCCGCCCTGAAAACAATTCGATTGAAAAGCTCAAAGACGGAAGCGTTAAACTCTCGTTTGCCAATACCGACCGCTACTCGTATGTTCAGCGTGCCTACAAAGACGATTTTCTCGTCTCGGAGGAGGAAGGGGTGTATAAAATCCTCCTCAGCGGCGGAGATTGCAAAAGCAGTCCCGATTGCGTTACGGCAGAAAACATCCTCACCGTTAATATCCCTAAAGGGTATAGCGTTCGAAAATACCAAGGGCTTGATCAAGACCTAAAACCGCTCAAAGCTCCTCAATGGCAGATCAAAGGGAATGTCTATACCCTCACGGCGCTCGATGTCAAAGGGGCGTGCGTGATGATGGAGATCGAAAAACTCAAACCGGGGCAAAAAGTTACTCCGGTGGCGGTTGCCGACGTCAAACCTCTCAAAGCTCCCGTGTTGGCTCCTCCGGCTGAAACAAAACCGGTCGTTGTAGCGACCGCAACCAAAATCATGGCACCGGAGATTATCGATCCATCACCGATCGAAAAACCGGAACCGAAAGTGGAGAAACCGATCACAGTCGCAGCTGTGAAACCGATAGAACCTAAGAACACTCCGATCGTTATGAAAGCACCGGCAGTAGAGAAACCCTTAGTAGCGGCGAAACAACCGATCATCGAAAAACCGGTTGCTCTCGCTCCGGAGCCCGCCCCCTATTTTCGTAATTTCCAACTCTTTGACAACCGTGTTGTAGCGCTGAATGAAGCGGGCAAAGAGCGGTTGCGCGAATGGGCGAAAGCGTTTAAAGCAAGCGGTAAAAAGATGATTATCATTAACTCCTACACGGATGATATTCCGCCGCAGCGACTCAAACATCTTTATGCGACCAATGAAATCATCTCCGAAGCACGGGGTAAACTGGTTGCCGAGTATTTGGCAGGACAAGGGATTGATCCGAGTCTCATTACGGTAAACGGGATGGGGGATGCCGATCCGGTAGCTTCGAACGAGACTGAAGAGGGGCGAAGCAAAAACCGACGTATCGAGTTTGTCCTTAACTGACACGGACGCAATTGCGCCCGTCGTTTTTCGCTCTATACAGAGCTTCATCGGCACGAATAACGATACTCTCTTGGGTATCCGAATCTTCATATCCGCTTACACCGAAGCTTGCGGTTTGGGTATGGGCGTAGATCATGGAAACCGAGGGGATCATTTCACGGAGCTTTTCGGCTAACTGTGCCGCCTCATGTTTGTCGGTTTCGGGACAGATAATCAAAAACTCCTCTCCGCCCCACCGTCCGACGGTATCGCTCTCTCGGCAGTTCTCTCTCAATATTCTGGCGCTCTCTTGCAGTACCGTATCTCCGGCATGGTGACCGTAGAGGTCATTGACCCTTTTGAAATAGTCCAAGTCGAGAATAATGACCGATAGCGGTCGAGTGTATCGTTCCGCACTGCTGAGTGCTTGTTTCAGGGCATTGTTGAGATGGTAGCGGTTGGCAAGATTGGTGAGGGTATCCGTTGTAGAGAGGCTGATAAGCCGTTTATTCGCCTCTTCGAGTTCTTGCTGTGTTCGGGTTAGACTCGTCAGGGTTATTTTATAGACGTTATTGATTATTTTGAGTTTGCGGGTATAGTATAAAAGTAGCGATACAAAAAGGGCTAGAGGGACAAAAATTTGAATAATACGGATCCATGATATCTCTTGGGTGTATTCGATTTTGATGTGTTTGGCATAGATTGCATCCCGTTCTTGAGGGGTTATCGATCCAAGCGCTTTTTCTAAAATACCAATCAAAATAGGCCAATCGTTGCGGACTCCCATCGAGAGTTCATAGCGGTGAGGGAGTTCTCCGGAAATTTTGAGATTCGAATACCCTTCGTTTTTAATCGCATAGGTGATTGCGGCAGTGTTGTCGATAAAGGCATACGCCTCTTTGTTGGCAACCGCCTTTAATCCCTCTTCGATGGTGTCCACCTCATAGCGTTCGATATGGGGATAGTATCGTTTGAGAATCTCTTGGGAATAATAGCCTCGGGCAACCGCGATTTTTTTCCCTTTGAGGCTCGTTATGTTTTCGATGTAGTCGGCATTTTCATCGGTTAATATGACCATCCGAAAATTGAGATAGGGGGCGGTAAAAGAGGCATAGGACTCTCTCTGGGGTGTTTTGGCCGCACAGGGGTACATATCAAGCTCTTTTTTCTCCATCTTCGCAACGGCATCTTTCCATGCCCCTTGGGTGTAGGGTTCGAAACGAACACCCAATTTTTGTTCGATCAAAGCGATATAATCGGCGGCAAGCCCTTGATATTTCCCGTTTTCATCCAGATATTCGAACGGGGCCCATGAGGTATCGATAGCGATTCTGATAACAGGGTGTTCTTTGAGCCATTGGCGCTCTTGTGGGGTGAGGTCGAGTTCCCCTTCGTGCGCTTCGCGATAGAGGTATTTGTCCAGTGCAACGCTAGTGTCAATCAAGCCGTGACGCTTGAGGAGGTTTTGGGTATATTCGAACCGTCCATAATCGAGTGTCCCAAGAGGAATCGTGGTGGAATCGATCACCGAGGCTATCCCTTCGGCTTCGTAGCGGAGCTGCTCTAGGGTTTTATCCGGAGCATATTTGTTATGGATAAGATTAATCATCTCTTCTTTGTGGGAGAGAGCGTATTCCCATCCTCGTAGCGTTGCCCGCTTCATCGCGGCGACCCTTTTGGGATGAAGTTTGAGCTCATTTTGGGTGGTAAAGAGCATATCTCCGTATAAATCGACACCGAAGTGCTGAGGGTGGATGATGTTGGTTTCGATCCCTTTTTGGAGCATCGCAAAAGGTTCATTGGTAACGTATCCGTGATGGGCGTCAACCTCTTTGGTATTTAAAGCGTTGATATTAAAATGGGTATTGATCCGCTGAAACCCTTTTTTGAGGACCCCCGTTTCATGAAGCATCGCCAAAAGGGGCAATCCGTCCGCATCGTTGGGATACATGGCAATTTTTTTCCCGATCAGTTTGTAGGGGCTGTCGATACCGCTACTTTTCAGAGTAATGAGGACATTGGGGGAGTGTTGAAAAATAGGGGCGATGATGACGATTGGCTTTTGATGCGCTTGATACAAAAAGAGGACCGAATCGGCGATGCCGTATTGGCTCTCACCCTCTAGAATCTGTTCCACGTTATTTTTGGAGACGTCGCGGTCTTTGAGGGTGACATCGAGCCCTTCGGTTTTATAGTACCCTTTTTCGAGAGCGGCATAATACCCTGCAAATTGGAACTGATGGTGCCATTTGAGTTGCACCGAGACCTTTTCGAGCGCAAAAAGGGATGAGGTGAAGACCAAAAAGGCGATTAAAAACGCTTTCATCTGAATCATCGGTTACATCTGCTCATAGAGATCGAAAAGATCGATCCCATCCGGGAGGCGCGGTTTGCCGTCACGGAAAGAGCGGGTGTGGGCAATGAGCCGCTTGAAATGTTTGCGCAGATGGTAGGCATCGGGGACGTTGGGACGGAACCAGTCCCCTTTGGCGCTAAAGAGCCAATCGATGGCCGCTTTCACATCGAGGAGGGTGTATCCTCCCGTTTCGGTCAAAATTTGGATTTGTTTCGCCCAGCTCATGACGTCAAAAGGTTCTTCAAACTGCGGATCGATCGAGGCGAGATGGCGGATAAAATACTGCGCCATTTCGAACTCTTCGCCGGAGGGTTTCACCTCGCTTAGCGCCTGTTCACTCGCAACGAGCGCCGTATGGGAAACACTCTCCCGCCGCACCCACCGCTCAAACTCGGCACACCAATCAAACGAACGGCGGTTTTGACTCCGCTGGTAGAGGTTGAAATCCTCGAAAATATCACGTCTGATCCCCTCTCTGTCGCAAAGTTCGAGAGCAAACGCGTGGAGTTCTTCGAACGCTTCGTTGGAGAGGTTGAGATAGTAGCTGCTGTCGCTGTACTCGGTTGGGCTCAGGATAGGGGCTGCGGTACTGATCGTCTCCATCGGGGCAAAGGTATAGTAAATCATAACCCCCTGCGGTGTTTTGCGGCGAATTGTTTTGAGAATCCCTTTTTTAACCAGCGCATCGAGGGCCTCGATCACCTCGCGCGGGGTGTGGCGAAGCATTTGCGCCAACGTAGAAGCATCGATATCGCGCGGCTTATCCCCCCATTGTTGGGTGTGACGGGCGATGAGGGGCAACAGTGAGCGCTCCATCAAGGAGAGATCATCCCGATCGATGAGGCTGATAGGGAGGGTAATCATGATTTTTTGACCGAGGAGATGAGTTTGGCTTTAAAGGGGGCGGCGAGGATCTCGTTTCGGGAGCGTTCGCGACGAAGAATCTCATTGCGGTATTCGTGGAGGAGACGGGCTTCAAAAAGGCTCCGATCGAGGGAGACATAATCGTAAATCCATTTTTTGGTGAGGGTTTTGACGACGTTGATATCGGTCTCATCAAGCAGAGGTGTCTCTTCACCCTGCCGTTTAATCGAGGTAAAACGGATTTCTTCAAACCGCTCAAGAGCGCTTTTTTCGCCGTCTCGTACCAGCGTTACATCACGACGGATATCGTACATGAGGGTGTAGAGTTTTTGGGCTCTCTCTTGTGCTTCGAGGTCGATCGGGGTGAGGCTCTCTTCTTCAAACTCTTCGGCGATGAGCGCTATTTTTTCAAATCCGCTTTTATAAGGCATCGGACGTAATGAAAGACGGCGAAAAAATTCACGATACTGCGATGGGTGGACGTGTCGAACCAAATCGGCGACGTGCGCGCGGAGGTTGATATCCTCTTCGATTTTGAAATACTCCATCAGCGAGGTGACGAATTGGGCGCGGATTTGATCTTCGGTCGGTCGGTTTTTATGCATAAAAGAAGTATAGCATTTTGTAATTAAAAGACCCTATGATAGATGTGGATAAAATATGTAATTAAAACGTAAGCAAAGGTGATTACAATAGTGCGAGTGAAATGTGATTAATATGTGATAATTAGGAGAACGCATGCACGATGAGATGCCGGTACAGACGCTCAAAATGCAGATCAAACAGCGTCTGCGTGATAAAACTCCTGCATTTCGTTATTACAAATCCTTATTTAATTTTACCTCTGATCTGATTGCTGTTACCGATGGCGATGCAATTATAGATGCGAATGCGGCGTTCAGCAATTTTTTTGCCGTTCAGGGGATTGATATCTTTCATCCGGATTTTTCCCTCTCCAATATTTTTCAAAAAATCGATAAATACGGATATGTCTATGACGGCTATCAGATGTGTCGCTGGTTTGATACGATTCTTCGAAAAGAGAAAGACCATTACCGTGTTGCTGTAGAGGGAAAAGAGAAACTGTATCACTTTAATATATCGCTTCAGCCTTTGGAACCGGCAGATGATATTTATGTTGCAACACTGACTGATATTACTGAGATGATGGGGTATCGGTATACTTTAGAGGAGAATTTTCGCTCCAGTCTCGAAGACAAAGAAGAAGCACAATATTTATTGCAGCAGTACGATCGTGCTATCGACGTCTCAAATCTCGTTTCCAAAAGTGATCTAGACGGAACATTGACCTATGTCAATGACGCTTTTTGCGAATCGCTAAAATACAGCCGAGAGGAGCTTATCGGCGATAATATCCTGATTCTTTGTACTTCTGATGAGAATGACATGAACTATCAGTCCATCTGGGAGACCATCGAAAAAGGGAATATTTGGAAAGGAATACTCCGCAATGTAGATAAAGAGGGGATTGTTCACCATTTTGATACAACGGTTGTCCCGATTAAAGATCATTGGGGGGATGTTATCGAGTATCTGTCGGTGCGACGTGATATTACCGAAATGGTAAGGGCTAAAGAAGAAGCGATTCAAACCCTGGAATCCAAAACTAAATTTTTTGATCAGGTATCGCATGAACTTCGTACCCCTCTCAATGCGATTGTCAATTTCACCGATTTGGCATTGGAAAATTTCGACGAAATTCTGGAGGATGAAGTGAGTCGGGATTTGGTCAAGATGTACATAGAGCGAGCTTATAAAAATGGACAAAATCTTTTGTCACTAATCAATTCTCTCCTCGATATAGCCAAACTCAAATCGGGCAAAGAGACATTTGTATTAGAGCCGCATAATCTGACCTATTTGGTGCAAGAGGCGTATGAGAGTTGCTCGAGTCTAAACAAAAATAGTTATTTAGATTACAGAATTAATATAAAAATTAATAATATATCGATACAGTGTGATGCATTGAAATTTAAACAAATTTTGACGAATCTTATCTCCAATGCGTTTAAATTCACTACGAGAGGGTTTATCGAAGTGAGAGTGATTGAAGAGGGTGAGGAATGCCGTATTGAAGTCGAAGACAGCGGAATAGGAATTCCGAGTGAAAAACTCTCTCGGGTATTTGAACCTTTTGAGCAGGTCAGAACCAATGACCAAGGGACGGGACTGGGGCTTAGCATTGTAAAAGAGTATTCACAGGCGATGGGGTTTGTATTGGATGTACGCTCACAAAAAGGAGAGGGGAGCTGTTTTACCCTTAAAACGAAAAAACTTGCAATAAAAGAGGAGTCGGAATGGGTAATATAAGATTACTGATCGTGGACGATGTTGAAGATAATCGGCTGGTTCTCAAAGCGATTTGCCGAAAAATAGAAGGATTCGAGATCGCAGAAGCCGAAGATGGGGCGGAAGCGGTTGCCAAAACAGCTTCATGGTCTCCCCACATTATTTTGATGGACGTCATGATGCCCCAGATGGATGGATTTGAGGCATCCAAAATCATTAAAAGCAATTACCCTGAAACAATTATCATGGCTGTTACCGCCGTCATGGATACGCACATGGAAGAGAAGATGACTTCCATCGGGGTCTCAGCCTATATTCGCAAACCGATCGATAAAGATGTTATCCGCTTTAAGCTGCAGAGTTTTGCTGCCCTGCTGCGAGTGAAAGAGGGAAAATTCAAAAGCCTCTCTACAAAAGAGGCGCTGAACCCTTTTTGTGCTGATATTCGTCATTTTAAAACCGTTTTTGATATCTCCGACTCGGATGCAATGATGGATTTTGGGATGTGGATACTCACCCGATGTGAAGAGAAATGGGCGACTTTATGTACAAAAATCGATGCCATAATTGAGTTTTATTATGAGCTGATGCGTCAGGAAACGCGTAATACAGAACCGTTGCATATTGTTATCGAAGAGAATTTCGAAGAGATATTTGTGACAATGAGATCGGAGAAAAAGATTGAACTGAAGGAGAAAGCAGTACGTTTGATTCAAGAATTGGGATCAGACTGCATTGTGCAGGACAATTTGGCATGTGTCCGCATCGGGATGGTAAAAGAAGTACAAATAGCTTCGAGAGAGAGTACATTTAGTACGAAGCAAACCGTTCTCCCAGTAGTTGAAACGTATTCTCCGAGTACAGTTGCAGTGTCTGAATCCGAGGTTGTTAAAGAAGTTAAAGAGATACGTATCGTTCATGCCCAAGAAAAAGAGATGCTGAGGCAGAGTTTCGTTCATAAAACGACAGCCATTGAATATGTTCGAGATATCGGCGGGGACGTTCTTGATGAGATTCGTGATTTGGAGAGTCTCAATGAAGAGTGGGAAGAGAAGCTTCGAATATTGGATGAAGAGCATACTATCCAAAACCTCTACAATTTCGTGGATGGAGCATTGGGCGTTTATGTCCATGCGATCAACAATCTGGTGGAATTTACCGCACTGGGTTATGCCCTCTCCTCCCTGGGGACTTTTTTGAAAGAAAATGGAAAAGCGATCATCGATGATCCTGCCACATTAAAAAAGATGGTCATGCTGATGGAACATCTGGGCTCGGATCTCGCTTCATGGAGGGAACATATTTTCAGTCTCCAAGATACTGCGGATATCCATTATCTTGACAGCTCTTTTTTCAGTTCTTGCATGCAGATCGAAGGGATTA
This sequence comes from uncultured Sulfuricurvum sp., assembly GCA_964495485.1. Classification (GTDB taxonomy): domain Bacteria; phylum Campylobacterota; class Campylobacteria; order Campylobacterales; family Sulfurimonadaceae; genus Sulfuricurvum. The sequence continues at coordinate 46,357 of CAZBVJ010000005.1, forward strand.
TCGGCAAGAAGGAGCTTGAGGTAGAAGATGAGAATGAGATGGAATTTTTTTAAAGCACAATTAAGGAGTAGATAAATGGCAAAAAGAGTGATTATTGTAGATGATTCAAGGGCGGTTATCGCAACAGCGGAGTTAGCACTTGATGAGATGATTAGTAGCGGTTTGATCGAATTTAAATCGTATATGAATCCTTTGGAGCTGTTGGCGGCTTTGCAAGCAGGGGGTGAGAATTTTGACCTGCTGATCAGTGACGTCAATATGCCTGAAATGAATGGGCTGGATTTGGCTCGTGCTATCAAAAGTGATGAGCGGTACAAAACTAAACCGATTATCATCCTCACAACGGAGAGCTCTGAGCAGATGAAGATGACAGGAAAAGAGATTGGAGTGACGGGATGGATGGTCAAACCGTTTAGTGACGAGAAGTTGGTTAAATCGCTTAAAATGGTACTGGGAGTATAAAAATGGAACAAAATACGACCCAATCCAGACGGGAGCGCTACCTTACGTTCTTTTTGGGTGACGAACAATACGGCATTGCGATCGATCGGATCAAAGAAATTATTGCGATGATGAAGGTGACTCACGTCCCTAAAACACCTCACTATATGCGAGGGGTGATCAATCTACGCGGCTCAATCATCCCAATCGTCGATACACGGCTGAGATTCGGCATGGAGATTAGAGAGCCGGACATGCACACGGCGATTATCATTGTTGAAGTAGAAAAAGTGAATGTTGGCTTTATCGTTGATCGCGTCGAAGAGGTGGCATCGATCGATTCAGCACACTTGAGTGAACCGCCGAAATTCGGGAGTCATATCGACACCGATTTTATCTGCTCTATGGCACAAATTCAGGAGAACGTCGTGATGATTTTGGATGTTTTGAAGCTTTTCGAAGCGGATGAACTTTTAAGTTTGGAACAAATACAAAAAACACAAACAAGCGAGGGAGAGTAACGATGAGTTGGTTGGAAAATATGGTATTAAAAAGCAAGTTGATGCTACTTGCGGGTTTTATGATGGCGGCACTTATTCTTTTGGGCTATATGTCGTATACAAATCTCACGCAATGGCGTGCATCGGTGAATGAAATCGGAGTTGTTCGCCTCCCCTCGATTGTCGGATTGATGGAAATGCGTGTCGGGATTAATCAGGTTGTCATTCAACAAAATCGAGTTCGTGCTCTTAAAGAGGACCCTCAAGCCAAACAGAAGCTTCAAGATGCACTTGATCGAATCATAAAAGGATTTGAGCGCTATGAGAAAGGGTATAAAATCTATGCACCTCTCCCTCAAACACCGGAAGAAGCGACCGAGTGGAAAAAGTTTGAAGAGAACTTTGGAAAATGGAAAGAGCTCAGTTTACAGTTTCGAGCCAATACTCTCATTCCGCTCATCAATAATACCGATCCGGCGATGGTTGATGTATATTACGCTCAGATGAAAGAATTTATTGAAAACAGCCGTGCACCGCGTCAGGGAGCATTGGAAAATATGGATAAGATTACCCAGATTAATGTTGAGGTGGGGAATCAAACGGTTGAAGATACCGAAAAAGAATCTTCTGAGGATATGATTCTCTCGATGACAGTAGTGGGTATATCGATTAGTATCGCGGCACTCCTAGCATTCTTAATCATCCGCTCTATCACCCGTTCCATCACTGAGAGCGTTACGACGATTCGTGACGGTGCAATGCAAATCACATCGGCATCCGATCAAGTTGCTTCATCCTCGTCATCATTGGCACAAGGGGCAAGTGAACAAGCCAGCAGTGTCGAAGAGGTCAGTGCGACTTTGGAAGAATCTACGGCAATCAATAGCCAAAATACGGACAATGCGCGACAAGCAGATATCTTGGCAAAAAATGCCAACGATTCTGCCCGTGCAGGGTATGAAAAAGGTGAACAGCTTTCGAATTCTATGCATGCCATCACTGAATCGGCAGCCAAAATTAGCGGCATTATCAAAACCATTGATCAAATCGCTTTCCAAACCAACCTATTGGCTCTCAACGCTGCGGTTGAAGCGGCTCGTGCAGGTGAACATGGTTTAGGATTCGCAGTTGTAGCTGATGAAGTGCGTAATCTGGCACAACGTGCCGCTTCGGCTGCGAAAGAGACTTCCGATATTATCGAAGAGGTTGTCGGACAAATCAAAGAGGGGAATCAAATTGCCCTTGCAACTCACACCGCATTTCAAGAGATTGTTGAACAAAGCAAAAAAGTCTCCGATTTGATCGGAGAGATCGCGATTGCCGGAAAAGAGCAGGCTGAGGGGATGGCGCAGATCAATCAGGCGATGGGACAAGTAGATCAAGTGACTCAGCAAGTCGCTGCCAATTCTGAAGAAGCTGCCGCAGCTGCCGAAGAGTTGAATGCTCAGGCAACGTCGATGATGGAGACAGTTCGTATTTTGGCAAAAATGGTCGGCATGGAAAATCAGGCTCCATCTGTGGTTGTAAAGAAAAAACAACTTCATTCGTTGGAAATCAAAACACCTCCTGCTACTCGCAGAACTGCTCCCGTCTCTCAGAGCAGAGGAACTCCGGCAAAAGCCAGCGAAATCTTTCCTCTGCATGAGGACGATTTGAAAGAGTTCTAAGATGGAATTCGACGGTGATGTCCTCACCATTGGGGCGGAATTATCGATGGAAGAGATACGGGAATTTGAGCAGTTTATTCGTCCCCGTCTGGAGTATATAGAAACTATTGCCATTGAAGCGGGGGGAACACTGCAAAGCAGTGCCCTTATCGCGCTTTTGGTGAGTTTGAAACGGAGCCGTCCGGAGTTGAATATCCCATTTTTAGAGAAGGGTATGACGACGTCCGGTGCGTACGGAACCCTGCATTGGATGTGTCATGACTAAACAAGAACAGGTCAAAGCAATTTTTATCGAAGAGGCGGGAGAGATTATCGAAAAACTCGATGTCGATATTCTCCGTTTTGAAGAAAATTCGGCCGATTTCAATCTGCTGAATGAAATTTTCCGGGGGGTACATACCCTCAAAGGGAACGCCAACGCCTTCGGCTTTACCCGTTTGGGAGAGTTCGTTCACCATTTTGAAGACGTACTCGATCATTATCGTAGCACCCAAGAAGATATTGAAGAACATCATCTCGAACTTTTTGTCGGTAGTGTCGACATTATCAAGGAGGTGATGAGGTGCGAACTCGATGCCCTTCCTGAACTTCCTTCGGAATACGAGGGGTGTTTGGAAAGGATCAAAAAGCTGATCGCCTCGAAAAAAAATCTGCCGATAGAGGAAATTTTAGAGGAGGCATGCGGGTCGTTGAATGATCTTGCTTCTGAATTTGGGTTGAGTTGTGAGGAACAATTCGAGAATGCCGTCTCCAATACGGTTCAGCTCTATCAAGCCTCTCATAGTGAGGAATTGAACCTCTACCGAATCGATGTAACGCTTGATGTCGACGCCTACAAGAGGGGATTCGATCACCTCCTTTTTCTCAAACTCTTGGGGGAAAAAGCGGTATCGATGGAGAGTTTTTTCGACATGGAAGTGGTTCCGTCGCTAGGACATTTTGTCTGCGATGAAAATAAGATCCGACGGGCATGTACTATCATATTGACCTCCCAAACCGAGGAAGAGGTTCGTGAAAATTTTGAGTTTTTATTCGATCATGAATACTGGGTTGCACGGATTGAACCGGTAGCCGCAGCCCGTGAGAGGGTAAGTGAGGTGGAAAAAACAGATGAGATTGTCAAAACAGCCTCTAAAGGATCCTCGGAGAATACATTGGCAAGTGCAACCTCCACCAAATCGACGATCCGTATCGACACCTTCAAACTCGATGAACTGTTCGATTCGGTTGGAGAACTCGTCATTGCCCAAAACTTCATTGCCCAAAACGAGAAGATCCGTGCGATAGAGGACGAATCGATCAGCCGGACAATCGAGACCCTTTCGAAGATCACGAAACGGATTCAGGATCGGGTCATGAGTTTGCGAATGGTCGCGATACGCGATACGTTTGACAAAATGAAACGGGTAGTCCGTGATACCTCTAAAAAAACGGGGAAAGAGCTTCGTTTGAATGTACAGGGGGAAGAGACGGAAATCGATAAAACGATGATCGACAGCCTCTCCGATCCGCTGATCCATATCATCCGTAACGCGATTGACCACGGTCTCGAAGGATCTGCGGAAGAGCGGTTGAATGCAGGGAAAAAAGTCGAGGGGACGATTACGTTGCGGGCCTATCACAAAAGCGGCAGCATCGTTATTAGCGTCAGCGATGACGGACGGGGGATCAACAAAGAGAAAGTATTCCGCAAAGCGATGGAGCGGGGGATCATTACGGGAGATGAAAACCTCACCGATTCTCAAATCTTCGGCCTTATCATGCAGCCGGGATTCTCCACTGCCGATGCAATCAGCGATCTCTCGGGGCGCGGTGTCGGGTTGGATGTCGTAAAAACCTCGATCGAAAAACTGCGCGGGAAGATCGAGATCGATTCGCGTGAGGGGGAGGGGACGACGTTTTCGATGGTTCTTCCTCTGACGTTGGCGATCATCGACGGGATGCTCGTACAAGCGGCGGGAGAGATCTATATCATCCCGACGCTGAGCGTTGTCGAATCGTTCCGCCCCGAGCGGGAAATCGTCCATATTATCAAAGGTCAGGGGGAGTTCGTCAGCATGCGCGGCCAGCATATACCCGTAATCCGTTTGAGCGATGTTTTTGACCTTCCGGTAGAGGAGCGGATCGAACCGTGGGAGGGGATACTGGTGTGCGTCGAAACGGAAGCGGGACGAATCGCCATCATGGTCGACGAGCTGGTCGGGCGCCAACAAGTGGTTATCAAACCTTTGGGTAAAGCACTTGCCCGTCTCAAAGAGATCTCCGGAGGAGCGATCCTCGGAAGCGGCGATATTGCACTGATCCTCAACGTCGATGAGCTGCGTCCATTGATCGAGGGGTCGCATGGTGGAAATTGAGCTTAAGCCCGAAGAGTTTGCCCTTTTTCGCCGGTATATCTATGAAAAAGTGGGTATTTCTCTTTCCGAGCAAAAAAGTACCCTCGTCAAAGGGAGACTCAATAAACGGCTCAATCAATTGGGATTAGATTCATTTCGGGCCTATTATGATTACCTCGTGCAAGATATGAGCGGTGAAGAACTCTCATTGTTTGTGAGCGCCATCTCGACCAATGTCACCTCTTTTTTTCGGGAGGGGGCGCAGTGGAAATGGCTGGAGAGCTATCTCCCCGCACTCGTCGCCTCAAAACGGGAGAAAAAGATACGTATCTGGTCAGCAGGGTGCTCCAGTGGAGAAGAACCGTACACGATTTTGATGTTTTTACAGCACCATTTGAGCGATTTCGAGAGCTGGGATATCAAAATCCTCGCAACCGATATCTCACCCAAAGTACTTTCCCATGCGATTGAGGGGAGCTATGAGGCTAAAAACGTTGAAGCGATGCCTCGAGAGATCGTATTGAGTTCGTTTGAAAAAGTGCGTACCGACAATGGTGTTCGCTATCGGATTTCTGCCCATTTGCGGGAAAAAGTGATGTTCCGCCTTTATAATCTGGTCACCGATCCGTTTTTTTTCAAAAACAAATTCGATATGGTTTTTTGCCGCAACGTGATGATCTATTTCGACGATCCCACCCGGCATGAAGTGATTCGACGCTTTACGACGGTATTACCTAGAGGGGCTCCTCTCTTTCTGGGAAGTTCGGAATCTCTGACCAGCCACCGCGATACGCTCAAACTTTTGGGCTCATCGATTTATCAACGATTATAAGGAACCCAGTGGAGACAAACGACCATAATGTTGCTTCGAGGGAAGCTAAATTTGATGCGCGTGAGCTTTTTTTCTCCATTACGAGCCACGACAGTACGATTCTGTCGGGAAATGATGTATTTGTCCGAATTAGTGGATATACGAAAGACGAACTGATTGGAAGTTTTCATAACATCGTCCGCCATCCCGATATGCCGAGAGTTATTTTTAAAACATTATGGGAGTATTTGAAAGTCGATAAACCGATTGTCGCGTATGTCAAAAATAAAACCAAAGATGGGCGATATTATTGGGTTCTCGCGGCAGTTTTTCCTCTCAAAGAGCGTTTTATATCGATCCGAATCAAGCCGGAAAGCAAAATCTTTAGTCTCGTCAAAGAGCTTTATCCTCTATTACTGAAAGCTGAAGAAGAAGGGGGGATGGAAGCGAGTGGGCAACTTTTATTCGAACTGTTGAGTCAATCGGGGTATCAAAATTATGACCATTTTATGGGAGTTGCGCTGCTCTATGAGCTAAAAGGGCGGCAAAAACTCAAATTGTTATCGTGTTTGAATGCAGAAGATTTTATCAGTACCCATCCGCTGTTGTCCAAGCTCAAATCGGCGCATGAAGAGTGTGCGGCATTGATGAGAGAATATGACCGATGGTTTGAAAAAATAGATTTTTTTGCCGAGATCAAGTTACTGTTCGAAGAGAAAGGGATGGCGTTGCGCTATCTTGCCCGTGATGTTGTTAATTTGTCACTCAACACCTCGGTATCGTCTTATAAAGTGGAAAATCGCGGGGAGACATTTGGTATTTTGGCACGGGACATCCGAATCAACGCAAAAGAGAACGACGCACTCATCCATCAAATTCACTGCGCCATTGAAAAGCTCTCCGACGCAATGAATACGATTGTTTTTTTACTCTCCGCGATTCGCCTGCAAGTTGAGATGGCAACTTACGTGATCGAAGAGGTATTGTGTAAAAATAGTGACGTTCAGATGGTTGAAATGCGGGGAAATATCTGTGATTTGATTGCCTTGGTGAGTGAGTATTCGGATAAAATCAAAGGACTGCTATCCGAATTGAGCGGAGGGATTAGAGAGGTTCTGGCTCATCTTGATCATCTTGATCGGCAAATGATGTATCTGGGGTATGTTCAGGTGTACGGGGTGATCGAGGCGGCAGGGAGTTCGGATGAGTCGGCGCGGTTCGGAATTATATTCGCACAGCTCAAAACATTGATCGGGGAAACTAAACAAGAGATCGACACCATGCAGAAAATGGGGAAAAGTTTTGATGGTGAAAATCACTCATTGATGAAAAGATCCGAAGCGAGTGCTGAAATGTTAAAACGTCTTCATACGGAAATGATGATGATTAAAGCAATGGAAGAGAACAATGGAAAATAACGATATATATAAAGAAGATGAGTGCGGCGAAAAATGTGAGGAAGTCGCTTTTTTAAGCCGTAAAATTCTTGATCTAAACAAGCAACTTATTGAAAGTGAAAAAGCCAAGTCTCGGTTTTTATCTCTGATCGCTAGTGAACTTAATAACCCTATGACAGCACTTTTAGGGATAATTCCCTATTTGTCACCCCCACAAGATGATCCACGTATAGCCACTTTTGAACTTGCTCATGAAGAAGCACTCCTTTTGGAATCACGCATCGAAAATCTGGTGGCTGCATCTGAAATAGAGAGCGGTGTATTGGATGTAACGTATGCGTCGGTCGATCCAAAAATATTAGTTGAAGAGGTTATTGAAGGGTTCAAGTATAAACTTAAACGTAAAAATATTATGATCAGTGTTGATAGTACATTAACTGAAAAGATTGTTACAGATCCCAAAAAACTTTATATCATTCTCAAAAATATTGTCGCCAACGCATGCGATTACGGCCATTCAAATGCTATTGTGAACGTTGATATTACCCAAAAAGGCTCTGTCGTTACCATCGCGGTAAAAAATCACGGAGAGGGGCCGAAAGTTCAGTACAAGCCTCAGATTTTTACCCGCTTTGTTCAGGGTATGGAAGGGTTTCACGGTTTAGGATTGGGTTTGAGCATCGCGCGTGAACTGTGTGCTCTGATGAACGGCACCATAGATTATGAGACCGAAGAAAGCTGTGTCACCTTTACGGTGACGTTGCCGCTTAAAGAGGTTTCAGCCGATTCGGAAGCAAGTGGTTCAAACGAGTTTTTGTTTGAATCGTTTGACGGCGCGATTGAACTCTGATGATTCAAGGGTGCTCCACTTTTATCCATGTGGGTCAGATCCACGTCGACAGTGCACCGGGGGCGATTTCTACGGTTTTGGGATCGTGTGTTGCTGTTTGTCTTTATGACGTAAATCTCGGGATAGGTGGTATGAACCATTACCTCTTGCCATTTTGGAATGGCAATGGTTTGCAATCCCCGAAGTTCGGTAATATAGCGATTCCAAAATTGATTGAAACGATGATGGTAAAGGGATCGAGCCCTAAAACCCTTCAGGCCAAGATATTTGGCGGAGCATCGATGAATATCGGTGGATCAGAAGCGATGATGATCGGAGAAAAAAATATACTAGTAGCACGGGAGATTCTAAAAGAGTATCGAATACCAATCGTAGCTGAGGATACCGGGGGACAAAACGGACGAAAAATTCAGTTTGATCTTGAACGGGGAAAAGTGCTCTTAAAATACGCACAACGTAGCGATATGATGAATTTGGAGGATAAGTGAATGGCAATACGGGTATTGATTGTTGATGACAGTGCCACGGCACGGGCTGTGTTAACGGAAATTCTTTCATCGGATCCGATGATCGAAGTAATCGGGAGTGCTTCGGATGCTTATATCGCTCGAGATAAAATCGTAGAATTGCGTCCAGATGTGATTTGTCTGGATGTCGAAATGCCTCGGATGGACGGGATCACTTTTTTGAAGCGGTTGATGCATTATATGCCGATTCCCGTTATAATGGTTTCATCTTTGACCCAAAATGGTGCCAAAACAACTCTTGAAGCACTCGAAGCAGGAGCTGTTGATTTCGTTCCTAAGCCCCATTCCCATATTTATGACGGAAAAGAGGAGATGCGCGAAGAACTACTGAGCAAAATCAAAATAGCTTCAAAGGTCAAAGTAGTGCAGCGGGTATTGCGAAATGTACAACAGGCTAATACGACGTCACTCGCCGAAACGACCCATAAGATTCTCGCCATCGGAGCTTCGACGGGGGGAACCGAAGCACTTAAAGATGTGCTGATGGGACTTCCTCGAAATGCCCCTGGGACGGTGATCGTGCAGCATATGCCTGCCAACTTCACTGCCCCATTTGCCGAGAGACTTAATTCGTTGTGTGCAATGGAGGTGCGTGAAGCCCGAAACGGTGACTCGATTACGCCGGGTGTCGTTTTGATCGCGCCGGGAGATTATCATATGGTAGTGCGCCGTTCGGGGGCGCGCTATTATGTTGAGATTGGAAGCGGAGAGAAAGTATCAGGACACAGGCCATCTGCCGATGTTTTACTCAATTCTGTTGCTAAAATCGCCGGAGCCAATGCGATCGGTGTCATCTTGACAGGGATGGGGGGGGATGGTGCCCGAGGGCTTTTGTCTATGCGTAATGCGGGGGCACGAACTCTTGGACAGGATGAAGCTAGTTGTGTCGTTTACGGTATGCCAAAAGTTGCCTATGAACTTGGTGCGGTCGAAAAACAACTGCCATTACATAAAATAGCTGAAGGAATTTTAGAACGCATCTAAATTATTGGCTAAAATAAAGTAAAATGGTAACGGGCATTTGGTAAAAATGTTCTAATCCCCTAAAAGAGGCTCCCATCCTAACATTCGACCATACCGTTATTCCTGAGGGCGATGCAGAACTTGGCGATAACCTTTTATATTACGACTATAATATTGATCATCTTCTCTCCCTGGAATCGAAGGGATTAACTATGGAGGATGAAGGGTATGTCAGCGCGTTTCGCTCGTTTGAGGGAGAGGTGTATGAGAACTACATCTACGAAAAACTCCTCCGCTATGCTGCCAATGAGCCACGCATCAAAAGTTTTATCATCAAGGGTCCCCATAAACACCGTACTCGTGCGCAGAGCGATGCATTATCGGTGAGCTGGAAAGGGCAGATTATCTATCGTGCCCGCCACAAAGAGATCGGGGAGTTTGACGGACTCCTCTTTACCGACAAAGAGCTCTATTTTGTCGAAATGACCCTCGTCAAATCGGTGAGCAACCTCAAAAAACGGCTCCGCAAAAAACGGGCATTGCTCGAAGTTCTTTTTCCCCGTTACAAAGTCAAAGCGCTGTTAGTGCTCAACGAAGGGGCGACGGGAACCTCTGATTTGCCGCCGTACGCGTCGGTATGGCTGACCAAACCTTACAGTGCCGCCCATATTTTGGAAAAACTGAGTACCAAATCTCCGCGCAAACCGATGATTCGGATCGAGAGCTCCAAAATCGCCCATGCGGAGAGTCTTAAAATTTCGGCGTTCAAATACTATGCCACCCTCTCGTGGATGCTCCGCTCCCTCAGAGGAAAAGAGCCGTTTGATGTCGAATTTTTCAAACGCCCCGCAACTCAGCGCTATCACGATATTTACACCAAGGTGTATGTGGGATATCTAAGCGTTGAGGATTTTAAAACCCTTGCCCCTGATCTTGTCTGGGAGAAATCGAACGCTTCTCGCGTCGTCGTAGCGATTGAAAAAGATCACTCCGGAGGTTATTTTCTCACTTATTTCATCCGTCATGCCGCTAAAAAACTCGATAATGTGAATCTCACCCCATCGGGGAGCAAAGTGACCAAAAAAGATCCCTTCGGTATTACCCTCACCGAGATGAACCATTTGGACAAAGTGATGGATGAGAGTTTCGCTCTGAGTATGGCGCAGCATCGGGAAATCGAAACTCTTTTGGCTAAAATCACCCATTAACCGTCAATTATCCTTTTTTCTCTTATACTTTCGTCACTTCATTCGGGTATAAGGGTTTATTATGAAAAAAGTTATTATCTCATTATTGGTAGCACTCAGTGTTTGGGCGGCACCGTATAAAGTGGGTCAATCGGTCATGCCGCTCGATCTCTCCGATCAATTCGGCAAACGGGTCACCCTCAAAGTGATGCCTAAAACGCTCATCATGGCATTTGAGAAAGGGACGGGAGCGACGGTGAATGAGTATTTGACCGAACAACCCAAAGAGTACCTTGCCAAAAATAAAGCGGCGTTTGTCGCCGATATCTCCCAAATGCCCAAATTCATCACCGAGAGTTTTGCGTTGCCGAAAATGCGCAAATATACTCACCGTGTATTGTTGATCCAAGACGAAGAGCAAGGGCTTAATTTCCCGTATCAGGAAGGGAAAATTACCGTGATGAAATTTCGGGGCAATTTCCTCACCAAAGTCGATTTTATCGACAACGCAGCCGATCTCAAAAAAGCGATTGAGCAGTGATCACACCGCTCAAAGCACTCCGAAAAAACCGTTTTAAAACTGCCCTTATTTTTATCAGTATGAGCGTCTCGATCGCTGCCATATTTCTCATCAGCGCCATTTCGGGCGGGGTGGTGAGTATGTACAGCTCGATGCTCAAGACGGATGGCGATATCATCGTCACCCAAAAAGGGATTGCCGATACTTTTTTCAGTGATATTAACCGCTCCGTTGCGGAGGATATTTCCAAACTGCAGGGGACTAAAGAGGTGAGCGCCCTTATTTTGGGAGCCGCTCCGGTAGAGCCGCTCCCGATCGTCGGCATTTACGGTGCGAGCGAGAACCGTTTTAAAAGCTATACCCTCAAAGAGGGGACGTACCCAAAAACGGGCGAAGTGATGTTGGGATCAAAAATCTATGAAACGCTAAAGCATCCCAAAACGATCTCTCTTTCCAAAAAAGAGTTCCGTGTCAGCGGTGTCTTTAAAAGTCGAATCGGATTTGAAGACGGCGGAGTCGTAATGCCTCTGGAAGATGCGGGAGAGGTGTTTCACAAAAGCGCTTCGATCTTCCTCATTGCTCTGGATGATTTGAGTCAAAGTGATGAACTCATTGCTCACATCAACAAAACCTATCCGCAGATGGAAGCGAAAACGACCGATGGGTTTATCGACTCGTACAACCAGTTTAAAATCATCAAAACCAGCTCCGACGTGATCGGGGCGATGGCATTTTTGATGGGGATATTGGGGATTGTAAGTATGATGAGTATGGTGGTGAACGACCGCAAAGCAGAGTTTGGGATTATGCGCTCCATCGGTCTCTCCTCGGGAACAATTATCTTTAAACTTCTCAGCGAGACGTTGATTATCGCTCTGCTGGCATTTGCCGTGGCGTACGGCGTATCGGTGGGGGTGTTGGAAGTGATCGAACATGCCGAGAAATTCCAAGGTTACATTAACGGCGAGATTACCTTTGCCTTGGCGCTCAAAGTGTTTATCGTCTCGGTAGTCATGGCCCTCTTTGGGACGTTGCTTCCTGCGATTTATGCATCACGAATAGACCCGATGAGTTTGATCCAACGAGGTGGCGCATGAAAATCGAAGCTACGGGACTAGAGCATTTTTACGGACATGAAAAAGTATTAAACGGGGTTGATATCGAGATACAACCGGGAAGTTTTACCGCGATTATCGGAGAGAGCGGGAGCGGAAAGACGACACTCCTCTCCATCCTCTCGACATTGCTGCAACCGTCCAAAGGGATTGTCCGATACGATGGAAAAACAGTGAGCGAACTGGGGAATATCGACCATTTTCGTCAACACAATATCGGATTTGTATTTCAGTTTCACTATTTGATCTCCTATTTGACTCTCCGTGAAAATGTAGGATTGGCGGCACTGGATAGTACTTTGATCGATCCGTTGATGGGGAACCTCGGGATTGAACGGTTAGGAAAACGGTACAGTGATGAGGTTTCCGGCGGAGAGCGTCAGCGCGCCGCTATCGCCCGTGCTCTGATCAACCGCCCCTCGGTGGTATTCGCCGATGAGCCGACGGGAAATTTGGATACGAAAAATGCACTGGGGGTATATGAGCTGTTTAAACGGTTTGCCTCAGAGGGGACAGGATTTGTCGTCGCGTCGCACGACAAAAAAATAGCCGATTATGCGGATATTATCATCGAGATGGAGGACGGCGTTGTTAAACAGATTCATCAATAACGAACTCCCTCTCGCATTTCTATGGCTGATTCTTGGGCTCTTTGCAGGGTTGGTGTATGCGGTAGAAATGTTAGGGCTGGACGGCTCTATGACCTTGCTCTCTCCGGAGCGTGCGAGGTCGCTTCATATTTCGCAGATGCTGTACGGATTTTTCCCTTTGATGCTCTCTTTGCTCCCCTTTGCCCTGTTTCAAAAAGAGGGGGTGTTGTCAGAGAGCGCGATCGGGCATTTGCGCCGTTATTTTGTGGTGTGGAATCTCTTTTTGCTCTTTATGTCTATGGCGATTCTGTTTGGAAATATCCGGGGGTTGCCGTTTTACGATTTTCCCTATCAGTTGAACTTTTTATTGGCGTTTAGCGGTCTGTTCTATCTCCTCGCCCTCCTCGATGCCCTCCGACGCTACGAGAAACGGCCGCTCTGGGTGAACGTTTCGCTTCTAGCGGTCATTGCCGCACCTATCGCGTTGGTGGTGCTGATGAACCCGCAATACGGTCAGGTGGAAAAAACCCTTATCGGACCGCACGGGGACAATACGCTGGGGATGAGTTTTACCCTCATTCCGATCTACTATCTCCTCATCAAGCTGGTCGCACCGCAGGAGTTTAAACCGAGATGGCATTGGCTGTGGATCGTTCCGTTGGTTGGATATGTGATCTCACTCATTATCCGTAATTTTTTTCATCCTCTGAGCTACAATGAGGAGTGGTTTTTTCAGTACCTCACGTTGCTCTATCTCCCCTTGCTATGGGTGTGGCTTCGCGATGCGGGGGTGAGTTTCAACACCAATCCCTATCTGATCCTCTCGATTTGGGCGTTTGTATTTGTCGATGCAGAGGGAAATTTTCTCTTTATCCCCTCAATCCGTGAATTGATCCACCGTAACGATCTCGTGGTGGGGCATGCCCATATTGCTATGGGGCTTGGGGTGGCGTTTATGGCGCTTGCTATTTTGAACCATCTCCTGCCGAATCTGTTTCGTCGGGTCTATGCGGTGATCTGGACGGTTCTGATGGCACTTATGGCGTTTGTCCTCACGATCGCTGGGATCATCGAAGCGGGGGGGCTTGGCGGAGCGGTAGAACCCTATTTGGGAATCCGTGCCCTGATCGGTGCGTTGTTGCTTGCTATGGTACTCAAAATGGCGTATGATCGGCTCCGTTTCCCTCTTGATTCGGCACTGAAACTCTACCATCTGAGCGGATTTTTGAGCGATGCGGGGGGCGGGGTAATCCTCATCCTCGGCGGAGCAGCCCTCTTTCCACTCCTCGGATTTCATTTTAGCGGGACGTACGAGTATCTCGTATTCGCCTTTATGATCGGGACGGGATTGGCCCACTGGTATGGGCTTCATAGCGATCCTCACCGATTTGCTGAGTTCACCGCATCGGTGCGCGCTCTCTGCGCCTCGGTATTTACCGCACTCTATATGGCGGGGACGCTTGATGGGATTGCGTTGTTGGTAGCATTGTATGATGGCGGTTTTGCGTTGCTTTATTGGTTGTGGTTGCGAGGTAGAGATTGAATCTTCTCGTCATCGTTCTCAGCTCGCAGCTATTGTATTATCTATTGATCGCCCAAACGGGTGTTGTCGGGGCATTCGACTCGCATATCCACGACCTCTATACTCTCCCGATCGGAGGAGTTAGTGGGGCGTTGCTGAGTGCATTGTGGCGACATCATGATCCCAAAAGAGAGCTTATTTTTTTATTCGGTATTCAAATTATTATTTCGTGGTTTTACCCCAACTATTCATTGGGGATGTTATTGGCGCTCGGATTTGTAGTGGGGTACACGACCCCGATTTTGCTCTATCTTTTCAGCTCTCAAACCAAACTACAGCTCTCTTGGGGATTGGCAATCTCCTATACGGTCGGGACGGCGCTGTATACCTATCCGTTTGAAGAGCGCGGAGTGATCGCTTTGGTATTGCCGCTCATCTCGCTTGGAGCATTGATCTTTTTGACTCCGAAGCGGTTGATCCATGTCGAGTATAAGCGTTTTCCGTGGCGGCTGATGATGGTTATGATGTTATGGATTTTTGCCGATTCGGCACTCTTTGAAACACTGAGCCGATCCGTGGAGATGGATATTTGGAGTGAGTATACCTACGTCATTATTCTGTTTCATTTGATCGGTGTATATGCGGCGTTTCATATCCGAAGCGAATTGTTTCAGCAAATACCTGTTATTTTGGGGCTTTTCATCGTCAGTTATCTTTTGTATTGGTTAAAGATGCCGCTTGTTCTCGCGATTGTTTATCCGTTTGTCATTTCATATTACAATGTTTTGGTGTTTCATAAACTCATACAGACTCGAAATGTACGAATGATCGCGTTGTTGATGGTCGGCGTCGGTTGGGTTGCAACCTCTTTGGCCAATGCTTTGGCACTGGAGCATTATCTCTGGGTTGCAGCGGGGGTATTGGGACTTTTTTCACTTCTCTATCCATTTTATTTTAGGAGGGTTTCATGATTAAATTGAGTATTGCGGCATTATTGGTAGCCGTATCGGCATATGCGGGTAATTTGAGTTTTGAATCGGGATCGATTAAAGCTCATACGGAGGTTTTCGGCGATTCTTCTATCGATCCGGTGTTTAAAAAAGCGACTTCCCATTTGAGTATGGGGGAAACAGCTGCTTCTCTGCGAGGGAGCATGGAGGTGAGTATCGCCGATTTTATCAGCGATAATGCCAAACGCGATTCGAATATGCGCGAGACGATGGAGTCGGACAAATTTCCCAAAGCCTCTTTCGAGATAAAAGAGGTAGTTTCAAAAGGGGGCGAAAACGTCATTCTTAAAGGGGTGATGAGCATTCACGGCGTTTCCAAGCCTATTAGTTTTGAGGGGAGCGTGAGCGAAGAGGGATCGAAAGTGCGCGTCAAGGCAAAAAGTTCGATGAAAATGACCGATTACGGAATCACTCCGCCGAAAATGGTCTTTTTGACGGTTCGCGATCAGGTTGATTTGAACGTCGATGTGGTGTTGAAACGTTAGAAAAAATGGTATAGTATAGTTATCGGTGGATGGAGCATTGCCCATTGCCAAGTATAAGATGCGGATTCGGCGATGGATGAAAAGATAATTATGCTTAACGATATGCTTAACCATTCGAACGATATGATTTTTATCATCCGGATCGATAACGGGTATGTCGATTATATCAACGAAACGACATCGCGTACGTTGGGATATACTCTTGAAGAGGTGCGTTCTTTAGGAGTTGATAAAATTCGTAGACCACTGAAAGAGAATGAACCTTTTTACCGTCATCTTCAAGAACTCAAGCAGGTTGGTAAGCTAACCGATTATTCGATGGTTGTTAAAAAAGACGGTACGGAGATTCCGGTCGAGGCAAATGTTCGCTATTTGGAGCGCGGCGGCATCGATTACAACATTGCGATCGTCCGTGATATTACCGAACGGGTCGAGACTCAAAAGAGACTTGAACATCTGAACCGTCAACTCAAAAACTCGGTAGTCCAAAAAGATACCGAACTCCATCAAACCCTCTCGTTCCTCAACGGCTACAAACTGGCTCTCGATGCCGGAAATATTGTCTCTAAAAGTGATTTATCGGGTCGTATTACCTATGTCAATGATAAATTTTGCGAAGTGAGCGGGTTTGATCGTGAGGAGCTGATCGGTAATTCCCACAATATCGTCCGCCATCCCGAGAGTGACGCTAAAGTTTTTGAGCAATTGTGGAGAACGATTCAATCCAAACAGATGTGGACGGGAATCCTCAAAAACCGGAAAAAAGATGGCGGGTACTATTGGATCGATATGGGGATTGTCCCGATCGTAGATGAATCGGATGAGATTGTGGAGTACATTGCGGTACGCCATGAGATTACCCAACTGATCGAACAACAAGAAAAACTGGAACATATCCTCAACACGGACGCTTTGACCGCATTCGGGAACCGAAATCGGTTGATGAGAGACATTTGTGATCTCCCTAATCCTTCTCTCGCACTGATCAATATCGATAATTTTCGAGAGATCAATGACTTTTATGGGCACGATTTTGGCGATGAGCTCATTATTGAGGTTGCCCGTTTGATTGACTCGCAGATACGAGAACGGCATCTTAAACGGTTTTACCGTCTGGATGGGGATGAGTATGCGATTTTGGGAAGCAACCTTTCATCCGAGCGGCTCATGGATAAGGTCAACGAAGTGATCGGGACGATTTCCGAAACTACTTTTAATATCAACGGTGAAGCCATGACGGTTCAGGTGACCGCCAGTATTTCGTTTGAACCGGATCGGCATAATCTTTTTTCCAGTGCCGAATTGGCGATGAACAGTGCCAAAAAAAATCAGCAGTCGCTATTGGTGTACGATCCCTCTTTACTTCTTAATGCTGAGTGTGAAAACAACATCAAATGGACGAAAAAACTCCAAAACGCTATCCGTCATGACCGTATTGTCCCCTATTATCAACCGATTGTCGATAATGTCACGGGGGAGTATGCCAAATACGAGTCATTGGTACGATTGATCGATGAAGACGGAAAAGTAGTCTCCCCCTTTTTCTTTTTGGAGATTGCCAAACGGACGAAACACTATTCCACAATTACCCAGCGGATGCTGGAGAAATCGTTCGAGCAGTTTCGTGAATCGACGAAGAGTTTCTCGGTCAATCTGACGATCAAAGATATTATGGATAATGAGACACAGAAGTTCATTTTCACGCTACTGGAGCGATACGGGATCTGTGAGCGGGTTGTGTTCGAGATCGTCGAATCGGAGGGAATCGAGAACTTTGAGCAGGTTATTACGTTTATCAAAAATGTCAAAGAGTGCGGATGCCGTATTGCAATTGACGATTTCGGGACGGGGTATTCGAATTTCGAGTATCTCCTCAAACTCAAAGCCGATTTCATCAAAATTGACGGTTCACTGATCAAAGCGCTTGATAAAGACAACGATGCACGGATATTGGTCGCTACTATCGTCAATTTTTCGAAACAGTTAGGGATGAAGACGATTGCCGAATTTGTGAGTGATGAAAAGACCTATATATTGGTCAAAGAGATGGGGATCGACTACTCGCAGGGGTATTATTTGGGAGAGCCTAAAGAATCACCCGTAAATCGATAAATCTCTCCGATTGTGAGAATAGCAGGGGTAAACGGGTACGATTGTGCAGCGATTAGCTCCTCAAACCACTCGATCGGCTCACTCAGCGCATCATCGGCGAGTTTGAATGTTCCGTAATGGATCGGGATAAGGGTTTTTGCCCCTAAATCTTCCGCCGCCATCAGCGCTTCGAGAGGCGAGATGTGAAAGTGGCGCATAATCGGCTCGGGCTTATAGGCTCCGATCGGCAAAAATGCCTCATCGATTGAAAACCTCTCCCCAATCTCTTTAAAATGTTCCCCGTAAGCAGTGTCTCCGCTATGGTAGATCGTATGATCGCTATTTTGGAGGACGTACCCTCCCCACAATGCTTTGTTACGATCGATTTGGGTACGATTGCTCCAATGTTTGGCGGGGACGAAAGTGATAAATAGCCCCCCTATCATTACCGATTCCCACCACTCCATTTCAAAACACCGCTCCCGATCGATTTTCCCTCGAAGATAGCGCCAAAAACCATTCGGTGCGACGATGATCGTTTTGGGATTTTTTTTGAGTAGATAGAGAACTGACGCACGGTCATAATGGTCGTAATGGGCATGGGTGATGAGGATCACATCGGCACGGAGTTTATTTTTTGGGAGCGGGAGCGGAGTATGACGGCGATAGAGGGGGAGATTTCCTAAAACGGGATCCATGGCGAGGGTAGTTGTCCCCAATCTGAGCCACAGGGTAGCATGCCCCATCCATAACGCATACTCTCCCTCGGGAAAGTCGCTTTGGGAGATAATCGGGAGAGGTTTAGAGGGGGCAGCGCGTCTGTGGAAGAGTTTAGAAAACTGCCAGTGTAGAATTTTCCCCAATGAAACATTAGGGGAGGTATAGCGCTCTTTCATATCCCGATAACACCTATTTTTTCCCGTTATTGTACCTTTTAGGAGGTTAAAAGGGGGTAGGGATTAGTATTTCGATTATTTTATCGGAGCGTATGTGGAACAGTTTGCATTCATCATTGCATTGTTAGCAATCGGTGTTGCACTTCAGCGCGCTTCCGCTCCGGCCGATTTTGCCAAAAGCCTCAATTTTTTTATCATCTACGTCTCCCTTCCCGCAACGGTATTGATCCAAGTCCCCAAAATCACCTTTGATCTCTCGGCGCTTGGGGTAATATTAACTCCGTGGCTGTTACTGCCGATCGTTATCGCAATTGTCCTTGTGATGACACGAAACCACCCTCCGCAGACCCGGGCGGCATTGTTGCTTGTCATGCCGTTGGGGAATACGTCGTTTGTGGGGATTCCGATTGTCCATACTCTGCTGGGCGAGGAAGCGATCCCGTATGTCCTGATGTACGATCAGTTCGGCACCTTTTTGATCCTCTCGTTTTACGGTGCGGCGGTGATCGGCCGATATGAGAGCGGGACATTTCACAAACGGCTCATACTCAAAAAACTCCTCCTTTTCCCGCCTTTCATATTTTTGGTGATGGCTCTGATGTTTGGAGAGACGCCCGATGCCGCTCAACCCTATCTACAAACACTCGCATCGACGCTTGTCCCTTTGGCGCTCATTTCGGTGGGATATTCGATGACGTTTGGTGGAGAGATGGATTATCCCCTCTTCGCCCAATCGTTGGTACTCAAACTGATTCTGATGCCGGTGATAACGTTTGGGATATTATTGGCGATGGGGACGGAGCCGCTTGCGCTTAAAACAGCGGTATTGGAGTCGGGAATGCCCTCGATGATCACCGCCGGAGCGCTTGCCATCGCGTCGGGGTTTGCCCCTGCGCTCAGTGCGGCGTTGGTGGGATATGGGATTATCATTTCCTTGGTAACCTTGCCGATGATCCTCTATGTTATGGAGCGGTTGCTTTAGCCTCCCTGCTGATGGCTTCCGTCACAGTAAGGTTTCCGCCCCGAGCGACCGCATCGACAGATCCATTTGTCCGTTTCGACGTCGACGGTAAATTTGATGGGCGTTTTATCGGTCCCGCGATGGGTTCCGTCACACATCGGAAACGTCGCAGAGAGACCGCAGGTGCAGTAAGCGTATTTGATTCCCGGTTCCAATGAGACTTTTAACGGTTCGTTTTGAAATTTGGTTTCCATGGTATCCTCCTCAAGCGATATGGATGATAATAGCACGATTTAGACAACATTCTCGCCCTTCAGTAAAAAGAATTATGATTTTTGTTATGATAATAGGAGCTTAGAATTTAGGGCGGGATGAAAGAGATTATGAACAAATTGTCGAAACAATGGGTGTCTATTGTAATTCTTTTTCTATCGATAGCGGGATTATTTATCTATATCGGTTCAATCTTCACCTCTAAAGAGAGCCGTCCGGATCGGATTGCCGTTTTCCCTTCTGAAAATACCCTAAATGTGTCTGTCAAACAGGAAAAAAGTTTGGTCTATATCGTCTCCGATTTACGGATCCCGTTTTGGGCAATTATGGCTCGGGGGATCAAAAACCGAACCGAGGCGCTGGGGTATGAACTGGAGGTTTACAGTGCCCAAAACAGTCCAAAAAGTGAACTTGAATTTACCGCCAAAGCGATTCGATCGGGTGTTGCGGGGATTATTATATCCCCTACGACATCATCGGCGTGTACGACCGTACTGAAACTCGCTTCGGCAGCTGACATCCCTGTCGTAATCTCCGATATCGGAACCGATGGGGGGGAGTATGTCTCTTATATCTCATCGGATAATAAAACAGGAGCGTATGAGATCGGTAAAGTACTTGCCGATGAACTTCGCAGACGTTCGTGGCAAGAGGGGCGGGTGGGGATCATTTCGATCCCCCAAAAACGCTCAAACGGTCAGTTACGAACCGCAGGCTTTATGAGGGCGATGGAAGAAGCGGGGATTAAGGGGGCAGATATCAAACAGCAAGAGGATTTTTCGTACGATGAGACCTATCGCTACGCCAAAGAGCTGATTGAAACCTATCCCGATTTGCGAGCCCTTTGGCTCCAAGGCTCCGATCGGTATCAAGGGGCTCTCGATGCAATCGCCCATGCAGGAAAAAAAGATCAGATACTGCTGGCGACGTTCGATGCGGAACCGGAGTTTTTGGAGCTGATCCCCAAAGGGATTTTGGTAGGGTCGGCGATGCAGCAACCTTATTTGATGGGGCAAAAATCGGTCGAGGTGATGGATGATTATTTACACAGGAGAAGAGTTGCCAAAGATATTCAGCTCCCTATTGTGGCCGTTTCTACCCAAAATATTGCCCAAAAGCTCCCCCTTATCCAACGCAACGTACTGGGAATCGAGTCTGAAAAATGAGTAACACTTCCGACAAACGCTCTTTGTACCTAACGCTGGGGATAATTATCGTTTTTACCGTGATGATCTCTATGGGGGTTTACTCCACGTACCAGTACGCCCAGACAAAAAACAAATTGATTGACGGGATGAAAAAAAGTTCAGAATTGACCGTCTCTTCATTGCAAAAAAACATTGCTAATCTGATCGAAGCGTATGCGATTAACGAATACGACACGATGCTTCTAAATGAAATGGAACCGCGTGATACGTTTGCGATTATCGTAGAAGATTTCAATATGGGAAAAATATTAGGCAAAGAAGCCTATGTGAGCGGTAAGATACGTCAACCGGATGGGACAATCATCGATTTTAACCCCAAAAATATAGAGCAGCTTCACTCGCTCCGTGAGTGCTATTACTCCAAAAAATATCCCATCATCTCCCCATCAGGAAATCAGCTCGGTTCAATAAGCATCTATATTTCAGATACGGCGATGAATGATGAACTACATGATATTATTCTCAAGGCGATGATTGATACGTTGGTCATCTCCTTGCTGATGATTTTTGCCCTCTTTGCCGTGTTGCGGATATTTGTGTTTAAACCGCTCTCCCAGATTGTTAATATCATCGAAAATAGCGATGATGACGGTATCCCAAAAGAGTTGATCCCTGAATACAATGCCAAAGAGATATCGATCCTCTCAAAAACGATGAACACGATGATCCGCTCGATACGCGCTTCAAAAATTGCTTTATTGGAACAACATAATCAGCTCAAAAAACAAAAAAACGAGTTACAGTATCAGGCAACGCATGATGCGCTGACCGATATTGCCAACCGCGTCCTTTTTACCGAGCGGCTTGCGAATGCGATCAAGAAATCGCAATCAACCCATTCTCAGCTCGCCCTTTTGTTTATTGATCTGGACCATTTTAAAGAGATAAATGATTCTTTGGGACATGAAGCAGGTGATAAAGTATTGATGGTCGTCACCCAAAGATTGTGTAATATCATTAAAGATGAAGAGAGATTAGCCCGTTTCGGCGGGGATGAATTCACGGTTATCTTAGAGGAATTTTCACAAAGAGATGATATATCGGCATTGGCCAAAAAAATTCTTGAGGCTCTTTCAGAACCGATTATTATAGAACATAACGAACTTTATGTTGGGTGCAGTATTGGGGTGAGCTTGTTCCCTGATAACGGAGATACTCCTCAGGATCTCCTTAAATACGCCGATGCGGCGATGTATGCCGCCAAAAATGAGGGACGAAACAATATCCGCTATTACACCTCCGAAATGACTGCACGGGCATTAGAGAGGGTTGTGATGGAAGCCAGCTTGCGTCTTGGGCTTAAAAATGGGGAGTTTATGGTCTATTTTCAGCCGCAGGTGGACGGGAGAGACGACAAACTGATCGGGATGGAGGCATTGGTGCGATGGCAGAGCCCGACGGTGGGATTGGTCTCACCTGCCGCGTTTATTCCGATCGCCGAAGCGACGGGGTTGATCGTCGACCTCGATCGGTTTGTGATGCGAGAGGCTATGCATCAGATTGCCCGTTGGTACCGTGAAGGGTATGATCCGGGTATTTTGGCAATGAATCTAACGATGAAACAGCTTCAGCAGAGCGATTTTATCGATTTTTTAATATCCCTTATTGATGAAAGCGGATGCCGTGTCGAATGGATTGAGCTGGAAGTGACCGAAGATCAGATTATGATTAACCCTGAAGCGTCTATTGAGATCTTACGCGAGATTAGTGAGATCGGCGTTAAAATTGCCGTGGATGATTTCGGGACGGGGTATTCGTCTTTGGCCTATTTGAAAAAATTACCGATCCACAAGCTCAAAATCGATCAATCGTTTGTACGTGATTTGCCGGAGGATGAAGAGGATGTTGCCATCTCCAAAGCGATTGTGGCGTTGGGGCAAAGTTTGAATTTGGAGATTATCGCCGAGGGTGTCGAGACGATCGAGCAAAAAGAGTTTTTGGTTCAAAACGGATGTGATAATATTCAAGGATATTTTTATTCCAGAGCGTTACCGGCACAGGAGATAGAGCTCATTTTGTCAAATGGTTTTGATAAGGGTATGGATTGAAAAAGTGTAAGTGGCGGGCCGACTGAGATTCGAACTCAGGGAGGTCTTACCCTCGCCGGTTTTCAAGACCGGTGCATTCAACCGCTCTGCCATCGACCCGTATAAAAGGAGTATATCTAAAAGTGGAGGCGGCACCCGGATTCGAACCGGGGATCAAAGCTTTGCAGGCTCATGCCTTACCGCTTGGCTATGCCGCCACCATAATGGTGCCCGGAGCCGGACTTGAACCGGCACAGTGTTACCACCGAGGGATTTTAAGTCCCTTGCGTCTACCGATTTCGCCATCCGGGCAACAAAACAAAAAAATACCCCAGCTCAAATATCGAAACCAATATTTCAACTGGGGTGTTCTGGAGCGGGAAACGAGGTTCGAACTCGCGACCCCAACCTTGGCAAGGTTGTGCTCTACCACTGAGCTATTCCCGCATTGTTTTGTGGATTGGAAGTATAGCAAAAAAATCATAGCGTGTAAAGAGTTTTTAGAGAAAATTTTCGTATAATCACGATAAGTATAAAAATTATCAGTTATTTTGCCGTTTTTGCGGCAATTACAAGATACAAAAGGATATTCCATGCGCAGTGATACTATTAAACGGGGATTTGACAAAACCCCTCACCGAAGTTTGCTTCGTGCAACCGGACTCAAAGATGAGGATTTCAACAAACCGTTCATCGGTGTGGCAAACTCCCATATCGATATTATTCCCGGACACTTCTTCCTTCAGGAGTATGGCCGTATCGTCAAAGAGGCGATCCGCGAAGCGGGCGGAGTGCCGTTCGAGTTCAATACGATCGGTGTGGATGATGGGATCGCGATGGGGCATGATGGGATGCTTTACTCGTTGCCGAGCCGCGAATTGATTGCCGATTCGATCGAGACGGTGATGAACGCCCATAAACTCGATGGACTCATTTGTATCCCTAACTGTGACAAGATCGTTCCTGGGATGCTCATGGGAGCGCTTCGTGTCAACGTTCCGACGATCTTCGTCTCCGGCGGACCGATGAAAGCGGGACATAAAAAAGACGGTACGCCGATCGATTTGGCGACCGCGTTCGAAGCGGTCGGAAAACACGCTGACGGTAAAATGTCCGATGAAGAGCTTTATGAGATCGAGTGTGAAGCGTGTCCGAGCGGCGGAAGCTGTTCAGGGATGTTTACGGCAAACTCAATGAATACCCTCTGTGAAGCGATGGGGGTGGCGTTACCGGGGAACGGTACCGTTTTGGCAATGACACCGGAGCGTATCGAGATGGTAAAAACGGCGGCACGCCGTATCGTCGAGATGGTCAAAGAGGAAAACAGTGAAAAATGGAACATGCGCAATATTCTCAATGATAAAGCGGTTCATAACGCGTTTGTCGTTGATATGGCGATGGGCGGTTCGTCCAATACTGTTTTACACATGCTCAGCATCGCCAAAGAGGCAGGGGTAGATTTTGACATCACTCAGATCAATAAAATCAGCGAGAATGTCGCTCATATCGCGAAAATCTCTCCGTCCCTCTCAACGGTGCACATGGACGATATCAACCGTGCCGGGGGTGTTAATGCCGTTATGAAAGAGGTGAGCCGACGCGGCGGAATCCTCCATACCGATGCGATGACCGTTACCGGTGAGACGATCGGGGAGCGGATCAAAGATGCGGTGATCAAAGATCCGAACATCATCCATACGAATGAAAATGCCTATTCTCCGGTCGGGGGCTTGTCAATCTTGTTCGGTAACCTCGCCGAAGAGGGTGCGGTTGTTAAGACGGCGGGGATCGCTCCGGGAATGCGTCAGTTTAAAGGGACGGCGATCTGCTTCAACAGCCAGCAGGAAGCGATCGCGGGGATCGTTGGACACAAAGTTAAAGCGGGCAATGTCGTTGTAATCCGCTACGAAGGTCCTAAAGGTGGTCCTGGGATGCAGGAGATGCTCGCTCCGACGGCCCTCATCATGGGGATGGGACTGGGTGAGAGCGTTGCCCTCATCACCGACGGACGATTTTCGGGTGCGACACGCGGTGCATCGATCGGTCACGTCAGCCCTGAAGCGGCAGAAGGCGGTTTGATCGCCCTCATCGAAGACGGAGATGAGATCGAGATTGACGTTGATAAACACCTCTTGCAACTCAATGTGAGTTATGAAGTGTTGGAGCAACGCCGTTTGCACTGGAAACCGATCCAAAAAGAGATCCCATCCAAATGGCTCAAACGCTACAGTCTCCTCGTCTCCAACGCCTCCAACGGTGCGGCGCTCAAAACCGAACTGTAACCGTATCGTCACGCTTTTGTAATCTTTTATCTTTACACTCTCTCTTATGGATGAGAGTGTACCCCTAAATTATCGCAGTGTTTTTATCTCGGATCTCCATTTAGGGACCCGTGACGCGCAGTCGGATCGTCTGCTCGAATTTATCCGTAACGTCGAATGTGAACACCTCTATCTCGTCGGCGATATTATCGACGGTTGGGAACTCAGACGCAACTGGCGATGGTCGCAGTCCCAATCGGACGTCCTCCAAAAAATCCTCCGTAAAGCCCGCAAAGGGACGAAAATACACTACATTATCGGTAACCACGATGAATTTTTACGCCCGTTTTTACCGATGGTGATGGGGGATAACATCGATATTGTCCATGAAAAAGTCCATTACGCTCTCAACGGTAAACGCTATCTCGTCGTTCACGGCGATATGTTCGATGCGGTGACGATGACGAAAAAATGGGTGGCGCATCTGGGGGATCGGTGTTACCTCTTTATGCTTCGGCTCAACCGTCCGATCAATACGGTTCGTCGGTGGTTTGGGAAATACCACTATTGGTCGCTCTCCAAAATGGCGAAACAAAGTGTCAAACAGGCGGTCAGTTTTATCACCGATTATGAGGAGGTGCTCTCTTCCCACGCCGATGAGAGCGGGTATGATGGGGTGATATGCGGTCATATCCATCATGCTGAGATTCGGATTATCAACGGTATCGAGTATCTCAACTGCGGTGATTGGGTAGAGTCGTGCAGCGCGATAGTGGAACATTATGATGGGCGTTTTGAGATTTACGAACATGACCAAAACCGTTAGTATCGTCTTTTATAAAGGTCGCGGAACCTTGGCGGAAAAGTTGATTCGTCTGTGGACAAAAAGCCCCTATTCGCACTGCGAATTTCGACGAAGCGACGGGCTATGCCATTCGAACGATCGGTATCGGCTGGTTTCCCGCTTGGAAGAGTTGCAGATCGATCCACGTGATTGGGAGGTGCTTGAGTTGGAACTGCCCGGCGAAATTATCGATCGGGTAGAGCGTCGGCAGCTACGAAAAAACGGGACACGCTACGATTGGATGGGGATCGTCTTTTCACAGGTGTTTCGTCTGGGATGGCATGATAAAAATCGGTGGTTCTGTTCCAAAAGCAACGCGGACGATCTGATCTATGCCTATCGGTTGATGAAACGGCTTAATCATCAAAAATATGCCCCATTTTTGGAGCGGCTGAGAGAATTTTCAGACGTTTCGGCTCAGAATTTTTCCCCACATGAGCTCTATAGGGTGATCTCTAAAGCGAGTTAGGGGAGTATTCAGGGACGATGCGGCGCAGAGCTTCATGGATATCGGAAACACTCATCAGACCTTCGATATCGTCGTTGAGGCGGTTGATATCGTATGGAGTAGAACGGGCGATCATAATCGATTCAAAAGCGGTTTTTTGTTCACTCTCATCGATCAAAAGCTCTTCGTAAAGTTTTTCTCCCGGTCGGAGTCCCGTATAGACGATCCCGATCGGTTGGGTCGCGTAGAGGCGGATCATTGTATTGGCTAAATCGACGATTTTGACACTTTTGCCCATATCGAGGATAAAAAGCTCTCCTCCGCGTGCGATGGCAGCCGCTTGGAGGACGAGCTGACACGCTTCGCTGATCAGCATAAAATAGCGCTCGATATCGGGATGGGTGATGGTGATGGGACCGCCTGACTCGATTTGGGATTTGAATTTTGGGATAACGCTTCCGCTGGAACCGAGGACGTTTCCAAAACGGACGGCGACAATTTCGCTGTTGCGAGGATCGACGTTTTGGGCATAGAGTTCGACCACCCGTTTGGTTGTCCCCATGACGTTGGTGGGACGAACCGCTTTGTCGGTCGAGATGATGACGATTTTGGAGACATCATGCGCGATGGCGCTATCGATGACGTTGCGGCTTCCGATAATGTTGTTGAGGATGGCGGCACTCGGGTTGTGTTCGCATAGTGGAACATGTTTGTAGGCGGCAGCGTGGATGAGGATATCGGGTTTGGTATTTTTGACGATACCCTCAATGGTTTCCCGATCGATGATATTGCACAGGCGTAGTTCTGCCGAGGGGATTTTTTCACCGATTTGATAGAGGTTGTATTCGCTGTGATCGATTAAAACGAGCGAAGCCGCTCCGAATCGATGGCATTGGAGAGAAATTTCAGAACCGATACTTCCCCCCGCTCCCGTGATGAGGACTTTTTTGTTTCGGATAAATGTTCCGATAGTCTGGGAATCAAGATCTTTGGGATGACGGGCGAGGAGCTCTTCAACCGAGAGATCTACGATGGTGCTGCTCTCATGTAATAATCGTGTTCGTTTGATCTCACGGATATTATGATTGTTGAGCTTTTCATAAACTTCGCGCAGGTAGGTGTTGGGGAGAGAACCGTCGATGATCGCGGCAGTGATGTTTTTGGTACGGATCACCTCTCCCAGCGCATCGATAGCGTAAATTTTAATGTTTCCTAGATAAGAACCGATCATGTTAAGATTTTTTTCTTGTACCGCAATAATGGCTATCGGATAGTATTCGCGCGAAGTCGCAAGGGTGCTTTGGATTAGGTTGGCGGTATTAGGGGAGATGCCGATTAATAAGGTCGGATTGAGGGGTGAAGGGTTTGATTCAAATCCCAGCATAATCCGTTTGAAGAGGCGAATTCCCCCTAAAAAAACGAGAGAAAGAAACAGATCGATGATAATGACGCTTCGGGGAAACGGAGTAAAAAGGGTCGGGAAAACGAGGTGGACAAAGGCAAGAGAGAGATAGGCCAGCATGAGGGCAAAAAAGAGGTTTTTGGCTTCGTTCAGGGAGTAAAAACGCCACACGATGGTGTAATTTCTAAAGAGATAGATAAATACTGTTTTCAATACGATCAGGGTGATGGCAACGGTGATAAACGGCTCTAAAAATTCGCCAGGAATCTCAAAATTAAAACGTAAGAGATAGGCGAGATAGAGGGTAAAAAAAGAGAGTGTAATATCGGTTATGAGAAAAAATGCGATCCGTTTGGTACTGCTGGGTCGTAGCCACCCTATCATGCCAGAACCTTTTTGAGAATGGTAGATACGCGAAGTACATCTTCTTGTCTCATCTGGGTACCACTCGGTAGACATAGCCCTTTTTCAAATAGGCTCTGGGAGGTGCCGTTATAAACCGATAATGCTCCGTTGAAAAGGGGTTGTAGATGCATCGGTTTCCACAGAGGGCGGCTTTCGATGTTGTATTCTTCAAGAGCAAGACGGATACGGTTGGGATCGGTATGTTCGAAGATAAGCGTGGTGAGCCAGCGATTCCCTTGGGAATTTTTGAGTTCCGGCATAAAAGTGATCTCTGAAACATCTCTTAGTGCTTCACGATACCACTCAAATATTTGTCGCCGTTTGGCTATCCGCTCTTCTAAAACTTCCATCTGGGCTACGCCGATAGCGGCTAGGATATTGCTCATGCGGTAGTTATACCCATAATCGGTGTGTTCGTAATGGGGCGCGTCATCGCGTGCTTGGGTGGAGTAGAAACGGGCTTTGTCAATCAGCTCTTTGTGGTGTGAAACGAGCATCCCTCCGCCGGAGGTTGTGAGGATTTTATTGCCGTTGAAGCTGTAAACACCAAATATACCAAAAGTCCCAGTTTGTTTCCCATGGTAGGTTGCTCCTAAACTTTCTGCCGCATCTTCGATGAGTGCAATTTCGTGAGCCGTACAAATTTCTATGATCTTCTCTAAATCGGCGGATTGCCCATACAGATGGGTTAGAATCAGAGCTTTGGGCTTTTGGGGTGCTTTATGGATCGCCTCTTCGAGAAGGGTGGGATCAAGGTTCCAGCTTTTAGTATCACTGTCGATAAACATCGGTGTGGCATTTTGGTAGAGGATCGGGGCGATGGAGCCGATAAACGTAAAGGATGATGCCAAAACGATATCTCCCGAACCGATTCCTAAAACACGGAGCGCCAAATGAAGTGCCGCAGTAGCGGAACTAAGAGCCAAAGCGTTTGGAGTATCGGTAAATTCTCGGATACTGTGTTCAAATCGCTCTACCATCGGCCCCAGAGGGGCGATATAGTTGCTCTCGAATACTTGGGCAATATAATCTTGTTCTTTTCCACTCATGTGGGGTGGTGAAAGGAAAAGGCGTGTTGTGCTCATTGAAAAAAAGTCCTCCAAAGGTACTGTAAATCACCCATGAATGTCCAATTGTCGAGATAAGAGAGATTAATGCGGACTTTATCGGGCCAAATGATTTCATCATTGTACCGCTTTGGGTCTTCAGCATGGCACAAAAGTAATTCTTCATTTTTATATTTGAGTGTTGCCGGACCTGTAATGCCGGGGCGAAGGGTTAATATCCTCGCATCTTCTCCGATCAGTGTATCTGCGTATCCCTGAACGTCGGGTCTAGGTCCTACAAGACTCATATCTCCGATAAATACATTGATAAGCTGCGGAAGTTCATCGATTTTTGTTTGTCGAAAAAAAACGCCGCTTTTTGTAATTCTTGGATCTTTGGATGTTGTGATGGTCGTAGTGAAACCGTTGATTGGAATCATAGTTTTAATTTTGATAAGGGTAAAAAGCTTAGCGTCTCTTCCCACCCGTTTTTGGAGATAAAAACCGTTACTCCGAGTTTCGAATGATGCTATGATGAATGCTAAAAGAATAATCCAACTTGTTAATATGAGAAGGATCATCGAAATAATAATATCCAATGAACGTTTGGCAAATTGTTGTGGTGCGGTAAGCATTACATTTTAAGGCGATAAATTTTTGTTAAAGGGTCAATAACCACAGGTTCAAAAAGATTTCGATCGTACTGCTCAAACACAAATAGTTGAATATAAGTTGAATTGAGATAATAATCATCTAAAACTAAAAAGCGCCCGTAACTGGCTAAATAGACCACATTTAGCCCTTCTGAGGCAAAGAGTTGTTTATTGATAGCAAGTTTGTTTTCGGGAGTATAGCCAACTTGAAAAAATTGTTTGATCGGTACTTCTTGATTCCCAATTTTTAGTATGCTCTTCTCTTTGATAATAGAGATATTGTTTCCGAGCTCAAGAGTTTTTCCGGTATCTTTGAGTGAGATCGCAGGGTAGAAAAAAGGTTGTTGACGCTTATCAGGCGTATTAAGATCCAAATTACTAAATAATGCAATTGTTGGGAGTATATCCAACATACGCAGAGGAAGATAAAGATAAACTTCACGTGTTTTTTTGGGAAGTTCAAATGGAGTATCGATTTTTAGAGTATCCAAATAATCAGCCACATTAATCGGTTCTTTGCCATTTTTGATGAACAGGGTATCAGCAATCTCTTCGTAATTGGATTGAATATAGGTTTCGGTAGCTATTCGAGAGAGCCGTGCCGCTTCGAGCTGTGATGAGGTCATCAGAATCTCAGAGACTAAAAAATTATCATGATTATGTTTTCCACCATCGATGAGCGTATTGGTATGGGTATAAAACCATAATGGATAACCATAATCCCACCATGCAATCGTATAATCTTTAGAAGAGGAGATCTCTTTGAGGCGATCAAGCGATTGAATCTCTTTTGCGGTTAAAACTGTAGGGGTTTGGTATTCTAATACGTGTTTCACGTTGGGGTATAAAAAGAGAATACTTCCTAGGGTTATAAGAGTATATTGAGCCTTTTTATTTTGGAACAAAGCAGCAAAAACGTAAAGAGAGTAGACGGCTCCCAATGCGGCAACTGGAACGGCGTAAATCGTAAAACGCAATCCACCCCAAAAAGCGAAGAGACCAATTCCGATGAGAGGTAAAGCGAGGATAAATGCTCGGTGCTTCAATACTAAAGCGATATACCCTATCATGGCAAAGAACAAAGGTAAAATACCTCCACTGATACGATTGGCAATTTCTGAAAAAGGGATTTGTCCCGCTTCACGAACCGTTTGGGCAACCGCATAAAACTGAAGAAGCCCCTCTTCCGTTCCGGTATCGGTATAGCCGCTTATTTTTGCCATGATCAACGACAGGGCATTTGCATTGATGAGAAAGAAAAGAAATGTTGCGGCTGATAGTACCCATAAGATTTTGAGGTCGAGTTTTTTGAAATGATACCCTAAACTCAGTGCCGCTATTAGGGCAATTTTTATACCTATCGGTAATGCAAATAGCGCGATCGATAAAAGAGCAATCGAAAAATAGGTAAATTTTTCATGTCGATGGAATACGAGCATATATCCCATGTAAAAAAGAGTAATGGCATAAACGATCGAGAGTCCTTGATCATAAAGAAACGGGTAGCATAAAATCGATACAGCACTCAACAGAGCCCAAAGAAGATTTTCTTTGATGGTTGTCGCCATGAGAAAATAGACAATTAGCATTGGTGCCATAGCAGAAAACATATCGGTATCATAATATCCTGCCATCGTACGATTGTAGTAACTCCACCCGATAGAGGCTAGTAATGCTGAGAAAAAGCCAAAATAAGGTGCGTTAAAGAGTCGTCCAATGAGAATCATAGGGATAACTACAAGTGATGAGATGAAAACAGGAAGATAAAGGATAACGGTTTCGATAGGGATGAATTTGGAGAACAGAGCTGTTGATGCTACGGTGGCAGAACTCCAAATATCGGTAATGCGTGGGTTATTATCAAATAGAGCAGTCAATGCATTTTGTGCCGAAGCCGCAAAATAATAGCCGTCATTGGTGTTGATCATCAATTGATTATTCCAATGAAATTCAGGGAATCCGGAAGCCCAATCGATCCATATGAAACGTATTGCTACACTAAAGGTATAGGCAAGAATCAGTAATAAAATAAGAGCAACAGTTGAAGCACGTTCATTCGGAAGTGAAAAGTTCATTTAGAATCTCGGAATAGAATTTTTTTTGTGAGCGCTATTATACCGCCAATACTCCCAAACCCATAACTAAAATGGAGGACTATAAACGCCCATATTTGGTGTAGCCATCTTGTTTTGTCTTTGATGTCCCATGAACGCTTTACGATAAACAAGAGGTAAATAATAAGTATTGTGGAAGGTATCCATAGAATCAGAGGATACAACGGTACAGCCAAAAAAGGCAGCATGATCGAGAGAACAAAGATTAAAGGTATAAAATGGCGTAGGCTCAGAGAGCTGAATGTTCCGGTGTAGTATGCAGTGAGGATATTCCAATACCCGTTTTGATAGTTGTTTTTTCCCAGTTCAGTATACGTTTCACGGGCATAATAAGTACATATAAGATCGGGTAAGAGATAGATTTTTTCTCCACCGCGAATGAGTCTTTTGTTAAACTCGATATCTTGATTGCGGATGAGCCGTTTATCAAATAAACCGTATTTTTCAAAAACTGTGCGGTGATAACATCCAAAAGCGACAGTATCAACTTCGATAATTTCTGTCGCTCCGGTTCGAAAACGGCTACCGACACCGAGAGGATCGCTGAGTACATTCGCAATAGCTTTAGTAGTATTTGTTTCTCTTTTGGTTCGTGTTTGTAATAACGGACCGGTGCATACAGCATCTAGCCTTTGTGCTTCAGTAACAAGTTTTTCACAATAATTGGGAGGATAGTCGGCATGTGCCGAGAGGATAATTATATATTCTCCGGAAGAAGCTTGGATTCCGAGATTGAGTGCATGAGGGGTAGTCTTATGGGGATTGTTTATTCGATGGATACCTGAGTGAGCAAAGCAATATTTATCGATAATCTGGGGAGTGGAATCTTCACTGAGGCCATCGATAATGAAAATTTCAATCCGATTTACAGGATAGGTACTTTTCAAAAGCGAATCAAGGCATTGATAAATGTAGTTTTCTTCATTACGGCAGGGGATGATGATCGAAATTAATGGGTTCAATATTGACACTTTTTCTGACATACTATATAAAGCATCCCTTCGGATAGGCTGTGAGTAAATTCAGAGGAAGTTTTTGTTTCTAAAATTTCAAATCCTAATTGCTCTAGTTTTATGGTTATTTCTTCTTTGGTAAACCAATATGTTGTTGACTGATTTGAAAAGAGAAATTTACAGTTAAATTTTCCTCCTAATTTGAGCCAGGGAAGTTTTTGTTTTGAGATAGGTTCATTTCTTACCATTCGGAAAAAGTTTGTGATTAGACTTAAGAACGTGTTATAAGATCGACCATTCCAATTTAAAAAGGAGAAAATAGCAATCCCTTCGTTTTTCAATACCCGTTTTGCTTCTAATAAGGCATTTTCTATAAGGTGAGCAGGGATAATGGAGATAATTTGTTGAAGATAAATGATTTGTTCAAATGTATTGTCATCGAAAAGTCCTAAATCGGTTGCATCCGCAACACAAAAATTTATTTTAGTAGTAGGATTTTTCATTATTGCCGCTTGTATAAATGGTTCAATAAAATCAAAAGCAGTTAAGTCAGAGTATCCTTGTTCTTCTAATGCAATGGAAATTCTACCTCCCCCTGTACCTGCTTCTAAAATTTTTGCTTCTTTATTTGAGAGATATTTGGTTAGGAAATAGGCTTCTTCAGGTATTAAGCCTTGGCGATGGACCCATTGATCAAAATCATGTGTTTCATATACTGTTTTATTGTTCATGCTCTCTCCTTATGCTTTCTTGATGTAATAAAATAGAAAGTTTTTTTAGCAAAGAATGATGAAAATAGTCGATAAGAGTTCTGAAAGGATAAAGCACAGTAACCAGCAATGCAATATCTGAGCGATAGGAAATATTAAGTTTACAATAAGCTTTTCGGAAATGAAACTTATCGCATAAAAAATCATGAATGTTACTTTGATGGGCGATACTTCTTGCGCCATCATGTATGTACTTTATCTGTATGGTATTTAGATAATAATTATTCATAGTAAAAAAAAGAGCGTATGATGGATACAAGAATAAATAGTCTGGATCAAATTTAATTGTAGAGTAGTTACACGTATTGTCTTGAAGGTAGTTTTGAGAGTAAGCGATTAATACCCCTTTTTGATTTCGAACCCCCCAAAATTCCCATGCGTTATCAAGAGATAAAAGTTTTTTTTGGAATTCATTTTGTGTCAAGGGTTTTTGAAATGTTTTGTAGCGCTCAAAAGCTTTTTTATAGACTTCATACCCTTCTTTAGAGATGATTTCTTTATCTATAAGCGAGACGGCACAGTTTTTGAGCCCTCTACGGATTTTACTACGGGTGTTGGTGCTGAGCTCTTTTGATGATGAGGGTGTATCTTTTATAATATACCAAAAAGAGCTCTCTTTTTGTCTATCAAAATCACTCGTCCAGCGGAGAAAATAGGCACCACTTTGTTTTAAAAGCTCTTTTTGCTTTTCTAATGAAAGGGTGATATTATGATGAGGAGGAACATCCGGAATGAGTGCACCTTGGTAATTTTTCCATAGGATGTGGGTCATTTGGATAATCCTAATAATTCACGATAGAGTGCTAAAATTTTTTTCTCTTCATGCGTCCAATTATATTTTTGTTTAATGGCATTTAGCCCATTTTTACCCATAATTTCGGCATCTTTTGGATGATCTATGATCCATTGAACAGCTACTGCAATAGCTTTGGGATCGAGTGGATCGACACAAATTCCGCATTGTGAATCTTCTATAATAGACCGCCACAATGGAAAGTTGGAGGCAATGACGGGGAGTGAAGACGCCATGTATTCAAACATTTTGACCGGTAGCGAATCGATGTAACTGCGTGTTGGATGGAGGGTGACGAGTCCAACCATGCTTTGGCTTAGGATAAGAGATACTTCAGATCGAGTGAGAAATCCCAATTCGTTCACTTGGCTCCATTCTGGATATAATTTTACCTCTTTTTCCACTTCCGGTTCACAAAAATTCCCCCCAAGATTGAGGTGTATTTCGGGAAGATAGTGTAACGTCTTGACCATCTCTTTTATGCCTCGTACATGGGCGATTTCTCCAATGTATACGATCGTATGATTACGCTTTATTTGAGAAAAGGGAGAAAATTCATTTAATTTCGGAAAATTGTTGATATCGACAGTTCGATGGTTGTAGGCCAAGAATTTATCTCGGATAAATGGGGTGGCAGTAATGATTGCATCAAACTTTTGTGTACTGTACGATTCATAGTAGGTGGCAATTTTTGAGAGAATTTTGAGGAAAAATTGATTGAGATATGGTTTTTCTAAAAGTTGATTGGGTAGATCTTCGTGAGCGTCAAAGATCACTTTTTTCCCCATTTTTTTGAGTTTTAGACCGATAGGGATAAGCTCTGGGTCATGTAGGTGATAGATGTCGGCATCGAGTTCTAGCGCTTTTTGATAAACTTTTTGAACCGTTTTTGTCATCCGTGTAAATCGATTTCCCTCTTTGGCTCCGACATCGACGAAATGGACACCGTTTTTTATCTCATCGCCATATCCATCTGCTACAACAAGAGAGACATGATATCCGGCATCTACTAATGAGGTACACTCTTTAATAAAAATACGGGTATCGTAGCGAGGATGGACGGAAGTGAGATGGGAAATTTTAAAGGGCATCATAGGCTTCTAGTAAAATCTTTTCTTGCTGTTGCCAATTGTACAGGTTTTGTACAATTTTAATATTGTTCTTTAATATGTTTAAATCCATTATTTCTATTTCTTTTATCGCTTTTAAAAGCCCTTCTGCTGAATTATCTTCAGCTACTACTCCGATTTCATAAGTATTGACTATTTTCGCCATTTCGAATAAATTAGAGACTATTATAGGTAGCCCTGCCATAATGTATTCAAACATTTTATTTGGCAAACAATAAGCATAACTAAGACACGTATTTTCGATCATCGATATACCGATATCGGCACTGCTGGTGTATTCAAGTAAAATATTTGGTGATACGGCAGGATGATAAAAAATGCGATTTGAAAGTTGTGCAGCTTCTTGAATATTACCTGTCAAAGGACCATACCCCATAAAGATGATTACATGGTTTGGATTTATTGATGTTTGAAATGTTTCCAACAAGATTTCTATCCCTCTACCTTCGCTAAGCCCTCCTTGATAAAGAAAAATTGTTTGATCTTTTTGGATATTAAATACTTCTCTAAAGATATTTTTTTTCTCTATGTGCCGAAGTGGAGGAGTATTAAGTACAACCGATGGTTTTGTCAACAATGGGTAAAGTCGGAGATATTCATCTGCAATACTTTCACTGACAACAATTATTCGATCGCAATAAGGGATAAATATTTTTTCGGTAAGTTGGGCTAATTTTTTTCGTAACCCTATAAGCCCGGCTGCTTCTGTTTCCAACTCATGCGCATCATATATTAAAACTGTGTTGTAAAGTTTTTTAAAAAGAACTCCAATAGGTAGAAGTATGAGAGAATGTATATTGACAATTTTAATCTTTTTAAATCGATACGCTTGTAGAAGTTTATAGGCGAATTCACAATATTTAAACAGTTGTGAAAAAAGATTTTTTGGCATTTTTCGACTTTTTAAATCGAATCTATGGATCACTCGTTTTGAATCGAGTTCTTCTATTTTATTTAAAGGATCTTCCCAAAGAGCAGCAATGTATACATAATCAACCGTACTTTTCTGGGAAATTGTCAGCGTCTCTTTTAAGAGTCTGCTTTCATTTGTAAGATTGGTTAATGAAATATGAAGATTATTCATTATCCTAAAAGAACCTTCTTAATTTTTCGAAAATATTGCATTAATTTATAATCAGACGGATAATCTTTAAAGGTTTTTTTCGGCAATTTCATGATTTGATTGAACTCATCAAGGGAGATCCCCAGTTTTTTTGCGAGAAATTCTTTATCTTCATTGAGTTCTTTCGGATCATATAAAGGCTTGGAAATCTCTTGAAGAGCCTCTTCCCTTGTTAATTGTCCTGATACAATGAGACTGGAAAGATGCGCTTTTCGTTTATCGTAGCCAAATTTTTCAGGTAAATAGTGGGATTGAAAGAATTTTGTAAATCTGCTTTCGTGATGTTTTCCTCCATAATCACGCCAATTTAGTTTTTCTTGTATGATTTTTTTAGCATCTTCCTTGATGTATGGTACAAAGTCCAATGGGCGTTTAATTTTAAATTTTTTGAAATAAGGATAATAGATATATTTCTCGAAAAAACTGACTGTTATATAGTTTTTCAGAGGTATTTTTCCAAATTTTTTGTGAACAGCTTTTAATTGTTTAGCATCCATTGCATCATATCCCCATGAAGAAGGTAATATGGATTCAGTAGCAATATTGCCACCGCTCAAAAAGTATTTAATTTTTTTCTTGTTAGCCACATTATAAAGTGTGGCGAAAAATGCATGATCTTGAGGAACATCTTGATTTGCTAAAGAAGATTTGAAATAAGCTAATTGGAGATCACGCATTTCTCCCCAATCTATGACAGCTGTATAAAGATCGATTTGTAATAATTTGACGATATTTTCAATGTTATGTACCGCTAATTCTGAATTCCATCCCCCATCAATATGAATTGCTAAGATCCGCAATGTTGGGTATTGTGTTCTGAGGATATAGGCTAGATAAGAGCTATCAATTCCTCCGCTTAACCCTATGACACAATCGTATTCGCTACTTCGTCCATCTTTTTGAATTTGAGCTATTAACGTGTCAAGTTTTTTTTTGCCTTCGTCATTGGGGAACCAATGTGGTTTGAGTGTTAGATCGAATTTTCGACAATGGTTGCATACACCGGCTTCATCGAATGTTATTTCTGGATCAGTTGTATCCATTACGCAGCGAGTGCATATGCTATAAGATGGTGACATTGGCTAATTATCCTTCAAAATTGATTCTAATGATAGATAATCCGGATAGGTTATAAGAACTGCTTTATGTTTGCCGTGAAAAACAAACATACTCCCTGCCGCACATGCAGAAGCTCCAGATTGTTTTGCTTTGAGAAAGTCTTCTACAGAACTTGCTCCTCCTAATGCAATAATGGGTATGGATAATTTGGAGGAAACTAAACGAATTAATTCGTAATCATACCCTTTTTGAGTACCATCTAAATCAACGTTGTTAAGCAATAGTTCACCTGCACCGGCATTTTGAATTTCTTGCAAATAAAATAAAAGATTTTTAGATTCATATTTTTTAGTGCAATGGTTGAAAAGAGAGTATTTTCCGAAAAGATTTTTTTTGATATCTACTGCTACAACAATACTTTGGGAACCAAAGTATTGAGTTGCTTCTTGGACTAAAGACAAATCTTTAAGGGCGGCTATATTAAGAGCAATTTTTTCTATTCCAAGTGAAAAGATGGTTTGCATTTGTTTAATGCTTGTGATTCCGCCTCCGTAACATACAGGCATAAAGCATTCAGAAGCCAAATGCTCGATTAAAGCATAATTCGGTTCTTTTTGTTTTTTTGATGCTTCGATATCTAATACGATCAACTCATCAACTTCTTTTTCATTAAAAATACGGACAGTATTGAGGGGGTCTCCTATGTATTTTGGCTTATTAAATTTCTCTGTTTTGTATAGACCGTTTTCTGTATATAAGAGTACAGGAATGATTCGTGTCTGTAGCATAATTAAAAATGCTCCACAAAGTTTTTTAAAAAATTTATTCCGAAACGGTGACTTTTTTCTGGGTGAAATTGGACGCCAATGATATTTTTGTTTTCAAATGATGAAACAAAATTACTCCCATAATAGGTAGTGCTTAATATGTCTGTTGAAATGGCACATTGTATAGCATAAGAGTGTACAAAGTAAAAACGGTGTTCAATTGAAGGATCTTTAAATAAAGAACTCTCTTTTTTTAGAGAAAGTGAATTCCAACCCATATGTGGAATTTTAAAGTTTTTATCTGATGAGGAAAATTTGTGGGCATATCCGTCGATGAAACTAAGCCCATTTAGTGACCCTTCATCGCTCCCGTTGGTAAGTAATTGCATTCCTAGGCATATTCCTAATATAGGTTTTTCTTTTTCTAAAACAAGATTTTTAAGTGGAGAAAATAAATCAAGGTCATGTAAGTTTTTAATAGCATGATCGAATGCACCAACACCAGGAAGAATGATTCTGTCAGAAATTTCTATGGTGGCCATGTCAGATGTAATGATAGATGGTTCTCCAATTTTTTTAAGCATATTGCTTATAGAACCTATGTTTCCCATGCCGTAATCAATAATAGCAGTCACAATTATATATTTCCTAAAAAACGAGATTGATAATTTTTAAAATTGGAAGAGGGGATGTATCCATTATAAAGGTATTGGTTGTCATAGGGGATGCATTTATTCCGATCCAATTTTTTTATGATTTTAGCAGGGTTACCCGCTATTACACAATAGCCTTCGTCAAATGATTTAGTAACAACAGAGCCTGCTCCTACTGTTACAAAATCACCTAACGTAACATTCGGTAAGATTACACTGTTCATTCCTATCCAGCAATATTTACCAATTATAACATTACCCGAAACATGCTGGCGGGTATCATGAGTTTTATGGTTAGCGCTGATAATGCCGACATTAGGTCCTATTTGTGTGTAATCTCCGATATAGATTTTACCTGCACCTTGGATGTAGCATCCTGGAGCGTAACCTGGTGAAGTATCAATTCCTGCGAGAATGTTTTCAATACCTCCGATAGTACTTGTAAAATGGGTAGGCCAGTAAGCTTTTCTATTAATTCCTATAATACGTTGAACAAACCATATTTTTAATGTGATAGGTGTTTGAGTCATTTTGGTTTCACGAATAATTTTTGGCAAAAGAAAAACTTCATAAATAAAATATTTTAGATAATGCCATCGTTTGACAAATTGGCGATATGTCATTATTTCCTCTCCTGCGTATTTTTACTAAAATTGTATGTAATGAAGATATTGATTATATAAACGATACTGTAGTACCCAGAGATAACTGATAATGTAAGATAAATACTCCAATTAAACGCATATGATAATATAAATATGATTAGTGTAAAAAGAAAAAATTGGATTTGGAATATGAGATCTTTGTCTTGCTTTTGGGCAATATAATACATTAAACTCAGTGGGCTACTTATAAATTGTGTAAAGAACATCGGAATGAGAATTTGAGTATATTTGCCGGCATCTTGCCAGTTTTTACCAAAAATAAATTCAAAGACAAATGGGGAAAAAGCTAAAAGAATAATAAATGGAATGATAGAAATCAAAATGAGTTTCTTTAAAGTTCTTAAGTAAATGACACGACAATTTCCATGATGTATATATTCATAAGTAGCGTTTTGTCGAAAAACTTCTCCGATGGAACTTGATAATAAGCCTAGTGGAATCTTAATCATACGATGCATTAAAAAAAAGAGTCCTGCTGCTGAAAGACCAAATAAAAAAGGGATAAAGAAAATGGGTAATTGATGCGAAAGATTATTAAAGAAATCAGAAAATATAGAGTATTTGGGAAATTTTTTATATTTTTTCATTAAAGCTATAGTTTTTATTCTAGAAAAATGAGGTTTTTTCAGAATAAAAATTTTTAATCCAAAACTGACTGATATGAATGATGCAATAAATGAGGATAGTATTAATCCTGAATATTCCATTTTAGCATATCCAAAA
The DNA here is from genome assembly GCA_964495485.1 of uncultured Sulfuricurvum sp. Lineage (GTDB taxonomy): Bacteria > Campylobacterota > Campylobacteria > Campylobacterales > Sulfurimonadaceae > Sulfuricurvum. The sequence continues at coordinate 87,543 of CAZBVJ010000005.1, forward strand.
ATAAGGCTAAATATTGTTACGATTAATCCTTGTAAAATTGCTATTTTACTAATTGTTTGAAACCGTTTTTGTCTATTCAACAAGTATTGAATAGTTAAGTATCCTCCTGAAAAAAATATTGAAAGCGGTAATAAATATATCCATCTGGCTAAATCAGGTTTGTTGATAAGAAGTAAGATCTCTTCATGGAAAAAGGTCAGAATAATCATTAATAATAAGGCAAATATAAAGGTTGACAGTAAAGTTAAGATCACTAAAATGTTAGCATCCAACTCTTTTTTTGGTAGACCAATAGCTAGTTCATATTTTCCGGTTGCTATTATTGTTAAAAGGGTTAATATAGAAAGATAAAGAGCGTATATTCCAAAATCATTTGGCGTATACAAACGAGTTAAAAGGGGACTTGCCAATATTGTAATGAATTGAGTTATAGCTGTTCCGCTCATGAGCACTAGAACATTACGGCTAAATTCGCTTTTGGGCTTGATTTGGTTTATCAACTCAGAGTTTCCCACAGATATAAGCAATTTCATCATCGCTTAAAAATGGGTTCATCGGTAGGCTCAAGATCTCGTTTGCAACGGTTTCACTGATAGGGAAATCCCCTTTTTTGTATCCTAGATTGGTAAAGCATTCCTGGAGATGCAACGGCATCGGGTAATGGACCGCAGTGGGGATTCCGGCTTGTTTGAGTTCTTCTTGGAATACGTCTCTATTCGTGACCCGAATCGAATATTGTGCGTACGCTGAGGTGCGATCAGGTGCGATGAAGGGGAGATGGTGTTTTCCCTCTAATGCAGCATTGTATTTGCGGGCGACTTTCTGACGGAGGGCGAGGTCAGTTTCATAATGGCGGAGTTTGACGAGGAGCACCGCTGCCTGAATGGTATCTAGACGGCCCCCGATGCCGATGTATCGGTGATGGTACCGTTTGGTTTGACCGTGAACGCGAAGGGATCGGATTTTTTCGGCGAGTACGTCGTTATCGGTGAAAATCGCCCCTCCATCACCGAAACACCCCAGCGGCTTGGCGGGAAAGAAACTGGTGCAGCCCAGGTCACTCAATCCGCATGATTTTTTCCCTTTGTAGGTAGCGCCGAAACTCTGTGCGCCGTCTTCGATGACGATCAGGCCGTGTTTGGCAGCGATCGTATTAATAGCGTCCATATCGGCGGTTTGACCGTAGAGGCTGACGGGAATAATCGCTTTGGTCTTGGGGGTGATCTTCTCTTCAATTTTGGTTGCATTGATGGCATAGGTTGCTTCGTCGATATCGACAAAGACGGGGATTGCGCCGAGGTGAGCGATCATCTCGGCCGTGGCGATAAAAGTGAAAGGCGTCGTTATTACCTCGTCTCCCGGTTGAATATCGATAGCCATGAGTGAAAGTTGAAGCGCATCCGTTCCGCTGGAGCAAGTGATAGCATGTTTGACCCCAATGTAAGAGGCAAGGTCAGTTTCGAATTCTGCAACCTCTTCTCCCATGATGAAATTACATTTGTCCATGACGGCGTGGACTGCTGTATCGATTTCCTCTTTGTAGAGGAGGTAGTGTTTTTGGAGATTGGCGAAATCGATTGTCATGCAAGCTCCTTCAGAAAGTCGTTCTCAAGAAGATAGTTGCTATTGTCGTAGGAATCTACGGCGATATTATTCTCATCAAAACTGAGTGTGTTGCCGGCACGGCTGACCCATCCGATTTGGCGAGCGGGGACACCGACCATCAGGGCGTAGGGTTTGACGTCACGGTTGACGACTGCACCGCTGCCGATGAGGGCGTATTCGCCGATTGTGATACCGCAAACGATCGTTGCGTTTGCACCGATGCTGCACCCCCTCTTTAGGAGGGTTTTTTTGAACTCTTCGCGACGCGCGATAAAGGCTCTTGGGTTGATGACGTTGGTGAATACCATACTGGGACCCAGGAAGACGTCATCTTCGCACTCCACCCCTTCATAGACGCTGACGTTGTTCTGCACTTTGACGCCGTTGCCTATTTTCACTTTCGGGCCGACGACGCAGTTTTGGCCGAACGAGCAGTTTTCCCCGATAACGCTTCCCGAGAGGATATGGCTGAAATGCCAGATTTTGGTGTTGTCGCCGATGGTGACGTTCTCATCGATGTAGCTCGACTCATGGGCGAAAAATGGGGCCATTATCCCAGTACCTTTTGACAAAAGGGGTGGTATTCACCCTTCAACCCTAGTGCTGAAAGCTTGCGGATTGTCGAAACGATGTTGATAGAGTTGCGGGCTTCGTCCAGACCGAAGCCACCTCCTTCAAGGATATGCCGGTAGCTGGTCGTGTGCAGATCGGTGAAGCCTTCGCTGAATTCGAATTCTTTGCTATCCACTGTGATACTGCGATAGGTCGTCTTGCCGGAGGCTTTGATCTCTTCGGGGATGTATTCGTAGTTGACGCTCAAAAACCACCGCACGTTGGCATTTTTGAGTTTCATGTACCCTGCATTGGCATCGGGTTGTTTGAGGTGTACGACGTTCTCTTCAATAGGGCCGAAGATCCAACTGAGCATGTCGAAGAAATGGACTCCAATGTTACTGGCGATTCCACCACTTTTGGCTTCATCACCTTTCCAGCTGACGAAATACCATTTGCCACGGCTGGTCAGATAGGTCAGATCGATATCGTAGATTTTAGTCGGATTGACTTCCAGCTCTTTGGTGATCTTGTTTTTGAGAGCAATGATCGAGTCGTGCAGACGCAGTTGCAGGATGTTGTAGACTTTTTTCCCCGTTTCTTCTTCGATAACTTTGAGCTGGTCGATATTGTGAGGGTTGAGGACGAGCGGTTTTTCGCAGATCGCATGGGCACCGCTTTTGAGGGCGAAACGGATATGGCTGTCATGGAGATAATTTGGACTTGTTATAGCGATGTAGTCAATTTTTTTATCATGTTCGCGATGAAATTTGTCTATGAATCGATCAAACCGTTCAAATTCAGTGAAAAATGAGGCATTTGGAAAATAACTGTCCATAATACCGACACTATCGTTTTTATCCATTGCAGCGACAAGTGTATGACCTGTCTCTTTAATCGCTTTGAGATGTCGAGGGGCGATATATCCAGCGGCACCGATGAGAGCAAAGTTTTTCATTATAATCTCCATGTCGGATTTGGAACTATCCCTTTTACATCGATGATAACGGGATTATCAGTCGAAATATTATGATAATCTTCTATGCTTAAATTTTTGAATTGATTATGAGCAACCGCTAAAATGATAGCATCGTACAGGATTGAATTCTCAAAAGGATTAGGACAAATATCAACAGAGTAATGCTTTTTCTCTTCACTTGGGTCAACCCATGGATCATATACATCAATATAACACCCAAAATCTTTTAATTCATCGATGATATCGAGTACTTTAGTATTACGCATATCGGGACAATTCTCTTTAAACGTAACCCCCAAAACAAGTATTTTGGCATTTTTGATTTTTTTATCGTGTTCTATCATACATTTGATCGTTTTTTCAGCGATATATTTACTCATTCCGTTATTGATTTGACGTGCACCTAAAATGAGATTTGGTTTGTACCCTAACTCTTCGGCTTTGAATGTCAAATAGTACGGATCAACCCCGATGCAGTGTCCACCAACAAGCCCGGGTTTGAGTTTGATAAAATTCCATTTGGTTGCTGCTGCTTCGATTACTTCGTTGGTATCTATTCCCATGGTATCGAAAATAAGTGCCAGTTCATTAATCAATGCGATATTGACATCTCTCTGCGTATTTTCAATTACTTTTGCCGCTTCGGCAACTTTTATAGATGAGGCTTTATAGGTACCAGCCGTGATTATATTTTTATAGAGGTTATCAACGATTGTAGCTATCTCAGGAGTACTTCCCGACGTTACTTTGAGAATTTTTTGAACCGTATGTTCTTTGTCTCCGGGATTGATCCGCTCTGGAGAATATCCGCAGAAAAAATCAATGTTGAATTTGAGCCCGGAAGCTTTCTCGAGTTCAGGAACACATACTTCTTCGGTAACACCGGGATAAACAGTGCTTTCATAAATAACAATATCCCCTTTTTTGAGGATCGTTCCAAGTGCTTGAGATGATTTTATCAGAGGAGAGAGATCGGGGCGATTACTATTGTCGATAGGGGTAGGTACAGTTACGATATGAATATTGGCTGTGCGAAGATCGTTTAAATCGGATGTATAGGTTAATCGCTCTTTTACAGCCTTTAATTGCTTGGCATCAAGTTCCAGTGTGCGGTCGTAGCCGTTTTTTAACTCTTCGATTCGGGTATAGTTTATATCAAAACCGATAACAGCATATTTTTCGGCAAACGCATGCGCCAATGGTAAACCAACATATCCTAATCCGACAATCGCAATTTTTATTGTTTTAGTATTTGACATAAAATAACTTTTCCGACTATTTAATATTGTATTCTAACTTTTCCCTGCTTTGTTGCTTATGAATTTTAAGTTAGATTTTTTTGACTCGTTCGCAGTACCGTTTTGCCGCTAAAAGCCGCTCTTTATGTCCAGCATCCGCCAGTGCTTCGGGAACTACGTTACGAAGGTAATATTCGACATATTTGCAGAGATCCATTGCCCCTTGAATCCCTGCTTCAGATTTGAATTTTTGGATCGATGTGGAGCGTTCGGAATTCAAAAACAAAGCTTGATTGAATTCGTAGCCGAAAAAATTGAGTGACTCAGAGTATTGGTGGGTGAGTTTCTCTTTGATTTCGTTAAAGTAGCGTAAGAACTCCTCTTTATGAAGCTCTTCAAACTCCTTGAGTTTGGCTTGTAGCTCTTCAAGTTCGCGTCGATGGGTTCCGATTATATGAATCGTATCGACATGATCGCGGCGCACTTTTTTGAGCTCCTCTTCGAAGTGAGAGCGTTTCTCTTTGGGGAGAGAACTATTGGGATCGTTGAATTGAGCCTTCATGCTTTCATACTTTTGATTCAGAGAGACCTCTTTGGAGATGAGCATTTGAAGCTCAGCTTTGAGGGTCTCAAATGAGTGCTTTTCATCCATATACGCATCTTGAGCGGTAAGAAAATCTTTCGTATAGACTTTGAGTGCATATTGGCTCCGCTGCTCGAAGTCTGTAAATTGCTCGCTGAGGTAGCGGATTGTTTTAAATTTAGCGATCAGCTCTTGGTTGTAAATCGTGGTATCGAGGTCTTTGAACATCCCCGCAGCGGAGTAGATGAACTCTTTGAACACATCAAAGCGGAAATTTTCGTCAAAATCGAACCCAATTGCGTTGAAATATTTTTTGACTACCTTTATATCGTTGTCAAAAAATTTCAATATGACCTGTTTTTGAGGAAGGGTGATGGGTATCATGGTTATCCGCTGATTCAAGATGTCCTTATGGTTAGGTTATGATAGCGTATAATTGCGTAAAAAAGGTTTCATGTGTGCGGCGTATTCGGAATTCTTGGAAACTATGATCCTCATCTTGCACGTTCGGCACTTGAAAAATTGGCTCATCGGGGACGTGATCATTGTGGGGTGATCGAGAAAAGAAACCTTTTTTTAGCCCATCAACGTCTGAGTATTACCGATCCGCATCCGAGATCCCATCAGCCAATGGGGCGAGGTGCGGTTTTGATCAGTTTTAACGGGGAGATTTACAATCACGTTGAGCTTAAAAGCAAGCTTGAGGGAATCCGTTGGGAGGGTGAAAGCGATACCGAAGTCGTTTTGGCGGCGTATGAGCGATGGGGGATTGAGTGTGTGCACCATTTGGAGGGGATGTTTGCGTTTGCCCTTATTGACGGGGAAACTCTCTATTTGGTGCGTGACCGATTTGGCAAAAAGCCCCTTTTTTACCTTCAAACTCCAGATTCCTTTGTGTTTGGTTCGGAGATCAAAGCACTTCGAGGGTTTTTACCCTCCGTCCGCCTAAACGACGAAGCATTGCATTCGTATCTTTCGTTTTTGGCGCCGGCTCCTCCTCACACCTTTTATCAGGGGATTGAGAAACTGGAGGGGGGTGAGTGGCTTCGGTATGAGGGCGGAGTGATGACCAAAAAACGGTATTACAATCTTCTCGATACCCCCTCATCCTCGATCACCTCGTTACCGAGTGCATTGGAGCTGATTGAAGGGCATCTGCATCGCTCTATTGCAATGCGATTGGATACATCTGCTCCCGTTGCCACGTTGTTATCGGGGGGATTGGATAGCGCGATGATCTGTGCTATCGCCTCTGCTCAGGGGAAAAAACTGCCGACGTTTACCTTGGGATACGATGAATACGGCAACTATGATGAGCGCCGCAATGCCGGAAAAACGGCAGAGTATTTGGGGATGGAAAACACTGAAGTGATCATCTCTTGTCATGACTTTAATGAACACTTGGATGAATTACTCATCCATATGGATGAACCGCTCAACGATCCCGCCGCATTGCCCCTCTCTTTGCTGATGCAAAAAATCGGTTCGCAGGGGTATAAAGTCGTCCTCAGCGGTGAGGGGAGTGATGAGCTGTTTTTGGGGTATCGGCAGTATTTCGAGTATCTCGACATCGAAAAAGCGGCCACATTACACCACAAAAATTGGCTCAAAAAATATTTTCACAGCCATTTTTCAATGAATCGTGAGTGGGAGTGGTATAAACGGGTGTTTGACGATACCCTGCTGTTTCGGACATCGGGGGAGAAATTTACCGACTTGCAGCAAAATATCCTGTTTCGTCGTAATGTCCGTGATAACGAATCGCTCCTATTTATTCAGCCCTATCGGGAATTGTTTGAACAAAGTTTCCATAATGATCCGAGCATCTGGTACAGCATGATCGATTTGAAACTGTTTGTGGGGGAACATTTTTTGACCAAGCTCGATCGGGTGTCGATGGCCCATACCCTCGAGGCACGGACTCCGTTCCTCGATCACCGTTTAGCGGAAACGGTCCTCTCAATCGATCCTGTATTGCGGATCGGGGAGGGGAAAACGAAAACGCTGCTCAAGCAGATAGCTGGTAACTATTTGAGTGAAGAGATTATCCATCGGAAGAAAAAAGGGTTTTCTAACCCCTATATGGAGTGGTTGATCCAGAGCGATCGAATCGGGTTAATCAAAGAGGTCAATGAACAAACGGGGCTTTTTTATCCTGAAACCATCGACAAATATATCGAGATGGCGCATCGCGGCCGGTTTAAACAGCACGTATGGGGACTTTACGTGCTGAGTCATTGGATTAAGCGGGAGCTACTGTAGTTATTTTTTCTCCATCAACAGTGCCAACTCCAATGTTCCGCTGATATAGTTCGCAAAAAAGCTCATAATCCCCTCATCTTTTTCATCAAAATCGCCGTTGTATTTGTTGAGAAGTTGGATAATACCGATCACTTCCTGTCGGGAGTTATAGATGGGAACAGCTAAGATATTGCGTGTGACAAATCCGCTTTTTTCATCGATTTTTGCGAGAAAACGGCTGTCCTCATAGGGGTTATTGACGATTTGCGTCGATTTTTTATGAACAGTATCCCCTACAATTCCCGAATCGATGCCGATGGCGATCCGCCCGATCCCATCAGAGAGTTTTGTCCAAAGCATCCCTCCATCTTTATCGACCATGAAGATTGAACACCGCTCCGCACTCACGATCGCTTTTGCCTCTTCGGCAATGATCGGTAAACTATCTTCTATATGGTCTAATTGTCCGAGCCGTTTTCCGAAATCGGCAATCCGTTTGTAGATTTCCAAACTCATTCAACCCCCTTGCTTAGAAGTGTAGCTTCATCATCGAACAGCATCGCTAATTCTAAATATCCGCTGATATAGTGAGCGAAAAAGATCATGAATTTGGCATCTTCTCGTGTAAATCCCCCCAGTTTGTTCAAAAGTTGAAAAACCCCAATGATTTGGCGATTGGAGTTAAAAACAGGGATAGAGGCGATATTTTCGGTGACGAATCCCGTTTTGTTATCTATAGATGGGAGAAAGCGTTCATCTTCATAGGGGTTGTTGACCAGAATCGGTTTTCCCTCTTTGAGGGTATGCCCGACAATACCATCATCTGCATGTACCATAATTTTTTCAACACCGTCGGCGAGGGTTGTCCAGAGCATTTGGAGTTTGGGGTTGTAGATGAAAATAGAACACCGCTCCGCTCCACTCACTTTTTTGGCATACTCCGAAATCATCGGAAGCCCTTCGCTCAAAGTAGGACGTTTTAAAAGTGATTGACCGAATTCAGCTAACGCGCTATAAGACGTAGAGGATGTCATGTGTTAAACCTTAGATATTTTTGAGAAAAAACAATAGTAGCGATTAAATGTTGAAAAGTAAAGAATGGGAAGATTGAAAATAGAGAAAATCTGCCTCAAAAAGGCAGATAAAATTAAAGATTGTGCTCTTTTTTGTAAGCGATGATCATCGCATACGCTTCGTCTTTGAGGAGTAGTTTCTCTTTTTTGAGTTTTTCAAGCTCAAGATCGCTCAACGGAATTTCGCCGTTTTCAGCTTTTGCAATTTCGTTATCAAGCTCATTGTGCTTATCAAAAACTTTTAAAAAATGGGCGTTAGCAGCACCGTTTTCTTTCATATGAGTGATTACATCGCGGTATTCGTGCAACATCGGGAGTCCTTGCTGTGAAAATTTAGTGCAATTGTACCACTACTTATTTTAAAATCCGTGGAAGAGTGATCCCCTCTTGCCCTTGATATTTGCCGCTTTTGTCTTTATAGGAAGTTTCGCACATCTCATCCCCTTGTAAAAAGAGCACTTGTGCAATCCCCTCATTAGCATAGATTTTAGCCGGTAAAGGGGTAGTGTTCGAAATTTCGATGGTAATGTGACCTTCAAATTCCGGTTCAAACGGAGTGACGTTTACAATGATCCCGCAGCGGGCATAGGTCGATTTACCGAGGCAGATCGCCAAAACGTCGCGGGGGATTTTAAAATACTCCACCGTCCGAGCCAATGCAAACGAGTTTGGCGGTACAATACAGACGTCCCCCACAAAATCGACGACGTTCATGTCATCGAAATGTTTCGGATCGACAACGGTCGAATTGAGATTGGTAAAAATTTTAAATTCATTCGTCACGCGTATGTCATACCCGTACGAACTAAGACCGTAACTGACGACCCCTACACCTACCTGATCTTCGCAAAACGGGGTGATCATCTCCTCGTTTAATGCCATTTCCCGAATCCATCCGTCACTTTTCAAACCCATCTTCATATCCGTTGTTAATTTTATTTGTGGTAGTATAGCACATCTATTACCCTACTTTTAGGAGCATTTTCCGATGGATATGAAGCAAATCAAAGCACTTTTGCAGGAGTTTGACGCAAGTACTCTTTCAAAATTAAAAATTACTCAAGACTCTTTTTCAATCGAATTAGAAAAAAATATCGGTGTTGTTGCAGCACCGGTCGTAGCGGCACCTGTCGCAGTCGCGGCTCCGGCTCCGGTAGCGGCACCTGTAGCGCTTGAAGCGGCTGTTGCGGCTGCTCCGGTTGTGAGCGGTGATGTGATCGTATCTCCAATGGTCGGGACATTCTATGCCGCTCCATCCCCTGATTCTGCCCCGTTTGTCAAAGTGGGCGATCGCGTGAAAAAAGGGCAAGTAATTGCCGTTTTGGAAGCCATGAAAATTATGAATGAGCTTGAAGCGGAATTTGATTGTGAAATCCTCAGTGTACTCGTTTCGGATGCTCAGGCGGTTGAGTACGATATGCCACTATTTTCTGTTAAGAAGCTCTAAGCCATGGCGGAAATCAAACGTATTTTAGTCGCGAATCGCGGTGAGATTGCCCTTCGTGCCATCCGTACTATCAAAGAGATGGGAAAAGAGGCGGTAGCGGTCTACTCAACTGCCGATAAAGACGCTTCCTATTTGAAACTTGCCGACGCTGCGATTTGTATCGGCGGTGCCCCAAGTTCACAGAGTTATCTCAATATCCCCGCTATTATCGCCGCATGCGAAATCAGCGGATGTGATGCGGTATTTCCGGGATACGGATTTTTATCCGAAAATCAACATTTCGTTGAGATTTGTACCCATCATGGGATCAAATTTATCGGGCCGACTCCCGATGTTATGGTGATGATGTCCGATAAATCCAAAGCCAAGGATGTCATGATCGCCGCAGGCGTTCCGGTCGTTCCGGGTTCTGATGGAGCAATCAAAGACATCGCCGAAGCCAAAGTGCGCGCCAAAGAGGTGGGGTATCCCGTAATTTTGAAAGCGGCTGCCGGCGGCGGCGGACGCGGGATGCGCGTCGTTGAAGACGAAAGCTATATTGAAAACGCTTTTTTGGCGGCGGAAGCGGAAGCGATCGGAGCGTTCGGTGACGGTACGATTTACATGGAGAAATTCATTAAAAATCCCCGCCATATCGAAGTTCAGGTAATCGCCGATTCTCACGGGAACGTATTGCACATCGGCGAGCGTGACTGTTCGATGCAGCGTCGTCACCAAAAACTGATCGAAGAATCCCCTGCAATCGCTTTGACCCCTGAAATTCGTGCCGAATTGCACGCATCAGCGGTTCGTGCGACCAAATACATCAAATACGAAGGGGCGGGGACGTTCGAGTATCTCCTCGATGCCGATAAAAACTTCTATTTTATGGAAATGAATACCCGTCTTCAGGTAGAGCACTGTGTCTCTGAGATGGTGAGCGGGTTGGATTTGATCGAGATGATGATTCGCGTCGCTGAGGGTGAAGCGCTTCCATCTCAAGAGAGCGTTGTCCTTACCGGTCATTCGATCGAGTGCCGTATTACCGCTGAAGATCCGATCAAATTTTTGCCGTGCCCGGGAAAAATCACCCAGTGGATTGCTCCGGGAGGACGTAACGTCCGTATTGATACCCATGCCCACGCGGGATACATCGTCCCTCCGACCTACGATTCAATGATCGGAAAATTGATCGTATACGGAAAAGACCGCAATGACGCGATCGAGCGAATGCACCGAGCGCTCAGTGAATTTACGATCACGGGGATTAAAACGACGATTCCGTTTCACATGAAAATGATGAAAAACCCTGATTTTATCAATAATCGCTTCGATACCAAATACCTCGAAAATTACAACGGCTAAACGCCGCTGTAATTCCTTTTAAAATCACCAATTTTAAAACTTCTTTTTAGATTAATTCTATTACACTTTAACATTATAGGCACGAGTGCTATGTAAGGGGCAAGGGTGAATAATTTAAGTATTGCACAAAAAGTACATATACCGCTGGTTGCATCGATTGTAATCGGCTTTGTGGTCGTGTTGATAAACTATTGGTTCTCAGTCGATCAGATTCGTGAAGATAGCTATGCGGCGCAGTCTAAAGAGATGAAGACCGTTTTTGGTGAGGCTTTGGAAGCGAAAAACAGTGTCGGGATCACCAATGCGATCAATATAGCCAAAAATAGCGTTGTTATTAATGGACTTGTGAGTGGTGATCGCGAGGGGACGCTAAAAAGTCTCAAATCACTCTCGAAAGAGTATAAAGAGCATACGAAATTCGGTAACGTTAAAATTCACGTGCATGACCGTGATGTCCACAGTTTCATCCGGGTTTGGAAGCCGGAAAAATTCGGAGATGATCTAAGCAGCTTTCGTAAAACGATCCTCGAAGTAAAGAACACACAAAAACCTTTAGTTGCGATTGAAGTCGGGGTTGGTGGTTTGGAAATTCGCGGTATCTCTCCGATTATTGTAGGGGGAGAGTACATTGGATCGGTTGAGTTTATGCAAGGGCTCAATTCAGTGGTTACCGATTTGGAGAAAAACTTTCAGACGGATCTAATCATAGGGCTTGATAACCGCTTTTTGGAGCATGCCGATGATCTTCAATCTGCACCGAAAATTGGTAAAGATTTCACTCTCGCAGTTAAAGCTGATGTAGTAAACAAAACATTTTTGAAAGAGTTGAGTGAAACGGAGTTCGATCCTAAAGAGCCTTCATTCACTACGGAAAATTATTATGTCACCCCTGTTCCGATCAAAGATTTTTCAGGGGAAGTGGTTGCATACGCTTTTACCGCTAAAAAACTTGAAACGGTCGAAGCAATCATTAGCCAATCCGAAGATTCACTCCTTCGTCAAGTGATTATTATGGCGGTTTTGGATGGGTTGATTTTGGTTCTATTGATTTGGATCGTCCGACGTGCGGTGATTGAACCGATTGAAAATTTAGACAAAATTGCCGAAGAGCTGGGCAAGGGGGAAGCCGATCTGAGCAAACGGCTTCGTGTTAGTTCAAACGATGAGATCGGCAAAGCGGCGAAGAGCTTCAATCTCTTTATAGACAAAGTGCAAAGAATAGCCGAAACAGCAGAGGAGAGAGCTCAAGAGGCGGTACGTGCCAAAGCAGAATCTGAAGGACAAATGTCGAAGAATGAAACCTCTTTGTCATTGGCTCGCCAAATGATACGTGGTTCAATCTCCAATGCCGGAAGTCTCCGTACTTCGCTTGAAGGTAATATTCGAAATCTTCATGACGTAAATGAACTTAATCATGAGACCGGTATTGTCGTTGATGATGTTAGTCATCAAACCGATGAGATTATGGCAAGTATGTCGAATATTACCGAGATGATTAATGATTCACGCTCCAATTCGGAGCAGCTCAACCACAACGTGAGTGAAATTTCCAATGTCATTACCCTGATCAAAGATATCTCCGATCAAACCAACCTCTTGGCACTCAATGCGGCGATCGAAGCGGCGCGTGCGGGAGAACACGGGCGTGGATTTGCCGTTGTTGCCGATGAAGTACGTAAACTTGCCGAACGGACTCAAAAAGCGACGAGTGAAGTCGAAGCGAACATCAGTATCTTGAAACAAAATTCGATGGGGATGTTGGAGAACAGTGAACGTGTTGAAGAACATGCGCAACAATCGGCAGAAAGACTCGATCAATTTAAAACCATTATGGAAAAATTGATCCAAAATGTTGAAAAAATTAAAGAAGATAACCAATCGATCAGTTATGAAATTTTTGCCAATATGGCGAAAATCGATCACATGATTTTCAAAAACAATGCGTACGCCGCAGGTTTTGAGGGGAAAGTGACGCAACAATTCAGTGATCACCACTCTTGTGCTTTGGGCAATTGGTATGAACAGGGTGAGGGGAGAACAATATTCTCCTCTCATCCGGCATACGGAAGATTGCTTGAACCGCACAAACGGGTTCATGAAGAGGTGCGTCGTGCGATGCAGCTCTTAAGTGAAGATCCGATTAAAAACGGCGTGATGATAGCTCAATGTTTCCAAAAAGCGGAAGAGGCAAGTGAAGAGTTATTCGCTATATTAAATGAGATGGTAGAGTCGTAAAATTGCCCGTTTATTCGGGCAATCGCATCACTTTGATATCAGCACTTAGTCGTAAACGGGTGAAATAATCGTTAAGAACCTGATTCCTTTTTTCACCGAGAATCGCGTTGGAGATTTGAGGTCGGACCGATTCAAGATTTTCGGTAATCACATTGTTTTTTTCACGGATATAAAAACTCATAAATCCGTTTTTTCCGTTCGGTAATATCGGTGTGAAGCCGCCGATAGGGGTTTTGTTGAGAATTTGGGCTAATTGCGGATTGATTTTAGCGTAGGGGACGCTCTCGTCTTTGCTTTGGATGATCTCAATGTGACGCATCGGATCGGCAATTTTTGCCGCTAGCGCTTCTTGTGAAGGAGAGATATAGGTGGTGACATCAAAGCTCTCGGGACGGGAGAATTCGTCCAAATGGAGCTGATAATATTCGCCCTCTTCATCGGCAGTGGGTTGCGCCATTTTGGAGAAAGCGATAGCACTATAGAGCTTTTGCCCTTTGATGCTCTCTTCGACTCTGAGTCGTAAATCTTTTTCGCTGAGCCCCCGCACGGTTTGCATCGCATTTAAAAACTGCTCTTTCGAGAGGTTGTTTTGAGCAGCCATACGGGCTAATTCATCGTCGATTTCTGCGGAAGTGACGGTAATTTTTTTCTCGGACGCTTCAAGCTGTTCAAGCTTTTTACGGATAAGAGCATCGGCACTTTGTTTGGCATCGGTGCCGCTGAGTTTCATCTCTTGTTGCACTTCATAGAGGGTGATAGGGCTGTTTTTGACTAATACCGCAACACCCCCGATAGGGGCACTCCATAAACAACTAGCCAAAGCAACCGAAAGTGTAAATGAGCGCAATACGTACTCCTGAATCTAAAGTTTTCTATTTTACCCGCTTTTAACAAAGCCTTAACTAAAATTCCGACATTGTATCCACAAAGGATTAACCGATGATAGTCACACGTTTTGCCCCAAGCCCTACGGGGTATTTACATATCGGCGGTTTACGAACCGCACTGCTCAGCTATTTGTGGGCGCGCCGAAACGGCGGAAAGTTTTTGCTCCGGATCGAAGATACCGATTTTAGCCGAAATGATGAGGCCGCAGCCCTCGCGATCGTTGAAGCGTTCAAATGGGTCGGTTTGGAACATGACGGGACAATCGAGTATCAATCAAGCCGTTTAGCGATTTATCAAGAGTACGCTCAAAAGCTTCTCGATAGCGGGAAAGCGTATAAATGTTATATGACCCGCGAAGAGCTCGACGCATTGCGTGAAGAGCAGAGTGCTCGTAAAGAACGACCGAAATACGACAATCGCTATCGCGATTTTACGGGGACACCTCCGGAAGGGCGCGAAGCGGTTATCCGTATTAAAGCACCGTTAGAGGGGACGATCACCGTGCACGACGGCGTCAAAGGGGACGTTGTGTTCAATGTCTCTGACATCTTGGATGATTTCATTATCGCCCGTGCAGACGGGACGCCGACCTATAACTTTGTCGTCGCGGTCGATGATGCTCTGATGGGGGTAACAGACGTTATCCGTGGAGATGATCACCTCTCCAATACCCCAAAACAGATCGTCGTCTATGAGGCTCTCGGCTTTCCGATCCCCCGTTTTTTCCATGTTCCGATGATCCACAACCATGAGGGGAAAAAGCTTTCCAAACGTGACGGTGCGACCGATGTTATGGCGTATAAAACGCTCGGATACACCCCTGAAGCTCTGCTCAATTTCTTGGTTCGTTTGGGATGGAGTCACGGCGATCAGGAGATTTTCTCGATGAAAGAGATGTTGGATCTTTTCGATCCAAACGACATCAACCGCTCTGCATCGGTCTATAACGTTGAAAAACTCGATTGGCTCAATGCCCACTATATCAAAAATACCCCGAACGACAAGCTATGTGAACTGCTCGAATTTCACGGGGTGATGCTGGTCAGCCATGACAAGCGAGAAATCTTGCTCGATGCTCTCAAAGAGCGTTCTAAAACCCTCGTCGAAATGGCCGCTCAGATCAATGAAATTTTAGTGCGACCGGCAGGATTTGATGAAACGGCACTCAAAAAAGGGTACAAAGAAGAATCACCAATGATTCTTAATACCTTTGCCGAAGCATTGCGCACTGCTTCCGAACTTCACTTGCCGAGCGATTATCACCATGTAATGGAAGAGGTAGTTGCAAAACTCGAAATCGGATTTGGAAAAATAGGGCAACCGCTTCGTATCGCATTGATGGGGAAACTCTCTGGACCGGGTCTGGATACCGTGATGGCGATTATCGGACGCGAGGAGACACTCGCGCGGATAGAAGCACTGTTAAGTATCTAATTGATGCTATACACTTTTCGGGCAAAGCCCGCAAAGTGGCAGGGACAAATGTCCCTACAACCCCCTAAAGCTACCCGCATCTCTCAAATGCGGGAGAATTTGAGATCAATATCGAATTTTTGAAAGGGAGGGATTTAACCCCCTCTTTTTCGCCTCTTCCACAAACCGTTTATACCCTCTCTCCTCTTTTATCCCCACTTTATAGCTGATAAATTGCAGATAATGGGTAATTTGCGCAGGGCTAAGATTGCTTTTTCGGGATGCTTCCATCAATATGTAGTAGGGAATTTTCACCTTTTTGGAAACAAATGCACGGCTAAGACGGCGCAGTTCATCGCTGTGGTGATGGGTGCAGAGGAGGGCAAAGACAAACGGCAGTTTTGTTTGCTCATGCCAAAGCCCTCCCAAATCAGTATGCTCACCGCCGGTGTAATAGTAACGGAGCGCTTTGTCCCCGATCAGCACCTCTCCGTGAACGTCTAAAATCTGAGCTAAGAGATTGGAAGTTGCCGAATCTGCATCGGCTTTGTCGGCATTGGGAAGTGAGAGGACACTGAGTACTTCATGCTGTGCGACGATCCCGACTCCAAAGTGGCGGCAGTTTTTGGCGGTGATGCTGGAGATGAACGCCGCATCGATCCGCCGCATGGCAAACTCACGATTGAGCGCCGAGGGAACCCCCTTGTGGTAATGGAGGCTTTGATGAAAACGGGTAGTTCGGGCGTAACGTTTGATGAAAACGTGAAACGGCAAAAGGTTTATAAAATCAATTTTTCCGAAAATCAAACTGTTTCCTCATAAAAATAAATCCCATTATACTAATTGATCCCTGACAAGGGACTGTTAGTTCTCATTCGCTATAATTTATCCACTTTAACTACCTAAAAGAGAAATAATTATGGTGACAATCGAATTTTTAGGACCGATCCAAAAGGCTCCCCTCTCATTGGAGGCGGCATCGTTACATGATGTTGCTGAGGCTTTGAAAAAAGACAGCGAAATGGCACAGTGGCTCGAAAACTGCGCGGTAGCAGTCAATGACACGCTGGTATCGACACTTGATACGCCTCTGAAAGACGGAGACAAAGTCTCGCTTCTTCCTCCGGTGTGCGGCGGATGAATACATTAGAGCTGTATGATGGGGCTTTAAACGTCCCTGAAATCATCACCCGCTGGTATGCGGAAGAATCACAGTATAACTACGGTGCCTATATCCCTTTTATCGGTACAGTACGCGAAGAAGACGGTATCGAGGGGCTCAGTTTCGACGTGTATGAGCCCATTTTGTCGGGTTGGTTTGACGCTTGGCAAGCAAAAGCCGAAGCGTTGGGGGCGAAACTCAAAATGGCCCACAGCCGAGGGGATGTATTGGTTCATGAAAGCTCCTATATTGCGGCGGTATTTTCACCGAAGCGTCGCGTCGCGTTAGAGACAATTGAGCAGTTTGTCGAGGATTTCAAAGCTTCCGCACCGATATGGAAATACGATCTGAAAAACGGTGAGCGCCTTTATGCGGCAGATCGTTCAACCGCGATTCAAGGGGCAGGAATTTTGGGAGGAAATCAATGATCTCTTATGAGACGTCACAGAATATGATTAGCCTTCTCAGCATCGGCAACTTACGCAATGAGCGAATTTTTCTCTCCTCAGCATTGGGACGTGTTTTGGCGGAGGATATTATTGCTGATGGCGATTATCCTACTCATCCGACATCGGCAATGGATGGATATGCGATTGCACACCATGATTTGGAAAATTATGATACGTTTGATATTTTGGGGGATAACCCTGCAGGAGCCGATGAAATCGGCGGCGTGATGAGCGGGGCATGTATCAAGACCTTTACCGGCTCACTCATGCCTAAGGGAGCTGATACCCTTATCCCGATCGAAAATGTCCGTGTCGAGGGTTCATCCATTCTGATTGAAAAACCGGTTCCGCATGGTTTTGCCGTCCGTCCGGTTGGAGAGAGCTATCGTAAAGGTGAAGTACTGATCCCAAAAGGGACAAAAATCGGCTTTGCCGAGATCGGCGTATTGGCGGGGATCAACCGAGTCATGGTTCGTGTTTCTCAACGCCCGCGAGTCGCGATCA
This sequence comes from uncultured Sulfuricurvum sp., assembly GCA_964495485.1. Classification (GTDB taxonomy): domain Bacteria; phylum Campylobacterota; class Campylobacteria; order Campylobacterales; family Sulfurimonadaceae; genus Sulfuricurvum. The sequence goes on from CAZBVJ010000005.1 coordinate 105,256, forward strand.
TCGCGACCGGAAGCGAGATCCTCGATATTGGTGAGGAATCTCGTCATGCGGGACAGATCCGAAGCTCCAACAGCTACACTCTCCAAGCGCTTGTCGATCAGCTCGGTGGCGAGAGCGTTCAGATGGGGATTGTCGGAGATGATAAACACGCTATCATGGAACGATTTGAAGAAGCGATCAGTTCATGCGATATCGTGGTGAGTACGGGTGGGGTGAGTGTCGGAGATTATGACTTCGTCAAACACATCGTTCCGCGCCTCGGTGCCGAAGTGATTTTTAAAGGGGTCAACATCAAACCGGGTCAGCATGTGATGGTGGCTCAGCGAAGTGATAAATTTATCGTCTCTTTACCGGGATTCGCTTACTCCTCTACCGTTACCTTTATCCTTTACGCAGCGCCGCTAATGGCGCGGATGATGGGGATTGAAAACCCTTATGAAGTGATCGAAGCGACCCTCAAAGTGCCGTTTGCGAAACGCTCCAACAAAAGCGAATTTACGGCATGTAACCTGAGCTTTGAAGAGGGGCGCTATTGGGTCGATTTTGAGGGGAAAAAGACGGGAAGCTCCGCGATTTTGACCAATTTGCTTGGAAATGCCGGACTCATGATCTGCGGTGAAGAGGATGGAGATTTGGAAGCGGGGACATTGGTTCGCGTTATTAAGTTGTAATCTTTTCCGTTCGTGGTGAGCTCATGGAAACATCGCTTCGCGAGCGGTACCCTTGTTTTGTCGAACCATGAACATTCACCCTTCGACACGCTCAGGGCGAACGAAGATTATTTTACAATCTTCGATTTTATTTCTTCTTCCTCAACTTTATCTTTACGATATTTTACTGCTACGATATTCTCTGTTTCATTGATATACCACTCTGCAACATGTTCGTGCTCCAAGTTATTCAGTTTCTCCATATCAACATGATCCGTTGGAAGATAGAGGTGTGAATAGCGGTGCGGATTGGACATTTTAAAGGTCCAAAGCAACCATAAAGTAGAGACTACAATCAATATTATGCTAAAGATTTCTCGTCCGCCGTACTGAAGTGCCAATCCCGCAACCGCGCCGCCGATAAAGGTCATAAAATAGGCAAATCCGTTGGCAATCCCCAGAGCCGCCCCTTTTTGATGCACTTTGGCGAATTTGGAGATCATCGATTGAACGAGCGGCTCCATCATGTTAAAGGCGATGAAAAACGCGATTACTCCGACGATAAACTCCCATCCCCGCGTCGCGAATCCCATCAGAGTAAACGAGACGATAAAGAGGACGATTGAGAGGAGAAAAATCTCTCGCGGTTTGTTGTGCTTTTCTCCGAAGACGGCAGCGGGTCCCATAGCAACCAGTCCCGCGAGGAGGGCAGGGAGGTACACTTTCCATAAATCGGCTTTGTCCCACTCAAATCCATACCCGACTTGCGTCAAAAGAATCGGAATAAGAACAAACGCTACCGTCATAAGCCCTTTTTGCATCCCGTTGATGATAATCATATTGAGGAGATTTTTATCGCTGAGGATGTCGCGTGTCGTTGTTTTAGAATGGTAGATATGACGGATACGCGGAGGGGTAGGGACTTTGGTAAAGAGGATAATCATCGACACGATTGCAAGTGCCGCAGTAATCCAAAACAGAGACGAAAATCCCGCTTGCGCTGCGATAACGGGTCCAAGAGCCATAGCGGCGGCGAAACTGATCGCAATCGTCCCTCCCATTAACGCCATCGCTTTACCGCGTGATTCCTCGGTGACTAAATCGCTGATCATCGCGGGAATCACGGCACCGATAGCTCCGGCTCCTTGTAAAAATCGTCCAGCCATCAACGTATAAATATCGGTGCTCACCGCACAGATGATCGATCCGACCAAAAAGATCACAAGACCGATAAGAAGGGTTGGTTTGCGCCCGATTTTATCGCTCATCGTCCCGAAAGGTACTTGAAAAATAGCTTGCGTAAGAGCATATCCTCCGACGATAACCCCGATCAGAAAAGGGGTGGCACCTTCAAGATTCAACGCATAGGCAGAGAGGACGGGGAGGACGAGAAAAAGACCGAAAAAACGTAACGATAAAATTGCGGAGAGGGGGAGAACCGTTTTAAACACCTTGTCACCTTAAATGAGCTAAAATTTTCGTCATTATAGTACATCTGTATATGAGACGGATAGTTGAAGAAATATTGCTAAGTCTAGTCTAAGGATAACAATGAAAATCGTTTTGGCAACATCAAACAAAGGGAAAGTTCGGGAGATAATCGAACTATTGCACGATCGAGAGGTATTTCACTATACCGATTTGATGGAGGGGTTTGAGATCGTTGAAGATGGCGATACATTCAAAGCTAATGCGTTGATCAAAGCGCGTGCGGTCTACGATGCTTTGGGAGACAGCGAAGCGATTGTGGTTGCCGATGACAGCGGTATCAGTGTCGATGCGCTAGACGGTGCTCCTGGGATTTACAGTGCCCGTTATGGCGGAGAGGATGCAAGCGATCGGGATAATTTGCTTAAACTGGTAGAGTCATTAAAAGAAAAAAATCTACAAACCTCACCCGCCCACTATACGGCGGCGATTGCGATTGTCTCACGGGAAGGGGAAAGTTGTGTGCACGGATGGATGCACGGGGATGTTATCACGGAATTACGTGGAGAGAACGGTTTTGGATACGATCCGATTTTTATCCCGAGCGGATACACGCAAACGTTGGGTGAATTACCCAATGATGTGAAAAAAGGGTTGTCTCACCGTTCCAAAGCGTTGGAGCTGGCGAAGATTTTGATTGATCAGATCAAGTTTTTACGTTCTCACGCCGGAATCGAAGCAACAAAATAGAAGAAAATAATCCCAACGATAATGCGGTAAATCCCAAATGGGACAAAGGTATGGCGGCTGACGAATGCGACGAAGAGTTTGACCGTTGCAAGGGCGAAAATGAATGCCGTGACAAACGCTACCGAGAGCATGAAATAATCATCTACCACCATTTCACTGCGGTGTTTGAGCAGATCGTACGCGGTAGCGATGATCATTGTGGGGATGGCGAGGAGAAATGAAAACTCCGCCGCGCTTTTACGGTTCAATCCCATCATCAATCCACCGATGAGGGTGGCACCCGATCTACTGGTTCCGGGGATCATTGAGAGGCTTTGAAATACCCCGATAGTGAAGGCCTCTTTAAAGTTGAGATCACGAAGATCTTTTCCCGCATCAATCGGTTTATCGCGGCGAAGATACTCGAAAATGAGAAACACTATCCCTCCGGCGATCAGCATAATGCTCACGGTCTCGACTCCGAAAAGGGCTTTGATCTGTTTGTAAAATAAAAATCCGAGTGCTCCGGCAGGGAGAAAAGCGATAGCAATTTTAAGCCACAACATTTTGTCTTGCAAGAGACGTTGGGTGTAGAGAAACAAAACGGCGAGGATACTCCCCAGTTGAATCGAGACTTCAAACGCTTTATGGGCGGCAGTTTGTTCGAGTCCAAGGATATGGGAAGCGAGGATAAGGTGCCCAGTAGAGGAGATGGGGAGAAATTCGGTAACCCCTTCGAGGGCACCGAGGATCAATGCGTCGAATAATGTCATAAAAAGCTCTTTTTTGTGCGCAATTGTACCATAGCTTTACCCCTTAAACCTCCCCTAACCTCAACTAGGGTAAAATGCGCGGATTTATGACACTTTCCCTCAAGGAATTTTTGAATGTTACTTTTTACCCCCGGTCCTACCCCCGTACCTGAATCTGCCCGTGTTGCGATGGCAGGAGAGACACTCCATCACCGTACACCGGAATTTGAAGCAATTTTTGAGCGCACTCGTGCACTCTTGTTTGAACTTCTTGGCACTGATGAGGTATTGATGCTTGCTTCATCGGGAACGGGTGCGATGGAAGGGGCAGTGATCAATCTTGCCCATTCCAAACTTCTCTCGATCAATTCGGGAAAATTCGGTGAGCGTTTCGGTAAAATCGCTGTGGCTCACGGGATTGCCAATGTGGAGATCAAGCACGAATGGGATACTCCGGCGAGTGTTGAAGAGGTACAAGCGGCACTAAACGCAAACCCGGATGTCGATGCGATCGCGATCCAAATCTGCGAAAGTGCGGGCGGTCTTCGTCACAGTGTTGAAGCGATTGCACGTGCCGTCAAAGCGCACAATCCAGCCATCATGGTGATTGCGGATGGTATCACGGCGGTTGGTGTTGAAAAGATTGATGTAACGAATATCGACTGTTTGATTTCAGGTAGCCAAAAAGCGTTGATGCTCCCTCCGGGGCTTGCGATTATGGGTCTCTCCAATGCGGCGGTTGAGAAAATCGGAAGCGGAAAAGGGTATTATTTTAACCTCGCCACTGAGATCAAAAATCAGCGCAAAAATACGACCGCATGGACAGCTGCAACAACTCTTACTATCGGGTTAGAGTCAATTTTGAACCGCATCAAAGCGGAGGGGGGACTCGATAAACTCTACGCCGATACGGCGCGCCGTGCGCAAGCGACCCGCGAAGCGATGATCGCGATCGGTCTTTCTCTCTACCCGACCAAACCTGCCGATTCGATGACGACGGTAGGGGACGACGAAGCGAAAAAGATACGCTCAACCCTCAAAGCGTTCGATGTGAACGTCGCCGGCGGACAAGACCATATCAAAGATTCGATTTTCCGTATCAACCACATGGGACTTATCGCTCCGTACGAAGCGTGTTGGGCGGTGAATGCGGTAGAGCTAGCACTCGATAAAATGGGTCGTAGAACGTATGACGGAACCGCGAACCGTGTGTTCAATACCGTCTATTTTGGATTGTAATCCTATGGTATTTGAACACGAAATCCCCGAGGGTTCAAAGCTCTATTTTGCCGGAGCGGCGAAAACGAAGCGACTTATCGAGGCCAAAGCGAGTACGCTATTAAGCGAGGCTGGATTCGAAGAGATTATTACCCCGCTTTTCTCCTATCACCAGCACATGAGCGTATGCGATCAACGTGAATTGATTCGTGTCAACGATAGTGAAAATCATCCGATCAGTCTCCGTGCCGATTCGACGATCGACGTGGTTCGAATTGTCAACAAACGCCTCGGCGGCAATACGGAACATAAAAAATGGTTCTATATCCAGCCGGTCTACCGTTATCCTGCTGATGAGCAGTACCAAATCGGTGTCGAGATCATCGATGAGGCGAATCTCTCTGTCGCACTGACCCAAGCAACACGAATTTTGAATGAGTTGAAGATTTCACCGTTACTCCAAATCTCAAACATCAATATCCCCCGTATCCTCTCGGAGATGTTGGATTTGAATTTGGATGATTTTCGTCATGTGAACATTGAAAAAATGTTGTCTCTCAAAATCGAGTGGTTAACACGTTTGGTCTATATGCAGCACGCCGAAGAAATCGATGCCGTTGCCGCTATCGTCCCCGATGCGATTAAACCGGAACTGCTCAAAATCAAAGAACTATGCGAAGGGTTGGAATATCCTAATGTAGTTATTGCACCCCTATATTACGCTAAAATGCTCTATTATGATGAGCTTTTTTTTCGTGTGATTGAGGCTAACGAAGTGTACGCGATGGGCGGACGTTACAAAAGCGACGAGACCGTTTCGGTCGGTTTTGCGATTTACACCGATGCGTTGATTGACGCATTACACCAATAAAAGATAGGATTGTTTATGAAAGCAGATTTGATTGTCGGTATCCAGTGGGGTGACGAAGGAAAAGGGAAAATCGTTGACTTGCTCGCGCAAAAATACGATTGTGTTGCCCGTTATCAGGGGGGACACAATGCAGGTCATACCATCGTCGTTGATGGTAAAACTCATGCGCTTCACTTGATCCCATCAGGGATTTTGAACCCTAAAGCGATCAATATTATCGGTAACGGTGTTGTCGTCTCTCCTGAAGCCCTTATCAAAGAGATGAAACAGTTTGATAATCTTCTCGGACGTTTGTTCGTCTCTGAGTCGGCACATATGATTTTGACGTTTCACACGTTGATCGACCAAGCCAAAGAGAAACTTCGCGGTGAAAAAGCGATCGGTACGACGGGTCGCGGTATCGGACCTGCTTACAGTGAAAAAATCGCCCGTGCGGGATTTCGTCTCGGAGAACTCCGTGATGTTGCAACCCTTACCAACCGTGTTATGGAGTATTTCGAGCAAAACAGCGCTATCTTCCAAGCGTTGGATATCAAACTTCCAAGCCGCGAAGAGTTGACAAATGAATTAAACACATTCGCAGAAGCGTTGGTGCCGTTCTTGGCCAATACGACCCAAATGGCGTGGAAATTGATGGATGAAGGGCAAAAAATCCTTCTTGAGGGTGCACAGGGGACGATGCTCGACATTGATCACGGAACCTATCCGTACGTTACCAGTTCTTCAACCATTTCTGCGGGAGCATGTACCGGTTTAGGGGTCAATCCCAAAGATATTGGCAAAGTGACGGGAATTGTCAAAGCCTACTGTACCCGTGTCGGAAACGGCCCTTTCCCAACCGAAGATCATGGAGAGATCGGTGAACGTTTGCGCAAAGCGGGACATGAGTTTGGTACGACGACGGGTCGCCCGCGTCGCTGCGGATGGTTTGACGCGGTAGCGTGCCGTTATGCGAGCCGTTTAAACGGATGTGATGACCTCTCCATTATGAAACTCGACGTTCTTGACGGCTTCGATGAGATTCAAGTGTGTGTCGGTTATGAAATTAACGGCGAAGTGATCGATTATTTGCCGCTTGATCTCGAAAATGTCAAACCGGTGTATAAAACATTTGCCGGATGGGATAAAACTGAGGGAGTACGCCGTTTTGAAGATCTTCCCTCAACGGCGCAAGAGTACCTTCGCGCACTCGAAGAGTTGACTCAAACAAAAATCGGTATGATTTCAACATCACCGGATCGAAATGACACGATAATCCTTTAATTTCTGCATCAAGGAGCGTTTATGAGCAAATCGCGTTACGAGCCTTTGGTCAAACTCAAAAAGAAGAGTTTGGACAGTGCCGAACGTGCCCTTATAGGCGCCAATAATGCCCTCTCTTCCGCCTCCGACAAACTGAACCAAGCCTACGAAGCGCTTTCGCATATGGGATTGCCTACCAAAGGATCTGTCGGAGAATTTACCCAAGCCGCAGCGATGATTCATGCACAGCACCAGAGTATTGAAACAGCACAACAAGAGTTGGAGAAAGCACAACAGCAGCAGTCTCTTATGAGAGAGCGATTTAAAGCGGCGATGATCGATTATGAGAAGTTTAAATACCTTGAAGTTCAAGAGATGAATGAAAAACTCAAACATTTGAAAGTACAAGAGGCGAAGTTTTTGGATGAGATTGGAACGATGACCTTTAAAAGAGAGACGGCATGAAAAAGATTGTAGGAATTTTTTGGACGAGTGCACTTCTCCTTTATGGTGCACCTGCGACTAAATCGTATGAGTGTACGAAGATTTTCGAAGATCGCAAAAATGAGCTTTTAGTAGAGCTGGAACGGATAGACGAACAGAAACAGGCTTTAGACTCTTTGAAGCGGGCAACCGAAGATTTGTTACGAAAAAAAGAGGCTATGGTCAAAGGAAAAGATGTCAAGGTCGATCAAAAGTTAGCGGAGATCAAAGCCAAAGAGGCATCGGTTAAAAAAATGTTGGAAGAGAATAAAAAAGTGCTCGATGAGATCAAGCAGCTCAAAGCCGATAAAGTTTCTCAAACGTTTGCCAAAATGAAACCGGCTGCCGCCGCCAATATCCTCTCACAAATGGCTCCGAGCGAGGGAGCCGCGATTTTGAGCACCCTAAATTCCAAAGCAGTCGGGCAGATTTTGGGGAAAATGGATCCTAAAAAAGGGTCTGAAATCACGGCAAAGCTTAAAGAGATACCTGAACCTACCAAATAACGATCCATCCACCTAAGCGATTTGAGAGGTATTTTAGGCTAAAATGCAAAAAATTTCACTCAGGGCTGGCAATGAAGGTTTCACTGACACACGTACCCCATATCGCGACGCGAATTGCTGTCGATCTAAGCCGCAGCGGATTGGTCACCATGACCAAAGGGCTGGAAAGTACAGCCAAAGAGGCTGAGACGATCTTGGCCGCCAACATCAAAAAAGAGATCGCTTTGGAAGAGAAAGTCAAAGAGATTGTCAATGCCAACGAAGAACAAATCGATTTCTATCTTGCCGATGAGCGTCAGCTTTTCTTTATGATCAAGAAAAAATTGGCTCCGGAGTTTGGGGTTGTCCTATCGTATGAAGACCGTTACTCGGATATTGCACACCAAATCCTTGATGCCCTTTATGAAGAAGATTTGATCAATTACGACGTGAGTGAAAACCGTATCAAAAATATCATATACGATGCGATGACCAAATCGATTGCCGATTCGAGCGAGATTGAGTCAGCGGTATTCCAAAAAATCAAAAGTTACAAACGTAATCTTATTCCGGGGACGGATGAGTATGAGATTGTATATGAAAAACTTTACAAAGACGAATTAGTACGACGGGGGATGGCATAATGTTACGTGATGCGTGGATATATCTAGAAAACGGCACATTCCTAAGTGCCAAAAGTTTCGGCGCCGATACTACAGCGGTTGGTGAAATCGTTTTCAATACCTCTATGAGCGGGTATCAGGAGATTATTACCGATCCATCCTATGCGGGGCAATTTGTCACCTTTACGATGCCCGAAATTGGGAACGTCGGTGTAAACGATGAAGATATGGAGAGCACTAAAGCACACTGCAAAGGGATTATTGTCCGTCAATACCAAAGTGTCCCCTCTAACTTCCGTTCCCAAGAAGCGCTTCATACCTTTTTGGAGAAAAACTCTACGATGGGGATTTGTGAAATCGATACCCGCTATTTGACCAAAATGCTCCGAACTGAGGGGGCGATGATGATGATTGCTTCGACACAGGTGTCGGACAAAGAAGAGCTCAAAAAAATGCTTGAGAGCGCTCCCCGTATCGAAGAGGTGAACTATATCGAAGAGGTCAGCACCAAAACCTCTTACAAACACCGTGACGGTGTTTATGATCCGTTTCATTTCCGCTATAACGAAGCACCTGCACCAAAAGCCCGTTTGGCGGCAATCGACTTTGGGGTAAAACGCAATATCCTTAATGAACTCACCGAAGTGGGATTTGAGGTTGAAGTGTTGCCGAACACTTTTAACGGTGATGAATTGATTGCACGGTATGAAGCGGGCGAAATTGACGGTGTTTTCCTCTCAAACGGTCCGGGAGATCCGCTGGTACTCAAACAAGAGCAAGTGGAGATCAAAAAACTAATTGCGAAAAAAGTACCCCTCTGCGGTATCTGTTTGGGGCATCAACTCCTCTCCATCGCACACGGTTATGACACGCACAAGCTCAAATTCGGTCACCACGGTGGAAATCATCCGGTCAAAAACATGACAACGGGGATGGTAGAGATTACGGCACAAAACCATAACTATAACGTTCCTGAATCGGTGCGCGAGATTGCCGATGTCACCCATGTCAATCTCTTCGATAACACGATCGAAGGGCTACGATACAAAACAGGACCGGTATTTTCAGTTCAGCACCACCCTGAGTCAAGTCCGGGACCGAAAGAATCTCGTACTATTTTCACCGATTTTCTTCAATTGATTCAACGTTAATCAGCTATTTGAGGTCTCTATGACCTCGAATGATGAGTAAACTCTTTATTATGTTACTTTTTTTCCCTCATTTCTTTTTCTAAGCTTAAAAATATCCATTTGTTACAAAAGTGTTAAAAATATTTAAAAATTTAAGATTTCTTAAATACTCCGGTTGCTATTATTAGAGTGTCTAATAGCCTACTTTTGTTACAAAAGTGTTAAGGGCATCTTTAAGAGTTAGTAATTTTAGCTCTTAGAGGTGCCCTAATAGGCTCTTATGCTTTGAATCTTTAAGGAGGTCGTATATGGATAATCGTCCATTGGAGTATGATTACACAGTCGCTAAGATGTTTATGCTTACAACTGTGTTACTCGGTATCGTCGGGATGCTTGTCGGCGTTATTTTGGCGTGGGAAATGGCTTTCCCAGCTGTAAATACAGTGCTGGGTGAAGGATTGGCTGAATATACAAACTTTAGTCGTCTTCGTCCGTTACACACCGATGCGGTAATCTTCGGATTTACCCTTAGCGGTATTTGGGCTACATGGTACTATGTAGGTCAACGTGTATTGAAAGTGTCAATGGCAGAATCAAAACTGTTGATGGCTCTTGGTAAATTGCACTTTGCACTTTATCTATTGGTAGTTGTTGCAGTTGTTGGTTCGTTGTTGCTCGGTATTACTACGTCAAAAGAGTATGCAGAGTTTGAATGGCCGATCGATATCGCAGTTGTAGCGGTATGGGTTATTTGGGGTATGTCAATTTTCGGTTTGATCGGTATCCGCCGTGAAAAATCACTCTACATCTCTATTTGGTATTACATCGCTACTTTCTTGGGTATCGCAATGTTGTATCTTTTCAACAACATGGAAATTCCAACCTATTTTGCTTCTGGCGGAATCGGTGCATGGTATCACTCTGTTTCAATGTACTCAGGTACAAATGATGCGTTGGTACAATGGTGGTATGGACATAATGCGGTTGCGTTCGGATTTACTGTACCTATCGTAGCGATGATCTACTACTTCCTTCCAAAAGAGTCAGGACAAGCGGTTTATTCGTATAAATTGTCTCTTCTTGCGTTCTGGGGATTGATGTTTGTTTACCTCTGGGCAGGCGGACACCACTTGGTTTACTCTACTGTACCGGATTGGATGCAAACTATGGGTTCTGTATTCTCGGTTGTATTGATTCTTCCATCATGGGGTTCTGCGATCAACATGCTTTTGACCATGAAGGGTGAATGGCAACAAGTAGCATCTAGCCCATTGATCAAATTCATGATCTTGGCTTCTACATTCTATATGTTCTCTACACTTGAAGGTCCGATCCAAGCGATCAAATCGGTCAATGCATTGGCTCACTTTACAGACTGGATCGTCGGTCACGTACATGATGGTGTTCTTGGATGGGTTGCGTTCATGATTATGGCGGCATTGTTCCATATGGCTCCACGTGTATTCAAACGTGAGATTTACTCTAAATCGTTGATGAACACACAATTCTGGATTCAAACTCTCGGTGTTGTTTTGTACTTCACATCTATGTGGATCGCAGGTATCACACAAGGTATGATGTGGCGTGCGCATGATGAGTTCGGTAACCTTGCTTACTCATTCATCGATACTGTAACCGTATTGCACCCATACTATACAATCCGTGCAGTTGGTGGTACATTGTACCTAGTCGGTATGTTCTTGTTCGCGTACAACATGTACAAAACAATGACAAGCTCTCGCCGTGTTGAAGAGAGTGAACTTCAAAACGCATCGCCGATGGGCGCTTAATAAGGAGGGGAAAAAATGTTTCACTGGTTAGAAAAACACCCGTTCTTTTTCGCGGTAGCGGTTTTCGTTACCATCGCGTTCGCGGGGCTTATCGAGATTTTGCCAAACTTCGCGCAAGCGTCTCAACCGGTTGTAGGGACTAAACCTTACAGCACGTTGGAACTTGCAGGTCGTCATGTTTACATCAAAAATAGTTGTAATGCATGTCACTCACAATTGATTCGTCCGTTTAAATCAGAAACTGACCGTTACGGTCACTACTCTTTGAGCGGTGAATACGCATACGATCGTCCATTTCTTTGGGGTTCAAAACGCACCGGTCCGGATTTGATGCGTGTAGGAAACTACCGTACAACGGATTGGCATGAAAACCACATGAAAGATCCTGCAGCTGTTGTTCCAGGTTCTATCATGCCGGCATATCGCTGGATGTTCAAAAATACTGCGGATCTCGATACAGCGTATGCTGAACAAGTAACCGTTAACAAAGTATTCGGTGTTCCATACAATGCAGAAATTCCAATGGCAGACGGGTCAAAAGCAACTGTAGCTTTGGCAGCAACTGTGGACGAAGCAAAAGCAGCAGCTCTTGAAGAAGCTAAAGCGATTGCGGCAGATATGAAAGATCAAGACGTAAAAGATGCTGTAGCGGCAGGTCAAGTTCCTGAAATCGTTGCTCTTATCGCATATTTGAATAGTTTGAAATAAAGGGTTAAGCGTGGATATCGGTACGATTCAAGCGTATGCTTATTTTTTCTTTACAGGGTTCTTGGTTGTGGTATTGTATGCGTACATATACCACCTCTACAGCTCTCAGTGGAAAGGGAAGCGCGATTATGAAAAGTACGGAAATATCGCGCTTCACGATGAGATTGGAGATCAACCGATCGAAAAAATCTCAAATAACGATGATAAAAAAGTAGGAGGCATAAATGAATAAGACAGTACTTGCTGCTATAGTAGTAACGATTGCTATGCTTGGCTTCACTTACCTCGCTGTCGGTATGGCCGGCGGTATGGGCGGTGAAGGTGACTGGGTTAACAAACTTGCAGTACTAGGTGCAGTAGTTCTCGTTATCGTAACAACATTTGTTGTAACAAAATACGTTCGTCAAATGCAAAATGATCGCGCTGGCGGTAAATTGGCGGATGAGAACTGGGATGGAATTGGAGAATATAAAAACGAACTTCCTTTCGGATGGGCGGTTATTTTCCTAGGGCTCAACATTTGGGCAATTTGGTATTTCCTTGCGGGATATCCAACCAATGCGTATTCACAAATCGGTGAATATAACGAAGAAGTAGCGGCGCATGATGCGAAATTCGAAGCGGAACATGCTAATATGGACGACGCTACCCTTACCGCTATGGGTGAGTCAGTATTTATCGTTCAATGTGCACCGTGTCACGGTTTGCAAGCGGATGGTATCGAAGGTAAAGCGGCTAATCTAAACGTACGTTTGGAAGAAGCAACGGTTAAACATGTTATCAATAACGGTTCTAACAACCAACTTCTCGGTATGGAGATGCCGATGCCGGATCGTAACGGTTTGATGAACGCTAATACTGGTGCGTTGATCACTGATGCAGAGATCGATGCGGTTGCTAAATACGTTGCGGGTGGAATGAAAGGTACAGCAGGTGCTGATGTATTCGCTGGTACATGTGCCGCATGTCACGGACCAGATGGTAAAGGTATCGATATGGTAGGACCAAGCATTGCTGAGTTCAATCCGACTTTGGTTGCTAATGTTCTTAAACATGGTAAAAAAGGTTCTATTGGTGCTATGCCTGCATTCAACAACTTGACTGAAACACAAGTTAAAGCGCTTGGTGCTTATGTCACCAGCCTTAGCAAATAAGGAGAGATAGATGGAAAATCGTAGTGTTTTTTCATTGGATGGGATCACCGGAATGTTGATCGCAACAGTATTGCTCCTCTCTATCCTCGCAGGTTTGACTGTGTGGGGATTGGGCGTACAACAAGGTAATGCTGGTAAGTTTTATCAAGTCGAAAACGAAAAAGAGATCAAGATGATCAGCACCGATAATGCTGCTCATCGGGTCAACGTACAATAAGGAGTTTTAAGATGGCAAGTATCATGGATAAACTCATCACAATCACTTTGGTGATCTCTGCAGCGGTAACGTTGTGGGCGGTTGTAACACCGAATCACCTATTCGTCGGATAAGGGTAGCGTTTGTTACTCTCACGAGGGCTAGCGGCCCTCATCCTCACCCTCGTATTCTTTTCAACTCTCCATGCTGAATATTTATATAAAGACGATGTTGTCAAAAATCCTCAGTTCGAAGAACAAATCAACGCAATCGGTGCTGAACTCAAAGCCAAAACTGGGGTATCACTTTATCTCGTAATGGTACGAGATTTGGACGAAAACCAAACCATTGCTGATTTTGAAAAAAAGCTTGCCTACGAACTGAAAGAGCCAGCGGTAATCATGACCTTTATCGAGCTGAAACAAAAAGTGGATATTTTAGCCCGTCCCGTCTCTTTATATGAGCATTTTAACAAAGCGCAAGTGCTGAGTCCCAACGCTACCTTTATGGGGTCAGTCGTGAGTGCCATCATGTTTGCCCGCAGTTTTGATGAGGCATCTGAACTCATCAGCAACCGAGGAGGTACGATTCTGCCGATTTTGGCGGAGCGTGCCAAAGGAGATGATATCATCTCCAAATACTCGGTTGCGATGTTCAACGGTTACAGCGATGTCGCCGAACAAATCGCCGCTCATCACAACGTAACCTTAAGTTCGTCTGCCGGTAGCGGAAGTAAAAATTTTATCGATATTCTCCGTGTTATTTTTTACGGTATTATTATTTGGGCAGTAATTATTTATGTCCGAGGAAGATATTTTCGCAAAAAAAAGGAACCTGAGAATGTTTAAAAACCCAGGAACAAAATGGCCGATAATTATTGCACTTTCGATAGTGGGAATTATCGGTGCTTGTGTGTGGACAATCAAAGTTGCACTAAACAATCCTGTTGAAATGTCTGAGTACGGAATGCAAAATTATCATTTGTATGATGCAAACGTAAACGATATCATTGCTGCTAAAATTGCGTTTGATAAAAAATATACTATTGCTTTGGTGACGCCTCAGATTTCTGACAAAGGGACGGTTATCGAGTATAGTCTTACCGATAAAGCAGGACAAGCGATTAATAACGGAACTTTTGAAGTGATTCTTACCCGTCCTGATGAAAACAAACACGATATCAATCTCTCCAATCCTACGGTTGTAGAGGGAAAATATACCTTTGCTCCGGTTGATCTTCCTAAAGCGGGACGATGGGATATTATGGCAAAAGTAAGTGTCGGAAGCGATCAGCGTTACTATAATCTCAAAGCCGATACTCGCAATCCTAATACCTTCGAGTTTTAATTCTTTTCACTTGCTTTCCCCCTCAGGGGAAATGCCCTACAATATTTTTCATAATGTTATATTTTTACAATTTTTTCCCCTATACGTTACGATATAAAAAAGATAGGAATTTTGATGCATAGAGAGTGTATCGTTTACCCAACATCGCGCTGTATTCGTGAGGCAATCGCAGAATCGACCGAGAGTTTTTTACCCCATATGATGAGCATGGGGGAATTTCTCTCCCGTGCCTACGTCGCAGTGGGGAAAATCGTCCCTGATGAAGATTTGCGGCTTCTTGCAATGCATGAGGCGAGCGATTTTTCAGCTTTTGCGGCACTCAACATCGAGCGAAACTTTTTTAGTTTCATCCAAAACTCCGAATATCTTTTCCGCTTTTTTGAAGAGCTATCCAGCGAAATGGTGAGTATTGAAACCCTCCGATCGGTTGATGTGTACGGAGAATATGAGGAACATATCGCCATATTGGGACGGCTGCGTGAACGATATGGCGAGATATGTACGCGAGAGGGGTGGGCGGATCGGATATTTAACTCCGAGCATACCGTAATTCAGCACGACTTCTTGCGTAACTTCGAGACCATTACGATTATTGTCGAGGGGTATTTGAGTCGCTATGAGATAGCCCTTTTGCGAGAGTGTGCAGAGCATTTGGAGGTGGTTTTGCATTACAATACCACTCAGTACAACCGAAAAATGACGGAACGGCTGCATGAGATGGGATTTGAACTCAAAGAAGGGCGAGAGTATCGTCTCTCGCTGAGTGAGCTTCGTATCCTATTCGATAAGCCCCTTCCTGCAAACGGGAGACTTACATGTGAGGTGTTTCATACACGGCTCGCTCAGATAGGATTTATTAAAGCTTCGGTGGAAGCATTTGTTCGTGAGGGGATAGCGCCCGAAAAGATAGCGGTAGTGCTCCCAGATGAAGATGCGGCGCAGATGCTGAGGGTGTTTGATAGCGAGGAGAACTTTAACTTTGCGATGGGAGAGCCATTTGCTAACAGCCCCCTTTATCGACAGATTGAGAGCATTACCCTCTATTTAGATGAGATGAACGTTCTCAACTCGGAGCGGGTCAAAAAAATTAACAGCACGGCATTGGAGTGGTTTAAAGCCCATTATCCGCAAAAATTCACGATTGGTTATCTTGACGAGATGGTAGCGCTGTTTGAAGAGGACGATGAAACCTCGCTAGAGATTATCCGCGATGAAATTCAACATATTGCCCATCTGTCTCATGCGTTGGAACTGATGGAATTTAGAGCAGTGCTGCGAATCTTTATAAACCGGTTGCGTCAGCGTAGCATCGATGATGTTCGAGGGGGAAAGGTTACGGTCATGGGACTGTTGGAGACACGGGGGATGGCGTTTGACGGGGTTATCGTAATCGATTTCAATGAGGGGTATGTTCCGCATAAAAGTGAAAAAGATCTCTTTTTGAATACCCAGACCCGTCAATACGCCGGATTGCCGAGTGCCTCTGATCGTGAATCGCTCCAAAAACATTATTACGCTATGCTTTTTAACCGCGCCAAGAAAGTGGCCATAGGATGTGTCCAAAACGCCGAGTCAGTGCCGTCACGGTTTTTATTGCAATTGGGAATTAAAAGTACGCGTGCGCAGTATCGATATGAAGAGGTTCTCTTTCCTGCACCATCCTTTCACGAACGGAGCGTGGAGGTGATAGAGGGTGAGTACGATTTTACCACTCACCTTCTTTCTGCCAGCGGGATCAAAACGTTTCTGAGCTGCAAGCGCTCATTTTATTATCGCTACATTGAGCATATACGAGAGCATGAACTTCCACGCGATCTCTCTGAAGAGCGTGATATCGGGAATGAACTACACGCCGCTTTGGACAAAGTCTATGCATTTAATAATAGCTATTCCACACCATCGGCAATTAAAGAAGCTCTCGCCGGCATCTGGAAAGAGCAAATAAAAGATGATCCACTGGAACGCCATATGAAGCGGTTATGGATTGATAAACTTGATAGATTTTATGAGTATGAAGTGGCCAGATTTGAGGCGGGAGCAAAGGTGTTGTATCGCGAAAAAGAGCTAACCCGTGAGGTTGAGGGGATACAGCTTGCGGGTAGGGTCGATCGGATCGATCTAAAAGAGGGGAAACTCGAAGTGATCGACTACAAAAGCGGTAACTTTCCCGATACCGACAAAGAGCCCAAAGAGAGCGATGTCGATTATCAGCTTAGTGTCTATGCGCTGCTCGCCTCGGAGCTGGGAGAGATAGGAAAATGTGGTTACTACGATTTGGGGAATGGTGAGCTGAAGTTTGAACGCTATCTGGATGAAAAAATTGCAAAATTGCGGGAGATATTGCGCCACTTGGCATCTCAAAAACAATGGAAATGGGAGATGTGCGAAGAACTGAGCCGATGCCGCTATTGTCCTTACGCCTATCTGTGTAATCGGGAGGCGATGCGTGGCATTTGAACCGTTTTTAGCCTATGAGGCGAGTGCGGGGAGCGGTAAGACGTTTAACCTCGTTGTCCGATATCTGAGCTTGCTGTTTATGGGTGAGCACCCCTCATCGATTGTCGCCTTGACCTTTACCAACAAAGCGGCAAATGAGATGCTGGAGCGGATCATCCTCACTCTCGAAGAGTTGCCGAGTCGGGGCGAACTCCCCCAAATTGCCCGTCTTTGCGGGATGAGTGAAGAGGAGATTTTGCGTGAGCGACCGAAAATCCTCTCCCGTTTTCTCCGTTCCGACATTCAAATCTCGACGTTGGATAAATTTTTCGGTCGAATTTTGCGAAAATTTGCCCTCAATGCGGGGTTGATGCCCACTTTTAAAACCGTCCAAAATCACCATGAGAACACATTGTTGGAGCGGTTTTTGAATGAAGTTGAGGTATCCCGTGCCACACAGTCCCTGGTACATCTCAGTATTTTGAGCGACAAACGGCTCGGCGATATATTCGCTCTCCTCAGTACGCTTTATTCAAAATACAAAGAGCTTGATATACAGCGTTACGAGGGGATGAGTGTACCCGAGGAGTCGATTGGATACACGATGGAATGTGCCCGTGAACTCTCGGCTTTAGTCCTCTCAAAACCGCTGAGTGATCGTGCCCGAAAAACGATGGAGTTTCAGAACTACGAAGAACTGTTGGAGAAAACATGGCTTTTGAAGCCGAGTATGGAGTATTGGGATTTCAAAAAAGTGTATGAGCCGCAAATGGACGAATTGCTCCACGAGATACAGCGTGCTGTCGCTTCTCAGATGCGCCGTCGCGAAATTCTCTATTTCAAAGAGCTGTTTGCCATCCTCAAGCTCTACATCAAAAGCCGTCAAAGTATGGCAACGCAGAGCAATGAACTGAGTTTCGACGATATAACTCTGAATGTTCATACGCTGCTGCGTGAAAAACTGGAAAGCGAATTTCTCTATTTTCGGCTCGATTCACGTATCAAGCATCTTCTTCTCGATGAGTTTCAGGACACGAGCGTTATTCAGTTCGACATCCTCCGTCCGTTGATCGAAGAAATCCGATCGGGCGTCGGGGTGAATGAGGGGGGAAGCTTCTTTTTCGTCGGGGACGTCAAGCAGTCGATCTATCGGTTTCGCGGTGGGGTGAGTGCGCTGTTTCATCAGGTGGCGGAGCTGTTTGATGTGAAGCTCGAACCGCTCAAGGTGAACTATCGCTCCCGCAGTGAGATCGTCAGTTTTGTGAACCATGCCTTTGAGGGAAAAATCAAAGGGTATATCCCTCAACAAAGTCCTCAAAGCTCACAGGGGGGATATGTCGAAGTGCTGAGCAGCGATGATTTGCTTGAATCGCTGAGCGAGAGGGTCGCTTTATTGATCGAAAAGGGGGCGCTTCCTGATGAGATCGCGATTTTGACCGCGACCAACAAAGACGGCAGTGTAGTAGAAGAGGTATTGAGTGCGCATGGGTACGATGTGGTGACCGAAACGACTGCACGCCTAGTGGCACAGCGAAGTATCCGTGCTATCATCGAGTATCTGCGGTACGGTTATTTCGGCGAGGAGATTTACCGTGCCAACTGTGCCGCACTCTTAGGTGTAGAGCGGCAGATGATAGAACGGGTGGCTGTCGATAGGCTCCAGAGTGCCGCAATCACGTTTGTTCAACGCTTCAGTATTGCCGATAAAAGTGCATTGATGTTTATCGAAGCATTGCGAGGATACCGCGATATTGAAGAGGTGGTATTCGAGATCGATAGATTGGAGAGCACTTCGCCTCAAAGCGACCTTAAAGGGATTCGTATCATGACGGTTCATAAATCCAAGGGATTGGAGTTTGAACATGTGATTGTGCTGGATCGTCTCGGAATGGCTCGGAGTCATACCGATGCGATAGTCTATGAGTATGATGGGGCAATTTTGCGCGGACTGCATTACCGCATCAAAGGGCGTGAAGCCCTCGATCCAGATTATGCTGAAGCGCTTGAAGCGGAAAAAAGAGCCTCAAGCGAGGATCAACTCAATGCTCTTTATGTTGCTTTAACCCGTGCCGTTGAATCACTGAGTGTCATTACCAAAACGAAAAACTCATGGTTCGATCCGCTTGAACTGACCCCGGTTCAGTGGGGGAATTGGGAGATTAAAACTCGCAGCATTCAGCCTCAGGAAGAGTACCAAAAACTCTATTTTCAAGGGCTGAGTTTTGGTAAACAGGAAGAAAAACCGAGTTCCGAAAAAGAATCAACTCACGACTATGCGGCAGTGCAGTTTGGATTGGCACTCCATTATACATTAGAGATGATGGGGGAGTTTGAATCTGGTTCTTTAAAACAGGCTCTTGAATCGACGCGAAATCGTTATGGAGCAGTGCTCGATGTGGGAGCATTGGAAGAGATCGAAAAGCGGGTAATGCATTTGATAGACGATGAGCAGTTTCGTGCGTTGAGTCAAGGGATTCGCTACAAAGAGCAGATTATCCGCCATAAAGGGAATATCGGGGTGATCGATTTGCTTGTAAAAGGCAATAACGGGTGGAATATTATCGATTACAAAAGTGGTCGCGAAGAGGAAGTTAAACATACGGAACAGGTAAATCGCTATGCCGAGGCGATACGTTTTTCGACCCACGAAAAGGTTAGCGCCTATGTGTGCTATCTCTTGGAAGATCGGATTGAATGGGTGAAGTGCTTATAAAAAACTTAATTTCAGCAGATTATAAGTTTATATAGGTAGAATTTCGCCACTATTTATAGAGACTTTAAAAGGAGACTCAAGATGAAATTTACTAAAATTGCTTCACCTGAGCAAATCGAACGTAAATGGGTTTTGATCGATGCGGAAGGGAAAACATTCGGTCGTATCATGACTGACGTGGCTACTCGTCTTCGTGGTAAAGATAAACCTTATTTTACCCCAAATATCGACTGTGGTGACTTCGTTGTTATCATTAACGCTGAAAAAGCGATTATCAATGGTGGCGGTAAAGCGGCTACTAAAACATACCACCGTCACACAGGTTACTTCGGTAACGTAAAAAGTGAAAAATTTACAGAACTTTTGGCTACTAACCCAGAAAAAGTTTTCAAACTTGCAGCTCGCGGTATGCTTCCTAAAACAAAATTGGGTCGTGCGATGTTGAAAAAACTAAAAGTCTATGCAGGTGCTGAACATCCACACTCTGCGCAGATCGCTAAGTAAGGATAAATAATGGCAAAAACGTATGCAACCGGCAGAAGAAAAACTTCGATCGCTAAAGTATGGCTTGCTCCGGGTACAGGTAAAATCACTGTAAACGGTCTTTCACTCGACGCATGGTTGGGTGGTCTTGAAGCAAAAAAATTGCGTGTTACTCAACCGCTTTCATTGACTAAACAAGATACATCGGTAGATATCAACGCAACAACATTGGGCGGTGGTTTCTCTGGACAATCAGATGCACTTCGTCACGGTATTTCACGTGCTCTTTGCACATTCGATCCGTCTTTCCGTGCAATCTTGAAACCGTTTGGTATGTTGACTCGTGACGCTCGTGTTGTTGAGCGTAAAAAACCGGGTAAACGCAAAGCACGTCGTTCTCCACAATTCTCAAAACGTTAATCGTTTTTTTCTTCTCCAGTTTGGGGAAGAAATCTTCTTTCTATTTCCCACTCTTTCAATCCCATTTTTTTATTCTCTTGAGATGTATAAACTATTCAAGCAGTGTGTATTGTCGAAGATGCATGTGTCTATTAAATCGAATAGCTTATTGAACTACCCGAAATAATTTCTTATTGTACATATCATCCATAACGGTGATAAATGCGAGTGCATCCCGTTCCAGCTCTTTATCGTGCGGAGCCGCTTTGAGATGTTCGTTTTCATAGGTGAAGGTTAAAGCCTCTTTGTTGGGCTGAATAATAGCAATTTTGTCATGATCGCGCAGAGCAAAGGTGTCGTTGAACATCATCAGCGAAACTTCCTGTTTTTTGTCACTAAAAATGGAGTGGCCTAAAACTGGGTAGGTTAAATCGATTCCGATAAGATCAAGTGCGGTGGCGAGTACATCGGGTTGTGTAGAGAGAGTATTGTATTTTTTCGCATTGACTCCATCGGCAACAATAAGCGCGGGGATATGGAACATATTGACCGGAACGAGATCGTCGCCGTAGACACGGACGTTGTGATCGGCAACGACGACAAACACGGTGTCTTTGTAGTAGGACTCTTTTTTTGCGAGTTCAAAGAGGCGACCGATTGCAAAATCGGCATATTTGACCGCGTTTTCAACACTTTTTTTCGGTTTTCCGCTAATAAAATCTATTTTTTCCTCCGGCAGTTCAAACGGTGAGTGGTTTGAAGAAGAGAACATCACTGAGACGAATTTTTCACCTTTTGCGGCATGGGCTTTGAACTTTTCATTGGCTTTGAGAACCAAATCCTCATCGCTAACTCCCCAAGTACTTACAAAACTCGGATTGCGGTAATCTTTTTGTTCGATCACTTCATCAAAGCCATTCCCCATATACCAGCTGCGCATATTGTCAAACCGCCCCTCGCCTCCGTAGATAAAACTGGACTTGTACCCTAAGGGTTTTAGTAATGAAGCCACAGTGAAAAAATCGCTTTGGGATTTGTTTCGTTTGACAACCCCTTCCCCCGGTAGCGGGAGGTAACCTGAACTCATCCCTGCCAGTCCTTGGATACTGCGGGTTCCGTTACTGAAGAGGTTGGTAAATGCAATCCCCTCATGGGAGAGTTTTTCCATATTGGGGGTGATGGAAGCATCGCCTCCGCTGAACCCTACGAACTGGCTCCCCATCGACTCTTGGATAAAAATAACGAGATTTTTAGGTTTTTGGGATTTGAAATGGGTCGCCTCAAGTCGGTTGAACGGGAACTCTTGGTTTGGATTTAGGACGAGTTTTTTGCCTACGCGCTCATAGGCCTCGGAGAGTTCCATTTTCCCGTAGGGCTTAATAAGATTTCCCTCTTTTGTATAGCTTTTATAGGCATATCCGATACTGTAGAGAGAATTTTTGGCGATTTCGTTTGCCATGCGGTTGGTGCTGTAGAGGGCATCGGAGATATTGGCGGGGCGGTGACCGAATGAGGAGCGGATACCGATAAACAAAAGTGCGGCGACAATCGGAAACAAGAGGAGACGTTTCCACAGAGGCGTTCGGATCGCCTCTACGAGACGAAGGGGTGAAAAACGCAAGTAGCTCCATCCCATCAGGATTAACATCCCCAGCGCAACGGCAAGCTGCATCGGGTACTCTTTTAGGATCATGGAAGTGACTTCTTGAGGGTATTTGAGGTACTCTATAAAAAGATAGTTGGGACGAACGTCGTATTGGGCGACGAAAGGAAAGGTGGCATTTTCAACGTAGAGGGCGACCAAAAGAAAAAAGAGGACATAACCGCTGAGGAAACGTCCCACAAATTTTGCCCCGATTTGAGGGGTGATTGCCATCAGAAGGGCGGGGATGACCAAGATGATTGAGGTGGTCATTGTATCGAATTTCAGACCGTAGAGAAACGATAAAAGCGACTCTGCAAAAGTAATATCCCCAAGGCGGTCGAAGTAAGCGATATAAAGCCCTAACCGCCCCAAAAAAAAGAGTGCGATAAAGAGGAGGTAAATTTTGAGAAGTTCGCGGAGCATAAAGACGGGTTCCTTGTATTTTATTATGAGATTATAGAATACAAACGGCTAACAATGATTTTGAGTTTGATTTCTCAAAAAAGCTCCTTTTCCAAATCATCACTTTTTTTAGCAAATGCAACTGTCCATCGGGATGAATCGACAAATTTTACGATCAATAAAATAATTAACCATGCTAAAATCATTGTAATAACCGTATGACTCAAAAAATGGTCTCCAATGAGCATTTTATAGGTTCCCATACTCCATCCAATTAGCATAGCTATCAAAATAGCTGCATTTTTCGCTTTTCGAGAATGAAACAAAAACACCAGTGCGAGCAATGCAAATCCACCACTAGCATGACCTGCCGGCCAACATTTTTGTTTTTCTAACTGACACTCTTGCGTAGTGTATTTTTCCCAAACACACGTATGGGGATACATTCCGCCAAAAATTTCAATATTTTTCGGACAAGGCATATTGGTAATTGCTTTCAATGACCCAACTGCGAGTGGGACAAAGAGTGATGACAATACGACAATAATCAATCCTCGCCGATATGAAGTTATCCAAGCTTTTTTCCATCCTAACATCAGCACTGCTAAAAAAAGAACTGCTATCACAATTAATAGACGCTTAATACCATCGTAAAAAATAAATTTTAAAACTTCATTATTCGCATCAACGATCCACTGATGCGTAAGAGGATTATAAAAATGGCTCTGAACCCAAATATCTACATCACTGAAGCCAAAAAATAGTATGGCACTCAATAAAATAAAAAATGTGATGATTATAGATCTATTTGTGAATACCATGTAAAATATCCAATTCAGGTTTATAGGCAGTACTGTTGACCTCGGCAAAATTTAGTACTGTATGAAAATAAGCATCGTGCGATGCGGGTTGTTTAGCTTTTTGACGTAAAGCGGGCTTGTCAACTTCAAACCGCTTGCCAAACCACATTACAGCAGGAACATGTTTTTGCGCTTCCGGTGCGATGGCGTATGGAAACCCATGCAGATAAAGCCCCTTTTCCCCTAACGATTCTCCATGATCGCTGACATAAAAGAGAGCCGTTTCAAATTTATCATCATAGCGTTTTAAAAAATTGATTGTTTTTGATAAAAAGTAGTCTGTGTATAAAATGGCATTGTCATACGCATTCGAAATCTCTTGCTCACTGCACTGCTCTAGTTGGTTGCTTTTGCAAACGGGAGTGAACTTTTCAAACGCTTTGGGATAGCGTTTATAGTAGGCTGGTCCATGATTTCCCATCTGATGAAGGACTATAACAATATCTCCTTTAGGATGGGCTTTGATGTATTCATCTAAACCGATCAACATCCCCTCGTCTCTGCATTCACCATCCTCACACATCGGATTATTTTTAGGGTCTTTAAAATCTTGATATTCGGCGCGAAGCGCTACCCCTTTGGAATCAGAGTTGTTGTCTCTCCACAACACATGTACTCCTGCATGCCCTATAACATCCAACACATTTTCAGTGTGAAGCGCTTTGTCTTTTTCGTATTCATCTTGAGTGTAGGATGAAAACATACACGGAACCGATACCGCCGTCTCGGTACCGCAGGAACTGAACTGACTGAAGTTGATAATATCCTCTTTTTTCAGCAGTGGATTCGTTTCGCGCCCATAGCCATTAAGAGAAAAATGATCCCATCGTGCCGCTTCACCGACGACTAAAATAACCAATTCGCGATCCACGTCAGTTTCGGGAATTGCGGCATCTTTTCCAATCACTTTGAGTCCAGTGTATGAATGTGAAAATGATTTTTGAAGATAATGGACAATGGAGTAGATATAGTACGCAGGGTTAGCATAGTACCGAAGAGGTTTGTGCTCTCTGAAAAAGGAGGTGTAGTTTTTGTTGAAAGCAAGCAAAACAACAACGGCAATACCTAAAGCAACCCCTAATAGTTTTGCCTTCTCGATCAATTGTTTCTCGAGTGACAGAGATTCCATCTGAATCCGATACACCAACCAAGAGGGGATAATACCGATAAAGAGGACGTACAGTACCAAACTGATACTCAACAGATCCGATGATTCGTTCATGTTGGTTTGGAGGATGTTTTCGATCATGTGTGTATCGATCACCACATCATAACTGTCCATAAAGTAAGCAACAAATGAAGATACCATGAGTATGGCGATCAACACTGTTTTTGTCCCTTTTCTCCCCCACGCAAATAAGCTCAATACGATAACGGTTACTGCACTGAGCAAAACGGCTAAGGAAACGATAAATGGGATTGTACTCCACGAGAGGGGATAGACCGCCACAACATGCTTAAAAAATGCGATATTGGCAACCAGAGTTAAAAAGAGAACAGTGATTGCAATCGCTTTCCATGACGTTAGGCGAAAGGATTTGGAATTAAAAGAAAACATTCATATCTCCGAAGAATTTGGCGAATACTATCGCTCAAAAGAAAATCAAAAGAAAATCAAAAGAAAATCAACTATTTTTATATAACCGCTGAATGTGCTTGCAGTCTTTAAGCGGTCGTCGCGTCCAATCCAAATAATGGTATAATCTCACCCAAAAATAGGGTGAGATGGTGAAGATATTTTTATTTCTTCTTCAGAGCGTGTGGTTGATTGCTTCGACGCTCCATCTGAACGCTTCATCCAATCCTGCCCGTCTTAATCCTCTCGTCGCTACCGATTCCGCCAGTTCTTCGATTGCCGGATTTTTGTTTAATTCTTTAGTTAAATATGATGAGAGCGGACAGAAGATCATTGGCGATTTGGCCGAATCGTACCGTTTTATCACCCCCACACTCATTGAGTTTAAACTTCGTCGGGGTGTCAAGTGGCATGACGGCAAACCTTTTAGTGCTCATGATGTCTTGTTTACCTATGACCTGATCAAAGCACCAACTACCATCACCCCCTACGCCTCTGATTTTCGTGTCGTTAAAAATGTTAAAGTGATTGATGATTATACCGTTCAAGTGGCGTATGAAAAGCCCTATTTCAAAGCGTTGGAGATATGGATGATGGGGATTGTACCTCGCCATATTCTACAAAATGAAAAAGACATTATGGGATCTAAATTTAATACGGCCCCTATCGGAACAGGTCCCTATATCCTCAAAAAACTCGAATTTTCCAAACAGATCGTCTTGGAAGCTAATCCAAACTATTTTGAACATCGCCCCAAAATCGATAAAATTGTATTTCATGTGATCAGCGACCCTATGACCCGATTTTTGATGCTTAAATCGGGTCAAATCGATGTTGATGGGCTGGAACCGATGCAGTTTGAACGGCAGCTGGACAAAAGTTTTCATAACCGTTTCGCGACATTGGAGCTCCCCGCACACAGTTATACCTATTTGGGATTTAATCTTAGACTCAAAAAATTCCAAGACCCGCGTGTTCGGGAAGCTCTCTCATTGGCAATCGACCGTGAAGCATTGATTGATGTGTTGTTTCTTCGTCACGGTAAAGTGTGTACGGGACCGTTTTTACCGGGTGCCAAGGGATTTAATGAAGGTGTCAAAGCACCGAAACGCAATCTTGCACGTGCCAAAGAACTTCTACGCGCGGCCGGATACAGTGCTGAAAAACCATTGAAATTTGAGATTGCTACTTCTAACTCCAATGCAATCCGTCCCTATGCGGCAGAGATTTTGCAACGGCAGTTACTGGATGTCGGGGTAAAAGTGACGCTTCGGGTGATGGAGTGGCAGGCTTTTTTAAATACGGTTGTTGAGCCGCGAAAATTTGAGACGGTATTGCTGGGGTGGTCTCTTTCTCTCACCCCTGATCCTTATGCCCTTTGGCATAGCGATAGCGACGTATCGGGGGGATTCAATCTGATAGGGTATCACTCGAAACGTACCGATAGGCTGATCGAACAGATGGAAAGTTCGACCGAACCGGAGAAAATAGCCGCCTACCAAAGGGAGATTTTCGCTGAAATTGTGAGGGACAACCCGTATCTTTTTTTGGTGATTCCCAATCAGATCAACGTGTATAGCAGGTCGATCAAAGGGGTCAAACCGACAATCAACGGTATTTGGGAAGAGTACATAGACTGGGAGAAAAAGTGAAAAAAATAATTTTATTTGATTTGGACGGAACGCTTATCGATTCGACCGAAGCAATTTTGGAGAGTTTTCATCACTCGCTGGCATTGCATGGCGTTATCCAAGGGGTTGAGGATGCCCAAATCACCGAACAAATAGGTCATCCCCTCTCGGTTATGTTCGATGCGGTTGGAGTGCCCAAAGAACTCAACGAAGAGCATATTGTGAGCTATAAACGTCATTATCGATCGATCGCATGTGCCAAAACACTGTTATTGCCGAATGCGCGTGAAGCGATTGAAGAGGCAGGAATGTTTGCACGCCTTGGAATCGTTACGACAAAAACGGCGGAGTATTCGCGTGAAATTTTGGAGTATTTGGGTGTAATGCACCATTTTGAAGTGTTGATCGGATTCGAAGATGTACGCAATTTAAAGCCTCATCCCGAACCGATTCATAAAGCGATCGAAAAAATGGGTGTTTCGGAACATGAGATATGGATGATCGGGGACACCCGACTCGATATCGAGGCGGCTAATCGTGCCGGGATCGATCATGTCGCCGTTATAAGCGGTTATGATAATAAATACCAATTACTAGAATTAACTAATGTTATAAAAAATGATGCCCTTGAAGCGGTTCGATACATCGCTGAGAGGGGACAAAAGTAACATTTTGTCTTTCTCTTTTAACCTCATAGAAAGTGAAAAGCTACATTTAAGAGCAACTTTCATAGAATACACGTATTGATAAAATTCAACTTAAACTTAAGTCAGAGGGAGAATTCATGCTAGAGATTCGATGGCATAGTCGTGCCGGACAAGGTGCTGTAACTGGCGCCAAAGGTTTGGCTGACGTTGTATCCACCACCGGTAAGCATGTTCAGGCATTTGCATTTTACGGTTCGGCCAAACGGGGAGCCGCAATGACAGCGTACAATCGTGTTGATGACAAAGTCATCTTGAACCACGAAAAATTTATGAGTCCTGACTATGTTTTAGTTATCGACCCTGCGTTGGTTTATGTCGCAGACATCACTGCCAATGAAAAAGAGAGCACAATATACATTATCACAACCCATTTGAGTACCGAAGAGTTGATTGCATCACAGCCGAAACTTGCCGGTAAAAAAGTGTACACCGTCGATTGTATCAAAATCTCCCAAGAGACGATCGGTAAAGCGATCCCTAATACACCGATGCTTGGTGCATTGATGAAAGTTTCAGGAATGTACGACATGGATTTCTTCAAAGAGAACATGATCCGCGTCCTCAAAAAATTACCGCAAAAAATTATCGATGCCAACATGATCGCGATTCAACGCGCGTATGATGAAGTAAAATAAGGAGCACATGATGGAAAAAAAAGGATGGGATGGGTTCGAAATCGGTGCCATGCTCCGCTCATTTGAGGGAGCAGTATCCGGAATTGCAACCATTTTGCCGGAAGATCGCCCTTATTCAGCATCAAACTCGTTTACTGCGAGTGTTGCCGACTGGCGTATTGAAAAACCTTTGTTTAACAAAGACTACTGCATCGATTGCCAATTTTGCTGGGTTTACTGCCCGGACATGTCGATTATTTCACGCGACAAAAAAATGGTCGGGATCGATTTTGACCACTGTAAAGGGTGCGGAATCTGTGTTCAGGTTTGCCCGACAAACCCTAAATCACTTTTGATGTTCCCGGAACAAAAAGAGGAAGAAGCGGCACTCGCTGAGTGGCCTTCAAAAGATACTTCAAAAGCAACTGCTGCAGCAAAGGAAGAGTAATGGCTGATACATTTGAACTACGCGATATTGAGGTTTGGGACGGTAATATGGCGGCAAGCCATGCGCTTCGTCAAGTACAAGTTGACGTCGTGGCAGCGTATCCGATTACCCCATCGACCCCTATCGTCGAAAACTATGCTAATTTTACGGCGAACGGTTATGTCGACGGAGAATTCGTTATGACCGAATCGGAACACGGTGCAATGTCATGTTGTATCGGCGCTGCCGCTGCGGGCGGACGTGTTGCAACGGCTACATCGTCTCAAGGATTTGCGTTGATGTTGGAGACCTTGTACTCAGCATCGGGAATGCGCTTACCGGTTATTTTGAATGTCGTTAACCGTGCTATCGGTGCTCCGCTTAACGTTAACGGTGACCACTCGGATATGTACATGGGACGTGATAGCGGCTGGATCCAAATCGACTGTTATAACCCTCAGAATGTTTACGATATGAACTTCGTTGCATTCAGAGTCGCTGAAGATCATGATGTTCGCTTGCCGGCGATGGTTCACCAAGACGGGTTTATGACATCTCATACAGCTCAAGGGGTTAAAACGTTGAGTGATGAGGTTGCATACAACTTTGTCGGCGAATTCAAACCGATGAACGATATGCTCGATCTTGACCATCCGGTTACTCATGGGGTTCAAACCGAAGAAGATTGGCATTTTGAACACAAAGCGCGTCAACAACATGCTCTTATGACGGCGGTGCTTCCAAAAATTCAAGCGGCATTCGATGATTTTGAAAAATTGACCGGACGTAAGTACAATATCGTTGAAACCTATAATATGGACGATGCTGAAGTAGCGGTTGTTTGTATGGGAACATCGGTTGAAACGGCTGAAGAGGTATCGAATGAACTTCGTGCTCAAGGGATCAAAGCGGGTGTTGTCGGTATCCGTGTGTTTCGTCCGTTCCCGTTGGAACAACTTGCGTCTGTATTGAAAGATGTCAAAGCGATTGCGGCATTGGATCGTTCAAGCCCTCACGGAGCGGTTGGAGCATTGTTCAATGAACTCTCCGGAGCATTGTTCAACACCGATTGCAAAGCGGTTATGACGAACTATATCTATGGATTGGGTGGACGTGACTTGACCAAAGCACACTTAGTAGGGATCTTTAATGATCTAAAAGCCAATGCTGACGCGGGTAAACCGACAACGCCATTGCAACAATATATCGGCCTTCGCGGACCGAAACTCTCTTTTTTCTAAGGAGCCACTGTGTCAGAAATGAAAAAAATCAAGAACCTCAAAGAGTTCTCAACATCGGCAGATCGCTTTGAAGGTGCAAACCTTCTTTGCCCTGGCTGTGCCCACTCTATTATTGTCCGTGAAGTATTGAACGCGACCAATGATGATTTGATCCTTGCGGCATCAACAGGTTGTTTGGAAGTATGTACAGCAGTTTATCCGTATACGTCATGGGATGCTTCGTGGATTCACATCGGATTCGAAAACGGTTCGTCTGCGGTTGCGGGTGCTGAAGCGATGTATAAAGCACTCAAAAACAAAGGGCGCCTAAAACAACCGGATCGTACTCCGAAATTTGTTGCATTCGGCGGTGACGGTGCGACTTACGATATCGGGTTCCAATGGATTTCAGGATGTTTTGAACGCGGACACAATATGATGTACGTCTGTTTGGACAACGAAGTCTACGCAAACACCGGCGGTCAACGCTCTTCTTCAACTCCTATCGGTGCATCAGCAACCACGACTCCTGCAGGACGTGTCAGCTACGGTGAGAAGAAAAATAAAAAAGACATGATGGCAATTATGGCAGCACACGGTGCTCCATATGTTGCACAAGTTGCTCCGAACAAATGGAAAGATATGGTTGCTAAAATCCAAAAAGGGTTTGCCGCTGAGGGTCCAGTATACATCAATGCGATGTCGGCATGTACAACAGAGTGGAAATTTGCTCCGGAAGATACGATCTCAATCTCTGATTTGGCAACCGATTCGTTGGTTTTCCCATTGTACGAGATCATCGACGGAACACAACTTAACATTACCTACCGTCCGAAAAATATTATTCCGGTACGTGATTATCTCGGTGCACAAGGGCGTTTCAAACACCTTTTCACCAAACAATATGAGTATCTTATCGATGAGTGGCAAGCACGTGTCGATGCAAAATGGGAATATCTCCAACGTCGCGAAGAGGCAAGTGTTTAACCTTGTTTTTCATTCCCGCAATTGCGGGAATACTCTTTAATCCTCTTTTCCTTTCTCTCTCACTTTATTTTGGAACTCTCTTTGCTTCTTATCACCAATAAAATCATTATTGGATAATCTATGTATCGTATGACCTATAACCACACCGGTGTAACCGGATGTTCTGCACGCGGGATCGCCAAGCGGGAAAGCAAAGAAGAGCTACTAAAACTGGCTGACGAACTCAAAGATTCGATTTGTAATGTTGAAATACATCCGATCGATGGAAGTGTGGAGAAAAAAATGCCAATGGAACTGTTTCTGAACATGAAAGAGCTGCGTTGAGCCGCTATTTTCTCGTACTCGATGCGGGTACGGGGAGTATCCGATCGATTATATTCGATACCCATGGCAATCAGATCGCCATCGCTCAGTATGAGTGGAATCATGTCGCCGAAGAGGGTGTCGCGGGGTCAATGGGGTTTGACTTTATTGGTGGATGGGAACTTGCTAGAAAATGTATTCGTGAATCGATCGAGAAAGCACACATAAGAGCCTCAGAGATAGTGGCAGTATCGGCTTCGAGTATGAGGGAGGGGATCGTTCTCTATGATGAGGAGCAACGAGAGCTTTGGGGTGTTGCCAATGTCGATGGTCGCTCAGGAGAGGAAGTTTCTTATCTCAAAAAAACATTTCCCTCACTTGAAATGGAGAGTTACGCCATCAGCGGACAAACGTTTGCCCTCTCCGCCGCGCCCAGAGTACTGTGGCTTAAAAACAACCGCCCCTCATTGTATGAAAAAGCCCGCTATTTTACGATGATCAGCGACTGGATACTCTTCAAACTCAGCGGAGAGTTAGCCTCAGAACCCTCCAATGCGGGGACGGCGGGAGCATTCAGTCTCAAAGAGCGCAACTGGAACAGAGGAGAGTTTGAACAATGCGGTCTCAAAGATTTGTTTGTCCCGATACGCGAAAGCGGTGAGGTATTGGGACATATCAGTGTAAGAGCTTCTGAAGAGACGGGTCTTGGCACCGATACCCTTGTTGTAATGGGGGGTGGTGACGTTCAGATCGGCACCGCTGGACTGGGAGCTTCTGCGCTGGGTGATGCGGTCGTCCTAGGCGGGAGCTTTTGGCAGCAGGTGGTCAATATACCCTCAGATGCAAATCTTTCCGATGCAATGCTGCTTCGAGTGAACCCGCACGTGGTTTGCGGGATGTCACAGGCGGAAGGGATCACCTTTTTTACGGGGTTGGTAATGCGCTGGTTTCGCAACACTTTCGGATGCGGCAAAAGTTATGCAGAGCTTGAAGCACTCGCGGCAGGTGTACCGCTCGGATCGTACGGGATCACTCCGATATTCAGCGATCGGATGAATTACGCTGAGTGGATACATGCGGCTCCCTCATTTATCGGTTTGGGATTGGACGAGTCCAAATACAATGTTGCTTCGATGTTTCGTGCTCTCGAAGAGAACGCCTGTATTGTGAGTGCGATCAATCTGGAGAATATCAAAGGCTTTAGCGGTGTCTCTCCCACGTCGATCACGTTTGCGAGCGGAGCCTCCAATGGAGCGTTATGGTCGCAGATTTTGGCCGATGTGACGGGGATAGCCGTTAATGTCCCCGTAGTCAAAGAAGCAACCGCATTGGGTGTGGCGATGGCATGCGGGATCGGCGCAGGGGAATATAAGAGCTTTGAAGAGGCGGGAAAAAACATCGTCAAAATCGAGCGGACATATGAGCCGAATATGGCGAATCACGCACAATACGGCGAGATGAAAGAGAAATGGCTCAAAGTTTATGCCAAACAAATGGAATTGGTACGCGAGGGGTTAATGGAGCCGATGTGGAAGGCTCCGGGGATATAGCTCACAAGCGTGTGTGGGCTTCCTGCCGAAGGAAACTCAGCGTTAGCGTAGCCAAGCAGGACTTTGTTCTGATGGCGTATTAAAAGCTATACGCTTTCTCGTCGAGAAGGTCTAACTCTTCGGTGTATTTATCGTCTACAAACGGTTCATAGTGTGATTTGTAGTACGCATAATGTTCCGTGTGCTTATGCCCCTCTAATGACTCCTCATCTGCCCATGACTCAACGGCAAAAAATTTGCGCGGATTGCTCTGCGATTGGAAGATGTAGTAAAACAGACATCCCGGTTCTTTGATGGATGGGGCAACCATGTCTTCGAGCAGTTTTTTAACTGTGCTGATATGCTCCTCTTTGGCGATAAAGGTCACTTTTTTTGTAATTTTCATTTTTTTCCTTCTTTCTTTAATTTTGCCTGCTCTAATTCCCAGTACTCCATCTCGAACATTTGGGAGAGTGTGAGTGATCCCCAACCTCCAAGTTGTTCGGCGGAGAGGATTGCGGTGATCGTATGTTTGACGATTTCGCCGATGATACGGGACTCTTTTTCGTCTTTTCCTAGTACGACTATCCCTATCCCTTTGATCACCGCGTAGCGGGGGGAAAGATCGAGACAGATGTGTTCTTTAGAGGCATTGGCACCGAAATAGGCTTTGTACTCCTCTGCAAACCGCTCGATTCCTTTTGCAATATCATTGTCGATGATAGCGGGAAAAGGTTTGATCCGGATGACATGTTCAGGAGTTAATCCCCCTTTTTTTATCAGAGTGTCGAGATTGGGGAGGATACTAAAGAGTTGAGCGCGAGGTGAATCGATGAGGAGGGGAAACAGATCACTTCCTCGCAGTTTTGCCGCTTCAGTTCCCACTGCTTCTGCAACTGTTTTGTCCCCTTTCCCTTCACAATCACCGCACGCGAGGGTGACGTGTTCGGCGAGATACTCTTCGGCAACTGTGACGATGTCGATCATCTTTTTATAGGTGCGTTGTGCATCGTTGTCAAACGTAAAGACGCCGTGATGCATCAGAATCATCCCTGAGAGACTATTCCAATCGATGTTACGGGTGATCTCGTAGATACGTTTGGCGAGATCGAATCCGGGCATCACATAATCAATGATGAGCATATTGTCGCCATAGAGCTTTTGAATCAGTTCTTTGCCCTCCGGGGTATTGGTGAGGGTGACAACGGCATCGGCATGGGTGTGATCGACGTAGTCAAAGGGGATGATCGCATGCAAGATCGCTTCGATCGATGGATTGGGGAAACTCTGATCGGACATTGCGGCACGCTGTTCTGCCACCATCTGTGTATCGCTCAGGCTCTCACGCGTTGCCATCTCCAAAAGGATATCGAGATTGACGGGAGAAAAACCGGGCTTTTCGATCGTATCGAGATTCCAGCCGCTCCCTTTGACATAAAGGGTATTGCCGATTTTCACTGAGGTGTTACCCCCGCCGTGTAGCACCAGACTTTTTTCCTGACCCAACAGCTGGGAGGTGTAGACCCGCATCGCTAATGGATCATTTTGGTATTGGGACGCGGCGTTGTCGTCAAAGAGGCTTGTCATAATTTGAGTTCCTTTTATTAGTGGCCAAATTATAGCGATGGAACGGTGAAATGTGCTAATATACACAAAAATAAAGACCTCTTTTAAGGATACTCATGCCGTTACTTGACAGTTTTTGTGTCGATCACACCATTATGCCCGCTCCTGCCGTTCGTAAAGCCAAAGGGATGAAAACACCCAAGGGAGATGACATCACCGTTTTCGATTTGCGTTTTGTCAAACCAAATGAAAAAACGCTCTCTCCTGAGGGGATCCATACTTTGGAACACCTTTTTGCCGGTTTTATGCGCGATCATTTGAACTCAGACTCTACAGAGATTATCGACATCTCGCCTATGGGTTGCCGTACCGGTTTTTACATGTCGGTGATCGGAACTCCGAGTGAAGAGATGGTAGCCGATGCGTGGGAAGCGTCGATGAAAGATATTTTGGAAGTTAAGTGTCAAGACGATATTCCTGAACTTAACGTTTACCAATGTGGAACGTATACTATGCACTCTCTCGAAGATGCAAAGGCGATCGCAACCGAAGTGTTGCACCGTGACATCGACATCATGGATAATGAAGCGTTGAAGCTCGATTTAGCAAAGGTGAACGGATGATCCTTCTGTTGCCGATGGATGGGGACGATACCCAAGAGTCTGAACTTACCGGAATTTTGAGTGCGGCATTTTGGGCGACGGTCGAAATCGAAGAGGGGCGTGTTGTAGAGATCAATTTTTACAAGGACCGCTCTGAAATCGAGACACCGTGTGATGCGGTGATCGTGACCAACAACTATGAACCGGTCATGGAATTCCTCGATCAGCAGATGATGGTTTTGGTTGCCCATTTTCAAAAAACGATTGATGATATCGTTGAAGCGTATCTTTTCCGCGAGTTGCACGACCTCTCCCTATGATAACTTCTCTTCTCCATCCGACACCCCATACGAAAATCATGGTGGTGACCAGCCATTTAGACTCTATGGCAGAGGAGTTGAGTCATTTTCTTGCTCCCTATGAGGGGCGAATTGATCTATCTCTCTTTCCCGGTGATCATGAAAACTCCAACGCGTTTCATAAAACTTTTACGATCAAAGACTACCGTTCTCCCGCCGGAGGGGTTCCCCGCGATTACGCCGCTGTCATCGTGCAGGATGTATTGCATTTGCACGAATCGCCGCGTAAATTTTTAGAACTTATCTATCGTACCCTACTGAATGCTTCGGAGATTATCATTGTTCAAAAAAAAGGTGCGATGGGGATCGCTGAGGTCGAATCTCTCCTCGATGAGGCAGAATTTCGTGCGATCAATACGATCAGTGATCTCATCGAAGATCATGAGGTCATTGTCGGAAAGAAGATGCATATGTGGGGTAAGGGGCTATGAAAAAATGGGTTCAAAGCGAGGACGGCAGTTATACCGCGTATAGTGATGAATATGACGAACATTATCATTCGACGAAAGACGGCGCTCTCAACGAATCACTCAGAAAACATATCGAACCTGCTTTCGCTCTACATCGAGAGAAAGATCATCTTCGACTCATCGACATATGTTTCGGTTTGGGCTTCAATACGCTCCTCAGCCTCTATTGGCGTGACACCTACTATCCTGATACAACGCTTGAAATCTATTCACCGGAACTTGACGGCGATCTAGTCGCATCATTGGTTGATTTCCCCTATCCCGATATCTTTGAGCCGTATCGAAACATCATCACCGACATCGCAACCCTCGGCGGCTATGAGGATGAGCGGACGCAGATCACGGTCGAGATTATGGATGCGCGGGTTGCGATGCGGGAGTTGGAAGGGGAATGGGATGTGTGTTATCAAGATGCATTCAGCCCGCAAACGAATCCACTCCTCTGGACGCGGGAGTATTTTGCCGATATTGCACGGCTTATGGGGGAAGAGGGTATTGTAACTACGTATTCAACGGCACTCGCTATGCGATTGGCATTGTATGAAAATGGCTTTAACATCTACTTGAATTCTGGTGAGGGGTATCGTAACGCTACGGTCGCATCAAAACGGGAACTAAGCGAGTATGAGAAGGTCGATATGGAGCACAAGATTCGGTGCAATCCGAGTGTACAAAGTCTCAGAGACGAAAATTTGGGTCTTTAAAGCGATAGTGATCGATGAGGTGGCGGAGGCGGTTTTCATTGAACCGCCAAAAGTGTTTGCGATCAAACTCAGGGTGGTGTTGCATCGCATGATAAAGATCAGAGAGACTTATCCCCTCACGGTACGATTCCACCATGATTTTCTCCAGCAGTTCGACCGATTCGGGAGTGGTGTCATCATCGGCTAACGGTGTTTTTGGAAAAAAGAGGTAAAGTTTCCAAAACGCTAATCCAAGCCCGCCGATAAAAGCGGCCATCATGATCCATTCAACGGTTTTCATATCCGTTTCCTAATATAAGGACTGAATGTGTTCAATATCGTTCCAGCTCATACTTTTGGATTTTGATGCAGTGAGGATATGGCGCATATAGCGGGCGAATACATCGGTTTCGATATTGACCCGTGTCCCCTTTTTGTAGGTGCCGAAGAGGGTTTCGCGCATCGTGATCGGGATGATGGTGAGACGAAACGCACTCTCCATCACTTCATTGACGGTGAGACTGATTCCATCGATTGTGATGGAGCCTTTGGGCGGGATGAGAGGGATAAATTCCGAGTCGACATCGACGATCACATCGTAGCTGTTGCCGTTATCGGTGATGGAGCGGATGGTACCGATGGTATCGATATGTCCTTGGACGATGTGCCCCTCAAAACGATCCCCCATCATCATCGCGGGTTCGATGTGGACGGAGCCGCTTAGTTTTTCGGTGGCGATGTGTGCCAATGTTTCAGGGGAGAGCTCGACGCTAAATCCGTCACTCTCGATGCTGACGACGGAGAGACAGGTACCGTTGATCGCGATGGAGTCCCCGAGTTTGGGTTTGTGCGTTGCTTTGAGGGAGAGGCGGTTCCCGCCAAAGCTCTTTACCTGTGCCATCTCTCGAATCAAACCTGTAAACATCAAACCCCTTTATTAAAAGACTATTTTACCCTCTTCTTGCAAAGAACGGATAATACTTTTCGCTTTTTCGTGACCGTTATAGGCCGCTTTTCGGCACCACTCTAATGCGGTATCGTTGTTCATATCACACCCCAATCCCTGATCGTACATCAATCCGAGATTGAATTGAGCCTCTGCAAGATTCATATTCGCGGCGCGGGAGAAACAGATAAACGCTCGGGCATAGTCTTGGGGTACTCCGTGCCCCTCTTTGTAGAGGACGCCGAGGTTGTTAAAGGCATGGACGTTCCCCCGTTTGGCTGATTCTTCGTACCAAAATGCCGCTTCGGAGAAGTTTTGGACACACCCCAAACCGCGTTCCAACGCGAGAGCCGTCTCATATTGTGCCTGAGGGAATTCGAGGATCGCGGCACGCAGCAAGAGTTCGAATGCTTTGAATTGATCGTGTGGAACAACGGCACCATCTGCGACCATGAGGGCAAGATTGTAGATCGCCGTCGGTTCGTTCAGCTCCGCAGCTTGGGCATAAAGATGATAGGCACGTTCCAGTGAACTCTCAACCCCTAACCCTTTTTGGTGCATGTATCCCAAAGAGGAGATGGCAGTGGGATTGTTTTGAAGTGCCAAAGTTTCAAAAAGTTCTAATGCTTCTGAGTAATTCTGAGCATTAAAAGCGTCAAATGCGCGTTGTAACATTCACTAGTGCCTTTGTAATTTTTCAGGAGATTATAGCGGTGAACCCTTAACGGCGCACTTTTCTACTCGCGCGCTGCTTTTCTTTAAGTTTGCTCACAACGTCTTTGAGTTCCTCTTTTTTCTTTAACAGTTCATCGCGGATCAGATGCTCTTCGTCTCCGTCGACTTCGGGGTCGTATTCCAAAGGGGTTGGATCGTAGTTTTTCAGCATCTCTTCTAATGTCAGGGGTTTGTCTTGGTTCATGGCAATCTCTACTCATCAAAAGTTTTGCTTAATTGTAGAGTATTTTTCCTTTCTCTTTTTATAGGTTTCAACAAGGGAAGCTATAATTGCATTTAAACAATGTTATAAAGAAGCAAACACTATGGAATATGATGTAATTGTCGTCGGCGGAGGACACGCCGGAATCGAAGCTGCACTCGCTTCAGCCCGCATGGGGCAAAATACCCTCATGATCTCTATTTTGGCCGAGCAGGTGGGGGCGACGAGCTGTAACCCAGCTGTAGGTGGATTGGCCAAAGGACATTTGGTGCGTGAGCTTGATGCCCTTGGCGGTGAAATGGGGCTCTTGACTGACGAAGCGGGTATCCAGTTTCGCATCCTCAATATCACCAAAGGCCCCGCCGTTCGCGGAAGCCGTGCGCAGATCGATATGGATCGCTACCGTATTATCGCCCGCAATACGATCCTAACGACACCCAACATGTCGCTGATTCAAGAGACGGTCACATCCCTTATTATCGAAGAGGGAATCGTGGTCGGTGTCCGTACCCATTTGCTCAACGAGTATCGGGCAAAACGGGTTATTTTGACGACGGGGACATTTCTCAACGGTGTCGTTCACATCGGAGAGATTACTCAGGAGGCGGGGCGTTTCGGTGAATTTCCCGCCAAAGGGCTGACCGATTCACTCCGCGAAGCGGGATTGAACGTGGGACGGCTCAAGACGGGAACCTGTCCGCGGATCGACAGTTCCTCGATTGATTTTAGCGTCATGGAGATCCAAGACGGCGATGAGCTTCCCGCACCGTTTAGCTTCCGCACCGATAGAGATGAGTTTGCCCGTACTAAAAAACAGCTCCCCTGTTACATCGCCTACACCAACGAAGAGACCCATAACCTGATCGAGGGGAATTTTCACCGTGCACCGCTGTTTACGGGACAGATCGAGGGGGTAGGACCGCGTTACTGCCCGAGTATCGAGGATAAGATCAACCGTTTCCGTGACAAAGAGCGTCACCACCTCTTTATCGAACCGCAGACAGCCGAGAATACCGAATGTTACATCAACGGAATGTCCACCTCGTTACCGCCCGATGTTCAGCGTGCCATGATCCACTCGGTGCAGGGGATGGAGAATGCGAAAATCGTCCGTTACGGCTATGCGATCGAATACGATTACGTCGATCCGACTGAGTTGAAACACACACTTGAGACCAAAAAAGTGAAAAATCTCTATTGTGCGGGTCAGATCAATGGAACGACCGGATACGAAGAGGCGGCGGCGCAGGGGATGATGGCGGGGATCAATGCCGCGTTGTCGCTTAAAGGAAAAGAACCGCTCATCTTACGCCGTGACGAAGCCTACATCGGCGTATTGATCGATGATTTGGTTACCAAAGGGACGAAAGAGCCATACCGTATGTTCACCTCCCGTGCCGAGTACCGTCTTCTTCTTCGTGAAGAGACGGCCGACTTGCGTTTGGGACGTTACGGTCATGCGTTGGGATTGATCGATGATGCTCAGATGGAGCGGATCGAGATGAAGCGCTCCCAGATCGCGGAGGGGTTGAAACTCCTCGAAGAGACGGTCTATACCCCGAACAAAGAGTTTTTAGCCTTTCTGGCTTCTATCGATGAAGAACACATCACCGATAAACTCACCGCGACCCAGTTGGTCTCCCGTAAAAGTTTCGATTTGGATAAATTGGTCAAATTAATCCCAAGTTTTGCTGAACTCGATCTCTATATCCAAGAGCAGATTTTGATCGAAGCTAAATATGCCCGCTACGTCGAGAAACAAAGCGACGACATCGAGCGGATGAACAAGATGCTCCATATCGCCATACCTGAAGGGTTCGATTTCCGCGCTGTTTCGGGGTTATCGAATGAGATCGTCGATAAACTCTACACA
This sequence comes from uncultured Sulfuricurvum sp., assembly GCA_964495485.1. Taxonomy (GTDB): domain Bacteria; phylum Campylobacterota; class Campylobacteria; order Campylobacterales; family Sulfurimonadaceae; genus Sulfuricurvum. Next base: position 145,430 of record CAZBVJ010000005.1, read on the forward strand.
TTCAATCCGCCGACCTTGCAGGCGGCATCGCAGATCAGCGGGATAACCCCCGCAGCGTTGGATATTCTTCACATCTATATCAAAATGGCAGAAAAAGGGAAATGATGCGCTATTTTTATTACGTCCACACGGGACACCGTATCGGATTGGATCGTTTCCACCGTGCGGTGGCGATTCTCAATGAACTCCAAAAAGAGATCGATATTACGCTGCTGTGCTCCGATTTTCGGATAGCGGCAGAGGCCAAATCGTTTGGGATCAAACGTGCCGTAGGGGTGGACGTTGTCCGCAACATCCCCCAGATCGCTCAGCATTACGATAAAATGATTTTTGATTCTGCTGAAATCAATCCGACATTGTTGCAGGATATGACGGAGTATTTTTCCCCTTTTATCCGGATAAGTGATGATCCCGCCGATGCAAAACACCCTAATGAATATCTTGTTTCACCCTATTTGGAGGGTGAAGGGATTTGTAACGGGCTCATCGTGGATGAACGCTATTTTGAACCGTTGCCCAAAATGATTCCGTTGGCGATTTTCTTTGGAGATGATGATTACGAGAAAGATTTGGAGAAATATCAGGGAATTTTTGCGCCATTTAACGGCGAACTCTTAATGGGATTTTACCATTTCTTGGGCTATGAAAACAGTCTCAAAGAGAGTTTTTCAAAAATACACGAATGTGAGTCATATGAAACGGTTATTCGTCAAAGCGAGATTCTCATCAGCGCTTCACCGATGGCGGTGTTGCAAAATCTAGCAGGAGGAGGGAAACCGATTTACCTCCAACGCAGCGACTATCCGAGAGATTTTATTCCGCTCTTTAGCTCTTTGAATATTCCGATTGTTGAGCAGTTTACTCAAGAACATCTTATGCAAGCTATAAGTAATTCTTCATCAAATAACTATCAAATGATTAAAAAAAGTAACACTCAAGTAATTGAATTCATAAGAAAAAGTTTCAGTTTATAGAAACTTAAACCTTTTTCACTTATGATAGGAAGTTAAATTTCCAACTTAAGTGAGATGACAATGATGGATGAAAGCAGAAGAGGGTTTATTGGTAAAGCCTTTGGTGCCGTCGCCGCTGTCGGAGGGATTGCCTCTCTCATCGCGATGAAAAAGACATGGGATCCGCTTCCGAGCGTCATGTCTGCCGGGTTTACTACCGTAGACGTATCAGGCCTAGAAGCCAATAAATTAGAAGTTGTTGTATGGCGGGGGAAACCAGTGTTTGTCCTTAAATACACCGAAGATATGAAACCGACTGATGGACGTAACGTCAAGATTGGTGATCACTATTTTTCAGTCATGGTCGGTTTGTGTACCCACCTTGGCTGTATCCCGGCATACCGCGCCGATCAGCACGATTTTAAATGTGCGTGTCACGGCGGTGAGTTTACCGATGCGGGTGTTCACAAATTTGGACCTCCTCCAAGACCTTTGGATATCCCACCGTTCAAACTTGACGGTGTAACGCTTGTGCTCGGTGAAGAAGGTCCCGAATACAAAGCTATGATGGCAAAAGCGTAAGGGGGGGACAATGGCAGAATTTAAAAAAGCAGACTCTATGCTTGAGTGGTTTGACCAGCGATTAGGTGTTGTCAACTTTGCAAAAGTGATGATGACGGAGTATTGGATTCCTAAAAATATCAACTTTTTGTGGGCGATGGGGGTTTTGCTGACCGTATTGTTCACATTCTTGTTGGTATCGGGAATTTTCCTATTGATGTACTATAAACCAGACGTTAATATGGCGTTTGACAGTGTTAACTACACCATTATGCAAGAGGTTGCGTACGGTTGGTTATTTAGACACATCCATGCGGTTGGCGCATCGGTTGTTTTCTTGGTAATCTATATCCACATGTTTACCGGTATCTATTACGGCTCTTATAAAAAAGGGCGTGAGATGATTTGGATTTCGGGTATGTTGTTGTTCGTCCTTTTCTCGGCAGAAGGGTTCAGCGGATACATGCTTCCATGGGGACAAATGTCATACTGGGCGGCATACGTTATTACTGAAATCTTCGGCGGTATCCCGTTTATCGGGGATGAGCTAGTCGTTTGGATTCGCGGTAACTTCTATGTTTCCGATGCGACATTGACCCGTTTCTTCATGCTTCACGTCTTGTTGATTCCGTTGGCGATTTTGGGTGCGATCGTATTCCACTTCTATGCGCTCCGTTTCCCACACGTTAACAACGAAGAGGGTGAGTTTTTCGATTTTGATGAAGAAGCGGAAAAATACCTTGCAGGAAACAAAAAAGAGTCAAAAGTTGTCCCTTTCTGGCCTGTATTCTTGTCAAAAGATTTCTTTGTTCTCGGTTTCTTTATGTTGTTCTTCTTCTATTTGGTCTTCTTCCATTACGGATTTGCGATGGATGCGATCAACTTTGATAAAGCGGACGGTCTAAAAACTCCGGCACACATCTATCCTGAGTGGTATTTCTTGTGGAGTTATGAAGTATTGCGCGGATTCTTCTTTGAAATCGGTGGAATTTCAGGTAAAGATCTCGGTCTTGTCGCATTCGGTATCGCTAACGTTATTTTCTTGGTATTGCCTTGGTTGGATCGTTCTCCAATGGTTAAACCGGCGAATCAACGTCCGTATTTCAAATACTGGTTCTGGTTCTTGATGGCAGATTTGCTTGTCCTTACCGTATTCGGTAAATTACCTCCAACCGGTATCAACGCATGGATTGGATTTGCATCATCAATGACATTCTTGATCCTTTTTGCTAGTTTGCCGTTCATCACTAAAGCGGAAGCAAAAAAAGTGGGAGGTAAATAATGGAATTTATTTACATTAGTTTAGCGGTAGCGCTAGTTTTATTGGTTCTTCATATCGTGATGTTGAAACTCTCGTTGAACCGAGAAGTTCGTATCCTTGTTATCATCTCTATTTTTGTAGGATACACCTATTGGGGTATTGAGCCGTATGCTCATCATATCATGCATCCTGAAGTCGCTCCGGCTGACTTCACATTTAAAGATTTGAAAAACGTTGATACGTCGCTCAAAGGAAACGCTGAGAACGGTAAAGTACTTGTCGAAGCAAACTGTATCGCGTGTCACTCAATCGAGTCTGCTGGCTTCACACAAGTTATGCCAAATGCTGATGCAGCGGCAAGCTATGGTGTAGTTCCACCGGATCTTAGCGGTGCGGGTTGGATTTACGACAAAAACTATTTGGCGAACTTCATCTATGATCCGGTAAGTGCGATGAAATTACAGCACAAATACACTCCGGAGAGCGGAAAACAGTTCCCGATGCCGGCGTATAACTGGATGTCAGCACAAGAGATCATGGATATCGTAGCCTATTTCCAAACCTTGGCACCAAAAGCCAAAGCAGGACCTGAAGCACATAAAAATACTTATGAAGCAGCATGTGGACGTTGTCACTCAATGAAATATGCCGGTTTTGAAGCAACTACTCCGGTAGAAAATATCAAAACCTACATGGGTGCAACACCGCCGGATTTGTCACAATACATCAAAAGCCGTGGTGAACACTACCTTTACAGTTTCATTAACGATCCTCAAGTATTGTTGCACGGAACGTCTATGCCGCGTACAGGTTTGAACCAAAAAGCGCAAGAAGAAGTTATCGCTTATATGGAAGAGATCGGTGATCGCAAAAAAGCGGAACGTGAAACAACTGGTGTATGGGTTATGATCTATACTCTTGTATTCGCAATTTTGGCTTTGTTGTGGAAACGCAAAATCTGGTCTGAAGTTCACTAAGGAGTAACGGATGAAAATGGTAAAAATTCTAGCTCTAACGGCGCTTCTTGGTGCCGGAGCAATGGGTGATGATACGTTGGCTCTCAATATGAGCCAAATGGAAAACGGTTTGAATAATGTTCAAAAAGGGTTTTTGTATAACGCACCTGCGTTGATCAAAGGTGGTGTAGCAGAGATCCAAAAAGCGGATGCATTGTTCCACAATGCGGAAGCAACAAAAAAATATCTTCCAAAAGATAAACAGCATATGAGCAATATTGCGTTCAATGCGGCAAAGCGGATCGACAGCGCATCGGCTGATTTGATCAAAGCTCTTAACAAAAAAGAGTACACTAAAGCGAGTCAATCGTATTCTGAAATCGTGAATGCCTGTACGGCATGTCACGCAGTCGTTCGCGGCTGGTAAAAAGTTACCCCTTTGTGGGGTTTCTCCTCTTAACTCTCTCAATAAATAAAACTCAAAACAACTTTTCGATACCATCCGAACACTTAAGAGTCTCAAGGATTTGTGTGTTAATAGATAGCTATGGCAGAACCGTTGATTATTTGCGCGTTTCGGTAACGGAACGGTGTAATTTCCGCTGTCAATACTGTATGCCGGAAAAGCCCTTTTCATGGGTGCCCAAAGAGAATTTACTCAGTTTTGAAGAGTTGTTTGAATTTATCAAAATTGCGATTGACGAAGGGGTCAAAAAAATTAGGATTACAGGCGGTGAACCGCTTTTGCGCGAAGATCTTGACACCTTTATCAAAATGATCCACGATTATAAAAACGATATCGATTTGGCGATGACCACCAACGCCTTTTTGCTCAAAGGGTACGCGCAAAGACTCTATGATGCGGGACTGCGCCGTCTTAATGTATCGATCGATTCGCTGATCCCCGAAGTGGCAGAGAAAATTGCCAAAAAAGATGTCTTGGGCAACGTTTTAGAGGGGATCGAAGAAGCATTGCGTGTCGGTTTTCGGGTCAAAGTCAATATGGTACCGATGAAAGGGCTTAATGACAATGAGATTCTCGACGTATTGGAGTACTGTAAAGCGCGCGGAATGACGGTACGCTTTATCGAATACATGGAAAACGTCCACGCCGAAGTGAACATCAAAGGGATGCAGAGTCCCGAGCTTTTGGAGATCATCGGCAGTCGATACCGCTATGAGGATGAGGGGTTCGACGGACACTCCCCCTCACACTATTATAAACTCGATGACGGGTATGAGTTTGGTATTATTGAACCGCACAAAGACGATTTTTGCACCAAATGCAACCGCATCCGCCTCACTGCCGAGGGGAATTTAATTCCGTGTTTGTACTTTGATGAAGCGATGTCGATCCGTGATGCGGTGCGTCGCGGGGATATCCGCGAAGCGGCGTTGGTTCTCAAAGAGGTGATTCGTACCAAACCCGAAAAAAATCGCTGGAGTGAGGGGGATACCGAGCAATCCAACCGTGCGTTTTACGAAACGGGAGGGTGAAAATGTTATATCTAGTTGAACATTTCTACTCCGTCCAAGGGGAGGGAAAATACGTCGGTACACCTTCACTCTTTTTCCGTTTCGGAGGGTGTAACCTCAAATGTGAGGGGTTCGGGTGCATTGAAAAAGCGCCATCGGGTACCGAAGTATTGGGATGTGACACCGTTTATGCGGTGGATCGGAAACATTTCAGTGACATGTGGATGGAGATCGAGGAACTCCAAACACTGATCTGGATTATGAACGGCTATAAACTCCCTCCCCATGTCGATGTCGTTCTCACCGGAGGGGAACCGTTGATCTATGCGAATGAGCCAATTTTTGTCGAGTTTATCGAGTATCTGATTTCTCAGGGGCATCGGGTAACGTTTGAGACCAATGCGACGATCGCCCCCGATTTCAAACGCTATCCGTTTTACCGCGAAGCGACTTATGCCCTCTCGGTCAAACTCTCCAACAGCGGTGAGCCGTATGAGCGGCGTGTAAAGCCGGATGCCTACGGTGAGATCATCACCAATGCCAAAGAGAGCTTTTTTAAATTCAGTGTTGATGAGCCCTCGTTGGGGAGCCACATGGAAGAGGAGATTGATGCGATCATCGCAACCGCTCCGTTCACCCCTGTGTATTGTATGCCTTTGGGTGGGGATAAAGCTCATATCGAGGCAAATTGCGAAGCGGTGATCGAACTGTGCAAACGGAGAGGATTTATCTACTCCGATCGTCTCCATATTCGTATCTGGGATCAGAATCATGGGGTATAATAGTTAGATTATTTAAGGTCACAAAATGTGACCTTAGAAAGTAGAAATGTATCATGCTTATACGCAAACTTTTTAAATTCGAAAATGCTCATATTGTTCGGGGGTGCTCCACTCAGCGGTGCCGTGCCTCAATTCATGGACATTCGTACAAAGTTGAAGTGCTCCTCGAATCCGACTATCTCGATAACGGTCAAATGGTCTACGATTTTGGTCTGATGAAGCAGGGGATGAAAGAGCTGATCGATGCATTCGATCACGCTATCGCTCTATGGGATGGAGATGATGCGGAGTACATCGCTGATATGAAAAAGCACTCCAATCGATGGGTGCAAATCCCCGTCTCTCCTTCGGCTGAACAATTCAGCCGCCTCATTTTTGTGATGATCGATAAGCTTCATTGGTTTACCGAGATGGTGAACGGCGAGAAGATGGTGCGGTTGTTCAGCATTATCGTCCATGAGACCGAAACGGGATATGCGCAGTGTTTTCGTCAAGACGCCTATTCGGAGAAGATGGGGTTGATCGATTTGGAAAAAATCGTATTCAGTGATGAGATCCGTGAGGGGTGGAGCGATCCCGAGTTGTGGGAGAAGATCAAACGGGGGGAGAAATTTATCAACCCCACAACGGTTTAATCGGTAATAAGAGAATTTTGTTCTTGCGAGCTCATACACCAGCGTGTCGGAATAATTTTAACGCTTGAGCCTTTTTCAAACCCCTCTACCGATGCATCCACCATCATGAAGGCATTGGCCATTGAGAGTGGCAATACCATCCCCGGACCGAATTTTTCGCACGGTGCAAACGTATCACCGTCATACCATCCCGGAATGAGGGAGCGTCTCCCTTTTTTCATTTTAAACGGCTCTTTCATCTGCGTTGTGAGGGTGGAGAGGTATTTATCGCTTCGGCCGCTGAGCGATAGGATAATGCTTTGGCCGAAGAGCTCAAAACACAGAGCCGCCGCGAGGGGATTGCCGGGGAGATTGAGGATCAAAGTATTCCCGATCCGTCCGAAGGTGGTCGGTTTGCCCGGTTTGATGTCAACCGATTGAAACGCGCTCTCAAATCCGAGTGAGTTAAATCCCTCTTTGGTAAAATCGGCGTCCCCTACACTGACACCGCCTGAGGTAATGATGAGATCAGCATTCAAAGAGCGGCGGATATGCTCTTGGATCGATTCCAAGGTATCCTCGGCTGTTCCCGTAAATACCACATCGCACCCCAGTTCTCTCGCACGTGCGGCAAAGGTCGGGGTGTTGGTGTTGTAGAGCTGGTTGGCTCCGAGCGTTTCATAGTGCATTTTGAGCTCATTACCCGAAGAGAAAAGGGCGACACGAGGTTGCCGGTAGACGCTGATGTGGGTGATTCCCTGCGATGCGAGGAGGGAGATATGATGGGCATATACCATCGTCCCCGCTTTGATCAACTCCATCCCGCTTTGAATATCTTCCCCTTTGAGACGGATATGTTGAGATGGCTTGATTGTTTGAGGGAGGGTTACATGGTCTCCATCGATTTTTACCTCTTCGATGGGGACGATCGCTTCACACCCCTGAGGGATTTTGGCTCCGGTCATGATACGGATGCATTGATCCTCGACCATACGGATCTCTCCTCCGTCTCCGGCAAAGATGGTACATGACTGCAAAAGCGTTTTTCCCGCATCTTCAACCCGTACGGCATATCCGTCCATCGCAGAGTTGTCAAACGATGGGAGTGAGTATTGAGCGGTAATTGTCTCGGAAATGACACGGTGGATAGCGTTCTCTATCGGGATGATCTCTGTTTGTGTCGGTTGCGTGAGTCTATAAATCAGCTCCAAAGCCTCTTCAACAGATAGTGCCATCCTTTTCTCCTTTAATATCTGATGCTCAACATGTGCATAACGTATTCATCGAATAATTATGATTTAGGTACTCATTATAGGCAAAATAAGGTAAAATCCCCTTTATGGATGCTATGTATACAATGGGATTGAATATCCACTATTTCGGCGTTATTGTTTTAATAGGGGTTGTGGTGTTTAACATCATGATGTTGGCACTTTCACACCATGTGGTTCGCTATGCGAAGCGGATGAGGATTGTTATGCCGATTTCGGGCTCGTTGATTGCCCTGATCCTTTTTACGGGAGCGGTGATGATGGCGGCGAAACATTTGGCGTTTACGTTCAGTAATATCGCCATGATCGTGATTGCAATCGTGATGATTATCCTCGAAGCCAAACGGTACAAAACCCTCAAACGGCGTACCGATATTACCCAAGAGGGCTCTTTTGGGGAATACAAACGCAAAGCCTTTCGGTTTCTTGGGATTGAAATCACCCTTCTGCTGTCGATGACCGCGTGGATGATGGTGGTATGAAATTTTTACTTCATAAAAATGCCGGAAGCGGTGAGATAAGTGTTTCGGGGGATGACTACAAATATCTGATCAAAGTGCGCCGCCATAAAGTTGGTGATTTGATCCCGATGAGAACGCTGGAGGATTTGGGCGAAGAGTATCGTTACCGTCTGGAGAGAACCGATGGACGGGAGGCTTATTTTTCGTTGCAAAGTCATCATCGCTCTGTCGTTGAAAGCAGCCGACGCCTCCATATCGGATGGTGTCTGGTCGATCCGAAAACGGTTGAGAAAACGCTGCCGATGCTCACTGAGCTTGGCGTTCACAAAATCACCTTTATCCATTGCCGCCGCTCTCAGCAGAATTTTCGTCTCGATTTTGAGCGATTCCGACGCATTATGGAGAGCTCGATCATGCAATGCGGTCGGACGTCACTTATCGAACTCTCCGAATCACCAAATTTGAGTACCTTTCTCAAAGCCCATCCCGATGCTGCTATTTTCGATTTCGGCGGAACGCCTCTTGGGAACGATGAATCGGTCGATACGGTTGTGATCGGATGTGAGGGGGGATTTGATGAGTCTGAGCGTAAGTTGTTCAATGATTATCGTGTGCGTCTCTTTTCCTCCCCTATGATTTTACGCTCCGAAACGGCGGCGGTTGCGATCGCATCGCGCTTGTTGTAAATCGAAAAAAAATTGGGTATAATTCGCCCTCAACTATCCGTCCCCAGGTACGGATGTAAAATCAAAACCATCTGACGTACTTCGACGTCAGAAACAAGGCAAACTTATGAAAAAAGATCTTCACCCGAACGTTGTTGAATGTACAGCAAGCTGTGCATGTGGTAACTCATTCACAACAACAAGCACAAAAGAGACTATCCGTGTTGATATCTGTAGTGCATGTCACCCATTCTATACCGGTTCTGAGCGTCAAGTTGACACTGCAGGTCGTATCGATAAATTCAAAAAACGTTATTCACTTAACTAAGTCAAATAACCAAAGAGAGGGAGAGGTTTATGCTGTCTCTCGTTCCTACCCCTATCGGCAATATTGCCGATATTTCACTCCGAAGCCTCGAAATTTTCTCTCAAGCCGATATTTTTCTGTGTGAAGACACCCGTGTCACGAAACGATTGCTCCATTTTCTCAAAGAGCGCTATTCTCTCGAACTCAAAGAGGCCAAATTTATCTCTCTCCATTCGCACAATGAATCCGAGTTTGTCTCATCATTGACCCCCGATTTTTTTGATCAGAATGTTGTCTATGTCAGCGATGCTGGGATGCCGGGGATCAGTGATCCGGGGCAGACGTTGGTTCGTTATTGTATCGATCACGGTATCGCGTACGATGTATTACCGGGAGCGAATGCGGTATTAACCGCTTTTGTCGCAAGCGGATTTGTGGAGACCAAAATGTTTTTTTACGGGTTTCTCCCCCACAAAGGGAACGACCGAGCCGCTGCGTTGCAGGAAGCTTTGTTTAACGGCTATACGACGGTATTGTATGAAGCACCGACACGATTGGAAAAACTTTTAAAAGAGATAGCGGTTGCGGCACCGGAACGAAATGTTTTTTTAGCCAAAGAGCTGACGAAAAAATTTCAGCGCTTTCACCGAGGTACGGCAAAAGAGTTGATGACTCAAATGGAAAAAGAGATTCGCGGCGAATGGGTCGTGGTAATCGAAGCTTCCGAAGGGAAAGGCTCATCCGTGAGCGAACAGGATATTTTAGCGCTCGATATACCGAAAAAAGCGGCATCGAAGCTCATCGCCAAAATTACGGGCGAAAATCCCAAAGAGTGCTATCAGCGGCTCTTAAACACATAAAGGTAAAATAACGTATGCTTATTTATGGAAAACAACCGGTTTATTACGCCATTGAACGTCATCGTGATCGTATCAAAACCCTCTACTTAGCAAAAGAGTTGGATAAAAAAGAGTATTCCCATCTCATGAAAATGGGGTTTGAAATCAAACGAATCCCCGAAAAAGCGGCACAATCGATGGTCAAAGGGGGAAATCATCAGGGGTTTATTGCTGAGATTTCCCAAGTGGTTCCCTATGCTTCTCCATTTTTAAAAAAATGTGATTTCGTAGTGGTTTTGAGCTCGATTACCGATATGGGGAATATGGGCTCACTGATCCGAAGTGCGTATGCTCTAGGGGTAGATGCGTTGGTGATTTGCGGTATTAAAGAGCCGAATTTGGAAGCGGTGATTCGCACCAGCAGCGGGGCAGCACTCGATATGCCGTTGGTAATCATTCATAATATTCACGATGTGATGCATGAACTCAAACAATCGGGGTTCAAGCTTTATGGAGCTGTAATGGACGGCGTGGATGTCCGAGAAGCCGATTTCGCTTCGAAACGGGCATTGATTTTGGGGAACGAAGGTGAGGGACTCAGCGGAAGAGTTCAGAAAAATTTGGATGAGGGTGTGTCGATACCGATGGCGCACGATTTTGATTCGTTGAATGTTGGTGTAGCCGGCGCGATTTTGATGGAGAGAATGCGATGAAAGTTAATACGTTCGAAGATCTACTGGAGTTGGGTACGGAAAAAATACATGAACGGACCCATATTTCGCGTGATAAAATAGAGTTGCTGATGACCAAATCGTTTGCTGAAATCGGTAAGGTTCAGTTTATGGGGTACATCTCTATTTTGGAACGGGAATACGGTATTGATTTGAGCGATATCCGTCGGGAATACACCGATTTTTATGAAGATCATTCAGCGTCGATGCCGCCGAAACACTCTGTCATCTTACAGGCATCGTCTGATACAAAATCCAAATGGATGATTGCCGGAGCTGTTGCTATCCTTTTGTTGATGGGTGCGGGCTATTTCATGCAAAGCAAAATGTCCGCAATGCCGAGCGAAGAGGTAATGAAACTCACGACTCAAGCGGTCGAAGTTGTTGAAGTGAATCAAGAACTTAATGTTTCTGACGCGAATGTTACAGCAGAGATGAATGCTACCGTACAACCTCTCAATGAGATAAACAGTACCGCAACATCACTCTCGAAACCGATTGTTTCAGGAGAGCAGATCACGATTAAACCGGCGTATAAGGTTTGGTATGGGATGATCGATCTCTCTTCAGGCGGAAGAACCCAAAACATTACCTCAGAACCGATTGTTATCGATACCACCAAAAACTGGCTTATTTTTATGGGGCACGGTCGGATTGAAATTGACGCCGGCGGTGAAAAAACAGTACTGAAAGAGCAAGAGACTGTCCGTTTCTTGTGCGAAAAAGGGATGCTGAAACAGATCAGCAAAGCTGAGTTTATGGAACGCAACGGCGGAAAAAACTGGTAATTTCTGAACAATGAAATTTTGGTTTTTATGGGTTGGTTTTGTCTCATCGGCACTTGCTACTACTATCAATGTTCAGATTCGATTGGAGGGTGAGGGTTTAAACGCTCTTCGTACCCTTACTCAAGCCTTTAATAGTATAGGGTACAAATTGGAGATCGAGTCTCTTGTGTACGAGAATTCTCAAGGCGAAATAGAGGCAAAAGCGTCAGGAAATAGAGCCTTTGTCCCTTCGATATTGGCCGAAAATCTAAAAGAGCAGGGGATTGTTATATCTCATGCCCGTTATGAAGGGGAGAAGCTCACCTTGAGCGTTCAGACCCAAAACGGTTTTTGGAATATTCCCCTGTTGGGTGCTGATGAGGGGATTGAACTCAAAAAAACGAGCACTCCGCAGTGGTTTCGTGTTGAAGAGAATCAAAATATCCGAATTGAACCACCTTATGCCGGAAAGTGGTACCCCGATATTGCCGTATTGGGCGCTCAAATGGGGATTTTGTCATCCTACCGTTCACTCGAACCGAAAGAAGAGTTGCAATTTGAACTTCCAGCCGGCGCCCGCTATCTGAAAGTCTCCAATGCACAGGGGATGAAAGCACTTAAAGAGGGGATGTGGATCGAGTCTTTAAGTCCGGGAAGATAACTGCATCAGATTATATAAAAACTAAGTCTCTTATGCTAAAATGGCGCAATTTTTTAATCACAGGTTGTAGCCATGTTTGATGAAATCCAATTTGACAGGATTAAACGCCTTCCAAAATACGTCTTTGCCGAAGTAAATGAACTAAAAATGGCCCGTCGCCGTGCCGGAGCGGACGTTATCGATTTTAGTATGGGAAATCCTGACGGTGATACCCCTGAACACATTCGTGCAAAACTGATCGAATCGGCCCAAAAAACGAAAACACACGGTTACTCTGCATCCAAAGGGATCCCAAAACTCCGTCAAGCGATTTGCGATTGGTACAAACGCCGTTATAATGTCGATCTTGACCCTGAAACCGAAGCGGTTGCAACCATGGGTTCCAAAGAAGGGTACGCCCATTTGGCCTATGCGATTACCAACCCGGGAGATGTGGTTGTTGTCCCTGACCCAACCTATCCGATCCACTCCTACGGATTCATTTTGGCGGGCGGAAACGTTCAAAAAATGGAATTGCCGTTTGATGAAGATTACAAAGTGGATGAAGACCTCTTTTTCGAGCGCTTGGAACATGCGTTTCACGTATCATTCCCAAAACCGAAATATCTCGTGGTCAACTTCCCGCACAATCCGACCACTGCAACGGTAACTCCGGAGTTTTACGTCCGTATCGTTGAGATGGCAAAACGGGAACGTTTCTATGTTATCAGTGACATCGCATACGGGGATTTGACGTTTGACGGATACAAAACTCCATCGATCTTGTCGGTACCGGGTGCAAAAGATGTAGCAGTTGAGAGTTTTACCCTCTCCAAAAGCTACAACATGGCGGGATGGCGTGTCGGTTTCTTTGTCGGAAACGCAAAACTGATTGGTGCACTCCAAAAAATCAAAAGCTGGTTGGATTACGGGATGTTTACTCCGATCCAAGTTGCGGCTACGGTAGCGCTGAACGGTGACCAAACCTGTGTTCAGGAGATCACCGACAAATACGATCACCGTCAAGACGTTTTGATCGACGCATTCAACCGAGCCGGATGGCCGGTACGCCGTAATCAGGCATCGATGTTCGTATGGGCAAAAATCCCTGAATGCGCACGCCATTTGGGAAGTTTGGAATTTTCCAAACGCCTTTTGGTTGAAGCCAACGTAGCGGTTGCTCCAGGGATCGGATTTGGGGATTACGGCGATGAATACGTCCGTATCGCGTTGATCGAAAATGATCAGCGTATCCGTCAAGCGGCAAAAAACATCAAACAATTTTTGAGTACATTAAACTGTAAGGTTCCTGAGTGACTCGTGTCGGTGTCATCGGTGTCGGTACGGTCGGTCGTGCCGTAGTCGATATTTTAGAAAAAAACCAATCGATTATCAGTGCCCGTGCGGGTGAGACAATCAGTGTTAAAAGTGGGGTTGTTCGGGACCTTTCCAAAGTTTCTGATCTCTCCATCTCTCTCTCCCAAAACCCATACGATGTGGTGGATGATCCGCAAATCGATATTGTTGTCGAATTGATGGGGGGAGTAGAACTCCCACTTGAAATTGTCAAAAAAGCGCTCCAAAACGGTAAAGCGGTCGTGACGGCGAATAAAGCCCTTTTGGCATACCACCGTTATGAACTTCAAGAGATTGCGGGAGATATTCCGTTTGAATTTGAAGCGAGCGTTGCGGGGGGGATTCCGATCATCAATGCATTGCGTGATGGGCTATCGGCGAACCATATCCTCTCCATTATGGGGATCATGAACGGTACGTGTAACTTTATGCTGACCAAAATGATGAATGAGGGTGCAGCGTACGAGAGCGTTTTGGCCGAAGCTCAGGCGTTAGGATACGCTGAAGCCGATCCGACATTCGATGTCGGTGGATTTGATGCGGCGCATAAATTGCTCATCCTCGCCTCCATTGCTTATGGGATCGATGCCAAACCCGAAGAGATTTTGATTGAAGGGATTGAGGGGATTACCCCTGCCGACATTGCGTTTGCCAAAGAGTTCGGGTATACGATCAAACTGTTGGGGATCGCCAAACGCGATGAGAGCGAAGTGGAGCTTCGTGTTCATGCCGCTTTGGTTGATGAAGATGCGATGATTGCCAAAATCGACGGCGTCATGAATGGTATCAGTGTTGTTGGGGACCGTGTCGGAGAGACACTCTATTATGGACCGGGAGCCGGAGGAAATGCTACGGCAAGTGCCGTTGTGGCAAATATCATCGATATCGTCCGCTCCGGAAAACGCTCTCCGATGCTCGGATTTAACCATCCGCTCGAAGAGGGACTTCGACTCAAAGACCAAAATGATATCCGTTCCAAATACTATCTGAGACTACGTGTTTCCGATAAACCGGGAATTTTGGCTCAAATTACCTCGTTGTTTGCCCGTCATGCCATTTCGATCGAAGCGGTGATTCAACGCCCGTCTGAAACGGAATGCGCCCATTTGCTTTTTGCAACGCATGAGGCAACCGAACGCTCAGTCCATGCGCTGATGTTTGAACTTGAAACTCTTGAATCGGTTTTAGAAACCCCTTTTATGATACGAATCGTATAAAGACGATCCGTATCACCCTTCCATTTTATACCTTAATAAATATTTAACCTTAAATAGTGTAATATACGCGTCCACTTTGCCCTTTCGGACAAATAGAATTGAATGTTTTTAACTGCGCGAAGCCGTAGTTACAAGTATTGGTGCGATCAATCTCACCTACGAAAAGCAAGTGATTTAACTCAAATGGAGCTTGACCCATGAAAGTACGTTCTTCAGTGAAGAAAATGTGCGATGATTGTAAAGTCATCAAGCGTAAAGGGATTGTGCGCGTAATTTGCAAAACCCCAAAACATAAACAGAGACAAGGATAAGCATGGCACGTATTGCTGGTGTGGACTTACCTAAGAAAAAACGTATCGAGTACGGTCTAACCTATATTTATGGGATTGGACTTCATACGTCACGTAAAATTTTGGATGCTACTGGGATCGATTACAATAAACGTGTATACGAACTCTCAGAAGATGAAGCGGCAACGATCGCTAAAGAGATTCGCAGCAGCGGCATCGCTGTAGAAGGGGATCTTCGCAAAGAAGTTGCAATGGATATCAAAGCGTTGATGGATCTTGGTTCATACCGTGGTCTTCGTCACCGTAAAGGTCTTCCATGCCGTGGTCAAAAAACCAAAACCAATGCACGTACGCGCAAAGGTAAAAAGAAAACCGTCGGCTCAGCCACAAAGTAAGGGATTAGAGTATGGCAAAAAGAAAAGCAACCCGTAAAAAAATCGTCAAAAAGAATATTGCTAAAGGTATCGTGCATATCTTGGCATCGTTCAACAACACCCTTGTAACGGTTACCGATGAGATGGGGAATATGATCGCATGGAGTTCGGCTGGTGCCCTTGGTTTCAAAGGTTCTAAAAAATCGACTCCGTTTGCTGCACAACAAGCAGTAGAAGCGGCGATGGAAAAAGCAATGGTCCACGGTATCAAAGAAGTGGGAATTAAAGTTCAAGGTCCAGGTTCTGGACGTGAAACTGCTGTTAAAAGTGTTGGTGCAATCGAAGGTGTACGCGTCTCTTTCATGAAAGACGTTACTCCACTACCACACAATGGATGTCGTGCGCCTAAGCGCCGACGCGTGTAAGGAGGTTTGTAATGGCAAGATATAGAGGACCCGTAGAAAAAATCGAAAGAAGATTCGGTGTAAGCCTTGGTCTAAAAGGTGAGCGTCGTCTCGCAGGTAAAAGTGCCCTTGACAAACGTCCGTACGGACCTGGCCAACACGGTCAACGCCGTACAAAAATTTCTGAGTACGGTACTCAGCTTCGTGAAAAACAAAAAGCGAAGTTCATGTACGGTTTGAGCGAAAAACAAATGCGCTCATTGTTCGGTGAAGCAAAACGCCGTACTGGTAATACCGGTACAAACTTGGTAATGCTTCTTGAACAACGCCTTGATAACGTTGTATACCGTATGGGATTCGCAACGACTCGTCGTTTCGCACGCCAATTGGTAAACCACGGTCACATCTTGGTTGACGGTAAACGTGTGGATATCCCATCATACCGTGTAAAACCGGGGCAAAAAGTGGAAATCCACGAGAAAAGTAAAAAGAACACCCAAATCGTTCGTGCGATTGAGTTGACAAACCAAACTGGACTTGCAGCATGGGTTGATATCGATCAAGATAAAGCGTTTGGTATTTTCACACGTCTTCCTGAGCGTGAAGAGGTTGTTATCCCAGTTGAAGAACGTCTAATTGTAGAGCTTTACTCGAAATAATCATTAAAGAAAGGGCGTTCAGCATGAAAAAAATTAAGACATCACCGCTTCTTCCGAAAGAGTTTGTCGTCGAGCAAATCAGCGCGAACGAAGCGAATATCATCGCTTATCCGTTTGAAACCGGATTCGCGGTTTCACTCGCTCATCCGCTTCGCCGCTTTTTGCTAAGCAGTTCGGTCGGATTCGCACCGATCGGGATTAAAATTGAGGGTGCTAAGCATGAGTTTGACTCTGTGCGCGGTATGCTTGAAGACATTTCGGATTTTATCATTAACCTCAAAGGGATCCGTTTCAAATTGAAAAACGGTCTTAAAGAGAAAGAAGTCACTTACAGTTTTGCAGGCCCTTGTGAAATTCATGGTAGTGATTTGGATAATGATGATGTAGAAGTGGTAACGCCAAATGCATTTTTGGCAACGTTAAATGAAGATGCGACGTTGACTTTCACCGTAAAAATTCATCAGGGTATCGGTTATGCGCCGAGTGAAGATGTACGGGATATTTTGGGTGAGGGATACATTGCCCTTGATGCTTACTTTACACCGGTTCGCCGTGCAACGTATGCAATCGAGAATGTACTTGTTGAAGACAATCCGAATTTCGAAAAAGTGGTTATTAATATCCTAACCGACGGGCAAATCTCTCCGGTAGATGCGTTTAAAAATGCACTCGAAGTGATGTACGCTCAAATGGCGGTATTTAACAGTGAAGTGAGCATCAAAGCGCCTGCAACGGCTGAGCGCGGAGATGAGCATCCGGAACTCAAACGTTTGGGTGCACGTGTTGAAGATCTTGGTCTAAGTGCACGCAGCTTCAACTGTTTGGATCGTTCAAATATCAAATACATCGGTGAAATCGTCATGATGAGCCAAAATGATTTGAAAGAAGTAAAAAACCTCGGCAAAAAATCGTTCGAAGAGATTTTGGAAAAAATCACTGAGTACGGATACACCGTAGGTCAGGATTTGCCTGATGAATTGATCAGTGCAATCAAAAAGAAAATCGAAGCTGAATAAATAAAGGAAGTATCATGAGACATCGTCACGGATACCGCAAGCTAGGTCGCACAAGCGCACATCGTGAAGCTTTGTTGACTAATCTTAGCATTGCGTTGATCGAACACGGTAAAATCGAAACAACTTTGGTCAAAGCAAAAGAACTTCGTTCATTTGCAGAAAAATTGATCACGACTGCGCGTGCAGGTGATGCGAATGCACACCGCTCTGTTTTTGCTGTATTGCAAAACAAAGAAGCGACAAAACAACTTATCAACGAAGTTGCCCCTAAATACAACGAGCGTAACGGCGGATATACCCGTATCGTAAAAACTCGTATTCGCCGTGGTGATGCTACACCTATGGCGTATGTTGAACTCGTATAACGAGTTCAATAACCCTTCAGCCCCTTAAATCGAGCTTCACTCGAAAGTTATCCTTTTCGTATTAGTGCATGTAAAGACCATTTTTTATACTATACTCCTCTAATTGAGTATTAAAAGGCACCCTAACAATGATTCCGTTCACTGATGAAGAATTAATGAATCCCGTTCGAAACGTTATTGATAAAATTCGTCCAAGTCTGGCGCTTGATGGTGGCGATATCGCTTTTTTGACGGTAAAAAATGGAACGATTTATGTACAACTACAAGGTGCATGTATTGGGTGTTCCAGCAGCGGAAATACATTGAAATACGGAGTTGAGCGACAGCTTCGGATGGATATCCATCCCGAACTTTGCGTTATCAATGTTCCTCATGGTATGGAACATCAAATTGATGCATTATAACGATTTGAAATTGAGTCGATATTAGAATTAAGAGGAGGGCTCATTTATGAAAACAATCCATTTATCCAAAACCCTCAAACAAGCAAATGAACATTTTTTGGCGGGTCAATATAAAGAAGCGTTGCGTGATTACTCTTTGGCATTGAAAGACTATCCTGAATCCAAAGAGGCCTACAACGGTGCGATCTTAGCGGATATGGCGATGGGCGGTGAGAGTGCGGGAGAAGCTTTGTTTGATTACTACACTATTTTGCGCAGCGAAGATGTAGAGTCGGCCGATGTAATTATCTCCGAAATATTAGAGACGATGGACGGAACGTTGGATCAACTATCGGGTCTTTTCGATGAGACGATCAAACAGCGCCTCGCGTATGAAGACGGGATCATGTATACGGAGTTTAAAGAGTTAGTCGAAAGTGAGAACGATTTTAACCGTATTTTTGAGAACATTATGTTTTCAACCCGTGTCATTATCACCGAAAAAGAGGATTTTGTCGATTTTTTGGATAATTTGATCGATCACGGTTACAAAGAGATGGCGCTCAGTTATTTAGAAAGCGCATTAGGTGTCTATCCGAACGATCGACAGCTCCGCAATTTATTGCGCCGTTTAGCCAAAGGGAAAAGCGTTGAAAATTGAGTTACAGGATCAGCCGTATCGCTACATTAGTGAAAACTCCAGTGAATGTGGAGCCGATTGTGCCTTTTTGTTGACAAAACAAAATGAGAAATACAAAGAGGATGCATTAGCACGTGGTGCCCATTCGATTGTAAATCCACAGGAGTGCTGGAAACTTTTCGGGCTGGATCGGCTCTGTGTCATCGGAATTACAGGTACAAACGGCAAGACGACGACCGCTAGTGCGATTTATTCGCTCCTCCTCGATTTAGGGTACAAAGCGGCAATGCAGGGGACGCGGGGCTTTTTTATGAACGATGCTCCGGTTGAGGGGAAAACCCTTACCACTCCGAGCGTCCTTAATACTTACCGCCATATGGCGCAAGCGATAGCTGATGGGTGCCAATATTTCGTTATGGAAGTGAGCTCTCACGCGATTGAACAAGAGCGTATTGCGGGGATTAACTTCGGGCTTAAAATTCTTACAAACATCACCCAAGATCATCTTGATTACCATGAAAGTATCGAAGAGTATGTGCGGATCAAGAACCTCTTTTTTGCCGATGAATCGAAAAAATTGATTAACAAAGATGAGCCGAAAGCCGAGTTCAATTTTAAAAATGCGTTTACCTACGGTGTAGAGAATCCCGCAACCTATAAAATTATGGCCTATTCGCTGAATAACGGCGTAAGCGGCGTTTTGAAATATTTTGAAGAGCATGTGCCGTTTGTTAGCTCATTGCACGGATTTTTTAACCTCTATAACATTACGGCAGCCTATGCGGCGGTCCATTTGGTGACTCAAGAGAGTTTGGAAAAGATTGCCGATGTGATTGAAAATTTCGGCGGGGTAAGCGGGCGTATGGAGGTGGTGAGCGAATCACCCCTCGTCATTGTCGATTTTGCCCACACACCGGACGGGATGGAACAGGTTCTTAATGCCTTGAAAGAGAAAGAAGTTCTGGTTGTTTTCGGGGCAGGCGGTGATCGTGACCGTACCAAACGTCCGATGATGGGACGCGTCGCAAGCGCTTACGCCAAAAAAGTATACGTGACGAGCGATAACCCCCGTTTTGAGGATCCGGATACGATCATCGACGATATTCTTTCGGGGATTGACGATAAAACGAACGTCTTTGTCGATGTGAATCGTCGTAATGCGATCGCTCAGGCGCTTCGTGATCGAAGCGGTGATGAAGTAGTACTCATCTTGGGTAAAGGGGACGAAACCTCACAGATTATCTACGATCAGCATCTTCCGTTTGATGATCGTCTTGTTGCCAAAGAGCTTCTTTCAAAGCTCGCCTAAGCGCTAAAGTAGCCCTTAAAAGAAAGGGTTGCTTGGTGGAGCTTAATATGCATACGTTTATTTTGGCTATAATGCCGTAATTATTTTGCGGTGCATTTAGCACAACTAAGTTTTAAGGAGTGGTCGATGGGTATCCCACAACCGGCGTTTTATATTTTCAAGTGTGAACAAAGCTCACCTCCGGGTATGCCAAAACCGAGCTGTGTCAATCCCCATACACAAGATATTTTTCAACATTTGGCACAAACGTTGATGCAAAAAGGTCTTATCGCAACGGTTCAACCGATCCGTACCTCGTGCATGAACCGCTGTAATGTCGGACCGGTGATGTTGGTTGAACCGGGTCATGTGATGTATGCAGGGCTTACCAAAGAAAAAATCAATGAAATCATCGATCGTCATATTATCGGCGGTGAAGTGGTGCAAGAGTACGTTATCCCTGCCGAACTTTGGGATGCACCGATCACACCTGCTGATATGATGAAGCAGATGGGGCGCTAATCGATGTTGATCGAAATGCTTTACAGTAAAATACACCGTGCAACCGTAACCGACGCTAATCTCAATTACGTCGGTTCGATCACCGTCGATGAAGAGCTTTTGGAAGCTTCCAAAATGCGTGTGGGTCAAAAAGTGGAGATCCTCAACATCAATAACGGTGAGCGTTTTTCAACCTATATCATCCTCGGCGAACGGGGAAAGCGGGATATCTGCCTTAACGGTGCGGCAGCTCGTAAAGTGCATAAAGGTGATAAAATCATCATTGTTGCCTACGCAACCTACAATGATGCGGAACTCGAAAACTATAAACCGACGGTTGTCCTAGTGGATGATGAGAACGGAATCACCGACGTAATCGAGAAGATATAAGCTCCATCGTGGTACACTTTCGCTAAAAAAGTGCGGGGTCACAATGGAGCAATTTGAATCGTTTTTAAATGCGCATCTCCCGCGCACACAAAGTTTTCACCCCCATTATGAATTATCATTACAGAAAATGCTTCAAGGTGGCGGAAAGCGGTTCCGTCCGGCGCTTCTTTTAGGGGTAGTCCGTGCCTATAATCCACTGTTGATTTCAAGCGCCTATCATGCCGCATTGGCGATTGAACTGCTCCATACCTACTCGTTGATCCACGATGATCTGCCAGCCATGGACAATGCCGATTTGCGTCGAGGGATACCGACACTCCATAAAACTTACGATGAAGTGAGTGCGATCCTCGCCGGTGATGCACTCAATACCTATGCATTTGAAGTGTTGTCCAATGCCCCATTCAGTGATAGCGTTATCGTTAAACTGGTTCGTTCTCTCGCCCATAACGGCGGGATGAACGGGATGGTACTTGGGCAGGCGATTGATTGTTATTTTGAAAATCAACGACTGGAACTGGATCAAGTGAAAATGCTTCATATCCATAAAACAGGGAAATTGATTGCCGCATCGCTCCAAATGGGAGCCATCATAGTAGGGCGTGATGATATTGCCCACGATTTGTACGATTTTGGGATCGACTTGGGATTGTTATTCCAGATCCAGGATGATATTTTGGATGTCACCCAAGATGAAACGCAAGCGGGGAAAACGACCAATAACGATCAAGCCAAAAACAGCTTTGTCACCTTGCTCGGATATGAAAAAGCGATGGAAGAGGCCGATGCACTGGCATTAAAAGTGCAAAGACAAATGATGAGTTTTGATGAGAATTTGCAGCGTGAATTGTCACCAACACTTACCCACTACATTAATCGACACAAGGACTAGAGAATGAGTAATGCAACACGCCAAAAAATGGCAGATACGATCCGCTTTTTAGCGGCCGATATGGTTCAACAAGCCAATTCAGGCCATCCGGGAGCACCGATGGGGTTGGCGGATATCGCCGTTGTCCTCTCTGAACATATGAACCACAACCCGAAAAATCCAAAATGGCTGAACCGTGACCGTTTGGTATTTTCCGGTGGGCATGGAACGGGGCTTATTTATTCGCTCTATTATCTTTGGGGATACGGGTTGGAGATCGAAGATCTGCAACAATTTCGCCAGCTCGATTCCAAAACTCCGGGACATCCCGAGTACGCTCACACCGCAGGGGTAGAGATTACCACAGGACCTTTGGGGCAGGGGATTGCCAATGCGGTCGGTTTTGCGATGGCATCGGCATATGTCGGAAACAAAGTCAACTCCGAAACGGCACCGCTCATCGATCATAAAGTTTACTGTCTGTGCGGAGACGGTGATTTGGAAGAGGGGATCAGTTACGAGGCGTGTTCGATCGCGGGGCACTTGGGGCTTGATAATCTGGTTGTAATCTATGATTCAAACCGTATCACAATTGAAGGTTCCACCGAACTAAGCCTTAGTGAAGATATTCGTAGCCGTTTCGAGTCTCAAAATTGGGCAGTTTTGGAGATAGACGGACACAATTTTGATGAGATCGACGGCGCATTGACGCAAGCCAAAGCGATAAATCGTCCGGTTCTGATCATTGCCAATACCCTTATCGCCAAAGGGGGCGGAAAAATGGAGGGTTCTCACCACGCTCATGGTGCACCTCTTGGTCACGATGTCATCAAAGCAGCCAAAGAGGCGGCAGGATTTGATCCTGAAAAAACATTCCATGTCGATGCGGATGTGCTGGAGCGTTTCCGTTGTGCGATCGAAAAAGGTGACTTGGCGGAGCGTGAATGGAATCACCGGCTCAAAGAGCTTCCTTTGGTCGAGCAAAACGAAGCGTATGAGCAGTTGATGAACCCCGATTTCGGTCGTATCCAATGGCCGAGTTTCGAGAAAGCCGATGCTACCCGTAATACTAACGGTCTCATTTTGAACGCGATCGCCAAAGCGATTCCGGGATTTATTGGCGGTTCTGCGGACCTAGGACCGTCTAATAAAACCGAGTTGGCGAACATGGGCGATTTCCCAAAAGGGAAAAACATCCATTTTGGTATCCGTGAACACGCGATGGCATCGATCACGAACGCGATGGCGCTTTACGGTCCGATTATGCCGTTCAGTGCAACTTTCTTTGTATTCAGCGACTATCTCAAACCTTCAGCCCGTATTGCGGCACTTAGCGGTATTCAGCACTTTTTCATCTGGACCCATGACAGCATCGGTGTCGGCGAAGACGGTCCAACTCACCAACCGATTGAGCATTTGAGCCAATTTAGAGCATTGCCGAATTTTTATGTCTACCGTCCGGCTGACGGTGCTGAGAATGTCAAATGCTGGCAAAAAGCACTCTCGATGAAACACTCCCCATCGGCATTTGTCTGTTCCCGCCAAAATCTTCCGTTGTTACCATCATCCGTTCACGGTGATGTTGAAAATGGCGGCTATTTGTTGGTAGAGCGTCCTAATGCGACCGTTACCCTTATGGCTTCAGGCTCTGAAGTGGCATTGGCGATTGAGAGTGCAGAGCTCCTTTCATCACGAGGGGTTGCAGCGAACGTGGTGAGTGTGCCGTGTTTTGATTTGTTGATGGAACAATCTCAAAGCTATATCGATGCGATTATCAAACCATCCACGAAAAAGATTGCTATCGAAGCGGCACGAGGGTTGGAGTGGTACCGTTTTGCAGATACCGTAGTAGCGATGGATGGATTCGGTGCGAGTGCTCCGGCCGATAAATTGTTCGAGAAATTTGGATTTAGCGCGGAAGCTATCACAGCTAAAATTTAATTTCTGCCTCGAAGAGGCTAGCTTTAGTAGCCCAAGCGGCTAGCGTAGCGAAAGGGATGTATTCCTTTCGCGCCAAAGGAAAAAGATGAATGATTCTCCTGAGTATTTAGCAAAAAAACGTTTCTTTGATTCGCTGATTACTCTGTACGGTCGCAATGTGGCCGTCGAAGTCCTGCGCGATGATGCTATTGTGATTCACAAACTCCACCTCTCCAAAAGCAACCGCCTTGATGAAACAATAGAAGAGATCATGGCTCTCGCTGAAATGCGAGGGGTGGAGATCAAATATCATACCAAAGAGTCTTTGTCTCGTATCTCCAAAAACAGTGCACAGGATCAAGGGGTAGCGATTGATGTCGTGAGCCAAAATTACCGTAGTGCATCTGCTATTGCCGCCGATTTGCCAAACTCCTTTCGTCTTTTGGCACTGGATGGGATTAACAACCCCCAAAATTTGGGGATGATTGTCCGCTCTGCAGCCGCGAGTAAAATGGATGGTATTGTGTTGCCTCGCCGCAACAGTACCAAACTCTCCCCTTTGGTAATGAAAGCCTCTGCGGGGACATTGTTTAAAATACCGATCTATTATTGTGAAACGTTGGATGAGATTCTGACGTTGAAAGAGACAGCAATTATCACCCTCTCGTCTCATGCAAAAGATGATATTTATACGTTGCAGATACCCTCACGCGCTATCTTTGTCTTGGGGAATGAAAGTGAAGGGGTCAGCGATGCGGTGATGCGTGCATCGACCCATAGTGTGAGTATTCCGATGCATCGCGGGGTAGAGTCCCTGAACGTTGCCGTGACGGCGGGAATTGTTAGCTTTTTACCGTGATGTGATACTCTATCCAAGCATAAGGGTATAGGGTCGGCGGATATCTTCGACAACTTCACCGACACTCATATGGCGGCTTTTGCGTAAAAATTCCCGCCCCTGAAAGAAAATCAACACGGTCGGAATTGCAAAGACGCTGAAATGGGAGGCAATCTCAGGCGTTTCAGAGATGTCAATACTGATGGTAATAAAAGTATCGAACTCCGAAGTGATCGCTTCAATCAGCTTGGGTTTGAGAGCATGACAGACGTTACAGGTGGGTGCACTAAAATAGAGCATGACGGCATCGTGAGAATTGAGTGTTTGGTTAATGGTATCTAAGGTTTGCATAAAGGGATTATAATGAAATTCAGCCGTGCCTACGTTGAAATCACGAACATTTGCGGTCTTGCTTGCAGTTTTTGCCCTCCAAAAGAGTCTCCGACACAGACGATGGAACTCCCCTTTTTCGAAACGGTTCTTGCACAACTCAAACCTTATACCGATGAGATCGCATTGCATGTGATGGGTGATCCGATGGTATTGTCGAATCTAAAAGAGTATCTCGATTCTGCCCATACACTAGGATTTAAAGTGATGATTACCACCAGCGGATTCTATTTGGATGATGAACGTCGGAAGAGTCTCTTTCACCCCGCACTCCGTCAGGTCAATATTTCATTGAACAGTTTCAATAAAAACAGTGTTTCACGCTCTTTTGATGCCTATATGGAACCGATTTTAGCATTGTGCGATGAGAAGCTTTTGTGCCAGAGCAATTTTTTTATCAATCTCCGTCTATGGAATCTGGACGAGGCAGAGAGTGAAAAAGAGTTTAATGCGAGATTGTTTCCCCTTTTAGAGGAACATTTTGGACTAAAACAAGATGAAATTCTCTCCCAAATAAGCGGTGATCGACAATCGATCCGATTGGCTTCGAAGATATTGCTCCATTTTGATCGCTATTTCGAGTGGCCGAGTCTAAAAAATACCCATTATAGCGATGGATATTGTCAGGGGCTTGAGAAACAAATCGGAGTCTTAGCCGATGGTCGTGTCGTACCGTGCTGTTTGGATGGAGAAGGAATTATCACGTTGGGTAACCTTCATGTGACAAATTTGGATAAAATTCTGCAATCCGAACGCTCTACGCTCATCCGTGATGGATTTTCGCATGCGGTGTGCAGTGAAGAGCTGTGTCAGAAGTGCTCGTATAAAGAGCGATTTAGAGGGAGAAAAGATGATTAAATGTTTTATAAAACATCAAAATGCCGTTGCATTGATCGATACCATGTCGGAGCTTAGTGAAGAGGTTATCGAGAAGGTGATTTGGATTGATATGCTTATGCCGACATACGATGAGATCGTCTTTATCGAAAATACGTTTCAGATCAAATTTCCGACTAAACAGGAGACTGAAGAGATTGAAATTAGTTCACGTTATTGGGAAGAGAATGATCGGATCGAGATAAATAGTTATTTTCTTGTCACTTCAGGAGAGAGCCCTCATAATGAAACAGTGTCATTTATCCTTCATCGGGATATGTTGATCTCTATCCGCTATACGTCACTTTATACATTTGATGAATTTAATCGCAAATTTTATGCAGCTCCAAAACAGTTTGAGAGCGGCTATGATATATTTTGTCAGCTTTTGGATATACGAATTGATGCTGATGCCGATATTATTGAGCGACTTTCCAAAGATATCACACGACTGCGTAAACACGTTTTCACCGATTACACGAATGATGACGAAGAGATATTGGAAAGAATCTCTTCTTTGGAAGATTTGAATATGCAATTGAGAGAGAATCTAAATGATAAACAGCGTATCTTGAGCGCTTTTTTGAAATCGAATAAATACAAATCCGCATTGAAGCACGATGTGACCATCATGCTTAAAGATATCAAATCACTTGTCGACTATACCGATTTTAATTTTGAGCGACTTGATTACCTCCAAAACATTTTCGTCGGTATGCTAAGCATTGAACAAAATAAAGTGATTAAAATCTTTACGATCGTTAACGTTATTTTTCTTCCGCCGACATTAATAGCAAGTATTTACGGGATGAACTTTAATTTTATGCCTGAGCTGGGGTGGAAATTCGGTTATCTTCTCTCCATCTTTATGATGATCGGATCCTCTATCCTTCCGGTCTATATTTTTAAAAGAAAAGGGTGGATTTGATCCACTTCATGCTATTATCATAATCTTATTTTCAAAAAGGATACACCTTTGGACAGGCGGATACGCTACTTTATCGAAGACTATTGGGACATTTTCATCGGAATCGCCGC
Source organism: uncultured Sulfuricurvum sp. (assembly GCA_964495485.1). Classification (GTDB taxonomy): domain Bacteria; phylum Campylobacterota; class Campylobacteria; order Campylobacterales; family Sulfurimonadaceae; genus Sulfuricurvum. The sequence goes on from CAZBVJ010000005.1 coordinate 172,530, forward strand.
AATAGCCCTAGCATTTATTTTTCATACTCAACACGACTCCGCAATGGCCACCCTTTTCTCCGCCATCGGTATTGCAGCCCTCTCACTTACCGTTGCCGAAGTAGCCGACATCCTCTCCGAACGGCTTCATGAACCCTACGGGAGCTTTGTCCTTACCTTTAGTGCCGTAGCGGTTGAGATTATTCTACTCTACGTCATTTTGCTCGAAGTGAAGCATTCCCCCGAAGTTTTGGAGACGGTAAAGGGGGGGATTATCTCAGCGGTCATCGTTGATTTGAACGTTCTTCTGGGGCTCGCGGTCTTTTTAGGGGGGTTGGCGTATACCCAGCAGCAGCACAATAAAGAGACATCGAGTGCCTACAGTACCGTTTTGTTTGTTGCATCGAGTGCATTGTTGGTACCGGGATTACTCAGTCATACGGAACATGGGATTGAAGAGCTAACGCATGTGAGCCATTTGATCGCCGGTGTATTGCTCCTATTTTATCTCATCATTTTTATCTTTCAGACCCGTACCCATACCCACTTTTTTAAAGCGACGGCCCGAAGCCGCTTTTTCCGTTTAAAGCGTAAACTTCAAGAGGAAGAAGATGGAGAGATCGATGAAAATGAGTCGAGTGACTATATTTTTGAACACCTCAGTACGATGGTCAACTTTTTTGCTATTTTCTTTTTCATCGGGATTATTGCTTTGGGAGCCGAGATTTTTGCGGGTGAAGGGGTAGCTGTCGCCAAAGAGTACGGTATCTCAGCGGGACTCGCGGGATTGGTGATCGCGATCATCAGCGTGAGCCCCGAAATCTTTACCGCCGTACGGGCGGCACGCAACGATCAGATTCAGCGGGTGGTAAATATCGCAATGGGGGCATCGACCGTCTCTATTATCTTGACGGTTCCGATTTTGATGATGTTGGCCTATTTCAGCGGGATCAATCTTACCCTCGATTTTAACCCGCTCCAAATCGGTGCGTTGCTCTTGACGATTCTATTGGTATGGAAAACGACCGATGAGGGGGAGACCAACTACTTTGAGGGGGCATCTCACTTAATGTTCTTCCTTAGCTATGCCATCATAGCGGCGTACTATTAAATTTATACGATAAAGGAGCAAAGCCCCTTTATCTACGCTAACGCTGAGTTTCCCTCGGCGGGAAGCCCACGCACAGTAAACCGTGCTTTATTCTCATCTACATAGGAACTACGATGATTATTCTCTTTTCACCGAGCGAAGGGAAGCGGGAGGGGGGAACACTCCCTCCTCTGGGTCAACAAAGCCTACTTTTCCCCGATCTTTTCCCTAAACGCCTTGAAGTGATCGAACAGTATGAAAAACTGACTCAAAGTGGAAGCGATGAGCAGCTCTATGAACTGTTTGGAATCAAAGATACCAAAGAGTATGAGCGTTTTAGGAATTCGTTTGTGGCTATGCCGACCATGAAAGCGGTTGAGCGTTACGAAGGGGTTGCATACGATTATTTGAACTATCCTGAGCTTTCGGCTCAAGCGCAAAGCTACGTCGACGCCCACACAATTATCTTCTCTAACCTTTTCGGTCCGATACGTGCCTGCGATGCAATCCCCGATTACAAACTAAAACAAGGTTCATCAATCGGAAGCTTTATCCCTGATAAACATTACAAAGAACACTTTAGTGAAGCGCTCGATACATTTATAGGGGATGAAGAGATCCTTGATTTGCGAGCAGGGTATTATGATAAATTTTATATTCCGCAAAAATCGGTAACGACATTGAAGTTTCTCAAAGGGGGAAAAGTGGTGAGTCACTGGGCAAAAGCGTATCGCGGGATCGTTTTACGCGAAGCGGCAAAAGGTCAAATCGGGACGGTTGAAGCGTTGTTGGCCCTCAATATTGAGGGGCTGATAGTTAATGAAATCGTCGAAACAAAAAAGAAAAAAGAGATAATTTACACAATCTATTAATTTTCTTCACAATACCCTTGACATTTTAGCCTAGAGCGTATATAATTGCGGCTCCATTTCGCCAAATGCCGGTTTAGCTCAGTTGGTAGAGCAACTGATTTGTAATCAGTAGGTCGGGAGTTCGAGTCCCCCAATCGGCACCATTGATCCGAAATCGGAACGCATTACATTTATCAGTGTTAGACCAGATTATGGCCGTGGTGAGATACTCAAGTGGCCAACGAGGGCAGACTGTAAATCTGCTGATTTTTATCTTCGAAGGTTCGAATCCTTCTCTCACCACCATCTGCGGGAGTAGCTCAGTTGGCTAGAGCGTCAGCCTTCCAAGCTGAATGTCGCGAGTTCGAGTCTCGTTTCCCGCTCCACTGGGAGCTGAAGTACAATTCGTAATATTTACTTCATCATTACCTTAAAACCGTAAAATAGTTTTTAAGCTTCCAAAATACATTTTATCATTGTTTATGCTCACGTAGCTCAGGGGTAGAGCACTTCCTTGGTAAGGAAGAGGTCGGCGGTTCAATCCCGCTCGTGAGCTCCAGTAATAATTTTGTAATTTTTTTGAAAGCTTGAAAGCTATTTCAGCTGTTTTTTGGTATAATTCCAAATTCATTTTACACATTCAGTCGGAGGACACTATGGCAAAAGAAAAGTTTACGCGTAATAAACCACACGTTAACATCGGTACAATCGGTCACGTTGACCACGGTAAAACTACGTTGACTGCTGCTATCACAGCGGTACTTGCGGTAACAAACGGTGCTGCAATGATGGATTACGATCAAATCGATAACGCTCCTGAAGAGCGTGAGCGCGGTATTACGATCGCTACTTCACACGTTGAGTACGAAACTGACAAACGTCACTACGCTCACGTTGACTGTCCTGGGCACGCCGACTATGTTAAAAACATGATTACCGGTGCTGCACAAATGGACGGAGCG
>CAZBVJ010000006.1:0-96234 GCA_964495485.1 uncultured Sulfuricurvum sp.
ACTCTAAACTTGAAAGAGTTCCACTATCAACAATGTTGTTTTTTTGTTCCATGTTTACCTCGTTTGATTTTATTTACAAGGTATTCATAATTTTTGGTAAATCACAAATTATGAATATAGGTAAAGATTCAATATAGGAGCAACAAATGGCAGCAAAAAGTAGAATGGAAAAATATAGATATCAAATAATTGATTTGATTAGAAGAGGTGCATCGATTCGTTCAACATGGGCGATTATAAACTCAAATCTTCCAGATGAAGGAAAAATAAGCTATACAGCCTTTTTTCACTTCGTTAAAACGCATGTAGTGTGTGAAAGTTTATAAATAGGCTATTTAAAAGTATTTCGATGATATTTAATCATTGACGGTGACATCTTTTGTTCTAACATCTCAAGAGTATTCTTGTAATTTTTTACAAGAAGCTCACACTCTTTTGTAGTTAGCTTCACATCCAAAAAGTCTCTGATTTCACTTTTTATTTTTTCAGTAAATAGAGGCTGATTTTTCCAAGTAATTACCTTGTAATTAGTAATAATATCCCCTAAATACTGTTTGTAATCGGTAATCTCTTTTGGTGCGTCAGTAAAATCTTTTTCAATGAGCTGAAAGATATAGTATAAAAATAAAAATGGTCTAGTTTTTACTGGATCATCCATTTTTACGATTTCAAGAAGTTTTGCCACGAGTGAATCGTTTTGTTTTTCAAACCTTTGAATAATTTCATCAATCAAGATCTTATTGAGTTTTTCTCTTAGGTGTTCTTGAGACATCATAAGTGTTATATCATTCAATAAATCCATATTTGATGAATCTAATTTTGGAAGATTGTTTAATAAATGAGGTTCAATGCCCAAAAATAAAAAATTTGGATTTGCATTGAGTTCGTTTATATATTTTAATAAAACAGTTGATGTTGGTTTAACTTTGTCGTTTTCATATCTAGCAATAGTCGTTTGAGCTATATCTAAAATACTAGATAACTCATTTTGTGTTAAATTTAATTTCTCTCTAAATTCTTTAAGATACATATACAACCTTTAACCGCATAAAATTAACAGAATATAGCATATATTTAATATCTTTAAGCTTAAATTAAATTGTATTAGATTAACATTCTATTTAATAGCATATATTTAATATAGTATGAACTAAATAAAATAAAGGAGCAAAAATGCACTCAAAACAGATAGCCGTCGAATATCTTGCACCAAAGATTAGCAATCCTGCAATGATATTCAAAGATATAAATATTTTTAAATCGATTCTACCTTGGGCAAAAGATAGCGCCAAAGAGTTTTTTGAAACACAAACATCAAAAATGTTTTTAACTTCATATGTTGATGATGTAGCACCTATTGTAGATGAGTATCTCACAAATAGAGCTACTAAGATGTATGAAAAAGCAATCAAATCCCAAAATAAACTTTTTAGCAATCTTTGTTCAAGTCAAAAAACGGTTGCTTGGATTATTGATAGATGGATTAATACTTTTATCAATCTTACTTCAAATCCTGCTTATAAAGAGTACATAGATATCTCAAAAATCAAAATCACTTTCAATGATGAGATAAGTACCACTCATAGCAATATAGAAGATGTTTTGGAGTTTGAAAAACTACAAAAACTTCCAAAAGAGCAAATCATAAAAGCTTTGAAATTTATATGGGAAGATGGATACTTTGATAATTCACTTGATAAAGAGGATATCGAAGAGCTTTGTAAAAAGTTTGATTTGAGCATCAAAGATGTTTTTGGAACCGATGATTTAGTGAAACTAAATCTAAAAAAAGAACAAACTGAAAGCGGCCACTCTCAGCTTGTTTTTGTATTTTGATGACCGTAGCAGGAGACCAAAATGGATGACATACTAACAAAAATAGAAGAAAAAATCAAAAAACAACAAAGAATTCCAGAGCTTATCGAGAAAATTGATTCAATCCTCTTAAGCAAATACCACTATCTCAGCGACAGTGATAAAGAAGCTTTGGAAAATGAAAGGCTAAGACTAGAAAATAGTCTTATGCAAGTGAATTTAACACTAGAAGAGAAGCATAAAAACTTTTTTTATACCTACAATGATATTCAATCTGCACCAAGAACAAAATGGCTGATACAAAACCTCATACCACAAGGAAGCATTGGAGTGCTTATAGGACCAAGTGGAAGCGGTAAAACAACTTTGGTTTTACATCTGTGTTCAATCATTTTAGATAGCTATAAACATGCCTATATCATCTATATCGATGGTGATATGAGTGTAAGTAAAATAAAAGAACTTGGCATCGATAAGATGATGCACTGGTATGACAATAGATTTATGTATGCAGGAAAAAATGCAGATTATTTTTCAGAAGCATCACAAAATCTACTTCGAGATACAGTGATTGAGCAAAAAAATCATCCAGAGAGAACTTATTTTGTAATAGAGGATTCACTTACTTTAACTGCTAAAAAAAGACGAGGTTTTATTGATACAGACCATCTATATAAGTATGAAAAAATGCTTCGTGATGTAGGCGGTGGATCACTTTTGATACATCACACAAACAAAGCTGGAGTGTTTGCAGATAGCCAACAGATTGAAAATTATGCGGATTACACATATATGATTGAGCGAAATGAATTTAACTCTTGTATTTTGCTTCATCCTCAAAAAGCAAGTCGTTATGACATCACGGGAAGAGCATATCTCACAAACAATAGAAAAATCGACAAAGAAGTGGATTATGACACTTTTAATATCAGTCAAAGAGAATCAAAATTTGTGATGTATGTACTTGATGCACTGGAAGATGGTGAGATGAACCAAAGTGAGGTTTTAGCATATCTTGAAAAAGTGAAGTTCTTTAGTGATTATAAAGTGGGGCAGAAAAAAGCTATCAAGTGGCTCCAAGTATGGGGAGACAAAGGCAAATGGATATATGAGCAAAGACCAAGTGAAAAAAATGCAATTTTCTATCGACTAGAGAGCGAAGCTGAAAAACTTGCCAAACTGCCAAAGTTCGAACCAAGACCTATGGAAGAGCTAAAGCTTTTTTAAATTATGAATATATACAAAGAATTGGAGAAAAAATATGTCGGAAATTTCAGAAAATGTTTTAAAACTTATTTTACAAAAGCTTGAATCTCAAGAAGAATTATTGGTCTTGCTAATTCCTGATTTCAAAACAAAAAAAGGTGTTGCAAACTTTTTTGGAGTGTGCGAAAAAACACTTGATAACTGGAAAGAGAGCGGTAAATTTCAAGAGGGCGTAGAGTACTTTATCAATGAAAAAGGCAGAGTGGAATACATACCTCAAGGTCTCTATGAACATAAAAAGAACAGACAAAATAAACAAAACAGCAATAAAGAGACAAAGATCGAGAAACAAAAGATATATCATCCATCAGTTATGAATATTGTGAAAGGATTGAAAGTTGGCTAAATCAAACAAAAGAGAAAAAGTAAATTACTTAGATTTTACATTTACGATTTTTGAAAAGTACAATAAATGGCAGATCTCATTTTATCCAGTGAAAGGGGAGCCACCGAAGAAAAAAACTACAGGATTAGAGGCTACAGCTTCAAACCTGATTATTGTTAAAAGAGAGATTATTCCATCTATTGTGGAGTATTTGACAGGAAAAGTTGAGATTTCTGTACAAAAAGAAGACTTGTTCGTACAGGAGTGGGCAGAGGAGTTCTTTATCGTACATAAAGATAAAGTTCGCCCTCATGTGTATGAACGAAATTTAGGGCACTACAACAATCATATAAAGCCATATTTTGGAGATAAGTTATTACATCTAGTGAAGCCCATAGATATTGAAAAGTGGCAAAATAAACTGCTTAAGAACTTTAAACATTTGACAGTACAAAAGTATCGCTCAATTTTTCTTAGCATATTTGATTATGCAGTTAAAAATGAGGTAGTTGAGTCAAATCCTATACGAAAGGTTGAATCACCTAAGACGATTGAAAAAGTCACGATGCACGATGATGAAGAAGACGATATTTTTCCGTTTTCAGAAGCTGAGATAAAAACCCTTTTAGAAAAGACAGATGGTTATCTAAAAAACTTTATCATGCTAATGTATGCAAGTGGTATGAGGCCAGGGGAAATAATAGCTTTGAAATGGTGTGATATTGATTTTGATAAAAAACAGATCAACATATACAAAACCATTGTAAACAAAAAAATCGGACCCGTTAAAACGCTTTCAAGTAAACGAAAAATCGATATGCTTCCACTGGCTGAGTTGGCTTTAAAAGAGCAGTACGAAATAACAAGTAATTACGAGTTCATTTTTATAAGCTCTCAAAAAAAGCCATTTTACTCCCATGACATCATCAATTTAAGGCTAAAAAAGGTTTTAAAAGCAAATAAGATCCAAGTTAGAAAACTGTATAATCTTAGACATACATTTGCTTCACAGCTTATAGCAGCTGGTGAAGATATAACTTGGGTAAGCAAGACATTGGGGCATAAAGATACTCAAACAACTTTGATGTATTACACTAAGTTTATTAAAAAAGGCGAAGACGAAAGACTTGAAAAAATATCCAAAATTGGAGCGAATTTTGGAGCGAATATTTTTGATAGTGACTTAAAAGCCGATAAATAGGGGAATATAGAGTGAAATTGAGAGTTTATTACGAAGATACCGATGTCGGAGGAATCGTCTATCACTCCAATTATTTAAATTTTTGCGAACGGGCTCGAAGCCAGCTTTTTTTTGATGCGGGACGCTCACCGATTTTAGACGGAGGGCATTTCGTTGCCAAGCATATTGAGGCCGATTATCTAAAAAGTGCAAAATTTGGAGATCTGTTAGAGGTCAAAACAACCCTTATCCAGATCAAAAATGCATCTTTTAGTTTGTTACAACAGGTTTTTAAAGAAGAGGATAAAGTTTTTGAGATGAAGATTGATCTCGTTTATTTGAATTTTGAGGGGAATATGGCAAAAATACCCCCTGAAGAGAAGGCATTTTTAGCCGGTTTATAAAAGTTTTTTGAGTTTAGGTGCCGCTTTTTGGATCGCGTCGGCGATCTCTTGGTTTTCTCTCATCATCGCAACATCCAACGGTGTCATCCCGTCTTTGCTCATAGCACTCCCTGAAGCACCGTTTTGAATCAGATACAAAGCGATAGACGTATGGTTTTTCCATGCTGCAAGATGAAGTGCGGTTGCTCCGCCAGAGTCTTCGGCGCTAACATCAGCACCTTTTTCAACCAAATGTTTGACGGCATTGATATTTCCGACCCAGCATGCGTACATTAAAATCGTTTTGTTGTTGTCTTCTCTTGCAGCGTTAGCATCACTGATCGTTTGGACCTTTGCAATAAAGGTAGTCGTATCGTTACGATCCAGCAATCCTACCAACTGCAATATATCGGCACCCTCTAAGGATAACACCGTTACAAAAAGAAAAAAGATCGATTTGAACATCACTATTTTCTGAACTCTTCGATAAACTCTTGAATATCATCGAACAATGCTTGGAGATCCTCTTCGTGTTCGACTTCATCCGCCAAAATCTGTGAAACCATATCGTAGGTGACAATATCTTTTTCACGTGTGAGATCAAGAATGTTCGAATAGACGCTGATTGCACACTGTTCCCCTTTGATCGCTTGTTCTAAAACTTTACGAACATCGGGTTCGGTAGGGGCATCATAACCGCAGTTGGAGAGGGTAAACCACTCTTGAGGGTGGAGGGCAGGAGTACCGCCTAGCTGAATGATACGATCGCATACCATCGTCGCATGGCGAAGTTCGTCGGCGGCATGTTGGGTCAGTTCAACGATAGCGGCATCTTTCATTAACCCTTTGACTACTTTCGCCTCGATAAAATATTGATAATAGGCAAGCCATTCGTCACAATAGGCCTTGTTGAGCAATTCATAAACGGTCTGCGCTTCGATCCCCCGAAGGAGTGAAATACCTCTTTTACCCATGGGAAGCTCCTTATCTTTTAGTGATGGTTTAACTCTATCACTGCTTCTCTTAAAGGAAAATTATTATCCACAGTAAGTCGAAAGTTTTTCAGAAGACAACAGGGTGATTTTTTTCGTCTCATCAATTCCAATAATCCCCTCAGATTTGAGTTTTGTCACCATTCTAGAGAGTGTTTCGGGAGTGATTCCCAACATTTTAGAGATTTCAATCCCTTTGAGACGGTGAAATTGTTCCCCTTCGTCTCGTATAAAACGGGCAACTTTCGCCATCGCATTGGGAGCACTGTGACGTTGAAGAGAGTGTTCCAAAACTGAAATTTTTTGGGTGAGCGAAGCGATAAGGGCAATGCTGAGTGAAGGATCGTTTTGGAGAAGCACCAGAAACGGATCACGGGCGATTTTCAAAATGAGCGACTTTTGGAGTGTCTGGCACGATGCGGGGTAGGGGATTTGCTTGAGTGTCGCCACTTCCGCTATGAGCGAGGGAGCTCGAAAACGGTGAATAACTATCGGCTCATTAGCCGAAGTCGATTTGTATACTGATACTTCTCCCTCAATGAGTAGATGAAAATATCGGCTCTCATCCCCTTCGTAAAAGACGATTTCATCCCCCTCATAATGGCGTAAAATACCGATTTTTTCGATCTCCCTGCGTTGTTGAGGGCTTAGATGATGGAAAAGGGTAATCTGCTCTAGAGCAGAAGAGTTAGTTTCCATGAAGCGGCTCGAATCCGAACTCTTTTGCACGCAACAGTTCGACCGGATAAATGATTTGAGAATGGATAAGACGCATCGTATATTCTCTTTCGCTAGGGTAGAGTTGTGAGATCAGATAATCGGTGCCGACGCTGGTAGCATAGAGTATCCAATCGACCGTGATGTCATTATTCATGAGAGCGTTTGTCTCATAAATCGCCGAGGGAAATTCGATCAGTGAGTTGGCGATAATCATATTTTTGCGGTCTTGGTATTGTGTGAGGGTGAGAAGCGTCGGGTCAAGATTGATTTGGGTGGAGAGGATGTTTTTCTCTTTGACTCCGGTGAAGGTCAAATGGGCTGTCAAAAGAGCACTTTTCACTACCGGAAGATGGACGATAATGCTCGATTTATTAAAAGATGCGGGTTTGGAGAGGTGGGAGACAATATTGTCCCCTTTCAGATCGACCGGATAGCTCAACACTCTTTTCTTCTCCCCTTTGCGTGAGGCAAAAAGCTCTTCGGTAATCGTTTTGAGTTGAGATCCGACGTTGGAGTTATCGTAAAAAATGGAGATTGAATCACCCATATAGGGCAATAGCGCCTCTATCTGTTTTTCATAATCGATCCCTCCGAACACAAAGTTCTCAGGTGCTGAGGGGAGATCACGTTTATGGACAGTGGGGATAAATACCGGCAGTTTTGTATCTGAAGCGATGATATTTTTAGCCCCGAGAGCGGTTAGCGGGGAGAGGATTGCCTTGATTCCGTCATGTTCCGCTTCACTCAATGCTTTTGCGATAGATTGGGACGATTCATCAGGGATATCGTACCGTTTGAGAGTATAGTGGTCGAATTTGCGACTCATGAGGGTCGCTAATGCAACATTGTAGGTCGACTGGGCGTATTTTCCGATTACTTTGGATGAAGAGATCACACCGATTTTGATCGGCTGTTGCTGTACATCGGAAGTAATGTAGTGTTGATAATCCTCAGGGTTATTCGAGGATTTTTGGATCACCAGCGTTCTCGCTTCACCAAGCACAAACAAGAGGGTTAGAGCAATAAAAAGTCGTAGCACTATCATAACAACTGCCCTTTGATGGTTTGCAGATCACGCATCGCCTCTTTTTTCATCGAAGGGTTTCGTACCAAATAAAGGGGGTGATACATAGGGATGACTACGGAATTGCCCATAGGGATAATTTCACCTCGCACACATTCAAAATCTCCGTCGTCTCCTGATACGATTTGGTACGCCTCTGCCCCCAAAGGGACAATGATTTTGGGTTGAACAATCGACATTTGCTGTGTCAAATACCCTCTGCAACTGTTACATTCGCTGGGTGATGGAGTTTGAAATCCGAAAGGTTTGCACTTTACCGCATGGGTAAAATAGACATCCTCCATCGGAAGATGAAGCACTTTTTCGATCATATCACGCAGCATTACCCCCGATCTTCCGACAAAGTAATCTCCCGATTCATCTTCAGCAGCGGAAACGAACGCGTCGATAAACATCACTTTGGCATTTGGATAACCAAATCCGCTCATACTTTGACGGCGTGATTTACTCAAATCACACAGATAGCACGACGCTATGGTCTGTGAAAGGGTTTGGAGAGAATTAGGCAACGAGGTGTATGGTGTTTGAGTATTGGGGGTAATCGGATCGATGTATTTGTATCCCAACGCTTTTAGACGATAGAGATTTTCGAGTAGTGCCAAGTTTTGAAAAGAGTCCACGATACTGCTTCTTTAATATTTCTAGAGAGTATAAAAAAGAAGCGGTTAAAAGGAGATAAATAGTTTCAAAGAGAGGAGTAAACCAATTCCATTTCCAAGTCCTCAAAATCGAAAGGTTTAACTAAATATCCATTAATATTAAAGATATTGGCTTGGTGTTGAAACGGTTTTTCATTATGCGCCGATGTAACGATAATCGGTATATCGGGGGCGATTTTACGTATCTCTGATGCCATTTTAAATCCATGCATTCGGGGCATATTGATATCGGTGATAATAATATCGGGTTGCGATTCCCGAAATTTTTCCAACCCCTCAGCCCCATCCGATGCGATAATGAGCTCTTTGACCCGTCGGGCAAGAAATTTGGCTAACGGTGCTTGAATGGCGGGATCATCTTCGACATATAACACTCTCTTCATCGCGAGACATTTTGTGGTATTTGAACTTTTAAGAGAATTGTGCCGCGTGAGCGTGTATGAAAACTTCATAAGCTCCTCAATCGATGCTTCGGCTCTGATCAGATCATAAAAGAGTGTAAAATCTTTTTGAGCCTCTAAAAACCACTGTTTCAAATTTTCGCAAGGCTCGATTCTATCCTCTCTCACCATAAAAAGAACATCCTCGATATAACTCAAAAATTGGGTCGGATTTTCAAGATTGAGCCACTTTGTGAGTGCTTTTAAGGTGTGCATGACACGAAAAACTTCATTCACACGAGATAGATCGGGACGAGCCCCGTTACACTTGCTGATAAAATCATTGAAAAGTTCATACGCTAATTTCGTCGTATCGAAAATCTCATCCATGCATTCCATTTGAATCGAAGGTGATAGTGTCATAAAATATCCTTTATATGGTGATCGTAAATACGGCACCGTCATTAGTGTTGTGTGCGGTTAGGGTTCCGTGCATATTATTCTCAATGATCTGTTTGCACATGTATAATCCGATCCCTGTCCCGTGTTTTTCCCCTTTGGTCGTAAAGTAAGGATCAAAAATCTTGTCTAGAATATCCGACGGTATCCCTCCTGCATTGTCTGCAAAGGTTACAATCGAATGACCCGCTCTTTCATCGATACGGATGGTAATGCGGGGGAATTCAATAGAGCGTTCTATAAATATGTCCCGAGCGTTATTAAACAGGTTGATAAGAACATGATTGTATTCGTTTGCATACCCTTCGATTTTGACATCACCGTCAATGTAGAGATCGACGGTAATATTGTTTTTTTGGAGCATCCCTTTAAGCATGGTGAGTGTCGTTTTGATCTGATCTTTGGCATAAAAAGATGATACCGTTTTAGAAGGGCTGAAAAAATTGCGAAAATCATCAATCGTAGTAGACATTTGGTGGAGTTGCGTTCGGATGTTTCGAGTATTCTCTTCCATTGACGCTTCGTCAAGTTCGTTGAATTTAAACGCGTCCTGCATCTCTTGAACGATATTGGAAATCGCCGTCAGAGGCTGTCGCCACTGATGGGTAATGTTGGAAATCATCTCACCCATCGCCGCTAAACGGGCTTGATGGGACAATATTCTCTCTTGATCTTGCCGTTTGGTTACTTCTTGCTCAATCTGCTCTTCAAGATGATTTTGATGAAGATTCAATTTTTCGACAAAATAGTTGGTTTGGAGCCGTGCGATGTCCCGCATCGTAATAATATAATATCCGATCAATGTCAAAATGACAGCAAAACTTCCAAATATAAAAGTGGCAGTATAAATCGGATCCATATGTTGAATCAGCAGGGCTGACGAATCGCTATAGTGGGACGTTAGGTTTTGGTACGCGACAGAGACGATGTAGAGCATCAGTATCTCGATCATAAAAATAAAAAATTGGATAAGTAGGAGTAAAAGGGTGTATCTGCTCAAAAGTTTGGAGAGTAGTTTTTCAAAGCCCGCCAACTTTGTAAGATGGGTATTTTTACGGTAGATAGTATAGCGAGTAGCCGCAAGTGCTAACAGACTTATCGACACAAATACGAAAAATTCACTGTAGATTCGGTAGAAAAACGGGTGGGGAGAGAATGAAACAACATCCGTCATTTTTCAACCTTATAAAAAGTGTTTAGTTATAACACGACTTAACTTAATCCAATAAATTCTCCGGTGATTGTGGTTTTCCGGTGAAATATCCTTGGGAATAATCGATCCCCAGTTTTTTGATTTCATTATAGATCTCTTCGGAACTGACAAATTCGGCAATCGTTTTTGCACCGATTTTATGGGCAAACGTGACGATCGTATCGACAACGATATTGTGGCGTTGATTCTCGATAATCCCCTGGATCAAAGAGCCGTCAATTTTGATGTAATCAACGTTGAGTTTGAGAATATTTTCAAAATTGGAATAACCGGTTCCAAAGTCATCGATAGCGATTTTCGAACCCAGTTTTTTTACCGACGTAATAAACTGAACAACATCATCATAGTTCTCTATCCCTTCCGATTCAAGGATTTCAAACACGATTCTCGATGCAGTCTGGGTTTTGGTAATCGTATGGACAATCTCTTGAACGATATGGGGATCACGGATATCGCTGTCTGAGAGGTTGATCGAAAACTCTTCGCTTCGATGAGCAAACAAAGCACACGCTTGTTTGACGACTTCGAGGGTAATGTGTGGATAGAGTTTCGTTTTTTTAGCGATGGAGAGGAATTTTGAGGGCATGATCAGATGCCCGTCATTATCAACCAATCGTACCAAGGTTTCGTATTTTTCAGTTTTTCCGGTGTGAAGATTGATGATAGGCTGATAATGGCAGACAATTCTCCCTTTGGAGAGGGCACTGCGGATGGTTCCGCTCATCTTTATATTGGAGCGGTATATATTTTCGACATTTTCATGTTCAGCATAAAGGGATAATGAGAGTTTCTCTTTTTTGGCACGGTGCAAAGCGATATCTGCACGGGTTAGAAGTTTGCTATGACCGATTGCCGCTCCCACACTCATGCGTAAATTGATCGTTTCATGCTTGATGGTGAACATGGTCTCTTCAAAAAGGGACATCAGCGCCGTCAAACGGTTTTTTAGATCACTCCAGCTGAACTCTTCATAGAGTAAAATGGCGAACTCATCGCCACTAATACGATAGGGGGAGAAATTCATTTTCCTAAACCAATTGCCCACTTGATTGAGTACCGTATCACCCGCTTCAATTCCGTAAAAGTCATTGATCTCTTTAAAATCGTCAATGTCGAAAATTACACACACGGTGGGGTTTCTTTTTTCCATGTCGATCACAATTTTCTGTCGATTCGGAAGCCCTGTAAGTTGGTCGTAGAAAGCGAGTTTCAAGGTCGTTTCCTGACTCTCTCGAATCGCTGTCAAATCGGTAAAGATAGCCAGATAGTTTTGGATTTTATTGTGTTCGTCCATGATCGCACTGATGCTGACCCATGCCGGAAAGAGATCTCCGTTTTTACGCCGATTCCAAATCTCGCTGCTCCAATGTTTTTCGCGGGCCAAGGTATTCCACATTTGAGAATAAAACGAAGAATCATGTCGCGGAGAAGAGAGAAATTGGGTATTTTTGCCGATCACTTCGGATTCATCATATCCGAATGTTTTGATGAATGCATTGTTGACTTTGATGATATTATTGTAACGATCGGTAACGATCATGCTGTCAGATGCATGATTCATCGCCATAGCGAGGATCTCAAACTCTCTCGGTTTTTCTACGGAATCGATTTTTTTGAGGGATTTCAGCGATAAACAACTCGATTTTTGATCCACTGAACCCCTTTTTGCCACACCAATAAGAAAATATCTGTTTTTTGTTCGAATAATTGTTCTATTTTTGGATAGATTTATTACTGATGTTATTTTAATAATATATTTTTTTAAAATATTTTTTATTTAATTTCTGTTGCTTAAAGAGAATATTGATGATAAAATAAAAAAATTGTTTATTAATAAGGTTTTCATGTGGATAATACAACCCTTTTTTCGATTGAATCATTTCCTCCGCTTCCCGAATCTATCAATCAACTGAATGAATTATGTCAAGCCAAAGATGTTAATCTCAAATCGGTTATCAAAGTGATCGAATCCGATCCGATTCTTTATACCGATATCCTCCGTTATTCCAATGTTCCCTACCACGGTTTTCGTTACCCGATCACCTCAATTACTCAGGCGATCTCATTGTTCGGTATCTCTGCTATTCGGGGGATGGCATTAACGGCCGCACTCAAAGCTCACCCCTATAACGATGTATCAATGTATGGAGTGAACATCAACGAGTGGTTCACCGTCATGGAGAAACAACAACGATTTTTGGATCTTTGGTTGCTGAAAAAACATCGTTCCCTTCTTCATTCATTAGGAGGGCTTAGTTTCATCTTGGAAATTGGGCGTTTGGTTGCATCGTATGCACTAATGCTGTGTCAAAAATCTCATGCATTTGACACTCATGAACCCGATCAATTGGCAGAAGAAGAAGAAAAAATAATCGGACGTTCCGGTGATGCGCTGGCATCAGAGTTGTTTACCTACTGGAATTTTGAAGAGCTGTTTTCAAACTCATTGCGCCATTCGTTAAAACCCGATTCGGGGAAAGATACCAAAGCGTGTGCGGCGTTATTATGCGCTCGTAAATTGTTTACCCTCAAAGAGACCAAAGGATTTGAAGAGATCGAGCCGATACTTTTAGAGTACGGATTTAACGTTGAAGATGCGAAAACAGCCTATGAGATGGTGTTGAGCTTCGAGGAGTAGGGGAAAAGCCCAAAAGGGCTTTATTGCGTTACGAACAGTGTCCGCCGCCGCAGCAAGAAGAGGCTTCTTCTACTTCAACTTCTACCGGAGTTGATTCCCATACACCGTGTTTGGTGCAGTAGCCGTGTGCTACGAGGTTCAATTTTTTACCCATAGGGACAATGTTAAACGTCACTTCTGCGTGATTTTTTTCATTTCCGAGTGTACCTGGGACGAAATCAGCGCGAGCAAGCAATGTCTCTCCGTTATAAAGGGCGATATTAGCGATGAAGTGATCGAAATCATCCGGATGAGAATATTCGTTCCCCATTTTTACGGTTACCGCAAATTTCTCACCTTTTTTTGCGTTTGACGCACAGTGGATAAACGGTGAATGACGGTCGATATAGTCTTTTTTCGCTTCACGATCTACAGTGCTGATATCTACGTAACGATTGATTGTTGGCATTTTGTTTCCTTGTTGAAAATATTAATAGGGGTATTGTACACCCCAAAACTTTTAACAAGACCTAAATAGGATACTTTATCTCTGAATTAATTTTTTCCAAAGCAACCATCATTCAACAGCATTTTTTAACCATCAAATCGGTAAAATCGGAGCTTTAAAAATGATAGATGGATAAATAAATGTTAAAACCTCTTTTGATTGAAATCGGTGTTGAAGAACTACCGGCCGTTCCCCTCCTCAAAGAATTGAACGAAATAGAGAAAAAATGGCTCAGTGTGCTCGAAAAAAATGCTCTTGTCGGAGAGTTTGAATTTTACTATACACCGCGTCGTTTGGTACTCTGGCACCGTGAGTTCAAAACACGTCAGGATGATCGTGTCGAGGAGTTTTACGGCGCTCCCGTAGAGATCGCGATCAAAGAGGGTGTCCCGACACCTGCGGCACTCGGTTTTGCGAAAAAATGCGGCGTTGAATTTGATCAAATCTCCCGTGCTGAAAAGGGGGGCAAAGAGGTTCTCTATTTTAGCCAAAGCATCCCCGGGCGCAACAGTTCAGAGATTTTAGGGGAAATGATCGATCAGTGGATCAAAAGCCTCAGCTTCGGAAAATCGATGCGCTGGGGTTCCAATCAAGAGAGCTTTATCCGTCCGATCCGCTGGGTCAATGTAACCCTCGGCGAAGAACTGGTCGATATGGAACTTTTCGGTGTCCGCTCATCTTCTGAAACCTACGTTCACCGCATCAGCCATTTTAAGGCGAAAAAAGTTGATTCGATCCATCACTATTTTGAGCTTCTCAAAGCAGGATCGGTTGATCTCTATCCGCAGAGCCGCCGTGAATCGATTTTGGCTAACTTCGCTGCTCTAGAGCGTGAACACGGCATCACTATCGAAGTAGACAAAGATCTCCTCGACGAAGTGGTCGCCATCACCGAACATCCGACACCGCTGCTCGGCAGATTTGATGAAAACTTCCTCGAACTTCCTCCCGAAGTTATCATCACCTCGATGAAAGAGCACCAACGCTATTTCCCGGTCTTCAAAGATGGCAAACTGATCAATGCATTCGTTGTTGTTTCCAATGCTCTGTGCGAAGATTTCAGCAAAGTGATCGAAGGGAATGAGCGGGTTCTTCGCCCGCGTCTCTCTGACGCATTGTTCTTCTACCGTAATGACCTCAAAAAAGGTCTCAGTACCGCAGGACTCGAAAAAGTTGTCTTTATGAACGGTTTGGGGACTCTGGCCGAGAAAATTGAGCGGGAAAAAGTGGTTGCATCGACTATTGCCAATCTGACCTATGAAAACATTGATCCGATTGCACTGGAACGTGCTATGAGTTTAGCCAAAGCCGATTTGATGAGCGAGATGGTGTACGAATTTACCGAGCTTCAGGGATTGATGGGGTATTACTATGCGTTGGCGCTCGGCGAATCTGCTGATGTTGCACGTGCTATCAAAGAGCAGTATCTCCCTACAGGTGAAGATAGTGCACTCCCATCGACGATGCTCAGCGCCATCGTTGCCATGTCGATGAAAGTCGATACACTCATCGGGATGTTTAGCATCGGTGAGATCCCGACCGGTTCACGCGATCCGTTCGCCCTTCGCCGCGCGGTCAACGGGATTATCAAAATTGCCGTAGCGTATCAAATCCCGCTCAATTTCTCTGCCCTGATCGATCAGCTCTCCACGTTGTATCCGCAAGGCAAAGAGTACAAGAAAAATATCGAGACCTTCATCATCGAACGTCTGGGTGGAGCCTATGTCGGGATCAATCCATCCATTATTCAATCGGTCGTTGCTAAAGACGGCAACGTCGAACTCGACATTCTCGATATCGATCGCAAAATCCGTGCTGTCGCTACCATTGCATCCTCCGATTCCTTTGTGGAAGCGTTCTCAACCTTCAAACGGGTGAGCAATATCCTCAAAGATGAAGCGATGGACAAAGGTTTCAACGTTAATGAGTCATTGTTCGAAAACGATGCGGAACGAAACCTCTACGCATCGGCAAAAGCGGCTATTGATGGAGATTATGAAACGCTGGAAGAGCGTTTGGACGCTCTTTTTGCCCTCAAAGCACCGCTCGATACTTTCTTCGATAACGTTATGGTCAATGCCGAGGATTTGAACGTCCGTGCCAACCGTAAAGCGTTGGTCGGGATGATCTACGCTGAGATTTATTCGATTGCCGACATCAAAAATATCACCTTATGATGTCCTCATCATCGGTGCAGGGATAAACGGCTGCACCAGTGCCTATTTCCTCTCTCAAGCAGGGCTTCGTGTCGCTCTGATCGATCAGGACGGTATCGCCTCCGGCGGTAGCGGCGCGGCGGGAGCCTTTATCTCTCCCAAAATCTCCAAAGCAGGTGAGCTCAAAGATATCATGGCTGAAGCGCACGCCGAATCGCTAGCGTTTTATACGACCTGTTTCCCCCAATTTACCCTCACAAAGCCGCTCCTTCATATCGCCAATTCTCCCAAAGAGTCTGAAAAGCTAGAGTATTTCAAACGCGATACGACACTCAAACACTCTCTGATCGACGAAGAACTAACATCATTCCTCAGTGCTGAAGCACTAGCGGATAGCCATATTTATTTCGATGAGGGTGCCGTCGTCGATGCACAAGGGGTATGCCGCTCGATGGTGGAGGGGATCGATTTTTATCCGTTTAAAGTCGAAAAGCTGATGCATATCGATGGGCAATGGAATGTAGGTGATCTTCGTGCCAAGCATCTCGTCCTCGCCATCGGTGCCTATGTGAAACTTCTCCCCATCGATTATGTCGGATTGCGGGGGATATGGGGGCATCGGATCGATATTACAACCACGGCACACATCCCCTGCATCCTTCACCACCATGTCTCGATCTCTCCGACAACCAAAGAGGGGATTGTCGCCATCGGTGCGACGCACGATGTCCACTATTCGCCGTTTTCAGGCAAGCCGTATGATGTGGAGCAGGGGAGAGCGATACTCCTCGAAAAAGCCTCCAAAACACTAAAATTAAATAATATTAATATCCTCAAAGATTATACGGGATTGCGATCCGGCTCCAATGATTATCTCCCGATGTTGGGGAGTTTGGTCAATGCGGAGGCGACATTAGAACGCTATCCCCATATCCGTCATGGTGAGAGGGTCGATCCATTGGAGTATATCTACTATCCGAACGTGACGATGATCAACGGTTCAGGGGGGTATGGTTTTGTACTTGCGCCGTATCTGGCAAAACGGTTGAGAGATTATTTGGTAGAGGGGAGGGAAATAGAGCCTATTTTGTCGCCGTCACGATTTTTCCCCCGTTGGGCAAAACGTCAGTCGTAAACCACAACCCCATAATTATCATCGATGCGATAAAAGCGTGAATCGGCGGTGATAATGATCTCATCAAGCCGTCCCATATGAATATAGCTCTTTTTACCGATTTTGATCCCGTTTTCGACAAAGAACCGTTTGAGATTGACAAATTTAATGTCGTTGACGAATTTGTACTCAAACTGATTGTGCAGACGCATTTTTTTGTAGCTGAAGATATGGCTATCGATCCCTAACTGTGTTGCGGCGTATTGAGTCGGCAAATATCCGCTGAGATCGGTTAAATCTTCTTGAATGTGCGCATAACGTTCAGGAAGGGTATTTTTTTCGAGAAAAACGTAGCGATTGAGTTTAATGTGGCGTGTATCATTCCAATAATGATAAGCAGGGGAAGAGATATCGAGTTTGGTATAGATCTCTTTCCAGAGCCAATGAGAATCAAGGGTGGAATAAAGCGCCGACATTGTTTTTACTCACCGTAATCGGGTTCATTAAGGGCCAAACGCTTGGCATACATAAAGCGTTGTTTGTAATACCCTTTATCGATAGAATCAAACTGTACTTTTCGATTTGCATACGATGCATGAATAATCTGTCCGTCACCGGCATAAATTGCAACATGTGAGGGATCCGATTTGTAGGTGCGATAAAAAAGCAAATCTCCTACCTGCAAATCCGACGGGTCAACGTCTTCACCAAGTTGCGCTTGTTCCGCAGCGCTACGCGGGAGCGATACTCCGAATTGTCGATATACCTGTTGGGTAAAACCGGAACAATCGGTTCGTTCGCCGTCTTTGTTGCCGAATCCATAAGGGGTCCCCAGAAAATCTTTAGCGCGTGCTAACACTTTGTCTTTGACATTGCGGATATTGTGAACGATTTTTTGGGTTTTTGTTTTGGGCTCTTCAATCGGAGCTGTTTTTTCGGGACAAGCCTCTTTGGAAGCGATAGGGGCAGGTTTAGGGACAACCAAAAACGGTTTGACGTCCTGACCGATGGAATCGGTTTCAACTTTTTCGTTTTTGAGAATCGGAGCGACGTAAGCGACCGGTTTCACTACCGGTTCAGAGGGAGGGGTAGGTTTAGCGATAACGAGAGGAGATACTACCGTTTTAACAAATGGATTATCATCGATTTTTTGCGATTCGTTTGTTTTTTTGAGTTCGCGTTCGTATTCTAAAAAGAGGGAAGGTTCCCGCCTCTGGCTCTCAGCTTGAGCCGATAATATCAGTAAAATCAGCGATAGTGCTGTCCGCTTAATCAGCATTTCTCCTCCTCATTTTTCTGTCATAGAGTCATTATAGATTAAAAAGCTTTAGTTTTTTTTATAATCGTGAAATTTAACAGGACGTTATGGTACACTTTCTTCAAAAACAAACGGATAACAGGGATTAGATGAAAGAGGCAATTGTATTGTTAAACATGGGTGGACCCAATAATTTGAACGAAGTGGAGATGTTTCTTCACAACATGTTCAACGATCCTTACATCATCCGAACCAAGTCAAATTTGCTGCGACGCTTTATTGCAGGGATGATAACTTTGACACGTACCGAAAAGTCTCAGGATATCTATCGTCAAATCGGGGGAAAGTCCCCTCTGGTTGACCATACAAGAAAGTTGGTTCATGCGTTGCAGGAAAAAGTCGGAGAGGAGATTACGGTCGATTTCGTGATGCGCTATACGCCGCCGATGGCTTTGGAGGTGTGCACAAGACTCAAAGACCAAGGGGTGGATCGTGTCTATCTCATCCCTCTTTATCCCCAATATTCGACCACCACGACCCAATCGTCTTTGGATGATTTCGAATCGGTTGCCCACGCGATCGGCTGGGATGTTATCACGGTTGAAATAAAACACTTTTTTGCCCATGACACCTACAACCGATGTGTCATTGAACGGATCAAAGAGTCTTTGGGTGAAGATAACGCTGAAAGTTTCGATATTATTTTTTCAGCTCATGGTCTCCCCCAAAAAATCGTTGATCAAGGAGACCCCTATCAGCGTCAGGTAACCGCCCACGTGGGGTTGATCGAAGATGAGATGAAAAGGATGGGAATACATTTTAATCGTGTCCATTTGGCGTACCAATCCAAAGTGGGACCGATGAAATGGTTGGAACCCTCATTGGAGACAACATTGCATGCGTTGGAAAATAAACGGGTCATTATCGTCCCGATAGCGTTTACCATCGATAACTCCGAAACCGATTTTGAACTCTCCATCGAATACGCCGAAGTAGCCCATGAGATCGGATTTGAGGAATATCGGGTATGCCGATGTCCGAACGATCACCCTTTGTTTGTTCAGACACTCCACGAACTGTATGAGAAAATGAGATAAATGAGACGGATTGCACTCTTTGACATGGACGGTACTCTGATCGATTCAGGATTGGATATTACCCTCTCAATCAATCATGTGCGCCAAACCATCTATCATCTCGAACCTCTTGCCGTCCAAACGATCATCGATGCGATCAATGCCCATCAACGTAATTTAGCGGCTATCTTCTACGAAACTGAACTCTATGAACCCCATGCCAAAGCTCTGTTTGAAGAGCATTATTACGATCAATGCGTTCAAAACGTCAAAGCCTATGATGGGATTGAGGAGATGTTGGAACAATT
This sequence comes from uncultured Sulfuricurvum sp., assembly GCA_964495485.1. Lineage (GTDB taxonomy): Bacteria > Campylobacterota > Campylobacteria > Campylobacterales > Sulfurimonadaceae > Sulfuricurvum. Next base: position 19,514 of record CAZBVJ010000006.1, read on the forward strand.
GCGTTCATACGATGTCATCATGGGGGTCGCGACCAATGCTCCGACATTATTTGCCAATCGGATGCTTGAACATCTGAAACTGGATTGTTATTTCGATTCCATCATCGGAGCCGATCGTGTCGAATCTCCCAAACCTCATCCGTACATGCTTTGGCACCATCTCAATCGGCACGATTTCCAATCGGGTACGGATCGTGCTTGGATGATTGGAGACAATTCCAAAGACATGGAGGCCGCTTCGCGTGCCGGAATCTCCGGAATCTTTGCCGGATGGGGATTTAGTTCTACGGGTGAGGGGGACTATTTCGCCCCCTCAGCCAATCATGTTATCGATATTATCTGCAATAAAGGCTAAGGATGTTCAGTATAGATCTTCTCATAACCGTCACTATCATATCCCTGTTGTTTTTGCGTCATGTTTCGGTTTACAAAGAGCCCAACAAAATCAACTATACTCCCGTCGTTTTGGCTTTAGGAATTATGGGGGGGATAGTTCATCTAATGGTTGAAGGGCTTGATGCCATCACTCTCAAAGAGGCATTAGTCCCCTTGATCGTCGGATTGGTACTGTTTGCGATTATGTCGATTATGACCCAAACCGTTTCGGTGATGAACACCCATGAGGATCGACTCCGATCATTGGCAGTCTCGGATCAACTCGCCTCGTTGGGGGTATCGGTCGCTACGTTAAAAGATCGTTTGGATATGGTGGCTCAGATGGAGAACTCGACCCATGAACAGCTTCGGAATGTTTTCAAAGAGGAGATCGATGCACTCAATGTCATCCAATCGAATCAAAAACTCTTTGTCTCCAAAATTGAAGCCCTTTTGGCGCAACAACAAAGTACGATGGAGAAATTTGAAGATTTTACCCTCTCCGAACTTCCAAGTTTGGATAATGTCGTACACCGTCATATTGATCTCCTCCGCGTTGCGGAACAAGACCATTTTAATCAACTCAAAAATGTCGTCCGTCTTAGCTGTGATGAACAAAAAGAGGTGCATGCACAACTGGGCGAACTCCGTGAAACGGTACTCAAAATCGCCTCCCATCAAACTCCCGATTATACGATTAGCGTTTTGCAAAAAGAGCTGGATCGGATTGTTCACGATTTTGCCCGCCATATTCAAACCTTGGGGGTAAAAAGCGAAGCAATCCTCTCGACATTGCACGAAAACGATGCGGTTTTGAAAAACTCCCGTGAAGAGAGTGAACTCATTATGCGTCAGATGGTTCTCTCCTCCACACAGTTGAAAGAGATTTCCCACCATTCCAAAGAGCTTACCGAATCGCTCAAGCCTCTCTCGAACCTGTTCGGATCGGCAGAAGCGCTCCATCATGAGTTTGCGACTGCACGTGGAAAACTGAGTGAATTGATTGTTACGTTAGAGTCGTATGAGCGTCAAGAATATCGTGCAATTCGCCAAAGCTTGGAAGAAGTTGCGGCACAAGCCACCGCACAAATGGAACTCTTCATTCAAAATATTCAAAAACACGAAAAGCTTCCGATGATCGAGACGAAAAACGTTCAAGAGTTGGCAAGTAAAGTAAAACTTCAAAAAAGCTATTTGGGAGAAAACCAAGAATAAAGTTATAATGGCAAAAAAATAAGGTTCTTGGTAAGCATGATTGAATTTTATGAACTTCTCGATGATGAAAATATCCCCTACCGTTGTGATGTAGAACTTGATCTCATCGATGACGCTCCCCAAGAAGAGCGCCCGTGGCTTTTATGGCTCTTTGTCAAAGCCGATACTATTAGCGATCTATTGGAATCGTTTACCCGTGATTTAAACAGTGCCCTTGAAACCTCTCTCGATGCCCGATTTGCCGGACGCGTCATCAAAGAGGGGTGGGCGGAACTCTATTATTATGCCCCTAGTTCAAAGAGGTTTGAAAATATCAGCTCAGATGTAATGAACGCTCATGGCGGATTCGCTTATGAGCGCGGTTCTTCCAAAGACACCAAATGGGATATGTACATCAACAACCTCTATCCCGATCCGTACGGCTTGCTTAGTATCCAAAATCGTCATACCATCGCGGCTTTGCTCGAAGCGGGGGATGAACTGAGTATCCCTAGAGAAGTAGAACACTACCTCTTTTTTCAAACCAAAACATCGATGGAGCGCGCTATCTCAGGCCTCGCTTCCCATGGATATGATGTCAAAGAGTACCTCAATGACGATGAGAGCGATTATGGCTATGGGGTAACCCTTATTAAAACCGAATCGATCACCCCTGAGAGTATCGAAGAGAGCACCACATCTCTCTATGAATCGGCGATTCAAGAACACGGCATCTATGAGGGTTGGAGTACCGTACTGGGAGCAGATGCGTAATGCCGCTCAACAAACCGCAATACACCCTTTTTAAAAATACACGCTATGCTCTCAACGGCTTGATTGAAGTAACCAAAAATGAAAAATCGTTCCGTCTTCAAATCTTGCTATTTGTCGTCGGGATGATAATTGCATGGGTATTACCGGTTGATTTTTTACATCACTCCATTCTAGCAACGTCGCTGTTTATCCCCCTCATTGCCGAAGTGATCAACAGTTCTATCGAGCGAACCGTCGATCTGGTGACGTATGAGCACCATGAGCTTGCCAAGCGGGCAAAAGACGCCGGAGCGGCATTGGTATTTCTCTCTTTGGCGATGTTGGCGTTTATTTGGGGATTGACACTTTACAGCGCGTTTTGTCTGTAACGTTTTCGTAAGAGATTTTTCTCTATAATCACACAATATTTATATCAGGGGTTACACTATGGCAACTGCACTTATTATCGGCGCCGGCGGAGTAGGGCGCGTTGTAGCACACAAATGTGTGCTTAACAATCACATCTTCGATCGTATTATTTTGGCAAGCCGCACGTTAAAACGGTGTGAAGAGATCAAAAGCGAACTTCCCGAGGGTGCGATCGAAATCGATACCGTCGATGCGGATAACACCGATGAAGTGATCGCTCTCATCAACAAATACAATCCGACGATTCTCATCAATGTTGCGTTGCCGTATCAAGATCTCACCATCATGGATGCGTGTATTGCCACCAAAACCCCATACCTCGATACAGCAAACTACGAACACCCCGATGAAGCGAAATTCGAGTATAAACTCCAATGGGCACGGGATCAAAAATTCAAAGAATCTGGGATCATGGGATTGCTCGGCAGCGGATTCGATCCGGGTGCAACCAACGTTTTCTGTGCCTATGCCCAAAAACACTATTTTGACGAAATCCACACCATCGATATCCTCGACTGTAATGCAGGAGATCACGGTTATCCATTCGCAACCAATTTCAACCCTGAGATCAATCTTCGCGAAGTGAGTGCCAAAGGGCGCTACTGGGAAAATGGACAATGGATCGAAACGGCGCCGATGGAGATCATGCAGGTGTGGGATTACCCTGAAGTGGGACCGAAAGACAGCTATCTGTTGTACCACGAAGAGATGGAATCGTTGGTCAAGCATATCAAAGGGCTTAAACGGATCCGCTTTTTCATGACGTTCGGACAAAGCTACCTGACACACATGAAATGTTTAGAGAACGTCGGGATGCTTGGAATCGAGCCGGTTGAGCATCAGGGGATGAAAATCGTTCCAATCGAATTTTTGAAAACGTTGCTCCCCGATCCGGCGTCACTCGGTCCGCGCACCAAAGGTAAAACCAACATCGGTATCGTTGCCGAAGGTCTCAAAGACGGCAAAAAGCGCAAAATTTACATCTATCAGGTCAAAGATCACGAAGAGTGCTACGCCGAAGTAAAATCCCAAGGGGTTTCGTATACCACAGGCGTTCCGGCAGTGATCGGTGCGAAACTAATGGTGCAGGGTATCTGGAGTGGCACGGGGGTGTTCAATATGGAACAGCTCGATCCGGATCCGTTTATGGACGAAATGAACACCCAAGGGCTCCCTTGGAACGTCATTGAGATGGACGTTTAAACCATCTCATATTCCCGCTAAGCGGGATTTTTTATAGACCTATCTCAAAACTCATAGAGCGCCAATAAGCATCATAGATTTCATCAGGGTCAATCTGCAATTGTTCAGCCATATCCACTAAAATTTCATTCATCGATTCCGCAGGCTCAATTTTCTCAACCATTGATAATAATAAACCAAATTCACCCTTTCGATCCAACAGAGCATCTTTAATAGATGAAGAAAGATTTACCATTGAGAGCAATTCTTCCATCTGTATATGCATATACGTATCAATCAGTGAGAGTGTACCGGTTAAAAAAGCCTCATCGGCAATATTTGTTTTTTGCATCAGTAATGCCAATTCACGCATAAAGCATCCACGAAATTTAGCTGTATTGATGATCGCTTCGTGAAATATTCGATCTTCAGCCCCTGAGTACAAAAAAAGACCGAGCCATGAACGGACTCTCGGTATTCCCAAGAGCATTAGGATTTGTTTGATACTTGTAATCTCTCTTTGGAAATGAAATTCAGCTGAATTGATATAACGAAGAAGACTATAGGTGATATCCGGACAAAGGGAAAACTCTTTTGAGATTACATCAAGATTTGATTCAATACCGAGTATATTGATCATACGTATAGCATTTGATGCAGCGGGTTCAATTTTTTTCCCTACCATGATGGTTGGTTTTTCAAAAAAATAACCTTGAAAAAGTTCAAAACCCGCTTTTTTACATCGGTCAAATACATCGATATTTTCCACTTTTTCTGCTAGGAGTTTGACATTGTACGGCTGAAGGCGTGTGATCATTTCATCAATTCGATGTAACGGAACGGCTATAAGATCGATTTTGACAACATCCGCATATGGGAGCAATAGGGAAAAGGCTTCGATTTGTTCATTTTCAAAACAAAAATCATCTAACGCAAAACGATATCCCAATCCATGAAGATAACGAACACGTTCGATGATCGTTTCGGTTATTGCAGTATATTCGAGAATTTCGAAAATAAATTTTGATTTTGGAAGTGAGAGTAGTATATCACTCATCAAAATTGTTTCGTTGACGTTAATGTATCCAGGTTTACTTCCGATAATCGGTGAAGTTCCTAAATTATGCATTAGATTGATGATGACACGGGCAGTTGCTTCAGCATTGTCGGAAAAAAAAGCATGATCTGAATCGTGATTCTGACGATACAATAATTCATACCCTGCACATTTTCCGTCTTTATCTAATATAGGCTGACGGCCGATATAGATCTCTTTTTTATTCATTATCAATCACTTACAAAATATAGAATAGAGTATCCAATAACGACTTAAATAACTCAATTTATTTAGTTGCGAAGACAGCACTCGCGTAGCCGACTACTCGGGAATTATCCCCACTGGAATCGGCACTGGTGCGATAATCGAGCAGTATCGATTTCCACTCCCTCTTTTTCGCGACATCCAACATCGCTTCAACACCGATTTTTCCGCAAGCTTCACACCCTTGGTGGAGCATAGCACTGTTTTCACCCTTGATTGCCTCCAAACAGATCGAATCGAGTTTTTTTGCCTCATCCAATGAATAATAATGGCTTAAATCGGTGCTGATCACAACAGCAATATCGCTTTGATTGAGGAGATAATCGATAATCGGGGAAATTTGGTGTGGATCGGCATAGGCATAGACCATTTCGATCACTTTTACATCGCTAAGGTAGTGTTTGATAAAAGGCATTTGCACTTCGGTACTATGTTCGTGATGAGCCTGTTCAACCGTACTTATTCCAAACTCTTGTTTGATTGTTTCGACGAGAGAGGTATCAATCTCCAACTCACCCAATGGGGTTTGATAGTGTGTTTTATCGCAAACACTCACTCCATCAAATCCGACTCGATGGCTCGGTCCAATCACTGCAACGGTTTTTAGATTCGATTGCTGAAGAACCCGATAGGCAATATTGGCGGTAAATCCCGAATAGATCCATCCCGCATGGGGGACGATAAACGCCCGTCCTTTTAGCTTGGCAAGCTCTTTTTGTGTTGTTGGATTTTGGTCTAAAAGTGCGTTAAAATGGTTTATATAACGCTCAATCTCCTCTTTCGTACTCGGATAAAAACTTCCCGCTACGCTCATGGCTCGGATACTCATTTCCAAACTCCTTCGATAGAACGATGGCAGGTGGGACAATGCCCATCCTCCAAACTAAAATGGGTAGTTTGAAAACCGTGCCGCTCGATTAAGAGGGTATCGCACTCTGGACAATGGGTTTGTGAGGGGAGGGGGACATTACCCATATAGACGTAATAGAGCCCTGCATTTTTCCCTATTTGATAAGCGTGTTTGATTGTCTCAATAGGTGTGGGAGGGGTCGATTTCATTTGGTAATCGGGATGAAAAGCGCTGATATGCCACGGGACATGCTTGCCTAAATGTTCGACGATAAACTCGGCTATCGATTGTAACTCGTCATCCGAGTCGTTCACACCCGGTACGATCAGCGTGGTCACCTCGACCCAAATACCGTGTTTAACCATCGATTTGAGAGTCTCTTGTACCCCTGAGAGTGACGCTTTGAGGACTTTTTTATAATATCCGGGATTAAAACTTTTCAGATCAATATTTGCCGCATCGATCCAACCGGGAGCATCTTCGCACACCTCATCAGACTCAAACCCGCTGGAGACAAACACATTGCGCAATCCCCGTTTTTTCCCCTCGATACCGATATCTTTGGCATAGGGATACCAGACACTCGGCTCATTGTAGGTGTAGCTGATCGATGCGCATCCCCGCAGCTCGGCGAAATGGGCGGCATCATCGGGTAACAACGTTATCGAAGTATCAATTTCACCGCTTTGCGAAATCATCCAGTTTTGACAAAACGGACAGCGGAGATTGCACCCCACAGTACCGATCGAAAACGATGTAGTTGAGGGGAAAAAATGGTAGAGCGGCTTTTTTTCAATCGGATCGATATGGACGGCGCTAGGGTGCCCATAGACGAGACATTCAAGTTTTCCGCTACTATTTTTTTCGACTTGGCACATCCCGATTTGACCTTCTGAGAGGGTACAGTAATGGCGGCACAACAAACAGACGATACGATCATGCTTGGGTTGAAAGTACTCCATCACGGCTCCTTGAATTTCTCAACCTGATAAGCATAAATTTCGGGAGCATAACTCAGCGGATCGCCACCCAACCCTGCTTTATGTCCTAAATGAGCAAAAAACTGATTAAAATCTCCCAAATCTTCCCATACTTGCGGGAGAAACGTAGCTTGATGATTTCCGTATCGTAATATAACACCGTCAACAAGGGGACGGATGAGTAGTCGCAGTTCATCAACACTCGCATACTCGATTTTGTGGGGTGGGGTGAGGAGTGATACCTCAACTTGTATTTGATCTATCTCCTCTGGATTCAGAGGGGTGAAACGGGGATCCCTAAAGGCGGCTGATCTCGCATTGGAGATCAAATCATCGATTAAAGCCCTATGGGCAATCAGAGAACCTATACACCCCCGTAGCCGATTATTTTCGGTGAGAGTCACAAAGGTAGCGGCAGGGTGAGAGAGTTCGGGATAATTTTTTTTGAGCCCCTCAACATCGAGCTCGCTATTATCAAAAGCAGACAGGATCGCTTCACGAGCAATCATTAGATATAAGGAACCATTCATACATGCTCCTTTGATAGGGATAAAACCATTGTAGCACTATCGCACTTTGTAATCAACTTTCGGTACAATCACACCACTATTTTCCCAAGGATACATCAATGGCGATCGATTTCTCTCAACTCCCTCATACACCGTGCTACATTTGCGAAGAGGAACTTTTGGAAAAAAATCTCCTCGTGATGGATAGGGTACAGCGTGAATCGGGTGCGAAGATCATCCTCGCCCTCAAAGGGTTCGCGATGTGGTCAACCTTTCCTTTGGTGAGCCAATACCTCCAAGGGTGTACGGCGAGCGGATTGCACGAAGCCAAACTGGCGCGCGAAAAGATGAATAAAGAGGTGCATACCTACTCACCTGCGTTCAAAGACAAGGATATAGACGAGATCGCCCGAATCAGCGATGACATCGTCTTTAACTCTCCCGCGCAGTTTCACCGCTATTATGAACGGGTCAAAGCGATAAATCCATCGATCAAAGTATCGTTGCGCGTCAATCCTGAATATTCCTCTAGCCCTGTCGATCTCTACAATCCGTGTGGAATCTACAGCCGTTTGGGAACGACATTGGCCAATTTCGATGAGGGTATTGTGAGTAAACTCGACGGGTTGAATTTCCATGCCCTGTGTGAGCAAAACGTCGATGCGCTGGAGGGGGTTTTAGAATCGTTTGAAGCTAAATTCGGCAAATACATCGATGGGATGCAATACGTCAATTTCGGGGGAGGGCACCATATCACCCGTATCGACTACGACGTCGATCGCCTTATCGAAGTTATCCGTGCATTTAAAGCGCGTCATAACGACATCACCGTCTATCTCGAACCGGGCGAAGCGGTAGGATGGCAGACGGGACCATTGGTCGCATCGGTACTCGACATTGTTTACAACGGTATGGAGATCGCGATCCTCGATACCTCCGCCGAAGCGCATATGCCTGATACCCTCGCGATGCCGTATCGTGCGATGGTTCGCGGTTCAGGGGAAGCAGGGGAGAAAGCCTATACCTACCGTTTCGGCGGCAATACATGTTTGGCAGGAGACATTATGGGTGAGTATTCGTTCGATGAACCACTCAAAGTAGGGGATAAGATCATTTTTGAAGATCAGATTCACTATACGTTTGTCAAAAATACGACGTTTAACGGGATCAAACTCCCTTCGCTCGCAATTTGGACGAAAGAGGAAAAACTCAAAATCGTCCACGAATTCGGTTATGAGGATTACTGTAACCGCTTATCGTAATCATAATTTACCGCTTTGCCAACACCAATGCTATCGCTTCACAAATAAGATCATACGATTGAGTTATCGGGAGCGTTTGCTCGATCAATGTTTTAAGGGCATTTTGTTCGTAAAAAAGCTTTTTATTACGTCGAACCAACTCTATTTTTTTGTTGGTTAGACGTCCGTTTGAAAGTTCCAATTGATATTTTTCATTTTTCTTCTGGATATAAAGCTCATCTTGTAAATTATTGAGACGCTGCATTTCGGTACGGTCTGTATTGCCGGATTTTGCTTTGGATTGTAAAATTTTTCCGTCATTTTCCGAAATTAATCCATCAATGCTCTCTAATTTTTCGACTAAAGCATTATGGTTCTCTTTTTCTGATTCAATCTCTTTTTGGATCTCTCCCACTCTGAGGTGAGCAGTCTGTATTACCTCTTTTTGTGCAGCGATACGCAGTTTCATCTGTTTATACTGCATCATAACGGAGACTATGGAGCTAAAATTCCATTTTTGATTTTTAGTATCGGTAATGGCGTATTTTTGAACTTTGTTGCCGTTGGCATCGATAACAATCTCATCCGCATAGTATTTGATAAAAAGTTCACCGTTTTTATCTCTATTTTCGACAAACTGTAAAAGATTTTGAGCCGTATAAAGAAATATTTTTTGGAAATTATGTCGCAATACGTATCCTGTAAATCCTTCGATTTTATCACGCTGATTTTCATCGACCAATTCCAAAAGCATAATTTCGATCATAGATCTAAAAACATTGACACTTGTTTTCGCAAAAGTGAAATTATCGATGACTCCAAAATTGAGTTTTTCGGCAAGTATTTCACCTAAAATTTCTTCGATATAGCTCCATGCACCTTCGGGGAAATACTCTTCGTACATTTTTTGCATGAGTTCAGGTGATTCGCCTGCAAATCGTCTTTCTGCACCATCCGGTATTTTTTTAGGAAGAGTATACAAACGTATCGATATACGGCCACGAATAAAAAAGACAATATCGCGCGGATCAAGTTTGAAAATTTGTTCAATCTGTTGACGAGATATGCTTCGTGCCGCTTTTGCACTGCTAAAAGGGTGAAACAGTTCATTACGGATAGACTCTGGGATTGAGATTAGATAGGGAAGGGGGGAAAATTCATCTTTACGTTTAGAAATATCAATAAAACGCAATGCATTTTGAAAGAGTTTCCGATCAAATGTTTCCGATTCGTCCGGATTAATAAACGATTTTGAAAGGGTATACCGATTAAACGAGAGTTCTACTTCAACCGATTGATTGGTTGTTTCAAAATAGGTTACAAGGGCTTTTTTAATTGCCCCCTTTTTATCGTCAAAAAGGGTAATATTATTGACCTCAAGAGTCTGTAAAAGTTTTAGGTAGAGATCTTGATTAAAATCGAGTGCATACAAATCCTTCGATAACAGATTATTTAAGACATCGATGATATCGGATACTACCTTCGGATTCATGCGTTAACCTTCAGGCAACTAGACAATCTCATCACGGAGCTTTTTGATTATCTCTTGCTCGCGACGGGCGATGTATTTTCCCAGTTCCGATTCCTGCTGAAGGGTTGGGGTGATTTTGAAATGATATTTATATCCCCCCTCGTACGATGATTTAAACACCAATTCTCCGTTCACTTCATTGAGCGTACCTAGAATCGCCACTGGAAACATCAATGCAACTTCTGCTTTATACGCTAACGGATACGCATGTTTACTCGTAACCGCAATCCCTCCAATCGAAATATCATACAGAGTGCATCGGATATTCAATCCTTTGTTAATGATGGTAAATTGAATCGGTTGAGGGGGCTGAACACGGACGCTTTGACGATGAAAAAGGGTGTTTTCGAGTTGATCGAACCGTGTCAACTCCAATACGCGCGATCCATTCATCATGACAGGATTGACCGCTGCATAAATATCGTTCATGAACTGAGAATTTTTGAGCAGGTAAATACCGTTTTGCAAAATGGCTGCCGTCTCTTGCAGAGGATGGACACGTATGATCACGCTCTCCGGATCAGTATGGAGAATCTCGGCGGGATATTGGATCGGTACCCCATAGTAGGTATTTAACACGGTAATCGTTTCAGCACGCTGACGGAGTTTTTCGATGGCGTTGATGAGTGCGTCTTCGAAAATAAAGAACGATTCATCATCCAGCCGATTGGATACATACGTGATAAACCGCTCAATTGCCGTGGTGAAAGGGACAATTTTATCCCATCCCCCTAGTTGGCCGTAAAACGATTTGATATAGTAATTAAGGAGAATATAAAAAGTATCGGATAAGAAAAGTTCCACCGCCTCGGAGTTACGGAAAAGTTCACGAATGCGGCTTAGAACCGACGCATAATCAATTTTTTTATCCAAAAAAAGCCAATCGTATAACTCGGCAATGACCGTTTGAAATTGACTTTGGGATATCGGTTCTTTGGTTTGATCCGTATAGGCTTTCCATGCCGCTTTAACAAATGTCACTTTGAAACTGTTTTTATCGAGCCCCGGATGAAAAAGGGATGTAAAAACATTTATGGGAGCTTTAGGCATCTTCAGCGTCCCTGGTATGGAATCGGACGGCATTAATATAACTTAATATGGACGCTTTTTTCTGATAGGCGATATCGAACGCCGTTCCGTGATCAACAGAGGTGCGGAGGATCGGTAATCCGAGAGATACATTGATCCCCTCATCAAAATAGAGCGCTTTTAGAGGGGCTAGCCCTTGATCGTGATACATTGCAACAACGGTTTTAAAATATTCACGGCTTCGAGGGGTAAAAGCGACATCGGGAACCATCGGCCCTACATATACTGTTTCGCCGATCGTTGCATTGGCTTTTTGAATCGCTTCATCGATAAAACGCTCTTCGTCTCCCAGTACACCGTTGTCTCCCGCATGGGGATTAACCCCCAATACTGCGATAGGCGATGTTTTGAGTGATGCGTATAAGCGGATAAGGAAATCATAGAGTGGTTCGCTTTGGATATGGGCTATTACTTCGCGAAGAGGGATATGTTCGGTATAGAGTGCGACATAGAGCTTATCGCATCCGAGCATCATGATCGCTTCGGAACCCAAAAGATCTCTCAGTGCATCCGTATGCCCAACATAGTTGATCCCCCCCATATTCCACGCCTCTTTATGAATCGGGAGGGTGACGATTCCATCGACGGTTTTTGTTTTTGCCAACTCGATTGCCGTTGTAAACGAATCGAAGCTGTATTTTCCGCTTTCACCGCTCACCTGTCCCGGTTGGATCGTAAACTCGCCCGAAACTTTAATCATATGAAAATCGTTCGGGATCTGGGTATTGAGGAGCATGGCAGCTTGATGTGCCATCGTGTAATTGATGCAGTAAATCGGATCGCAGAGCTGTTTGATCTGATCGTGCGCTTTTAGGATTATCTCAAACCCGACACCGTTCAGATCACCGACGCTGATGGCGAGCCGTTTTAACGTTGACATAAGACTTTCATATCCGATACGGCAGTAGCCAGCCCCGTAAAGACTGAACGTGCAATGATGCTTTGTCCGATATTGAGCTCTTCAATCGTATCGATATTGACGATCGGTTTGACATTTTGATAGTTCAATCCATGCCCCGCAGCCACTTTAAGCCCCGCCATTCGTGCTTTATTGGCGGCATCGACGATCTCTTCGTATGAACGTTCCAAACGGCTGTCCAACTCTTTACGGCTTAGACAGAGCTCTTCAATCGCATGATGTGAATGGGGGAGGGCAGAATGGCGCATTGCGTACAAATTTGCGTAGGTTCCCGTATGAAGCTCTACCCATTGCGCTCCGAGTTTGCAGGATCTCTCAACCGCATCATGGGTCGGATCAATAAATAACGAGACTTCAATTTCATGGTCACTCAGCTTTTTGATAGCATTTAATATGTTTTCATACTGACCGGCAACATCCAGTCCACCCTCTGTGGTAACTTCTTGCCGTTTCTCAGGAACCAATGTGGCACGATGGGGGCGCATACGGCATACAATATCGATAATATCCGGGTCAATCGAACACTCCAAATTGACCGGTAACGGTGAGCTTTGTATGATACGACGAACATCTTCATCATGGATATGACGGCGATCTTCACGCAAATGGATGGTGATCTGATCGGCACCGTTCTGCGCACAAATAGAGAGCGCCATGAGCGGATCGGGATCGTTAATTTTGCGTGCTTCACGAAGAACCGCAATGTGATCGATATTGACACCGAGTTTAAGATTGTCTGCGAGCATAAAAATCCTTTTTAAATTGGATAAACGTTCCCGCTATTATAGCTTCCCGTGCTTGTTTAACCAGCCATAGATAGTAGTGGAGATTATGGAGCGATGCGAGACGAAAGTAGGTGATTTCGCGCGAGCGGAAGAGGTGATGCAAATAGGCACGGCTGTAACGGCGGCAGGTATAACACTGACACGCCGGATCGATCGGTTCAGCATCGAATTTATAGCGCGCACCTTTGATGTTGACTTTGCCGAATGCGGTAAACAATGTTCCATTACGAGCGTTGCGGGTCGGCATGACACAATCGAACATATCGACGCCCCGTTCGATGTTCTCGACCAAATCCTCAGGGGTTCCGACCCCCATCAGATAACGGGGCTTATCACTCGGCATGAGAGGTGTCGTATGCTCTACGGTATCGTACATGAGGTTGTTCGCTTCACCGACCGAGAGACCCCCGATGGCAAATCCGTCATAATCCATCGCACACAGCTCTTCAGCCGATTGGGTACGGAAATTAAAGTCCGTTCCCCCTTGGATAATCGCAAAAATATTTTGATCGAGCCCGATCCCTTTGGTCTGATTGTTACGGTGGTAATCGATCGATTGCTGTGCCCATTGGGTTGTCCGCTGAATCGAGGTTTTGATCCGCTCTTGCGTAGCGGGGAGGGCGACGAGATCATCCAAAATCATCATGATGTCGCTGTTCAGATTGTTTTGGATGTCGATCACTTTTTCAGGGGTAAAGAAGTGTTTGCTCCCATCGATATGAGAGCGAAACTCGATCCCCGATTCGGTCGGTTTGGAGATGTCACTGAGGCTGAACGCTTGAAACCCGCCGCTGTCGGTCAAAAAGCTTTTCGGATAGGTGGTAAAGCCGTGTAATCCTCCGAGCTTTGCGATCGTCTCATCTCCGGGGCGGAGATAGGTGTGATAGGTATTAGCGAGAATGATCTGTGTATCGAGCAGATCGGTCATATCCGCCATATCGAGTGCTTTGACCGAGCCTACCGTCCCTACGGGCATGAAAATAGGGGTTTGGATCGTAGAGTGCGCCGTAGTGATGGTGCAGGCTCGTGCGTTTCCGCAGGTAGCATCGACGTGAAATTGCATATAAGACCTTAAGTTTTTTCGTTATTTTAGCGCATCGTGAGGCTTTTGAACAATACGATTTCGCTATAATCACAAAAAGATTATTGATTAGGATATGAAATGAGCATCAAGCACTCCCAAATCGCTTTCGAAAAAGCCCAAGAACTTATACCCGGAGGGGTAAACTCTCCCGTCCGAGCGTTTAAAAGCGTCGGAGGGATTCCACGATTCATTTCACGTGGAGAGGGTGGATATCTGGTCGATATCGATGACAACCGATACGTTGACTATGTCCAAAGCTGGGGACCGTTGATCTTCGGTCATCGTGATGAAACGATTGAACATGCGGTTATCGAAGCGGTCAAACACGGTCTTAGTTTCGGTGCGCCGACCGAAGCGGAGAGTGAACTTGCAGAACTCATCATCTCTATCTACGATTCGATCGAAAAAATCCGTTTTGTCAGCAGCGGAACCGAAGCGGTTATGAGTGCGATCCGCCTCGCACGTGGTTTTACAGGGCGTGATGATATCGTTAAATTTACAGGGTGTTACCACGGCCACAGCGATGCGCTTTTGGTGCAAGCGGGTTCAGGTGCCGTGACGTTTGGAACACCGAGCTCTCCGGGGGTACCTGCCGATTTTACCAAACACACCCTACTGGCAGAATACAACAATATCGAGAGTGTCAAAAAATGTTTCCAAGACAGTCCGGGAATCGCGTGTGTCATTATCGAGCCGATCGCTGGTAACATGGGACTCGTTCCGGCTACCAAAGATTTCCTTGCCGAACTGCGTGCGGTGTGTGACCAATACGGCGCATTGCTCATTTTTGACGAGGTTATGAGCGGTTTTCGAGCATGTCTGCACGGTGCAGAAAGTATCACGGGAACGAAACCCGATTTGGTGACTTTGGGCAAAGTGATTGGTGGCGGTATGCCGGTCGGTGCGTTCGGCGGTCGCCGTGATATCATGGCTCACCTCTCTCCTGAGGGGGGAGTCTATCAGGCGGGAACCCTCAGCGGAAATCCAGTAGCAATGGCAGCAGGATTAGCGTCGATCCGTAAACTCAAAACCAATGCACGCGTATTCAGTGTTCTCGAAGAGCGTGCTAAACGTCTCATGAGTGGTTTTGCTGAAGCAGCGAAAAAAAATAATATCGGATTGCAAACGGATGTGCGCGGTTCTATGTTCGGATTTTTCTTTAGCGATGAATCGGTTGGAAATTTTGCTGAAGCACTCAAAAGTGATACGGCTCGTTTTGCCCGTTTCCATGCCGCGATGCTCGATGCAGGGTTTTATTTTGCATGTTCTCAGTTTGAGACTGGCTTTATCTCTACCGCTACAACCGACGCGATGATTGAAGAGACGATAGAAGCAGCGAATAAAATTTTCGGAGATCTTTGATGGAAGAGAATAATCAGGAAAAACCGCGTCTAAAACCGATTATCGAGGGTGCCGAGACTCTATCTCTCGGTATCTCGATGGTGGTGGCTGTATTGATCGGTGTCGCCATCGGTTTGGGATTGAAAAAACTTACCGGAATCACCTGGCTGTTGTGGGTAGGGGTCGGAATCGGTATTGCCGCTGCATTTCTCAATGTATTCAAAGCCTACAGCAAACAGTACAAAGAGTTTGAAAAATTAGCCAAGGATCCGCGATACAACATGGGTAAAACGCAAAAAGACGATGATGATGACGATGAGTAAAAAGCCTTTTTTGATCCTTGCTATCGTAGTGATCGGATCGTTGCCGCTATGGTTGGTATCGGGCGCTGTCTATGCGAATTTTATCGTAGCGATGTTCACCTCAATGGCTATCGTTATGGGAAGTCTCTATTCGTATCGCAACATGATACAAAATCGTGTCGCCGATGCGGAAGCGGGTGATTCTAAAGATATTATCGATGAAATGGATGATCCCTACGATCTGTACGAAGAGGAACGCGAACAAGAAATCACCGATATTAAGCAAATGATCAAAGAGGAAAAAGCGCGTCAGAAGAGCAATATTATTAAAAATACGACCCAAAACAGCTCGGCTTTAGTATCGATCTACCGTTTGATTCCTTACGCTATTTTGGTTCTCGGATTTATTGCTTTAGAAAATAATCACGCATTGGAAGTTTTACCCTACATGGTAGGGCTTGCGGCAGGGATACCGCTTGGGTATTTGATAGCCCGAAGTCTCTTTATTTCACAATCATCGGAACATTGATCGTAATTCGCTGTTCCTTGATATCGACGAATAGATTGTTCTCTTCGGCAAGATGTGCTATCTCGGAGAGGTATTTTCGGTTGATGTTCTCCGCAGAAACTTCGATTGAGAAGAGGGAATATTTTTCCCCTTCAAATTTGATATGTTCCCCGACCCGGAAGAAAAGGCGTGTAGCAATTTTTTCATTCCCCTGCATCGAGAGATAGATTTTGTTCAGAAGCTTTATAAACCATTCCGTCCGCAATCTGATTTCAGGGATCGTAGGGTCAAGCTCTTTGGTGTATTTGGTTTGAGAGCCGATCGAGTTCGAACTGATACATAAATCGATCAACGTATAGACATTCACCAATTGTCCGTCAGGTTTTTGCTTCGTAAACTGAAAAGAGGGGAGTTGATAAAGACGGATACCGATTTGCTCTTCATCTTCGTAGCCGACCGTAATCCCGAAGAATTTAAATCTTCCGAATTCTAGTTCTAAAAAAGTGGTTTTAAAACCGAATGAAGAGCTTGCGTAGGTTGTCGCAATCTTGTAGATGGCGGAACCCTCTACCGCACCGAGCAAATATTGCGCTTCGGTATTGAGGGAGACGATTTTCCCGCATGAATTAAAAAGGATAAATGGATTAAAATCGTACTCAATCCATTGCTGATCGAACGTCATCAGTCCTCGATATAGTTTTTGAGTTTACGACCCACTTTAGGGTGCTTGAGTTTTTTGATCGCACTGCTTTCAATTTGACGAACACGTTCACGGGTAACGTTGAGCTCTTTTCCGATCTCTTCAAGAGTACGGTCGCTTTCATCGTCCATGATTCCGAAACGCATTTTAATAACCGCTTTTTCACGCTCGTTGAGCTGTTCAAGGACACTTTCGATTTGGACTTTCAAATCGTCTTTCAAAATAGCATCACTTGGGGAAATAGACATTTTGTCTTCGATGAAGTCCCCAAACCGTCCATCTTCTTCGTTACCGATCGGTGCTTCGAGAGAGATCGGCTCTTTCGTGATTTTGATCACGTTTTTAACTTTCTCGACCGACAATCCCACTTCTTCCGCGATGGTTTCGACATCCGGTTCTTTACCGTGTTCTTGGAGGTGTTTGCGCATAATTTTGTTAATACGGTTAATCGTCTCAATCATGTGAATCGGAATACGGATTGTACGTGCCTGATCGGCAATAGCACGGCTAATCGCTTGACGAATCCACCATGTCGCATACGTCGAAAATTTATACCCTTTTTGGTACTCGAACTTATCGACCGCTTTCATCAACCCGATGTTCCCTTCTTGGATCAAATCCAAGAACGGCAGGCCACGGTTGGTATAGCGTTTAGCTATCGAGACAACGAGACGGAGATTTGATTTGGCCATACGGGTTTTAGCGGTTTCGGAAATACTTTTCCCCCGTTTGATCTGTTCCAAAATATCGGCCAATTTTTCAGGTTCCATGTTGAAGCCCCCTTTGGAGGCCTCTTTGGTCTGAATCAGTTTTTTGATCTCCATATAGGTACTAACCATCGTCGCTTCGGGAACTTTGGTCGCAATCTCCTCTTTGGTCAAATCACAGATTTTGTTGAGAATCAAGGTGTGATTCTTTTTGAGCTGATCGTTAAAGAGGGGGAGTTTGTATTCCAAACGTTTCAATTCACGATCAAACCCTTCATCACTACGCAATGCCGTCTCCATAGAACGGACAAGTTCATTGATCAATTTAGAGGTTGGTCCAAGATCAAGCAATGCCTCTTTGAGCATTTTCTTTTTGAAACTGACATTGAGGAAAAAGAGGACGTATTCGCCGTCCATCTCATCGAGAGGTTTTTCATCGAGCATCTTTTCCGTAGCTTTAACCCACTCTTTTTTCGCTTTTTCGAGAGCTTTAAAAGAAGTGACAACCTTCTCTACCCGTTTTTTATCTTTGGCAGAAGGGGCTTTTTCGGTGGTTTCTTCATCATCAGAATCGTCATCAACGTCATCATCTGAATCTTCCTCTCCATCCTCTTCAAAGCTTTTAAAAAGTTCTTTAACACGACGTTCACGGTTGATAAGTGGATCTTTGTAGTCAAGGATGAAATCAATCAGATACGGGACGGAACAAATCGCATCGATTATGATCCCTTCCCCCATCTCCATCCGCTTGGAGATTTCTACCTCTTCTTCTTTGGTTAGAAGAGGGATTTGCCCCATTTCACGCAAATACATACGAACCGGTGAGTCAGAGCGCGACCATTCAAGGAGTTCATGTTGCTTGAGGATATCAAACTCATCTCCGCTTGCTTCTTCAATGTATTTGAGTTGAGCGGCACGCTTGGCCGCAGCCTCTTGCTGGTTAAGCATTTTTGCGTGCTCAGACGAAGTGAAGAGACAAACTTTATGTTTTTGCGCCAATTTAAGGATATTTTTCGCTTGTGCAAGGGTTGGTTGTTTGTCGAAAGGATCAACAATCGTTTCATAGGTGAGACAATTTTTAGATTTATGCTCGGAAAATAGGGTTTCGAGATGTTTATTTAGATCTTTGACACTCATACTGAGGAAAACTCCCTTACGTTTAAAAGAGGTGGATTATACCGAAATTTTTCTTAAAGTCTTTGTAGCAGACCTATTTTATCCCTCTGCCAAGAGTTGGAACAATTGTTGCTGTTTATCATCAATACTCCACAAGGATGAGAGATGCAAACAGGATATTATGCCGCGACGGGAGGAATGGTAGCCCAATTTAATCGTATGGATACGATAGCTGCCAATCTGGCAAATGCCAATACAACCGGGTATAAACGGGATCAGCTGATTACGGGTGATTTCGCCCGTTTATTCAAGACTGCACAAAGTGAACTCCCAATCGAAAATCAGACCGAAGCGGGAGCACAGTATTTCAACCAAGCTCTCAGCCGTGTCCCTCAAATCACTGATGCGTTTACCGATCACTCACTCGGAGCGCTGCAACGAACCGATAATACATTCGATTTGGCACTTGGTAAAGAGGGGCAGTTTTTCGCTGTCAATACGCCGCAAGGTGTGCGGTTGACCCGTGATGGGACGTTCACCATTAACGATGAGGGGAAACTGGTGAACAAACAAGGTCATGAAGTCCTCTCCGCCGATTATTTTCAAACCAAAACGGCAATTACTTTCACCCCACAAGAAAGCTTGGTGACGATCGACAAAAACGGTCAGATTATGAGCAACGTTCCGGGAACCAACCAAATGGTCGCTACGAAAAAATTGATGGTAATTGAACCTCAAAACCTCCGAGCGCTGATCAAAGAGGGGGAAAACCTCTATATACCGGAGAGTTCAGATCCTCTAACGCCGATTGCAGAGAGCGGAAACGTGATGCAGGGGTTTGTCGAAAAAAGCAATGTCAACGCCGTCAATGAGATGATCGCTTTGGTCGAAGCCAACCGTCTTGTCGGCATGTACCAAAAAGCGATGGATTCTCAAATGAACGATCTCAACCGTGATGCGATTGAAAAACTCGCCGTCGCACGTAAATAACTTTAGGAGTTAAACCATGATGCAATCACTCTATACCAGCTCGACCGGGATGCTGGCAATGCAAACCCAAATCGATACGACGGCGAATAATATTGCCAACGTTAATACCATGGGATACAAAAAGTCTCGTGCCGAATTTGCCGATTTGATGTACAAAGTCATGACCTATGCCGGTACCTCCACCAGCGATACCACCAAATCCCCTACAGGGATCGAAGTAGGGCTAGGGGTACGTCCTACCGCTATCAACAAAATCTTTACCGAGGGGAGTTTAAAACAAACCGACAACACTCTCGATACGGCGATTACGGGAAAAGGATTTTTCAAACTGGAGCTCCCTAACGGTACCGAAGTCTACACTCGCAACGGATCGTTCAAAGTGGATGAAAACGGTACCATCGTTAACTCAGACGGATACAAACTTGTTCCTGAAGTCGTTATCCCCGAAGATGCCATCGATATCAGTATCGGAACGGACGGTATCGTCAGTGTGACTCAAGCTGGACAGGCTCAAGCAACTCAGGTAGGGCAAATTTCACTTACAAACTTTATCAATCCGGCCGGTTTACACGCGATGGGAGATAACCTTTTTGTCGAAACCGACAGTTCCGGGCAACCGGTTGAAGGGACACCGGGTGTAGATGGTTTGGGATCAATTCGCCAAGGGTTTGTGGAACTCTCCAACGTCCAGTTGGTTGTCGAGCTAACCGATTTGATTACGGGACAACGGGCGTATGATGCCAACTCCAAAGTGATCACCACCAGTGATGAGATGCTGGCCACAACCAATGGACTCAAGAAATAATACTAACTAATATCAGCTCTCTTTTGGGGGGGCTTTAAAACTCTTTCAACTCTTGTTGGCTATAATCCCCATAATTTTACGTAGTATAGGATTTTTGATGCAAAAAATTGAAGGGAAAGTTTGGAATTTCGGTAAAGACATCGATACCGACCTCATTATTGCCGCTCGTTATCTCAACACCTCTGACCCCAAAGAGCTTGCTAAGCACGTTATGGAAGATGCGGATCCGACCTTCGTGTCGAAAATGACCCCGGGTGATATCATCGTTGCGGATGAGAATTTTGGATGCGGTTCATCACGTGAACATGCTCCAATCGCATTGAAAGCCGCCGGTGTTGCGGCGGTTATCGCACCGACGTTTGCCCGTATTTTTTATCGCAATGCTTTCAATATGGGATTGCCGATTTTCGAACTTCCTGAGAGCTTGGAAATCAAAGAGGGCGAATCGGTCAGCATTGATATGGATGCAGGAACGATCAGCAACACCACCAACGGAAAAGTGTATAACTTTATCCCCATCCCTCCGTTTATGCAAGAGCTGATTGCCGCAGGCGGATTAATGAATTATGCAGAAGCTGAAATCGCAGCGCAGGAGAAATAGAGAATGAAAAATTACAATATTGCATTGATCAAAGGGGACGGTATCGGTCCGGAGATCGTTGATGAAGCGGTCAAAGTTTTGGATGCGGTTGCCGCGTGCGAAGACCTCGAATTCAACTATCAAGAAGCCCTTATGGGTGGTTGTGCCTATGATGCGGTAGGTGATCCGTTACCGCAAGAGACAATCGACATTTCTATGGCAAGCGATGCTGTCCTTTTCGGTGCCATCGGCGGTCAAAAATGGGATACATTGCCGCGTGAAAAGCGTCCGGAGAGCGGATTGCTCCGTTTCCGTAAAGAGCTCGGCGTATTTGCGAATCTTCGCCCTGCAAACGTGTATGACGAGTTGGTTAATGCAAGTTCTCTCAAACCGGAGATCGTCAAAGGGGTCGATTTGATGGTCGTTCGTGAGCTCATCGGCGGCATCTATTTTGGTGAACCAAAAGGGCGCGATGAAAATCGCGGATGGAACACGATGGTCTATACCCGCCCTGAAATTGAGCGTATTGCCCATGTTGCGTTCAAAATCGCTATGGAACGCTCCAAAAAAGTGTGTTCGGTTGACAAAGCGAACGTATTGGACGTAAGCCAATTGTGGCGTGAAGTGGTCGAAGAGGTAGCGCGTGAATATCCGGAAGTGGAACTCAGCCATATGTACGTTGATAATGCGGCGATGCAGTTGATCCGTGATCCGAAACAATTTGACGTCATTTTGACAGGCAATATCTTCGGAGATATTTTGAGTGATGAAGCAAGCATGCTCTCCGGTTCTATCGGATTGCTCCCATCCGCTTCGGTCGGTGCCAAAATCGGTGTCTATGAGCCTATTCACGGTTCAGCTCCCGATATCGCAGGGCAGGGGATTGCGAACCCGATTGCAACCATTGCGAGCGCATCAATGATGCTCCGTTTTGCTTTGGGTGAAAACCGTGCGGCAGATCGTATCGACTACGGTATCAAGCAAGCGCTGGCAGAAGGATACCGAACCAAAGATATCGCAGGGTTTGATGCCAAAGAAGTTTGTTCTACCAGCGAGATGGGTTCAATCATCGCTAATTTCGCAGCAAAATGCAAACTCTAACCCTCGCCAATATCTATGAGCTTCAAGGGCTTAAAGAAGATGCTCTTGAAATATACAAAGAGATTTTGAAAAAAGACCCCTCCAACGCCGATGCCAAAATCGCCATTCGGCGATTGTCGGGAATGCGTAAAAAGTTTCTGGGGGTCAACAACGAGATGAAAGCATTTTTCGTTCAGATGGATGAAGAAGCCGAGTTTATTCAGTTTGAAAGGTGGTTAATGAAAGCATGGAATTAAAAGATGTTATTTTATCGACTTTAGCAGAGATCGAAGAGTTAGCTTCAACCCCTGAACCGACTGAAAAAGTGGAGATTAAAGAGGAGTTTTTCCCGATCGAAGAACCTATCAAATCTCCACCTACCAAAGTGGTTGAAACGGTCCATAGCATACGTGACGATGAAGCACGTATGCTAGAGGGAATACGGGAGCGGTTGCTGGTACTGTTTGAAGGGTTCCAATCCCCTAATAACGTTCAGATTGAAGCAAAAGTTGATTTGACACTCAATTTCCTTGAATACCTTTTAGCCACCATCGATAATCGTCTTGACACGATTAAAGAGTCTTAACTTTAGGATTATAAATGACCGAGCAGTACCGAGTATTAATTGATTGCAATGATGAAAAAGGGCTTGTTTACAAAGTCTCCAGTATCTTTTTCCATCGAAATTTGAATATTATTTCGAACAACGAATTTGTAGACAAAGCCCATAATAAATTTTTTATGCGGAGTGTTGTCGCCGGAGAAATTGATCCTAATGCATTGAAGCAAGAGTTATTAGAAGTCCTTCCTAAAAATGCCCATCTTGATGTTATCGCGCCGCGCAAAAAAAATGTCGTTTTAATGGCAACCAAAGAGTCCCATGCACTGGGAGATATTTTAATCCGGTACGAAGCGGGTGAGCTTGATTGTCACATTATCGGTGTCGTTTCCAACTACGATTTACTCGAACCGCTTGTCTCAAAATTCAATATCCCTTACTACACCGTCTCTCATGAGGGGTGTGACCGTGATGAACATGAAAACCGAGTGTTGCAACAGCTTGGTGAGCTTGGAGAAATCGATTACATCGTACTGGCCAAATATATGCGTATCCTCACTCCCAAGTTTGTTGAAGCTTACGAAGACAAAATCATCAATATTCACCACTCATTTCTCCCCGCATTTATCGGGGCAAATCCTTACAAGCAAGCGTATGAACGCGGGGTAAAAATCATTGGAGCAACCGCCCATTTCGTCAATAACAATCTGGATGAAGGGCCGATCATTGCCCAAGACGTTATCCATGTTAACCATGCACACGGCTGGGAAGAGATGCAACGGCAAGGGCGGGATGTTGAAAAAATCGTCCTCTCCAAAGCCCTAAAACTAGCACTCGAAGATCGTATTTTTGTCCATGCCAATAAAACGATTATTTTTTAAATGTTTCACATCGTCTTAGTTCATCCCCAAATTCCTAACAATACGGGTGCCATCGGGCGACTTTGTGTCAATACTGGCTCTTCGCTTCATTTGATCAAACCGATCGGATTCGATATCGATGAAAAAGCGGTACGACGCGCAGGACTCGATTATTGGCATAAAATCGATCTGCATGTATGGGAAAATATTGATGAGTTTTTTCTCGCACATCCCGAAAGTCAAAAATACTATTTTGCAACAACCAAAACCGATAAGCCTTATTTTGAGATGAATTTCAAAAGCGGTGATTATCTCTTTTTTGGAAGCGAAGTAGCCGGAATTCCGGAGGAAGTGTTAGCATGCTATCCGGAGCAATGTATGACCATCCCCATGACCAAAGAGGGGCGCAGCCTCAACCTCGCAATCAGTACCGGAATTATCCTCTATGAGGCGATCAAACAAAATTTTGACACCTACAAAGAGGGGATGTAATATGATGGAAATTATCGACAACATCGTCATTGTACTTTTTGTCCTTTTTCTAGTCTATATCTTTCGAGGGTATCATCTCTCTCGGTTGGATAAAATGGAAAAAGAAGAGAACGATAAAGAGTCTTAAAAAATTTTCTCCGCCCAAATCCCCATTTTCATTTCTAAACGGTCCATCCAGCTGTTTGCTTTACGAATTACTTTTGCCATTATCAACTCCTTGAGTGAACGATTAATTAGGCAAATCGTAAAATATTTTCAAAAATAGTCTATAAAATATGTCATTTTGCAATATTTATACCTTTTGTATGTCATAATACCTACAATTCTTGTCAGATATTGTAAAAGGATTTCATTATGAAAACATTTAGTGATATTGTTGAAACCATTAAAGACATTGTTTCATCAGAGTTTCCCGATCGAAAAGTTTTTGATAAAGATGTTGCCGATTTATTGGAAATATCGCAAATGAATTTTGCGACGATGAAAAAGCGCAACAAAATACCTTTTAACGAGCTCCTCGATTTTTGCGCCAAACGCTCAATCGCTATCAATTGGCTGTTGTACAACCAATCTCCGGAAAGCCTGATCGAGCCGACGAACCGTTTTTATATGGTACGTTATTTCTCATCGGTAAGCGCCTCTGCCGGGGGAGGGGCGGAAAATGACGAACTCTCGTATGAACCGTTGATGCTGGAGGAGAATTTTGTCCTTTCGCTCGGAGGAGAGAAAGAGCTGCGCCATATCGAAGCCATTAATGTCTCCGGCGATTCGATGGAACCGACATTTAGCTACAACGATATTATTTTTATCAATCGCACCAAAAACGATATTAGCCGAGGGGGTATTTTTACCATTCGAACCGAACACGGTCTCTTCATCAAACGGTTACAAGTTCGAATTGATGGGAAACTCGATATTATTTCAGATAACAAAGATTATCCTACCTATGTCGCCCGCAGAGATGAAGTAGAAATTATCGGCAGGGTTGTAGGACGTTTCGGCGGAGTAGAATAAGCGAGGACAATAGATGAGAACAACAGTGTGGATGAGCGGGATTTTATTAACCTTGGGTGGATGCAGCAATCATACTCCCAATGTGCCCACGCCCATCCCACAAACCGCAAATATCCCTGCTGTTGCTCCGGATATCAATAAAACAGACACTACCAATCCGTTTTGTTGTTCGCTTCCCCAAGATCTAGATATCAAACTCCCTCAACTCGGGCCAAAGATGAACGATTTGGAAAAATTCGAGCAATCTATTCTCCCGTATGTTGAGCAAAACGGAAATGATCGGGACTCCCTTTATGAGATTCAAAACAGTTTTGAAGCACGCTATTTTTCGGTTTGGAGTTATCAAAAAGTTCCACAGAA
Source organism: uncultured Sulfuricurvum sp. (assembly GCA_964495485.1). GTDB lineage: Bacteria > Campylobacterota > Campylobacteria > Campylobacterales > Sulfurimonadaceae > Sulfuricurvum. The sequence goes on from CAZBVJ010000006.1 coordinate 45,170, forward strand.
TGTCCAAGAAATAACCTGGCCGCTGAGAGCTTTTAAGGGTGGGTATGGAAGCAATTTACAGCCTGTTCCCCCGCTGTGGTTCGAGCAAATCAAAAATAACAGTAATTTTGAGGCGTATGGAACTCTAAATCAAAAAGGGATCGCTCTTAAAGCGATGGATATCCGAGCGTTTCCAACCGATAAACCTCTCTATAAAAACCCTGCGCTGCCGGGGGAGGGGTATCCGTTTGATTTGCTCCAGAACAGTACATTGCATTACAATGAACCTATTTTCATCTCCCACACGAGCAAAGACGGTGCATGGAGTTATATTTTTAGCAATAATGTTTCCGGATGGGTTAAATCTGAGGGGATTACGTCTATTGATGATCAGATGGCTCAAAATTTCCAGCAAGCAAAAAAAGTTTTTTTACTCGAAGACAATATCCCCCTCTATACACCATTAAACCAATACACCGTCCACTCCCGAATCGGCATGGTTCTCCCGTTGGAGAGAATCGAAGGGGAATCCTATATTGTCAAAACGATCGATTCGAATACAACGACGAGAGAGTTAATAGTTCCGCAAAGTTCTTCCCATATTGGAGTCAGCCGTTTTAACAAACAGGATTTAGCGCTCATAGGATCTCATTTGCTAAAAAATACCTATGGATGGGGGGGAATGTACGGCGAGAGAGATTGTTCTTCCATGATACGCGATTTTATGACTCCGTTTGGTGTCTGGTTGCCGCGTAACTCATCCGCTCAAGCTAAACGTGGTGAAGTAATCTCATTCGAAGGGCTTTCCAATGATGAAAAACTCTCCCTCATCAAAGAAAAAGGTGTCCCTTTTGAGACAATTATCTATCTAAAAGGGCATGTTGTCCTTTACATTGGAACCTATCAGGATAACGTACTAACATTTCATAATATTTGGGGAATCCGAACGATTGATAAAGAGGGAAATAAAGGGCGTCATATTGTAGGAAAAGCGGTAATCAGTACTTTGGACCTTGGATCGGAACTCGATAATTTCGATCCTGCGATGCGGCTTCTTTCACGTGTTGAAAGTATGAATATCTTCACACGTCCATCCTCTGCATTAACACGGAATACAAAAACTACCCTTCCTAAAAAGAAATCACTCTAGAGGGTTATCCGCGAATATCGAGCAGCGAACCTAACATCTCATCTTGGGTTCGGATCGCTTGGACATTGGATTGAGCAACTTTTTCAATCGTTACTTGATCGGTAAGCTCTTTTGCCAAATTGGTTTGTGATTTTTCCGATTCGTTAGAAGTTTGAATAGTCGTATTGGCTTTCGTAGCGCCGCTTTGCATTTCACTTATCGTCGTATTATGTGGGTTAAAACGATCGGTATTGGCATTTGCTACATTATGAGCATTGTTATTCATGTACGTTTGATTCGACATCAAAGAGGAGACGTTTGAGCTTATCATTGAAAGCTCCTTGTAGTTTTAGATAAAAAAAGTATAAGCCTCTTCACCTTAAAGGAGAAGAGGTTCTCTAAATTAGTGCAAATCAGCGTTTAGTTTTACTTCACGTGTTGAGCGGCGGATCATGAGTTGACCCGTTGTGGAGTCTTGACGATAGTGGATACCGTTAAGTCCTACCAAGTCTTTCCCTTTGAAACTTGTCCCGCTAAGCGTTTTAGAAGGGTTTGCTTCTTGAATTTTAGTGAGTTCATCCGGTGTAACCGAGAATTTAGTCCCTGCCAATACAGCGATGCCTGCATCAACAATACAACCATCCCCCAGTGCGATTCCGGTGACTGAGTTAGCACCTAAGAGGGTATTTTTCCCGATCGTAACCGGAATACCGTCGGTTCCGCTAAGGACTCCGAGGATCGATGCACCACCGCCGACGTCTGAACCATCACCTACAACTGCAGAGCTTGAAATACGCCCTTCGACCATGCTCACGCCTGTTGTACCTGCATTAAAATTGACATAGCTCGCACCCGGCATGATGGTTGTCCCTGCATGAAGCTGCGCTCCAAAACGGACTTTAGAATCATCCAATACTCGTGTATTGTTTGCAGGGATAATATGTTGGAGATAACGCGGGAATTTATCGACGAAATCAATTTTAGGATATTCGTTGGCAAATTTGAGTTCGATCTCGTTTTCACGGAGCCATTCGAGTTCGATTGGTTGACCATCTGACCATGCAACGTTATGGAGTGCACCGAATGCACCGTTAAGATTAAGTGAACGAAGAGCTGCTTTGGAAGTTGAGAGAGCATAAAGTTTGAGATAGGTTCCCTCAACGCTCGTGCACGCAACATCATTGAAAAGGATTACAAGACGGAATTCACCCTCACGCATACCACGTTCTTTGATTTGGTTGTAGAGGGCTGAAACGACTTGAATATTTTTGTGGGCATCGCCGAACGCTTCATCGGAGTAGGGGGTAAAAGCGTTCAAACACCCTTCCAAAAATTTCAAGGTTACGGGGATAATCACTTCATCGGCATTGAAATCGACCTTAAAACCTTGTTCTTGTGCACTTTTGATAAAGATAGCTGCACTCCCGAAGTTTTCATTCCAATTGATGTGCGGATAGGTTGCCTGGAGGATTTTATTACTATCGAGCTGCCCGAAATCGACACGACAAATACCGAATGCGAGGGGATTTTTATAACCTTCAGCCCCTTGTATTTCCTGAACACATGCTTTAAACGCGGCTTCTGTCTCTAAAATTTCCATATTTTCTCTCTTGGTGTAAAATTAATGAAGAATTCTACCATTAAGAGTCTATGGTAGGGTTGAAGCTAAAGTGTTATACTGTTAAAAATACTTTGATGGATTTCTATGGAACAATGGATTGAATTACTAAAAGCAAATGATTATCTCGGGATTAAAAAACACCTCAAAAACGGTGCTAATCCCAATGATACAGAAGAGAACGGCGAATCTGTACTCTGCTTTGCCTTACGCTACCATTGTGATCAAGAGATACTTGATATTCTCATCGAAAGCGGCGCCAATCTGTTTCAAATTGACAATGAAGGGGTCAGCGTTTTTGATGTTGCCGTAACCTACAACCATTTACCGCTGATTGAACGGTTGATTCAGGAGGGATTTGATGTCAATCATGCAACACGTAAAAGCGGGTTTACCCCGTTAATGGGTGCCGTCTGCTATGGTAGAGTCGAAGTGATCAAGAAATTGCTTGAGCTTGGAGTTGATGTCCAATCTCGTGATACTTATGGGCTAAGTGCAATCGATTTTGCCCGTAAAATGCATAAAAAATCAATTTTAGCTCTCTTGGAGGGAACCAAAAATGGAACAGATTAAAACTTTTTTATTGCTTGGATCACTGAGCGTATTACTCGTATTGATCGGAGGTTACCTCGGCGGAACGGGTGGGATGATTATCGCTTTGGTAATGGCAGGGGGGATGAATTTCTACGCCTATTATTTTTCGGATACGATGATTCTCAAGCACTACAACGCCCAAGAGGTCGATCCAAGAGATGCTCCCGTACTTTACCGCGTCGTAGAGCGATTAGTAGAGCGCGCCGACATGCCGATGCCCAAAGTCTATATCATCCACGATCATATCCCAAACGCTTTCGCAACCGGACGCAATCCCGAGCATGCCGCCGTAGCAATTACAACCGGATTGCTTGAACTGCTCAATGAAGATGAGATTGAGGGGGTAATGGCGCATGAACTTTCCCATGTTGTGCATCGTGACATTCTCGTAGCGACCGTAGCGGCGACCATTGCGGGTGCGATTGCATTCATCGCCAACATGATGCAGTTTGGGGCAATGTTTGGAAATCGAGACAATCGAGGAGGTAATCCGATTTTGATGTTAATTATGGCGCTCTTGCTTCCGATTGCGGCAAGTATTATCCAAATGACTATCAGCAGATCACGTGAATTTATGGCTGATGAGGGGGCGGCACGCCTGACAGGTCACCCGGAATGGCTTCAAAATGCTTTGATCAAACTATCGAACTACAACACAAGAGGGGAAGTGCAGGGATCAACACCGGAAAATGCCCATATGTTCATTATCAGTCCGTTTGATGGTAAAAAGATTTCATTCAGTAACTTATTTCGTACCCACCCCACTACTGAACAGCGGTTAGAACGGTTGGAAATGTTGAAAAGTGAGTTAAATAGCCCTCAAGAACAAAACAAACTATACGATCGCCATTATCGTTAAAAAAGTTATTCTGGTTCGATTTTAAGGGTAAAATGGGGCTTCTTTGGGAGCTTTTTTCCTGTATTTTTTAAATAAAACTGACGATAAAACGTATAGGCTACAATTGCTATGATTAAGGCTATGAGTAAATAAACAAGCAAATCCATATCCCCTCCACTCAAATAGTCGTTTACATAATATCGACATATTATTGAAAATATTTATTTTAAATAATTTTGAAAGTGATTTTGTGTTCTTCTAAGTAAGCAGTGAAATGACCAAAATTACGTTCACATTTCTCTTCATCTTCAGACGCCACCGATATTTCAACGATAGGATTGCCTCCGTTAATCATCGGCAACGAAGAGAAATCAATATCGGGTTCCAATGACTTCATCACATCGATTAGCGTATTTTCGGAAGTGTTTGCAATCAACGTTTTGCGATATAAGGATACGGCAGCGGGATAAAATCGCTCCAACGCCTCTTCGACCATCGGATGAGCCATCTCCGGGAATCCCGGCATAAAAAAATAACGATCCTCCAGATAAAATCCGGACATGTTATTAATGACATTATGGAGCAATCCGGCATTTTGAGGCAAATCGGCCATATGGATACGGTGTGGATAGGCCGCATCTGCGAATCGTTCTACAATATCGCGGCCAAATTGTTCATGTGGTATCAATTGACCGTCGCTAAAGACATCTGAGGCGATCTGGCGTGTGAGATCATCAGGGGTTGAACCGATGCCTCCGAAACTGAACATTACCGCATCCGGATCATTTTTGATCATCGTAAACGTATTGGCGATCAATAGAGGATCATCTTTGATGATGAACGAAGAGAAGAGGGTGTGTCCGCGACGGAGTAGGGCATCTCGAAGAAAGTGAAAATGTTTATCTTCACGACGGGCGTTCAGGATTTCAGACCCGATAATAACAGCATAAAAGTGGGGTGTTTTCATAGGAGGATTATAGCATGAGATTCTCCCACTGAGGGGAGAGGAAAATTATTTTAGTTGTGAAAGGATTGCTTGCTCAACTGCATCGATTTTTTGCGTTCCATCGATAGTAATATATTTAATAGAAGTATCTGTCGATGAAAGACCTTTATAGTATCCGATAAGAGGAGCAGTTTGTTCATGATAAACACGCAAACGATCCAAGACCACTTCGGCCTTATCATCGTCACGCTGAACCAAATCTTCTCCGGTTTCATCGTCTTTTCCTTCCACTTTCGGTGGGTTGAAAACGACATGGTACGTGCGTCCCGATGCGAGGTGAGCACGACGACCCGACATACGCTCAACGATAACACTGTCGGCAACATCGATTTCGATAACCGCATCAATTGCTACACCCGCTTCTTTGAGGGCATCGGCTTGTGGTACGGTGCGTGGAAAACCATCAAGAAGAAATCCATTTTTGCAATCGTCTTGAGCAATACGCTCTTTGACCAGACCGATAATGATCTCATCGGTAACAAGTTTACCTGCATCCATAAACGATTTTGCCAATGTTCCAAGTTCAGTACCCGCTTTGATCGCTGCGCGGAGCATATCTCCGGTAGAGATTTGCGGAATGTCAAATGTTTTGGTCAAAAACTGAGCTTGTGTCCCTTTTCCTGCACCCGGTGCACCCAAAAGAATAATTTTCATATTACTTCCTATTAACTTGAATTTTGTATTTGATAAAACTTTCCATATCATTAACGATCGCATCGATAGGACGTTCACCGTCGATTTTATGGAGCAACCCTTTGGATTCATAAAAGGATTGGATATCGCTGAGCGGATCGGTATAAACGCTCATACGGTTGTTAAAGACTTTTTCATCATCATCCGCTCCGCGAGCACGTCCAAGGACGCGATCACGTGCAACACTTTCACTGACAACCACTTCGATAACACTGATGAGTTCAATGCTGCTATCATTAGCAAGAAACTTGTCTAATTCAAACATCTGTTCATGAGAGCGGGGATAACCGTCAAATAAAATAACATCAAAAGGAGATGATTTAATAGAGCCTGTGATCGTCTCAATCGCAATTTCGATTGGAACGATAAGCCCTTTGCTGATAAAACTATCAATGATGCGTCCCCGCTCACTTCCGCTTGAGACTTCGGCGCGAAGTAAATCACCGGTCGAGTAGTGGGCAATCGAATCACCGTTACGCTCGGCAATCATCGCTGCATCGGTCGTTTTTCCAGACCCCGGAGCACCGATAATCAGAAATAATTTTTTCATCGATTATTTGGCGCTTTCACGTAGACGGATGTGTAGCTCGCGAAGCTGTGTCAATTCGACGCTACTTGGTGCTTGGGTCATAATACATGATGCTTTTTGTGTTTTAGGGAACGCGATAACGTCACGGATGCTATCTTTTTTCGACAGCAACATCATGAAGCGGTCAAATCCGATTGCAAATCCGCCGTGCGGAGGGGCACCAAATTTGAGTGCATCGAGAAGGAACCCGAATTTTTCTTGCGCTTCCTCTTCGCCGATACCGAGAAGTTTGAAAATTTGCTCTTGCAAATCTTGTTTATGGATACGGATCGATCCGCCACCGAGTTCTGTACCGTTGAGGACGATGTCGTAGGCGATCGATTCGATGTCTTCGAGGTGTTCGTGGTTGAGATCACGCGGCATTGTAAACGGATGGTGAAGCGCTTTGACACGCCCCTCTTCGATTTCGAACATCGGGAAATCGACAACCCAGACAAATTCGAAGCGATCTTTGTCGATTAGGTTCATTTTCTCGTGTTCCGCGATGAAGATACGGAAACGCCCCATGTAATCCCAAACGGTTTTTTTGTCTCCCGCACCGAAGAAGACAACGTCGCCCACTTCCATACCGGTTCGATCTACGAGGAGTTGGAGATCTTCAGGGGTGAAGAATTTTTCCAACGGACCTTTGAGCCCGTCCTCTTTCATTTGGAAATATCCGAGACCTTTTGCACCGAATTTGCGAACAAAGTCTTCAAAGCTTTTCATCTCCCGTTTGGAGAATACCAAATCGGCACCCGGTACACGAAGCGCTTTGATGCGGTTCATTTTCGGATTTGCGGCGATAGCGGTAAAAATTTCGTTGTCACAGCGTGCGAAGATATCGATAACATCAACCATTTTGAGATCGTACCTGAGATCCGGTTTGTCCGATCCGTACCACTCCATGGCATCGTTGTATTTGATACGGTTAAACGGTGTTACAACAGCATGACCGGCAGCCGCAAACATCCCCGTAATCAACTCTTCGGCAACGCGGATAACGTCTTCTTGGTTACAGAAGCTCATCTCCACGTCGATTTGGGTAAATTCAGGCTGACGATCGGCACGCAAATCTTCGTCACGGAAACATTTTGCAATTTGGAAATATCGATCGAATCCACCGACCATAAGAAGCTGTTTGAAAAGCTGAGGAGATTGGGGGAGGGCGTAGAACTCACCTTCATGAACACGGCTAGGGACGAGATAATCACGTGCCCCTTCCGGAGTCGATTTAGTGAGAATAGGGGTCTCAACTTCCAAAAATCCGAGACGATCCAACACGTTACGCGCTGCAATAGCCGCTTTAGAACGCATTTGGAACGTTTGGAACGCATTGGGGTTTCGAAGATCAAGGTAGCGGTATTTAAGACGGGTTTCTTCACCGACATTGTTGTCGCCAATCACAAACGGAACAGGCTCAGAACGGTTTTCAATAATCAGGTTCTCAACGACAATCTCAATCGCACCGGTTTTAAGACGCGGATTGGTAAGACCTTCACCGCGAAGACGAACACGCCCGTGGGCAATCAAGACAAATTCATCACGCACTTCGCTCGCAACTTTGTGTGCATGCGCATTATCGGCAGGGTCACATACAAGCTGGATCAAACCGCTTTTATCACGCAAATCGATAAATACAATCCCTCCATGGTCACGGTAGCTGTTCGCCCAACCGCACAAAACGACATTTTCTCCTACGTTTTGTTCACTTAAATCGGTACAAAAATGACTTCTCAAGTTAAAGTCCTTCGATCTTTATTTTTGCGCAATTATAGCGATTGGAAACTTTTGGTTTGATAATAGCTCACTAAGAGGTTATAAAGAATTTAGTGGACAAGCATAAATGTACGGAAAACCGTGCCACACTATTTTAAATATAATATATATTTAGTAAGTAGAAAAACCGTTCTATTCTTAAATTTATAATTTGGTAAAAATTAAAAAGGAATAATTTATTTATAAAATATTCCTTTTGTTTAATAACTAACTGATTATATTTATTGTAAAAGGGAAAGGTTAGGGGGTAGAATGCCGAAGTCATGAAAAGGAAGCCTCCTTTCTTGTACTGTTGTTAATGGCGTAAAGTGGTGCGCTATGTTCTTTATGTGTAACATTGAACTGCATACAGAGTTTGCAAGCTCTTATTGCGTTTGGTACTGTTTTCAACATCAGGATAAGCCTCCTTTACCTGTTTGTTTCATTTGATTTGGCCTGCCAGCCTATCGAATGTATTTTATATGTACAAAAACCAGTCTAAACAGCTCGCCAAAGCTAGTTTAGACACCACATTCACTTCTTCTTCGGTGTGAACCCCATGAGTAACAAGATTCGTCCATCGGATAAATGATTGGTGAGAAAACATCTTAGAACGTCATTTCTTCGCAGATTGTAGCGCTCATGAAGGAACTGATCAGCATCATCGATCTTCTTTTTATCTTCACTAGACATTAAAAGTTTCACTCTGAACTCTTGTCGATCAATGTTTTTTATCTCTTTTTTCCGATTTTTCATTTTTATAAGGGCACTTTCTGTGCAGTGATTTAAGTTTACAGCATAATTTTATACCAATTAGCTTCATATTTTTTTAAAAATACCAATTCTTCTATACTAATTTAAACAATTTTTCAATAATGTTACTACTTCTATTGCTTTGAAATAGTGATAAAATCCATTTTATTCTTAAGCGATTAATTGACAATGAGCAATCTATTTGACACACATATTTATACTTTTGACGAAATTTACAAATCCTATTTATTGTATTTGAGTGTAAGAGTTACACAAAAAACCGCCCTAACTTATTCGGGTCGCGTACAGAGTATTTTTGAATTTTGTGACCTTTTTGATGTAAAAATTGACTCTCTGTATACTGTAAATTTATTGAAAAGCAGGTTTATAGAGTTCTTGTCTAATATGGAAGATTATTCAATTAATTATAAAAATTTGAATATTTCAGCCTTTAATGATTTTTGCCGTTTTTGCTGTAAAACACATAAGCTTTTTTGTGGACTTAGATTTGAGCATCTCAAAAGAAAAAAGATTTTACCAAAAGCAATACCTGAAAAAGTTCTACTTTCAAAAATAAAACTATTGTCTTCTTCGCGTGAAAATTGGATTGATCATAGAAATTTTGCCCTTATCCATTTACTATATGCTACAGGGGTTAGGATATCGGAAGCCCTTTATATCCAACCTAGTGATTTTTACAAGGAGGGTATGTTGCTTGTGCGACATGGGAAAAATGCAAAGGAAAGGGTAGTTTATTATCCAACGGAAACAATTAAGTATATCAACCAGTATAGATTGCTATGCCCCTATGAAACTTCTAGGTATCTTTGGAGGTCGCAACACGGGAAAGCTCTCTCCCGAAATAGTGCAAGCGTAGCCATTAAGAAGATAATCGGTCATAGCCCACACGCTTTAAGACATTCCTTCGCAACACACCTGCATTCCAATGGATGTGATATCTTTGTTTTGTCAGAATTATTAGGACATTCAACATTAATGAGTACTCAAATCTATACTAAGATCCAAAAAAAAGAATTGAGAAAGTGTGTTCTAAACCATCACCCTTTTTCAAAAAGAAAATCAAAATAATCATTCAAAACATTATGTAAGGGGGTTATACATATAGTAAAGGAGTTTTTATGGCAGCAGATACACATAATTGGTCTAACGACGCATCGGACATCAACAATCTTAATAAATTGATGGGATCACAAAATTCAAAAGAAAAGCAATCGATAAAAGACGATAAACGTTTTATTGATTATTTTTACCCTTTTGTACATACCGCTCGCATTGAACAGCTCTACGTGATGGAAACAACATCCAATGAACCATTACCAAAAAACCTCGTAACAGCAGGGGAGCGTGCTGAATATATTGAGATTGGTGTTCGATACGGTTTTAAAGAAGCTGCTATGTTTATTGGTGTGTATTTAGTAATTGTAATTATTCAATTCCTTTCAACGATAAAGTATCCATCTCCGGATACATCAATCTTGTCAAATGGCTTGTGGTTTGCTATTTTGATATCACTGATATATGGATCGGCATATACGCTTCATATTGCCAAATTTAATGTCGGACATCTTACTACTAAAGTCATAACTTCACTACTTGCAGGTCGCATGATTGTAGTTGGTATGGTTGCTTTTGCAATAGGCTGGATCACGTGGGGAATAGAATCGTATATCTATGCAAATGTCGATGTTGTATTGCTCGCGGCTGATTACATGGTTCCCGATAAAAACAGTGGTTTTTATGAAGTGATTGCAGGCGTTTTTACTATTTTGGCAACACCTTTTGGCGGACCGTTTACGGTAACTGAAAATTCGGTTGCATACGCATTTACAATCGCAATTCCGGAACTCTTTAACACATGGGGCAAAATTGCTTTAGCCGCATGTTTGTCTGTATTTATCCCGTTGTTAGCAGCAAGTTTTTATAAAAGTGCAGCTTATTATCGCGCGAATAAAGCTCGAATCGAATTTGACAATTATTGATCAAGGTGCGATTCTATGCCATGTAAATTGAAAGAACTTTTTAAAAAGGAAAAAAAACCATACACCTCTATCGGTATTGGTTTTAAACTCTCTGATAAAAAGAAAAAAAAGCTATATGAGGTCAAACTTTTAGATGAGAATCGAACAGGGCATCTTTTTGTATTCGCGACAACCCAAGTTGGAAAAACTAGATTAGTTGAATGGATGACGGAGCAGGATATCCTAAAAGGGTATAACGTCGTAATCATCGATCCAAAGATGGATTGGGGGCTATTCTCAAAAGTTTATCAATCATGTATTCGTGCAGATAGAGAAGACGATTTGATGTTTTTGAGCCCAATTTTCCCACAATACTCTATCAAAATCAATCCATTGTCCCACTGGTATATGCCAGAGGAGCCGATATCTCATATTATGGCGGGTGTTCCCACTGACGATGATTTCTTTTACAACGTAGCGTTGGATGCTACAACGTTTATTGTGCGAGCTATTTTGTTAAAAAATCGTGCAACCGGTAACAACGCCCCTTTGCGCTTTAAAGACATTGCTGAAAAAGCTTCATATAAAGGGATCACTTCATTGAAAAATGAAATTGAGGCAATTGAAGATGATTCGGAAAAAGAAGCATTGATCACGCTAGGTACTCAAATTCTCGAATCACCGCAGGATTATTTTTCTAAAGTAACCAATACACTAAGAACTACACTCACACAAATGACAATGGGCTCGATTGCAAGTATTATCGGTAGTGCGACGAATAATGAATTCATCGATCGTATAGAAAAAGGTAAAGGTGTAGTACTGTATGTTGCGACAGGATCGATGTTGGCGAAAAAATCAGCAGACATACTTGGTAAAGTTGTAGTTTCAATGATTCAATCGGTTTCAGGGCGTTTCTATGCATCAAATATGAAATTTTACGATCCGCTCTGTTTATACATCGATGAGATGTCGAATTGTGTTTATCGCGGAATCGAGGATGCGTTCAATAAGGGTGGTTCATCAAAATTATGTATCACAGGTCTAACGCAATCGATGGCTGATATCGTTACTGAAATAGGGGAGGATAGGGCGCGAAAATTATTTGATAATACAAATACCAAAATCTTTGGAAGGGTTAATGATATCGCGAGCTCTAAAATCATTGCGGAATACGGTGGTGTTGAAAGCAGATTCGCATCGATGTTTAATTCCGATGGGAATATTACCTCACGAGAAGTTGAACAGGATATTATCAAAATTGAGCAAGGTCTAAGACTCAATAAGCGTGAAATTTTTTACTTTGGTTTTGAGGGACAGTTTGAAGGTAAAATCGCTCCGGTACAGTCAAGTGAGATTGTTGTACGTCCGCCGGTTATTGTTAAGGGCGCTGAGGGGGCGAAATGAAAATCACCTTTAATGCAATGATTAAAGATCTAATCGCATTGTTGGCGGGAATTTTTACCGTTTTCATTTTCCTCGGTGCCGTTTTGGTTTATTCGGAAACTGATAGTTTTTCTTTTCATTGGAGTACGCTAAAACATATTCTTAGCCAAAATATCCATTATTTATTGTTCGCGATCGTACTTTTATCCGTTTCAATTTTTTTTCTCATAAATTACTTTTTATGGGTTTTGTCTCAACGAAAAAATTGTCAAATTCAGTATGTAGATTTATCTCATATAGCGACTAAATGGCTCGAATATAACGATGTGGAAAAAAATATAAGGGACGAGATTTCCTCTACATTACAGTTGGTTGAAAAGTCTGAAAACAATGATTCAAACAATCAAGAAATATTTATGAGATTGTTGGATCTTGGCAATCCTAGAATTAAAGATTTTGTTAGAGAATTTGTCATTCCAAAACAAAACTTCTTCGATGCATACGAAACAAAAATAGTGTTCGATTTGCTCCAACTTCTTGATACTCAAGGTGAGATACCGAGCGTTGCCTCGCTTTATTCACGAGATCCTGAAATTCAAACATACAAAGACAAAGCAATAACTATGGATGGCAAAACATCCTACGACATCCTATCGGAGTACACTTTAATTGATCACACCATTAGAGTGGCTGAAACGATGTTGTCAATTAATGCTTCAAAGCCTGATCAAATCGACAATCAACTCATGTACAGCAGAATGATTATTTCAGCGTTGGCTCATGATATTGGAAAGATTAAGGCAAAAGAGCAAATCGTAAAGATTACGGGTGAAATGTATCACAAAACACCCCATGATCATATCAGCGCTATGATGTTTCAAGAACTGTATCCGGATTACCGTTTTTTAAAAACCGTATTGGAAGCAATTCGTAGCCACCATCTTTACAAAGTCGAGAGCACTATCGCTTCACTCTTGAAAGAAGCCGATAAAAAAGCGCGGGAAATAGAGATAGGGGATTGGTTGATTCGTCGTAAAGAATCGAACGAGGAAGTGGTTCAAGAGACTACGGCACAGGAAGTAACCATAATCGAAACACCATTGGTAAATACTAAAGAGAAAAAAGTGCCAAGAGTTTCTAAAAAGTCGGTCGAGGTCGAAGCTGAAAACGAACCCATCAAATATGAGTTTGATTTTATAGAGGCTCATCTTGATACGCTGATCATGGAACTACGTGAAAAAATAAACGAAGTAGAACCATCGGAAATTATAAAAGATGAAAAAATAATAAGTGTTAATTTCGGCAATCAGATTCTTTATGACTATATGTTTTTCAAAAAAACACTCGAAGTAATTATGAAATCAAGACTTACAAAAGAGAACATTCTATCTATATTTGAGCAACTGAAAAACTATGGTCTAATAACTATGGTTGAAGTAGAAAAAGGCTTTATGGTATCAAGGTTCATTGTGCAAAAAGGGGGTAATCAAACGGAGGTTAGTTTTGTTCCGGTGAATGCCAAACTTCTAGGCATAGCAGAAGATGAATTAGAGGAATCAAAACGTGCTCATCCTATTCTGAGGAACGTGGTAGTAATGACTTATAAAGGTGTACAAAACCAAATGGGAGCTGAATGATGAAAAAAGATGAATCAAAAAAAATCTCAATTAATATCAGTCGGCATAATCAAGAGCCTATTGGTAGCGTGATTATTGAAATCGATCAAAACTTCACCATGAAGGATTATGCGTTGTGTATTGATTCGTTAGTCCAAAAATTAAAGCGTGGTTTACTGGAAATAGCCGTAGAAAATGAAGTCGAGAAACATTCACTTGCCCCGGAGGATTTCGATGCCGAAAAAAGAGATTAATCTCAGTGCTCACGAAGCAGAATTATCCTTTGACCTTTTGCTCCGTACTGAAAAAATATTTAATCATATCCGTAAAAACAGTGGTGTACATATGAGCCATGAGACCGCTATCAAATGGCAAAAAAACTTTGAAAAATTGATCATAGCCCAAGCGGAGTTTCTTGAAGGAGTTGCGATCGATATCGGCAAGCCCGAACTCTACAATGACTCAAAATTCATTTCTCTATTGAAAGATAAACAGTTTAATCAAAATTAGTGGAGTTAAAAAATGGATAATTATGATCTAAAAGACTTTACAAGTAAATACTTCTCTTATACGATGCATTTGACATTTTATCAGTCAATGCAATGCAAAAGAATATCTGAATGTTTAAATCTCCCGATTGAATCAGTTTTTGAGGAGATGATCAATCATTTAGACAGCATGGACTATAGACTTTACAACCGCGATCTCGCTTCAAAATATGGCTTGACAAATTAGTTGTAATTGAATAAAATTATCTCATGTCATTACTCTTATGAGTTGAAGAGGTTTTTCAGAGCTTGCCCCAAAAGCAAGCCAATAAACGATTTATCCGTCGATAAATTGTTGTCCCCGTCGATTGCAAGACACAGTGGATCTGAAACGACCTGACGCGACCTCATGCCGACATCATGGAAAGGGCGTCTTAAAGTATGGCTATGACACGCGACGGCGTGATTAAATATGCTCGGTCAACTGGCCGAGTTGAAACCCCTTAAATTGCGGGAACACGCTTATTATCTTTTAAAGGGTAATAAGCCGATTTCGGTACGATCGCTCGAAAGTATCGCGGCACATTAGTGCTGATAAGCCTACTTCACCGCTCATGCTAAGTAATTAGTGTGGTAAGCAGATAGGGTAACGCCTATCGGATGGTAAAAGCAAGTGGGATAGAGGTAATCACCTAAACGCAGCCGAGGTTTCGGAAGAGTATGAGAGAGACCCAAGCGAGGTCTTTGAAAGAGTTGGTAGCTCCGCCTCTTTTGTGTCTCCCCCATGCTCTTTGAAATCAGGTTCAGAGACTAACTCCGTTGACTTCTTTTCAATGATTCTTCATTATGAAACTTTCAGTATCCGAATAATACTTACTATGTCATTTGTTATGTGATTTGTATGGTGTTTAATAACCCATTATTTACGCATAGGAGGCACATTTGACGTTGTAAAAATCGGATGAGTCATTAAAGGCTGTCATCGGTCTAGGGCGCAAGCCATTTCAGTATATCCCCCCTTATTAAATTTCCTTCTTTCTCATTCAATCTATATCGTAACTATCAGAGTCGTGAGTCATTGTTGACTCATTGTATTGCCAATTAGGATGTGATGCATAAGCAATGTATTTACATTATAAAACTATAAAGGAGCTCATTATGGCAGATGAAAAACAACCAAAAAAACAACTATCGGCTGATGAACGCAAGCAGCGTTTTGAGAATCGACAAAATGCGAAAAAATCCGCAGTGGAAAATAATCCGGATGCGATCGTAATTGTTCCGCAATCTCCGGTAACACGTATGTTGATAAATGCAATTATGACATTTGATACAGTTGATGGACTGATGCGTGCGCAGGCAGGGGTAAATATCCCTTTCGAGGACTTTGGAGAGCACATTAAAGTTTTCCAAGAAGTTTCACAAGTACTCGATGTTAAAAACAAAGAGGTTCTTGAAATCATTTCGAAAAATGAAAAAATCAATGCGTACTCGATCCGGAACCGTTATGTACGCGGTGAAATTGAAAAAATGCGAAAAGAAGCGAAAAAAGAAACAGCAGCACCGACACCGGCAACGTCGAAACCTGCTGTTGACCAAAAGAAAGAAGGAGAGCCGGAAACAAAAAAATAGTGCTTCCGGTTTATGGGGGGATTTACGATTAAAGGCGCTCGAAAAATGGGGCGCTATATCGTTTAATCGATTTAGCGAAGAGATAGTCCGCTCGTGCACGGAGACGTGCAGCAGTTCACCTTTTTAAGGCACATATCTTTCCATGTTTTTACGAACAATAGGAGGAATTGAATATGTCTATAAAAGCTCTTCAAAGTTACATCAGTGCATTGGTTAGTAAAAAAGGTAATCGGATCTTCTAAATGGAGAAACGAGCCGCCGCCCTTTAGGGGGTGGTCCTTGCGTCTATAATGCGTCGGTATGTGTCTTGAAGAGGTGAACGCTTATGGCTTGGCGAGTCATAGGGAACATAAAGGAATGCAAATTATCGAACAAATAATTTCATCCCGAAGGGGTAGTTTACACACCCCTTCTAGGGATATTGCGTCAAACTACAAGGGATAGAACAAAACATTCTGTTACCTGAATGCAGAAAATTCATAAACTATGGAGACCTGTAAAAAATGTTTGACTACATACTACTTTTAATGTTTTTCCCCGGCGTTTTATATACAATCGTTATGGCTTTTTATGTATTGAGACACAAAATTGCAAACAGCTTCAAAAGAGCCTATGCAGTATTGATTTCAAAGAAGGCTATTACTATTTACGCTGGTTTAGGCATATCAATTATGGCAAACAATATCAACTTTATTTTGACTTGGGATACAGTGAACTTGTTGAAATACTGGTATGCTATTTTGTTTGGTATAATGTTGTTATTAATCTCAGTCATCATCCCTGAGGATGAAAATACCAAATAAAGGATAGAAGATGTTTAATGAATTTCTTAACCCCGGTACTCTCATCGTAGGCGCAATGGTCGTCTTTGGGATTGCAGGGCTGATTGGAAAATATCTAACACATCGTGACAATCAAAGAGGGTATTGCGAATTGTGATATCTTAACGCGGTGATCTGCGTTTCATAAATGAAAGAGGTTTTTACCTCTCGTGATCAATTACCCATCGCGCTAAAGCGCCGGTTCTTCGGAACTGCCTCGAAAGAGGGATGGGTTTTTCTCGTTCTACACTACTGTTACTCCCGAAAAGGGGATCTGAAATATGTATCTCCTTTAGGGATACCTCTATTTATTCAGCTCCCTTTTTCGGAATTAACATTCAAGTCTGTTAAATTTAAAAACAAGTCCAATGTCTCACAGGCGCATTGGCGGGGAGCTACCAACTCATGCAAAATACAATCACTCTTGATTGCCGTACAGGCTATGTTGCACAAAAAGCTGTTCGCGTATCTAAAAACGTAGGTAAAGTTGAAGATTCATCTTCTGTTATTCGCTTTGTGGCTTTTGCCATGATCGCTACTACAGTTGCTTTCATTGGTTTTAAAGTCATGGCAATGGCGGGGGTGTGAAATGGAAGTACTAATCGGTACCGCTATCGCTTCATCCTGCGCAATTGGTGCGGCGATTACTTATGCTTGGGCACATATTTTCTAAGGAGTATACAATGTACAATAAAGTAATTTTAGTCGGAAATCTCACCAGAGATCCTGAACTTCACTATTCGCAAAACGGTTCGGCGATTGCCAAAACTGCAATTGCAACCAGTCGTAAGTTTACGGTAAACGGTGAGAAAAAAGAGGAGACATGTTTTGTGGACATTACGTTCTTTGGGCGTAGTGGAGAAATCGCTAATCAATACTTGCGTAAGGGCTCTAAAATCCTCGTAGAGGGTCGTTTGAGTTTTGAGCAATGGGTTGATCAGACAAATGGGCAAAAACGCTCAAAACACTCTGTCATTGTTGAAGAGATGAAAATGCTCGATTCACAAACAGATAGCGGTACACAAGGCGGGTATAATGAAAACGGCAATGCTGATCATGGCGGCTATGATGCTTCGGCACCAAAAGCTTCTCATCGTCAAGCACCGTCATATTCAAAACCAGCCCCGGTTAAAATGCCGGAAAACAATCTTCCTGAGATCGATATCAATGAAGACGAAATTCCATTTTGAAAAAAAAGCGTTTAATCGTTTTTTGAGCCTATCTTCGGATAGGCTTTTTTAGTTTACATACTATCACTTTTGTCACCCGCTAAGGGAGTTTAGAACACTTCCTTGCGGGGGTGTATTCTAATAACTCCTTTAACGGATCACAAATCCACTCAGTGCAACAAATTCAAAATCCTCACTGCACTGTTTCAGAGGTAAAGGAGCTACCAATGGATTCCAATACAGAACCAGCAACTCAACAACCACAAGGTCGTGCACTTCCGGCAGTTATTAAAGAGCGTAAAAACGCTCTTATAGCGGCTATGGAAGAAAGCAGACCGGTAATTGAAACGTTATTGCCTGCACAGCAGGATAAATTCCGTCAAAACATGATGGATTTCGCGTTTCAAGACTATCTCATGCAGATTGTTCAGCCGCGAGATATTATTGAGTTTGCTGTTAAAATCACACGACTTGGACTGGATATCAGCCCAACCGCAAAAGAGTGTTACATTGTCCCGTTTGATACGAAAGTACAGGGGCAAAAAGTAATGCTCCCTCAAGCAATTATCCCTCTCAACGGAATTCAGCAGCAAGCCTATCAAAAAGGGTTTCAGTTGATGATTTATTCCGTTTATGAGCTAGGCGATGAAGTTGTAAGTGAATTCAATATGCCATTAAAATACATGAGACAGTTGAACACTGCTAATGAAAAATGGGTTAATGATCACTTTCTTGGATTTGAGGTTGTTCTAACCGACTTAACAAATGAAATCCCTGAACAGCGCAAGCTCGTAGAGGTTGCTTATGTTCGTGAAGTGACAAAGACGGTGCAGGACAAACGGTTTCAGATTCAAAACTGGATCCATAAGGCTTGCCGCCGTGCCTTTCGCGAATTTTTAATTCCAAGTAGTCGAAAGGTTGATATCTTCGAACAAGTCGAAAATTTGAACGATCAAATTTTGGCTAACAATAAAGCCGATACAGATATTCGTCCTGAAAAGAATTTTGAGGAGCTTCAAGCCGGTCTTGCACCGCTAGGAATCACTCTGAGCTATTCTAACGGGATGGCAATAGCAAGCGGAAATACACACACCAATGCAAAATCCCTTCAACAATTAGGTTTCACCTTTGCAGGCAACAATTACTCTATCGAGACAACTGCACCTGTTACGGATGTGAAGCCGGAACCTAACCCTAATGTATTAAATCCTGAAATTGAAACGATTCTTCAAAGTGTCGGACTAGAAATTAGTGTTTTAGACGGCTATGTAAAAGTAACCGGAAATACCCAAGGGTTGGAAGAATTGCTTGGAGAGATCGGAATTAGAGAGACAAAAAAAGGATGGGTAGGAGTTGTTGCGAATCTAAAAGTTCCACAACAAGACACTCCCTTTGATTAAGCCAGTGCGTTAGCACTTAAACCCGCAGGGTAGTATCTATTGCCCTGTAGGGGGAAAATAGTGCGCCCTTATTATTAAGGAGTCCGTAATGGAACATCAAATCGTTGTCAACATACGTCAATTACCATCATTCACGTCAAATTTTGCAGAAACCAAAGAGCGAGTCAGTTCTTACTTGAAAGAGTTTGAATTCGTCGTCACTGAGGACGATTGTAAATTTGCAAAAGAAAAAGCGACGGAGCTTAATCAGCTTGCTGATACTCTTGATAAACTTCGAAAGAGCAAAATCAAAGAGATTTCAGAACCGATCGCTGCTTTTGATGCAGAAGCCAAAGAGATCCATGCGTTGATTAAACAAACACGGCAATCCTTGGTAGATCAGTACACAAAATTTGATGAAAAGAGAAAAGAGCAACTTCGCGCAATGCTTGCGACCGAAGTTCAAAACCTTTGGAAACTCCATGGAGTAGAAAAAGAGTTTCAAAGAGCAACCTTTGAGGATTTGGTAATCTTATCAAATATGACCTCTACAGGTAAAATAGCCAAAAAAGCGGATGATGCAATCACCAATAGAGTTTTGGCGGATAAACAATTACAAGAAAAGATTTCAGCTCGTCTGATGGTCTTGGAGGGTGAAAGTTTAAAAGCGGGTCTTATGTCTCCGCTCGGTCGTCATAACGTCAATCATTTCTTGTTTGCTGATAACTACGATGATCAGCTCAAATCGCTGATAGCTGTAGAACTCAAAAGACAGATTGAGACGGAAGCTCGATTGCAAAAACAGCTTGAAGAAAGACAAAAATTGCAAAATGATGTTAATCTTCAAATGGCTGAAAATGAGCGTGTTACGGCACAAATTCAAACAAATCTTGAAATCAAAAAAGCTATGGCTTCCTCACAAGAATCTACACAACCAACATCTTCCCAAAGACCGGCGAATACCAACGACGGAGATATGCGATATACGATCACCGTTACAATGGAATTGGTTATGGGGGATATGGATGTGGAGAAACTGGAAGCAGCAACATTGAGAAAATTTGCATCCGCAGGTTTTCAAAGTGTCAAAGATGTCAATATTCAAAAAGTAGCTGTTGGCAAACCGAATACACAACCTAAAAACATCAGGTTGTTGGCTGATGGTTCGCTATTTTAACCCGATAGGGGATGATTATCCCCTATGGGAAATTATCTTCTCGGTAACGCTGAGGAGGAATTTATGTCAGCACTATCAAACTTCATAGAAAAAAACCTTAACGCTCGCGACAATGGATTGGGTGATCGAAGTCTTTACTTCGGCGCTTCTGAAATACTAGCGTGTGAAGAGGCTATGTTCTTATCCAAAATCAAAAAGCTTAAGAAGCCTCGGACATTGCAGGAGTTGATCGTTCTCTTAAAGGGGAATATTGGAGAAAATCTTGTTGAATGGGGCTTCGGAGAAGCATTAAAGTATGACAATCAAGTTGAATGCCTTGGTAGTGGTGATTACGCCTTTATCAAAGCTCATGCAGACTTTGTTGTCCATTTCCCATTGGAATCAATCGTTGTTGAGGTTAAAACCACAAACGATATTCCCGACTCAATTCGTGAAAGTTGGTTTCATCAAGTACAAGTACAAATGGGATTACTCGGATTAAAAAGAGGGAAAGTCATTGCGATGAACCTCAACACCGGACACCATGCGGAATTTGATGTTATCTTCAATCAATTAATCTTCGAAACTACCCTTATTTCCATGAAGGAAAAATGGGATCGTCTTCACATGCCGAATTACCAACCCGTAGGGACTAAATCAGCTCTGTGCGCATATTGTCCGTTTAAATTGGAGTGTGAAACTCTAAAAACGGATAACTTGCTTCCGGACGATGTTGAGTCTATGGCTATCCGCGCAAAAGCCCTTAAAAAGGAGATCAAGGTTCTTGAAGAAAATGTAAAAGCATTTATGCAAGTAGCAGGTTTTGAGAGAGCTCGCGGCAAAGATATAGTGATTGATATGCCTCGTAAGTCAAAAGGAAAAAGGGTGGACGTTGCAAAACTAAAACTTTTATATCCGGATATTTATGAAGCTGTGTGTTGTGAGCCTGAGTATTCAGACACAATGACCATTTACTAAGGGATCGAGCATGTTTTGTAAACGATATTTCAAAATGAAAGGAGGTGCAAAATGGCACTTGAAGCAAGCCGAGAGGCAGTTATGAGTGCTATCAGCACTCTTGGATACGAAGTGTTCCGGCAAGGACAGTTTCATTGGAACAGTAAATCCACGCCGGATTCATTTATTAACAAAGATGGATCAATCCATTGCTGGACAGGAACATCGCTTTCGGGCGGTAAACCGCACGGTGATTTGATTGATTTTATAATTTCTACAAAAGGTCTTGCTTTCAAAGAGGCAAAAGAACTTGCATACAATCTAGTCGGGCAAGCATTGCCGCCACTTGAGTCCTATAAAGACATAGGCGGAATATACGAGGGTCCAAAACAAACAGGAACAATCTCTGAAGACTTCATCCGAAACTTCGAGGAAGAGCGACGCCAAAACTATGGCCGATATCTCTACCTCTTGGATGAGGCTTTGCCAGCGTTAACACGCCCTCAGCAAAAAGAAATAGCATTGAAATACAAAATAGGGTATTCAAAGATGGCTGATCGTTTGATTATGCCCATTAGAGATGAGAAAGGCGATGCCGTAACCCTGTGGAAGTACAACAAGAACCCGCAACCGTATTTTCATGAACAGAAACAAGAGATGGTTACGCCATCGAAAGTGAAGTTCACGAAAGGTCGTGATCGTTCACCGTTCAACCTTCAGGATCTCAAGTCCTATCAAGAAGAGAAGAATGGGTGGGTATTTCTTTGCGAAGGCGAAAAAGACACGCTCAATATGCTCGGAAGAGGGTATAGGGCCGTTACGCTTGGTGGAGCTGGTGAGAAAATCAGAGATGAACATCTACACCTATTCAAAGGTCTAAGAGTCATTGTCGCTTATGATTATGACAAAGCTGGTATTGAAGGAGCTAATGGTCGTATTGATCAAAACGGCAAGCTTCATCCCGGTATAAAACACCAGCTCGAAGAAGTAGCCGAAGAGGTGAAAATTTGGGATTGGGAACTACTTGCATTACAACAAGGCTTTGAACTGTTTAAAGGTTTCGACCTGACAGACTGGCTTTGTTTAAATTGATAGGAGATATAAAATGCACAAATGGGAATGTAAAAGCTGTGGGCATATCGGTTATCCCGAATGGGTCCACAACGATGAAAAATGTGAAAGATGTTACAGCGGTCAGATAGTGGAACTCTCTGAACCGGTCAAGACTTTTCATACGCGTACCAATGTGGGCAATGCGAAGTATGTGGTAAATCATCACGATGGGGTAAAAACTCATCAAGACGGTAGCCCATTCTTTGACGTAGCCATATTCAGCAACAAAAAAGAGCTAAAGCATTTTCAAGACAATCTATTGAAAGATGGATATACCGAGAAATAGCCGAAGCTCGACTTAAAAAACTTTCCTCAAAACCCGCATAATCTTCTCATTCCCTCTTATTTCATCACGGTAATACCAGATTAGAAATGCCAAAAATACGCTCAAAGCGGTGATGGTTGCTGATTTGTAATCGCCGATCAAGATGTAGAAAAGCGGCGCGATGAGCAGTGCGGAAAAAATAATTTGTATTTCTCGTTTCATTACGAGAAGTATAACCGAGTATCAAAAAAAATCAAAGTCTTAGGAGCTACCACTCATGACAAATACAAAATTTGAAACCTCAATCTTAGAGGTCGTTAAAGCATTGGTTTTTGGGATTATCCTCCCATTCGTTATCTTCAAAACTGCCGGTCTTTCATGGATGTATGGCTACATGGTCATTATGGCGATGTTTTACAACTTCGTTATTCGTGAAAGCACACCGGCGGCTTACCTGTTGATCATAGAGGCAATGGCTGTAGTAGGTTTCTACGCGGTTCTTGCGATCATCCTTTTTGTAAGTGTGGCTTTGGCTGCATTTGGGGGGTGAGTGATGCTTCGAGTTGGTAAATACACTGTATTCCCATACAAGCTTCGTCATAAGGTGTTCTTTGCAGTCATGCAAGGACGAACAACGATTAAAGACGGTTTCCTCTCACCTGAATCCGCTTCAAAATGGATCCACGGAGTGTTGTTATGAAACCGTTTCAAGTCTTAGTTCATGCTGACGCTGTTGAGGTGTATTCGTTAGATTACAACCCAAATCCGAAACAACCTGACCAAAACCTTTGGCGGGTTGGGGTGAGCAACGGGGAGACACGTTCATTCGTTTATTTTCCAATTGCTAGAGATAGCGTCGCTACAAAGAATTTCAAGTCTATGTTGATGCCCGGAACGATCATCTCGTTCAATGCAACTATTGATAATGACCTCGTTGTGGCTTTAGGATTCAAAGTGATCCGAAAAGCGATGCAGGGATCATTCGATTTTGACGAAGAAATAGCATCATAGGAGGATACCAAGATGCCACGGATTATTATTAACTTGTTCGGTGAAAAGGTGATTGACTGGTCGTGCGTAGCACCAAAAGAAAAAGATGAATCTTCATCGATTCCGCTACATGTCAACCAACAATCCCTCAACTTCATGCCATACACGGCACCGACACTTTTTTAAACTGACAAAGCCTTACGGCTGTCACTCACTCCCCACGCTACCAATAGATGGGAAAGTTGAAACTGCCGAATAGCAATAAGGCGTTTCCCTACACATTTCAAAAAAAATCATACAAAAGAGAGCTACCACCATGAAAACAACAATCAAACAATCAATCATCGAACAAACCCTTGCAATGGCTGTGTCCTTTACGGATCAAAAAGACAATAGTGCATCTTGCATTTTCTTGTCTATTAACGACGGAATGATGGAAATTGAGGCTACCAATTTTGGTGAATCTATCCGTTTAAAATCCATTCCGGTAACTGCGGATGGGAATCTCGATCGTATCGCGATCGATGGCCGCCGTATTTTACAAGTCGTTAAAGCCATGTCTTCAGATGAAATCATTCTTGATTTTTCAGATGATGAAGTAGTGGTAAAACAAGGTCGTACACGTTTCAAAATCTCCATCATGACAACCAATGCCATCGGCGAAATTAAATTCCCAAAAGGAGTTGAGATTGAGCTAAACGGTACGTTACTTGAGGGGATGGAGCGTGTTTCACATGCGGTTGATGCTAATCACTCCAATCACAATTTGGGAGGTATTCTTTTGGATATCACTCAAAAAGCGGTTGTTGTGGTCGGTACCGACACAAAACGTTTGGCGGCAGTTAAATATGAACATCAAGCAGTTTCGCCGTTAACGGTGATTTTGCCTAAACGCTCTGTTTCTTCAATGAATAAAGTGTTTGGACACCAAGCGATCAAAGCTTATGTGGATGATGTGAACTTTACGGTCGAAACCGAGACTTTGTTGTACACAACACGTACAGTAAACGGCAAATTCCCTGATTGGAAAAAAATTGTCCCAAAAGAGGCAAAAAGTATTATTGAGATAGATTCGGAAGGGTTGAAAGCGCTTGTTATGCAAGCCTCGATCGTTTCTGATCACGCTCAATTGATTATCAAAAACAACGAACTAACCGTTGATAGTGAAGATGCAAAAAATCATCAATCGATGTTCGCGTCTTTAGGAGTTGATTATGAAGGAGAAGAGATCGTTTTGGGTATCAATACTCGACACGTTCTTGATCTATTGGCGGCATCTGCCACCGAAAGCGTAAAACTATATTTCAATGAAGCAACATCACCGTTACTGTTCCATACTGAGACAATTGTTGAGGTTATGGTGCCGGTTGTATTCTCTCCTGAGATGAAAGCGGGGGTTGCAGCATGAAACTCGTAGTAGACCCACACGCAGTACAGCGAATGACTGAAAGAGGGGTGGACCTATCCATCCTTTTGGTTGAGCATCTTCAAAATGAGCTCAAAGGACTTCTGTTCGGACAAAAACTCGTTAAGACCCACAAAGGTACAACAGTTGTTTTTAAAAAATCAAACAGTTCAGATACGGTGTATATCAAGTCCGCATGGGCTAGTTATGCTCCGGTTAATAATCAATCGTTTAAGGGGGCAAAATGAACCCTCTTAATATCGAATTCATCACGGTACAAAACTTCAAGGTGTCAATGCCCGATATCGGCTATTTGACAGATACAAAAAATATGAACGCTTCGGAAAAATACGACATCTTGAAGAAATGGATTTCGTTTTTGTCAAACCATTTCAAGCCGTCTACATTCAGTAAGAAGCTCTACAATCACCTTCACCTTCACTGCGGCTATATCGCCCACTACAATCAAAACGGTTTCTACGGGAACTATTTCGGTACTGCTGCTCAATTCCACTGGCTTGCCTTTGGGACTAAGAAATCTCCGACAGAATATGACGGATATCGACTTAAAGGGCAGTTTGCGGGTAAAGATGCAGTTGAATCAAAAGAAGCGTTTCTTTCCATATTCGAAGAGATAAAACTTTCACGAAGAGCCTATACGGACGATTCGGGGTTAGGTGGATTCTTTTACGATTGGAACGGCATGTTTCATTGTCATGACGACTACAGAGACCTTCACAAAGCTATGCAAATGGCTTACGAGGAATATGTAGAATTATGGGAAAAGGCGTTATTGGAAGCTGATGAAAAACGTGTTCGCCATGAGATTAAAACGCAACGGGAACGCATGACAATGTCGTTGCTCGATGCAGCCGATCAGCTCGATCAAATCGAAGCTGACGTACCGAAAACTTCTATACCACATAAATCAATGTCGCTTTTAGAGTTTCTACTCGACGAAGCAGTATAAAAAAATACCAAAGAGAAGAGGGCTACACAATGGCTATTTCAAGCTATGAATTTTATATGGAAAATCAACAGGATTGCGACGCGGAACTAATCGCTATGCATCTTCTTGAAGAAACATTGGAAGTTGATGAGGATTTTATTCTCAACAACTGTCTGCCTTTCTAGGCCAAAGAAATATAAAAACCAATTCCGGAGCTACCACATGGAAATCGCAAATTTAGGTGAATTAATCACTACAAACAAAGAGGTGTTCTTTAACGAACTAAATGATGTAATCAATCCTACCTTTAAAGGTTTGGTTAACCCCATGACGTATGATGATATGATCGATCTTTTGATTGAGAAATTGAATCGTCCTTTATTCCCGCGTCAAGCACGTTTGGTTTCAGCGGCAGTTGAGCATCTTGAAGGTGCGAAATCGCTTTTAGTCTCATCTGAGATGGGAACCGGCAAAACCGCGATGGCACTAGGGATTGCCCTTGAAGAACGCTACAAAGTCAATTTCATAATGTGTCCACCTCACCTAGTGAGCAAATGGGCTGATGAGATCCGGACGATGTATCGTGGTGTTGATTACAAGATAATCATTGTTACACGTTGGAGTGACCTCACCCCATACACAAAACGCAACCTCAAAAAAGAGGGTTGTAAATATTTCTTTATCGTTTCCCGCGAAACCTCGAAACTATCCTATCCAAAACAAGAGACATACGTTCGACGCTTTAAATACATCGAAAAAAAAGAGATTCTTGACGGTGAATCTTTGGTTGTAAAGCGAAAGGTAGCGATCGCATGTTGTCCGCGTTGTGGAAATGTAATTAGTGAAGGGTGGAGTGAGCGCACAACGTTTTCGGGATCAATCCCTTACAAATGCGGAAGCGTGTTTACCGATAAAGAAGGTAACGAAATCGGAAAATGTGAAGAGGTGCTGAGACAAGTGGATAAAACCGCTTCAACAAATCTTCAAAGCAGACTTTCGGTTGCAGAATATGTAAAACGTCAATGGAAAAAAGGATCTATCGATCTTTTAATTGCCGATGAAGTTCACGAATACAAAGGCGGTGCAACGGGGCAGGGTAATGCTTTTGCTCAAATGGCTAGCGTATCCAAGAAAATTGTTGGTCTAACCGGCACGCTTCTCAATGGGTACGCTTCGTCTTTGTTCTATATTCTATGGAGATTAAACCCTTCATTGATGAAAAACACGCTGAACCTTGACTATGAGCAAGTTAAACAATTTGTTCAAATTTACGGAGCCCATGAGGAAACTGTTGAAGTTAGTGAAACCACATCAGAGGGTGTCGTAACAAAAATGGGCAAAGTCATCTCCGTAAAAGAGAAACCAAAAATCAGTCCCTATCTCCTTTCACTCCTCCTAGATTTCACGATCTTTTTAAGACTCGATGAAATCAAGATGGAAAATCTTGCACTACCGGATTATGATGAAACAATCGATTTGGTGGATATGGATGAGGAGTGGGAGAAGCGCTACGGCAGTTATATTGCTGAAATTGCGAGCCGTATTCGTCAAGACAAGCGTTTCCTTGGGAATCTTGCAAACGATGCGATTGCGGTACCTGATTTACCTTACACAATTCATACAGCGCAAGGAGAAATTGCTTATACCCCTAGAGTCGTCCGTTCGGAAGCTGAGATCCCGGCATTGATCGAAAAGATCAAAACGGTTTCGGGTGTTGAAGCTCCGGAGGGGGATATTAAAGTTCTTCCAAGAACGGCGAAAGAGCTTCGGCTTATCGAACTGGTCAAAGAAGAGCTTGCTCAAGGGCGTAAATGTTTGGTTTACATCCACTTTAGCAATAAGGGGGTTGGAGATCAAATTATGGAAATACTCACCGAAGCACTCGGTGGTTATAAAATCAACCAACTTAAACCGTCTGTGGATGCAAAAAAACGTCAAGCATGGATCAAGGCTAACCCTTGTGACGTATTGGTGTGCAATCCCGAATTGGTAAAAACAGGTCTTGACCTGTTGGAATTTCCTACGATCATCTTTTATGAAACTACCTACAACGTCTTTACGTTGAAACAGGCAAGCCGTAGAAGTTGGCGTATCGGACAAACTGAGGCGGTAAAAGTAATTTTCATGGCATATCGCGATTCAGCACAGCATAAAGCGTTAGAGCTAATAGGTGCGAAAGTTGCGGCGGCCAATTCACTCGAAGGGCGTTTGTCCGGAGAAGATGATTTATCATCGATGGGTGATGATGAAGACAATATCCAACTTGCGTTGGCGAAAGCTATTCTCAATGGAGAGTCCGCCGCGAAAGAGATTAAGATGAGTTCCGTTAAACGCTTCGGCGACCGGGAATGGGATCTTTTTGAATCCCACTATCTTGATCGGATAGCGTCATTTGTCCCTAAAGAGAAAACCGCGTCCGAGGTAATTGCCGAGGAAGCAAATCTTCCTATTCTATCAAAATCAGCCATGTCGATTGCACTTGATTTGTTTGATTCATCTTCGGATGAGGATGATAATGGTTTTGACGTATTTGATGCGCCTAAAATCGTAATCTATAAACGTGTCATGAAGGGCAAGCGTATGGTTGAAGAACGTTTGGAAGTATCCCGTGAAGAGATCGATGTGATGGTAGGGGCTAACGATGCCGCTCCATTGCAATTGAGCCTTTTCTAGGGGGTCACACTATGGCAAGTTCATTACAAAAAGCTCAAAGAGCAAAAAAGATCGTTTTAAAAGCCGCCAGAGATTATTTAAACGCACACGAATACTTTGGGCGTAAGTTTGATGACCTGTTTGAAGATGGAGACGGATGGGAGGTGATAAAGGAGTTTGTAAAGCTTCATAAAACCGACGACACACTCCAAAATGCCTGTAAAAAGGTTGATCACTTTATTGGGATTGAAAACTGGATCTCAGCGGTTGCAAAACATGAACCGGTTGAATTGTCACTGGTTTAATATTAAAAAATAAAAGGATGCCCTTGCGGGAGATAATACACTTCCGCGAGGGGGTAGTATTGTCTTTTTAATGGGGCTGTTTTAGACATAAAACCAAAGAAAGAGAGCTACCATGCAAAATACTGAATTCAACAAAAAAGACATTGTTACCTATCGCGGTCATGACTATGAGGTTTTTGATAGCAGAGGTGATAAATACATTCGCGTACTCAATAAGATCGTTTATCTTTGCGACATTGAAGATGAAGTCGTCTTAAAGACGAAATACTTCGCGACAATGTCGTATGCCGGTGCTGAGGCAAAAGTTTTGGCATGTGCAAAAGATAGCGACAATATTGTGTTTTTAGAGCTTGTAGGGCATGAAGATATGGTCAAATCGATTACATCGGTTATCATGCAAGGTCGTATTAAAATGAACGATCACTACCTGACATATTCGGAAGGTTACTTCACGGTACACCGAGGCGGCACGAAAAGGATATTGAAACAGATTGGCGATGGGTACGCCCATGCTATTTTGTATCACACCCCATCCGTATCCGATACAAATTTCTCATGCCTTATTGGGAGTACGGAAGATGATATGCTAAACTCATTCAAGAGTTGGCTTCAATTGACTAATCCGCTCCCATATCCTCCTGAACTTGCAGAAGATTTGCTTGATGCTCTTGTCCGAAATGGCAAAGTTGAAAAGCTTGACTGTTACGGTCCGATTTATGGTATTAAGATGGATCGCCATCTTGGTGACAATGAATATGAGGCGTTGCAAGAACTTATTCTTGAGGTTGGTATCAAAAAAGGTGTGGTGCAAAAATATGTACCACCGGTCATAGAAATGCCACGACCAAAAGCATCCCTCCCAAAATCCCCGCTTCTCCACCCAAATCAAGTTCAAGCTATTTACGACAAGCTCGCAAAGATGCCTAAAACCTATGAATTGGAAGATGTTTCGCCTAAACCGGTGGGGGTCAAGCTATTCAATAGCTCAATGACTGCCTACATTGTCGAAGCGGATCGGGGGAGCATGGATGATGATGTAGAAGGTCTACAAACGCAAACTTTTGGCTACTTCTACAATGAAGGATACCAAGAGGGTGAATGGGGATACATAAATGTCGATGAATTGATTGAGTGCGGATTTGAAATGGATCTGTACTTTGATGATCAGTATATAGACGATCTAGGAAACATTATCGGGAAGGTTGCAGCATGAGTACAAAAATCGTTTTAACAAAATTTGAACAAATCATCAAGGAGCTTCAAGAGGGGAGAGATGTTTTTATCGGTAGTTTTCAAATCTATACGAATTGCATCATCCCTTCGGACAAGTTAATATTGGAAAACGGTCGTCGATTAGTACAGGTTGGCGTTGAGCGCGATGGCATCTCTTTTGATGTTTCTGAATTCGACATTCAGTACGAACTTGACGCATACGATTTGTTACTGTCAAAATCTAAAACTCAAACAGGCGGTAATGCTTGTTTTGTGTTCTTCCAATATGCAGAGTTTTCAAAATGGTATCCAAAATGCGCTGCTTGCGGCGAAGAGATAACCATTGAACGATATATCTCGAATTATGGCTTTTGTGAATCATGCTCTACCCCATCCTTCTACGATCGTATGGAATATGAGGCAATGATTTATGAAAAAAACAAAAGGATGTAGCATGAATGATAAATGCGATATCTGTATCCACACAAAATATTGTCACATGAAGAGGGAAAAGATCAATATTGATTGTTCCCAATATGAAAGAAAAAGCGCAGATGATCTGGTTGATGAGATGTCTGTTTCTATCGCCTATCTCAATCGTAGAAGAGACGAACTTGCCGAATTGCAAAAAACGGTAAATATGCTCGAAGCAGACGTGACTGAATCAATTATGTTCATACAGTCTTTTCCTGATGGAAAAGATTTACTTGAACGAATCTCCAAACGTATCAAAGTTAAAGTATAAGTTGCTC
Source organism: uncultured Sulfuricurvum sp. (assembly GCA_964495485.1). Classification (GTDB taxonomy): domain Bacteria; phylum Campylobacterota; class Campylobacteria; order Campylobacterales; family Sulfurimonadaceae; genus Sulfuricurvum. Next base: position 76,332 of record CAZBVJ010000006.1, read on the forward strand.
CCAAATAGGGGGTTTGTAGTTTCGGCTACCTACTCCCTTTGGGATAGGTATGCCTACATAAAAGGGGTTGCCTATGGCACGTTTAGCATCAGAAACAAAGATGGGCTTTTACGCCACATCGACTAAAACGATCGCAACGATCATTGAAAAAACAATTGAGTTCCGCGAAAACACTTTCGTATTAGACTGCTGTTGCGGTGAGGGTGAAGTAATCGAAATGTTCAAAGAGCAATTCGGATGTTTTAACTTTGCCGTAGAGCTTAATGATGATCGTGCAAAAATCGCACAAACTCGTAATATTAATAAGGTGCTTAATGCGGACGCATTGAACGGTGTGAGAAAGTCAAATAAGTGGGTTGGGTTTAACTTCCTGAATCCTCCTTATGACTATGCTGCCGACGGTGAACGCTTGGAACACAAATTTATTGAACGTTGGGGTTCTACAACCATTGAGGGTGGGGTTATGATGCTTGTCATTAACCCAAGCTCGGTTTCGACCGATATCGCCAAGAAGTTAATTCTTCAAGGCTATGCTCCTTATTTTTCGGTTTATGACCCTGAAAACGAAGACTATAAACGTTTCGGGCAATTCTTTATTGTAATGAAACGAGTACGCGAAAACTATCGTCATGATCTTCATAGCTTTATGGACGTTTTCAAAAACCCCATATCTATTGATGATCTTCAACTTGAAACACCACTTATCCCAAAAGCCGGTATCCCGCCTCAAATGTTTAAAGAGATCGATGTCCCTTATTGGAAACTACAAGAGATGCTCTCGCGTAGTCCGATCAAAAAGACTTTCTTCGACGAACTCCGAAAGGGGACGTTAGAGGGAGGTTCGATTGAGATTCCAAATGAGGGTCAAGCGGCAATCTTAATTGCGGCGGGAAAACTGAATAAGAAGATCCAACTCGTCAACGGCGAAGAGGTGATTTTAAAAGGTACCGTCAAAAAAGAGACTGTTATGCGTAGTGATATGGATGACAAAGGTGAAATCAGCTCGGCTAAGCGTACCGACGTTTATTCAACGGTCGTTTACGGATTGAGTCTCACAAGAGGGTGTTTTATCAAATACCAATAAAAACAGCGAAGCATTAACGCTTCATCACGCTCTAGCGTGACAAAGACCTAAACACTGTCAACCCCGAAAGCGGGCTGCTCTATTCGATAGAGAAATCAGCCTGCCTTCGGGGAGTGCTGTTTTCTTGTTTCGGATTAAAAAACGAAAAGGAAAAACGATGGTTAATGTCTATCGCAATCTTACAAAACCAAACCATTTCTCAATCACACGAAGTGGCAAAGTCGAAAACCACGGTACTTGTATCAAGTTGGTCGATTGCCAATTCCATGTGAACGAGAATGGAAGAATCAAAGTTACCCAACGCCGAAGAAAAGGTGTACATGCGTGGGTAAAAGGTATGTTTTACGACATTGGAGAACATTCGATCGAAGGATTTGATGAGCTCTACTACGATCCGTATTTCACTCTCGGCTTTATGTCGTTGAGTAACGGTCGTATCGTAAAGCAAGCACAAACAGTCGTTTGCAAAAACAACCGTTGCTACGCAAAGGGGGTGCTTTATGAGTCGCCTTCCAATAGCCTTATTTGATGAGTTAGACGTTGGTGAAGTATCCGTTGCGGGTCCGAAACTGACTGTCTTATCTTACGGCGCAGGTCAAGAATCTACTGCTTTATTGCTGTCCTATATCCATGACAGAGAATTTCGGTCGCATTTCGCACCGAACGACTTTGTTGTGGTTTTTGCGGATACCGGTGATGAGCACGATCATACTTATGAACACGTTGAAAAAACAAAAAGACTATGTGACCTACACGGGATTGAGTTTGTCCATATCCTTCCGGAGATGGGCTATCATTGTCCTGCATGGAGTTCGCTTCGTGAACAGTACAACACAAACTGCTCAGTAGGAAGCAAAGCATACGTTAAAAGTTGCAGTTATAACCTCAAAATCTACCCCATTTACAATTTTCTTGAAGACTACATCGCAGATAAATACAACCTCCTCAGAGGACGAAAGAGAGCTTTTAAAGAGTTTTCTCGAATCTTTGGAAAAGTCAACGTATTGATCGGCATAGCTCATGGTGAGGAATCACGAATGGCTGGTGATGAGTTCAAAGACAAGTGGAAACAAATGGCACTCAAAAATGTCTATCCGCTAGTGCAGATGGGTATGAATCGGTTTGCATGTCAATCGGTAAATCGTACCTATCTTGATTATGAGGTAAAACCAAGCAATTGCGTTTTATGCCCTTGGCTCTCAATGCCTGAACTTCTTTTTATGCACCGTTTCATGCGGAGCGATTTTGAGGATTGGGTTCGTATTGAGAGAAACAAGTTTATCAAACACGCCGACAAAGGGGATAAAAACCTTGGTGTGTGGGGTAAGTGGATTAAAGATGAAAATCGCCCTTATACCTTAGAGGACGCCCTGAAGGATGCTGAGAAAGAATTCGGACATTGGACGGATGAAGACTTGCATCGATACAAGATGAATCACGGGTGTAATGGATCAAAGTTTTAAGGAGAATCAGATGAACTACTATCTATCAAATAACAATGGGCGCTTGACAATAGCAATCAGTAAGTTCACGGCAATCCGCTACCTCTTGATGAGAACTTTCCCGACTTCTATGGAATTTGGTGAAGTGCGGTATGTCGAGGACGAAAACGGAAAGCTGTATTACCAAAAAGCTTGGTTTGAAAAGCGTCCGACAAAGGTACGGGATTGTTTTGAAACCGATGAGCAATCGCATTTGTATTGTGATAATTGTGGAACCAGTGAAACTCACTACTCAATGTCGCAATGCCCGACGTGCGGATATATTGGCACAAAGGTTAATGCCTTAACTCAAGGGGATGAAAATGTCTAAGACATCAACAATCCACGTTTATAACAATGAAGGACAAGACACCCGAACGATCATTACTTACTCAAAAAAAGAGAGACGTGACGAGGTGTTGAAGTTGAAAGCTGCCGGATATACCGAGAAGAGGGATGATAAGTTTCCTTCCCGCGTATTTGAAGTCAGATGAAAACAAAATAAAAAAAACACGAAAGTGAGCTACCAAATGAAAAATTTAACAAACACACAAATAGTCGCGTTGATCTGCGGATTACGCCAATTACAAAATTACGGATACCCTTATGAGGTAGACGAAAAACTTACTGATGAGGAAATCGATACATTGTGTGAGAACATGAATTTCGATGTTGCCATTGAAGGATATATCACCTTCACTACCATTGAAGAAGGCTATTCAATCTTGATGAATGAATATGCGGAATCTGAAGTAGTCGGCGGCGAAATGATTGATTACATGATTAAAAATCGAGTTTTTGATCCTTCAATCCCTGAACATGTTCTTGACGGAGCAATAAAAATGTTTCGTGAATGGGACAGTGAAGAAGACGATCCATCACGTTATCCCTTATGGGAAAAGAATCTCAAAACGGTTCTTGAATATGCAAAAGTAGGTGACTACTTTGGATGTTTACGAGATGATGATCTATGGCAAGAAGTGCTTATTGATTACGCTGATATCTACCCATATAAGCATAGCTTTGATGAGTATGATTCGGAGTGGTTTGGGCAAAACAATATGCCATTCGTTGAATTCATTAAACAGGTCATTGAGAAGGAAAATCAATGAAATCAGTTATGTCTTTTCCGGATCGCGGTCCGTGGGGTAAATCAAATTGGAGAGGTAACACTAGCGGTTACGTTATTAAAGAGTTGGTTGATCATTTCAAACCTCGTCTGTTTGTGGATGTATGCGAGGGAGGCGGTACAAGCCGTGACGTTTGTGGAGAACTTGGAATCGATTATGTCGGTCTCGACCTATTTAAGGGAAACGATTTTACAAGAGACTATGTGCTCTCATCGGTCGGTCGTCCTGCGGATATGGTTTTCTCCCATCCTCCATATCACTCTATGATCCAATATTCAGGGAATATGTATGGTTCTCCATTGGAGTCCGATACTTCACGATGCGCAAGTGTCGAAGAGTTCCTTGAAAAATCGCACGTTATGTTGATGAATCAGCGTGAAGCGACGAAAGAGGGTGGTATTTATGCCACCTTAATCGGCGATCATCGAGGCAAAGACATTGGCGGTTTTCATTCTTATCAGGCTGATTTCATCCGAATGATGCCAAAAAGTGAACTTCTGAGTCTAGCGATCAAATTACAACACAACTGTCTATCCGACAACCGACAATATAACGGTAACTTCATTCCCATTCTGCATGAGTACCTTTTAATTTGGAAACGCTCTTCAATGAGTCTTTTTCAGGTTGCTTGGGAAGGTGCGAAAGAGATTAAAGCACAGATCGCTTCAACATGGCGTGTCGCTATCCGAATGGCGCTTATGCGCTTAGGGGGCAAAGCACGGCTTGAAGATATCTATCGCGAAGTTGAAACGGTTGCCGGACACAAAGTGGCCAATAACATTCACTATAAAGCCAAAGTTCGTCAAGAACTGCAAAAACATTTTACAAGTGTGGAGCGTGGCGTATGGGCGGTGTAACCACTGATGTCAATAAGACATACTATAAAGGCTACTCTTTCGAGATAGTCGAAGAATCTAAAAGCCGTTGGTCTTATACCGTCCGTCATGCAAGTGGAAACATTTGTGACGGTGGATATTCATCAACCAAAAATGGAGCAGAAAGAAAAGCCCGAAGGCTGATCCGAATGTTCAATTCATATTAAAAAGAATCAAGGAGCTACCAATGCAAAACGAAAATTACGATGATATTGAAGAATTCGAAGAAGATGAGATGGATTGCGAATGCGATCTTGATTACGATGATGATGAAGACTTCGATGAGGAAGAATATGAAGAGGAAAAACCAAAGAAAAAATCTAAAGCGCCGGAAAAGACGTTGGATGATTATTTGGCGGTTTTAAAAACACTATTTGACGTTGTTGAGTTTGAGGTTTTGCCTTATGAGCGACAGCCAAACGTCGATTTGGAGATTGATAACTATAAAGGTTCAGATCGAACGTACTGCCGGATTTTATGCCGCAATCGAGCCGAAACTTTAGAGAACAAAAATCCAAACATCGAGTATGTTAATTGGGTTGAGTTTCAAATCCGAAATGAAAACGATTGGCCGAAGAAACACGTCAAATACATCATTGACAATTACAAGCAGCTCGTCAAAGATGAGGATATGAACTTCTTTATGAAGGAAAATATTTTTCTACCGATGGACGAGAGACGTGGGCTTAATTATTACTTGTTCTACAAGAGTCGAAAACTCAATCCAATCCCTTCTTTTGAAGAGATGATGGAGTTAAGAAAAGCCACGTTGATGCACATTTTTCAAAACGGACTGTATGAAGAGGATAATCCGCGAATTGACTCATTTGATGAGTACGACTTTGAGGGGTATTCCTTTAAACGTTGTGTGGAAGACTTCAAGGAGAACGGCGCAACAGATATTGAACTGGTTGACGTATTTGGAATGCGCCTATACTTGGGTACACCACACATGAGCAAACGCTATGACGGAGAAGATTATATGTCTTATCCATACTGGTGTGACGGAAGCAAAATCAATGATTCCGGGAATAATATTGAGTACTCCTATGGGGAGTCAGTATTCAATAAAGACTATATATCATGGCTTCGAGAGTTTACGGGTTGGGAAACCAAATCGTATGGCTCATTCGATGATGAAGTTGTTAAAGAACTCGTAGAAGTGCTTGCAAATCATCACCGGATAGAAGTTGATGAACTATTGAGATTAGTTAAACAATTCGGTGATGCCAAAAGTTTTCAGAAGGCATTAAATGACCTACATTCTGATTCTAATGGCGGCGGTGGCGGTGGTCAATATATGTCCTTATTTGGGCGTAATTATGAGCGTACAAAAGCGGGCCTAGAGGTATCTCTTACTGCACGAAAGCCTCACCTCGAACATTATGGATATTGGAACGACAGTATCACGAGATGCCGGTATGGAGACACATACTATGTCTTTGAAGGCAATGCGTATCAAAAGATTTGGGAGCATTACAATCCGAAGCCAAAGGTTTTAGATTTGTTTTCAATGTTTGATGATGAAGAGCCTCAATCGCCGGCTAATAATTCAATTGAATCTACCCAAAACGGGTTAATTCAGATTTCACTATTTTAGTGGAGTGTAATATGTCAAAAAAAGATAAAGTGCAGGCGAAGATAACTTGGCTTCAAGTGTTTTTTACTTTGATAGCAACGGCTTATTTTTCGATTATAGGCTGGCTTGTTACTGCTGAAAAAATTAGACCTGTTTCAGGTATAGTGGCTTCAGTAGCCATTGTGGTTTTTACTATTTTGTTGATATACTTCAATAATAAAATACTTGAGTATATTGACGAATTGGAGGAATTGTAAAATGGAAACATTTATTCAGTGGTTACCAGCTTTTGGTGCAGCAATGTTCCTTTCTACGATTGGGTATATTGTTTATTCAATAACTCATCATAGTGACAGCAAAAAGAAAAAGAAAAACACACGCCACGTCGCACATTCTACTTCAAACTAAAAAAATCCCTTTAACCTTCGCTGTCAAAATTGAAGCCTCTTAATTGAGGAAGGGGTTTTTACACCCAAAATTTACCCATTAGTCGGGAGACACAAAAACTCCCGACGGGGGTATTGTGTCTCCTTCATAACGATCCTTTGTGGTCACAAGTGCTGGGAGGCACAATATACACATGAAAACAAATACAATCTCTCTGGTAATTTCTTACTACATCTTTGGCGGAATCGAAGGTGTTGAAGCTTTTGCGTCCAATGATGATGCGGTGAAAGCGTTTATTAAAAAGGTGAGCGCCGTTGCCGTTCCGCGTGGTTCTGAATTGATAACAACACTTGAAGGGGCATACGAATGGCTTGGCAATAACGAGGAATCGTTAGAAATCAGCTATTCATTGCAAACCTCCGATGTCGTGGTTAATGACGAGCAACGTGATCTGATTGCGCTTGCTGATTCGCTTGAAAAAGCAGTCGCCGCCGATATCTATTATTATGCGGCCGATCATGATGATCAGGATGCCTGCGATCAAATTACCGAAGCAAAAAATGCCATGCTAGAGTCTGCAAAAGTGCTTCGTGCATATGCGCATGATTCTGCTGATAATCACGCATCAGATGAGATCACAACTGTGGTGAAATTGAAAAACGGCATCCTCGACGAGGCAAAGAGTTTTGTGTCCCACAAAGATGCAGAGGCTTTTTTCCTACTAGAGGTTGCCAAGTTCGAACCGTCTATCTCCGATGAAGACATTGAGGCTTGCCTTGATAACGGATCCTTGGATAACAATTCAGGCATGAACGTCGGTCAGCTTATTGAGCAACTACAAAAACTTGATCCATCAAAACTGGTAACAATCGTAGTCGGTGATGAAGACGAGAATATCGTCGATACCCGACACTTTGAATTGCACGCAACAGATGATGGGGTCGAGTATCTTGAATTCTTCGTTCCTGTAACTCTCCCACTTAAATAATTCTAATGTTTTCTCCCTTTCAGGGGGTTTGTAGTTTCGGCTACCTACTCCCTAAAAGGGATAGGTATGCCTATTTCAAATAGAAAAGGAAAAACGATGTACTACACAACGGAAAAACGCTATGAGCGAAAACACACCGACTATAAAGGAGTGTTCGAGAATCTGCAAGGGCAAGCGGAAAACAATCATTTGATTGGGAAGCGAACCCTAATGATTCAAGGATGTGCACTGATCATAGAAAGCGCAGGCTTGGAGATTCTTCCAAGTTGGGAGCATGATATGACAACGAAGGGGGGCAAAGTAGCCAAATATTCCTATACGGATGATTGGAGCCGCCCCGTATTCGATTTGGAGCTCAATTCCGGCAAGGTTATCGAAGTGGTCTTTCTCGAAGAGGGGATCTATGAAGGTAGACCGATGCACACGCTTACAGGCGAGGGTGAACCGGATTGTCCTTTAAAAGACGAGTATCAAGTCAAAGCTATTTAATAATCAAAAAATAGGAGAAAACAATGAATATTGTAATTACTAAAGAAATTATGAGACAAATCGTAGAAGCAATGGATAACACACTAAGCATTGATGGGTTGGATAGAGATTTAGAGCAGGGGTGCAAAGCACTTCATGTTTTCTTCAACGAAATCCTATATGGCGCGTCCGTAGAGGAGGCTATCAAAGAATCATGCGGTGATGAGGCAAGAGATGAGATTTTGAAAGTAAAGGCTCAATCATGAGTGCAATACTTGAAAAAATTTCAAATTTAGAAGTAGGGGAGACATGTTATCCGCTTGATCGTGCTGATATATCAGTTACATTGTCAAACGGACCACACCCATTCCATTTATTAGACAATCACGGCTACGAATACTATTTTGATACTGCGGCACATTGCGCTCAGTGGATTGATGGTGATCGTGAAAATATTATCGAATGGGTTCACGTTGTATGGGATGAAGATGAACTACAGGTTCACTCATTACCGTGGGTTGAGGAAGAAGTTGCTTTTTTAAGTGATTTAAAAAACGCATTGACTTTACCTGCGGACAATACCCCCATTCCATTTTAAAAATCCGTACCCGATCTCAGGTATCCGCCGAATAGAGCGTTCCTAGTGAACCAATAAGGCGGTCTTGTGTGTATGGTCGGATGTCCCTCTATGAGTGTTTTTTGGAACATTCAACGGGGCCATTCGGCTACCAAAATACACACAAGGGGATTCCTATGTTAATTGATGCTACAACAACCGCTCCAGACTATTTCGGACAAAGAACCGCTCTCGAAAAACGTTATCCAAGTACTCGTTCAACGTCTTCATCCGTCAAAGTATCTCAAAAAGATAACAGTGGCTTGATTATGCGTTACGGTGCTATCATGATGATCGTTGCTACCTTCGCTTATATTGGAGTTTCGACTTTGAATATGGGGGTTGCAATTGTTGGGTAATGATGGAGCGGACATATTGCTTTTGCAGTATGTTCCGATCGTCTATAAAGTGGTAATTGATAAATGAGCCTTGCGTAGTCAGGGCTATTTATTTGGTTTTTTTGAAGTGTTCAAAATGAGGATTTCAAAAAGACTAAAGAGCAAAAAAAGAAGGTGAACTATGTGTTAGTGATAGCCTTTCTTTTGTTTCTGCCCAATGATCATAAAAAACGCATTTTTTGCTTCGTCAATTGTATGGTACTCACTCTTTTTATGTCCGGTTGCGGATTTGTTTCGTGTGGCACCATATTCCCTTTCGACGACGAACTCTCCGAAAAGTGTCGCGAATAATTCAACCCGATAATATCGGATATGCCCTTGTTCAGTAATGCGATGAAGAGTGATACGTTGCATTGCAAACTCCTATGTTGGAGATGAAATTTTGGTAGCTCGCGTTCATTCAAAAAAAGATTACTTTATGTGTTACTTTGGATGTTCTCAAAATGACAAAAATTGCACATATCATCATCACTCAATGCACTTATAGTGTTTTGATGGCATTTTTTACACATCATTCTTGGTTCATGAAAATCATCATGACCATAAACGATATCCCCCATATCGTATACCTGTTTATAGGCTGATTCACGGCTATAATGCGCCGACATCGAGAATATCTGTACACCAACATATGATTTATAAAATAGTTCACGAACTTTTTCTTCATTGTCACAATCAAACATCGTTATTGCAACGTTTACTTTATCGCCGATGCGGAAAATCGGCTGATAAAAGATATTGAAATACATTGGTGATTCATAAATCATATTGATCCTTTTGGAGTCATAGAAACATCATATTTTAGTTGATAGCATAGGTCTAGCGGTTCAATATTTTCTGTAAGGTATCCATCTTTGTGAGTATCCTCAACCCTTTGAATGTGTTCCGGATTAATTAAATGAGTCCTATGTTCATAGATAATAGATTCTAATGAATACTCATCTTCCGTATACCCCGTATCGATACCTTGTTTAGGAAGACGGGATAAAATAAATTTGTTCTCACTGAAAAAACGATCGAGAATATTCTCTTGGATATCCTTTAAAAAGATGATGTCAGTCTGAGCGTTTTGTATTTTGTATTCATCATCATTTGCATAGTTTTTCCATGCTTCTAATATGATATCGATGCTGATACGTCTTCGTGTAACGGAATAATCAACTCTTACCATCTATTAACCCTCTGATCACATTTCTTCGAGTTTCTTTTTGAAATCGTTGTCGAAAAGGGCATCGATCCCTTTGGCAATAACGAGTGACATTACATCGTTTACCGATGCATTTTCACCGGCTTCGTCACGATACGCCGGAAGCATCATTTCAATTCGTTTCAGTGTACGTGGATCAAAATCGATGCGTTTATTTACCAATGTAGTCTCATTTTTCTTTTTAGCTACAGATATGTCATTATATGTACTTGCAGTAGCAACATGAGATGAGTCTTGGTTTTTATCATCATTATTAGTGGTAATATCGTCTGCTATTACTTCGTTATTTTCTTCATGTGACATTATAAACCTCTTAATTGAAATATATAACTCTATTGTATCTATATATTATGCTATATGTCAATATAGTATTGACAAACAAGATAATAAAAACTACAATATCAAAATACTATACATACCATTATTAACGTATAATGATCGATAAATAATTGATCAATATAAAATGTCGGCATTAAAACTATACATACCATACCGTATGAATAGTATCTATGGAATTTAGAAAGGAATCACGATATGAAGCTCTCAAATGGCGATTTGATCAATGATCTATACAGATGGCATAAAGGATTTGTTCGATACATCACATCACTTTCATATTCAAACAATACAATAGAGCTATATAATAGAGCTATACTGCTATATATTGAGTACATGCACGAATATCAAGATGATATAGTCATTAAAGATATGAAACCGATTTATATAACAGGCTTCTTGGGTTGGCTTGAAGAAGAAGCAAAGAAGAGGGGTAAGCAATCGGTTGATGGTGTATATTTAGCAAAGTCAACCAAAGACACCTATCTCAAAGCCGTAAAAGCAATGTTCACCTTTATTAGTGATAATAACGATGATCTTTTCACGTTCGATCGCATCTTCAAAAATATCAAAATTGCATCCGACACTAGAGCCGAAGATAAAATTGAGTATCTTAACGAGTTTGAGGTAAATCAACTGCTGAGCGTTCTTGATCGAGGAAAAAGAAGAGACACATATAATTCATATAGGGATTCACTACTTGTGAAACTCATGCTTTTTGCCGGTCTTAGAATAACCGAAAGCTTAGGTGTGCGTTTGTGTGATTTCACTTTGTACGAGGATACAACGTATGAAATCAGCATATTCGCGAAAGGCGGCAAAAACCAAACCTCTTACATTGATAGCAGGGCGATCGAGGATGAGTTGGTCTATTTTAGACGTGTAGCAAATCTTCAAGAGGATCAACATATCATGAGAACAGGTTCCGGAAAACGCATGACCCGTCAAGGTGCGTTTCAGATCGTCAATAATCTATACAAACATGCCGGTATTAAAAAAGAAGGACTCCATTTGCTCCGTCATACGTTTGCGATGAGGATGAAGCTTCGCGGTGTGGATATCGTCGATATCAAGGATGCACTGCGTCATAGCAGTATCAACACGACTATGATTTATGCAAAAGCTACCAAGAAAACAGTAATTAATGCTGTTCTTGAAGCTTCAGTTAGTCATTAAAGATTTCTTTTGAAAGTTTGAATTGATTCACATATCTTTTTAACTTATAAAGTTTATACACTACATTTAAGTAGCGCAGTAAATATTTCTTTGCCAACATCAAATGTCTATATAGAAAAATCAATGTTGTCACAAAAAATGGTAAAAAACCGACAATGATTGCGGCATTAATGACATATTTGTCCTTAATAAAATAAGAAGACATATCCCATGAAAATAGTATAATAGCCATATTTATAGCTATCATGTAGAGACCAATGTAAGGATTTGATGCAAATATTTTAAATTTTGTTCTTGTAAGATAGGTAACAAAAATCATAGTTATCACACTCATTGTAATCATTGCAGACATTTCGGCAATTGGTAAAATTTGGTGATAAGATTCTTGCCCTATAAGAAATAAAATAAAGATTGTAAATAATGCTGCTACCATATAAGATGGCATTACCAAATCTTTAAAACCATTTTCAGCATGTTTAATATCTTCATCAAGAGATTCCGACATAGAAACGATTTCGTCTTTAACTTGACTAAATTTGGTTGTTATTTGCTCTTTAAACCCTTCTTGAAAAACATCTGCGGTGCTCACTGTATATCTATATGCTGTTTCTTCGTGTACTTTGGCCAAATAACCTTTGACGCGTTCGATCGTCTCTTTGAATCCGTCTCCGATAGATGTTCTGAATGTACCAGAGTAAGTATATGCGAAATTCAGTGCTACAGCAGTAGAAAAAAGCGGAGCATAAGCCAATAAGACAGGATGATATGTTGTACCTAAGAAAGGTACAATTGTTGGAAGTGTTGAAGGGAAAAACTGCTCGACCAAGGATTATAATCCAAAGTGGTCATTAAAAATATTCGTTAGTTTCTCCGCAGTACGGGGATCATTAAAATTACATGTTGCCTTATATTCTTTGGCATCAATCTCAATTCTGAAAGCTTTACTATCAGCGATCGCAAAATGATACGGTTTTCCTTCACGAAAAATTCCACCTAAATCATCTTTGAATGCCTGCGTTGCTTCTTTGACTTGAACAGATTCCGGGTTCTTACTTTGAGCATCAAAAACCAATTTTAATGCACCAGTGATTTCATCATTTTTGGGGTATTTCTCAAGATAAAGTTGGAACGTTTTGCCCGATTCTAAGAATGATTGAAGCTCACCGATAAATTCTTGATCATTGGTCACGTCTTTATTAAAAGATCCGGAAAACATTTTGAAACTTTCTTTTGAATATTTCAACATATTTGAAAGGACGATAGCTGCATGTTGATTCCCTTTGTTTCCAAACTCAGTATCAACTTGTTTAGAGGCCATGTATTCAACAGCTTGTTTGTAGTCTTCCATTTTGTATTCATCCAAACTTAAAATAGTATTCAGAAGGCATAGTAGCATATGCCGTTCCATGTAACATAAATTCACTTTTTAAAAGTAGCGGAATAGTACCTAAAACTTTCTTTGGTTACTTTGAGTAATTTTATTAAAATTTTAATTTGTAACGATTTGTTACTCTAATTATTGATCGCTCTTGTGTGTTTTCTATATTCCCATGGTGCTACCGGTTGTGCATCACTCCATAATCCAATACGTTTAGATTGTGCAGTTCTTTGAATATTGTAATATTGTCGATCTTTGACGTATTTATCGTAAACCCATGCCATACCGGTTTCTAGTTGGCTCCGGTTTGCGTGAGTACCATTACACACTACCGTTCCGACAATCCGCCCGTACCGATCCGTATCCTCGACGTTTACGATCGCATTTTTACCAAAACAAACATTAGAAAGAGACTGTTTTGATTGTTGACCAAAAGCTTGAGATTTCTCCGGAGCGTCAATTTGAGACAATCTGACACGGTGCTGCTGTTGAGATCGATCAAGGATAGTCAAAGTATCTCCGTCGGCGATTTTGATAACTTTGCCGGTGATTTCATCTGCCGATATATTTAAGAAGAGCAGTGGGATTATTGCCAAATATACGCGTTTCATTTTATTCCTTTGTTGTGAGAGTTTATGGGGCTAAATTCGTATCGATATTATTGATCACGTTTTGAATATTACCGACGGCGTTATTTTGAACATTAGGCACGACATCATACTGTATCCATTCACTAAAATTGACTTTAGAAAAATCGATCTTTTGAAATTCTTCCGGGGTAAATCCACGACATTGTGGTGCTTCAGGAATTCCCCAACCGATTCCCAATTGAGGACGTCCCCCCTCTTGAATGATCCGAGCCAGTGGGGACGAGAAGCAGCAGTATGTTTTTTTCTTTTGTACACACCCGACAAGCGGCCACTTTTCGGAACAATAGTCTCCAATATAGTGACAGTTCCCATCGAGTGAACCAAATTCCCGAAGTTTTCCAAGTGTCTTTTCACTCTCTTTGCATTGTCCGAGACCAAACCAAGTTGTCCCTTTTTTACAGCAATCTGTTCCTCCAGTCTGAATTCCTGATGGTCGGCATCGATTGTCGTTGCCATTAAAAATGTAAAGTGTTCCGAGGCAGTGACCACTCTCATCGGTTTGACCATTATCGGTTTTATCATTAGCACCTTCGGTTGTATCCGTATTCTCAATAGTACTGCTGTTGATCAAGGCACATTGATAGTTGCCGAGTGGACAGATGGTTGGGGTAGCGCAATAACCGGTGGATGGATCCGGAGTCATATTTTGCGGACATACCCCTGATGTTGAAGTTGTAGTAGATTTTGAACAGGTCGAGCCGGATAAAGTATCACCTTGAGCACAAGTATATGTTGTCGTATTGCCGACACAACGAATGCTCGCGATTTCACCTGCATCTGTCGCCAAAGAAGACTTATTACTTCCTACCCAAACAGTTCCATATGTCGTTCCATAATAGGAATATACGCTATTATTGTCACATGATGGGGTTTGTCCTCCGCCAGCCGTTGTTTCATTTAAAAATGGTAAGTGCATTCCTTTTGAGGCACAATAACTTTTTGCATTTTCAAAATTACGGTATCCCCCCTCACAATTATCCCATCCAAATGTTGTTGATGCCGTAGCGGGATAAGTCGTCGTTCCAGACGTTTCACACTTTTGCGTTGTTGAATTCCAAACAGCAGGAGCCGTACACGCATAAATCGGTTGGCATTGCCCTGTTGAAGTATTTAATTGTGTTGCACTTGGGCATGATGGATCTTGATAAATGATACATGACGATCCTGAAAGAGTGCCACCTGTAGGACACGAATATGTTGTAGTTGTGGTTGTACACGTTGTGCCGGAGAGGGTGCCGCCGGATGGACAAGTATAACTTGTCACATCACCAACACAACGGGTTAAATATTTTGTAGAAGTATTTAAAATCACCTGATAACTCCAACTTCCACCATTCCAAAATTGCGGATAAACCCCATTTTGAACAGATGAAGTCCAAGTCCAATTTCCACAAGAAGGAGTTGTCCCACCGCTCGCGGTTGTTTCTCCCAATGTTGGCAATCTCATATTTTTAGAAGAACAATAGCTGCTTGCATTTGATTTTGTTAAACTTCCCCCTTCACAACCATCCCACCCAAAAACAGTTGTCGCCGTCGCCGCATAAGTGGTAGTTGTTGATGCCGCTGTCGCCGTATATGTCGTTTTACATTTTTGACTAGCACTATCCCAAGTTGCAGGAGCCGTACAAGCATTGCTAGATGACGGTACAGAGCCCATCGTACATTGTGCAACATTTCCGACACCATCGCCGCAATAATAGCCATTGGTATTTGACGTTGTACTCTTTGGAGTACCGCTTACACAATCAAGTGGACCGCTCCATTCGGCTAAAGCTTTTCGTTTTGGTTTGTTGTCTCCGCCATAGATTGCATGATACCCATCATCAAGCCACGTAGCGTCAGATTGCATATAAACCCAATGCTCACCGTTGATCGCCGTCACTCCGATATCGGCATTGTCCAATTTATTATCGGGTTGACCACTCGACCAGTTTGAATAAGTCAATGCAATACCGTTAGATAGTTTAAATCTACTTGGGTCAACACTATTATAGTTTGACGATTTAAGCGGATCATAGACCCCAATCCATGCGTTCCCACCATAATAAGAGGCTATACCCTTTAAAACTGCGTTGATTTGCTCATCTTTCGGTAAAGCCAAGTTTGCTGTATCAGTCCAAAATTGAGTCGATTTCGTAATTGCATAAGTGACATTATTCGAGTAAACAAATCCCTCAAAGTTAGCCGTATCACACGATCCGGACGTTCCAGATGTGAGCGGATCTAACTCCTCGCATGTAGTTCCGCAATCCGTATTGCAGTGGGCTTGTGTCTGATAGGTTGCATTGTTATTACGACATAAATATGGAGCCGCCGATAATAATGTTGGGAGCAGGGCGAATGCTATGCTTCTACTGATTGTACGCATATTTTTTTACCTCATTATTGAACATTTTTAAAACCTTTTGGCTGTATCTACCGGTTCTATCCCCGTTATAACAGTCAAGCGCTTTTGTTGTATAGCCATGTTTTTTAACACAACCGGCAAGCACCCATGCTCCGACATTAATATTTGTTTCCGGCTGCCATAGATGATCTCTTGTAATGCCCCATTTGGCAAGAGTCGGAAGGTGTATCGTATTGATTTGCATAATCCCCATGTCTGTAGTGCCATTACGATTGTGATTGATTGCCGATGGATTCATACCGCTTTCTACTTTTGCGATCGAATATAGAAGCCAAGGATCGATCCCGTATCGTTCACCGGCATCCACAAAGGGATTGGCTGAGACTGTCGCAATTAAAGTCATATTGAAAAGAATGAAGTGTTTTAGTTTTGAGAACATATCATATCCTTCGCCGCTTCGCTAACTGCTCCAAGTGTTGTGACTGCCTGTTGAAATCCAGTCCAATTGCCTGAGCAAGAGCAACCTTCGATCATTGTTTCTCCGGATTCAGTCGGGCATGTCATCGATGTTCCTGATTTTGTGCATGTTTTAACAACTGTTTCTGTGACAGAGGTCCCCGTTGTGGTTTGACTGCGATTGGTATTGTCGCTAAACTGATCCGCACTTTTTGAAGCTCTCTTAACTGTGCATACCGGGGCAGGGCATTCATCCCCACTTGGAAGATTGTTGATTGATACAGTTGCCCCCGTATGATCTGTATAAGTCATTGTCGTAGCTGATTGATCAGTTTTATAGGCGGTGCCGGCTGCTCTCGTCATTTTAGATGAGTCAAGATTGATATTTTGACTCTCACATTGATAAATTCGTTTTATATAGAACCATGAATTATTTCCTACTGTTAAAGTTTTCGACGTCCCATCATTGAGATTTGAAATAATTGAATTTCCATCGGCACACGTAGTCGAAAAAACTTGCGATGAACATTTTTTTTGTGGAGTTATATTCTGACGCACACTGTCACGAACTGTATATACGCAACTTGCGCCATTTATGTCGCAAATTTGTTCTTCTTTGATCCGGCATCCAGCATCTTCATTTGCTTGACATTGGTTTAAAGAAGACATTACGACGTCTTGAGTAATAACTGGTGCTTGACCACTCCGAATATTCCAAAATACAGATCCATCAGGTGCATAAACTACTGTCGCCATCCCCCAAGGTCCATCAACGTTAACCCCGCTTGTTACAATTGTATGTTCCCCTGTTGACAGGTTCTTGCTTGTAGAATAGATAGTTGGCCAATTATTAGGACTAAAAAGTGTTTGCCCATCTAAACTAACAGAACCATAGTTGTCGATTTGAGATTTGATTGTATAGGTTCCGGCGGTTTTAATAAAAAATTTATCAGTAAATGTCCCAACGGTTACATTGAACTGATCAAGGATTCCACCCCATCCAGCTTGCGCCGGTGATGGTGATCGATTAAGTGTATATGTTGAATCTGTACTGGTTTGTTCGGTTGGTGTGTTTTTAATCACACATGATGACGTAGAGGGCATTGTAATCGTATCCCCCGAATTATTGTACGAAACCTCATTTTGGTGGCTGATCATAGAATAATAGCTTGTAGGGTCGCTACCCTGATCAATGGCTACATCCGCGATAGATGTATTAGGGGGCGTTTGAGCATCGTAATATATCGTCGGGTTCTTCTCCCCATATTTGTCCCAATTCGATCCCCCTAAGCCGGTGCAATTGGTTTTATCCTGCCCATAAAGGTAGTAAGTCATATCTGCAAAACTCCACTCACTTTTGGAAAGAATAAAGAGAGAGTTGCTTTTCATGATCGCCGCTGAAATACCGCCGCCGATATTTTCATATATCTGAGGGGCTAGTGTTGATACACCGCATGATGAATTTGAACAGTAACAAGCTCCCAGTTCCGATGAACCGGTAGTAACCTGTCTCAAAAAGACTTGCTTATTGTTAGTATCCCAAACGTATGATTTGCAATCACTCCAACTCCCCGCCGGATTACACATCAATGTGCCGTTGGTGCAAACTCCCGACACGGTTCTACCTAGGCTGTTGCTGTCATAGGTATAGTCATACGTTCCATCTAAATTGGTATCTTGTTTAATGATCAAGCGATAATCATTTCCTCCGGACGGGATAAAAGTTATCCCGATGCTCTTAGAACTCGCCGGACATTGCATCTGAGCATCAAATGATTTTGTTCCATCGAGGGTTGTCATTTTTGTATTACTCATCAGTGGTTGCCCAAGACGGTTATTCACACCATCTTTGGAACCGAACACGCTCAATGCCGTATTTGCAATATTCGTCCCTTTAGCACCTGCTGTCGGATCTGCTGAATATAGAAGTGAAGCAGCAACTATTGAAAGAAAAGCTATCCGCATAATATTAGTCCCCAATAAAGTCTCTTATATATGTATAACCCTAAAGTGTGAAAATTTAAAAATATATGTAAACAATGTCAATATAATATTGACAAATATATATTTCTATGGTAAAATTATTTAATATTAACTAGGAGTATGACTATGAAAAATGTCCTTATTGATACTTCTGTCATTTTGGATGGCATTGAGAACGTTACGATGCTTGACAAAAAAGATAATGTTTTTGTAACCGATGTCGTTCTCCGTGAACTTGACGGGAATAAAAATGCACAAGGCTCAAAAGGCTATAATGCAAGAGAGTTCTTTCGCCAACTAAACCAAAACGATTTCTCTAAACTAGATGCGCTCCCTTTGACCGGTCAAAAAGTTGTAAATAACGACACATTGACAGAGGGGGCTATTTCAAGCGGTGCTCACGTTTATACGATTTCCCGCAAATGGTATCGTTCGAAAGATATTAATGATTCTCGCATTATCGAGATGGCCAATGATTATAAATTAACTTTGACATCGTTCGATCAGGCTCAATGCGCTCGTGCGAAAAGTCAAGGTGTTGAAGCTATTACTATGGAAAGAAAGGAATTTTATACCATGAAAACTGATGTATTTGTTGTAGGTACTTTGGCTGTTTTTGCCTCTGTTTCGTTATCGGTAGTTGCCTATGAAATCATGCAAGGGGCTATTGCTCCGTTTATCGCTCTTTGTGTCGCAACAGCAGGTTCTATTCCTTTGGTTCTTTTCATCAAAAAAATCATTGGAAGCAATGGAAGTGATTTTGGTAAGGTAATAACCGCTGTTTCACTCTTTGGATCATACATCGCATTTTTTATGGCATTTATTACTATGCCCCTTTTATTTGGTATGATTGGTGCTGTTCTGTTCTTGGTTGGTGTGTATTTAACTTCTAGCTTGAATGTCGTTTTTGATTCTATGGACGTTCGTTACAATGCTTCAGAGAAACAAGATAATCAATCAGATGAACATACATTTGATAACTATTTTGAGCAAGTTCACAAAAGACAAGACTATGGCTTGGAGTAAGCCATAGTATGTTTAAGCTCTTGACGGTATGTCAATAACGTTCTTTTTTTTGGCTCCTATCTTTGAACTACCATATGCTTTGATTGCACCTTCTACCTCTTTGCCAAAATTACCGGGGTTTATATCTGATTCTTTTACTAAAGTCGTCTGAGGTTTTGGATCGGCTGACGGGTTCACCGTCGATGAGACAGTCGGTGCCGTCTGCTGTGTCTGTGCCGGTGCGGGAGCCTCGGCAGGTTTATCGTTCGATTGCATTTGTACGTTGGAATTGGTAGCCGTTGCCGTCGTCTGAGGTTTTGGATCGGCTGACGGGTTCACCGTCGATGAGACAGTCGGTG
>CAZBVJ010000006.1:96334-146697 GCA_964495485.1 uncultured Sulfuricurvum sp.
AATTGGTAGCCGTTGCCGTCGTCTGAGGTTTTGGATCGGCTGACGGGTTCACCGTTTGATTCGGTTTGATTCCCATGTTATTAATTATTGACATTGCTGTCAACATCATTGCGGCATCTTGCTTTGATTGCGCATCTGAATATTTTGGTTCAAATGGAATAATTTTATCTTTTGTTGTATCTGATGAAATACTACCTGAATCAGCAAAATAGCTTGGTTTCTGCTTTTCTGTAACATTATATGAAAGTGGTGATTTATTGTCACTACTTTTTTGATAATTTATAAGATTATCCTGAGTAGGTAGACTTGATATTGGTGATTCTTTCTCAATATGTTGTTTATCTGACTTCACGTTGTGTTCAGTATTTAGTGGTTTATTATGATATGTCGATGGGTCTTTTGCTTGAACCGGCACGGGCATACTAGGCATACTAGTGTTGCTGCCGTTCGATACACTGGATGGCTTTTGTTCGTGTGTAAATGATGGATCTTTGCCAATTGAGTTTGTAACACCCGTAGGAGTTGAATTGTTATATTGAGACGATGAAAGTTTATTTTTATTCTCTTGAAGCATTTTTGGCCGCTCAGGTTTGGTTTCCTGCAAATCTGTTCTAATGATCTTTGCATCATTCGAGAGGTTTTTAATGTTTGAATTTCCATTGACATTTGGAACTGAGGATTTATGCGTGTTCAATTCGCTTTTCGCTGTTCCCATTGATGGCCCTCTGTTCTCAACTTTTTCCGCCTCATGATACGCTTTTTCTCCGCTATTCATAACCCCATTTACGCTATTTGTCACTTTCTCACCAGTACCTTCTAATTTATGTTGATCATTTGCATTAAGGACATGGCTAGGCATTTTATCAAGACCGGTATAGTTTTGAGCGTATTGTTTAAACTGATCCACTACAGCTTGATCTTTTGCTAGGTAAGCCTGTGTCAACCCTTCAAGACCTGAGCCATATTGTTGATGATTAAACGATTTATAATTCTCTTGGAGAAAGCCATTGAGTATTTGTGATTCAAGCGCTTTCTGATCCTGTAATTTTAGTGCATTTTGAACTTGCTCATTGTAATTAGATGAGAGCTCTTTGGCATAAGCTTCACTCTCTTTTTTTGACATCGAGGTGTTCATGCTTGTGCTTTCACCACTTTTTCCGGAAGCACCCAATCCATCTGTTCTTGATTGGCCCGTCTTAAATGTGTCACTTTCGCTGTTGCTTGAGCCGACTGCAACTGATTTTGAATGATCTCTTCTGAAATCTTCAGTATATCCCTTTGAAACAACGCTACCATCACTCATTTTGAAGGTTACTCCTGTTTCATTTACCCAAGCATTTTCAATTCCTGCACTTGCATCAGCTCCAACCTTTCCGCCAAATGTTGCACTTGCTAGTTTTCCGATTAATGCTTTGTCACTATCCACACTAGCTGTTAATTTTGCACCAGTATGCATTCGGTTCATTTTTTTATCCGATGTTGATTCTTCATCGACAAATGACTTCTCATTCCGCTGACCATAGCTTTCGGCAGTACTGCTAACACCATTTACAATATCATTGATCGCTTTAGTGCGTGTATAATCACTGACATGGCTACTATCTTTTGCTGCTGCATATTTTGCATCAGCGACCAGTTCAATACCGCTTTGTGTGGTGTGACCACCAGTTTTTGAAGCTTCAATGGTTTTCCCAATCGTACTTGATAATCGTTCGCTACGACTTTCAGAGTTGGCTTTCATTATCTCTTCTGATACCCCTACCGGTCCCGATTGATCAACAACTTTGCTGTTCGTATCGAAAGTAACTTTCCCGCCGTTTCCAACAATAGATCGGTTAAATTGACCGCCGTAATTTGTCGTCTCTTCACGAAACTCTCCAGATAGATTTCGATCATTCTTAACCAATTCGCCGTTTTGCCATTTTTCAATACGCTCATACGATTGTCCCTGTGCATCTGTTCCTCTAATCGCTACTGTACCTTCATACATTTTTCCGTCTTTAGTGGTGACATCACCAACATTTCTCCATGTCTCTTTGGTTTGCTGATTTGTCCCATTAAAGGTGCTATAGATTTGTTTATCACCGGATGTTGTTGATTCGAAATTACCGTCAAAATTTTGTCCGGCAACTTGAGTGTTTTTATCTGCATGTGAATTGCGGTTGCTCGATTTGTAGCCGTTTTCCGTTCCCGCAGTATTTTGTAGATTGTAATTTTGCCCTGCTGAAAAGTTATTCCCCCACATTTGTTGATTAGAGCGTGAGTTACCCATCGTGATATTTCCGAGTTTAGCTTCACCCGAACCGACTTCCATCGATGCACCCTCACCACGAGCTACACGTGCAGTCATACCACCGGTCATACCTTGAAATGCCATCCATCCGAATCCACCGACAATGACACCGGCAATTGTTGGGATCATCCAATACATAGATCCCGCCATATTGACGTACTCGATGTATTTATTATCCACAACCGGTTTTGTGACTAGGTTATATACGCCGTTGGCATCCGTGATACCTTGCATATAAGTGGATGCTTTTGAGAGTATGATGAAGTTTAAAACGATTTCGCCTGTATGCCATAGAGATAACCATATAAGCGTGAGTAGATATCCACCTAACACTTTCCAAAAAAGCGGTGTTAAGAGTAATATGGCTACAATCGGTGTTAAAGCGACGATGATAACGGTTAGAATACTTTTAATCACCGGCAAATATTTACTACCAAGGGCTCCCGATATAACCATATTTGCCTGAGCTGTTTGTTCCCCTTTACCAACCCCATAAGCGACTGCTTGATTCGACATACCATTCATGCTTGCCCAATTTTTATATGTGTCACTGAATTGGTTAACCATGATCGATTGCATTAAAAAGCTTGATGAAGATTTTGAATAACCCATAAAGTAGTTCGATGATGTTCCAAGGAGTGAACTGATTTGAGCATTAGTATAGCCGCCAAGCATACTTCCTAGAGAACTCATCCCCTTATTGGAGACATAACCGCCTAAATCGGCATTAATAAGACCATAGGCATCAACACAAGTCTCTAGTTGTGATTGTCGTGTTGTAGGATTGAAATAATAGACAACCCTTGCAGGATTTGTGTCTGAAAATTCCGCCCACAAATCTTCTGAGTTTGCAAGTGTCGTAATATCGTAATAACCTGATTGAACATCCGGCGCTACACAATCGATGATAAAATTATCCACGCTTTGAAATATATATGGATCAACGATTTTTGCATTTGCCGCTCCATCCATTATTGCAAATGGACTCAAAAATCCACTTTTAGAGTATGTTAAATCGGATGGTACCGCAAATGACGTCTCCATAAGTTCACCGAGCGTCTTTTCAATACCGGTGAACCAAATCATCGGCTTTGCTACCGCCCAAGGAACTTGTTCAACAACGTAGTTTTGATTTGTTGTAACATCCTTTACAACGACATCAATCCGCCATACAATAAAAAGAGTGGAAATCCCGATCGACATGGCAAACATTTTAGGCAAACTCAACATGTCGCTCTTCTCGCCAAGACGTGCAGTAGAGATGAGCGACATCATTACTGCGATCAACAATGCGAATTTAAAAATCCCTGTATAATCGCCATGAGCGAATGTAAATTTTACTGCCGTCAATGTTTTGCTTAATGTATCTCCATCACCCCAAGCATAAATCATTTCAGCAGCAAACAATTGCCCTGTAAAAATGATAAAAATGAGGATAAAAAGTCTTTTAATCATCTGCCGCTCCTATTGCTTTGTGTCGTAGAATTTATTTTTTTGCATCGATGCTAACAATTTTTGCAGTGATGCGCTTTTTGATTTTTGATACAGTACTTCGATGTGATGTTCAAGTCCCCAATCCCCTTCACTTTTATAAAAAATAGGTTGATTTTTAAGGTTTTGATCAAGACCTTCGGATAAATGAATTTTTTCAGTGTTGACACCTTTAGCATAGACAACAATAGGGGCTTTCGTGATCCCATATTTTCTGAAAAGCAGTGGATCTATCCAAATTTGAGCTTTAACACCCTCCTCGATCGTCCCACCGTCTGTAATGACATCATTTATGTATCGAAGAGTGGGTTTAATTTTCTCACAACCACCGATACATCCCCTCATAACCATTACTACACGATGCCCTAACCCAAATGAATCTATTGTTTTTGCATATCGAGTCAAAGTATCTTTTGGAATGCTAGAGCTCACAAAAATATATAGTCTTTCATCATCCCCAAAAGGACCGGTATATTTTTTTGGTGTTTTTGCTTTTGGAGTTTGATTGAATACGACTTTTCCATTGTCGTAACTCATCGTATTCTTCCATGCTTCTAGTTCTGTTTGCTTCCCATCGAATGTGTATCCTACTTGTTGTGCGCGATCCTGCATCTCTTTGGATATCCGTAGATTGCTATTAACTTTCATTTGAGAAGCTTTTTCCTGTAAATTTGCTGTCTGCTGATTTAGATCGTATGCTATTAGCGGTACCGAAGCCAACAATAACTGCATAAGTAAATATCGCATTACGCAACCTCCTCATTGTATTCAGTGTGGTGAGCCTTGTTTTTGTTTTGATAGGTGCTAATCGCTGTTCTAGCGATTATTTTTTCATCATCACCGATTAATTCGGCAAGCCCATCGATGTCCCCTGATCGCACTGCTCTTGATATCAGTAAACAAAGTGATTCTTTGGCATTACGAGCCATCCCAAATTCATATTCTCGTGTAATTCGAAGAATTGTTTCTACTTTCATCATAAACCTTATAGCGCACAACAATCGCGTTTTCGATATACCGCCCAAACGCCGGAATGTTGATTTGCGGCATTATCATGTCCCGCTTCCCAAATAACTCCACTGCGTCCTATTGGAATACGGTACGGCCACGGAAATGGATACAAAGGAAAAATCCCATATTGGCTTTTGCGCATAATTGGCATCGGGAACTGCTGACATAGACCTGCTTCACCAACTGAACCCCATAAAAGAAGCTGTCTGTGCATTTTCATAAGCATTCGAGAACTAATTGCCGCCTGTGCCTGCATAGCACTCGTCCCCTTGTTTGTTTGTGTCATTGGAAATGTCCCGTTCCATGAGCCAAGACACCACCATAGCGGATCCAAAGGAAAACCGACTGCAGAAGTAACCGAATCAACCATACAAGCCATTTCAGCTATTGGATTTGCAACGAGAAAAGCTTCCGGTCCGATAATTGCCGCCCATATATCGTTTTGCCAAAGTGGATCAAGCTCTGTTATGTACAAATAGTCCATTCCGCCATTTGCTTCAAGACATACGAAATCCATAAATAGACTCAACAATTTAAAAACTGGATATTTGATGTAATGGGCTTGATACGTGTAGGTTTGTTTTGTATTGTCGCTATTGTTTTGACCAAAACTAGCGGCACCCATACCAACGCTTATTGGGAGTCCGGTACCGATAGTTGGTGAACAGTATGGGATCGCCGTCGGTTCGATGATTGATAATGGCTCCCACAAAGAGACTTTGATGCCCGGACGAGGAAAGGGTGTTAGGCAAAAACATACGGGCACATTAGATACCGTTTGGATATCTTCTGCATCCGGAAAAAAGTCTAGTGGAACACCACCTATTCTGATTGGAAAAACGTTGTAGAGTGTCATGACGGATGTCATAACGACTTGCGGCATTGATGATCCGCCACGGGTAGCTACACTACATGCCGCCGCACTAGCGGGGTTCGCCATAATAGATTGAGGAGTGAAAATTACCCCAATGACTATGATACTAATTAGACGTTTTATAGACTTCAACTTTGATCCTTTTAGCCTTCATATCAACTGTGACAACGCTGACCGTATATTTGAGCTCAAACTTTTCTTTCATCTCTTTTGTGACTAGATAGAGTTGTCTTCCAATGTCTTTTGGGAAGTCTTCAATTTCGCATCCTGAGCTTGCATACATTGCATCGGGACGATTCGCGGATATTCGCTTAACAAGATCAACTTCTGTTTTACTGCAAGCGTTAAAAGCAATAATCGGAGGTGGTGCAATACGGATGTAATCAAGGGGATTAAAACGGTATCCTTTTGGATAAAGAGTACCTACAACACGCCCGCTTTGATCCACTCTAGGAATGTCATTTTTTAGCGTATAGGTCGGGTCAACATAGTATGCGTAGGTTTTTGTCGCCTTTGTGAGTGGTTCACCCTTAAGCTTTTTAAATTCTTCCTGCTCACGCTTTGCTTCCCGTTCAATTGTCTTGATGGCTTTATTCTGTCTGCTCTCTGCCTCACTCATCACATCGGGTTCAATGATTTTATAAGTTGTTCCAAATGCAAGCAACGGCACAAAAAATAGAACGATTTTTTTTACCATAACGGGATTGCCCCCCGTTCGATGAAATCTTTTTTAACGAATCCGAAATATCTACTGTCATAGCTTCGCTCATGCGTACCGATCATGAAATAGTTATCTTTTGGTATTTCACCATTAAACTGAAAGTAATCTACCGATTTTCCGTTTTTGTCTTTTTGTTGTGCAGTACCAATATATTCACCATCACAAAAAAAATCTCTTGTTGAGGTAGCGGTTAAAATTTGTCCTTCGGAACATCCTACTTTTTTGACAAGATATTTCACATTATGGGTATACTGGTTATCAACTGGAGGATGAAACATAGCATACTCGTTCTTATCAGCTTCAAACGGCTCATGAGTCAACCATACCCAATAAGGGAGCGACTTATCCATCGTTAAATCGATACGCGTAGGCAAAGTGGCATAAATAAAAGGAAATATACCTATCCAAACCAATCCTGCGATTAGGAGTTTACTTTGTAAGAGCGTCTTTAATGATTGGCGTGATATCTTCATGACTACTCCCCATTACACATTCTTTAACCAATACAAGCCCGTCTTGCTGATTGATTGAATTGTGCAGTTTTTCTGAAATCGCTTTTTGTTTTGTGATGAATGCCTCTTTAGTCATTTTCCCCTCAATTACTGCTTGAATATCCAACCGACGTTGATCTTCAAGCAAGCTTACGATATCTACTGTCTTTGTTTTGGGAATCAAAAATTTACTTACCGTAAACAACGTGATTGAATTTGATAATAAAACGATGAGAACAATGATTCCCCACTCTTTCTTTGTCATAAAACACCCCTTTAAAATGATTTTAATAACGGCTCAAAGAGCCGTCTATAAAACCGTTTATACCGATTTCTTACCTGTTACAGTAACCATTAGGTCTTTTCCATTTGCAAGTACCTGAATTTGTACGTCGGTAATAGTAAAACCTTCCGGCATAGCTGCCGCCGCATCTTTAACAGATTCCTCAGCCAATTGCTCAATACCCTCAAGCTCCGAGGAAACTAAATCTTTTGCCGCTTTCAAAAAACCAATGTTTTTTGCTTCAACGACTACACAAACACCGCCGAGATTAACAACTTTTGCCATATAGGACTCCTAAAAATTAGTGGCTTATCTTTCGATAGTGCCACGACAGGCAGGGCGTACAAGGGGAGGCGACCGTCGTTTAACCCTGCTTGTCGTAACACTTTCTAAGATACTTACAATATGTATAACCCTGATTGAGAGAAATTTGAAGTAAAAGGAGTGATTTTGAAGAAAAAATTGTATAGCGACGTATATTTACGCCGCTTTTCGTTTTTTGATTATTTCAACTGCTTCAAGGTAAGATTTACCCTCTTTTTTAACCAAATAATCCATCTCATCACGCAATTCAGAATCGGTGAATAAAAGCACTTGTTGGAATGGGTCTAAGAGAATACGTGCTTTAGCCATTACCCCTTCGGAAATCAACATCGTTTCCCCGTATTGACCTTTTACTGGTGCTACGCTGTCCATCATAGCTTCTTCATACGGAGACATCTCAAACACCTTTGAGTTTTTGAGTGCCTGTCTTGAAGTCGCAGTTTGCATCATCAAGAATTTATAAAATGAATTTTGCACAATAACCCGTCCGGCTTTAGAAACTGTTTCCCCACCATAGAAATCCTCAAATCCTTGTGAACCAAGAATCATTGCCGCACCATGTTTACGAAACCGTCGATATGCCTGTTCAATGAAAAGATCGATATGTGAAGATTGACCCAAAAACTTATGGGCTTCATCGATTACTACAACATGTCTTTGCCCCGGATGAGTCTTTTCGGACATGTAAATTTGTTTCGATATATGGAAAGTCAAAAGCATTAGAGCCGGATCACGTAAATCGGGAACATTTTCCAATGTATCATTTTCCATACATACGATTGATGAATGGAAGTTAACATTACTCTGTCCGTTAAAAAAAGCACCGTATTGTCCTTCCGATCGGTAAGGTTTGGAGGTTTGGATGAAGTCAAGAATCCTCGGATCACCGATTGCATTTTCATCACTTAGAGCATCTAAAACCGTATCAATACAACTCTCTTTCCCGTGTTTCTTGTAACTATCTTTAATCGCATCTTCTAGGTGTGATTTCATCAGTTTTTCAAGCTGCTCTGATAAAGTTCTTTCGCGTGGTAATCCCATTAAAAGGAAAAAATCGATTAGAAAATCGAGATATTCTTTCAAATCTTCGGCATCTTCAATATGGGTAAACGGATTTAGGCAAAGCGGTTCGTCGCGTTTCAATTCGATAAATTGCCCCCCGAACGCGTATGTGAACTTCTCATAAGAACGACCGATATCTATAATCCAAATTTGATTATTGCTCAAATAATACTGCTCTAAAAGCCATTGTAAAAATACCGATTTTCCTGAACCGGTCATCCCGACGACGAAACTATTATATCCACCTGTTTCATTGGCAAAAAGATCCAACCCCATTAATTGCCCACGTGGTGATATCAATGGAACTTGGAACCCATTCCCCTTCCAATCAGAACTAATCGGTGCAAGATCGGCTACGTTCTCACCAAAAATAGCACGCCCCCTTTCTTTACCTAAAAAGTCCTGTATTTCCATATCGTACCCAAGCGGCAAGTGGGTTAAAAAAGCCGGGAAGTTAACATATTTATCTTCCTCCATTTTAAACCCTATACCTCTAAAGTATGTTTCAATCTGTCCGGCGGCTTCGCGTAGTCGTTCTACGGTTGAACCAAAAATGAATATTCCATAACTTGCGTAATAGAGATCCTCACCTTTTTCTAGCTTCTCCATTCCGTATGCCAAGTCTTGATGTTTATGCTTCAATCGTGGGAAAAGCGCATAGGGCATTTGTTGGCTCATGACAATTCCCGCATTTCCTTTAATACGTGTTTTATCGAACTCTTTTAGCTTTGTCGTGTTCAATGTGATAATAAACGGAGCCGTAAAATTATCGTCCCTAAAGATGCTTCCTACATAATCGATTACTCCGGTGATATTCCATTTTTCAGGGTAACTCTTTGTTGACATCGACTTACCGAATATCCCGTCCATTTCAATGTAATCATCGCTAATCTTTACGGTTGAATCATTGGCCACCATGAAATTAGTCAGCATACTGCCGTCCCATTTTGGGATATGTTTGAAATCATGGTTTTGGTTCATCAATGAAAACACAATACGTATCAATCGATCGGGATCACAAATAGTTGCACCGAAATTCCCTGCGTTAAGAATCCCAATCGCTCGATCTTTGATGGTGTGAATTTTTCGGTAATGGTCTTGAAATCGACTCAACTCCGGATCTTCATTGCTGAATAGACCCTTTAGAAAGTCTGTGCCGAATGTTTGGTGTTTTTTCTCTTTTCCACCAAGCTTTATTGAGATAATCAATCTCACATTACGAATAGGGGCACTGAAATTTTTTGATATTCCCTCATACTTTTTACTATTCAGGAACTCTTCATAAGCTTGTATAACACTACTTTCAATATCACCATCTTTGGTCTTTGTTCTTTTCCATGCTTCGAGTTGGTCAACGATATCTGCTCCAGAGAAAAGTGAAAATTGAACATTTGTATTTTCAGGCAACACGTCAAGCATCGATTTAATCGCCGTATGTGCCTTCGAACCAACTAGCGGAAACGGCATACACTCAATTACTAATCCAACTCCGCCGTCTTTTGTGATATAGATACCATCATCCTCAATGAAGTCCTCATACGGTAAATATTTGATGATTTTTTCTCTTTCATATAGAGGTGCCCATTCATCAACGCTGATATCCGCTGTATTATCATCAACTTTGATTTGTTTAATCAGTGCTGCTGCAATGATTGATATTGCACCAATACCTAACCCAAGGATCGTGGTATCCATGTTATCGCTCCATCTGAGGTGTCATATTAGGTTGATACATTTGATTTTGCTGTACTGGAGCAGTTTGTTGGTTGCTAACATCGGAAGCTTGCGTTCTTTCTTCTGTAATCAAGTCTGCTTTTAGTGGTGTCAACATGTGTATACCACCCCCTTCTTTCGCAAGGTACTCGCCTAGTATCCACTTGCCATCGTCCACCTTAACGAATTTATAGCTTTGTGCCGTCAATGCACCCGAATCGTCCACATAAGGCAGTACAAGAACTCTTAAAACCGTATCCGGTACCCGCATTGGAACGGGAGGGGTTTTAACAATTTTTGTCAATAAGTGATCACGCTCTTTTTCATAGTTTGTTTTACCGCCAATTGATGTAGTGCTATCCGGACAATCCCCTGTTAGACACTCCAAATTAGTCTCTTTATCACCTACAGTGGAATGCCCATTCTCCGATAAATAGCCACTGATAATAGACGACTTTACATTCTTGTTTGGTTTTGGTTCCGCAGTGGAACACCCGCTTATCATCATCCCAAGCAGTAACGCTGAACCCAATGTGACAATATTTTTTTTCATGATCACTCCTTTGCCATTTTTGAAAGATAGTATTTTGATACCCAACCAATTTCCGTTAAAGCAACACCATTTCTTTCTTCGATCACTTTTACTATGGCTCCTTTAGGGAGATAGGTAATCGTTGGTGATGCGATAGAAGCTTCGCTATGCACTTTCAAGTGTGCAGTAGTCTTATAGAACTCATCTTCAGCGACAGTATTTGTTTTGATTTCATGTGTTGGAACACTCTCGATTAAAAACGTTCGCCGATCTTCTTTTGGCTTGCTCAATGCCTCATCAAGTTTTTTTGAAATATCGGTATTGATTTTTAGTTGTTTTGAGTTTGCTTCTTCCAATAAAACAATTTTGGACTTCAATGCACTTAACTCACTCTGCAACTCATCGGTTTTGTTGCTACCGATTGATTCAACTTTTTCTTTTTGGCTCTTCATCTCTACAATCAAAATTTCAAGTGCTTTTGCCATATCCTCAAGAGATACTTTTTCACTTGCATTTAGATTAGTCATGAGCATCAACAAAATGGTCGGAATGGTTAAGTACTTATTCGCCATAGTTAACCTTTGCTGAGTATGAGTAAACTTCCGATACGGATCCACACATTCCCTCTTTAGGCCCTTTTTTACAAAGTGGTTCATCTTCATATGGGAGTAACACTTTCCCACTGCAACCAGTAAGAGTGAGGATAAAAATAATACTAAGGAATAAACTTTTCATTATTCTCTCCCTTCGTCATATTCAAAGCTGATCTTGTCCAACAAGACGACATCAACTTTTCGACCGGCACTTACTTCAACAATTGGAAACATTTCATTCGCCAATTTCATATAAAAGTCTGCAAGTTTTTTAGATGCTTCACCGGCACCACCCATTAGACCCATTTGTAAAGTATCAGCAGGATCAGGCGTTGCGATAGAACCTGTAGGTTGGATTGAATACGTCATACTGCTGTTTTGAAAGCTTTTTGAAACTCCCTCTAAAAATCCTGCCGCCAGTGTACGTGCCAATATCGCACCTTGCTTTGATACAACACGTCCATTTAATCCGGTTTTCCCATCTTCGCCGGTTACGTACCCAATCGAACTACCTTTTGCCCCTTTTTCAACGGCTCTACCATCTACGGTCATACATGCAATTTTCTCTACACGAATATAAGCACGTTCGCTGGATAGATCACCGAAACCACTACCAAGAATATGACACTCTTTTAGATTGGCTCTAAATTTGTTTGGTAATTTTGTCATGTTGACAACTTTGATCAAAACAGGGTGCGGAGATGTTTGTGCTTTACCGCCAGTTGGTGCATCAATCCCCGACAATAATACACCGCTCATGAAACTACCACTTGGAATTTCAATTTTTTTCTGCTTTGGAATATCTTTTTCTTTATTTTCCATAGCAGGAACAGGTGATGAAATATTACCTATCATGTCACCCATAACTACACTTTTGGGGGCTTCGGGCTTTTCGTTGTTTTGAGGTTGAATATCTACACTTCTAATCGGTTCATGGCTAGGTGGTGTCGGAGGAGGCACCAACAAATTTGAAAAATTTGAGTTTTGGTTGTTGGATCCGGGTAATTGTTGACCCAAAGGTATTGTCTGTGGATTGCCACCATTTTGCATTTCTGCAAGACGCTTTTCTAATGCTGCTAACTTTGCATTTTGATTGGCATCGCTCTCCGCAAAATCTTTCCGAAATACTGAAGCATCTGTATCTTTTTTATCAATGATATTGATTTTTGGCACTTCGGCTTGTTGAACAGGCTTTTCTTTTTCAAATGCCGAGTTTAACAATAACATAGTGGCTGATACGACACCGATCGCTGCTGCCGCGTAATAGAATTGTTTTTTCTTTTCTCCTGAAAACTTAGCGTGCATTGGTGTTCTCCGACTCTTGATTGGAGGAAACAACAAACATGCGGGTTGTTTCGGTTGGTTCCAATATGGTTTTGACGATGCTTATGGCTAGAGAATTTTTTAAATAAGGTATAAACATAGCTTCATACACATTGACTGATTTCTTCGCGTCAATGATATACTCCGCAACGGTATACTTCGCGCCAACGTAGCTTCGAAGATGCACCAAACTTAACTCTCTGAAATTTTTGATCTCCTTACCAACATGTAAAGGTTCATATCCATCCGGTATGTCGCCGACAAATGCTTTTTTTACAAGATCCATCATTGTGTTATCGTATGGATTCGATTTTTCGTAAACGGTTGCTTTTTTAACGTCTGCAAATGGAGTTTTCAAAACTATTGTCTGAGCTGGCAAGTCTTTCGGAACAAGAACTACTGAAAATGTTTCTCCTGAGCATTCCACATACAGTTCACGAGGGTGTGCTCCGTATTCTATCTTTTCGCCCGTATCGCCACCGGTTGTTTTACGCGGTAAAATTTTGATGTAAGCATCGTTCCCTGTCGTCTTGATTTCAATTTCTTTTTCTTTTGAATAGAAGACGTTTGTAATTGGCGATGCACAATGCACTCTCGATAAATCTTTTAGAGAGACTGTAGCAAACCGATACCCCTCACCGCCATTGATGATTTGGATCGAATCACTGTTTGTGTCGGCATATAATGGTGACATGCAAATTGCACATGTCAACAAAACCGAAGATACATTAATCTTATTCATTATTTCACCTCAATGTTTTTAATGATCATACGTCCGTCTTTTACAAAGAATCCAAAAGTGATTATTGCTCTGCCGGTAGAGATGTGATTGTTTCCAGACATTTTCTTTAGCGTCCCCTCAACTGAAAAATTCATCCCTTGTGGACTCACCAATACTTTCATTGGATAAAAAACCTGATAGATGTCGTTTTGTTTGATTACCTCGGCCTGTAGTGCCAAGTTCTCTCTAATTGCTTTCACGTCCTCCGGATTGGTTGTAAAAAATGACATGACCGAATCAAATGAACCGTCAACATTTCCCGGAGAAACCGATAGGATGCGATCTGCTAAGTAATAACCGGTTTGCTCGAAATACTCTTTACTGATTTCATTTCCTGACACCTGAAATTCTTTGTTTAGTTTAGGTGGGATTACAACAACCGTTCTTTTATCGGCAAGGTTTGCTATCACCATAACGCAAGCAATGATTCCAACTGTAAGACCCAATGAAATAATCTTGAGTGTCCCATTCTCACTTTTTAACATTGACCAATTCGCCCAAAATGATTTTTTGATCATCGCACCAACTCCTTCATCCAATATTCCGGCAATAACCCTTTTTTGCCCCAAAATCCATACCGATACATGACGTGTTTAAAAAAACCCGGTTGTTTTTTATTATTTAGCTTTGAGTAGATATTCATAGCAATGAATCCAATTGCAGCACCTACGTATGTATGATTGCCGAGAATCCCAAATGAAACAAAAAACATCATTACGATGATTTCATCGAGTTCCCACCATAAGAATTGAATTTGAGCATTCAAGTACTTTGGGATATATCTTTCTTCCACCATAGCCTCCTATTGTTTAGTGTGGATTGTTGATAGCACCCATCGGTGCTATCTGAATCGGCACTTTAAAAAAGCATTGTGTATCGAGAATCGATCATGCCCGGAATCGTACCGATAGACATTCCGAGGAAAAAC
The DNA here is from genome assembly GCA_964495485.1 of uncultured Sulfuricurvum sp. Taxonomy (GTDB): domain Bacteria; phylum Campylobacterota; class Campylobacteria; order Campylobacterales; family Sulfurimonadaceae; genus Sulfuricurvum. The sequence continues at coordinate 110,755 of CAZBVJ010000006.1, forward strand.
AAAAACGCTCCAACAACAATTCCGCCCGCTTTCAATGCCAAAATAGCAAGAACCGTAAAAGCAACTGCACCTAATTTCCCCCAACTCCCTTGTAGAGCTGCTGAAATATCTGTATACCAACTAGATACTTCTGCACCACCAGTACCGGCGTATAAACATAAGTTGAGCGCCAGAATCAACAAAATCGACGGCAAGACCTTTTTGGCCATAAACACACCTCGTATGAAGAATATATGTGTTTGGGACTAACCCATCACACTATATGTATAACCCTGAAAGAACAAAAATAGAAAAAATTTTTACACCGTGATATTTTTGAATCAATAGAAGCTCGAACATATAAGCTGTGTAATTAAAAAAATAGGGGACGAAAACACTTATGTTTCCATAATAATTGTGTGTTCAAAAAGGATCGTTGTGAGTTTTACTTTACTTGTTTAATCACATCACGATAGCCAACACGAAACACACTATTAAGGAGCATTTTCCCTTCTCTAAACATAGATAGCCATCTATGTTTTTTTATGTTGCCAAAATAAACAATACAATTGTACGGAACGTAAAAATAATAACTGCATTATTAGTAGATATTTATTTGATAATATAGAGATTTTACTACATATACTTCGTATATATATAAGAGTTAAAATCGATACGGATTTGCGTTAAAAATTTAGATACAATTATGCGATACAAAAACAAAGGACTGTGATGCACTTGCCGATTGATGATATGAACAGTGAACACTTCTCAAAACTCGACGAATTATTTAAAGAGGCACTGAAAAATAATCGTATGCCAGTAGGATTTGGTACACCCGAAGACATAGAAGCCGGGTTGGAACTGCTGAAATTAATCAAACGACGCAACAGTGTTATTATGGAAGTTCTACATCAATCTGGGATCCTCACACCAAAGGAAACCTCAGATCGACTCTCCCCATATGAAAAGAGCATTCAGACCATCGTCAAACATGATATGATCGAAAAGATCACAAACCCTGAAAAGAAAAAACACAAATGGATGAACAATAAGTTCCTCACATTCCTCAGTAGTGTCCTCCCCGATGGAGACTTTGCAGGTCAAAAAACAGCAAAAAGTCTTTATGAAAAGCACCGTTTATACTATGCTAATAAAATATCAAGAATGAAGCGTAGCCCAAAAGTCGCCGCACTGAGTGAAAAATACCCCGATATCGATGTTCAAAAAGCATTATCAGTGGGAATTCTCAGCGATAAACTCGACACCACCGTCGATGATCTGAACTTCCTTGATAACCTCATAGGGGTTTTGTGCCGGAAATAGGCACTGACCCTTCAACTCCTCCATCATTTTAAAGGCACTTCTTGTACACTTCATTACAATTACATCGACACTTAAATAACAATCCTATTGCATTGTATTAACAATATTTCATCTTATAAACACTGATTTAACACTCCGAAAATATTCTTTTTACAATGACAATAAAACCTAAAAACACTTTTTTTACATTTATTTTGAAATTTATACACATTTCTCAAAAAAATCATTCTTCGGGGGTTATACATATAGTGAGATTACTCAAACTTCAAATCAAAGGAGCTATCCATGTCACAAAAAAAAGGACTCACGAAGAAGGGGCTTTCCGAAGCTGTATCAATCACTACAGGCATGACAAAAAAAGATGCCGGTATCGCGATCGATTCTGTTACGAAAGCAATTGAAACCGCTCTCTCATACGGAGAAGAAGTTGCGCTTCACGGATTTGGGACTTTTAAAGTCATGTATCGTAAAGAGCGCAAAGGTATCAACCCTGCTACAAAAGAGCAAGTAATCTACCCTGCGAAAACGGTAGTCGCATTCAAACCCGCGAAAACGCTTAAAGACGCTGTAGAAAACGGCAAAGTCTAAATCGGATCACCAATGAAAGGTATCGTAATCGAAGTTGTCGGTACGCGAAACGTGGACGGACGGGAGTGCCCCGTCCTCATGAAACTCACATTCAAAAATAAACACGGCGGAACAATTACACGCCACATCAAAGGCGGCTGGGCGGAAGCTCTAAACTTTGCATCCCAAGGGTGCTAATCAAAACAAAATACTAAACGGACTACGGAGGCAAACCATGTCAACCACTCAAAAAATCGCAATCGATATCGGATACGGAGACACAAAAGTATGTGTTCAAGACAATGACGGAAAACTCAAAGTTTTCAAGTTCCCATCAGCGGTAGCCAAAGTGAAAGAGTCACAAAGTGACTTCGGAACTGACAAGATGCCAGATTCCTACATCTACAACGGCAAACGCTACTTTGTCGGTGAAAAAGCCCAATCTAACGCTATGTCAACTCGCGGCTACGGCTTCTTGTCAAACTATGGACCACTAATCGCCTACCACGCAATTATGAAAGCCGGATTGGATACCAACGAGCCAATCGAACTGGTAACCGGACTTTCAATCATGAACTGGAGCGATTCGGATAACTTCTTGTCTGTAATGGACACGATCAACGTCGATGATGTTGTACTTAAACCGTCCGTAACGCTCATGGCTCAAGGGCAGGGGGTACTCAATGATTACGATGGTGATAAAGATGGCATGGTGTGCGTCGTAGATATCGGCTATAACACCTTTGACTTCTTGGTATTTGAAAACGGAGAACCGCGTAAAGACCTTTCATACGCTGATCCTATCGGTGCGAATAAAATCATCACCGATTTACAGGCAATCGTTAAACGTAAATTCAACGCTCCACTCACCGAACTGGCGGCAAAAGAAATCTTCGTTCGCGGTACCGTAAGCAACTTCGGTCATGAAGTGGATTTTAGAAATGAAATCACCGAGTTAAAAGAGGAATACAGTGCTTTCATCATGGATGAATTGCGAACTAAAAGCCTCGAAATCCTCCGACAATCTAAAGCGGTAATCCTCTCCGGTGGCGGTGCGTACTTCCTAGAGGGTACTGAACTGCCCGATAACGTCGTTTTTTCGGAAGTACCGTATGAATTCGGAAACGTTCGCGGATACTTCAAAAGCTAAACGAAGTCATATTGTGAGAAAAAGGAGAAAAAATGGATCAGGTAATTAATTTTGAGTTTGAATCGAAAGCAGTCCGTGTAGTCACTGATGAAACAACAGGCGAGCTTATGTGGGTTGCAAAAGACGTGTGTGACATACTTGAACTATCAAACGTCACAAAAGCGTTATTTAGCTTGGATGAAGATGAAAGGGGGCTAACTAATATTCAGTCCCCATCTGGAATACAAGAATACAATACGATCACAGAATCAGGTCTGTATTCTCTAATATTCAAATCAAGAAAACCCGAAGCCAAACCATTCAAGCGGTGGGTTACTCATGAAGTATTGCCATCCATTCGTAAAACCGGACAGTATTCGGTTTCAAATGAAAATCAAATTGATACGCAATCCTTGGAGTCTAAGGAGTCTAAAATCAGTGCATTAGAGAACGACCATTTGTTCTCACAAATTGATTTAGAACTAGAACACGCTCAAGACATCATAGTAATTGTGAGTGATTTGATTAATTTATCAAGAGAGACTCAACGCAATGTGATAGCATTACATAAATCTCACGATCGGATAAAAAAAATCCGCTATAGAATCGCAAACAAAAATCCAAACGCCCTATCACCTATTGAAGAATCGGAAGATTTATATCAACCAAAGGAGCGGAGATGGGAACAGAAGTGAATACTGATCCTAAAAAATCCTTGGATACCGCCAAAGTCCAAATCCTCCTAGAGGGGGAGGATGCTCGGCTTTACAAACAAATCATAAACAAAAAACAGTTTCTCGTTGCCGCTATGAAAATGTTTGCGCAAGATGAAAAATTGCGTTTGATCTTTTTTAACGACGTTGTCACCGATGCGCCCGCTAAAGAGCAAAAACAATCCGGAGCGAAACAGTTGGAATCAGCTAAACCTGCTGCTACACCTCCTCAAACACAAACGTCTAACAAAAAGAGTTGGTGATGATTAAATTGAATAGTGATGCATTGAAACGCTCCGGATTATCGAGTGAAAAGATGGTATCGATCGCAACGATCATTCATCACGCAAGCGATTCACCTACATCTACTGAACGTCAACGTATGGCATTCTATTTTCTCACCTCTTTACAGGGGGTTTCAACAATCTGTTTAGGTGAACTTCTCAACCATTTCGATGCTGATGATATTGCTAACTGTATCTCGGTACAGAAAGGTGGAATCCTCATGAGCGACTTTTGGATGTTCACCAAAAACTGATATGGATAAAAAACTACCCCTCTCTAAAATCAAACTCAGCGTCGAAGGCGGCACTGCTTTTGAAGATTTCCTCGGCGATCTTTATGATCAAGAACATCATGCGTCAATTATCCAAGACATCAACCGTTCTCATGCGATTGTTCAAGATGATGACTCTTTGATGATTTACGTCTATGTTCACGGTGGAGAATTAAAACTTCACATTGAACAAAAACATTTTGAAATTCAAAATCTAAAGGAAACCCTATGACATCTAACATAGAAAATGAAATCACCAAAAATGATAGATCTAAACTGATGGATGAAATTCTAAATGAACGAATCCACCAAATCACCAAACACGGCTATTCCGAAGCGCACGATGATGAACACACCGATGGCTCTATCGCCGATGCCGCCGCTCATTACGCCAGCACAAAAGATGATACCGGTATTTGGCCGTGGGATCCGCAATACGATAAAAAAAGCACAAAAACACGGCGCGAACAGCTCATCACCTCTATCTCGATGCTTATTGCTGAGGTAGAGCGTTTAGATCGCTTAGAAATTACCACCAATACCCAAGGGGACACCAATGAATAAAACCGTCACTCTAGTATCTTTATCGATCGTCGTATCGATACTCTCATTTATGAACCATCCGATGGTTATTGCCGCTTCCGTCGATACGAAGATTGTGTTAACCATTCTATTCTTTGTTGCCGCTTTGAATGTAGTACTCTTCATCTTGGTCTACGTCTTTAGCTTCATTGGTGTTTTTGTAGGGAAATTTATCCAAAACCAACGGTTCAACAAATTTTTGGCAAAACCATTGTCTTCGGCTAAAGAGAACATAGATAGTGGCTCTGCATCTTTCAAAATCAACACAAGAGACACCTCTTCATTTTATCTTGATTTACATGAGGTAGGTGACGCTATCCATAATTTCGGAAGCGATACAAAATATTTCGCCACCGATGAAAATGGATACATTCTCGTTTCTCCGGAAGCTGCTAAGACGATCAGAGATTGTGGTTCAGATATCAGAATGTATGTGGCTCATAATCAGACTCAAGACTACAGTGTTTTTGAGTACATCCGGAAAAAACTACATGATGCGTGTCACTACAATAATTTCGATGAGGTAACAGCAGTGAGCAGCGCCAAAGGAGGGGAATGTGGTTCTTCAACACATTGCGGATCCTAAACTCGCCGTTATCATTGCGTTGATATTTTCACGATTCAAAGCATCAACCTTCCGTATCCCTTTTATAGGGATCATGTTCAACCTCATGGGGACATTTATGCATGAAACAGCTCACTATCTGACCGCCGTACTTTTTAACGGCAAACCGACACGTTTCAGCCTCATCCCAAAACGACAGGGGGATGATTGGCTCCTTGGCAGTGTTGAGGTAAAAAATCTTCGATGGTACAACGCTATGCCTATTGCGTTCGCCCCGTTAATGCTTTTTCTCGGTGCCTATTTCCTTGATGGATGGTATTCGGCTCTACCAATTGAAAAAACGATATGGACCGATTTAGGGTACCTCTTCGGGCTGGTTATTCTTGTGGATAACGCAATACCCTCCACACAAGACATTAAAGTTGCTCTATCCAATATTTTCGGCGTGCTTTTTTACAGTGCGGCTTTTACCTATATCTTCTTGCGAATATCCGCATTGTAAAAGTGCTTTTTCTCTCTATTCATAAGCGAAAAAACGACTTTGAGGGTTATACATATAGTAACTACTCAAAGGACATGACAATGGCTGAATCCATTCAAACCGATAAAAATTTCTTGATCATTAAAACCTCGAATATCGAAGTGGTTTCTATCGGTGGACTTGGTATGTGTGACTCCTGCAATAAAGCAAGTTCCGCTGGATATATCATTGGAGCCCTTGGCGGTAGATGGTATTGTCCTGAGTGTTATGGAGAGTGGCATTCAAGAGCCAAGAACTATGAAGAGGATCGGGAATACGAAAAAATGATATTTGATCGATTCTGCAAAACACTATCCGTCCAACAATAAGACGGTTTTGCCGAGCCTGAGATTTGGGTTTGACAAAGCCGTCAAAAATGAAATTTGACCTTATGTTCGTCTTGGCGGCCTGCTATTTAAAAAACATTGTAAATACAATAGAAAAAGAATGTTTTTAAATTTTCAGAGAATACAAATACATTGTTTTTTCATTGTTTAAGCAGTGATTTTACATTAAAAAGGAAATGACACTATGAGTGCTAAAAATACCGCAAAAACACCCCTTATTGAAATGGTTGCACAATCAAACGCCCATTTCAAAAACGATAAAATCATTGGATTTTCCGAACACGAATTACCGCATGATTTTATCATTGAAGAATTTTGGCACGATAGCACATCGGTTCCGGTCGATAAAATTGTCGGTACTCAACACCCCGACTACATCGGTTTAACTTGGGAAGAGCTGCTGCATAAAGGGAAGCGGATGCATATTAATCTCCCCCTCGCCGAAGAAAATCCCGACTACTATTACAGCGATGTTAAAAAACTCCCAACTATGAGCTATAACAAGCTAGGCGACAATTACTATGTAGCCGGTGATGGTAATCATCGCTCTGTTATCGCGAAATTTCTTTTCTTCTTTAGCGATCATAAATATCTCGATGAGGTGAGTGTATACGAATACGATATCGATTGGATCGGTTTTAATGCAATTGAACGCCTATCAGAATCGATCTCCAAAAAATCTCTCCCAATTACCCTCAAAACTGTACGGGAGTTGGTTTCGCGTGAAGATGGAAGCGGATGGAAGCGCGATACTTATAAAACAACTGTACGTTTATACAACCACGCTACCGATTCGGAACTTGTATTCTCTGATATCGCTTATACAAATGCCGATGAGATAGCACAACTAACCGATGCGGTCGAAAACCGCTCATGGTTTAGCCGATGGTTCTCATCCAATCCCTATGCAAAATTTGTTGGGTAAGGGCGATTGATGGGATTTGAATTTCCTCTTTTCATGAATCCGTCGGAGTCTATCATTTGGGATCCCGATACCGCTCAAAACGGTCACTTAATGATCACTGGCGGTTCCGGTGCGGGAAAAACCCGTCTAGCCAAAGAACTTATGACCTATTTGCACAATAGACGAAAAAGCATCCACGTTATTGACGTTCAGAACACTCTTGGCATGACAAACGTTCCGGAGAGAGTTTTCCCTTTTGAAGTGCGAAACTCGAAGTATTCAATTAACCCGTTTGAGTTTTTGATGGATGAACAAAACGGCGGACCGAATGCGCAGGTTGACGATATCATGGAGATGTTTCGTAAAACGTTTATGAAACGGTTGAAATCGGCACCGAATATGTCGGCGGTTCTACGGCGTTTAATTATCGATACCTATCGTAAAGCCGGAATCATCGATGATGATCCCTCTACATGGGGTATAGGTTTGTCTAAAGCCGATTTGAACGCACATCTCCCTATTATCACCGACATGAAAGAGCTTGTCGATTATATTCTCGATTACGTCTCCGGAGGATATGGGGCAAAGTTTGGCTCGATCGTCTCAAAAAACGGAAAGATCATGAACGACTGGCACACAAAAACAACCCGTCTGAATGAAGAGCTCAAAAAACTCGAAAGCGTCGCCGATCGTGATGAGGATCTTGCAGTTAAAGAGCGCGAACGGCTCGAATGTGAGATCGGTGCACTTAAATCACAAATCTCAAGCAATTATGACTCATTGGTAGCATACTTCAAAGAGTACCTCAACTTCTCTTTTTTAGGGGGATCGGTACCAACTTACGAAGCGTTGCAAAGTGATGATGAGGGGTACGGTTGGCTTGATTACAAATTCTATTCGGATAAAGACCGGCTAAAATCAATTCGAACGATCGAAACCTATCTGCAAGCTCTCAGCGGAGCAGGGGTTTTCGGTCGTTCTACACCGGATATATCGTTTACCGAAATCAACCGCTATGACCTCTCGAAGATCAAGGATGAATCGCAACTATTCGCCGCAGATACATTGGTATCAAAAATTTTCCGTTTGGTTTACTTGCGGGGTGAATATCGATCATTGCCGGTTGGGAATATGCCATATCGTAACCGATTACCCGATACCACTACCGATACCTGTATTGTAATCGATGAAATGCAGGCATTGCTTCCCGATACGGCATCCGAAGCCAACCTCAAAGGGAGTCTTTACAATAGGCTTGTGAGCCAAATCCGTAACTTTGGCGGTATGCTCATGGTGATGTCTCAATCACCGGCGAATTTCCCTGAACTGTACCATACGAACGTCGGTACTAAAATCATTCTACATACTGCCGCAAGCGACATCCAAAAAGTCAAAGCGAATACCGGCATTAAAGACAATCGAATTTTTCAACACCTCGAAACACGCAATTCGCAGGGGCATTATTGCGTTGGGCTCATGAAAGATCGTGCCGGTGTTTATCAAAGCGTTAAACTGCCTTGGGCGGATATCTAAGAGGGGTGAAAGATGAGCCAAATTAAAGATATAACTATTTTTTCTGACGAAGAACTGGAAACGGAACTTCAACGAAGAAAGCTCGAAAACAAGAAAAAGCTTATGATGAATGATTATAAAAAAAGGATGAATACCACGATCAAAAAGTGCTATAGCAAGGAAACGGAAAATGAAATTTTTGAAATTTTGATGATCAATCCAAAATATGAAAATAACATCCAAAAAGCACTCACATGGGGTATAAAAACGAAAAGCATATCTTTAGTTGAAAGTGTAATCGGAATCTATAAAGAATTATCCGAACAAAAATATCTCAATTATATCCCTTATGGCATTGAGCTTGAAGATATTTTGTTTACGTTTGAGATCGATACCGTAACAGCCAAACGATATCTTGACAAGGTTCTTTCTTATTGGGTAGAAAATGAACTGCTTCTTCTTCGGTTAAAACGACATGGCGGTGTCGATCTTATTTATCATGAGTGGCGTACTATCGAAACGGAATATGACAAAGAGATACATAGAACAAACCGTAAAAAAATCAACGATGCATTAGAACATGCAAAAGACTCATCACGTTTTAGTAGATACTTTAGACGATCAATTATCAACATGTTACGCTCTATACAATCATTGAGATTTCTTGACAGTCAACATGGAGATTTTTTGGAAGCTCTTAATTTTTTACGTTGGCAGGATGCTAGATGGAAAACATGTGGAGAGGATGTTTGAATATGAAAAAGAAAAAGCCTAAAACAGCGGATGAAATTGCAAAACGAAACCTCACGCGAAACCTTTCCACTAAAAATAAGAAAAACGATCGTACAAAAGCGGGGATGAGGGTGATAGATTGTGAAAAATCTACTTTCATTTCAGGCTATAAAGGCAATTCCTTATGCAAAAATATTGGACTTATAGCCCATAAAACCAACAATAAAACAAATTCCGCATCAAAAGTTTTTTCAAAAGAAGAAAATGACGTCATAACCAAATACAAAGATGGCATTCTCAGCAAAGAAGAGGCAAATATTGAGCTCGAACGTATAGCAAAACTCAAAAAAAAGGACTAAAATGAATCATCAAAACCCTCAGAACCATCCCTTTAAAAGCGGTGTTTTATCAATCATCATTGGAAAATCCGGAACCGGAAAAACCCGATTTATCCAACAAAACGCTAAAACACTTGATTCCAAGGAGACGATGATTATCGATTACGGAAAGGGGATGATTTGGGATTATGAAAAACAATCACCCTTAAAGGATAAATGCTTCCCACAATCAACCTACATCGACATCCAAAATACTCTAAACCTTCCAATCGATGAACCCACTTTAACCAACACAAAAACCTTGATCATCGATGAGGGATACTATATCTTCTCTCAACGAAGAATTACCGAAAAAGTCGAAGCCCTTAAAAATGCTGTACTGGCGAATGATGGAGAAGTAATTATCATTTTTCAGCATGAAGACGACCTAAAAATGATCGAAAAATATGCCAAAAATGCCACTTCCGTAGAGGAAATCGGAAAAATCAAGATTTTGTCATTCCAAGAAGAGGGAGTCTCATAATGGATTTAACTGAAGCGATCGAAACAATCAGATTTCATAACCAAAAAAACGTTATTGACAGTATCCCGATCGATCCGGTGTTACGAGATGAATTCGACCTCACCGATAATGATGAACGTCCACAATGGGAGCTAGATGATTGGTGGGGAAAACCCTATATCACGACCGAAGCATGGGAGGAGGAGACATACGAAGAATATCTCGCCCGTTCCGAAGAATTCCGCTTTGTCGCCAAGTCAAAACAAGAGTTTGATGAGCGTATGAAAAACAGCAAAAAAGCGTGGTTTGACGAATACCCTAGCGGAGTACGCTATAACGTTCGGTGTCTCGATGGGGGTGCATGGGACCGGTCTAGCAATAAAGGCTTTTTCCCGACGATCGATGAGGCATTGCGTCACGCGAAGTCGATAAAAGACTCAACGATCTATATGCAGTTTGAGAACATGGGGACAAATTAAATAACCCTTCAAATCCACTTTAATTACGAGGAGAACATTACCGTGAATCTTTTGATTGTATCCAACAAAGAACTGGCTCAAAAGGCTGTCTATTCGCTCGATCAGAGCCAATGGAAGGTAATCGTACCGGCTTTATACTCGGAGACATGGCTCGGCTCTGCCAATGAGGTCGTTGTATCGACGATAAAGCAGTACCTCCCTCGTTTTACGGGGATCTACATCGAAGAGGGGATGCGCCTTGATTCGATCACGCTACTCCAACACGCCATCGAAGTACTTGGTATACGAGAATATACGTTGTGTGACTTTGAAAGCATCAACGATATCGCCGTTTCGATTGAAAACGGGTATTTTGTGGATGAGAATCATGCTAATGCCAAACATGCGGAGTACGTTATCAATTCATTGTTCATTAACCGTCTCTCGAAGGGGATTAAAGCATCGGTTATCGAACAGCGTATACAAACCCATAAGCGCAATTTTCCAAAAGCAAGCCACGAAGAGATAAACCGCATGTCTAAGACATGGCATAAGCAGCTCCAAAACTTTTACGTTCTCCTCCCAACGATAGCGGGGTTGTATTGGATTGTAAAAGCGGAGAGAACGATATTATCTCATGACCCGAAAGTGATCCATCGGATATACGTGCAATACAAAAAAGACGGGGTTGAGTTCACCGTCCCTTTCAGCACCGTTTATACCGATGAGTTCTTGCAGGAGTGTAATGACACCGTAGAGTACTTACGAAGTCCGGAGAACGTTCATAGGGTTTACTATTACCAACACGAAGAACGCGACGTAAAACCAACGTATAGACCTGTAGTACTATCGTTTTTACAATCAAAAATGTTCTATCTGTACAATTTCTCAATCGAATACACAACTAAAATTGCTAAACGGCTCTTCCATACCGGTCTTATCACCGACCCCGCGACGAGTTCCTACCGTGTTCCGGGGGAAACATCGATCGCATTGATTCGCTATCTGAATCAAAAATACGGACATGAATACGTACTGCAACATGAGCGTGATTTTGGGGCGGATGATGATTCATTGACTACGGCGATACTTCCGACACGTTTTGAAGAGGCTTATGATCCCGAAAACGTCGATCAAACACCCGAATTCATGCGTATTCGCTTTGATTCCCCAAAAATGAAGCAAGATGCCTTGACGATGTATTCGTTTATCTATGCGATCACCGAATGGACGCAGATGAAAGATGCTATTTATGACTCATCGATTCTTCAAATCAAAGCCGGTACTAAGAAGTTGGAGGTTAAAGCCAATCACCTTGTGGATATATTCGATACTGAAAAGCGAAAATTCATACCCCAAAAATGTTGGAAAAGTGTCAATACCGATCTATTGAACGCATTGAGTGCCGGTGATGGAGAAATATCGGAGGAGGGGTTTGCGGTTGTGCTCCCAAAATGCAACCACAATGAGACCCTTTATCCTACAAATATCAATTATTCGAGTACCACTCCAAAACGTCCTCCGAGATACGGAGTAGGGCGGTTTAACACACAAATTTTGGGCGGAAAAGGTATCGGTACCGCTGAATCATTCCATATCATTCAAAACAACCTTATTTCGGCCAATCTAGTCACCCTAGCCAATACAATGATGCACCCGCAGGATATCTCCCTCGAAACGATTACATGGTGCGAACAATATGCCCCTATGCTCATCGACGATAAAAACGTTCGCGAGTATTGGGATCGGCTCAATCGGATCCGTTTTGAGGGGGAAAGCCCCGATCAACTCATTGGCGAATATGAATATTACATCGATGAGGTTCTGAAAGCATCCGGGATAAAAGATGAACCGATCACACTTACCGAACCTATGGTCAAATTGGCGAAAGCTATCGTATTCCAACGCAATATTCCGATCGACGACCCAAATTCATTTTTTGCGGATCCCGTAAAGGTCAAGCAACTTATTGAACTATACTCCCATGAGGAAAATAAAGAGGAAGAGCGCCTGTTTAAATGCCCTATATGCCGCCAAGGGTACGTTTTTGCCAAAGAGTATGTAGATGGTGAAAAACAGACAAAAAGCCTCTATTATGCATGTGAGAACGAACATTGCTTTGTGATCTATGATAATAAAATCGATGAGTTCTTTGTTGGGAAGGGTAAAGCACTTGGTCAAAAGGAACGGTTTGATGCACTTAAAAATATTGCGTCGAAACAGCACCTTAAAAATAGGGGGTATATGTTTACCGATTTTATTGGTAGAAACAGTAAGCCCTATGATGCAAAAGTGTTTATTGATACTTATGAAGACACCAAAAAACGGAAACGTTTTACACTAAAAATCCAATTTTGAGGAATGAATGATGGCACAACCTACAAAAACTTACCAAGACTATACAATCTCACCACGCGGGGATAGCGGATGGTGGAACGTCTTCAAAAAAGGGAACTTTTTAGCCACGGTAGCCAGTGAAGAGGAGGCTAGACGTTGCATTTGGATGGATACCGGAAAAGGGGAGTATATCAGCAATGAAATGATGGAGATTGTATCGTAAAGTACGGTATAATTTTTCGTTCTTTATCCGCTTGGTTAGAGACACTAACGTTATCAATACTCGTCATTAGCTCTATGGCCTAAGAAGCGATGATGGCATTTGCGCTTGATCGGCGTAAATGTAAAACTCTTCAAAAAAAAATTTCTCTCATTACAAATCGTAGGAATTATCGATGCAAATTTTTAAATTGATTTCGGACAACATGAATTCTGTAGAATTTGCTGAGTCTGAATTTATTTTACACCCAAAAAACAGCGGAAAATACGCAATATTTTCCTCATTTATCACAAAAGAAACGATTCATTACGATGCCGATTATGATGTGAGAAATGTAGTAGGTGGAGATAAGGGGAAAAGAGGGGATGGAACGTGGAGAGATTTTTTTCTAAATCTCAATCATCACTGGTACCGAGAAATTGCATACGATACAGACGATAAAACAATACTCCAATATTTTACAGATCCATCAATCAGAAACAAAGATCGCGACGACCCTTGGACTATCCATGAAATTGATGGTATTGGCTATATCACACAAGGACATCACCGCACTACAATTGCCAAATTCTTACACGCACTCGGATATTTGCCCCATATCATTGCCGGTGTTCATGAGGTTAAATACATCGATTTTGATGAAGAAAGTGCATTACGATATACTCGATTGGTTCGCAAAATTGATGAGCTCAAAAAAAATACAAATAATGACTATATCATCCAAGTTGAAGTCAATAGCGATGCAGTTTCAAGAACTAAAATCAATAATGTCGAAACAATTGTTTATCGTCAGATCTATACGATTGTAGGTGATACTGTTGAAAGAAAAATTGATGGAGAGTGGTTATTGCTTGAGCAAAGAACACACTATGGTTCAATTGATGATTTTGAGGATGAAGTAAACACCAAAATCAATGAAATAACATCATCTTTTCGCTATCGATTACTTGTGTTTATCAATGAAATCAAATCTAAAATAGCTAATTTTATCAATCGGAAATTCCAAGAATAACTCATCTTTTTTCAGAGCCATAACAGAACTTTATTGATCATTTTTTTTCCATAAAGACGAGACAGGTGTACTTGCGTTTGTCAAATCATAAGCATAATGGTGCTCGAAGACGACCCCAACAAAACTTGGGGCTATAAATTTTATTTCGGCTTTAACTAAGCCAACAGTATCATTCCATGGAAATTCAACGATGTCACCAACCAACATAGGAGATCCATCTTGGTAATCAATACCGGCGTAGACTCCTTTTTGATTAAAATCATAAATAATTGCCTTAGAACATTGAACTGATTGAAATTCACCGCGCATTTTCAGTTGCTTTAATTGTTGTGCATCAATATTACAATATTCCATAAAACGTTTATACTCCGCTTCCGATAGTTCCATTCCAACAGCTTGATCAATCCATTCTTCTCCAAAAACAAATCCAAGAAATTCAATCTGCGCCTTTGTAAAGCCGCCGTTATTGGTTTTTGCGTCGAATATAAGGTCTTTTGTGAGTCTCATCTATCTTCTCCTTTTTTGAAGCTACTATTTTCTTCGAGTTGTGATTGAAAATATACCTCGCGCTCTTCTGTCAGTGTTTTGATCGGTATCTCTTTACCGATTTTATTTTTAAAATATTTTACGAACTCAATGGCTTCTTTCGGATCAGCAAAGAAGTCTCCTCCTTCAAGCGAGCCATATTCAGTAGGGTCTTCCTGTTCTTGTTCAGCCCTATAAATAGGGTAGTAATCAACTAATGAGTGAAGGCCAAATGGGTGTAAAAAGACTGAATGATTGTTTTTCATAGCTGTCTCTCTTAAAATGCTATCAAGCGTTCTTTCTGTTGGCTCATTTTCATCCCAAAGTGCTATCGTTTGCGCTGCAATCGCCTCTTTTATTTCATTAATCTTGACAAGGCGTATGTTTTCTGTCGTCGTAAAATAGTTTTTGACACGCAAAGCTTTGTCAATAACACTATCTTTTTCGATGATACACGGTGAAAATTCCAAATGCCCGTTGCCGATATCTTGAATGATGATGATATCTGCAATCTGATTCTTGTTGAGAAGGGTTTTTTCCGATGGGTGAATTGTGTAGTTTGAATCTTCAAATCGATTACTTTGAGTCTTTTCGATAGCAGCTTTTGCTGTATTGTAGTCTTTGTATCCTGCAATTACTGACGATGCTTCGAGCGCGTGTCCACGCTTTACAGGGTTACCTAATCGCTCAAAGGTTTTTTGTATTAGATTAGCATTCTTTTTGATTTCTTCAATAGTGTAGGCGTAAGAGGTGGTTGCCATTCTTGGCTCCTTTAGATTTATAAGCAAAAAAACGTCCAAAAGGATAATTTAGTGGTGCTTCCCTTACACTTTTCGTCTCTTTGCATAAAGCTAAAGCAACTAAGTGGCTGATTTTCAAACAGAATTTACCTTACCTATACAGGCGGAAGCGGCTGGCACTGTGACCATCAAAATTATACCATACACAAATAAGCATGACAAAATAAATTTTCAGTGTAAAGCGAAATTATGCAATAAATTTATGGGATAAATATGGAGGCATGTTGCTATTTTTGATAAAGATTAGTAGAATAAACCTTTTATTATTTTAGGGGTTTATATGGCTTTAATTAAATGCTTTGAATGTGGTAATCAAGTTTCCGATGCTGCTGCTACTTGTCCCAAATGTGGTGTTGCTATTGCTTCAAATATCAGACAGGATCAAGAATCCATAGAAAAAGAATCCAGAGGATTAATTAAAGGGTTTATTGAAGCAAAATTATCATTACAAGTTCTCTTCACTCTTGGTATGTGGGTATCTGCTGTCATTACAATTTATGCATACCAAAACAATAATGATTCAGTTTTGACACCATTGTTTTGGATTATAGGGATCGCAAGTCTTGTTCGTGGAGCAAAAGGTTATTTGGGTATTAAAAAGAAGCATGAAGAAAATTTATCTGCTGTAAATACTATTGCTATGGGTGTATCAAAAGCGAAATCACCAACTGCTCATGAGCTTGGTAATTTACTTATGATTTTTGTATTTGCTGGGTTTTGGTTTGTAATGTATTCCTTGACGGCAGCATTTAGTTTTATTTTGGCTCCGCTAATGACATTATTTGTGTTTTATAAAGCCGTAAAAAAGAATAAATAGGTATTTATTTATACCCACTCAAAATTCTCTTTTACGATCGCAAAAAACTCTAATGGGCTCATGATCTTTCTTGAAAGAATTGCGCCCACCGCTATTTACAAAATTACAATCCGGCCAACCTGTGATATAATTATTTTGGCATATGGAGCCCGCAGTTTCCACCTGTATAGGCATGGCAAATCCATCTTCATAAAAACAATGACAGTCACATGGTTGCTTTAAGCGTTATTAGCGAAAAACAACGATGCAACGGAAGCACATCAACGCCTTTACTGGCTTTTTCGCTTTTTAACTTTTAAAGGAGTCATTCGTGGCTAAACACATCTATTCAATTCAAGAAATTAAATCCAATGCTAAGATTATCAAGGAAGCCCTTGCCCGTTTCGGCATTGAGATAAAACACACCCATGCTCTTGAGGTATCATCTGCCATCGCCGGATATACAACGTGGAATATTGCTTCCGCATCCGCGAAAGATATTTGTAATGATATAGGCAAGTCCTCGTCTTCAAATCTTAACCCTCTAACTTACCTAGCCTTTGGACAGCACGTTGCCACAGTCGAACCAATTGAGTATTCAGAGCTTGTGGAAGCTACTCCTATGGAAATACCCGAACCAACCGAAGAAATGGCAGAAAAATTCAAAGAGCCTCGATCAATCGTTGTGGATCGAACGGTAGATGTCGAAGAGTTTCCTTATGCTAAATATTGCACCGAACATTCGGTAAACGTCTATGGTGGGTACATTGATAATATGGCACCCGATGAAACGATGTATATCGCTCATTCAAGACTTTTTGCCCTAGACCCATCAGATCTGACCGATAAGGGCTATTCAAATCTTATGAGCAAAATTGCAGGTGGGTATGATGCTGCTGAGGAGGACTTTCACGAAACAATGAACCATCCTCTCATCCTGAACCGAGATGATGAGGACGAGCTTTTGGTTTATGTCCTCGAAGCGGAGAAAGGTGGCGATATCGGCAATGAAGATTATATTGCTTGGGTTCTTGGTATGGGTATCGTGGAAGTACTTGATGATAAGTATTTTGGGACTCGCGCTTTTAAGGTGGCTTGGCCGTTTTATCCTCTCAAAGGTGAAAGTGAAGCTGAGTCCAACAGCCGTCTTTTGATGCAGATGAGGATTTTGGAAAGCGTATGTAAAAGCGGTATTTTTAAATCGTATTCCAAAGAGATTGAGTTGGATATCAAGGCTTCAAGAGTTGATCAAACAACTGCGACAATGCTTGTGGCAGTAATTAAATAAACCATGAATAGAAACAAAGGATTATATTTATGAAACAGTTTCCATACGAGCAAGGGTTTATCTCTATGGCAAAAACCGACTACGACTATATGTACAGCATGAGTGATGAATTGGCATATCATTTTGAACGATGTGTTGGATTAGTACAGGAACGATATCGGTTTGTCTATGATCCAGATGGAAAGATTGAGTGGGATGATTTTTGCGCATCGATGCGATATGTGGAAGCAAATATCGATATACTAACTCACGGACTACATTATCACTACTGGAAAAGTGTAGCTGATGAGCTTGCAGAATACAAAACAGCAATCACAATTACGTCTGAGCCTGTAGCAATTATTATAGATTCAACATACGGAAGCGATGATGAGAAAATCGTTCCTGTTTATGAAGAGATTATGCTTTCTGGCAGTCGAAGTTACTATGTAACAAAACGAGGCAAACTAGTGCCATCTTCGCATAGGGCTCATATTAGAAGGGTTCGCTATAGTCCAGAAAATCTAAAACTATTTAATGAATTGGATGCTAAAAGAAAGAAGGCTTATTTGAATTACAGGGAGAATTGCTCCAGTGACATCCTTCTTAAAAAAACAGGGCATGAAAGAATAAATGCCTTGGGTAAAGTCAATTTTGCACAAAAATATCCCAATGCACCTTTAGATGTAGTATGTGTTACCTATGATAGCCAGATCGTTATATGTCGATTGGCTTTTTCTAAGGGACACAATTATTACGACGAAGATGGGAATGTGCTCAGAGGTAGTTTCTTTTTAAAAAAAGATGATGTTGATTATGAATCACTCTTGATAGAATTGAACGAAGCTAGAAAGATAGAAGAACGATTAGGTGAAGAATATATAAAAATGGACGAAGAGATAGATAAAATGGTTGGTAAAATCAATAGAATTGACTATTTAAATACCCCAATAAACGGGTCTGATTTTTCAAAACCTATTATTGAATTGAAAAAGTGCGGTTATTAATAAACATAGTGGGAGGAAGATGAAATTAAAGCATATCAAAACCCTACGCTTTCTTCGCCTTCTTGTGCTCTTCCTTCCACTCTTTGGCTTTTTCTACAGAATACCGGATACGATCGCGCCCATTGCCTTCTTTAACAGTGTAGGGCGGTCCTTTACCCTCTGATCGCCATTGTCGCAATGTATTAACTGAATAGCCTATAATTGGCACGAGCTCTTTTTCTGTAACGATGTCTTCCGATTCCTCTTTAATCTTATCATCATTGATTTTGGCAAGAAAACGTTCAGCTTCTTTTTTTGAAAGCCCCATCATCACTTTGATCATAGTTCTGATATATGCTTTTCTTGGATTTTCATCATTCAAGCGTTGGCTAATGGTTTGTCGATTAACACCTAAAAACTCGGCTACTTCTGATTGGTTCATCTTGTGTCCCTATGGTGAAATCTCATATTTCATTTATTGATATTACTGACATTTTAATACAAAAATATCTTTTTATTTACATTTTCATTTTTTTTATTATTTCTTCCGGTATATTCCAAAAGCTCAACTGACCGCGACAAGGGATACCTAACTCTAGTGGACGAGGATTTTCAAGAACATATCCGATCGTATATTCCTGTTTCCACTTTGAAGGGTGATCCTCAACTGAATCGACGATTTCAACCGTTCCGATGATTTGACCGAGAGGGAATTGATCGAACGGCGGCAGCTCAAATCCTTGCAGTTTCAGCTCAAAATACGCTTCCATGTCGATCGATTTACCTGCATGGATCGCAATCATTCCACGGATCTTTGTGTGACGGGTTCGATTCTCGATATCTTTGCCTAGGTGCATGATTGCGAATGCCCAAGGCTGCTTGACTGTCAAACATTTCATGATGCCCACCCCATTTCTATTTGGTATGCCTTTGGATACAGCTCATAAGGAATTGTCTCATGAGTCGCATAAAAAATTTCTGCTTCAATAACCCGACCTGAACCGGCACGATTTGTAAAAAGCAAAGAATGCACTACACCATTATCTTCCATGATTGAATGAGCATAATAAATTGCTTCATATTCGTCATTTACACCAATTCCGGTTTCCCACAAAACATACTTAAAATCCCCATCTTTAAAGATCCCAATGTAGTGAAAAAGAAATGGGGCTACCGGATGAAGATATTTGAATCCCGCCGAAGTCTTTTTGCCTCCTAAATAGGCCAATGTGTCGCCCACCTGAAGGATATCGCCGGTTGCCAAGACCAATGGCTTCAAAATGAGATCGGGGTACTTCTTAAAACAAGCCAAATAATATGGGGACTCGGTATCACCCATTAAATCATAACCGTCATAAACCCATACGGTTGCACTCTTCTTACTCATTTTCTCAATCCTTTGATGACTTCAACACATTCTTCGGACAATTTTATCAACAAATATTCAAGAATCTTCATATAAAACCTTCTTGTACCCATCAAAAAGAAGAGGGCAGGAATCACTCAAAAGGGACCTAACACTATTTGCCCCCGCCCGATGAGCTTCGACTTCACCATGAAATCCACTTTCATGAGCTATTGTGTGGTGTTTTGAATTAAGAGCGGTATATGACCACTCAACATATTCATCCCACTCAACGACGATCACAAAACTCAATGAAAATTTTGGTAAGAGTATATGTCGAATATCAACGTCGCGCTTTTCGTTGAGGTATGGGTGTGCTACAGCATGGTAAACACCTTGCGAGTCAGCTTCTAATACGACATTAACATCGAATCCGAACGGGGCATCAACTACCGGATCAATAAAACCTCCCCACCAATTTCCGTCAAAACATTTCGCACCTTTTTCAAATTTATTCAAAATAAATCCGACAATTTCTTGCTCATTGACAGTCATAAGAGGAATAGTATTGCTATTCAACATACTAAATCTCCTTCCTTTCTTTGATATATGTATAACCCATAATCGAGGATTTCCATAACGATAAAGAAAATATAGCAAAATATATACATATTGTCAATATTGTATTGACATTAATATATTTAATTCGCTATAATTTTTGTTAGAATTTGACACACAAGGAGTTTTATTATGAAGCGTTCACTTATCTTGTCTTTTATTATGTCTGCATCTTTGCTTGGAGGAGATTACGGATTCCGTGATTATTTACTTGAATACATCAAGGCCGATAATAGAACGGCTTTTGGGTTTACATCAATAGATGAAACAACAACCGTCATTGACGAGTTTCATCTAATTGACAAATATTGTGTTATCGAAGGCGGTGTCATGCATGGTGATGTAACGTATGATTTGGGTACAGAGTCTCTTCCTGCACATGACAAAGAGACGCTGAGTAAATATTTATCCATGAGTAAAGATGATCGTAAAAAAGAGTTATTGACCAAATCGAGAATTGCAGGGCTTTGGTTATCAAAAGAAGAAATGACATTTAATGCAAACATCAATAACTATAAATCCATTGAATGCAAATTACCAAATAACAGTATTCTATTCAGCACAAGAAAAAAAGGATGGAATTGGGTGGTTCAACATGATTCTGAACCTATGAAAGATTTTATTTGGAGCGGTAGAACTTTTAAGCTCATGGATTCAGATCAAATGAAACAGGCTTTAAGTCAAAAATATCCAACACATGAGGCTTATTTTGATAGTTACAAGAGTGATAATAAACTGAATGGGAATTATCGATTGAGCAAAAAAATAAGCGTGAACAGTAAAATTAAAAGTATTACGGATATGGATGCGATCGGTGAAATGTTTTATTTTTGTGAAGCGAATCAAGGGGCATTTTATAAAGAAAGCACCCCTTTTAGAGGTTTTCTAAAGGACTTGTTTGTAAACAAATCGGGATATGCGTGGTTGTTTGATGAAAATGCAAACGGGTATAAATCTCCTTTTGTTGGCACCTATTCATGTCATGGAGGTCAAACTCCGTTTACAATGCAATTATCGGATGCAAAACCATCAAGTGCAAACTTAACGGTCGATTTTGAGTACGCTCTGATCAAAAAAGGGATTGATGCCACCCCATCGGTTCCGATGCAACCGGCAACAAATAACATGAACTCCATGAACAGTGCAGTAGGATACAGCACGTCTACCGGAAGCGCACTCTCTCCTTCGGATGAAAAACTGATTCGTAAAGCAACGATTCTAAAAGTCCCTATCGGTGAACAGCAAGGATCAAACATTACCACCGCTTTGTATAACGGTATCGATGCCCAAGGGTGCCATCAGGTCGCTCTTCAAAAAACAGTAGCGAATATGCCGGTGAATGTTGCAACTAAAAATACCTACAATTACAAAGTGTGCGGTACTCAAATTACAGCATTGGGTGAAACGGGACTTCCGGGATTGCCACGAGCCAAAGAGATCGATCCGATTATTGCTCAGGTGAAAAACCAATGTAAAGCTTATGGTGCCTATGGTTCAGAATATCAAGGTACGGTCGTGTCATGCAGAGCCATCGATCAAAACCACTGTAATCTTGAAATCAACATTATGCAAAATGGCATGATGGTTGATAAACGTGTTGAGAACACGTGTAAATAAGGACAAACCATGAGCACTCCACGAAAAAATCATGCCAAAACGCTTGAAATTTTGGTATCCGGCAAATTCGATATTTCCGATACCAGCGTCTATGCCAATAAGCCGGTTGCATGGGAATATGATGGCAAAACCATTACTGTAACCGAATCTGGTGAAAGCTTATCGGATAGGTTTGTATTGGACGAAGAAAAAGCCTACATCAAAAAAGTGAACTACGTTCATGGTGTTGAACCTAAAGGGTGCTTTTCGAGAAAGGTGGATTTTAACAAAATCGTAGGCGATACATTTGAAACTCTTTGTCCGAATTGCAACGAAAACATAGTGGTAACTAAGAGCAGTGCGAATATGGTGCATTGCGAACTTTGTGGTGTGGGCTTCCCGCTTTCAAGAGGTCGGATATATGGTGAACAGAAAGCCAAAAAAACTTTTGTTCCAAAAGAACGTTTTGATCATGACGATGTAGATTATAATCAAAAATTAGCCGAAAAACGGAAAGTAGGTCTTAAATGAGAGTAGTACTTTATTTTGTAGCTTTTTGGATCATTGGATACTTTGTTGTATTGACTACTGCTCATACTAAAGACCATTTTGTTCTTGGAGACGATTACTATTGGCACGGTAAAAAGATCGCTACACAACCGGAAGATTGCACAGCTTCACGTTTTGATACTGAAAGCGGTAAAGTGACTTTTTTTGGATGCGGGCACAACAATAAGATCCTAGTCTTTAAACCGAGTTCTGATGGTGCAAGTGTAAATCAGCAGATTTTTGATAGCCAAATGAAGCCAATGAATGATGCCATTAAGAGTGGCAAGCTTTAATTGGTCGGCAG
Source organism: uncultured Sulfuricurvum sp. (assembly GCA_964495485.1). Classification (GTDB taxonomy): domain Bacteria; phylum Campylobacterota; class Campylobacteria; order Campylobacterales; family Sulfurimonadaceae; genus Sulfuricurvum. The sequence continues at coordinate 133,840 of CAZBVJ010000006.1, forward strand.
TGCAAAGGATATAAAATGGCTAAACGTCCAACGAAGAAACTTACTCCGAAATGCCCCCTCGGTCATGTCGTCCTCGCTCTTGAAGACTATTTCGGTCCGCGTGGCGGTCATGGTGTCGTTGGCGAAGTGGCTGCGATTTTTGACCACATATCGATGATACAGAAGTGATCAAATATTGCGAAGAAGAGTTCGGCGGTTCTTTACTGACGATCGCCCAAGTTCTTCACAAAAAAAGTGCTAAACAAACACGTCATTAATTTTATCGGCTATGAAAGGAAAATAGTATGAAAATGTTTATCGTTTTAAGTGTGTTTATGTCGATGCTAAACGCAAGCGAACTGGCTGAGAGTGATTTTTTTAAGGGCATGTGGATTGGAATGCCACTGTTTATGATTTTAGCCATCCTTCTTTATTGGCGAAATCGTGAAGATCGCCAACAAGAAGAAATTGACAATAAAAACCAAAGTGCCAATCAAACACCACGTTAATTAAAAGTAGATGTATGGGGAATAACAGCATGGATGCAATCAAAAAAAGAGCGGAAGTAGTCGACAATAAGAAACTTTTAGATGGAACAAATTGTTCTCCCGCAAAGTATGTAGTATATTTTCTTAACACAAGCGACGACATTGTATATATTGGCAAGAAAACCGGAACGATGCACGATGTAGAGCTGTATGTTTTGGAAAGGGCAGATAAATACTTCTCAATCGCCTATTATGCCGAGATCATAGAATTTGAAGATTTAGACGATGCGCTTGCAGAGCGCATTTTGGTGTTTGAACCGATTTTCAATAAATCAGTGCCGGCGAATAACCGTTTTATCTCTATCAACCAAGCAAAAGATAAATATCGCATTGGCAAAAGAGAGTTTAGCCAAATGGCCAAGCGCCATGGCAGCTATACGTTTGGAACTATGGTCTATATTTTAAAAAGTCTGTTTGATGATGAGGTCGGTCAGTCTCAGCCATATCATAAAGAAATGCCGAAAGAAGGTTGGAAAGTTGTACTTATAGCTGATATGGATATAGATTTTATGATCAAGAAGTATGGTTCTTGGAGCTACTTTCTTAATAGCCGTATACAAAGCATTGAAGAGAGCAATATAGAAGACGGATCACGTATTACGACCATTATCGATAGTTCCGTTCCTGCAGACGAATTATATGAGCGACTACAAATTATCCAAAAACGTATGTGGGTTGTTTCACGCATCATCGACCATGAAAGTTTTGAGATCACCAAGGATGGAGCGAAAAAAACATTGCGAATGATCGGCTTTGGGGAAGAGTGGGTTAAGGCTCCAAGTTGGGGTACTATTGATGAAATAACGTCGAGATATGCAGAATTCATGCGAAACCAAAACTAGCTAATTTTACGAATTTGGATAACGCTTGATTCGGGTGAAATAATAGATTTGGTTCACAATCTCAACATGGCACATGTAAGACAAAATAATATTTAATGCAGCCGATCATCGGAAATCCAAATACTATCAAGAAAAAATATGGGTATGAATATATACCTTATAAAATTATTGGGCACATGAATAATGAAATCTAAAAATATATTTTTTGCTAAACTATTTAACAATTCAAAAGTACTCATATGAAAAACGGCTACCTTGAAACACAAGCCATATTCTTTATCATTGCTTTGGGAACTGCTTCATATCTTTTGTGGGGCATATTTACTGCTTATTTGGAAACTACTTAATCCCCTCAATCGATCTGTTCTGTTTTGCGATATACATCAACGCATGATATCTTGAAGGATCCAATGTGTATACGCTCAAAAGATACTGATACTCCGAAGAATTTGAAATCATCTTGATTTTATCAGGATCACATTGATTACTGCCGTATTCCACCTCAATCAAATCGATCGCGACTTTATATCCTTTGGGGTTCATAGTGTTATATGCTTCACAAAACGCTGTATCAGCTCCTAGAAGCCCTAATGACAAAAAAGAGATACAAATAGCCATTTTCAACATAAATTTCCTTTTAGATGCGTTTTTGTGATTCTACCTAAATCACCATCGGAACGCATAGTATGATGTTTAAAAAACTCAACCATGCGATGATTACATGTTCGACTACACCGCCAGTATAGATTGGGATGAATTCGGGCATGATTTTAATTTTGGCATCCGGCCATAATGGATACAAATACCCACGTATCCCACCCACGGTGATTAAATCTCCTACTGTATGCAAAAGCCATCCCATTCCAAATCCGGAGATCCAAATATTGTCAAACACAATTCCAACGGCAATGATCGTTGCAGGAAGTATAAAAAAATGGGTTACTCCTCGATGCTTAAAAGCCGGAATGAAAATGGCGATGAATTTTATCGGCCATGACATAAACCAAAAACGTTTACCGATAAAGGATCGGCTTTCGTCAATATCGGGAAACAATGATGCAAAAAGAACGATTGCAATAAAAGCTCCAAGATGAAAACCGCTCAACCCGATATTGTTTGCCGTAACGATTGCAAAGGGCAGGGCGAGTAAAACATGCCCTTTTGCTGTCATGCAGCACCCCCGATGGTAAATTGCCGTTTCGTCTCTGCATTTTGATATGCAATCTCGATGAGCATGTCAGATGGCTTGATATTTGACAACTTGAGCGTAAAATCATCTTTTGCCCGTTCGAGACACTCTTTGCGGGAAAAGATATGGCTCGGTATTGATAAAAATTCGGTGCTAAGATGTTCAATCACCCTGTGCTCGTTTTGCATCGTATTTAACCACTGTTCAAGCTTATGCGACTCATCGGAGTTTTTGTCAAATAGATTCCGCCAAATGGTTTTTTCAAGTGCAATCCAATTCTCAATACCACCGGTTCTTTTTCTAAACTCGAAGTACATTTCGATCATTAATTCCGTTACTGAGTAGACGCTCGAAAGATGTTGTATCTTCTCCTCGGTATTTGAATCCGGTGTAACGTTACATCCTCGTGCGCGTTTTCCCCCCAATACTCTTATATCTCTCTCTGTATCTATATCTATAGCACTATGTTCGAACGTTACACAACTTTGTGCGAACATTGTTACATCCGTTACATTATCCCTATTTAATGGGGTTTGATTGATGTTATGTAACGTTTTTGCCGTTTCATCTTCGTTACACGGTAACGTTACATTTTCGTTACATGTAACGCCATCTTCGTTACATCCGTTACACGGTAACGTTACATCCGTTACATCATCGGTACCGGCAACAGAATAATTCATATATTTTTTACGCTGATTTTCACGGTATTTTCGTACACGTTCCGCGTTCGACATCGGTATTTTTTTCTCTTTTTTCTCTTGCTCAAGCTGATGCGAAGGATCACTCTTTCTGTCTTCTCGAAGCCGTCTCATTCGTTCAGCAGCGTCCGTTTCAGATCCAATCATTTTGACCGAATCAACCAAGAGAAATCGGGTGTTGTCTAGCGGTTCCAATAGTTTGTGCCCCTCTAAAAAAATGAGTAGGCTTTGGGTGATCCTCTCTTCGCAATCAAGTACCATTGAGAGTTCTTTGGCAAGTGACGATTCAATACCTTGATAGATGAGTACACCTTCCTCTTCGGTACTGTAGGCAATAAGGGCTATGTATGTCGCAAGTAGATCACCCCCGCCGGGCATCATCTTCATTTTCTTAATCACTAGCCGCTTGAAAAAATCGGAGGAGAGTTTGAAATAATAATATCGTTTCTTAGACATCATGCGGCTCCATTACATTGATAGCTATGAATTTGGATCTGACCGTTTTCATCTGTCGATACTACGTCCGTGTATTCAATCGGTCCATCAGTTTCATCAAACTTTCTCTGCAATATCAACCCATCTTCTAACATTTTGCGGATCACGGATGCGGTTTGGTCTTTATCTGCTTCATAGAGAGTACCGACATATTCGCCGATATCGGTAATCGTCGTATCCTCATCGACCGCCATCCCTCCGCTCTCAATGAGGCTGAACATAAAGCTGAATGTCGCAATCGATACGTCACTGCCTGTTTTACGGTTGTAACGCTCCATAAATCCTTTTTCAACTAATTCCTTTAGGCTCTTTACAGATGAATAATAAACATTCACTTCACACCTCCTCAATGGGTATATTAATATCTTGCTCGCAATCGTTAGTCTGATACTGTAATCTTCTCGATTGACGGACACTTGCAGGATCCGCAGGCTTAATATCCAAAACGCTTGTCAGATACCTAATATCTACGGGGATTTTTGCCATTACTGCATCCTTCACTTCTTTCTTTGTTAATGGAGTTTTACTGTCAATATACGTTTCATGATGTACGGTTCTGTGCTCTCTTTTCACTGAAATCTCTACACAATAAAAATACATATTTTCTCCTGACTCTAACTAACTGAAATTTATTGACTTTGGAATCTCATGAAATTCATTCGACATTTGTTGGATTATCATGGGCGACGGATATCCGAAATAGTGTCCTTGACCAAATTCGATCCCCAACATATGTGCAATATCTGCAATCTCTTCACTCTCTATATGTTCACCTACAATAGTCGTTTGATAACTTTTAAGCAGTTCGACGATCAATTGCAACCTTTTTAGCCCTTCGTCACTTTTGACGGCACCGGTTAGGAATTGACCGTCGATTTTTACGTAGTCAAATCTGATTTTGCTGACAATTTCAATATTGGCTCCACCTGTACCAAAATCATCAAGCACTGCTTTAGATCCAAATTCTTGTATCTTTTTGACGTACCCTTCAAGATAATCCAATCTCTTGGCAATATTCTTTTCAGTGATCTCAAAGTGGATATTTTTGGCACAATTTGGATATTCGTAAAACAGATGCTCAAAGTAATAGAAAAACCGCTCACCCAACGTGTATGCATCGATATTGATGGTGATAACGGTGTTGTAGGTATTGATATGATTGATTAAACAAGGGACAGTTTTTTGTAATAGTTCCCAAAGAAACTCTTGATCATCAAAAAGATGCTCAATGTCTGTTGGTCCGATACCGTCACCATTGGAACCGATGAAGCGTGCGAGACATTCATACATGATGATTTTATTGTCTGCCAGTCTGACGATTGGTTGATAATGGGGAATAACCCCCGCTATAGAAAACCGATTCATTTTCCTTCTCCTGTAGTGAGGGTTTTGGCAAACATGTAATTTTCAAAAAGACGAGGGTTAGAACGCTGCATTGTAAACTGTTGCATCTGATTTAGATTTTCTACAAGTTCGACTTGGGTTTTGAGCTTTTCTTGAACATTTTGGTAACTTGAAGCCGCAAGAGAATACGCCGCCATCATCATTGAGCGTGTACCGCCGATCATATCATCAAGTTTATGCTGAACTTTAGTTGCACAATCCCCTTGGGCACATGTATATGGAATTTTTTCGAGTGTCTTATCGTCCATTTTTTCTTTTTGACGAGACATGATTGCACGTGTTCTTGCAAGATACTCATAGGTCACTTCATACGATAGCATCAAAGCCAAATCCTCTTTGATTGCCGTTAAAACAATATCGCCATTTGGCATCGATGCTAATCGATTGGTGATAAGATATAGAGGTATTTGAAACATCGACAAAAACCCGATATCGTCACTTGATAGTGCGGTGCGGGTAAGAATCTTATTTTGAATGCTGTCTAATCGACCAACAAATAGAGTTTTGAGATTGCCGGTATACGCGAAAGCGCTTAGGGTGCCATCTTCTCCTTTAGCCTTAGCGGTATTGGCCGGTGCATCACCAACTAATTGTCGGATAATATCTTTGGTGTTTTGATCAACGGCGCCCCCAACGTCCAAAGATGCATAACGGCTTTCTCCAAGAGATGTTTGCATGGCGAAGTCACTTTTTGTTGGTACCGATGGTTCAAAAAACTTTAGAGCACCCTCTTTGGCTTCGCCCCCATTATCCGTTGGCATTGTTTTGACAATATCGCCGGTAAAGTACCGAATCATCGGAGTTAACCCTGCATTATTGAAGTAGGTGTCTTGCGCATCTCCTTCAAGCGCATATTTCAAAAAAGAGTTTGTTCCTACATCTTCTACAAAAAACCTTGCGCCACACAATTTATCGGCTGGATTACACCCGTCGGCAATTAAATAACTCTTGGCGTCTGCTAAAAATTCTTTTGAATTTTGTTTAAGTGTTTTGTTAAAAGTCGCCAACCAGTCCGGTCCAGATGCTCCCTCTTTTACTTCATAGCCCATTTGACCTGCCAACCATTTGGCACTCGATTTCGTGGCTGTACAGCTATCCATATTCATACCGTTAATCTGATTCGCCATTTCATTAAGGGCATTCAACGTGTCCATACACGATGGGCATATCACTTTTAAAGCCATTTCAAACATGACTCCGGGAGCATTTGCCATCATACCCTCAAGCATTGCCACAATCTGATCAACATTGAGATAGCTTAAAGCCCCGAACGTAAGATCAATACCGCCACAACCTGCTTTCATTGACGGAGCCGATACGGAAAACGGTTGAAGATTCACCGTGGGTGCTCGCATTTGTAATCCACCACCGTATAGAATTGTCCCTTCATCGGTCTTGATTGTTTTACCCGTATTCACTTCGACGATCGCATCATTCAAAAACTGATCGATGTTCGCCTCAGCAGTAGAAACGCTCAATATCATTGCCGCCGTTATCGTAGAAAATAATTTAACTCTCATCCGAATCTCCTTATCTATAAATGAGGGTGTCGTCTTTTAGCTCACCAAGGGAGTAAAGTCCCATAAGAATCGCTTGTTTGATTTCACCGAGAGTATTGAGCCCACTGGCGACACGTTGCCATTGAGCCTTTCCGTTTTTGTTCAGGACTAAAAAGATGTCCGGAGTTTTTGCCACACCAAGGCTGATAACGGCTGACGGAGCTTGAGACATATCAACCTCCTTGTAGGTAAAACCAGTCTCCTCTTTCAATAGATTCAAGATTGGTATTTGTTTTTCACAATATCCGCATCCTTGTTGCGTGATTACCACCAAACCTGATTTCGTGGAATACTCTTTGAGTACTTCATTGGACCGGCTGTATGTCTCTTTCCCTTTTGCTGTACGGGCAAATGTTGATAGAGGTATTTCTGAACGCCATGCGGCAAGTTCTGTATCGGAACGTCCGAGTCTATCCCCTGCCTTTGCATAAGAAACGGATTTTTTAACAACGTATTTTTGTAGCAATCGGTGCTGCTTTACATTGTGGTCAGTGGGGTACATAAGCGCAATTTTCTGTGATTCACGCTCCATTTCCGCGATCTGCTCAGGATCTATCTGATCAATAATTTCCCAAGGTATATCAACTACTTTTGGAATGATTTTGTATTGCTTTTTGGATGCATCTTGAATGTTTTTAGACTTGTTTGTATCTTTCAACACGCAAGGACTTTCACCATAAAACCATCCACGCTCACGATCACTATAATAGTCGTCCGATGTTTTTCTGCATCCGTCTTGTTGTGTTGCTAAAGCACTTAATCCGATAGCATAAAACGCCGATAAAGAAAGCAGGGTGATTATTTTTTTCATGGGTTGCCACCGTTGCTGAGTGGATAAATTTCAACTTTTCTGCACTTTGGAAAGTCTTTTCGATTTTTAGCGTTACACTCCGATTCACCTACCGATTTAATAGCCTCTACCTTAACACCAAGTGTTTTTGCAATACGAGCAACACGTTCAGCACGTTTTTGAGACAATCTCTTGTTGTATTTTTTTGCACCTTCAAGTGATGCAAATCCTGTAATTGAAACTTTTTCACCCTTCAAGTGAAGTAATTCATTATTGAGTTTTTCACCGTCAAGCGGTATAAAACTGTCAAAAGGGAATTTTGCAACTACCGGCGATGTGGTATGTCCTTTTAAACGCTCCCCGCTGTCGCTTCCAACTGTAGCCTGTATAAACACTTGGTCATTGTTGATCATCTCGGTTAATTTTCCTCTATGCTCTTCCGCTATCACTTGTTGCGCTGAAGCTACATAATATTTTCCAACCGGAATGTATGCCATTTCAAATCCCATCATCTTTGTATCCCCCCTATTTGACCATATTTTTAATTACTGGATTAGCCCCGTTTACGACATTGTTGTCAATGAAGAATAGGGGAGTGCCGAAACGATCAAGCTTTGAAGCTTCACGCATCATTTCATCGAGCCGTTTTTCCCCTTTTTCACAAGAAAGCAAGGGTTTCCCGTCGAGTTCTCCGCGCATCATCTTTGCGTATTCCTTTTCTGGGCTCTTTGAACATAAAACATGTATGCTCTTTGGTTTGGAAGCTTGTGGAGCTAGATATGTTGTGAAAAAGACGTATTTCGTCATATCACCGCCTTCGATCATCCGTTCGGAATCTCGGCAAAAATGACATTCGCTGTTTGTAAATACAACAACTTCATGCTTTCCTTGCCCAATTTTTAATGCTTTGGTGAGGTCGATATCTTTCTTTGCATCAAGATACTTTTTGTTAATAAGCTCTTGTTCTTTAGCCTGTTCTTCCATAGCTTTTTTCCTAAAAGCTTCAACTTTCGGGGCAAGCTTGATTTGAGTCAAATCGGTACCGTTCATATCGAATACATGACCGATCATGATAAAATCAGATTTTTCATCTGTAAAAAAGATGTTCGGACCTGAGTGGACTTCATAGAGTGATGGAAACTCAACCGACTGAACAACTTTTTCAATAGGAGTGTTTACCAAGCGTTGTGATATCTTTTGTTTGATTAATGCTGTATGATCTATATTGCCGTTCATCTCACCATTGGCAATTAATTGAGTGGATAAAACCAAGGAGAGTAGGGTAGTTGTGATTCTTTTCATAGGTTTCCTTTTTGTATGATATTTTCGATATTGGCTCTGTCGTACAGAACGAAATTAATGTTTTCCACAAAAGATGCTCTAATTCGTTCCAAATCTGTTTTTTCGGGTAAAACGTTGGAATAAACGTTTATTCTCTTCCCAAAGCACCTATTAATGTCGTACAAAACAAACCCTTTTGGCAAAAGTCGTTTCAATGTATGAATTAATAGATTTTTCGATCTACGATCCAATATAAGCCCGTTATCGGTGATTTTTTTAATATGAAAATCAAGCGTAGTCCCAACTTTATAGAAGGGCTCTTCCTCCTTGATAAGTAGATGGCTAGGGGCAAATGCCTTACCGGTCTTTGATGATAAAACCAAACCCTTTTTACTACGTTCAATTATTGTGGCATTAATGATTTCAATACCGTTGTGACGTAATTTTTTCATCCGTAACAAATCGATATTGCGCTCAAGGTGCTGTCGCGTCCTACGTTCGAGAAGAGGGGAGAGGCGTATCGTTTTTCTACTACCATCCGCCCTGTTTGCATAGAAATAAATTCTATTACCGACTTCAACATCAGATGCAACGGTATAGCCTAGAGCATCACCTATAGATTGACGTAAAATCGAAAGAGCCTCTTCATCTGTAAGATCATAGAGTTCACATAAATCTTTTATTGGATCAGACATATAAAAACTCCTTGATTTTGCTCAAGGCAGACACGTAAAGTCTCTTATCGCGTACCTTTTTGTTGATATTTTGTTCAAGAAAAACAACACGACGAAAGACCTCATATTCATCATCAGTCAAAAGCTTTTTGATGTCTCTCATCAGATCAATCGAATCAAAATCCATATCCGGACTGTCAATAATCAAAACATCAATAAAGCTTGCATTGTCACGGGCATCTACATAACGTTGCATCCTTTCGGATTCGTTTTGTAGTTGCTTTTTGATATAGCCGACAGCATTAAGAGGTATGAAATCTTCTCCATAACGTTTATATGCCTTAAATACACCTATGTGACCGGCTTGAAGAGCGTCTTTGCCCCCTAACCATATTTGGTATCTACTGCATAGACGATAGAGAATTTTTGCGGCTTTGACACGTTGTTGAGGTGTCCAATGTTGAACATACTCAAACGCGCTTGGATTTACAAAATCAACATACATTTTGACCTCCAAAACGGTTTAAGGATTGGGGCATTTTAGGTATGAGAACGAGATGCTTGAAATCATTAAAAGGGCTTATAATGAAGTACAGATGGAGACGTATACGAATGATAGTTTTGAACTGAACTAAGCCAAAAAGACTATAATTCTTAAAGCAGGCAATTTTTAATAAATAAAGAGGATTGGTAAATATAAAATCTAATAAAAGCCCTATATTGCGATATATACGGAAAATCGTGCTAAAAAGATTTTCAATATAATATATATTATGTTAATCAATATAAAAATTGAACAATTTAACCAGCTTAAAATCTACAGGTTCAGGCCTTGTAGATTTCAACCCTGTTTCTTCCGTTGTTTTTCGCTTCATACATCGCTTTATCGGCTTTTTCAAAGAGTGTTAATTTCGTGTCATCACTTTCAAGTGAAGCAATCCCAAAACTAAGTGTCAAAGTATTTTCAACATATTTAAATAGATGCGATTGGACTAGTTTTCTCAGATTCTCAGCCAAATTATAGGCTCCGTTGATATCTGTCGAGGGAACGAGAATTACAAATTCTTCACCGCCCCACCGTGCAAAAATATCCCCTTTTTTGATATTGTTTTCGATCAACTGCACCAAATCTTTTAAAATGATATCTCCTGCTTGATGACCAAAGGTATCATTGATCGCTTTAAAATGGTCAACGTCAAAAATGATCAGACTTAACGACTGATCATTGAGTTTTGCGTTGCCAATCTCAATGGCAAAAATATCTTCAAAATTTTCACGGTTATTGATACCGGTCAGATTGTCTTTATACGCTTTCTGCTCAAGCGTATTGGTCATCGAATAGAGCTCATCAACTTTATTTTTCATCGCTTTATTGATATTTTTAAGTTGTTGTTTGGTCTGTTCCAACTCGGTAATATCGTGACGGATGGCAATATACTCGACCACATCGCCATCCACGTCTAAAATCGGAATTACTGTCGTATCAACAATATATTGGCTCCCGTCTTTTTTCATATTGGTGACTACACCGTGCCAGCTCTGCTTGGCTTTGATGGTATTCCATAATTCTTTAAACGCCTCACGTGGCATATCAGGATGACGGATGATATTGTGAGGTTTTCCGATCAACTCATCGCGCGTATATCCCGATATTTCGCAAAACTTGTCATTAACGTAAGTTATGACCCCTTTTGGGTTTGTTTTTGAGACGATATTGCTTAGGTCAACCGCTTTTTTGTATTCGGCCAGCAGATTTGAATTTTCACTTTTATAATTAACATTGCTAGAGATCAATGACTCAAAATTTGATGCCAAATCGTTCGCCATTTGCAAAGTCAGCGAATCAATCTCTTTTTGAAGCGCGTAGGATAGATTCCCGTTTTCAAAAATAATCTGTTCAATCGAATTTTTTAGTTTCATGATCAGCGTAAACAAATCGGCGATACTCACATTGTAATTGTTTAACAGTTGCAAAAAATCGATTTTTACCTGACACTCCGCTATTGTGGTACGCCATTCGACAACACTGATATAACAATCACAGAATTGATAAAACAGGTGGGTGTTTTTTTCAATAATCGGTAGAGAGTGACGGTGCAAAATATTTTGTACATCACTCTTGTTCATCCAAATTTTGATAATCTCATTACGATGGACTCTGAGAAAATAGGAAAACTCTTCGCTGTTAATGATTTTAATCATGGATAACTCTTTTGAAGATTAATTGAGACGATTGTATTACAACTATCCTTAACAGCATTTTTTTATTTAGCTAAAATGGATTAGACTTCCAACTATGGAATCAACAAACGAACAGCTTATTAGCGATATTGAAAATCTTTTAAACCGATATGAGGGGGTAAAACCGACCCATATCGATCCCGCCCTACTCCAATTTATGGATCGGTCTACCCTCTTGAGCATCATCGATTCGCTCCTGCGCCAGCAAGAGAAAACCAATGAATCCAATCTCGAATGGTTAGAACAATTCAAACAATATTAACAGTCAAATTTCTATCACAAAAACAGTTACTGCAATAATCTAATTTAAATGTGTTTATTTAAGGTAATGCTAAAAAATATGATCTATAATTACAACAATTAACCACAGTGACATAATTTAACATGTCACTTAACCTAAAGGAGTTTACATGTCAGCAAATGTCGATTTAATCCAGCTTACCGAACAAACTAAAAAACTTACAGCTATGGTCGTTGAAGACGAAGTAGTTGCAAACGATCTTCTCAGTTCTACATTCAAAAACTTTTTTGCCGACGTTACATCTGCTTACAACGGTGCAGAAGCACTTCGTATGTATGAAAAAACCAATCCGGATATCGTTTTTGTTGATATCATCATGCCAGAAATCGACGGTATCGAATTGGCTCGCCGTATCCGCTCAATCAACCCGTCACAAATCATCATCGTTATCTCTGCGAGCAACGATATCCAAAAAATCTCTGAATCAATCGAAGTGGGTGTAAACAGCTTCATCCAAAAACCGATCGATACGAAAAAAATCCTTGAAATGCTTCAAAACATTACAAGCCTTGTCTCTAAACGTAAAAAAATCGAAACCAAAACATTCTCGATCTCATTGCCGTTAGATGTTTATGAATTGGTTGATGATAACGCAAAAGCAGAGAGCATCTCTAAAAATGCCGTTATTATCCGCGCACTTCGCTCTTTCTATAACGACTAATATCCCCTCTTCCCGCTTTTGCGGGAAAAAACATCTATTTTAGCTTTTTTTCAGCAATAGATCATTATAATTTCGGCTCAAGTTTACTTGAACTTTCTTTCTTTTTAAAGTGGCCCCATCATCTAATGGTTAGGATTCCAGATTTTCATTCTGGCCATAGGGGTTCGAATCCCCTTGGGGTCACCACTTTAAA
>CAZBVJ010000007.1:0-139410 GCA_964495485.1 uncultured Sulfuricurvum sp.
CCTCTCAGCGTTTGTGGACGGGAATTATAGGGGAAAATATCTAAGATGTCAAGAGATATTCGACAAAACATCAAAAATATGACAAAAAAATTTCAATTTTTCTTTTAGGCATGAAATTTTGTAACAATTCTACCCATATTGACCACCTAAACCTGATTTTTTACCGCCAAAAACAAATGAACGGTTAATCAAACTCATGTATAATCGCTTTTGTAAAATCCCTTATAAGGAAAAAGCTATGGCTTTATATGATCGCGAATACGCACGAGAAGGTGCTTTTGGGTACGAGAGCGCACACCGAAGTGAAGCGCAGATCGTTTCTTTTGTTAAAGATACCTATAAATTGTTTGCCGCTTCAATGTTGGCAGGCGGTGTAGGTGCTTATGTCGGGATGCCGTTTGCCGGTGTCGTTGCAGCGAACTACTGGTGGATTGCTATCCCGTGGATGTTGTTTGGGATGTTTGGTCTTCAAATGATCAAAAACAAACCGGGTGTTAATATGATCGGATTGTTTGCGTTTACTTTCGCGAGCGGTGTGATCATCACTCCGCTGCTTAGCCATATCCTCGGAATGGCGGGTGGAGCAACCATCGTTGGAAATGCGTTTTTCATGACGGCTGCGTTATTTGGTGGTCTTAGTTTCTTTGCCATTAAAAGTTCTAAAGACTTTACAACGTGGACGAAACCGATCATGATCGCTTTCTTTATTATATTGGCAGTTTCATTGATCAACGTGTTTTTCTTGAAAAGCCCGATCCTATATGTAGCGATTCAAGCAATTTTCTTGCTCGTTATCAGTGTTATGGTATTGATCGATACGCAAAACGTTATCCGTGGTGCGTATGAAACGCCGATGGATGGCGCTATTGCACTTTATCTTGATTTCTTTAATCTTTTCGTAACATTGCTCCAACTCTTCGGAATTTTCGGTGGCAGTGACGAATAACAATCTCCCTCCCGAACTCCTTCGGGTGGTGGATGCCAACCTTAACCGCCTCAAAGAGGGTATCCGTGTGATTGAGGATATAGCGCGCTATGTTCACAATGACAAGGAACTCTCCACCTCGCTGAAAAATCTTCGCCATTTATGTCGTATTGAGCCAATCGAAGAGCTCCTCGCCTCACGTGACAGTGTCAATGATGTACTCCGCCCCACCATGCAAAGCGAAATGAACCGTACCGATCTGCGCTCTATTGTGATCGCAAACTATAAAAGAGCGCAGGAATCGTCACGGGTTTTGGAAGAGCTTTATAAGATAGTGGAGCCGAGTTTGAGCGAACAGTTTAAACATATCCGCTACGAACTCTATACATTAGAAAAGAAAAACCTCTTAGGTTTGGATCAATAGAATCTCAAACTCCAGATAAGAGAGCGGATAGGTCTCAACCAATTTTTTGGTCGTGCGGTAATCCAAAATTTTGCGTCCTCCGCTGACACCGCTGCGTTTGATGTAACGAAACATCTCCCGTACCGAATCAAACTCTAATGTATAGTGGAGCACTTCAAAGCGGGCATCAACATATTTTTCAGCGATAGCCATCACCTCATCCGCTGAGCGCAACAAAGGAGAGACTCCCGCACACTCATGCAGGGTTTTGAAGGTTCCGGCGGTGAAGATTGCTAGAGACATCGGGGTGTTAAGGGAAGCGAGAGAGCCTATAACACTCTCTAAATCCTCCGCCCACTGTAACGCCGAAGCGGAATAGAGTCGATCAACGTGCTCACCACTCAATCTCTCAAATAATGAAGAATTGTTAAAATCCCCCAAGATCAACTCGACATTCGGAGAAACAGGATGATGAGAGAGCATAGCATCAGAGAAATCGACCCCGACGAAATGCTCTACTTCCCAATTGATCAAAGAGTATAGCGTTCCGTTTCCGCATCCCAAATCCAAAATCCGTTTGGGTTGATCTGCGGTTGCAGCAATCAGTTTTTGGGCGACAAGGCGTTGGATGATGTTACGGCTCCCATATTCCGCCGCAAAGCGGGAAAACTCATGGTATGCATTGCTCATCGGCGGTTCACTACCAATGCGAGGATAAAGATGATCAACAAACATAATACGATCGCCGCGCCGCTAGGGAGTGAAAAGAGGTACGATGCGCTAAGCCCCACAATGACCGAGGTGAGGGCGATTGCCATAGAGAGCAATGTTGTGGGATAAAATCCCATACCGAATCGGATCGCCGCCACCGGAGGGATCACCATCAACGCTCCGATCAAGAGGGTTCCGACCACGCGAATCGAGAGGGCGATAATCACCGCGATAATACTCACCAGCATAAAGTTCAATAAGGTAACGCGAATCCCTCCCGCACGGGCAACATCCTCATCAAAGGCGATAAAGTACAACTCTTTGAAAAAAGCGAGTAATAAAGCGATAGAGAGAGAGCCTGCGATCCCCATCACCCATAAATCTTCGTTGCTCACCGAGAGGATGGAACCAAAAAGGTAGCTGAACAATGAGGCGTTAAACGATCCTGCCAACGAAACGATGACGATTGCCAACGCCAAAGAGCCGGAGAGAAAAATTGCCAATATCGAATCCGAATAGATTCCGTGCATGCTGCGCAAATACTCAATCAGCCACGATGCTACTAACGAGGCGATCACCGCCATCCATAACGGGCTCATCCCAAAAAAGAGTCCGATGGCAACACCGACCAAAGAGACATGGGCCAATGTCTCACTGAGGAGAGAATAGCGGCGCAAGACGATAAATGAACCGCTAAGAGATGAGAGGAGGGCAATCATCACCCCTGCTATAAAAGCGTTTTGCATAAACGGATAACTGAGCATCTCCAACATACATCGCCCCCTTTAGTGGTTGTGACAAATCACATGGGACGGATTGCCGTACAATCGGCTCATCTCATCGCAGGTGACCATTTCGGCAGGATTTCGAGAGACAAGGATACTCTGATTGACAAATAAAACGCGGGTGATATCTTCGGCAATCACCCCTATATCGTGGGTAATAAAGAGGATAGAGAGTTTTTTGGTTCGGTTGAGGGTACGGAGGAGCTCATAAAAACGGTGCTGTGATTCGACATCAACCCCCGTGTTGGGCTCATCAACAATCAAAACATCAGGATTTGAGGCAAGAGCGCGGGCAATCATCACCCGCTGACGCTGACCGCCGGAGAGGTTTCCGATAAGGCGATCACCTAAATCCGACACCCCCATCAGTTTCATGGCTTCGGAAATAGCGGCTTTATCTTCATCCGATTCAAATCCCAAAATTCCCCGTTTGGCGTATCGACCCATCGCCACCACTTCACGTACCGTTGCCGGGAACGACTCATCGATCAGGGCAGAGCGCTGAGGGACATACCCTATACGGTTCCAATCGCGAAACCGTTTTTGATCGGTTCCAAACAGTTTAATCGTGCCGGAAGTCGCTTTTTCGAGTCCCAGCAAGAGACGCACCAAGGTTGTTTTACCCCCGCCGTTTGGACCGATGATCGCGCAATATTCCCCCGGAAGAATTTCAAATGTGCCGTTTTTAAGGACAAGATTCCCTTGCCGCTCGAAGCTCAGGTTATTGACTTCAAAAAGGCTGGGGGAAAATTTCAACGGCACTCCATCGCTTCGCGTAATTTTTTCAGGTTCTCTCGCATGATCGAGAGATACGTTTGATGTGATTTTAACTCATCTTGGCTAATATTTTCCAATGGTTGAAGCGACACCGCTTTAGCTCCGGTCTCTTTGGCGATTGTCTGAGAGACGTTATCGTTGACCAACTCTTCAAAAAAGATCGTCTTCATTCCGTGTTCTTTGACCACCTCAACCACATGAGCCATCGTTTGAGCACTCGGCTGCTCATCGGAGGAGAGACCGATCACCGAAACATTCTCCAGTTTGTTGGTACGCGTCAAATACCCGAATGCATCATGGTTGCTCACCAAGGTACGGTTTTTACACTCAGCCAATCCGGTTGCGTATTCGGATTTGAGTTTTTGGAGTTCAGCGATATACGCAACAGCGTTTTGATGAAAATATTGTGCTTTCTGTGGAAGAAGTTTCGAAAACTCCGTATCCATCGTTTGGGTCATTTTGATCATGTTATCGATATCGAGCCAATAATGGGGGTCGTACGCTCCATGATGGTGATGTTCTGATTCGTGAGCGTGTTCCTCATGTTCATCCATCCCCTCCTCTTCGCTCTTTTGAAGGGTTACGTGATGACTCATATCGATTACTGCCGTGGTTTTGGGAAGGGTGTTTTTCAGCTTTTCCGCCCATGTCTCAAATCCGGCTCCGTTGTAGATAAAGAGTGCCGAATTCGAAAGTTCAGCTACCTGCGAAGGATTTGGAGAAAACATATGGGCATCACTCCCCGCAGGGACGATGGAGTGTACCTCCATCGCATCACCGACAACGGCACGAGCCGCTTCCAAGAGTGAAAAGGTACTGACCGTAACGACCGCTTTAGAACTCTCATGTGCCTCTTTGGGCTGTGGTTTCGGTGCAAAAAAAGTCATCCCGACAACAATAGCAACAATCACTCCACCAAAGACGATTAAACGTTTAGCATCCATAAGGTACAATCCTTTAGAAAATTTGGATACCATTCTAATGCAACTTGGTTGCAATAAACCTTAAAATTTAAGAAGCTTTATCAAAATGACCCTTGACGAAAAAATCTCACTGCATGGATTTCGCCTCACCGCACCACGAAAAAAGATCCTCTCGATTTTGGCAACCCAAAAACAGCCTATCAGTTTTGAAGAGTATACCCTTCTCGATCCTACAATTGATAAAAGCACCTTCTACCGAACGATGCAAAGCTTTGAATCGGTTCGGATCATCAACGGGATCGAATCGGATGAGGGGAAACGCTATTTCGAGCTTACCGAAACGCACCATCCCCACTTTCTTTGCCAACAGTGCCATAGTATCCTCTGCCTCCCGCCCCAACCGATCATCGCCCCCAAAGGATACAGCGTCGATTCGGTGATTTACAAAGGGAAATGTCCTGAATGCTCCGAATAGTTTTTCTCCTCTCAGCATGGGTCACCCTCAGCTGGGGGTGTCTGGCGTGCAGCTACGGCGATATCAAAATCCTAACCCATCTTTATCTCAATGTCGACAAAAGCACCCTAAAATCAGTCGATGTCGAATGGACGCTCGATCCGATGTTTTCCCAAATGGTGCTGGGAGATTACGATACCAATCGTAACGGAAAATTTGACCCTAAAGAGAATCGAGAAGTCTACAAAGCGATCCTCTCGATGAGGGATGTCGGTTTTTTTATCCGCCCCTCTATCAACGGAAAATCGCTCTTTCTCAAAGATCTCCGCAATTTTAGGGTGAGCTATCTCAAAGGGCTCGTCATCTACCGATTCACCGTACCGGTTAACACCCCTTTGGGAAAATCTTCTACCCTACGGATCCGATACGACGCGGAGGCGGCCTACAATAACGGGATTATTTTCCATCTTAACGATAAAAATGTTTTTCTCCTTCCCCAAGGGAGTGCCCTCGCCACAACAAAACTAACCCAAATCAAAAATCCCCGTACCAACGATCAAATCCTCGATATCACACTCCATCCCCGAGTTATCGCCCTCGCATCCCCCTTGGGAGGGAGTGTAAATAGCGATAATGAAGAAAACGGGTTCAAAGAGAGCTTACACACCCTCACCGAAAAAATCCACGGCGCTCTGAGTGAAGCAAAAGAGAACCCCTCGCTCACAACCATCGGTGCTATCCTCCTCTTTTCGCTCCTCTACGGT
Organism: uncultured Sulfuricurvum sp.; assembly: GCA_964495485.1. Classification (GTDB taxonomy): domain Bacteria; phylum Campylobacterota; class Campylobacteria; order Campylobacterales; family Sulfurimonadaceae; genus Sulfuricurvum. The sequence goes on from CAZBVJ010000007.1 coordinate 5,743, forward strand.
ATCCTCCATGCGGCGGGTCCCGGTCATGGGAAAAGCCTTGTGGCGGGCTATTTTACGACCAATGAACGAAGTTATCTTCGCGCCGTATCAATTGCTTTATTGATCGCGGCTACTCATGTGATCAGCGCACTTACCACCTCCTATATTCTCTATCAATTTATCCATACGATGTTTTCGCAAACGTTGCAGGATGTTGCCCTCTATACCACCAAAATCAGCGGGGTTGTCATCCTGATTATCGCTCTGTATCTAATACGACAAAAATGGCTCTTCTATCGCCCAAAACCCAAAACCATCCGTTTTAGCGTTACTGCTCCTCACGTTAGCAGTTGCGGATGCCACAGCTGCAAAACTACTGCCGATTCAACCGATTTGATGCTGATTTTGGGAGCGGGGATCGTCCCCTGCCCCGGAACGGTCATCGTCTTTTTGTTTGCCATCTCCATGGGGATGACAGGGCTGGGAATTCTCAGCGCCGCAGTGATGAGTTTGGGAATGGGTTTCACCATAGCCCTAACGGCGGCAGTGAGTACGGCACTACGGCGTAAAAGTGCCTCAAGCGGGGAGAAATATTTGAAAATTATTGATATTGCGGGGGTGAGTATCCTGTTTATGGCAGGGGTATTTCTAATCGTTGCGTAATCATTACAGATAATAAATGACGTAATAAGCGATAAAAGAGACCACGATAGCAAACATATAGGCTATTTTCTTTTGATGGGGACACTTTTTACACACGCTTTTTCCTTGCTTTGTGATTACAGATCAGAATTGTAGTCACAAATCCTTTAATACTCAAACATTCTTCATAATCCTATTATCAACACTATGCTATAATCGCGAACTTTTTCTCACCATAAGGATAAATATGACAGGTATACTGCTCATCGTGCAGATCGTTTTGGTCGTTATGATCACCATCGCGGTATTGCTTCAAAAAAGCTCCAGTATCGGTTTAGGTGCCTACAGCGGATCAAACGAATCGGTCTTCGGAGCCAAAGGACCGGGAAGCTTTTTAGCGAAAGTGACCTTTTTCCTCGGATTTGTTTTCGTGGTTAACACGATTGCTCTGGGATATTTTTATGCCCAACAAAAAAATGCTTCGGTTGTTGATGCGATGATTGAAAAAACTGATGTCGCCGCACCGACCATCAACATTGTGAACGATACCAACATTACCAAATAATCGAAAGGGGACAGAGATGCTAGAGGAAGTGTATCAATTTTGTGAAGAGAAGATGCAAGGGAGCGTGGATCACATGCTCAGCGATTTTAGAACACTACGTACCGGAAAAGTAACGACTAAAATCCTTGATAACATCCGAGTTGAGAGCTATGGTTCGATGGTACCCTTAGATCAGGCGGCAAGCGTTTTGGCGACCGATGCAACGACAATTACCATTTCACCTTGGGACAAATCGATGCTGAGTGTCATCGAAAAAGCGATCCAAAAAGCCGATATCGGGGTTAATCCGAACAACAACGGAACCGAGATCAAACTTTTCTTCCCTCCGATGACGGTAGAACAACGCCAAGAGTCGGCGAAAAAAGCCAAAGGGATGGCAGAAGATGCCAAAGTAGGCGTTCGGAATGATCGTAAAAAAGCCAACGATAAAATCAAAGTGCTCGAAAAAGACAAACTGATCACCCAAGACGATTCCAAAGGGGCTCAGGACAAAGTGCAAAAGATCACCGACAAATTCACGGCGAAAATTGACGAATTGCTCAAAAACAAAGAGCAAGAACTCTTGACGGTATGATTATGGATATCAAACAAATCTATCTCGACGCCAACGCAATGTTGGAAGGGCACTTTAAACTCAGTTCGGGGAACCATTCACAGTACTATCTCCAATCGGCAAAAGTACTCGAAGACCCGAAAACAGCAAAGCTTCTTGCCGATGCACTTGCAGACAAAATTCGTGACAACGGTATCGCTATTGATACCGTATGCGCACCCGCACTTGGCGGTCTGATTGCTGGATTTGCGTTGGCTACGGCACTCGATGTCCGCTCTATTTTCGCAGAGCGGGTCAACGGCGAGATGCAAATCCGTCGCGGATTCGAGATCACTCCAGGCGAAAAAGTACTCATTTGTGAGGACATCATCACCACTGGCGGCTCGGCAATGGAAGCGGCAAAGGCTATCGAAGCACTCGGCGGCGAAGTGGTTGGTTTCGCGGCGCTTGCCAATCGCGGATTCTGCAAGCGGGAAGGGTCTGAGTTGGAGCGCAAAGCCAACTGTGCACTCCCAAGCGACAAACCTCTTTTCGCATTGGCCGATTTTAATTTTGAGATGTACGCACCGGAAAATTGTCCGTTGTGTGCCGATGGAAGCGAAGCGATCAAACCGGGATCACGAGGGAATTAATGTCCGCTAATCCCGAAAACTTCAAAGTCGATATGGCTCACCTCCAAAAGGTGCAACGAACCCTTCGTAAAGCGGGAAATATTTTCCCCAATGAGAAGGAACTCGTTAATACTCTCGAAGAGCTGATCATCAAAGCCCAAGACGATACCTCGCTCAACACCTACTATCACATGGCAAACTATCTCAAACAACGTCTCAAAGAGCTCAAAAGCCACCTAACTGAATCGGTTGAAGAGATCGATATCGCCATTGAGGATATCGATTGGTCGATCCGTTATTTGAAGTGGCTCGTAACGGAACAAAAATCTTCTTAATTGCGTTTTACACTTTAAATCTTTATTTTACAATATCACAATACAACGCTTCGCTCACTAGACGTGCGGCAACCTCTCTTTTTCCGTCAATGGTAATCGAGATCGGAAGCCCTCGAAGCTCACGTTTCTCTTCCAGACTCACCACTTTGACCACTAATTTGACATGAGGGGCATAACGGATAATGCTCTCACATATCAGCCGTTTTTTCTCTAAATTATCGAGGGTAATGATGACACTCACCGAATCTTTAGTACACAATTTATCCAAAATAGCGGTTTTGGACATATCTCCGAAATAGACCTCTTGACCGTCTTTGAGTGCCTCTTCGACATGTTTATAGCTGTTATCCGCGACAACATAATCGACCCCTTCGGCCCGAAGGGCTTTGGCGACGAATTTTCCCACTACGCCGTATCCGCAGACGATGATATGATTTTTACGCCCCGGTAACATCGCAAACGTCTCGGTAATGCTGATATCTTTAAAAAAGTAACCGCTTATTTTTGAGAGATTCGTCAAAATAAACGGGGTTGCGACAATCGAAAGCACCACCACCAATACGAGTATTTGAGAGAGTTCGGAGGGGATCAGTTTGTAATTTCCCGCCAATGCAAAAATCGCAAACGAAAATTCCCCCACCTGAGAGAGGGCGATAGCGGTTTTAAAGGCGATTTTTCCCTGCGAATGGATCCGGACAACGCCAAAAATTACTGCTGCTTTGATCAAAAGTACCGCTAACAGCATCCCAAATATTTCAAGCGCATGAGTGGTAAACAAAGCAAGATCGATCTTCATCCCGACAGTTACAAAGAATGTCCCCAACAAAAGATCTTTAAACGGTGCAATATCGGTCTCGACCTTGTGGTGATAGCGGGTTTCGGCGATAATCATCCCCGCCACAAATGCCCCGAGCGAATAGGTGAACCCCGCATACGATGCCAGTAGCGACGAGGCGACGACAATTACCAATACCGAACCCATGAACAATTCATCCACTTCACTGCTGGAGGAGAAATGGAGTAACCAACTCATCACCCGCTTCCCGACAATAAAAAGTGATCCGACAATCACAATCGCACTAATGGTCGTTTGAAGTAAAACTTCACTGATATCTTTACCATCCGAACTCAAAAAACCGATCAAAATCAAAATTGGGATGACCGCAATGTCCTGAAAGATCAAAATACCGGTTGCTTTTTGACCGTACGGGCGGGCAATCTCTTTGGTCGATTTGAGATAGGTCAACACCACGGCGGTAGAGGAGAGCGATAGTGCCATCGAAACGATCAATGCCGTCTCCAACGAAACTCCCATCACCCAATACGAAACGACAAAAAAGATTAAAGAGGAGAGGAGAACCTGCAATGTACCGTTGAAAAAAACATCGTTTTTCATCGTTGAGAGTCGCTGTAAGGAGATCTCAAGCCCGATGGTAAACATCAAAAAGACTACCCCAAATTCGGCAATCATCTCCAACGTATGCGAATCGGCCATGTGACGAAGATCGAAGGCATAAGCAACCGTAACACCGGTAACGATGTATCCGATAATTTGAGAGATCCCCAGCCGTTTTAGAATGAGGTTTAACACAATCGAAAGACCAAGAGCGATTGTGACGTAATAAAGGGCAGATTCCATTTTTTCCTAACGCCATCGGAACACGTCCCGATTGGCTACACTAACGCTGAGTTCACCTCGGCGGTGAGCCCACGCAAAATTGCTTACTAAATTTTTGTCTTCAAACATTTTTATAAGTGTTCAAAGTATATAATACGTTCCTTAATAATAGTGACGAAAACAGCTCTATTTTGGGCAAAAACGCCCATTCAACCCCATTTTTCGGATTCGTTCTTGTAAGGATAAACGTATGACCAAGTATATTTTTGTGACCGGTGGAGTTTTGAGTTCACTCGGTAAAGGGATCACAGCTGCCAGTATCGGAGCGCTCCTCAAACACTCCGGCAAACAAGTGGGTATGCTCAAAATCGACCCTTACATCAACGTCGATCCCGGAACCATGAGTCCGCTAGAACACGGTGAAGTCTTCGTCACCAAAGACGGTGCCGAAACCGACCTCGACATCGGAAACTATGAGCGTTTTCTCGACGCTTCGTTTCTCCGTACGAGCAACTTCACGACGGGACAAGTCTACAGCAGCGTTATCGAACGTGAGCGGAGCGGCGGATATTTGGGTCAAACGATCCAAGTCGTCCCTCACATCGTCGGAGAGATCGTCGATCGTATCAAAAAAGCGGGTGAGGGGCACGAGATCCTCGTCGTCGAACTCGGCGGTACCGTCGGAGATATCGAAGGGTTGCCGTACATGGAAGCAATCCGGATGATGAAACACGATGACGAGGTTGAGGGGACGTTTTTTATCCATGTCACCCTTATTCCGTTTATCAAAGCGGCGGGTGAGCACAAAAGCAAACCGACCCAACACTCAGTGCAGGAGCTCCGCCGTATCGGTATCACCCCGCAAATGATCATCGCCCGCAGCGAAGAGCGCCTTCCTAAAACGTTCAAGAAAAAGCTCGCCCTCGCGTGTGATGTCAGCAACGACAGTATCATTGAAGCGATGGATGAGCAAACGATTTACGCTGTACCGCTCAGCTTTTTGCAACAAAATATCCTTGCTCCGATCGCCAAAGAGCTCTCACTCGGAGAACTCAAACCCGATATGGAACAATGGGACTCTTTGGTCAAAAAAATCGTCTCCCCTAAACACCTCGTCACGATCGGTTTTGTAGGTAAATATTTGGAGCTCAAAGAGTCGTATAAATCACTCATCGAAGCGCTTATCCACTCCGGAGCCCATCTCGATACCCGTGTCCAAATCAACTGGGTCGATTCCGAAAAAATCGAAACGCAGGGGGCTGAAGCGCTGCTGGCCGATTGTGATTCGGTTCTTGTTGCCGGCGGTTTCGGTAATCGCGGTGTTGAGGGAAAAATTCAGGCGATCCGCTACGCTCGTGAGAATAAAATCCCGTATTTGGGTATCTGCTTGGGGATGCAGCTCTCGATCGTCGAGTACGCCCGCAATGTCCTCGGATATGAGGATGCCAACTCTATCGAGTTTAACCCGACGACCACTCACCCGATGATCTATTTGATCGATAACTTCATCGACCAATCGGGAGAAACACAGCTTCGTACCCATCATTCACCAATGGGGGGAACACTCCGTCTGGGCGAGTATCCGTGTGAAACCAAAGAGGGATCGAAACTTCGTGCCGCCTATAACGGCGAAGCGCTGATTTATGAGCGCCACCGCCACCGCTACGAAGCCAATCCGACCTACCGTGAAGCGCTCGAAAAAGCGGGAATGCTCGTAACCGGAGAGTCTCACGGACTAATCGAAGCAGTTGAGATCCCTGCTCATCCATGGTTTTTGGGGGTACAGTTCCACCCTGAGTTTACCTCACGCCTCCAAAGCCCTAATGCATCGATTCTCGGATTTGTAAAGGCAACATTTGAGAATGCCAACCCTGCCTGAGGTTCCCCTTCTCGATCACTCTGCACTCGAGAGTTTTTTAGCCCGCCGCTTTGAGGCGCAAAGTGAAAAACTCTCGGACATACCCCACCCATCACTTCTCAAAGATGCCCAAAAAGGGGCTGCACGGCTTGCGGATGCGATTCGCAACCGTGAACGGATTGCCCTCGTTGGAGATTATGATGTGGACGGCGTCACCTCGACCGCTATCGTCAAACGATTCTTTGACCTCATCCCCTACCCTCTTGTTACAACGATACCCAACCGTTTTAGAGACGGGTACGGTGTCTCTAAAAATGTACTCGAACGGCTCGATGCCGAGGTTATTTTTACCGTTGACAACGGTATCAACGCCATTGAGGCGGCGCAAGTGTGCCGCGAGAGAGGGATTGATCTGATCATCACCGATCACCATACCCCCGGCGACCTCCTTCCCAATGCCTACGCCATCATCAATCCCAAACAAAGTGATTGTCCCTATCCGTTCAAAGAAATTTGCGGGGCGCAGGTGGGATGGCTGTTGATGGGGATGCTCAAACAAGAGCTGAACCTCTCCATTGACATGCGCCAATTTTTCCCGTTTTTAGCCCTTGCCGTTATCGCCGACGTCATGCCGCTGGTTGGGATCAACCGCTCCATCGTCCGTACCGGATTGGAGATGATGCAAAGTTCCCCCCTTGCCCCGTTCACCCTCATCCGAGATTTTCTGGGACGTTCCAGCATCTCTTCTGAAGATATCGCGTTTCAAATCGCCCCCCGTATCAATTCGGCGGGGCGTCTCGAAGACGCCTCCATCGCTTTGGAATTTCTCCTTGCCCAGAGTGTCGATAAAGCGTATCATCAGTTTGAACTTTTAACACAGCTCAATACCCTGCGCAAAGAGACTGAAGCGCAAAATACCGCTGAGGCGATGACGTGTGTCCATCCTGAGGATAGGGTGATCGTTGTCGCGGGTGAGCACTGGAATGAAGGGGTTGTGGGAATTGTCGCTTCACGGCTGGTAAGCCACTTTCAAAAACCCGCGATCGTTCTCAGTATCCATAACGGCATCGCCAAAGGGTCCGGTCGGAGCATCGGCAATGTCGATCTCTACACCCTTATCAAATCCCAAGAACATCTGCTCGGAAAATTCGGCGGGCATAAAATGGCGGCAGGTCTCTCCATGAGTATCGAAAACGTAGAAGCGTTCAGAGCGGGGATCAACAAAGCCGCCCGACACATAGCTCCTGAGGATTTTATCCCCCACAACGATATAGTCGGGGAACTGTCACACGAATCGATCAACTTTCAGCTGCTGGAGCTTCTGGAACAATTTGAACCTTACGGAGAGGGGAATCCCCGCCCGAAATTTCTCCTCCGTGAAGCCGATGTCGTCGCCATTAAACTTTTCGGTCAAGATCAGTCCCATAGCCGTTTAGAGCTCCGTCCGTCTCACTTCAGCCCCAAAACCCTCGAACTCATCGCGTTTCGGCGGACATTGGAGTGTCCGGAGAATAAAAAAATGTCATGCAGCTACACCGTCAATAAAAATGAGTGGAACGGGCGGGTCTCTATTCAGCTCATGGTGGAGAGGATTTTTTAATGCGCTACCTCTCTATCCTCATAGTATGGCTCTTGAGCGGATGTTCTGAACCCGCCTCAACACTCCCGTACCCTCTCGTTATCACCCAAGAAGGGTTGGGTGCGATCCACCCTGAAACACCGATCGATCAAATCCCGACATTGATGGTCGGATTTGAGATCGAAAAGCTCAGTGCCGTCTCCTCGTCCAATGAAGCCTCCATCTACCAAATCAAACGTGAAGGTACCCTGTTGGCACATGTCGTCTCCGATAGAAGCGGGAAAAAGATCGACTCCATCCATATCCTCTCCCCGCTCATCAAAGATGGCTATAATCAAGCGATCAATGAACCTCTCAAAGAGAAAGGATTTCTCTGTGAGAGTGGACGCTGTACCGATCCTTCATCCCCTCAGATTATCTATACCATCGATCCCAAAAATCGAACTATCCTCGAAATAACGTATCAAAAGCTATAATACCCCTATGGATACTTTTTTTATTGAATTTCGCGATCCCCTTTTTGGCATCGTTCTCTTTTTTATCCTCCTCTTTCTCCTCTCATTTTTGAGTTACTGGTGGGGAAGATACAAAACATCCAAAGAACACCGTGATCTCGAATCATTTTTGGGAAAATTCGAATCTCTTGAGGAGGGGGAAAAACTCTCCGAACAGGTTCAAAGCAATTCACTCACCAGTGAATCGTGGCTGTTGTTGGCACAAAGTTTCGAACATCAAGGCAATTATGAAAAAAGTGTGGAGATCTACCACGCCCTCCTCTCGAAAAACCGTGATCCCCTTTTCCAAAAAGATGCCCTTTTACTGCTCGGAAAAAGCTTTTTTAAAGCAGGATTTTTAGAGCGTTCGCGTCAAACTTTTCTCCAAATTCTGAGTAACGCGCCCCGTACCCCCCAAGCTCTGCGCCATCTCATTCTAATCTATGAGCATCTGCAACAATACGATAAAGCCCTCGAAGTGATGGAATCGCTCGAAGAGCTCTCTTCGGATACGCAAAGCGAACGGCTCTATTTAGAGTGCCGACTCTTGCTTGCCGACAATACGGTTGGAATCGATGAAAAAGCAACACGACTGATTCAACTCTACGAGACCCATCATCGTATGGGTTATATGATTTTTGAATGGCTCTTCCTCTATCGTCCTGCTCTGGGATGGAGCTGTTTCGATCAGTCGCTCAGCGAACGGCTCAGTGATGTGTTATGGCGGATAGCAGATGAGAATCTTGATTTGGATATAATTGCATCCAACGCCTATCTGCGTGAACTCTATAGCGCAAAAGGCTCCGTCGCTCTGGCGGAGGGGAGCAGTGTTTTCGAACTCGATACCCTCATCACTCTGCGTCGATGCGGCGTGACAAAAGCGACATTGCAATTCGAATACGGATGCCACGAGTGCAAACAGGTCTCCTTTTTGCCGTTTCACCGATGTCCCCACTGCCATGCGATCGATAGCGTAGAGACGATTATGAGCCTCACAAAGGAACGGTTTGAAGAAAATAACTCTCTTCAGTGACGGCTCGGCACTGGGTAATCCGGGACCAGGGGGATACGGTGCGATTCTCCGCTACGGCGACAAAGAGCGGATCATCAGCGGCGGAGAAGCCCATACGACCAACAATCGGATGGAACTGCTGGGGGTAATCGAGGGGCTCCGTGCTCTCAAAGAGCCCTGTGACGTTACCATAATCTCCGATTCCAGCTACGTGATCAAAGGGATCAATGAATGGCTGGAGGGGTGGGTCAAACGCAACTTCGCCAAAGTCAAAAATCCCGATCTCTGGCAGGAGTATCTCCGCGTTTCGCACCCCCACAAGATTCACGGAGTCTGGGTACGGGGACATAACGGTCATCCCGAAAACGAACGGTGCGACGTTATCGCCCGCGATGAGGCGGAAAAGTTTAAAAGCGCTTTAAACTAAAGCGCCAAGGCTCTCTGCCGAAGAGAACTCAGCGTTAGCGTAGAATTGGGGGCTTTGCTCCCGATTCGTGTTAAAATAAAAAAAAGGATTGAATAGCACATGAATGATCTACAAGCCCTGCAAGAACGGTTAGGGTACACCTTTCAAAACAAAGAGCTCCTTATTGAAGCGCTGACGCATAAAAGCTACAAACAGCCCTACAATAATGAGCGCTTGGAGTTTTTAGGAGACGCTGTCCTCGATCTGATCGTCGGCGAATACCTCTTTAAAAAATTTCGTACCTACGATGAGGGGAAACTCTCCAAAATGCGCGCCTCTTTAGTCAATGAAGATGGATTTACCGCATTGGCGAACCATCTCAATCTCGGAGAGTATATCTACCTCTCCAATGCCGAAGAGAACAACAACGGCCGTACCAAAAGCTCACTCCTCTCCAATGCGTTTGAAGCGGTGATGGGGGCAATATATCTTGAAACGGGGCTCTCAAAAGTCCAAGAGATCACGATTAGCCTCCTTGAATTGGTACATCCCGATATTTCACTCGATTCGCTCTTCAAAGATTACAAAACTTCGCTCCAAGAGCTGACCCAAGCCCACTATGGCACCACTCCGGAGTATCAGCTGATCGCCGCCCACGGCCCTGACCATAAAAAAGAGTTTGAAGTGGCCGTCATCATCGATGGAAAACGGTATGCTTCAGCGTGCGGTAAAAGTAAAAAACACGCTCAGCAGGAAGCGGCACAAATCGCTCTTGAAATGTTAAGCAAGGAGCTCAAATGAATCGGTTCGGGGAACGTTTTACGATCACCACTTTCGGTGAGTCCCACGGCAAAGCGATTGGATGTGTACTCGACGGTGTTCCGGCGGGACTCGCGATCGATGAAGCCTTTATTCAAAGCGAACTTGACCGTCGTAAACCCGGACAAAACGAATTTGCCACCGCCCGCAAAGAGGCCGATTGTGTCGAAATCCTCAGCGGCGTATTCGAGGGGGAAAGCACCGGAACCCCGATCATGATGGTGATCTACAACACTGACCAAAAAAGCGGTGATTACTCCAACGTCAAAGATATTTTCCGTCCGGGACATGCCGATTTTACCTATTTTCACAAATACGGTCTGCGTGATTATCGCGGCGGCGGACGCTCATCCGCGCGCGAAACGGCAGCACGTGTAGCCGGAGGAGCGGTTGCCAAACTGATGCTCAAATCTCTGGGGATCGAGTTTGCAAGCGGGATCAGTGCCATTCACGGGATTGAAGCAACGGCTCTTGATTTTAACTATCCACAAAACAGCCCGATTTATGCCCTTGATCCAAACGTTGAAGAGGCTCAAAAAGAGGCTATTTTGGAAGCCAAAAACGCTCATGATTCGGTCGGAGGGGTGGCTACGGTCAAAATCAGCGGTCTTCCGATCGGGTTGGGTGAAGGACTCTATTACAAACTCGATGCTGTACTGGCCGAAGCGATGATGGGGATCAATGCCGTCAAAGCGGTCGAAATCGGCGAGGGGATCCACAGCGCAGAACTTCTTGCCAGCCAAAACAACGATCCGATCACCCCTGAAGGGTTCAAAACCAACCATTCCGGCGGCATCCTCGGCGGCATGAGCAACGGTGACGATATCCTGGTGCGAGTCCATTTCAAACCTACCCCTTCGATCTTTATCGATCAGGAGAGCATTACCACCTCTAACGAAAAGGTCAACGTCTCCCTCAAAGGACGGCACGATCCCTGCGTTGCGGTGCGCGGCTCCGTCGTTGCCGAATCGATGGCAGCACTCGTGATCGCCGATATGGTTCTCCTCAATATGGGGCGAACGATGAATGGGCTCACCTCTTATTATCTTTAAGCTTCTTTTCACTACCATAAAGAATTCCTAATCAAAGGGTTCTTTGTGAAAAGTACCACTCAAAACTGTTACCTACTCGATACTTCCGTCATTTTGGATGATCCAACCAACATTTTACGCATCAGCGATGAAAATCAGAACGGTGTCGTTATCACCAACATCGTTTTAGCCGAACTCAACAGCAAAAAAGACGATATGCGCTCCGAAGCGGGGTTTCAGGCACGGGAATTTTTCCGTCTTGCCGACGCGGCATGGGGTGAACCGATCAGTTTTATCGAACTACCCGAATGCGTTCGTAACCATGCCGACATGGAGGCTTCTAAATATGACCGCTACTACCGTCTAGCCCTCAATTTCGACCGTTCTTTGCACGGAGGAGAGGCAAATCTCATCAACCTCTATATTGTTCATCGTGAAAACTACCGGATTTCGCACAACTTTACGGAGCCCAAAGGGATCAATGATGCCAAAATCGGTGAAATCGCCGATGATTATGATCTGATCCTTCTCACCAACGATATGTCGTTTCGGATTGCCGCCGAAATTCGGGGGATTCAGACCCAAAGCATCCGTAACAGCAGCGTCGAAGCACCGGAGCAAATCGATTTTACCTATACCTACGAATACGAAGAGACGCCCGCACTACCCGCTGATGCGGAACACCACAATTTCGATCAGATCACCTTTGTCCAAAAAGCGCTCAGCACGACATCGGAAATGTACGAAACGGGAATTCAACGCCACGCGTTTTGTTTCAATAATCAGATCGAATGGTGCGATTTCGACCGACGTTTCGGTGAGTACTTTAGCGAAGAACTGGTACGCCCCCTCAATCTAGAACAAAAATTCTATTATGCAATGATGACCCATCCCCAAAACTACGTCACCGTCGTCTCCGGTTCTACCGGATCGGGAAAAACGCTCGTCGCATTGCAAGCCGGACTCGAGTTGGTGGAAGAGGGGATCGTCGAGGGGATCGTGTATGCCCGTAATACTGTCACCTCCAACGATCAGGCGGCAGAACTCGGTTTTCGAAAAGGGGATGAGGAGCAGAAACTGGGATATTTCATGTATCCTCTCTACTCTGCTGTCAATTTCACGATCGAGCACCAAAGCAAACGCTCCATCGATGCCCGCGTCGAATATACGGGGAACACCAACTCGGTCAAGAGGGAAAATGCCACCGAAGTGTTTATGAAAAAGTACAATATCGAGACAATGGATATCGCTCACCTGCGCGGTACGACTATTTCGCGTAAATTCGTCATCATCGATGAAGCGCAAAACATGACCAACGCCACCCTCAAACTAATCGGTACACGGATGGGGGATGAAACCCGCCTCGTCATTATGGGCGATCCTGGGCAGATTGACCATCCGTTCCTCTCAAAACGGCGCAATGCACTGGTGAGTTTGCTCAATAAGGCACAACATAATAATTTTATTGCGGGGATTCAATTGAGACATACGATTCGGTCTCAGGTCGCAGATTGGTTTGATAAAAATTTCTAAATTTTAAATAAATGTTTTGCCCTCACACCATACCAAGAGCAAGGTCGCTCGCCGAAGGGTGAAGCGTACCGCCAGCGTTCTGGGGTGAGGGGGATTTTCTTTTCGTTCTTTTCTTTTCTAAAAAGAAAAGGACAAAAAAGAACTTAGATAGGAAGAACGCGGATTTTCTGTGAAAGTTTCTCTTTGAGTGTCGCTTCAATAGCGTACAATGTCCCCGTACTCGAACTCGCGCACCCCGAACACGCTCCCAAATAACGAATATAGACATCGATATAATCGGGTGAATCTTTAATATCGATGACCTCCATATTTCCGCCATCCATGATCAGGAACTGACGAATAGACTCATCTACGACACTGTCAATCGCTTTGATTTTCTGAACCAAAGTCATTGCTTCAAAATCACCGTGACTTCCCGCATCGGCAGCCGCGCGCATTTTCTCTTGATCCATTTCGGCACGGACATCGGCGAGAATATCGACAAGATAGTACTCACGCGCTTCATGTCCGCCCGGTTTGATACAAGACTTACAAAATCCGCCCGCTTTGGTGTAATCGGTGATTTGCTCAACGGTTTTAAGATCGTTGAGCTTAATTACTTCGCGAAGCGTCCCGAGGCTGACACGGGCACATTCACAGACGATAATCTCATCTTCAAAACTTGCCGCATCGACCCCAAGATAGAGCCCTGCCGCTTTTTTGATAACGTCGTACGCCATAACCGAACAGTGCATTTTTTGGGGTGGTACCGCCGGAACGTCAGGGGTATCGCGAAGCGCCATTTCGACATCGATATTGGTGATTTTAACCGCTTCCTGAACCGTTTTACCGATACACAGCTGGGTCATCATATCCGAACTCGCGATTGCCGTACCGCATCCAAAACTTTTAAATTTCGAGTTAACGATGACATCGTTTGCAGGATCAACTTCCCAGTACAAACGTACTGCATCCCCACAGCTCTCCGCACCAAAATCGGCAACGATCAGTTTGTGTCCTGCCGCTGTTGCCTCTTCTTCGGTAATCTCCCCCTGATGCTGGGGGTTGTTCATCAATGTTGTAACTTTATTAGAGTATTGATCCCAAAGAGATCCACCCAATAGATCATTTTTTGCCATAATTGTTTCCTTAGTGGTGAATTCCGCACGCGGCTGCTTCACCGCCCGGTGTTGGTTGCACTTTCGCATACGAGCTGGAAATAGCGCGCAAACGGTTGACCGCATTTTTAAAACTTCCAATGACGTAATCGATCTCTTCGTCAGTCGTAAAACGGCTCAAACTGAGACGAATTCCGGTATGGGCCAATTCATGATCAGCTCCGATAGCGAGCATAACGGTATTGGCTTCAAGATCTTCAGAGGCACAGGCCGATCCTGTCGATGCACCGATAAGAGCATTATTGAGATCCCATAGCATCCCCTCACCCTCAACACCGCGAATCGAGATCAAAATCGTATTAGGGGTACGGTTTTCACGGTTCCCTACAACCATCACGTCGCTGAGTTCAGCCAACAATGCATCTTCCAAACGGTCCCGCTTGACACGGATACTTGCCATTTTTTCTTCGATGTTTTGGGTCGCAAGCTCAATCGCTTGTCCCATCCCAACGATGTAAGGGACGTTCAATGTCCCCGAACGGCGACCTCCCATATGCTCTCCGCCATGCAGCAGCGGCGTAAGGGCTTCTGAGTTGCGGATGTAGAGGGCTCCGATCCCTTTGGGACCGTGAAACTTGTGCGCCGACATCGACATAAAATCGACGTGAACATCTTGCATATCGACGGGGATTTTGCCGACCGCTTGAACGCCGTCGGTGTGGAATAATACACCCCGTTCTTTACAGATTTGACCAATCTCTTTGATCGGGAAAATCATCCCCGTCTCGTTGTTCGCCCACATGACCGAGACCAACGCCGTTTTGTCGGTGATGAAACTGCGAAGCGTATGCGCCTCTACGATTCCCTGATCATTCACCGGCAGATAGGTCACTTTGACCCCCTGCTCTTCGAGGAATTTACAGGTGGAGAGGACAGATGGGTGTTCCACTTCGGTGGTGACGATATGATTTTTGTCACCGTTAAGGATTTTATCGACCCATACCGATTTCAAAACCCAGTTGTTCGATTCGGTCGCGCACGAAGTAAAGATGATATCATCGTTATCGCTTGCGTTGATCGCTTTATACATCTGATTGATCGCTTTGGTAATGGCCGGATGGGATGCCGTTCCGTAACGGTGAAGCGAGTTCGGGTTCCCGTAGATTTCACTGAAAAACGGGATCATCGCTTCAACAACGGCAGGATCAACCATTGTCGTCGCGTTATTGTCTAAATAGACGTGCATGTTATGCTCCTCGATAATAAAAGAGTAAATTACTCTTGTTTAACTTTTGGGATAATAGTGCAAACGACGTTATACTAACCTTAAGGGTTTTTTATATTTAGGAGTGTTTAAGGAAAAGGTCAATTCCCCATCAATGCAATGAGCTGATCGACCGTTTCGTTAAAATCGCTTTTGAACTTTGCCCCTTGCGAGAGGAACGCCTCCATCTTCTCTTTTTTGCCTATCGCTTCATCGAGCTCTTTATCGGTTCCGCGTACATAGGCGCCGATACGAATCAACATCTCATTCTCTTTTAATAGTGTATAGAGACGGCGGAAACGGCGGACGGCGGCAAAGTGTTCGGGAGAGATTATATCGTTCATAACACGCGAAGCGGAGTTGAGGATATGGATCGGAGGATAGATCCCAAAATCGGTCAATTCACGGGAAAGGACGATGTGGCCGTCCAAAATCGATCTAGACTGGTCAGCAATCGGATCGGACATATCATCCCCCTCGACGAGTACCGTAAAAAAGGCGGTGATCGAACCATTCCCCTCCTCTTTCCCCGCACGCTCCATCAGCTGAGGCAATAACGTCAACGACGAGGGGGGATACCCTTTTGAGGTGGGGGGCTCGCCCAAAGCCAGCCCGATCTCCCGCTGCGCCATCGCAAACCGGGTCACCGAGTCCATCATAAAGAGAACATCTTTCCCTTGGGCTTTAAAATACTCCGCAACGCTCATCGCACTGAACGCCCCGTATTTACGCATCAGCGGCGAATCATCACTCGTCGCGACTACCAAAACGGTGTTTTCCAAATTGCCGCCGAGACTTTTTTCGATAAACTCCGGAACCTCTCGTCCCCGTTCTCCGATGAGAGCGACCACTTTGATCGGAGCATCGGCCCCTCGGACGATCATCCCCATGAGCGTCGATTTACCAACCCCGCTTCCGGCGAAGATACCGAGCTTTTGCCCTTTTCCGCACGTCAGAAGCCCGTCGATCGTTTTAACCCCGACACTGAACGGTTCATCGATCATCCCCCGCTTCATCGCGGCGATGGGAGCCTTAATAATCGATTCGAGATGGGTTCCGCCGATAGAACCTTTGCCGTCAATCGGGTTCATAAACGGATCGACAACCCGTCCGAGCAATCCGTCCCCTACCTCGATCATCATACCGCTTTGATTCGGATAGACCTTATCTCCTGCCCGAAACCCCTCAACAAAGCGAAACGGGGTGATGAAAAAACGGTTCCGCTCCACTTCGCTCACCATCCCCAACGCTTCGGCACCGCTTGTTTCCGAAACCATCACCACCGTATCGCCGATACTCACATGGAGTCCTTCGGCTATGATGACGGTCGGGCTGATTTTCGTGACCGTACCGAATACGGTGGTGAGCTTTTCAGCTCCTAAACGTTGACGGAGGGCTTTGAGCGGCATAGCTTAATATCGGTTCCCGCTCGAAGAGTTGATGAGGCTGAAAAATTCGCTCCGCGTTTTTTCATCTTTTTTAAACAATCCTCTCAAAGCACTTGACGTCGTTGTAGAGCAGATTTTTTCCACCCCGCGCATCTCCATGCACATATGGCGTGCTTGGATCACTACCGCGACCCCTTTAGGTTCAACGGCTTCCATCAAAGCATCGGCAATTTGCTCGGTAAGCTGCTCTTGGATTTGCATACGTCGTGCGAATACATCCACAACGCGGGGAATTTTGGAGAGGCCGACCACTTTTCCATTCGGAATATACGCTACATGTGCCCGACCGATGATCGGGAGCAAATGGTGTTCGCACGTGGAGTAAAATTCGATATCTTTTACCAAAACCATTTCGTCGTTTGAGGATTGGAACATCGCCGAATTCAAAATAGTCTGAGGGTCTTCTTTGTACCCGCCGAACATAAATTCATACGCTTTGAGAACCCGATGCGGGGTTTTGAAAAGCCCTTCGCGGTCAACATCTTCGCCGACATAGCGGATCATCGTTTTGACCGCTTCTTCAAAATCTTGTTGCTGTTTCGTGTTTGACATCGATTCTCTTCCAAAAATTATATTTCTCTTATTACTTTATCAGAGCTTTGCTTTTATTTTGATTCAGCGAATAATTAACCCTTTTTGGATATTATTGCCACCATTTAGTCTAATACAGAGACGTCAACAAAGGGATTCAATGCAAATTACAACCAATAAAATTGACTCAGCTAACGCGAAAATCAATGCAGCCATCACACGCAATACCATCGATTCAAATATCGAAAAAATTGCCAACCAACTCTCTAAAGAGGCAAAAATTGCCGGTTTCCGTAAAGGTAAAGTACCGGTAAGTGCGGTCAAAAAACAATACGGTGACCGTTTGGTTCAAGACGCTGAAGCACAAGCGCTTCGTGATCTTTTGAACGCAGGGCTCAAAGAGATGGAAATTGCTGCCGACACACTGATCGGTGAACCGCAAATTGCTAAATTTGAAAAAACCGATGACGGTATCAATGTTGAAGTAATCATCGCTACCCGCCCGGCAATCGAACTTGGCGATTACGCGGCAATGGTTCCTGAAGTAGCAAAACCCTCCATCAGCGACGAAGAGATTACCAAACGTATCGAAGAGCTAGCATCTGCTCAAGCACCATTGGTAAATGTTGAAGAAGACCGCGCATTGGTGAGCGGCGATACGGCGTTGATCGATTTCGAAGGGTTCGTTGACGGCGAAGCGTTCGAGGGTGGAAAAGCCGAAGGATTCAGCCTCCGCCTCGGTAGCGGCCAATTTATCCCAGGATTTGAAGACCAAGTGATCGGGATGAAAAAAGATGAAGAGAAAACCATCGATGTAACTTTTCCTGAAAACTACGGAGGAGCCAAATTAGCTGGAAAAGCAGCTCAATTCAAAGTGAAAGTTAACGCGATTCAAACCAAAGAAGCAGTAAGCATCGATGAAGAATTGGCGAAAAAAATGCTTCCGGGTTATGAAGATGCAAGCGTCGAAATGCTTAAAGAAAAAGTAAAAGAGCAGTTAGAAAGCGAAGCGATGAGCGTCAAATACAACGACGAGCTCAAACCGAATTTGATGGAAACATTCGTGAGCGCGTTCACCATCGATCTCCCTGAGTTCATTGTTGAACAAGAGATGGATATGGCACTCAACAAAAAAGCACGCGAACTTAGCGAAGCGGAACTCGAAGATCTCCGAAATGACCAAGAAAAAGTAAAAGCGATGCGTGAAACATTCCGTGACGATGCGTGCCGCGCGGTAAAAGCTACCTTTATCGTAGATGCGTTGGCAAAAGCGGAAAACATCACCGTTGGCGAGCAAGAGCTTCTCCAAACCATCTACTACGAAGCGATGCAAATGGGTCAAGATCCTGCGGCAGTTTACAAACACTACCAAGAATCAGGCTACCTACCGGCGATCCAAATGGCGATGATCGAAGATCGCGTCCTTAGCAAATTGCTCAACGACAAGATCAAGTAAGCCCGATGAGCTACATCCCATACGTTATCGAGAAAACCGGCCGTGGAGAGAGATCGTACGATATCTACTCCCGCCTTCTCAAAGACCGTATCATCATGCTCAGCGGTGAAGTGCACGATCAAGTAGCCTCTTCTATCGTAGCGCAGTTGTTATTTTTGGAAGCGGAAGATCCGACCAAAGATATCTACTTTTACATCAACTCTCCGGGAGGTGTTATCACTTCGGGTATGGCGATCTTTGATACGATGAACTATATCCGCCCCGATGTGTGCACAATCTGTATCGGTCAAGCGGCATCGATGGGGGCGTTTTTGCTCAGTTCAGGGACTAAGGGCAAGCGTTACGCCCTCCCTCACGCACGTATCATGATTCATCAGCCTCTCGGCGGTGCTCAAGGTCAAGCGACCGATATCGAGATTCAAGCTAAAGAGATTCTCCGTATGAAAGCGGAACTCAACGAGATTTTGGCAGCTAACTGCGGACAAACCGTCAAAAAACTCGAAAAAGATACCGACCGTGATAATTTCATGTCAGCCGCCGAAGCGGTAACCTATGGTATCATTGACGAAGTATTGATCCAAAAAGAAAAAGAAGAGAAATAAAGGCGAATCGGATGGCAGGACTCAGTGATCTCAAACGTTCACAACGGCAAAGCGCCCAAAAGAGCGCCTCTCCCATCGAAGGGGGAATGATCAGCGCCGGAGCGCTCGGTGATCCTACCAGCGATTTGGAGATATTTGCCAAAGAGGTTCTCACCGCCCTTATTTCCGATAATCTCCCCCCTACTCCCAACAATTTTGCCCTCTATTTCGACCGTATTTTGGATGAGAAAAGCGAAAGTTTACGCCGTCAAATCGGTTCCATTTTAGAATTTGAAGAGGATGATCAGAGCGAAAAAAGTATTGAACTTGAAAAAACCCTCAAACAAGGGTTCTCTTCAGTCAAAAGTATCCTCCAGCTCAGTGCCACTCTCTATAAAAATATCTCTTTGATGGATAAAATTCTCGAAAAACGGAGCGAAGAGATCAGAAATGTCCCTTCTCTTGCGGGGGCAAACGATCTGTTGTCGTCCCTCAGCGGCGATGTCAGTAAACTCAGCGGCATTTTGAAAAAACAAGTCTCTCATATGAAAACCATCTATGAAGAGACCGCAACCATCGTCAAACAGGTGGAACATGAGACGATTTTCGATAACCAATACGGCGTTTACAACAAACGTTATCTCATCTCAAAACTTGAACAAGAGCGCAATCTGATCGATGAGTTCAAACACAAGAGTTCACTCATAACGGTCCGTCTCTCCAATGCAACCGCCAACACCATGCAAAGCGAAAAAGCAAAACAGCTCATGATCCGAACCGTTGCGCGCCTTCTTCTCAAAACCTCCCGACGGAGCGATATTGTCGCCCATTACGGTGAGGGAATTTTTGCTATGGTACTCAAACACACCGATATCGAAAGTGCAAAACGGGCTTCAGAACGTCTTTATGATCTTGTTGCCTCCAGTAACTTTTTCCTCGCGGAACAAGAGGTTCAACTTCGTATCGCTATCGGTGTCGCCGAATTGAATGCTGCTACCGGAGTGGAACAAACGCTTGTCTGCACCTTGAATGCCATGGAAAATGCCGATAACGACTCCTCTGCACGCTTTAACGTCTGTAATCCGTAAGGTTCCTATGATTCTCCCGATTATCACCTACCCCAATAAACAACTCAAAACACGCTCTGTAGAGGTTACGCAGTTTGATCATCTTTTGCACCGCTTTCTTGATGATATGTTTGAGACTATGATCAGCTCCAACGGCATCGGCTTGGCCGCTATACAAGTTGCCAATCCGATCCGAGCCCTTATCCTCTGCATCCCCGATGATGAGGGGAACCAACCCAAAGAAAATCTGATTGAGATTATCAATCCGATGATCCATAATCCCCAAGGGACGGTGATATATCAGGAGGGGTGCTTGAGCGTTCCGGGATTTTATGAGGATGTTGAGCGTTTTGAGACCCTTACGCTCCACTACCAAAACCGTCACGGCGAAGCGTGCGTGCTCGAAGCCTCCGAATTGCTCGCCATTGCGATTCAGCACGAAATTGACCATCTTGAGGGTAAACTTTTTATCGAAAAACTCACCTACAACCGCCGCAAGAAATTTGAAAAAGAGTATAAAAAAGCCCTCAAAGAGAAAAAATAACCCTCTATAAATATTGCAAAATGCAATATTTGTGATTCTCCCCCTTGTATTTGCTACAATTATTGTTAAATAATATTTTGGATTATTAACATGAAACAGTTACTGTGCGCAACGTTTGAGGGAATCGATGCCAAAAGTGTCGAGGTTCAATTCACGGCGACCAAAGGGTTACCCGCCTTTACCATCGTCGGAATGGCCAATACCGCCATCACCGAATCCAAAGAGCGGGTGAAATCGGCACTGCTGAGCAACGAATTCACTTTTCCCCCCAAGCGGCTCACCGTCAATCTCGCCCCAAGTGATTTGCGTAAAGAGGGGTCCCATTTTGATCTCCCCATCGCCGCGTTGATCGCTTTGGGAAATTATGAGGGGGATTTGTCGGATTGGTATGTTTTTGGGGAATTGGGGTTGGATGGGAGTGTTACCGAAAACACCCTCCTCTACCCTATCATCCTCTCTCTTGCAAACCAAGGGGCGATTACCCGCGCGATTGTCCCCGCCATCAGCCTCCCGAAACTCTCTAAAATTCCCAATATCACATTTTACGGAGTAAATACCCTCACCGAAACACTCAACCTTCTACGTGCCGAAGTGCTGCCCGAAGCACAAGCCCATATCGGCACGTTTGATTTTAACCACCTTATCCATAGCGAGTCCAAATACTATTTTCACGAACACTATCCTCTCGATTTTATCGATATCAAAGGGCAAGAACACGCTAAACGCTCCGCATTAATCGCTGCGGCAGGGATGCATAACCTACTGTTGGAAGGGTCACCAGGAAGCGGAAAATCGATGATCGCCAAAAGGCTGGTACATATCATGCCCCCACTCCATAACGATGAGATGCTGGAGTGCGCCAAGCTCGAAATTCTGGAGGGGAAAGAGCCGACCTTTACCCCCTCACGACCTTTCAGATCCCCCCATCACTCCTCTACAGGAGCGAGTATTTTCGGTGGAGGTACGCACAAAGCCCAAATTGGGGAGGTGGGTTTGGCACATGGGGGAATCCTTTTTTTTGATGAGTTGCCGCACTTTTCCAAAACGGTACTCGAAGCACTCCGTGAACCTCTCGAAGATCGCCATATCCGAATTTCCCGTGTCAACGCCAAAGTGACGTATGATGCCAATTTTCTCTTCGTGGGGGCGATGAACCCCTGCCCTTGCGGCAATCTTTTCAGTACCACGACAGCCTGCCGATGCACCGATTTGGAGATCTCTCGCTACCGCTCCCGCCTCTCTGATCCGTTTTTGGATCGTATCGATCTCTACGTACAGATGCACGCCGTAAGTCCCCATGACAAACCGAGCGTAAGCTCAAAAGATCTGCATAAAAAAGTACGAGAAGCATTCTTGCGTCAAAAAGGGCGGGGACAAAAAGTTCTTAACGGTGCGCTAAGCGATGCGGAGATTGTGCAGTATTGCCCGCTAAATCCGGAATCACAACAGGTGATCGATCAGGCAATAGGGAGATTTGGATTGTCGTTCCGTGCGGTGAGCCGTGTGTTAAAAGTGGCACGGACTATCGCCGATATCGAGGGATCGGTCGACATCGGGAAAACGCACGTACTCGAAGCGTTGAGCTATCGGAAGAGATAGGAGAAAATCTTAAGGTCGAATATTTCGACCTTAGACAATAGTTAGAACGTTGCCACAACCCACATCGTGATGAAATATCCGCCGATGAGTAGCCATGCGAACATTGCCCCTGCCGTATAGAGCGGTGCAAGACCAAGACCTTTGAACTTCGCAAAGCGAGTCCCCATCCCCAGAGCCGTCATCGCCATCGTGAGCAAGAAGGTATCGATAATATTGATATTCGCAACCGTAGAGGCGATAAGTGTCGCAACTGCTTCACCTGCGTGTGCTGAACCGTATTGGGTCAGGAGCGAATTCACCCCCGCCATACCGATAAAATAGACGGCGAACCATGGGATAACGAGTTTTACCCCTCCCCCTACACTACCGCTTTTCTTCGCCGCATAAGAGAGATAAATTCCCAATACGATCAACATCGGCGCGATCATAATAACACGGGTCATTTTGACAATCACAGCCGCATCCGCCGCCTCTTTGCCGTATGCGCCGCCGACGGCGACCACTTGGGCTACTTCATGGATCGTTCCTCCGACGAAGATACCGAACGTCCGGTCATCCATCCCCGCAAATACCCCCGCACTGTAGAGTGCAGGATATAAAAACATCGCAATCGTTCCAAAAAGAACCACCATCGACACGGCGATTGCCGCTTTGTGCTCCTCACTTTTTAGGACAGGCTCAGTCGCCAAAACCGCCGCAGCACCACAGACCGATGCCCCTGACGCGGTGAGCATCGAAGTGTCGCGATCCATTTTAAAAATCTTTTGCCCTAGATAGGTTCCGAGGACAAAGGTGGTAGAGAGCATGATGAGTGAGACCATAAACCCCTCCATTCCTACTTCGGCGATTTGCTGAAACGTGATCCGAAAACCGTAAAATACAATGGCAAAACGGAGAATCTTTTTACCCGAAAAGGTGATCCCCCCTTCCCATCCCGTCGGAGTTTTCGAGTGGAGGGTATTGGCATAAAAAATCCCCAGAACAATCCCGACGACGAGGGGAGAGATTCCGAGGTTTTTAATCACCGAAAGATCGGCGATCATAGTTGCCGCAGCGGCAAAAATAGCAACAAAAAAGATACCACTGAGAGTATCTTTGCGCTTGGCGGGTGAAAATGGCATTAAGCCCCCTTCTGTAAAACTAAAAGGGGGGATTATAAAACTTTATTGCTAAGACTCTGTTAATGTTCTCAGATTAGGGGAGGACTATTTCCAATCGGTTCGGAACCGAATCCGATTTTTCAGCTTTCACGGTTTCAATCCCTTTGAGAATCAGCCGTTTCTCAAATCCCGGTGTTTTCATGAGATATTTTTGGATCGCGGCACTGCGCGCTCCCCCCAAAACGGAAAGTTCTTGGGAATTTACCTCTTGCATCGGAACCAGTTTGTCAATCAATGCCGCAGAGTAGTGACGGATAAACGCCGCTTCTTCACTGTATTTCGCTTCGAGAGATTCTTTGAGCGCTTTGCGCTCTTTTTTCTCTATTCTCTCTTCGGCAATCTCTTCCAATACATCGATCGGAATCGCCTGAACGGAGTCGATTTTGACCTCTTTGAGCCGTTTTTGGGCAAGTGCTACGAGTTTGTCCGATTTGAGGGCATACACATCATGCACCTCATCCCACCCGCCGTAAATCGCCAACGAGAGTTTCGGACGTTTGGTTAGCATCGTGGTGACCAAATCGAGCTTTTCGATCTGAGGAGGGGTGAGCGTTGCCGACCCCGCCTCGAAATCCACGGCGGAGAGTTTGTCACTCTCGATCCCCATGAGTGATCCGAGTAACCGAAACGGCGAAGTGACC
This sequence comes from uncultured Sulfuricurvum sp., assembly GCA_964495485.1. Classification (GTDB taxonomy): domain Bacteria; phylum Campylobacterota; class Campylobacteria; order Campylobacterales; family Sulfurimonadaceae; genus Sulfuricurvum. The sequence goes on from CAZBVJ010000007.1 coordinate 30,166, forward strand.
GCTTTGGTAAAGAGGTTTCCGATCACCTGCCACACCACTTTGCCGTATTTGAAATCGGGGTTATTCACATCCCCCTCGATCGGCAGATCGATATCGATCACCCCATCGGAGTCTTCGAGCAATGCAACCACAAACCGAAGCGGCCAAGGCGATCCCCCCTCTTTCTCGGCTCCCAGTTCGATCTGTTTGATCACCACATGATTTGCACTGTTGAGCTTGCCCCCATCGATTTTGTATCCCAAATCCAAAAAGAGTTTTCCGCCGTCAATCTTGTACCCTAAAAATTCGAGCGAATAGGGAGTGTACCCTTTGAGTTCAAGGTTATCAAAGGCCACTTTGATATCGGTATAGTTTTTCGGCGCTTTGGTGTTCAGCGAGCCGTCAATCTTTGCCAATCCGTACTGATCGACCCCACCGCGAAGTTTTACAAACGTTTTGACGTCTTTGGTGGTCGAGATCCCCATCACGGAGCCTTCGAGATCGTGGATGTAGGTTTTAAACGGCAAAGGGAGAGACAAATCGCTGAACGTAGCGCTGGAGTTGCGCAACAACAGTTTGACGATATCGATTCCGAAAGGATTTCCGCCCTCTTTGGAGACATTCGACTCTGACGCCGTTTTTTTACTGAGAGTTGAGAAATTGAATACTTTTTTTGCATCGATCAAAGCGTTCGTATAAAATCCGTCAATCATCAGCTGATTGATCCGGAGTTGATTGGCGGGGTAGACATACCCAAACGGCGTTGCCCCGATCTTCTCCCAGCCCAGCAATACCGAATCATCACGCGTATCGTTCACCACCCAATCTTCGAACGCCACTTTCCCTTTGAGACCCGTTTTAGAAGGGTCGTACGCATACTCGGCATTGAGCGAGAGTTTACCCCGTCGAAGAGAAGCGTAGGAGCTTGGCTCGATATAGGGATCAACCATCGATACATCGAAGTTTTTAAGGGCAATAGAGCCTTTGGCACTCAGAGGGGAGCGGATGAGACCCGAAGTGGCTTCCAACATACTTTTTTCATTGATTCGTGACGATAACACGACGCTGCTCTGACGCGCCGGATTGCTCTCGAACCCTCTGACATTCAGATGGAGTTGATCAAGCTTCACCGAAACATTCCGCTTTGGCACATCATCAACAAACATAACCGCTCCACCTATTAAATCAGCTTCATTCAGCCGATATCCCCACAGTGTCTCGGAAGGCTCATCCGATCGCTCTTTAGAGGCGTAGACAAGATCTGAAACGTCAATCTTCCCGTCTTTTAGCCGTTTCACCGCGAATGAGGGTTGGATCAGTGAGACTTTATTCACGAGGGCGAATTTCCCCGCACGGTCGATCTCGATCCCCTCAACCCCGATTTTTTCAATTCCCGAAACTTCAAAATTATCCCGTTTACGCATAAGACGGAGCGCATCACTCTGCACTGAGAGGTTGATGAGCGATTTTTCATCGCTTCCGATCGGTCCGGTTTGCACCCCCAGATTGTTCAAACTCAGGGTATAGGGCTCGCTCGGAGCATCATCACTCCACTGCACACCTACATTTTTCAAAGAGAAGTGCGAGAGAGTATAGTTCCACGGTTCTTTGGTTTCGTTTTCATCTTCGGGAAACGCTTTTTGGATCTCTTCGATATAGGTGAGCCAATCGATTTTCCCATCACGGGAACGTTTCGCCGCTAGAGTGACCCCATCCACCTCCAGATCCGAGGCGTTAAACACTTTTTTCATCGGCATCACCGAAGAGTCTTTGAGGCGGAGGGAGCCGAGGGTGAAGAGATTCCGCTCCTCCCCTTTGGGAATAATCCGAAGCTTATCAACCTCGAAATGGAGTTTGGTAAGTTCGGTTCCATTGACATCCGCGCTGTTGAACCGGTAGTCAAATCCGAATGCCGCCGTCCCATCAGCCACCTCGATCGGGAATTTCTCTTTGAAATAGCGCCACGGTGTATAGAGTTTTCCCGAATCGAATGCCACACTTCCCGCGAGCATCAATGGAGAGAGGGAGTCGATCGAGGATTTCAGATCAATAAATCCCCCTTCGTTGATCGTCGCATAGAGGCGCATTTTCCCATCGGCGGTGGAGAGATTTCGCAAATCGATATGATCGAGATTAAACCCTATGGGACCTAGATGGAGATCATACGCTTTCCCTTCGGCGTAATCGCTGTAGTCCATCGTCCCCTCGTAGAGTCCGAAATGTTCAATGATGAGTTTGATCGGCTCAGCACTATCCTCCCCTTTCTCCTCTTCACCCCCTAGTTCAGTAAGCCATTTGAAGTTAAAATCCCCTTTTTCATCACGCCGGATCGTGATTTTGGGTTCGCTCAAGCGAATATCGCCGATCACCCATCCCCCCTTCCAGAGGTACGAGAGGGGATCGAGGTTGATCGAAAAACGCTCCAACGCAACCAAATCACCCCCCTGCGGGGTTTTAAAACTCATCTTTTTAAGACTCAAATGGAACGTAAAAGGGTTAAATGCAGCTTTTTCAACCGAAAACTGCCCTCCGGCGGTCGCTTCAGAAACTTTTTGGGGAACAACATTTTTGATCACGTAAGGGACACCGATGAATCCTGCTGTCGCATACAAACCAACAGCTCCGGAAACCCATTTCAGCACTGATTTTAGCTTCATTTTATGCCCCTCTAGCGATTTATCCTCTAAATATACCCAACTATTGTAACACAAATGTTTTTTACCCACATACGATAAGCAAAACAAATGACTAAAACACCCCTTTATAGCGAAAAATTTTAATTTTTTTTTTGGTTTTGTGGGAGTAAAGTAATGGAATAAAGATTCTCGATGGGAGGATAAAAATGGAAGTCAGCTCCTATATTTTTCAAAATCCCTACTCTCAGCCGCTCCAAATCGGGCGTCCCGATCCGGCAATGCTCAAAGCAAAAAATGAGAAAGCTCAAGAGGAGCTGGAGACCCAACAACAAAAGAGCGCTGAGCTGGTTAATACCCAAACCAAAAGCGAACCTAACCCTTTGGCGATCAAATCTTCCGCCCTTTATCAAAATGACACGAGCTATGGCAAAACCGCCCTTTCGGTCAATGAGTTTACCACCCTCTCCAAAGAGATACAACGCTCCGAAAATATCGCAACGTATGTGAATAACGCCGCAGACTCCTCATCCTCTTTTGCCACTGCCTAATTGCAGTTGGCATTTCAATATTTTCGTTTAATTAAGGTCTACTTTTAGCCTACTTAAATCTTCTTTTCGACATAATCATCTACTTTATCTCAATATACGGGTGGGCTTAATGAACCGCAAGAAAATCTACAATCCGAACTCTACCGAACACGTAAACGATCGGCGTATATTTGGCGGAAATCCTACCGGTATTTTTGAGCTCAATAATATTAAATATCAATGGGCGTACAACCTCTGGGAGATGATGCTCAACAACACGTGGTTCCCCAAAGAGGTCGATATGACCCGCGATGCGGTCGATTACAAATACCTCACCGAGATGGAGAAAACAGCCTACGACAAAGCCCTCTCCCAGCTCATTTTTATGGATTCGCTCCAAACCAACAACCTCATCGATAACGTCAACCCATACGTCACCGCCCCTGAGATCAACCTCATCTTGGTGCGCCAAAGTTTCGAAGAGGCGCTCCACTCCCAAAGCTACGCCGTCATGGTGGACTCGATCAGCCAAAACTCCGAAGAGATTTACGATCTCTGGCGTAAGGACATGATGCTCAAAACCAAAAACGACTCGATCGCATCACGCTACGAAGAGCTTGCCGAAGACCCTAGCGAGAGCGCATTCGTCAAAGCGTGTTTTGCCAACCAAATCCTAGAGGGGATCTATTTTTACAGCGGATTTACCTACATCTACACCCTCGCCCGTTCGGGAAAAATGCTCGGGAGCGCTCAGATGATCCGTTTCATCCAGCGTGACGAAGTGACCCACCTCGTCTTGTTCCAAAACATCATCAACACTCTGCGCCGCGAGCGTCCCGATCTCTTCACCGAAGCGCTCATCGAAGAGGTGTACGATATGTTCCGCAAAGCGGTCGAACTCGAAACCGCGTGGGGCAAATACATCACCCAAGGGCAAATTTTGGGTCTCACCAACGAAATCGTGGAACAATACATCCAATACCTTGCCGACCAGCGCCTATCGGCGGTAGGGCTCAAACCGCTCTACAACGTCTCCCATCCGATCAAATGGGTCGATGATTTCTCCAAATTCAACGACCAAAAAACCAACTTCTTCGAGGGGACGGTCACCAACTACTCCAAAGGAAGCCTCAGTTTTGACGACTTCTAAAACCCGCAGTGTCGTCTCGCTCTGCTTTGAGACGCACCGTGATTTCTCTCACAACCTTGATCGCCTCATCACTCTCGTCCGCGAAGCTCCCGAAGATGCAATCATTGTCGCTCCCGAAGTGTGCCTCAGCGGTTTTGCCTACGATCGATTTGACGAAGCGGCCGATTTTACCCCTTATGCCATAGAGCGTCTGTTAGAGCACGTCGGCAATCGATTGCTGATCTTTAGCGCAATCACTCGAGGGGAGGGGGGTATTTTCAATACCGCTCACGCCTTACACCGCGATCACATTCTCCACCGCCAAAACAAAGTCAAACTCTTTGCCCTAGGAGCCGAGCACGAGCATTTCGCCTCAGGAGAAGAGGGTGATATAATTCCCTTTATGTTTGAAGGGATAAAAATCGGCATCCTGATCTGTTTTGAACTTCGGTTTAAAACCCTTTGGGCGAAGCTGGAGGGGTGCGATATTATCGCCATCACGGCGCAGTGGGGGAAACTTCGAAGCGAACACTTCGTCACCCTTACCAATGCTTTGGCTGTGATGAATCAGTGCTACGTCATCGCCGCTGATGCGGCCAACGAAGATACGAGCGCTCAGAGCGGTATCATCACCCCTTTTGGAGGAGAACTGCGCAACCACGGCGCCGAACTCCTCACATCCCATTTTGAGAGTCGAACCGTAGCGTCCATGCGGCGCTACCTAAACGTAGGAATAGCATGAGCATCGATAGAATCACCGCGATAAAAACCACCCGTATGGCAGAGGAGATCCAGAAAAAATTCCCTCTTCGTCCCACGATCAAAAACGCCATCATCAACACCAATCGCGAGGTATTCGTCCCTCTGGCAATGCGCCACAACGCCTACCGTCTCGACGCTCTCCCGATCGGGGCGCAACAATACATCTCATCCCCTCTGACGGTCGCAAAAATGACACAGTACCTCAGCCCTGAGGGGTGCGACAGCGTGTTGGAAATCGGATGCGGCAGCGGTTATCAAGCCGCCGTCCTCTCCCAAGTATTCCGCCGTGTTTTCACCATCGAGCGGATCGAATCGCTATTGCTCGAAGCTAAAGAGCGGTTCCGACATCTCCGTCTGGGGAATATCCATACCCGCACCGATGATGGGCAAAACGGATGGGAACAATATGCACCCTTTGATCGGATTTTATTTTCGGCATCGGCACGCGAAATTCCCCAAAAACTTTTTCATCAACTCCGCGAAGGAGGTATTCTCATCGCACCGATCGATCGCGGCCGTGAGCAGGTGATTACCCGATTTACGAAGCAGGGTGGGGTAATCCACGAAGATACCCTCGAAGTGTGCGATTTTGTCCCCGTTTTGAACGGTGTGGTACGCAAATGAGCCTCCCCGAAGCGTTTAAAGAGCGTTTAGGAACCATCGTTCCCAAAGAGCGGTTCGATCTCATCCTCAAAACCTTTGATCAGCCCAAACAGGTGACATTTCGCTACAACCCCCTCAAAACGACCCCCCAAGCACTCGACAAAGAGCTCTCGGAGGAGGGGATTGCGATAGAGCGGATCGAGTGGAATGCCATGGAGGGAATTTACCGTATCACCCCCGAGGATAAACTCCGCCTTACCCAGACCAAAGCGTTCTATGAGGGGAGACTCTACATCCAAAACCTCTCCTCGATGATTGCCCCTGTTTTGCTGGATCCCAAGCCCGAAGAGACGGTACTTGATCTTGCCGCCGCACCGGGAGGTAAAACACTGATTTTGGCGGGGATGATGCAAAACACCGGATGGCTCTCCGCCGTCGAACCCTCACGTGAGCGTTTTTTCCGCCTCTGCGACAACCTCAAACAGCAGGGAGTGACAAACGCCCACACCTACATGACCGATGGTCGAAGCGTGGGGAAAAAATGCCCCGAAATGTTCGATCGTATCTTGCTCGATGCCCCGTGCTCTTCTGAGGCACGATTTAAAAGCTTTGATGAAAAATCGACCTCCTATTGGAGTATTCACAAAATCAAAGAGACCTCGAAACTTCAGCGTCGATTATTGCTCTCAGCCTACGATGCTCTCAAACCGGGGGGCAAATTGCTCTATAGCACCTGTTCTTTCTCCCCCGAAGAGAACGAATCACCCCTTCAGCACCTCTTAGAGCGCCATGGAGAGCATTTAAAGACCATCCCCCTCACATTGCCCTTCGATAACACTCAATTGCCTCTGGAGCGCTGGGGAAAAGAGATTTACGATGAGCGTATCCAAAATGCGGTGCGCATCCTGCCGACCGATACGATTGATGGGTTCTTTATCTGTTTGCTGGAAAAATTAGCGTGAAATCGATCCTCTTCGTCTGTTTGGGAAATATCTGTCGCTCACCGATCGCCGAAGGGGTAGCACGAGCACTGATAGAGGAGGGGGGTTATTCTATCACCGTCGATTCGGCAGGGACGGGGAGCTGGCATGTGGGGGAAGCGCCATGCAAGCACTCCGTAACGGTCGCTAAAAACCACGGCGTTGATATATCCCATCTGCGTGCCCGTCAGGTCAAAAAAGCCGATTTTGAAGTGTTCGATCTTATTGTCGCACTCGATCAGAGCAATTACCATGATCTAAAATCGATGGGATGCAAAAATCTGGTGAAATTAGGCGATTACGGACATGGGGGAGCCGATGTCCCCGATCCGTACTTTTTTGACGGTTTTGAGGGGTTTGAGAACGTTTACACGATGATTGAGAGTTGTGTGAGAGAATTGCTTAAGCGCTAAAGGGGAGTTCTTCGTAGCCGATTGAGGTTCCGAGGATATAACAAGGTGCTTCATCACAGCGTCCGCTATAACTTCCGATCGCTAACGCACAGCCATTGGGTGTTAGCTCCACCGTGATCCCCTCCGACATATCTAAAGAACCTAGAACATTGTCACTCACGAGTTTGGCGTCATTTACACCTTCGATCCGAAACAGCACATCGATCCAGTCATAACCGCGCGCAATATCCTGAACACTGAAACGAATTTCGATCGAAGTAGGGGAGAGCGAGGTGAGGGAGCGAATTTCGCCCTGTCGGGCAAAATCGATACGGTCTAGTAGGTTTTTGAGCGTAGAAGCGCTCAGGGGCTTTACTGACACCCTTCACACTCCATCGAGCGGTCTGCCGTATCTTGTTTCGCTTCCGGCGATTGGGAGCGGAGATAGTAGGTCGATTTGAGTCCCAATTTCCATGCGAGCATATAGATATCGTTGAGATATTTTCCGCTTGCTTTGTCGAGGGTGATAAAGATATTGAGACTTTGCCCCTGATCGATCCATTTTTGGCGGATAGCTGCCGCTTTGACGAGGATCGTTTGATCCAAATCGTACGCCGGAGTATAGTATCCCCATGTATCTGGGCTGAGTTTTGGAGCGACCACCGGAATAAGACCTGAGAGGTTCTCTTCAAACCATTTGCGCTTATAGATCGGCTCGATTGTCTGTGTCGTCCCCGTAAGGATCGAAATCGAACTGGTAGGTGCGATCGCCATCAGATAGCCGTTACGCATCCCTTGTTTTTTAATCGTTTCACGAAGCTCGTCCCACTCGTAGTTCGGTGCGAACAATCCGCCGCGGTCGATCAGATTGAGCACTTCCGGTGTCGCATGATCCATCGGGAGGATTCCGCGGCTCCATTTTGATCCTTCGAACTCGGCATATGAGCCTTTTTCAACCGCCAAATCGGATGAAGCTTTGATCGCGTTATAGCTCACTGCCTCCATCACTTCATCCACTTTGTCGAAATGCTCTTGGCTTCCCCAAACGATTTTGTTTTCAGCGAGCATTTGCGCTTCACCCATAACGCCCAAACCGATTGCACGGCTGCGCATGTTGGTACGTTTTACTTTTTCGAGCGGATAGAAGTTCAAATCGATGACGTTATCGAGGGCACGGATCGCTACAGGAACGATGCGGTCAATGTCCTCTTTCGTATGGACGCGTGAAAGGTTAACCGATGCGAGGTTACATACCGCTGTTGCGCCGTCGACTTTCTCTTTTTCAACGATGTAGATTGGACGACCCCCGAGTGAATCGAGCGCCGTGATTTTATTGGCCGGTTTCTCGATACCGCTGTCGACACGGACAATCTCGTCCTCTTCGTATGTCACGAACGTCCCGTCTTCGTATTTGATTTTGATTAAATAGTGATTTGGCTGCGTGTTTTGGAAAATCTCGGTACACAAGTTAGAACTGCGGATAATCCCGTAGTGATCGTTCGGATTGGCTCGGTTGGCACTATCTTTGAAACACAAGAACGGGCTTCCCGTCTCAAAATAGCTTGTGAGGATTTTTTTCCAGAGATCTTTCGCTTTGGTGTGCTCTTTGACAACAGCAGGATCTTGTTCAAGCTCAAGATAGCGTGCTTCGAATTCATCACCGTGGAGTTCGCTCAACTCTTTGACGTCGAATGGATCGAACATCGTCCAGATGCCGTCTTCGGTCACCCGTTTCATAAACATATCGTTGATCCAAAGAGCAGGAAACAAATCGTGCGCACGTCGTCGCTCTTCCCCTGAGTTTTTCTTCACATCGAGGAAGTCTTTGACATCCATGTGCCATGGTTCGAGATATACGGCGATAGCCCCTTTACGGGTTCCGAGCTGATCAACCGCGATAGCGATGTCGTTGGTGATTTTGAGGAAAGGGACGGTTCCGCCGGCGGCGTTTTTATGCCCGTCGATGAAAGAACCCATCGCACGTACCTGAGTCCAATCCCAACCGATCCCTCCGCCGAATTTGGAGAGCAATGCCATCTCTTTGTACGCATCGAAGATCCCTTCGATATTATCGGGAGATGATCCGATGTAGCATGAACTGAGCTGGTGGCGGGTTGTACGGGCATTCGAGAGGGTAGGGGTCGCCATCATCACTTCGAATTTGGAGATCATGTCGTAGAATTTTTTCGCCCATCCCTGACGATCGCTCTCGTTTTGAGCCAAGAACATTGCAACTGCCATAAACATGTGCTGCGGAAGCTCAATCGGATCACCTTTGCGGTCTTTGATCAAATAACGGTCATACAACGTTTTAACGCCGAGGTAGTTGAACTCCAAATCACGATCGGGAACAATATAGCCATCCAAGTCTACCAAATCGTATTTATCCCGAAGACCGAGCAAAATGCGTCCCTCAGCTTCTCCACGCTCAAAATAGCTTTGCAATGAACCATACCCGGTAAAACCGTTTACACGGTGATAGAGATCATACAAGAAAAGGCGTGCAGCTACGAATGTCCAGTTCGGCGTATCGATATCGATCTTGTCTACGGCGGTTTTGATCAGGGTATGCTGTATCTCATTACTCGTAATTCCGTCACGAAACTGGATCTGTGCATCCACTTCCAATTCACTCTGCGATACGTTTGTCAATCCCTTGACCGCAGCAGAGGTATATTTTTGAATTTTAGTGATATCCAGCGGCTCTCGGCGGCCGTTACGCTTAACGATAGTTAACATATAGCAGATTCCTTGATGAACATAAGAGGGGTATTATACCCTCAAAATTTAGAAAATTTTCCAGCTTTTCGAATTCTTTTTATACAAAATTTCTAAAGCAAATTTTGAACCAATTACTTAAAAACGCGTGCGAAAATCTTGTCGACGTTTTTGGTGTAATAGTCATAGTTGAAACATTCGCGGATCGCCTCTTCGCTCAAACTTTGGCGCAACTCTTCATCGTCTAACAAATATTGGAGATACAAACTCTCTCCTTTGTCATTGATCGCACTTTTGCCTTGCTGCAACCCCTCCCACACTTTCATCGCGTTACGTTGAACAATACGGTACGCATCTTCACGACTTACCCCTTTGAGAGGAAGTTCGAGTAAAACACGTTGAGAAAAAACCAATCCTCCGGTGAGGTTGAGATTGCGCATCATGTTTTCCGGATAAACAACGAGGTTGGCAATAACGCTGTTAAAACGGTGGAGCATAAAATCGGAAGTGATAAACGAATCGGGAAGCCAAAAACGCTCAGTCGAACTGTGAGAAATATCACGCTCATGCCATAGTGCTACGTTTTCCATCGCGGGGATAACATAGGCTCTAACCATACGTGCCAGCCCTGTGATATTCTCCGTCAAGATCGGGTTGCGTTTGTGCGGCATTGCAGATGAGCCTTTTTGACCTTTGGCAAAGAACTCTTCACACTCATACACTTCGGTACGCTGCCAATGACGAACTTGTACCGCAAATTTTTCGATCGAACTTGCCATCAAAGCAAGCGCTGAAGCGAGACGTGCATAGCGATCACGTTGGATAACTTGGTTAGATGCAGGAGCCGGTTTGAGTCCTAATGCTTCACACGCATACTCTTCAAGTTCTAACGGAGCGTGAGCAAAATTACCCATTGCACCCGATACTTGACCGACTGAGATCACCTCCATCGTTTGTTCCAAGTTTTCCAAATGGCGCGCCATCTCGTCATACCACACCGCTAACACCAAACCAAACGTAATCGGCTCACCGTGAATACCGTGTGACCGTCCGACGAGCAATGTCATCTTATGTTCTTCAGCCCGTTTTTTGATCGACTCCATTACCATTTTGACATCTTCGATAATAAGTGCCAACGAATCACGCATCTGAAGTGCAACAGCAGTATCAACCGTATCGGATGATGTCATACCGTAGTGGAACCAGCGACTCTCTTCTCCGAGCGTTTCAGATACCGATGTCGTAAATGCAATCAAGTCATGACGAGTAACCGCTTCGATCTCATCAATCCGCTCAACGCTGAACCCTGCATTCTCTACGATTTTTTTGGCATCTTCATCGGGAATGAGTCCCAATTTATTCCACGCAACGACTACCGCTTTTTCAACATCGAGCCATGCTTGATATTTTGCTTGGATGCTCCATTTGGATTTCATCTCTTCTCTGGCGTAACGATCTACCATCTCTATTCCTTAACTATGCTAAAATTGCGCATCTTATTATATAAATATAGTTTATCCTACCCTCCCTAAAAAGGAATTAAATTGCCTTTCGTCACCAAACGTCTCTATTCACCAATTCGCCAAAAAGCATTTCTTTTTTTAATGAAAGAGTTGGGGATTCCTCAGAACGAAGCGCAGCGTCTGATTGCCAAAGGGCGTCTCAGTCAAAACGGTGAAGTGATGGCAAATAATGCGGGATACATCGAAGAGGGTGATTTTGATTTCATCTGTTTCGAACCTTTGACCCTCGGACTCGAACCGACCTTTGTCGAAGAGGAGTTTGCGATCTATGATAAACCCAGCGGTCTTCTCGTCCACCCCCAAAACCGACACACACCGTATTCTCTGAATGATGAAATCAAACACCGTTTCGGACATGAAGCCAACATCACCCACCGTATCGATCAAGAGACGAGCGGTTTGGTTTTGGCTGCACGAAACAAAGTTTCCGAACGTGCCCTTAAAATGATGTTTGAAGAGCGTCAAATCACCAAACGCTATTTGGCGATGGTCAAAGGTCATCTCAAAGAACCGCTAGACATTCAGGAGCCTCTATTGCGTCGCGAAGATGAGAGCTCAATTGTCCGGATGATCGTCAAAGTTCATCCGGAGGGAAAACCCTCCCGTACCTTTATAAAGCCTCTGGAATATTTCCCCGATACCGATACGACACTTGTCGAAGCTTCCCCGTTAACAGGTCGCCAACATCAGATACGGGTTCATTTGTTCCACGTGGAACATCCAATTATCGGTGACCCTATTTACGGTCAAGAGGTCAATAATGCCGTCCGTTTTTTAGATCGTGAAATGTCGGCTGAAGAGCGGTTGGCTAACACGGGTGCTTCACGATTGTTGCTCCATGCTCACTCGCTTGAATTTACCTACAACCATGTTCCTTATCAAGTTGTCTCCAAAGAAGATTTTATTACCCAATGTCTTGATGCAATGAAAGCCAAATAGTCCCATGCCATTTATCACTAAAACCCTTTTTTCACCGATAAGCCAAATGACCATCACTCTTTTGATGAATGAACTCGGACTCTCCCGAAGCGATGCACAGCGTTTTGTCATGAAGGGTAGGGTGAAACAAAACGGTGTTATTTTGGATCAACAATTCGGCACTATAGAAGGGGAGTGTGAGGTGATCTGTTTTGAACCGCAACCCAAAGGTTTAAAACCGATGTTTGTCACTAACGACTTTGCAATTTATGACAAACCCAGCGGTTTGCGTGTCCACCCGAACAACCTCGGAAACTACCATACACTCAATGATGAGATCAAACATACGTTTGGAAATGACGCTAACGCGACGCATCGAATTGATCAGGAGACCAGCGGTTTGGTTTTAGTATCCCGTCATAAAAACTCCGAAGGGGTTTTAAAACAGTTATTCGCTAACCGCCATATCCAAAAGCGTTATTTGGCAATGGTGAGTGGAGAGCTCAAAGAGCCTCTCGATATCCAAGAGAGCCTCTATCGAAACGATCACCCTGATCTAAAAATCTCTATGGTGGTCAAAGTCGATCCAAGAGGGAAGAGGGCACATACCCTCATCAAACCTCTGCGTTATTTTCCGGAACACGATACGACTCTTGTAGAGGCATCTCCTCTCACGGGACGCACTCATCAGATACGGGTGCATTTGTTCCACGTGAAACATCCGATTATCGGAGACCCCATATATGGGCAAAGTATCGAAAATATTCATCGTTACATCGATAAAGAGGTGCAGGGTGAAGAGCGTATTCGCAATACGGGGGCAAGTCGGTTGTTGCTCCATGCGCAGTCGTTGGAGTTTAGTTATAAAGAGGAGATATATAGAATAGAATCGGAAAAGGATTTTGTTCAAGAGTGTTTTGAGGCAATGAAAATATAAATTTTATTCATACTTTTCTCTTTAGCGAGAAAAGTATCAAAAGAGCATACCGCGATCCAAGAACGCTCGTGTGACTCCTTGTACTACTGCATCGCACACGGCTCTAGGAGTTGGATCGCGGGGATTATTTATCTATTTTCGCTTTCTGCGAAAATCATTTGAATGAAATGTTTTGCCCTCACACCACACCAAGAGCAAGGTCGCTCGCCGAAGGGTGAAGCCTACCGCCAGCGTTCTGGGGTGAGGGCGCTTTTCTTTTAGTTCTTTTCTTTTCTAAAAAGAAAAGGACAAAGAGTTATTGAATCAAAAATCTACACCGCGTTATTAATATAACGCTGTCGTTTCACCTCTTTTATTTTCCGTATATCCACCAAAATATACCCATCAATACAGTTATTAAAATCGGTATCGATCCCAAAATCCATAAACTGAACACCCCCCTCTTCACATAGTTCGCTGTACTGTTTGTAGAGGGTAGGAACCGATACGTCCAACGCTTTGAGATAGTCTTTGAGGATTCGGAAATCGTCATTGTAGTTATCACCGCTGAAGAGCGATTTGAACTCGTTTTGGACATATTCGGAGAGGCGGAAGGGTGATTTTGCTCTCACCATCGTATGATCCGCACCGAAATAGAGAGTATAAAAATAGACCAAAGCCTCTTGGGCGTGTTTTGGAAAACTCCCCGAAATACTCACCGGCCCATACATGTATTTAACATGCGGATTATGACTGAGATAGGCACCTATCCCTTGCCAGAGATAATCGAGTGCTCGACTCCCCCAATATTTTGGCTGTACAAAGCTCCGTCCCAGCTCAATCGCATCTTCCAATACGGAATCGAATTGATCGTTCATCGTACACAAATCAGACATATACAATCCCTCTTTCCCAAGCCAAGAAAGGATCCATTCACACTCGCCGATACGGTATGCTCCGGCGATCTCCAATGCCTCGTCATCCCACAATACCAAATGGTGATAATAGCGGTCATATCCGTCGATATCGCGTGCATGACCGCTCCCTTCGCCAACCTTTCGGAATGAATACTCCCGCAGACGACCGATCTCGTTAATGATGCTCGGCGCATTTTCATGTTCGATCAGATAAATATGTTTGTTATCATTGGTCATCCCCAAGAGTTCACCTTTTCGTAATTCACTCCGCAGCTCCTGACGGGATACCGGATGGGCGATTGAACACTCCGTAGGATAGATCCCTTTTTTCCCTTTGGCAACCCGCAAAAGATGTTTTCGAAACAATTTGGCATGCCGTTTTTCGCTGATATTAAAATCGCTAAATGCTTTCTCGCTAATCATCTCACCGATCGTAAAATCAAAAACACGATTGCGTGCGGCAAATACTTCATGGCTAAGTAGCAATGCCCCCAAAGGTTTGTATATCCACGATAACGCATAAAAGAGGGGAGAATTTTTCCCTTTTATATAGATAGGGAGAATGGGGGTAGAGTTACGTTTGGCAAATTTCATAAATCCACCTTTCCAGGATCCCTCTTTGATTCCGAACAATCCGGCACGGGAAACTTCACCGGAAGGGAAAAAGATTACCGCCTCTTCCGCTTGCAACGCATTATCAATTTGACGAAGTGCGTGTTTGGAGAGACGATCATTGATATTATCCACACCGATCATAAACTCTTTGAGTTGGGTAATTTCACCCAAAATACGATTGGCAACGATTTTCACTTTTTTATCTTGACGAACCGAACATACCATCTGGATCAAACATAAAGCGTCCAATGCACCCAAAGGGTGATTGGCAACGATAATCACTTTCCCCATTGTTGGAATATTTTCAATCTGGCGATGAATCGTTTTATACGATACGTTTAAATGTTCCAAAACAGCATTGACAAACTCCAACCCCGTTTTTTCGTGATGTTCTTCCATAAAACGGTTAATCGATCTTTCATGAAGTACCAAACGCATTAGAGCGACAATGGTTTTGTTGACGATTGAAGGATATCGAAAAAGCTTCGGATGTTCTTTTCGCAAGATAATTTCTGCATTTACCATGGTGTAACCTTTAACTATTAAATACACATTTTCTTATGCGTATTAGGGTAGTGAAACATTAGATAAACACGATTGCGATGTGATTACACAACGATTACGGTGCTGTTACATCGAATTTAGAGGAAAAATTTCGCAATTTATGTGAATAACTTTTTATAACGGCTCCTTAATTAATTTTTAAATGAATGAAAATCTCTCCAAGTCCCTAAAATAGGGGGTTTAAGGGAGTTCAAAGGAATTATATTTCAGTCTATATTTAGATAAAAAATTTCTGAAAAAACTGAAAAAATGATCTGTTTTTGAGTAAAAAAGAAGAAGAGTTATTCACAAGACGGTCACAGTGTGAATATTACACATTTTCGAAAAATTGAACAACTTTTTTTTCGATTCAGAAATTTTTTAGGGAGATAACAAAGAGTAACGCTTAAGCAATCGATCAATCTAAAATTATTAAGGTTGTCTAAGCCTCTTTAGATAAACTTGCACTCAAACGACCTTCCTGGTGTGTCGGTCGTTTACCTTTTTCCAATTTCACCCTTTGAGCATGAGTAATTGCTACTGCCATCGCATCGGTAATATCGAGCGGCTTGATCTCTTTGGTAATCCCCAATATCTGTTTAACCATAAACGCTACCTGCTCTTTAGCCGCTTTCGCTTTTCCCGTCAACGCTTTTTTCACTTGCAAAGGGGTATATTCGGCAAACATCCCGTACTCTTGCAAAAGTTTCAACGTTATTGCCCCGCGAAACTGTGCTAGTTTTAAAACTGTTTTAGGGTTATGGGCATAAAAAATATCTTCCATCGCCACTTCATCGATTGTATGAACGTGAAACAATTGTTCGATCGCTTCGCACACCTGCGGTATTTGGTATTGGAGTGCTTCACTTTTCATTTTGATGAGTCCCGCTTCCACTAGGCGGATTTTTTGCCCGTCGATTTTGACAATCGCATACCCGCAGTTCCGTGTACCCGGATCAATCCCTAAAATATTCACATTTTTCCTTGTCATCAATGTATACAATTCAATTTATTGAAAAAGAGCAAAATATTAGTTATTCACATGAGTGAAAATATACTATTCACATTTTCTTTGAGCCTAATTATAGGGAAATATCGGTATTATTTCCCATATTATTCACAGGGGTTGAAAAAAAGATGAATTCGATCGGTATGCAGGTTTTAAATGCGCTCAAAGGGGAGATCAATGAGATCGATTATCGACGTTATATCAAACAACTCACCTATGACGAAGCCGAATCCAAAAGCAATTTAGCCATCTATCGTGCCCCCAATGCCCTAATCGCCAACTGGGTACGAACCAAATTTGCCGACAAAATCGCCCATCTGTTTGAAATTAAAACCAATATCAAACCGACCGTATCGATTTTAATCCAATCCGCAACCCCTGCAACAACCCAAAATCCGATCACGACACCAAATATCGAACGTCCGAGCGGTTCGTTGCTAAACCCCTCGTACACATTTCAAAACTTTGTTGTCGGTGATTCCAATAATTTTGCCTTTATTGCCGCCAAAAACGTATCCGAAAAACCGGGGGTTGTCTATAATCCCCTCTTTATCTACGGCGGCGTCGGTTTGGGAAAAACCCACTTGATGCAATCGGTCGGAAACGTGATGCTCGCTCAGGGAAAAACAGTCATTTATACCTCAGTAGAACAATTTTTGAACGATTTTACCCGCCATTTGAGTAACCGAACGATGGATCGGTTCAAAGACAAATACCGCAAATGTGATTTGCTCCTGATCGACGATATTCAGTTTCTCAGCAACAAAAACCAAATCCAAGAGGAATTTTTCCACACCTTTGACGCTCTGCGCAACGAGAACAAGCAGATCATCATCACCTCCGACAAACCCCCGAAAAAAATCGGCGGACTCGAAGAGCGTCTCAAAAGCCGTTTTGAATCGGGTCTTGTTGCCGATATTCAACCCCCTGAACTCGAAACCAAAATCGAGATTATCAAGAAAAAATGTGAAATCAACCGTGTCAAACTCGACCGTGAAGTGATCAACTACGTCGCGACGATCATCGAAAACAACACCCGTGAAATCGAGGGTATCCTCTCCAAACTCAATGCCTATTCACAGCTCATGGGGGTCGATATTACGATCGAATTTGCCCGCAATGTCCTCAAAGAACAGATGGCCGAAAAACGGAGCAATATCACTATCGATCTGATTATGGATATCGTTGCCAAAGAACTCAACATCAAACCGAGTGAAATCCGATCCAAAAGCCGTAACAGCAACATCGTCTACGCCCGCCGTATTGCTATCTATCTATCACGATCGCTCACACCTAACTCGATGCCGCAATTGGCTCAATATTTTGGGATGAAAGATCACACCGCCGTCAGTCATACGATGAAAAAAATCCAAGAGTTGATGAAAAACGATGAAGATTTTAGAATGAAAGTGGAAGAATTGTCCAATAAAGTATCGGTTGCTACCCCCGAATAACCTTTTTGGGTTTGTAAAGGGAATTTAAAAAAGATATAATTCTCAACAAGTGAATAGATGTGAATGAAATCATAAAGGTTCATCACACACTAAAAGCAGGTGAGATGGGAGTTTGTGCGGTGTTTTCACCCATTCACACCCCCTTATTACTAACTATTACAATTGATGTTATAAATAATAAAAGGAGTCGTTTATGAAAATTACCGTTGATAAATCGGTTTTAGAAAATATTCTTTTGCATCTCCAACCTTTTTTAGAGAAAAAAGATACTTCCCAAATCACCTCCCATATTTTTCTCTCAACCGATGGACGAACCCTTTTTGCAAAAGCTACCGATTATGAAATCGGACTTATGATTCAGACCAACTCTTTAAGTGTTGAAGAACCGGGTTCTCTTACCGCTAACGGTAAAAAGCTTCTTGATATTATCCGGATTCTAAAAGATGAAGAAGTTGAACTCACTCTTGATAAAGAGACACTCCATATTCGTCAAAAAAGATCCAATTTCAAACTCCCAACCTACAAGAGTTCTGAATTCCCGACATTCCCGACAACCGATGGAAAACCAAACATTGTCATCAACTCCCATGTTTTGATCGAATCACTCAAAAAAATCACCCCTGCTGCGGACACTAACAATCCGAAATTTGAGCTCAACGGTGCATTGATCGATATTCGATCCAACCAAATCAATTTCGTCTCAACCGATACCCGCCGTTTGGCTTTGGTACAAATTGACAGTCAAAGTGACGCGGAACTCTCAATCATTGTCCCTAAAAAAGCGATCATTGAAATCCAAAAACTCTTTACCGATAACATCGAAATTTATTACGATAACACTCATCTCATCATCAAATCCGAAGATTCCCTCTTTTTTACCAAATTGATCAACGGAAAATTCCCCGATTATAACCGTATCATTCCTCGTGAAGCACATCGTTCAATTAAACTCCCTAAAAGTGCTATCGTGACCGCTATCAAGCAAATTACGACTATCTCTAACGATCTTAAACTCACGTTTCAAAGTGATGCTATTTTGTTTGAAAGTCTCAGCGATGACAACATCGAAGCAAAAACAGCCGTCGAGATTGAAAACGGATTCGATACACCGTTTATTCTCGCTATCAACAGCCGCTATATTTTAGATTTTCTTTCGCAGGTAAACGCTCCGGAATTTACCCTCGAAGCCAATGAATCGAATCAACCGTTCGTATTGAAAGATTCAAATTTCAAAACCATCGTAATGCCGATTGTAATTTAACTTTATATTTTGTTCATGGTTAGTTCATCAAACCATGAACACACTTTGTTTCTTCAAATCTTCATAAAACCTTCCTTTTAGTTTCTTTACGCTAAAATAAAGCTATTTAACACGCTAATTCGCGGGAGTAATCATGGAACACAACTACGGTGCCAGTAACATTAAAGTCCTTAAAGGTCTCGAAGCGGTTCGTAAACGACCGGGGATGTACATCGGTGATACCGGTCATCGAGGACTTCATCACCTCATTTATGAAGTCGTTGACAACTCCATCGACGAAGCGATGGCAGGACATTGTGATACCATTACGGTTACATTGACTAAAAACGGTACAGCAATCGTTACCGATAACGGTCGCGGTATTCCGACCGATATGCACCCGACTGAGGGTATCTCTGCGGCAACGGTTGTTTTGACCGTTCTACACGCAGGGGGAAAATTTGACAAAGACACCTATAAAGTCTCGGGCGGTTTGCACGGGGTAGGGGTTTCGGTTGTTAATGCCCTCTCTTCAGACCTCAAAATGACAATCCACCGTGAAGGTCAAGTGTTTGAGCAAAATTTCAAATGCGGTATTCCGCAAGAACCCCTTGCCGTTGTCGGTACAACACGCAAACGGGGAACAACGATCGAGTTTTTCCCTGATCCGACCATTTTTACCGAGACAATCATTTTCGATTACGATTACCTAGCCAAACGGTTCCGTGAACTTGCCTACCTCAATCCACGTATCACCATCGTTTTCAAAGATGAGCGCAACGGTGCAAACAATACCTACCACTATGAGGGCGGTATCAGCCAATTCGTCACCGATGTGAATAAAAAAACAGTAGTTGCCTCTCCATTTGCCTTCAGCGAAAAAATCGAAGATATCGAAATGGACATCGCTGTAATGTATAACGACAGTTACGACGATAAAACCTTTACGTTCGTTAACAACATCAACACCCCTAACGGCGGTACTCATGAAGCCGGTTTCCGCGCCGGGTTAACCCGCGTTATCTCCAATTACAACAAACAAAACAGCAATGCCAAAGAGAAAGATGTCAACCTCACCGGTGAAGACGTTTCTGAAGGGTTGATTTGTGTTGTATCGGTACGTGTTCCTGAACCGCAGTTTGAGGGACAAACCAAAGGGAAACTCGGAAATACCTACGTAAGACCGTTGGTACAAAAAGTTACTTATGAAAAACTGACCAAATATTTCGAAGAAAACCCTATCCAAGCCAAAGCGATTGTCCAAAAAGCGTTGATGGCAGCGCGCGGGCGTGAAGCGGCGAAAAAAGCGCGTGAATTGACCCGTCGTAAGGATGCGATGACGGTCGGAACATTGCCGGGTAAATTGGCAGACTGTCAAAGCAAAGATCCATCCATCAGCGAATTGTATCTGGTGGAAGGGGACTCTGCGGGCGGTTCGGCAAAACAGGGACGTGATCGCGTATTCCAAGCGATTTTGCCGCTCAAAGGTAAAATTCTCAACGTTGAAAAAGCCCGTTTGGACAAAATCCTAAAATCAGATGAAATCACCAACATGATTACCGCTCTGGGATGCGGAATCGGTGAGGAATTCAACGAAGATAAACTCCGTTACCACAAAATCATCATCATGACCGACGCCGACGTTGACGGTAGCCATATCCAAACGCTATTGCTCACATTTTTCTTCCGTTATTTGCCTCGCATCGTCGAAAACGGCTACCTCTATTTGGCACAACCGCCGTTGTACCGTTACCAAAAAGGGAAAAAAGAGATCTACTTCAAAGATGACCGTGTGATGAATGCGTTCTTGATCGAAAACGGTATCGGAGCATTGGAGATCGAAAATATCGGTGCAAACGATTTGGTCAATTTTTTCAAAATGGTGGACCATTACCGTGCAACTCTCGATGCGCTTGAACGCCGCTATGCCCTTGTTGATTTGATCCGTTATTTCATTGAAAACCCTGATATTATCGGTCTTGGAATGCAGGAGATGTACACAAAAGTGGAAGCGTTTTTGAGTGCAAACAACAATAACATCCTCAGTAAAAGCGTGAATGAAGATCAAATGCACCTGTTTGTCCAAACCGGCAGCGGGTTGGAAGAGTTGATCATCAACGATGAACTCTTTGCCTCTCCTCATTTTGCGGAAGCAAACTACATTTACCAAAAAATCCAAGAGTGGAATTTGCCGCTAGAGGGTGATTTGCTCGAATTGCTCACTAAAATCACCGATTTTGCGAAGAAGGGATCATACATCCAACGCTATAAAGGGCTTGGGGAGATGAATCCTGAACAGTTGTGGGAAACAACGATGACACCGGAAAACCGCGTATTGCTCCGCATTACGATTGATGATGCGGAATCGGCAAGCGAAGCGTTCAACCTCTTTATGGGGGATGACGTCGAACCGCGCCGTAATTACATCGAAACACACGCCAAAGACGTTAAACATTTGGATATTTAATCTGTATCCATGACCTATACTGAGCAAAAAGAGAGAGAACACCGCTTTGCATTGGCATTGCGGATGGGATTGCCGATATTTTTTCTCAGTGTCATCACCCTTTTTGCCCTTTTAACCCGTAGTTATACGACCCTCTCTTCACTCATTGTCCTCTCAATTGCCCTTTTGGGGATAATGATCTATTTTATTTTTTATCTCATTTATCAAAGTTCCCATGAGAATATTACCGATACAATTACCCATACGTTTACACCTGAGTATTTTTTCAAATTGTTCAAGAAAGCGATTGCAAAAAACAAACAAACGTTGGTTTTGATCAGTGTAGAAAACCTCTCATCGATCAATGAACGCTATGGTGTGAATAACGGAGATAAAACACTCCAGCATACGGCTTTGAAAATCGATACTTTTTTTCAGGACAAAAAAATTGATAAACTCCCTCTAACGCGTTATAAAGGGGGAGATTTTCTGATCTTTTTACCGGGTGAAAAAGGGGAATATTCTCCGTTAATCGAACTTTTTTTGAGCAAATACGAAAACCATGTGAATAACGATATCGAAATCCGTTTGGATGCGGTAATGATCGATTCGGGGGCGGGAAATGAAACTGATTTGCTGATAACCCGTTTGTACGAACTCTATAACGATCGAATCAGTTCCGATAAAGAGGAATATTATTCGATCACCGAACTCGAAAACGAAATTGTCAAAGCGGTAGAAAAACGAAATTTTTCGATAGGATTTTGGCCAGTATGCTGTGATGAATATCCTGTGTATGACACAACTGTAAAACTGATCGATACAGAGGGGCGTTTTATCCATCAAAGCCGTTATGTACCGGTGCTGAACCGCCTGAACAAAATTCGTCAGCTGGAAAGCGACGTTATCGAAAAAATCGCTTCGGTCTGTGATGAAAACTATCGTAATTTTATTGTAAATGTCTCAGCGGTAACTCTCCGTAATCCTCACTTCTTTGAACATGCTTTGACACTGTTTGAACGTTATCCAAACGCACGTCATAAAATAACGCTGATGTTTGAAGAGAAAGAGTATTGTCATCAGCTGGAGCGTTTTGCTTTGCAGATCGAGCATTACCGAAAAGCAGGGTATAAAATTGCAATCGATCGATTGGGGGGGCATCAAACAACCCTCCTTTATCTCAAAGAGCTGCAAGTCGATATTGTCCGGTTTGATCCTCTCTATACGCGCCATATCAAAGAGTCGGGATATCAAAACATCGTTCAAGGGCTCAATCTCAGTGCCCATCTGTGCGGAGCCAAAACATGGATGTCGATGATAGAAGATGAACAGAGTGATAATCTAGCCCAATCGCTCAAAATCAACTACCGACAGGGAAACTATCTCGGTAGAATTGTGACATTAGAACAACTTTAAAAGGATTGAATATGAAATACGGAGAACAGATTGTCGAAAATTTCGATGTCGAGAAAGATTTTGAAATTTGGCCGAACCAACATGAGCGTGATTATGTGATCAAAGTGACTTTGCCGGAGTTTACGTGTCTTTGTCCGCGCAGCGGCTATCCCGATTTTGCAACCATTTACGTCGAATATACGCCGGACAAGTGGGTAGCTGAACTCAAAGCGATCAAGTTATACATTAATTCGTTCAGAAACCGCCATATTTCGCACGAAAACAGCGCAAACGAGATATATAGCGTTTTTGAACAAAAAATCGCTCCTAAGCGCTTAAAAGTGGTTGCAGACTATTATCCGCGCGGAAATGTTCATACGGTGGTAGAAATCGACAGCGAACAGATGATCAAAGAGAAAAAGTAATCTCTTCGTAAACTAAAAAGATGCGCTTTATTACCCTTTTGCTCATTCCTTTGTGGATGAGTGCTGCCAATCTGAAAGATAAAATCGACCACATCATCGTCATCTATCTCGAAAACCGCAGTTTTGATAATCTGTTTTACGGGTACAAAGGGGCAGATACCTCCGATGATCCTTTGTTAACGTATCCTCTCCAAACAGACGGTGAGGGGAAAATCTATTCTCGTATCGAGATGGGCGCGAATGCAATTCAATCGGGATTTCCAAAACAGATTGAAAATGCTCCGTTTCTGCTTGATCGGTTTGTATCTCAAGAGGGGATGATTCCCGATATGGTGCACCGCTTTTATCAACATATCCTCCAAATCAATAACGGTAAAAACGATCGGTTTGCCCAAATCAGCAACGAAAAAGCTCTAGTGATGGGGTATCACGATATGCGTGATAGTCACATGTGGAGATACGCGCAGGAGTTCACCCTATGTGATCGATTTTTTGCGGCGGCGTTCGGAGGGTCATTTTTAAATCATCAATGGTTGATTGCGGCACAAACCCCGTATGTCGGAAATGATACGAATATATCACGGTACGAATTGGATGAACGGGGTGAAATTCTCAAAGACGGCATCTTAACCCCCGATGGGTATGCGGTTAATACCATACAACCGTTTTCCCCCCCCTACAAAGCAAAATATTTCGATCCGGCGCTCCGTTTAAAGCCTTTAACACACGATACGATTGGGGATAGGCTGAGTGAGCGCAATATCTCTTGGGGATGGTATAGCGGCGGATATCATAAAGCGCTTGAGGGGAAAGGGGACACCATCCACTACCAATATCATCACAACCCCTTTTTGTACTTCGAACGGTATAAACCCGGAAGTGAGGGGCGTCGCCATTTGCATGACGAAGCGGAGTTGATGGAGCAGATCAAAACATCGGCGCTGCCGAATGTAGTCTTTTTCAAACCCTCTGCCGAAGATAATCAGCATCCCGGATATGCAAGTGTGAAAGCGGCGGATGAGAAACTTCATCAGATCGTAGAATCGATTCGATCAAACAGGGTGCTATGGGAGAAATCACTCATCATCGTCACCTATGATGAAAACGGCGGGTTGTGGGATCATGTTGCACCTCCCAAAGGGGATCGGTGGGGTCCTGGGACACGAATCCCGGCATTGGTGATTTCTCCATATGTGAAAAAAGGGTATGTGGATCATACGCAATACGATACCACCTCCATTTTACGCTTTATCGAATGGTGGTATGATTTAAAATCTTTGGGAGAACGTCAAAGTGCCAATATCCTTAACACTTTGGAAAATTAAAACCTTTGTTCTATCCATTCACGATACTAATATGAGAGGGTGATTTTTTCGCCTTTTTTTTCTCTTGGGCAAAGAGCTGTTGCAGATGATCCGCACTCAGATTTTTGGACTCTTTATCAATTCGGATAACTACGGCACTGACGCTGAGGAGTTTGAACTCTTTGAGATTCCCTTCACGATCTTCGGAGACGATACATCCCCGCTCCCGATCGTCGGGGTTGTAGAATTCACGCACTTCATCGATAAATTTTTGGATCAGTGTTTCGATTTGAGAAACGACCGATTCAAACGAAACTTCACCATGCAAAAAAGTCCCCATAAAAAAGTCGTCCCCGCCGATATGCCCTTTGAAAAACTCTGAAGAGAGGGTTTTGTGCATCAGCTCGGCAAAGAGGAGTATCACCCGATCGCCGTTACGGAATCCGTAGTAATCGTTATAGGGTTTGAAGTGGTCGAAATCAAAATAGACGACAACCGCTTCGTCAGGGTTTTCCACCATGTTAGCGATAAATTCGTTGATCAAAAAATTCCCCGGCAAACGGGTGAGAGGGTTTTGATCGCGGGCGGAAATGAGGTTTCGTTCATGGACTACTTCGATCATTTCACGGGCACTGAGATACCCGATGTAGCGGGAGGATTCTATCACTAAAACTCCCGGAGCGTTAGGGGAGAGGGAAAAGAGTTCAATGATCGTCTCCAGCGGCATCGAGACATCGACGACGGGGATCGATTCGATGTAGGTATCGAGCACCGAGAGGTTGGAGGAGCGGTTTTGGATCAAAGAGCGCCCGAATGGGGAGTAGATGACCGATTTGAGCCGATGTTCGTGGATGATCCCTTTGGGATAATAGGTCGAATCGATGATGGGAACCAAGAAAAGGTTGTCATCGGCTTTGAGCAGATCGAGGAGCGACTCCATTGAATCGCCGATGACGATAGGTTTGAGGGGTTCGAGCCGTTTGAGGATAATGTTTTGATGTGATTTGTACCGTTTGTCTTTTTCGGAGAGTTCGATGATATGGGAGTATTTCGGGATAATTTTGGAAGCATCGATCGTAGGATAGGCGATGAAATACCCCTGTACCATATGGGCACCGATCTCTTTGCAGACAAAAAGTTCACGCTCGCACTCAACCCCCTCGACAATGACCCGACACCCCATCAGGGTTGCCAATTGAACCATGTTACGGGTGAGGAGTTTCTTTTTGGGATCTTTATCGATCGAGCGGATAAAGAAGCGATCAATTTTGATGATGTTCGGGGTTGAGTTATAGAGGAGTTTGTAGCCTGATTGCCCGATACCGAAATCATCGATCGCGATACAAAAACCCTCGTCTTTGTAGTGATCCATGAGCTTTTTAAAGTGCTCGATGTTGGTGATTTCGTTGTGTTCGGAGAGCTCAAATACCATCCGTTTGTGATCGATTCCGTAGCGTTGGAGGATACGGGAGGTGTTCCCTTTGGTAAATCCGCTCATCCCTAACACACGGTTATCAAGGTTATAGAAAAGTTTGAGATGTTCAAACCCTTCAATCGTACAAAACTTTTCGATCACTTTGTCACGCAGACGAAGATCGAACGTATAGAGGATATTCTCTTCGTAGAGGTGATCGAAAAAGGATTCGATGCTTGCATATCCCAAAACATCGGTTCCCCGAAGCAATGCTTCGACACCGAAGGTGATACCCGAGTGGATATCGACGATCGGCTGGAAAGCGATGTCCAAAATATCAAAATAACGTTCATAGATAGGGTGTATCGGTTCCATAGAGCAAGTATAGAACGGATCGGTTTCAAAGAGATTACAGCGTTAGAGAGTGAGTATCATGCGTAAAATGGGAACGTTCGTTAAATGGTTCGTGAATTGTATCTCGATAACCACAAAGGGTATTTTGAGAGCGTAGCGTCGTGCTACAAACAAGCGGGATTGGAGCGGATTCATCGATTGCGCAACAACAGCTATGCGATCAAAACCGATCTTCAGATGCTCCCGACCTTGTAAGATCGGTTAGCGATTCCACTGAAGATTGGGGTTGTATAGGAGTTTATTTTTACGAAAAATCAAATCCATCTGGGCAAAAATCGTTGTGAGGATCTTGATCGTCTCCAATGCATAATCCCCTTTGTTGAGCATCACGCATTCGGCTTTATGGGCAAAAGCGACGTCCGATATCTCGGCACGGCTTGGGATATTGGTTTTCATTTTGCTCTCCAGCACTTGGGTTGCCAAGATTACCGGTATGTGTGCCGCAGTGCAGAGATCGAGTATCTCCTCTTGCATGTAGGCGAGGTTCTCAAATCCGATCTCGATCGCCAAATCCCCCCGTGCGATCATAATTCCGGAGTTCCCGTATTCGATCAGTGTTTCGAGAATAGAGGGGAGATTTTGAACCCCTTGTTTTGTTTCGATTTTGGCGACGATGGAGATGTCCCCTTTTTTCCCCAATTTTTCGAGTTCGGTGATGAGATCGTAGATATCTTGGGGGGTTTGGGCAAAAGAGATACCGATGATATCGGCGTATTCGCAGATATGGGGGAGAATCTCTTTGTCATGGTCACTAAGAGCGTTTAGAGAGATAGTGCTGGAGGGGAAATTGATCCCCTTTTCGTCTTTGATTTTCGATCCCTCTTCCCTTCGGGTTTGAACCGTGCAGATGATATTTTCACCGTGAATATCATCGATGCAAAGTTCTATTTTGCCATCATCGAGAAAGAGGTGATCGCCGATCGAGACGATGCTCCCGATGTTCTCTAGGGTGCATCCGACAACCGCATCGCAGTGTTTTACCTCTTTGGTTGAGGGGGAGATAGTGGATGGATGGATTAAAACTTTGTCCCCGTAAAAGACTTTGATTTTTTTTGTTTTACCGGTTTTTTTGACTTTTTTCAGAGAAGTTCGGATTTTCGGACCCGCGAGATCGACATAGATTTTTAACCTTTTCTCTTCGGAGGAGACGTTTCGGATCTCTTGCGCCATTGCTTTCCATGCATCCGGATGATCGTGCGCGGTGTTGATCCGAAAGAGATGAACCCCCTCATTGGCAAGATTCTCAAACCATTTTTCATCATACTCGGAGGGGATGGTAATCATGATTTTGGTTTTGTCGTTTGAGGTTGAAAAAATCGTAGCGTTTTGATCCATGAGGGCATGGGAGGCTTCGTAACTTAGGCGAGGAGGGGTGTAGGTATGCTCTTTTCCCAGTGCCTGCGAGAGCATTTCGATCGCGACATTGACACTCGCCTCCATGTGTGCTTGGGAGCGTCCGAAAGAGGAGATACCCACTTTGGTGAGGTTGTCCTGAAGTTGTGAAAAATCGTATTTTCGGAGGTTGAGATAGTGGTGCAGGTTGAGCAAAGAGAGATTTTCAGATACACAGACCCCCTGTGACATCTTCTCGTTGAGATCAATCAATTGATCAAGCAGTTTGGTTAAAAACTTCCGATTCATCCCAGAAGGTGTTGAGGAACGCTCTCTCATGGAATCTCTCTTTTTTTAAAATAGTGTAGGACAAAAAGGTTACGATAATCATACGGTATTTAGGCTTCGGTTACTTCTAGATTGCATGCCATATCGGGATTTCAAGGGATAATTGTACCATGCTAAGTGTCCGAAAAAATCTAGATGACAAGGGTGAAGCTATTGTCGTTTCGGCGATTATTTTCGTAATCAAGGATGGTTGCAGGAGCGATAGAGAGAAAACGGAGCAAAGCTCCGAGAAATTAACCGAATTTACCGGTGATGTACTCTTGGGTTAGTTTCTCTTTCGGAGTGACGAAGAGCTCTTCGGTGTGACCGAGTTCGATCAAATCGCCTAAATACATGAATCCGGTATAGTCGCTCACACGCGCCGCTTGCTGCATGTTGTGAGTAACGATGATGATGCTCACACGCTCTTTGAGCTCGATGACGAGTTTTTCGATCCCTTGTGTCGAGATAGGGTCAAGTGCCGAGGTCGGTTCGTCGAACAAAAGAACTTCCGGCTCTACCGCAATCGCGCGGGCGATACAGAGACGTTGCTGCTGCCCCCCTGAGAGACCGTTTGCGTCGTTTTTCAGACGGTCTTTGACCTCGTTCCAAATGGCGGCGTCTTGAAGAGCCTTTTCGACACGCCCGTCGAGTTCACTTTTATTTTTGATCCCTTGCAATCTTAAACCGTAGGCGACGTTATCGTAGATCGACATCGGAAACGCCGTCGGTTTTTGGAAAATCATCCCGATTTTCGTACGCAGGTGGATGAGATCCTCTTTTTCACCGAGGATATTGTGCCCCTCGAACTCGATCTCCCCTTTGTAGGTATTTCCCGGGTAGAGGTCATGTATACGGTTGAATGAACGTAACAGTGTTGTTTTTCCGCATCCTGATGGTCCGATCAATGCTGTGACGGCATGACGTGCGATCGGCATCGTGATCTTTTTCAAACTGGGTGCCGGAGCCCCTTTGTAGGTGAATTCGAAATCGCGTACGTTGAGTGCACACTCTTCTTTAGGGATATCAATGATACTTGCCATAATGGTTTACTTCCTTTTGCCGAAATGGAGGACTAAACGTCCGAAAATATTGAGTCCGAGAATGAACATCGAGAGGATAAACGCCGCTGCCCATCCGAGCTGCTGCCAATCTTCATACGGGCTGATCGCATAGTTGAACATCGTCACCGTGAGCGAAGGCATCGCTTCGTTCAGATCGGTGGTAAAAAAGTTATCGTTAAATGAGGTGAACAAGAGTGGTGCCGTCTCCCCGCCGACGCGGGCGATACCCAAAAGCACCCCAGTTAAAATCCCCGCTTTGGCGCCGCGATAGACGACATCCATGATCACCTTGTATTTGGGTGCTCCCAGAGCGAACGCCGCTTCACGAAGAGTATGCGGAACGAGCTGAAGCATATCGTCGGTCGTACGCAAGATAACGGGGATCATAATGATAGCCAATGCAATCGCCCCCGCCCATGCGCTGAAATGCCCCATCGGCATAACAACGACCGCATAGACGAACGCCCCGATAACGATCGAGGGTGCCGACATCATGATGTCAGAGATATCGCGGATGGTGTGAGCTAATTTGGAATTTTTGCCGTATTCGCTGAGGTAGGTTCCCGCCATAATCCCGAGCGGTACACCGATCAATGTCGCCAATCCGACCAAAATCAGCTGACCCACCAAAGCGTGTTTGAGTCCGCTGTCCTCATAACCCGGAGGGGAACCCTCGAAGATGAAGATATTCCAGTCGAGGGCATCGACCCCTTTGACAACCAAAACCGAGAGGATCCAAAACAAAAATCCCAACGCGATCACGGCGCTGAGTGTTGAGAATCCAAGGGCGATTTTGTTTAGAATAATCCGTTTTTGGGTTGCGGTCATTGTCCTTTCCTCACTTTACGTAAAAAGTAGAATTTCGCCACCGCGATCACCACGAAGCTCATGATGAGCAAGGTGAGTGCAAGCCCGAAAAGGCTGGAGAAATAGAGTGAACTGTCGGCTTCGGTAAATTCGTTGGCGAGGGTTACCGGAATCGACGTGGTCGGATCCATAATCGAGCTTGGGGTATGGTGGACATTCCCCATGACAAAGGTAACCGCCATCGTCTCACCGATCGCACGCCCTAGAGCGAGGATGAGTGAACCGATGATCCCCGCTTTGGCATAAGGGATGATAACGTCTTTGATGACGTCCCATTGAGTTCCCCCCAGCGCATACGCGGACTCTTTGAGGATGTCGGGTGTTGTGTTCATCGCATCACGGGTGACGGCAGCCATAAACGGCAAAATCATGATCGCCAAAACGATCCCCGCCGCCAAAAGACCGATCCCCATACCGCCGAAAAGATCACGCAAAATGGGTACGAAGAAGAAAAGCCCCCACATACCGTAGATAACCGAAGGGATCGCGGCGAGCAGCTCAACGCTTACGCCGAAAAAACCTTTGATTTTGTCATGGGCGATTTCGCTGAGGAAAATAGCTACCCCGATAGCGACGGGAATAGCGAGGAGCATCGCCAAAAAGGTTGATGCGACCGAACCGAAGATTGCCGCGTAGGCGCCGAATTTATCGACATTCGGTGCCCATTCGTCTTTGGTGATGAAATCCAGACCGAAGGTCCGCATCGCTTCGGTGGAGTGATCAAAGAGAACCACGAAAATCCATGCAACGATGAAGAGAATCAACAGTGCGCTGGTGCGGGTCATGTTTAGGAAGATTTTATCAATCATGCCGAGCCTTGCCTTAAAAAATTAGGGCAATTTTAATGCAGGTTGATTACAGCTCTGTTACCAAATAGCGATCAAGCCACACTATCGCCTCATCATGGGTAGAGAAGCGTTGATCCAACTGAGCTTCATAGGCGTCATCCAAGATCATTTTAAACGTGGTCGAGGGGGTCAATCCGATAGCGATCAAATCACGCCCTTGGAGGAGAGGAGGTGGTGGAGCGTGTAAAACACCGAGCAAGGAAGCTTTTTCATAGAGCCACTCTCCCGCTTCAAAACGTTCCCTTCTCTCAGAGGAGAAATCCCGCCCGAAATAATCGGCCTTGGCGACAAGGATCAAATCGTCGATGCACACATGGGTACTGAGCCGGAGAATATCGCTATCGCTTGCATGGG
This sequence comes from uncultured Sulfuricurvum sp., assembly GCA_964495485.1. Taxonomy (GTDB): domain Bacteria; phylum Campylobacterota; class Campylobacteria; order Campylobacterales; family Sulfurimonadaceae; genus Sulfuricurvum. The sequence continues at coordinate 61,217 of CAZBVJ010000007.1, forward strand.
CGCGAAACAGCTTGCGCGGCGATCCATGATAGTGGATGAGGGGGAGGATGGTCTCTATGAGGGCTTTGTCTTCGGTGATTTTATCGAGCCATTTCTGGGCGATTTTGACCCCGACTTCGGCATGTTTCGGGGCGTTTAATACCCCATCCACGATGATGGTCGTTTCGGGTTTTCCGATATCGTGGAGCAATATGGCGAGCATCAGCGCCATATCTTTCCGCCATTGACCGCTTCTAAATGTTGCCATCGTATCGAGCGCCATTAGGGTGTGTACCCACACCGAACCCTCAGGGTGGGATGCGGGGTCTTGTGGGGTGTGATCTAGCAAGTCAAGGGGGGTGAAAAAACTGAGCCCTCCTATCTCTTTAAGGAGCGTTAAACCGATAGAGGGACGCTCACTTTGGAGGAGCAGTTTTTTGAACTCTTCGAAAATTCGCTCTTTGGGGAGCTCTTCCAGCGCCCCTTTTTGGATCATCTCGCGGCACAATTGGATCAATGCGGGATCGCATTCGAGTTCAAAGCGGGCGGTAAATTGAACCGCACGTAAAATCCGCAGGGGATCGTCGATAAATGTATCGGGATCGACGCAGCGGAGGGTTTTGGAGTGTAGATCCTCTATTCCGCCATAGGGATCGAGGATGGTTTGGGTGAGGGGATCGTATCCGATGGCGTTGATGGTGAAATCGCGACGGCGCGAGGCTTGCGAAAAACTCAGATCACTGTGCCACGCAATGTCGAATCCGGTGTGCCCGAACCCCGATTTGGATTCGGTACGGGGAGGGGAAAAATCGATGGTATACCCCTCGTACGTGAGTTTCAAAACGCCGAAACTTTTACCGTATACCCCCAATTTTCCGAAAGGGCGGAGGAGTTCTTCGAGGGCTTCGAGGGATGTTACCCCATAGAGTTCGATATCCAGATCGTTATTGGCGTTTCCGGTGAAATGGTCTCGAACGAATCCTCCGACTAAAATCGCTTTGATCCCGTGCTCGTTTAGATGGTTGATTAGTGTGACGAGGGGATCGCTTAGGGGGATCATTTTTTGGGATTTCCCTTTTTTTCTACCATGCTCTCCAGTGAAAAACTAAAGGTCGATCCGATCCCCAGCGTGCTTTGGATCGAGAGTGTTGAATCGTGAAGCTTGAGGATGTAGCTGACGATCGATAACCCAAGCCCCATGGAGTTGTCCCAACGGTTTTTTTGGACGCGGTAAAACTTGGAGGTGATTTTGTCCAGTTCGCTCGGCGCGATACCGATCCCTTTGTCGCTGACACTGAGGGTAGTATCGGTGAGGGTGATGGAAACATCCTCTTCAGAGTATTTGAGGGCATTGTCGACGAGATTGGTGACGATAAGCTCGATCATCGTCCGATCGGCAAAAACCGTTTTGGAACCGCCGTTGAAGGTGATGGTTCGATCGGAATATTTTGCCTGGAGGATCGAGATAGAGTCGTGGCACACGTCGCTGAGATCAAACATAGAGGGTTTGATGGAGAGATCGTTATTTTCGAGTTTGACCGAGAGGGAGAGACGGTCTAACATCTGTGTGATCCGATGGGTATTGGAGAGGATTTTATCGAGAAATTTGGTTCGGATTTTCGGGTCGAGATCAAGATCGTCATGGAGTGTCTCGGCATACCCCATGATCGCTGCAATCGGATTTTTGAATTCATGGCTGATTGCCGAGAGAATATCGTTTTGCTGTTTGTTGATGAGTCGGAGTTTGGCGGTGTGTTTCCGTTTTTGACGATCCCGTTTATCGAGTTTTTTGACCAGATTTTTGAGCAATATCGAGATTTGGAGGAACTCTCTGAAATATTCGGGTTTGAGCACGGCCCGATAATTTTTGGCCGAGATCTGGTCGAGATAGTGGGTGATTTGGAGGATATCGTATCGGGCTTTTTTGGAGATGTTGTAAGCGATGATGAGGGCAATTACGACCAAAACGCTAAAGGCACCTACAAGCTGTATCCAGAGGGTGTAGAAGTGATCCATTACGTTTTCCAAACTCATGGCTAAACGGATATAAAAATTTTTCTCTGCGGTAGTAATTTTGTGAGCGACGTAGATAAAATCGGTTTTGACGGTATCGGAGTAGCGGACCGATACCCCATAGGGTTTGGTCATCGCTTCCATAATTTCAACCCGTCCGGAGTGGTTCTCCATCGTCGTTTTATCGGCATCGCTCTCGGCGATAACATTCCCCTCTTCATCGATGATGGTAACCCGTAGAAAGGTTTTTCCCGATGCCTGTGCAACGAAGCGATCGAAATCGCGGGTTGAGGTGAGCAGGGGTTCTAAGAGGGAGATGTTCTCAATCAGCCGCTCTTCGCTGTCGTGGATAATCATCGATTTGAGGGTGTAGTAGCTGATCAGTGAGGCGACAATGAGTGCCGCCATAAAAAGACCGAGAACGTTCAGGAAAAAAAGCTGGTGAATTCTTAGCACAGGGTGTAACCGACTCCTCGGACTGTTTTAATGTACTCTTTGCTCTTATCGGGATCGATTTTCTCTTTGAGACGGTTGATAGCAACGTTGACGGTGCGATCTTGGTACACTTCATCGGCACCCCAGACATGTTCGAGGAGATAATCGCGTTCTAAAACGACGTTTTCATTGACGATGAGGGCGTGAAGAAGGTCGAATTCGAGTTTCGTGAGTTCGACGGGATTGCCCTCGATCGTAACGGTGCGTGCGGCGAGGTTGAGGGTGATGTCACGGTAGGTGAGGAGACCCTCTTTCGATTTTTTCTGCGTTCGGCGCAAGAGGGCTTTAACCCGTAAAATCAACTCTTTCATGCTGAACGGTTTGGTGATGTAGTCATCCCCTCCCCGCTCAAATCCCTGTTCGATCTCTTCGTCTTTGTTTTTGGCACTGACGAAAATAACGGGGGTTTGGAACCCTTTTTTTCGGAGGCTGTCGACAAATTCGCTCCCTTCGGCGCCGGGGAGGTTGCGATCCATGATGATGAGATCGACGTTCTCTTCTTCGAGGGCGGTTTGGACGTGTTTGGTGTTGAGAAAACCGATCGTCTCATACCCCTCTTTGGAGAGGTGAAACTCCATCAACTCTAAAATGTCCTGCTCATCTTCGACAATCAGAATCAGTGCCTCCACCGCTAACCTCTTTTGGATAAATTTTGATTCAAATCGCATCAGTGTCTCAACTGTGGAGATTGAGTTCTCCCCCCTTTTGTGCATAAAGCATCAAAGAGGCGATATTGACGCTGCGGTCACCGATACGCTCTAACTTGCGCAATGTCCCCAAAACCTTCACGTATTCGACCGCTAACTCATCGGCATCGATGATGAGGTTGAGGAGCTCTTTTTCCATGATCGAGAAAAGATCGTCGTTTTTGGACTCTTCTACCATCACTTTGCGGTAGGTATCATCCGCATCACATGCGTCGATGTTGTTTAAACATTCCAAAATGTATTGTAACGCATTGATCGTCGTTTTGTGCAACTGAATAATCGCGTGGGTCAAAACCGACATATCGCATCCCCCCATGCAGTGCTCTTGGAGCCGTTTACTGTATTTTTTGATCCCGTCGCCGATGCGGTCGATTTCGTTGGTCATTTTGAGATAGGCAACGAGGAGACGGAGTTCATCGGCTTCCGGACCGAAAAGGGCAAACGTTTTTATAATCTCGTTGTCGATTTTGTTAGCATCGCTTTGGAGATTTTTCACATGGGTTCGTGAACTTTCATAGAAATCGGTTTTGTCGTGTTCAAACGCCGCTAACGTCTCTTCGCTGGAGAGGATGATTTGTGAGAGTAACACCGAAATCATTCCCCGAATTTCGATCAGTTTGTTTTCATAGCGTGGTAGCATGAGTGTGCCTTTGATATAAATGATGTGCGCGATTATAACGATCGATTATAACCGTTGGATTACAAAGATCACCCCCTATTTGTAATCGAATCGTTACCTCATCACTTTACAATGCCGCTATCAAAAATTCCAAAAGGATTCCATTATGCTAAGAAAAGTAACCAAAGGTTTGGTGATTGCAGCGATCGCAGCGACATCAATGGTAGCGGCTGAAAAAATCAACGGTGCGGGTGCGACGTTCCCGGCTCCATGTTATTACGATTGGGCGTATAACTACCAAAAAGCGACCAAAACACGCGTAAACTACCAAGCAATCGGTTCGGGCGGAGGGATCAAACAAGTTAGTGAACGTATCGTCGATTTCGGTGGAACCGATGCTCCGATGACACCAAAAGAGCTTGCTGCGGCAAAATTGACCCAGTTCCCGGCATTGATCGGTTCGATCGTTGTTGCACACAATATTCCGGGTGTAAAAGACGAACAGCTTAAACTCAAAAACAGCGTTGTAGCGGAAATTTTTGCCGGTCAAATCACAATGTGGAACGACCCGAAAATCGCTGTTGACAATCCGGGTGTGAAACTTCCGGCTGAGAAAATTATCGTAGCTCACCGCTCTGACGGATCGGGAACAACCTATGTTTTCACCGACTATTTGAGTGAAGCGTCTAAAATGTGGAAAAGCAAATTCGGTGTCGGTAAAGCGATCGGATGGGCGACAGGTGTCGGCGGAAAAGGGAATGAGGGTGTAACCAACCTCATCAAACAAACACCGTACTCTATCGGGTACATCGAAAACGCCTACAAAGAGAAAAACAACCTCTCTGCGGCAACGTTGCAAACAGCTGAGGGCAAATGGGTAACCGCAACAAAAGCGAACTTCCAAACAGCGGTTAAACAAGCAAAATGGTCGAAAAAAGATCATTTCTACAGCTCACTTGTAATGCAAGACGGAGCGTATCCGATCGTAGCGGCTACATTTATCCTTATGCCGAAAGAGAAAGCGGAAAGCAATGCTGAAGTAATCAAATTCTTTGACCACTCATTCCGTAACGGTGACAAAGCGGCTGAGAAATTGGGATACATCCCATTGCCGGTTGAGACCACTAACATGGTTCGTGAATACTGGGCAGAAACGAAATAATAAATTTTCTTTGTCATCCGTTCGCCCTGAGCGCATGTGCCCTTTGGATATGTTGAAGGGCAACGGTTCATGGTTCGACTCGCTCACCACGAACGGGAGCTAAGTCACCTTTAAAGCCATCTCGGTGTTTTTAGAGGTGTCCTAACAGACCCACGTTCATCTTTCCTTCTTCAATTCCTTAAGTTTGGCTCCATTGTCCTTGCGTATGCGTTCGATGGAGCATTTTGATACTTTACACTACATTTTACTATTCATTTCCCTTATCGTAATCATTGCGTAATGTAACATTCATGTAATCAATCTTCTCTACAATGACACCATTAAAAAACAGGAGTGATTCTAATGAAAAAAGTTACATTATCTGCCCTTGCTGCGGTGATGATTAGCGGTGTAGCGTCAGCGGATGCTTTGACCCTTTACAGTGATCCAAAAACCGGACAAGTCTATACCACTCCGGGTGAAGGGCGTGTTGAAATGGGTGATTTCATCAGCGCTAAAGATGTCGATATGGCACAGCGTGAGAGTGAATCCGCGTTTTCTGAATACAAAGAGAATATGAAAAAATACACCAACGTTACTTCTAAAGCGAAAAAAATCGAATTTAGCGGTACGCATTATCTTGGATTCACAAGTGTAAATCCATCTACTACTTTAAGTGAAGCTGATGCAACGCATACAAGCAAATATAAAGCAAGATCATCAGGGTTTGAAATGCGCCGTAACTACGTTCAAGTTAAAGGGTATTTTAATGACAAAGATTATGTCCGTGTAACATTGGATACTACTAAAGAATTGGCATCGTATGTAGGTACTACTGAAGATGCAGGTTCTGATAATTTAAAAACGCCTCAAGGTGGAGGTTATGCGGATGTATTTGTCAAATATGCCTACCTTTATTTGGATAACGTTCTTCCATACACCGGTGTCGAAGCGGGTATCGTTCACCGTCCATGGATCGATTATGAAGAGCACAACGGGTGGTATTATCGTTCTTTGCAAAAAGTTATTCTTGAAGAAAAAAATACAGCAACTGAAACTGGGGTTGACCTTGTCAACTCTGCGGACTTCGGGGTAAATTTTAAAACCAAAACCGATAACTTTAGCTCTGAAATCGGTATCTTCAACGGTGAAGGTTATCATGCCGATAAAATTGCTGGTAACCAAGAAAATTCAAGCCAGATGTCTGTAGAATGGCGTTTGACGGGTCACTTGATCGGAAGTGGTGAAAATGTTGGTAAATATGATCGTACAAAAGATACGTATGCGCACATTTCAACCTATGGATTGATTTCAAATAATCATAAAGATAACGATGCAGATATGGCTGGTGCTTTAGATACAAAAGAATATGATCGTTCTTTCTATGGTATTCATGCGGTGTATAATCAACCGGAATTCTTGATTGCTGCACAATATTTCAAAGCAAAAGATAAGTCTCGTACTCCAAACTTAGTTGTATCTACAGCAACAGGTTTTGATAAAAAAGATTATACGGGTTGGTCGATCAATGCTGAAGTGCGCCCTGCTCAGGATTGGACAGTATTGGCACGCTATGATGATTATAAAATTGAAGCAAGTGTAGATGAATTAGCTTCTCCTGTATACTCGAATATTGAAGGTGATAAATTTACAGCCGGTGTTGCGTATAAATACAACAAAAATGTAAGCTTTATTGCTTCTGCTAAATTTGCAGATGAAAAAGATACAAAATCAACAGCCAAATCAAATGATACTGGCGAATCAAAAGACGTTTACATGCTAACAACTGAATTAAAATGGTAATCTAGCCTTTTATTCTCTCTTTCTTCTTTCTCATCCCCGCGTAAGCGGGAATGACGAAACCTCATTTTTCCGCTACAATACTTCTATATCACTTTATAAAGAAATTACTTATGATAACGGTCAATTTGATTCTCACAATTGTGGGTTTGTTGTTTTTATTGATAGCTCTGGTGGGTTTGTACGTATGGAGATCAAAAAGCAAAACACTCCCAATGGCTCCAACTCAAGCGATCGAGACATTTGAGACTCTTAGCCGGATTATTACCAGCCCCTCTTCAAATAAAGCTGATTTGAATCATGCGGTTGAGGCTATTTTGAGCCGATTTTCGCACATCGATTCTCATACGATCAGTCGTTATAAGTATCTGCTGGAGGCATTATGTGTCCATCCCCACACCGATTCGAAATTGATTTTGCATTTTGAGAAAACATTGCGAAGTACGAACCCTACGTTTAGCGACGATATTGAAAAAGCGCTAGCGATAGGGTTGGCAGCGAGAGGATAAGTTACGGTACTTTAATCTCTACCTTGGCACTTTTGCGAAGCGTTTCGGTCGTTTTCCCCATATGGGCTTTGAATTTTTCAAGTTTTAAAAACTGTACGATCTCTTTTTTGGCCGCTTCAAACGGGACGGTTTTGTCTTGGCTTTTCATTTTGTCTTTGTTATCGTTGTAAAATTTTTCCGCTTCGGCATCACTCACCGAAATTTTCCCCATTTGCTGTTTCATCCACATATCGACCGCGAGATCATTTTTGAGGGCGGCGTATTGGGCTTTGAACGCGGCGGTGTTTTGGATGCCGCTTTTGGTTACTTCGGTTTTGATAAGCTCTTGGTTGACGAGCTGTTCAACTACTTGGCGTTTGAGTTTGGAATCAAGTTTGTCGTATTTGACTCCACCCATCGCTTTGGAGGTAAATGCGTTGGCATCATTGGCGGTGATTGCTTTACCGTTTACGGTTGCGAGGGTTTCAGGGGCGGCAAAAACGATTGTAGAGGATAGTACGATAGAGGCAAGAGCCAGAGAGAGTTTCATAGAGTTCCTTTTGGAAAAGTGTTTGAACTATTATAGTGTGTGTTTGATACGAAAATGTTAATGAAGAAATTGAAAAAAGAAATTGGATAGTTGGTGGACCCTAGCGGGATCGAACCGCTGACCTCGTCGCTGCCAGCGACGCGCTCTCCCAGCTGAGCTAAGGGCCCTTTAAAAAGGAACCGCAATTATAGAACGGACTCACTTAAAAGTCAATGTTATAAAAGGGAGAAATAAGGTTTAAAGTTTGTTGATAAGATGACGATATAGATACCATGAAAAATTTAGCCCTTCTAATCATGTTCGGTGTCAGTAGCGTAGCGTTTAGCGCGGAAGAATATACGATTCAAACGATCAGTGCCCAAAAAGAGGCTTCGATCACTCCCGCTTTTGAGAAAAAAGTGCAAAAGAGCGCTTTGCAGATGAGCAAGAAAAAAGAGGGGGAGTGCAATATCGTAACGGTAGGCAAATACCCTAGCGCAAAAGCGGCGACAGCCGATATCAAAAAGGCAAAGGCGATCAGCAAGGATGCGTTTGTCCGTACGGTAGAGAGAGCAACACCCAAGGTGTGTGAGAGTAAAAGTGCCGCTACCGCAACGGCGACAAAAGATACCAACGCAACCGTGACCCCTAAAGCAGAGAGTATTGCTCACCATGACTCTTCGGCACCGGCGCAAAACCATAGCGTTGCACCCTCTGTAGTCGTCAAAGAGACCCCTGCGGCTACGACCACTCCTGTGGCGGTTAAAACAATCGAGCCTGCGATGAGCAGTGTCACACTCGCAGAGGCACCTAAAGCTGAACCGTGCAAAGCTCAGCCGTGTGAGCAGGTCAATACGTATGTTTACGATAAAAATCTAGCGCGCAAAAGCGATATCCACGAAGCAATAGAATTTTACAAACACTCTCCGTACCACTCGTTTCGCCCGATAGCGCTTCAAATGGGCAAATGAGCTTTAGGGCTCTTTGTTCATAGCGCTGTAGAGGCAGTCGAGATCAACTTTATGCAATTTTTTGACTTCTACGTGCAACGATTCTAACAGTTCCGCCGCATTCTCTCCGTTGGAGGGGTAACATACCGCAGCCGAAGGGATCGCTTTGGCAAACAAATCCTCAATCATCCGTTTCACGATACCGCAACCGTAACGGTCGGTGTAGGGCATCACAAAAAAGTAGTAGTGTTCATAATGGACAATCGAATCGGATGTCCGTAAAAGACTCGGCAAGTTGGCATCGATCAGCTCTTGGGAGATTTTCGAAAAATCGCAGTAGAGAATCGTGAAACTTTCAGAGCGGTTTTCATCAAGGCGATCAGATATACCGATATTGAGTGCGATCAGTGAAGAAAAATTGAAAAATGAAAATTGGACTCCCGCCATTTTGACTCCTCAAAAAGATGTAGAGCTAGTATAGCGTTAATTTACTCAAACTAATAATCGTTTAAAATGACAAAGAGTACACTTAACACTAACGGTTATTATGATAGCCCAAATGGAGCATCAGTATGTCTACACTAAAAATTTTGGCGGTGGATGATCAGGAGTTCAATCTTGATCTGATCGAATTAGCCTTTATGGAGAGGGGTGATATTCAGATCCAACGTGCCGTCAATGGGAAAGAGGCTCTTGATATCCTCTCTGCCGATTCGGAATATAGGGTTATTTTGCTCGATTTGGCGATGCCGGTCATGAACGGATTCGAAACTCTTGAAAACCTCAAAAAAGATCCTGTTTTTTCTCAGATTCCCGTTATTGTCGTGACGGCGAATGCCGAGGAGAAACATAGGGCATTGCGGGAGGGGGCGAGCGATTTTCTTGCCAAACCGATTGATGTCGAGGAGCTGAAGCTCCGAACACTCAACTACGCTAAAATCAAAGAGTACCAAGATAATCTCTCCAATATGAATCATATTTTGGAAGATAAGGTACGTGAGCGTACCGCTGAGTTGCAAAGCGCTCTGACATTAGCCAAAAAGACCGAATACGAGATTTCGGCACGGTTGGGGAAAGCGTCGGAATATCGCGATTTAGAGACGGGGATGCACATCAAACGGATGAGCCACTACTCCGCGAAATTGGCCGAACTTTACGGATTGGGTGATGAGGAGGTTGAACTGATTTTGTACGCTTCCCCTCTCCATGATATCGGGAAGGTAGCGATACCCGATCAGATCTTGCTCAAACCCGGCCGCTTTACCCCGGAGGAGTTTGAAATCATGAAGCTCCACGCTACACTGGGGGGTAAAATGTTAGAGAGTGACGGACACTATCCGGTGATCGAGGCGGGGCGGATCATTGCTCTTCAACACCATGAAAAAATAGACGGGACCGGTTATCCTAGAGGGTTATCGGGAGAAGAGATACATATTTATGCCCGTATCGTCTCCATCGCCGATGTGTTTGATGCGTTGAGCTCGGAGAGAGTATATAAAAAAGCGTTTAGTATCGAGCAAACAGTAGAAATTATCAAAGAGGGTTCCGGTACCCATTTCGATGCGAAATTAGTAACGCTGTTTGTGGAAAATTTGGAAGAGTTCTTAAAAATCAAAGAGGCATTTCCCGATGAGGAAGAGGCCCCCTCGATTATGAATTTAATCGATCAATTGCAATAAGGAGCAAAAGTGCATATATTGATAGCCGAAGATGAAGATTACAACCAATTGGTCGTGCAGTCGATGATCGAGATTCTTTATCCGCATGTGACGATGGATATTGTTTCCAATGGAGTGGAAGCAATAGAGAAACTTCAAAACGGATCGTATGATCTTTTGCTCTCCGATGTCGATATGCCGCTGATGAACGGATATGAATTGGTGAGCGAAGTGAAAAAAATGGGAGTTCAGATCCCAATAATTTGTGTAACGGCATTCGCAATCAGCGGTGACAGAGAGAAATTGCTGATGCACGGATTTGAACGTTACATTTCAAAACCGATTGATATGGAAGAATTAAAATCGGTATTGGATGATTATTTGCTCAAAGGGGAGCATTAATGTATCGAACGATTGACGTAGCTTCGATAACGGCTATTTTTGCTTTGAATGAAGAGCAGATGATGCGCAGAGAAAAAGTCGGAACCTATATTCACTCCTTTTCCGCATTGGTGTATGATCGGATGTATAACCATTATCTTTTGAAAGATCCGATTTATCATAGCATCCTTTCTTCTGCGGACGTTCCACGCCTTATCCGGATGCAGTCGGAATATCTAAGCTCATTGTTTATTCATCCTTTTGATGAGCGTCTGCTGGAACGTACACGACAAATTGGCGATATTCATATTGCAATCGGGTTGGAGGCGATTCATATTGCACGCGGATTTAATATCTTGAGCGAAATCATTATCAGTTTGAGCGAGGTTAACGCTCAAATACGTGAAGATATAGCCATAATCCTTAAAATGCTTCAGATTTCCGAAACGGTTATGACGGAGAGTTATTTTGAACGATATGCTCAACATCAAGAGGAGATAAAGCGAGAGAATGAGATTCTTAACCTTTTTGATAAGCTTTATGCCGCATTGACAATCCATAAACATACCCAGAAAAAAGTATTGAACTACTGGAAAAACGGTTGTCCGGAGAGTGCTTTAGAGGAATTCAACAGTGAAGAAAATTGCCCGTTTACGGCACTAATGGATGAGATTGATGACAAACGGATTTTGCTGGAGGGATTTGGTATTTATTTAGACGAAGTGCGTGTACTGCATCACGAATATCATGAAGCTGTAGAGCTGCTGCTTGATCTTTCGGAAAAAGATGAGAGTGAGATGAATGTTCTTTGGGAGAAAATCGAGGTCATCTCATCTTCCTTGTACAATGTGATCGATAAGCCTCTGGAAGAGATCTCGGCAACTTCTTATCTGGGCGTTCATTCGGGAATGGCTTTTTTGGAGGCATGCGCACAATCCATTCATGACGGCGGAATGAACCGTGATACCGATGAGATACTTGATAGTGTTCAGATCAAGCTACGCAGTCAGTTACAGGAGATTCTGGGATGGTGTATCGAAGATATGTACATCGGTTACAACGAGCTTCCTTCCGAGCTGACTTTTGATGTAAGTGAGAAAATCCTCCTTAAAAGCAAGCGGATTAATATCGGTGTTGCCATTAAATCTATTCCGAATAAAGTTTTTATGGTAGAAATCATCAAGATTCTCCTTGAGATCATTCGCCAAAACTCTTATAATAAAGAGCGTGAGAATGCTTTGATCCAGCTTGTAGATCAGGTGGAGCGGGCAAGTCAGTCCAAAGATATGTTTTTGGCCAATATGTCCCATGAACTGCGTACCCCGCTCAATGCGATTATCGGATTTTCGCAGATTTTGCAAATGAATCCGACTTTGCCGGATAACCTCAAGTCCTATATTGAAAAAATCGGGGTTGCCGGAAATAATCTTTTAACGCTGGTCAATACCATTCTCGATTTTGCCAAACTCGAAGCGGGAAAATTGACGTTCAAGCCCGATATTGTGATTGTATCGGGATTACTGCGTGATGTCGCGATGATTATCGAACCGATGGCGGCCAAAAAATCGATCCGGTTTCACTATTCGGATTTGATCTCGTTGGGGCTCTATCTCGATCGTCAACTGATCCAACAGGTATTGCTCAATTTGCTCAGTAATGCGATCAAATTTACCCCTGAAGGGGGTGAAGTAAATATGGCGGTTGAGTTTAATGAAGAGAAAAGGGTGTATCGATTCGGAGTGTGTGATAGCGGAATCGGAATCGAGGCCAAAGATATTGCAACCCTCTTTGACCCCTTTACCCAGGTGGAAAATCCATTTCAAAAAAGCGCCAAAGGGACAGGTTTGGGATTGGCAATCTCCAAACGGATCATTGAAGATCTTCACGGGGGGCAACTGTGGGTAGAGAGCGAACCGGGTAAGGGATCGTGTTTCTATTTTACCATTCCGGTTTCACAAACCCAAAATACCCTTGAGCGGTATGTCGCACAAAATGAAAAAGCAAAACGGATGCTTATCGTCGAGGATGCGACCGAATATCAAAAGTTGCTGATCGATCGTTTGAGCGACTATTACCATTTGGTTGTCACCAACTCGGTGAATAAAGCCAAAGAGCTTTTGGAATCTGAGAATTTCGATTTTATTGTTTTGGATTTCTTTTTGGTGGATGGAATCAGCTCGGAAGTGTTACAGTTCATGGAGCGAAGCGAGATTCGGATACCGGTTATTATTATTTCTGCGGAAGATGATAGTAAATTGATCGCACACCTTCCCGATACCGAAAGTGTCGAGGGGATTTTCAACAAAACACATATCCAAGAGATATGTAACTATTTGACCAATCGAATGTTATAAGGAGAATGTAGAATATGATAGATGAGATTAAAGCCCTCCCCCCGTTACCCTCTTCGATAGTTCGTATTCAGGAACTTTGCATGAGCAATGATACCAATATCGATGAACTCTCCCGTGTTATCGAAAATGATCCGATGCTCAGCGCCAATATCCTAAAATCGGTTAATTCACCGCTGTATGGGATGAGTAAAGAGATCTCCTCCATCCCTCAAGCGGTGATGCTGTTTGGTATTTCCATGATTCGTGGTTTTGCGGCGGCCAATGCGATCAAAAAAGCGGTTGCAATCGATTTGAGCCCCTATGGAAAGACAATTGATGATGTGAGCCATATCTCGACAATGCAGAGCGCTTTGGTGCGGGAATGGTATCGCAATGTTGACAAGAGCATGCTTCCCCTTTTGCAAAGCTGTGCCTTTTTAATGGAGCTTGGGAAACTGGTTGCGTCGCTCAAAGTGATCGGATCGGGAGAATTTGATAAGTTTTTATCCGAAGTACACCAAGGCAAATCGTTGATAGAGATTGAACGGTGTTATCTGGGGCACACCAGCTATGAGATTGCGAGTATGATGTTTGAACATTGGAATTTTGAAACGGCATTGACCGATACCCTTAAAGAGATTGGAAACCAGGGTACCGCAAATCCTTATGCCAAGGTATTGAGCGTGGTAGCCAAAGCACTCAATCTTCGTGATCCGCTGAGTGAGCACTCCCTCCAAGAAGCACGCGAGATGATTGAGCAGTTTGGATTAAATCGAAACGCTTTTGATGAAGCGATTGACACCATCAAATCAAAAAAATAGAGGCAACCGGTGCCAAAATTATTATTTCTATACTACAAAAAAAGGTATATCCATGAAAAGTGAACAAATACGTTGGAATGCCGTTTCAGGCTGGAGCGGTGTGGATCAGTCCGAGTCGTTGATGAGAGATTTGGTGTTGGTATTTATCGATCGTCCCGACTGTGTATCCGAGAGATGGTTTAATAGCCTTCGGTCGATCTATCCCAATGCGGTAATCGCCGGCGTGAGTACGTCGGGGAGTGTTTTGGACACCATGATCAGTGATCATGATGCGGTTGCAACGGCAGTGAGTTTTGAGCGTTCCCGTGTCCGATGTGCGTCACGTGTTATGGGCGACTTTTCGGATGCAAGAGTGTTGGGAGCCGATTTGGCGCAAGAGCTGATGGGAGAGGATTTACGCCATGTTCTCATATTTTCGGATGGATTGGGCGTTAACGGGAGCGATTTGGCACGAGGTTTTTCCGATGTCCTCCCAGAGGGGATCACGATCACCGGCGGACTTGCGGGTGATGGGACCCGATTCGGGACGACCTATGTGATTGGAAATGCTCCCGCCTCTACCGGAACGATTGCCGCTGTCGGATTTTACGGGGAGAGCGTTGTGGCAAAAAGCGGCTGTTTTGCGGGATGGGATGAGTTTGGACCCGAACGGGTGATTACCCGCTCATCCGCCAATGTCCTCTACTCGATCGATAATAAACCGGCACTTGATCTGTATAAAAGCTATTTGGGGGATTTTGCTTCCGATTTGCCGGGGAGCGGACTTCGATTCCCAATAAGTGTGCGAGAAAATGTTGATTCGACGCCGATCATCCGTACCCTTTTGGCGGTTGATGAAGGGGAGCAAAGTTTGACGTTTGCTGGGGATGTTCCGCAAGGGTATCTGTGCCGACTGCTCAAAACCAATATGGATCTTTTGATCGAACATGCCGGTTTGGCGGCGGAATCCTCAAAACACGAACACTCTGAAGAGTTTTTGGTGATTGCGGTGAGTTGTGTTGGTCGGCGCCTTGTATTGGGCCAGCTCTGCGAAGAAGAGCTTGAAATAATCCGTGAAACGTTGGGGGACAAAGCAGTGATTACCGGGTTTTACTCCTATGGGGAACTCTCCGAAAAAGGGGAGAGTCGATGTACTCTCCATAATCAGACGATGACGCTGGTCAGTATTTACGAATAAAGGTTTCATTGTGTCGGAAAAACACTACCACCGACTTTTGGAGCGTCAGCTCCGCCGTTTTGTCAAACCTGAGCAGATGGATGGGCTGGAAGGCTTTTTGGAGAGTGTCAGCCAGTTTTACGTCGATGCAGAGAATGAACGGAAGCTCCTTGAACGCACTTTGGATGTGAGTTCCAAAGAGCTTGAAGAGGCGAATCGGGCATTGCGTGAACATTATGAAGAGCTGATCAAACAAGAAGAGCTCAAGCGATCCCGCGATGAAGCACTCGCCGAAATGGAACGGCAAAAAGAGGCAAACCGTGCCAAAGACGCTTTTCTATCGAGTATGTCACATGAACTTCGTACCCCTCTCAATGCGATTATCGGATTTGCCCAAATTCTATTGGCAAAACCGGATACTTCCGAAAGCGTTCGCCTTTTTGTTGACAAAATCCTCGTATCGGGGAAAAATCTTCTGACATTGGTCAATACAATTCTCGATTTCTCCAAAATCGAAGCGGGAAAAATGGAGGTGAACAAAGAGCTGTTTTTGTTTGATGAGATGATCAAAGAGGTCAAAATACTGATTGAACCGATGTGTGAAAAAAAACAGCTCAAACTCAATTGTTTGATTCTTGAACAGGTACAGATGTTCGCGGATCGTCAGCTTATCAAACAAGTCGCTCTCAATTTACTCAGCAACGCTATCAAGTTTTCACCCGAAAAGGGTTCTCTTGAAGTGGGAATAGATGAACAGCCCGATGAGGTGATTTTTTACGTTCGCGATCATGGGCACGGGATTCCCTCAGATGAGATTGAACATCTGTTTGATCCGTTTGTTCAGATTCGAGAACACCAAAACGATGCGATCAAAGGGACGGGGCTTGGACTCTCGATTGTCAAAAATATTGTTGAACTGCACAATGGAAAAGCGTGGGTGGAGAGTGTGTTAGGAGCCGGAAGCACATTTTATATTTCTCTCCCTTTCAAGCGGGAAGCTCAATGAATCTCGATTGGATGACCCGCCCATGGATGCGGGGAAGAGTATTTTATGGGGCTCTATTTGTTTCGCTTTCGCTTCTGTTTGTCGGTGCCGATACCCTTTTGCAATACCGTAGTTTGCAAAACTTTATCCTAAACGAAGAGAGGGAGACTCAATCCGATTTCAATCGGCATGAACGCTCATTGCACGAAATTTCAGATTTGATTTATACGACCGCGATCAACACCGATGAGGTGAAAGCGATCTATCGGCAAACTCTTGGAGCGGATGAGCAAGAGAAGTCAAAGGTACGTCAAGAGCTTTGGAACCATCTGCGTAATGAATATACAATTTTCCATACGTTTCGGATTCAACAACTCCATTTTCAGCTCCCTAATAACGAGAGTTTTTTACGCTTTCACAAACCTGAAAAATATGGAGATAATCTAAGTGGTATTCGTCCTACGATTGAATACGTCAACCGTACGTTAAAACCTATCAGCGGCTTTGAAGAGGGGAGAATATTTAACGGCTTTCGATACGTTTATCCCCTGATCGATCATGATGGTACCCATTTGGGGAGCGTAGAGGTATCGAGTTCGGCGCTTTCCTACAAAGAGGCGTTCGAGTTGGACGAACACCATGAGATGGATATCGTATTGCGTCAAGAATTGGTGAAAGGGAAAGTGTTTGATAATGAGCAGGATAATTATGCTCCTTATGCTTTGAACCCCCGTTTCCTCATTGAAAAAGCGATGGTGATGCATGAACGGCAAAAAAACAGTGACCATGATCATCAAAAAAGTCTTGAAATCCTCTCCAAAAGGGGAGATATTGCTCAAAAAATGGGGCGTATGGAGCGTTTTACTATCTTTAGTCTCCATGATGGTGATTTTGATTTGGTCACCTTTTTGCCGATTGCCAATGCGATAAGCGGGGAAAAGGTAGCCTATGCGGTTGTTTTCAGAGAGAGTCCTTACCTCTATCAAACCCTTAAGGGGTTTTTGGTTGAGCTGGTATTAGCGTTTTCGGCGGCGTTGGTATTGACGATTATTTTTTATATCATTCAAATGAATCTTCTTACCCGTAAAAAGCTTGAGAGGGCTTTGCTTGCGGCAGATGAGGCAAATCGTGCCAAAGATGCTTTTTTATCGAACATGTCTCATGAACTCCGTACGCCGCTCAATGCGATTATCGGATTTTCACAAGTGCTTAATGCCCGACCGGACGTATCGGAAACGGTGAAAAAAATGGTTGAAAAAATCCATATTTCGGGGAAAAATCTCCTTGCTTTGGTCAATACGCTCCTCGATTTTTCAAAAATAGAGTCGGGTAAAACTGAACTTTCCATTTTCCCTTTCGAGATGAAAGGGCTGATGTATGAGGTCAAGGTGATGATCGAACCGATGGCGCATAAAAAAGGGTTAATGCTTCATGATCGGATTCCCGAAGAGCTGATCCTCCATGCCGATCGTCAGCTGATCAAACAGGTTTTTATCAATTTGCTCAGCAATGCCGTCAAATTTTCGCATGAGAACGGAAATATCACCCTTGAACATGAAACAAAAGAAAATTTTGAACTCTTTCGTATTCGGGATGAAGGTTTAGGTATCCCTGATGATAAAATCACAACCCTCTTTGAACCGTTCGTCCAAATACGGGAACACCAAAACAGCTCTGTCAAGGGGACGGGTCTAGGTCTCTCGATTATCAAACGGATTATTGAACTTCACGGAGGAAAAGTGTGGGTGGAGAGCCGTGTAGGTGAGGGGAGCTGTTTTAGCTTTACCCTCCCCTCACAGCGGAAGATCGAAAAAGTAGGCGAGTCCGTAGTAGATACTGTAGATACCGTAAATGAGGATCGCTAGAGCGGCGATCCGATTCATCGTCTGGCGAAAGGCGATCTCTTTGAAAAAACTCACCGATTGACCGAGGGCGAGGAGGGTCGGAACGGTGGCAAGGCCAAACACCGCCATGATGAGACCCCCTTCGATAATCGAAGCCGATGCGGCCGCTTTGGCGGCAAAGAAAAAGACAAATCCGCAAGGGAAAAAACCGTTCATCACCCCCAGCGCAAAGAAGCTCCCGATACTTTTGCTTTTGATGAGGCGGGAAAAGAGGGTTTTAAACAGTGAATTGGTTGAAAATCCCCGCTCCAGCGCATGAATCAGCGACGAAAGTCCGAACATCCCCAGTGCGGTGATGATCATCACGATTCCGGCAAAGATGAATAGAGCCCCATGTAACTCCAGACTCCAGTTAATGAGTGCACCGATCCCCCCGAAGATCATCCCGAGAATAACGTAGGAGCTGACCCGTCCGATATTGTAGGCACCATGACGGATGATCTGTCCGGTTCGGCTCATGGTAGCGTCGATTTTGGTTGAGCTGTAGGCGACGATAAACCCGCCGCACATCCCGATACAGTGACCAAAACTCCCTGCAAAGGCTATCGAGATAATAAGCCACCACTCTATTTCATGCATAACAATACCTTTTAAAGAATATTAATAGTTTAGATACTTTTTGTTACAACTGTGTTAAGACTTAACATAAATTTAACACTTCTATGAAACAATAGCACGAAATGATTTAAAGGATAAACGGATGAAAAAAGTTCTCCTCTCTTTGGTAGCATTAGTGGCGGTTGCGAGTGCCGATCAGTTGGTCAAACTCAATGTGAGCGGTATGACCTGCCCCGCATGTGTGAAAAACGTCAAGGGGACATTGAATGATGTCAAAGGGGTTAAAGATTCGAGTGTCTATCTCAAAGAGGGGCGTGCGGAAGTCAAAGCGGCAGACGGAACGAAACCTGAAGCGATGTGCGATGCCATCAAACAAGCGGGTTACGGCTGTAGTATTGCTAAATAATGTGATACACTTTTCGGGCAAAGCCCGAAAAGTGGCAGGGACAAATGTCCCTACAACCCCCTAAAGCTACCCATATCTTTCGGATATGGGAGAAAAATTGATTATATCATATACTTTTGGGCATCGTTTCGACTTAAATCGCTAACGGTGCTTAGGGGCACATCTCCAAACATCAGCGTTTGCTCCCCTTCAAATCCGGCTTTGCAGTAGGCTAACACCAGTTTTGCCGCTAAAACACGATCGTTTTCACTTGCATTTTTGGAAATCATCGCGTGAGGTCCGATGAGGGGGGTAGAGATGTGAATATATTTGGGATTCTCAACCGCTTCGAGGATGGCGTTATCCTCTGCATTCCGTCCGATGATCAGTTTCGCTTTTTCGGGGAGTCTGAGTTGCCGACCGTATTTGATGGTGGGGATATCTTCGACGCTGAAGGTATCATGGGCGATAAAATCGCGTATTTTGTTCGAAAAGTTTTCATCGGTGAGGAGACATCCTCCCCCCGGAGCCTCGTAATCTTTGAGTCCGAATTGCTCCGCCAACTCCATTTGACGCTCGCGATTACGTCCGACGATATTTTCGAGTTTCTCACGATCCACCCAACCCTCTATCTCAGGTATCGTCGGGGTAAGCAACTTGGCACTCATAGGGCGGAGGAGTAGACCCTCGCAGTTGCTCAGATCGAGTACTTTTTGGAGTGAGTCGCTGTTTTGACTCATAGGGCGTTGACCGAGCACTTCGCCGCTGATGAGAAAGCTCGCACCCCACTCGTGCATCACCCGTTTGGCGACTTCAAACATTTTGGCATGGCAGTCGATGCAGGGGTTGAAGTTCTTGCCGTAGCCGTATTTAGGACTAAAGAGCACTTCGCGGATGTATTCGTCGCGGATATCGACACTGCGAAACTCGGCACCGATTTGCTGACACATATTTTGCATGTGTGCCAGACGATCTTTGGTCGAACCGAACCCGGTGTTGATGTTACAGGCGATCACTTCGATCCCCTGATCGATGATGAGTTTGGCCGCGAGAGTAGAGTCTAAACCGCCGCTAAATAATGCGATAGCTTTCATGGGTATTCCTTCATAATTCATCTGTCTTTCGAGCATCCTTGAAAGCGGCGCGCGAAGCAGTAGTGCGAGAGTCGCGCCAAGCGATTTGCTCGAAAGACGCTTTTCTTTTGGTTCTTTTCTTTTTTAAAAAGAAAAGGACGAATAAGTGAGTTAACTGAGCGGGACGAGTTCACCCCGCTTGAGTCTCTCAATTTTATCCCGAAACTGACGAATTAAATACGATTTTTGGTCGAATGATACCGTATTTTGCGTTGTCACCTTTTTGAGTTCACGATTATAATGGGCAATCAAGAAAGTGATAAGTTCGGAGCGCAGCCCCTCATCCCCTTCAAAGGGGCGTATCCGATCATCCATCATCAACGCACTGAGACGGGGATCATCAGTGCGTCCCTGGAGTGCCGCTTCAAACTCGCTCCCATGGTATTGCAAAATCGAGCTGTCGATAAAATCGAGGATCGAATCGGCAATATGGGGGCGTTCCAGAAGGGTTTTGATAAAGCTCAATTCCCAAATATCGTGATGGGAAAAGTTGATCGGGGCAGGGGTTGTATTTTTAGTACGTCCCAGTTGGATCAGCGAGGGAGATATCCCCAGTTTGGAGGCGACAAAGGGGCGATACTCCTCTTGGAGGAGCGGCGAGAGGGTTTTGAGAAACGCGATGTTCTCATGGAGCGCCGTCTCTTTGGCTTTGGGATCTTGGAGATCGTAGCTGCTAACGCTCTCTGCGATGACAAACTCGATAAAAGGGATCGGTCGATGGAGAAGGGCGTTAAGTGCTTCGATTTGAGAGTTTTTGATCATATCGGCGGGGTCAAGCCCCCCCTCAAACAATATCACCCCTCCATCAAACCCCGATGAACTGAGAAGTTTGGAGGCTTTGAACGCGGCGGCGCGTCCCGCTTTATCACCATCGTAGGCGACGAATACTTTCGGTTCCCCTTTGCGCAAGAGCGGTAGGTGTTCGGCGGTGAGTGCCGTTCCAAGCGTCGCGACGGCATGGGTAAAACCCGCCTGATGGAGCATCACAACGTCCAAATACCCCTCGGTGACGATGATCTCACGGCGGCGGTAGATCGCTTCACGGGCGAGATGGTAGGCGTAGAGGAGGCGTGATTTGTTGAAAATGGCGCTTTGGGAGGAGTTCACGTATTTGGCTTGATGTCCGGTGATGGTTCGCCCACCGAAACCGACGATGGCACCGCTCGTGGAGTGGATCGGAAAGGTTATCCGCTCGATAAAGCGGGCAAACAACCGTCCATCATCTCCCCGTCCGATCGCCCCTTGCTCAATCGCTTCGGAAGTCGGAAGTTTGCGCTGTTCCAAAAATCGGAGCGTTTCGGGAGAGGTGGGGGCATAGCCGATCCCAAAGCGCTCGATACTGGAAGCATAGACTCCCCGCTCATGCAGATAGGTTTGAGCCGTCCTGTTTTGTTCTAAAAGCTTTTGATACCACTCGTTAAGGGTTTCGAGGAGATTGGAGCGTTTTTTTTGTTTGGTATCGTCGGTATAGTGGAGGGTAAAGTTGGTAGAAGCGGCGAGTTTTTCGATCGCTTCGGGGTAGTTGAGCTTCTCGTACTCCATGACAAATTTAATCGTATCGCCGTGTGCTCCGCATCCGAAGCAGTGGTAGCTGTTGCGGGCGGGATTGACGACGAAACTGGGAGACTTCTCATCGTGAAACGGGCAGGGGGCTTTAAAGCTGCTTCCGGCACGTTTGAGCTCGATGTAGGAGCCGACGACGTCAACAATGTCAAGTCGGGCTTTGAGCGCCTCGATAGAGTCTTGGGTAATCATGGTTTGTGATTTTAGCTAAATCTTGCTGAGTAAATAAAGCGCGGATTGTGCTAACGTGTCTTAAATTGCCCCAATTGAGAATTAAGCGCATCGGCGGAAGATGCGATGGTTTGGACGATTTCGGAAAGCTCCTCCATGGAGGTTTCATTGTTGGTGGTGATCGATCCGAGCGAGTTCATTTGGGAAAGCATCGTTTCGATATACGCGGCAATGGTTTGGGAGTTCGCAACGCTTTGGGTTGTGAGGGTATTGGTTTGCTCCATCGCCCCTACGGTTTCACTGATATCCTTATCGACTTGTTCAGAAATGGCGGTTACGTTTTCCATCGCATCGGTGTTATGGCGCATTTGGTCGGTCGCTTCGGAGATACTTTGGACAATGATATTGATCGTTGCATTAATCTCGGTCAGACTATGCTGGGTTTTTTCGGCCAATTTGCGAACTTCATCGGCGACGACGGCAAATCCCCGACCGTGTTCCCCGGCACGTGCCGCTTCGATAGCGGCGTTGAGTGCGAGAAGATTGGTTTGATCGGCGATATCTCCGATAACCGAGAGGATATGTTTGACTTGGGACGCTTCTGTGTTCAACTGATCGAGTTTATTGCCAAGCTCCGCTTCGAGCTGTGCGCTGTGTGAAATCGTCTCCAATAGATTGGAGAGCTCTTTTTTACCGTGATGGAGTTGTGTCAATGCACGGTTCATTGTCTCTAGGGTGATTGAGAAATTTTGGACACCTTGATCAACGATCACTTCAATCGAATGGGCTTGTTCGGAGGTTGCATGGGTGATTTTATGACTTTCATGTACCCTTTTTTTGATCTCTTGGTTGATGAGATCGAGATTGCGCGCCGCGTCTAAATTGGCACTGGATATCTCTTTGGAGTGCGATATGGAGTGTTCGATTTCGGAGAGAAATCGGTTCAATGTCCCCATCATGACACCCGTTTCATCACGGGTATAGCCGCAAAACGATTTGGTGAGGTCAAATAGATCGGTTTTGAGGCTCTCGGTAAGACTTTTGAGAGGACGGGTTACTTGGGCAACCAGAAGGGCAATGTTGAGAGCAGAAATAGCAATTCCGATCAGTGCGACAACACTATTTTTAATCAGCAATGTAGACAAATCAAGATGGGGGACGCAATAGAGCAAAATCGTATTGAGCAACACCAGCAAAATGATATTCCCTAGAATGGTGGTGAAAATAGCCAGCACCATTTTTTTGCCGAATGAGATGAACGGATAACGTTCGCTTAATGGGACGGTGGATACCCACTCCTCAAGCCGGATAACGAATAAAATAAAAACAGGGATAATGAACAACAAGAGCAACGGTAGGACGGCAAATTCCGCAAGACCGAACCGCTCAATCGACATAAACGATTTTCCCGACAAGACGGCGGCTGGCCCCAAGGTGTTGTATAGGAGTTGACCAATCAAAAACCAATAGGGGAGTTTGGAGATTAATGCTGCGCTCTCTTCGTGCTTTTGGGGATTTTTCATCAGATTTTCAATTTTGACAAGAGCATGGTTGAATCCGAAAATCATGGCTGAGGTGGCGATGACCATATAAAGTGCCATCGGGATAGAGAAAAGGATGGAGATCAGCTCATTAATTGTGAAGAGATTCGAAAAAGCCAACAGGAAAACCCACACGATCGGAGGAATCATCATTCCAATAAAAACAAGCCACATTAATCTTTTGCGCGGGTGCATGGCGTTAACTCCCATTTTTAGCGTTCTTAGATAATGATAACCCATAAAGGGATAAAAGTTACCTTATAAGCGAAAAAATATGGTATTATTCGCATTCGAAAATTTTAAATAGAAAGTGGGTGATTGCATGCCTGGAATTATCTTACGTCAAGATGATAATTTTGATGCTGCTTACCGCCGTTTCAAGAAACAAACAGATCGTAATCTGATTGTTACTGAAGCTCGTGCTCGCCGTAACCACGTTACAGAGACCGAAAAGCGTAAACAATTCAAAATCAGCGCTCGCAAAAAGATGTTGAAACGTCTTTATATGATGAGACGTTACGAATCACGCCTGTAATTTCAAGCGCTTCGGCGCTTGGATTACCTCTCTCAATCCTTCCAATTTTTTCCTCTGTAACAAAACCTTTACGAACCCTATGATACACTTAGTGCAATAATTTCTGCACAAGGCTTTTGTCATGCTTTTTAGCGCACCTCTCAAAAAAAATTCCAAAAAAATCATGTTGTTAGGCTCCGGTGAACTCGGTAAAGAAGTAGCGATCGAAGCTCAACGTTTGGGGATCGAAGTCGTTGCGGTAGACCGTTATGCGCATGCTCCGGCACACCTCGTGGCTAACCGTTCCCACGTGGTCAATATGCAAGATCAAGAGGCGGTTCTCAAACTGATCCGTAAAGAGAAACCGGATTTCATTCTTCCTGAAATCGAAGCGATCAGCATCGATGCGCTATTTGCGGCAGAGGCAGAAGGATTCTGCGTGATCCCCAACGCCGAAGCGGTCAACAAAACGATGAATCGCAAAAACATCCGTCGTTTTGCCGCTGAAGAGCTGGGGCTTAAAACAAGCCGTTATCATTTTGTGAGCACCTATGAGGATATGTGCAGTGCGGCGGAAGATGTCGGATTTCCGTGTGTTATCAAACCGGTGATGAGTAGCTCGGGACACGGTCAAAGTATCGCCCGAACTGCAGAGGATCTTCCTAATTCGTGGGAAATGGCGAAAGAGGCACGCGGGGATGCGAGCGAGCTGATAGTCGAGGAGTTTGTCCGTTTTGATTACGAGATCACTTTGCTCACGGCGCGTAACGGTAATGAGACAGTGTTTTGTGAGCCGATCGGTCATATCCAAAAAGACGGCGATTATATCTACAGTTGGCAGCCGATGGAGATGTCCAAAAAGGCGCTCAAACGTTCTCAAAAGATTGCGAAAGCGATCACCGACGGTTTGGGCGGTAAAGGGCTCTTCGGTGTCGAATTATTCGTCAAAGGGGATGAAGTTTATTTCAGTGAAGTGAGTCCTCGTCCACACGATACGGGGATGGTGACACTCATCACTCAAAGCCAAAGCGAATTTGCCCTCCATGTACGTGCGGTACTCGGTCTTCCGCTAGGATTTACCTTCTACGGTGACGGTGCAAGCGCGGCGTTCAAATCGACCGTCGAATCGCATGAACCTCTGGTTGAAGTTGCCGATGAGGTTTTTGATGATAACAGTTTTGTGCGTGTATTCGGAAAACCGGAAGCGCACGTCGGACGACGCATGGCGGTTGTGTTGGTGTTTGATAAAGTGAATAAAGCGATGAAGAAAGCGAAGAAATTGATTAAAAAGATCAAAGACGCATGAAAATAGTCATTTTAGATGCACTAACCTATGGTGATACCTCGTTAGCGGGATTTGATGCGCTTGGTGTGGTCACAATCTATCAAACGACAACCGCAGATGAAACTGCTGATAGAGTCAGAGATGCTGAGGTTATCGTCACTAATAAAGTGGTGATCAATGATACTGTCATGGGATCAGCCCCTCATCTCAAGCTCATCTGTGTAGCGGCGACGGGAACCAATAACATCGATCATGAGGCGGCGGCACGTCGTGGTATAACCGTCAAAAATGTGGCAGGGTACTCAACCGATGCGGTCGTTCAGCATACCTTTTCAATGCTCTTTTATCTGATGGGGCATAGCCGGTATTATGATGAATTCGTCAAAAGCGGCTCATGGCAGCGCGAGACGGTATTTGCCCATATCGGTCCTTCATTCAGCGAACTGCGCGGGAAAACGTGGGGAGTTATCGGTTTGGGTGAAATCGGACGTTCGGTTGCAAAAATTGCTCAAGCATTCGGGGCTAACGTCTGTTATTACTCTACCTCGGGAAAAAATGAGAATGATGAGTATGAAAAAACGACGTTAAGCCGTTTGATTGAAAACAGTGACATTATTTCCATCCACGCACCTCTCAACCCATCGACGGAGAATCTGATCTCCCATTCGGAATTGCTTCAGATGAAAGACGGGGCGGTATTGCTCAATCTTGGGCGCGGCGGAATCGTCGATGAGGATGCATTGTCGGTTATTATCGATGTCAAACCGATCTTTGTCGGACTCGATGTGTTAGCGAAAGAGCCGATGAAAACACCTCATCCTCTGTTAGCGATTAAACACCCTGAACGTCTCTACATCACCCCCCATATCGCATGGACATCCCGTGAAGCGCGCGAACGTCTCATTGCGGCAACTATCGAGAATATTCGCGGTAGTTGATACCGCATTTTCTCATTCTCTCCTTTTTTTCAGCACTTTTTTAACAATTGTGAGCCTATACTATAAGATAAGCCTATAAGAAGAGGGTATATGCAACATAGAAACGATATTAAGCGGTTTGGTGCTTTTGTTAAACAAGTTGTGATTCTTTCTGCGTTATTTGGAATTGTCCTTTTTTTTGCTTATTGGATTATTGTCAGTCAAAGTAATCGCAACCCCATTAAAGAACAGAGTAAACAGACTGGCCGGATGATTTTTTCGATGTTCTATACGGCGATGCAAAACGGATGGGGACAAAAAGAGATTGATGCTATGACGTACCGTATCAATCAGGATAATAAAAATCTCCAAGTCAAATTGTATCGAGGACCACTGGTTGATGCACTATACGGGAAACGGCAAGGTCAAAATGCTTTTACAATGATCAATCAAGATGAGATGGAACTCGTTGATAACGGAACCGTACGATATCACTATGCGATCAAATTTGAGCAAACCTGTTTGCGATGTCATACCAATGTAAAGGTTGGAGATGATGCAGGGATGCTGGAGTTGACCTTTCCGATGGGAGAGTTTTGGGTAAGCAG
Organism: uncultured Sulfuricurvum sp.; assembly: GCA_964495485.1. Taxonomy (GTDB): domain Bacteria; phylum Campylobacterota; class Campylobacteria; order Campylobacterales; family Sulfurimonadaceae; genus Sulfuricurvum. The sequence continues at coordinate 87,851 of CAZBVJ010000007.1, forward strand.
TACCTATGTCTTTAAAATTATTGTAGTAATATTTTTGGTGACCCTTTTTTCCATATCCACTGTTTTGTATATCATGTTAAAGAGAGAGTTTATTACCCCTCTCGATGATTTTGTGACACAGGTTGATATAATTCATGATCTTCGAAAAGAGATAGTGGTCAATACCTCGATAGCGGAACTCGATCATCTCAAAAATGTCTTTAATAAAATCCGCTCACAGCTCGCCGATTCGTTTGATTTAATTAAACAATCGGCAGAAGTGGATGAATTAACCGGAGTTTTCAATCGACTGAAGCTCAATCAGATTTTGGCTCAACATGGTCAAAATCAGCTAAAAGCATCCATTGTCTTGTTCGATTTGGACAAATTTAAACCGATCAATGATACGTATGGGCATGACATAGGAGATGAAGCTTTAAAACGGTTTGCATCGGTTATTCGAGAAAATTTGAAAGGGCGCGATTTCGTTTTTCGTTTGGGAGGGGATGAATTTATGGCTCTTTTGCCTAATACATCCTTTAGCGATGCCCAATCGATTGCGGTTCAGATTGAAGAACAGCTGAGGATGACGCCCCTCATGACCAATAACGGGACGATTATTATCGAATGTAGTTACGGAATAGCCTACAGTGATGATACCGTTAGGGCATTCGATGAACTCTTTAGGAGTGCTGATCAGTTGATGTTTGCCCACAAAAAAAGCAAAGATGCCGCCCGCTAAAAAAGGTGGAGCAAACTCGGTAAAATTAAAGCAATCCCTAAAAACACGACGGATGTCGTAAATACCTCCACTGTCACGGTGCGGGGTGCACAATTATAGAGCGATGCCAGATTGACATTCGCTACCGCGAGAGGGACGATCAGTTCCAAAAACAAAATCCCTTTGACTATCGGATCCATATCGACATATTGTAATACCGCAAACGCAATCACAGGAATGAGGATAAATTTCGTTCCGTTGACCCATCCGGTGAGGCGAAGATTGATCTCTTTTAATTTAATCCCGTACAGATAGATCCCGAACAGTACCAACTGCATCGTCATCGAGGCATACGCCCCCATCATGAGTGTTTTATCCACGGCGGGGCTGGGGACGTATCCGACAAGGTTCAGTGCGATGGCAACCATCGCCGCCCACAGAACAGGGAGTTTGAGGATATTGAGGAGGGAATCGTGTACGCTGAACTCCCCTCGCGAATAGTAAAAAACCCCGATCGTATAGACGACAAAGACGTTGACGAGGTTGATGAGGGTGAGATAGGGGACACTCATCTCACCAAACAGCGCAATTCCTAGCGGGATACCGAGATTCCCCGTATTACCGATCAATGCCGCGACGGTGGCGATGGAACGCTCTTTGGTGTCTGTGAATAACATCCGTGCTAACGGGATCATCAAGAACAATGAGATCAGGGTAATCCCGAGATAGAGGGCTGGAGCAAAGAGGAGTTCGGTATCGATCGGACGTTTGAGCAGTCCCCAAAAGGTGAGGAAAATTTGGAGGAAATAGACGCTGAGCAGTGTGATGGTACGGTCATCAATCTTCTCTTTGAAGGCCCATTTTGCGCCATAACCGACGGCGATGAAGAGATAAATACCCAGTATTGAGAATAAAGTTTGCATTGTTTATTTTATCTAAAAATTAGTCTCTCTGTTCAAGAGTCGACTAACACCGTATTGGATAGAATCCGAGTTAATTAGGTCTAAGGTGTAGTAATATGGCAAAAGTGTTAATTATCGGCAGTGGCGGTGCGGGGTTGGTGAGCGCTCTATCGGCACGTGAGGGCGGTGCGGAAGTAATTGTCGTCTCCAAAACCCTGCCGACCCGCTCTCAAACCTCGATGGCACAGGGGGGGATGAATGCCGTATTAGACCCTAACGATAGCATTGACAATCACATTGCCGATACGCTCAAATCTTCTGCCGGATTAGGAGAGGAAGAACGTATTGCATTGATGTGTCACAAGGCTCCAGAAGCGATCCGATGGTGTAACACTATCGGTTTGCCCTTTAGCCGAGATGAAAACGGGGAGATTGCTCGTCGTCGTCTAGGAGGGGCTAGTGCACCGCGAGCGTGTTATGCCCAAGACTACACCGGACTCAAACTCCTCCATACCCTCTATGATCAATGTCTCAAAGCGGGGGTTGAGTTTAAAAACGAGCGGTTTTTACTCAATCTGATTGTTGATCACGAAACTAATCGCGCTTTTGGGGCTACATTTTTAGTGATCGAAACGGGAGAGGTTGAAGAGATCCGCGCCGATGCGGTGATCTTGGCAACCGGAGGATATGGCAATATTTACGGCAAACACTCCACTAACTCGGTGCAAGCGAGCGGTGATGGGTTAGCAGCGGCAGTACGAGCAGGGGCAAAACTCGCCGATATGGAGTTTATCCAATTTCACCCTACCGCCTTGAAAAGCTCATCGATTTTGATCTCTGAGAGTGCACGCGGTGCGGGTGGTTATTTGCTCAATGCAGAGTTGGAGCGCTTTACCGATGAACTCGCTCCCCGTGATGTTGTAGCGCGTGCCATCCATGATGAGATGGCTAAAAGTGGCGCCGTTTATCTCGATATTCGCCATTTGGGAGAGGAGTTTATCAACCATGAACTTCCTCAAGAGCGAAAGTTAGCACAGATTTATGAGGGGATCGATCCGGTACACGAGCTCATCCCAATCAAACCCTCCGCTCACTACAGCATGGGGGGGATCGAAGTGAACACTCAATGCATGAGCAGTGTTAGTGGTCTGTTTGCCGTCGGGGAGTGTGCAAACCACAAAACACACGGGGCAAACCGTTTGGGGGGTAACTCACTGTTAGAACTCGTCGTGTTTGGGCGCGAATGCGGCAAAAATGCGAGTGAATACGGTACAAAAAATCCTGCTCCGAGTGTGGAAAATCTGCAATTTGCCAAAGATACCAATTTCATCCGAGGGGTGATGTATTTTACCAATCAGATCGATTTTTACCAAAAGCAGGAGATGCTTGCCAATATCTTCTATAACAATGTCGGTTTGGTACGGGATGATATGGGGCTCAAAGCGGTTTTGGGGGCGATCCGGCAGATGCAGAAGGAGTTGCCGTTTATGGGACCGCGCGACAAGTCTAAAGAGTGTAATACGAATCTGATCGAATTTATCGAATTCGGTAACAAGATCGAATTGGCCGAGATTATCGTGGTGAGTGCAATCAGCCGTGTTGAGAGCCGAGGAGCGCATTATCGCATCGATGCTCCTGCGCGAAATGATCAAATGTTTGGAGCCCACACGATCACATGGAAAGAGGATGGAGTGCTATGCGCCGATTTTATGCAATGAATGAAGATATTGATGATGAATACGATGACGACGAAGAGTATGAGAAAGAGTGGTGTGACTGATGACTATTTCAATTTTACGTTCTCATAACGATGAAGAACAAACCTATAACGTCGAGTTAGAAAATGTAACACTTCTAACACTTCTCAATCACATCAAGACTAAAATTGATCCAACATTGACCTACTCGCATGGGTGCCGAAGCGGGGTATGCGGAAGTTGTGCGGTACGGGTCAACGGACGAGAGCAGCTGATGTGCGAATACAAACCGAGTGATGGCGATCTTATCGAGCCGATCCGAAACGCTCGTGTGATCCGTGATTTGGTGGTAGATAGCTCGATGGCGGAACAGTTTTGCCGTGCCGGAGAAACATGGAGTGAATCTTCCAGAAGCGATAGCGTTAGTGCCGAGGAGATGGAGCGGATCGAGACGCAGAGCGATTGTATTTTGTGTACGTCGTGCTACAGCGCCTGTCCGGTCTATGCCGCCAATCCCTCTTTTCTAGGTCCGTTTGCATTGACACGGGTTTGGCGATACGTCAATGATCCGCGTGAGTCCGAGATCGAATCAAAAATGGCTGCAATCCAAACTAACGGAATTTGGGATTGTACCCTTTGCGGTGCGTGTGTCCCCGTGTGTCCGCAATCGATTGCCCCTATGCAGGATATTAAAATGCTCCGAATGAAAAGCGGCATGTTGGGATATCCCGATCCAACGATGAATTTCGGGGGTGGATTTGATTTAGGGGGATGGGATTTTTAATGTGTTATACTAAGTGTTATAAAATAAAATTTTATAGGACAAACACATATGGCATCCGAACACTCTCTCGATATCTCCGCAAAAATTGATCTGCAGGCGTTTAAAGACGCAATCGCCCAAGCCGAAAAAGAATCAGCTGGGCGTTACGATTTTAAAGGGATCACCTATGAGATCAACTACCGTGAAAAAGAAAAACAGCTCATTCTTCTCGCCTCCAGCGATAACAAGCTTGACGCCCTCAAAGACATCGTTATCGGCAAGTTGATCAAACGGGGACTCTCGTCCAAAGCGCTCGATGAACTCAAAACCGAAGACGCGAGTGGCGGAACTCGCAAAGCAACCTACAAAATCGTCGATACAATCGATGCCAAAGAGGCAAAAAAGATCGTAGCCGAAATCAAAAACCTCAAAACCAAAGCAACTGTAGCGATTGAAGGGGAACATATCCGCGTTAAATCCAAACAGATCGATGAACTCCAAAAAATCATGGCACATATCAAAGCGATGGAGTGGGAAGCTCCATTGGTGTTTGATAATTTTCGCTAAAGCGTAAACGATGAAGCAAAAAAAGTACAAACGGATCGATAAACGTCTCATCACCGAGGGATCTCAAATCGACTTTAATCTTTTTTTGCCGAATGAAACCAAAAGTGCTATGAGCCTTTTTTTGCAGAGCGATACTGCCGTGGATGGAAATGCCAAAGTTAAACTGCGTGAAATCGAAGCGGTTTATATTTCTGAAGAGGAAGAGGCGAAATACCAAGCCTATGTGGAGAAACATCTCCAAAGTATTGCACGTAATAGTGAGATACCAACCGAACAAAAAGCCCGTTTGGTCTACGAAAAAGCGACCGAAGCGATCGATGCGATGTTTAAAAATCCCGAATCGCTCGAAAATGTCAAAAATGCGCAGCCGGTGGTGGACAACTTCATCGACATTATCCTGCACGATAATGCCGCTGTTGAATCGTTGATGAAGATTACCGCACATGACTACTATACCCATACCCACTCGATCAATGTGAGTATTTACACTCTAAGTCTTGGTTCACATTTGGGGATTCAGGGGAAAGATTTAGAAACGCTCGGTATGGCGGCGATTTTGCATGATTTGGGGAAAAGTAAGATCGATTATGAGATCATCAACAAAAACGGCAAATTGACCGAAGAAGAGTTTGCCCAAATGAAACACCATCCTGCTTTGGGGCATGATATTGCCCTCAAACTGGGGATTGAGGATGAGCGGATTTTGACCGGTATCCGTCATCACCACGAAAAAATAGAGGGCGGGGGGTATCCCGATAATCTGTGTGGTGATCAGATTAGCCAGTTTGCCCGAATTATAGGTGTATGTGATGTGTTTGATGCTCTCTCTACAAAACGTTCTTACAAAGATCCGATGAGTTCGTTTGAATCTTTAGCCCTTATGAAGCAGCAGATGAAGGGGCACTTGGATATGGATATGGTCAATTCGTTTATTAAAATGCTACACAAACAAGGAAAATCATGAAAAAAATGACAATCGCCGATGCGGCAGAGTATTTTAATGTTTCCAAAGAGGCGATTCATAACCGTATACGACGGGGAAGTTTGAATTGTATTGTTGAAAACGGGGTGAAATATGTTGCGGTAGAATCAGCCAAAACTAACACGCCGGCTAACGTAGTGAGCGATAACCGTTATACCCAATATATCGAGCAAGAGAACGAACGGCTCCGTGACAAAGTGGACTATCTCGAAAAAGAGACAACCCGCTTGCGCGATCAGCGGGAGCAGATGTTGATTGATGAGCGGATCAAGGTGGAGCAGATTTACAAAGAACGGGATGCGCAGTTACGCAGTGTGTTGCATGTCGTTGCGACCAAATTCCTCTCCCACGCCAACCCAGATGCGGTGATGCAGGAGGCTGATGCGATCAATGCCGATGTGGTCGATACCGAGATTGATGAGTGGGTATCGCTGAAATCGTTTCTCAAGCTCAAACGGATCAAAGATAAAGAGAAAAAAAAGATCAAAGGGCGTTTTGAATCGGCGGTTGAAGAGGAGGATGAACGTTTGAGTCTCCGTGATGAGAAGATATTTTTGAACCCATCCCGCTACGATTACAGCGATCTGCTGTAATACGAAACGTGAAACGGATACGGATTCGTAACGCTATCACCGAACGCGATCCCCAACATTATATTGCGATTGAAAAATGGATTTTTGATGTTGGAGATGTCCTTGATTGTGATCTTTTTATCGGTGTCGGATTTCGAAACGATAAAGAGCTTTTGGTTGAAAAGAGTGTGCCGATTTCCGAAAAAGTCAAAGAGCGGATAGATCACGTTCGGCACCTCTATATACATGAAGAGGATTTGCCTCTTTACGACCTCTTTATTGATAAAATTGTTCAAGAAGTAGCCCAAGATACCCATATTCCTATCACAAAAAAAGCAGCGGTTATCTATCGACAGGCATCAGTAATACTGGATGAGATGTTTGAAGATCCCGAAGCGTTGGAAAATGTTCCAAAATCGAAAAAAGTGGTCAATAAGTTTGTCGATACGATCTTTAGTGATGCTCATGCGATCGAATCGTTGATTAAAATCACCGCATATGACTACTATACCCATACCCATTCCATCAACGTCTGTGTTTATGCGCTGAGTTTGGGATCGTACCTCAAACTCAAAGCGGAAGTTTTAGAAGAGTTGGGGATGTCGGCGCTCTTGCATGATTTAGGGAAAAGTAAGGTCGATAGGAAAATCACAAACAAAAATGGCCGTTTGACGTTTGATGAATTTGAACAGATGAAGCGTCACCCCGCCTATGGATATGCGATTGCGGTGAAACTGGGGATATCTGATCGCAGGGTGTTGGACGGGATTCGCCACCATCACGAAAAACTCGACGGAAGCGGCTATCCCGATGGGCTCAGGGGAGAGCAGATTACACTTTTTGCCCGTATAATAGGGGTTTGCGATGTGTTCGACGCACTCTCAACCAAGCGTTCTTACAAAGATCGTTTGAGTTCTTATGATGCATTGCATTTGATGAAAGAGACGATGAAAGAGCACCTCGATATGGAGATTATCGATGATTTTATCAAAATGCAGCGTCACGTAGGGTTTTAACGTCCACTTTTTCGATTTCCCTCTTTAGGTTGGAATTTCGTCGAGGGTGATTGTCGCGCTTTGGCACGGTTGAGGTTGTTGAAACACCCCTGACAGATGGCAAATTCGGCATTTGGTGAGAGCGGTTTGCCGCACGTTTTGCATCGAGGGACGAAATGGCTCTGCTGGAGCGAGTTTTCGATAAAACGGTTCAACTCCCCTCTGAACATTCTCGCTTTTTCCGCATCGACGAAAAACTCACTCATCCGATACGAGAGCCACAAATACAAACTGATCTCTTTGATTCGATCCTCAGCCTCTTGGAGCTCCTCCATCGACAGCGCGTAGTTACCTAAGCGTTGCGGCGGAATATAGGCAATCGGTTTTTTCTGCTCCAGTGCTCTGACGTAGCGCTCGAATGCCGCCATCACGAGGGGCGATGAGGTGGAGAGGGGTGCGGTGGCGAGGGTGTATTTGGTACGCATATCGAGATCATAGCGATCGATGATGGCGGAAGCCTCCTGCATCGATTCGAGATTCGCGGCGCGGAACGGCCCTTCGAATTTCATGTTTTGGACGAAAAAATCGACGATATTGGAGAGCGATTTCTCCTCCAAGATGTTCGAGACGAGCATAATATGATCAAAATTTGCCATGACGTTGAACGGTAATGCGATGGGTTCTATATTTTTGGTAAAGAGGTTTGTGATGGTTTTCAGCACATCGGGGGTGAGGGCACCGACATACCCCTTTTCACTGAGACCGTACCGTCCCGCACGCCCTGCGATTTGGCGTACTTCGGTCGCGGTGAGATTGCGCTGGTTTTGTCCGTCGAATTTATCGGCTTTGGAAAACAGCAATGTTTTGATCGGGAGATTCAGTCCCATACTGATCGCGTCGGTAGCGACGAGGATGTCGGTCTCCCCTTCGCGGAAACGGCGCGCCTCTTCACGGCGCACTTCAGGGCTGAGATTGCCGTAGATGACGCTGGTGCGGTAGGTTTTGGAGAGCTGTTGTTTGAGGCGAAGGGCATTAGAACGTGTAAACGCGATGACGGCGGTTTTCGGCTCGATCGCGTTGATCGGGGTGGAGGATTTGAGGAGTTCGAGAGCATTTTTACGCTCAAATTCGATAATTTCCAACGGTTCGCCGAGATATTCGGCTAACGCGATTACCGCCTCGCGAGCGTTCGGTGATCCTGTCATAATCACGGTTTTGGCAGGTGCGCCGATGATGGCATTTGCCCATGCCCATCCCCGATCCCGATCGTCGATCATCTGCACCTCATCGATGACACATACGTCCACTTCACTCTCGAAGCTCAACATCTCGATGGTGGAACTGATATGGGTGGCGTCTTCATCGAGGAGCTGCTCCTCTCCGGTGATTAACGATACGTTAACACCCTGCTCACGAAGTGTTTCATACCCCTCCAACGCCAACAGCCGCAACGGTGCGAGATAGTATCCCGTCCCCGCACGTTTAAGATGTTGGAATGCCGTATACGTTTTACCGCTGTTGGTAGGTCCCGTGTGAAAGATGAGGCGACGGCGGAGCGAGCGGGCGAGGGGGAAGAGGTTTTTAAAATCGCGTACGGTTCGGGCTAAAAGGGCTTGGCGTTGGCGTTTGAGGAGCTCACCTGCGATCCGTTGGTCCAAGGCAAACAAAACACGTCGCGATGTTTTGGCGCTGATATGAGGGGTATGGGCGAGATAGGGGAGGAGCAGTTCATACACAATAGCATACAGTGACGCATCATCCATCTCTAGGAGTTTGGAACGCTCACGGCACTCATTGGCGAGATGTTCCAGCTCGCTCAAAAAGATTCTCTCTTCATCACTGCTTTGTGCCTCGATCATCGCGGTGATGGTGAGCTCTTCTTCATCCCATATTTGGCGGCTGAGTTCACGGGCATCGAGATGAAGCGCGAGGGTGTACTCTATCGGCGCATCCCGGTACGGCAGGCTGAGCGATTTTTCGATTTCGATGATCAAATCATCACTCCCGATGGAGGTGATAGGGGTGTGTAAATGATGAACCAAAACATCCGCTAAAACGTCGGTGGTGAGTATTCCGTACGTTTGGGTTGAGGGGGGTGCGCTTTTGAGGGAAGCTATGATCTGCTCGCGGCTAAGATAGCGATGTGTATCCAGATTTAGGCTGTTTAAAAACGTATTGGTTTGGTCTTGTTTTTGGTGTGTTAGTGCTGTTTTTAGCTCATTGATTTCCGGTACCAAAATGTCCAACGCCTCTTCATGGAGCCGTTTTTCATTCAGGGGCGGTGTTTTGAGGACATGGATTTTGGTAAATGTTTCCGAGCCTACGCTATAGGCGATTGGAGCGTAATACTCCAGCGAATCGTCGTAGTCGAATTTCCCCTCTAACGCTTTTTCGAGCATTTCACGTTTTTTGGTATAACGGATATGCTCGATTTTGGCGGCGATTTTTTCAGGGGTGATTTTTCGGGTTCGGGTATCGATAAACGCGGCATGCAGATCGCGCCGCTCTGCGTCAGTGATTTCGAATGCCTCTAACAGCTCATCGATTTTCTCTTCCCGCTCATGCGGTTTTTCACGCGGTTTCGGGTTGGGATAGAGTTTCCCTTCATGTTTGAAAAACGCGACGATCATTTCGCGATGGTCGCTCTCCCCTTCGGACCATAAACGGCGAAAGGTTTTTATGAGCGTTGTCTTGTCGGTCGTTCCGTTGAATATTCCGAGTGTGTGTGCCAGAGCGATCAGTACATCGGTTGGGACGCGCTCTATCCCCTCATCGAACCCTTCATCGCCGAAGAAATGGCGAATCTGCTGGTTAAGTTTGATCATTTTTTTCTTTTTCTTTGCCATAGTGTAAGTGTAGCCAAATTCAGTGAAATCGAAAGGTAGAGTGATCAAAAAAGGTGTATACTTTATTCAAAAAAACGGGGATAGGATCGATGGAGTACACTGTTGAAACGGTAGCGATCGCTTTTTCTTTGACCCTGTTTGCCGGACTCTCCACGGGGATCGGGGCGGCACTCGCTTTTTTTTCCCGCGCCGATAACACCCGTTTCCTCTCTATCGGATTGGGATTTTCGGCAGGGGTGATGATGTACGTCTCATTTGTCGAGATTTTGTCGAAAGCCAAAAACGCATTTGCCCAAAGTATGGGGAATGTGGGTGCTGAGGGGTGGATGATCGCGACATTCTTCGCTGGGTTTGCGTTGGCGTTTTTGATCGATCGTCTTATCCCCGATGACGTCAATCCTCATGAGCTTCGCAGTGACAAGGAACTCTATTCTCTAAAACCGGGTCATGTCGAATCGCACCATCGTCATTTGCTCAAACGGACGGGCATTTTCACCGCAATTGCGATTGCTATTCATAATTTTCCCGAAGGGTTTGCAACATTCATTGCTTCTCTGGATGGGATATCGCTTGGGATCGCTATTGCTTTGGCGGTTGCGATTCATAATATCCCAGAGGGGATGGCGGTGTCCCTCCCGATCTACCATGCGACAGGGGACCGGAAACGGGCGTTTTGGTACGCTTTTTTATCGGGGCTTGCCGAACCGGTCGGGGCAATAGCGGGATTTTTTGTATTGATGCCCCTTTTGGGGGATATGACGCTGGGAATCACGTTCGGAATGGTGGCGGGGATTATGATCTATATCAGCCTCGATGAACTGCTCCCCTCCGCACGGGTGTACGGAAATGCCCACACGGCGATCGCAGGGGTCGCATTGGGGATGGGGGTGATGGCTTTGAGCCTTTTGCTCTTTAAAGTATTCGCTATACCCTGAAGTTCTAAGGGGAAACAGCTTCTTGTTTTGATAAACTTTCGCAAAATGACAAAATAGGGGATTGAAATGGTCGATCTAAGTGTCGATGAATGGACCCAAGAAGAGTTTTTGCGGAACAAAAAAGAGCTGGAATGCGTAGGGATCAAAGTGTTGCTGATCGACACGATTCTGAGTTCCATCGACGGTACCGAAACAACCCTCTACGCTCCGCCGCTGCTCAAAAACGAACCTCAGGGAAGCGTGTTTGTATTTTACTGCGATAGCGGGAAAAGTTCCAAAGAGCGTCTTGGAGAGTTTCGAGCCAAATTTCCGAATCATGTGTGCATCAGTTTGCGGGGAGGGCGTGGATATTGGCGCAAGAATCTACGGGTATAACCGAAGCGTGTGAGGCGTTTGCTCACTCTCTCGCAGAAGAGCGTTATTATGATGCACATGAAGATTTGGAGCCTTTGTGGTTTCCGCGACGATTTGAGGATAACGATGAGGTAAAACTCTGGAAAGGGTTTATTAATGCTGCGGTGAGTTTCGAGCTGATCAAACGAAATCGCCCGGAAGCTTCTCAAAAGGCGTGGCAAAATTATCTCAAATATAAACCTCTTTTGGAACATTGTGAAACGATGCATTATGAAATGTACGTTAAAATTGCAAAAATCATAGAACGACAAAGGGGTAAACTATGTCCGAGTTCTTAAAAGCGATGGAATTTCGTCACGCGTGTAAAGCCTTTAATAGCGAAAAACCGATTCCGAATGAGCAGTTTGAATCGATATTGGAAGTGGCTCGTAAGTCCCCTTCATCGTTTGGAATGGAGCCGTGGCGTTTAATTGTCGTTCGTAACCCTAATTTACGTAAAGCACTTAAAAGCGCGTGCTGGAACCAAAATCAAATTACAGAATGTTCCGAACTGGTGATTTTTACGACCGATAATGATACGGTACGCAGCGACAGCCCCTATGTTCGTAAAATGTTTGAGCGTCGAGGGCTTCCGAGCGAAGCGGTCGATATGTATATGGGTGTTTATAAAAACTACCTCACTCCTATCGAAGCGGATGAAATTTTGCTGGAGAATTGGACGGCAAAACAGTGCTATATCGCTCTGGCGAACATGATGACCTATGCGGCGACGTTGGAGATCGACAGCTGCCCGATCGAGGGGTTTGATAAAGAGGAAGTCGAGGCGATTTTAGACCTCGAATACGGTCACAGTGTGGCAGTGATCTGTGCGTTTGGGTATCGTGTAAAAGATCAGAGCGAGCAAAAACGGCTCGAACTGAAACAGATCGTCGAATACCGCTAAAGGGAACCGATGTTATCCAAAATAGAGCATGTTGAAAACAAAGTGGTCCATTACAGCGATATCGCTTTGAATTATGCGACCGAATACGGGCTGAAAATCCTCGGAGCGCTTCTCATTTTCTTTATCGGAAAGTGGGTGGCGCGCAAGATTATTGCACTGATGCGCAGAGGGATGGAGCGGGCGCATGTCGATCCGACATTGATCTCGTTTGCGAGCAATGCACTGTATGTTGTGCTGATCGTGATGGTTATCATTGCCGCCATCAGCAATGTCGGAGTGGAGACGACATCGTTTATGGCGATTTTCGGTGCGGCGGGACTGGCAATCGGCTTGGCACTCAAAGATACGCTGGCGAATGTCGGTGCAGCGGTGCTGATTATCTTTTTCCGTCCGTTCAAGGTAGGCGATTTTATCGAAGCATCCGGCGTGATGGGAAATGTCAAAGCGATCAACCTGTTCTCGACGACCCTCACTACCGCCGATAACCGCTCGATCATTATCCCCAACGGTGCCCTTATCGCGGGTAACATCATCAACTATACCGGCAATAATACCCGCCGTATCGACATGACGTTTCAAATCGACTACAAAGATGATTTGCGTCTTGCCAAAGAGGTAATCATGGAGGTTCTCGAATCGCACGAGAAGGTGCTCAAAGATCCTGAGCCTATCGTTGCTGTTGGAGCTTTGGAGAGAGATGGGGTGCAGTTGATTGTGCGCCCTTGGGTTGCGGTTGAGGATTATTGGAATGTCTCGTTTGAAATTACCGAATCGGTTAAGCTCGAATTTGATAAACACCACATTACCGTTCCGTTCCCGCAGATGGATCTCCATGTCAAAAGAGGAGAACTATGATCCCAAAGGGGTTGATTTTCTCTTTTTTGGTGATTATCCCCCCCCTTTGCGGGGAAGAACTCTCCTTTTTTACCGAAAGCAAACTTTCGTATATCAACCCCAAAAAAAGTACCGATACCCCACTTGTGGCATTTGAAGGTGCTATAAAAAAGCAATGGGATGAACATGGATTGAATATGAATGTCAATCTATGCAAATCGACCGATACCGAGAAAATGAGCAAAGAGAAATGGGCAAGCGAATTGAGCTATAAGTATCAAATCGGTTCTCGGATGTGCTTGAATTATTTAGTAGGTTATCAAGAAGACCGGTTTATCGGACTCGATTATCAACTCTACAGCAGACCGGAAATTGAGCTCAAGGCGATTAATTACGGAGAACATAAGCTCGATTTGAAAGCCAATCTATCGTATGGAGAGAATAAACTGGAAACACTGCAAAGTGATAGCTTTTCATCAACCAAAGTGGGGGCGATTTATCGTTGGCAGCCGAAAGATAATTTGAAGTTTACGCAGGAATCGTTTTACCGGGTTAATTTGGAAAATACCCAGTATAGCTATTTTAACAGTAAAATTGCGATGGAAACAAAACTCACCTCTACACTCTCAATGGGGCTCCATTATAAAGTAGATTATATGAATATACCTCTATCCCCCTCCAGAACCGACCGGACATTTTTAGTCTCTTTGATGACGACACTTTTTTAGTTTTTGGCGTTGATCCGAAATGCTATTCCCGCACCCAGCGCCATAACGGCTCCCGATATAAACAGATAGGCCGGAACGTATTGGTAGATGATCCCAGCACCCAGCGCCCCTACAAATCCTCCCAACCCGTATGAGATACCGAAGAAAAATTGTTGAGAGAGACGACGTACCTGATAAAGGGAGAACAAAACACTGATGGCGGCAGTATGGAAAAGGGCAAAACTAAAGGCATGAAGGCTCTGCGAAGCGAATAACACAGCGAGCGAACTAGGGAAGAGGGCGACTAGCACCCACCGAAATGCCGTTATAAATGCGGTTAGCCATAACAGAGCATAGAGATTGCGCATGAGCAATTTACCCTGAAAATAGAACATCAAAATTTCAGCAATCACCCCAAAGCTCCAAAGCCAGACACTCATCTCCAGTGACACTCCGTGATCGGTGGTATAGATCGTAAAAAAGTTATAAAAGGGGCCAAAGCTCACCTGCATCAGAAAAAATCCGATCCACAAAGGGATATGATTTCGGATCGAAAATCGACATGTCTCGTTCGAGGCGTCACATTCGTTCAGGGGTATTTTTCCCTCTTTGAGCCCGATTAGGGCGCCGAAAAAGAGGGTTAAAAGGGCCATCGCGATTAAAAATCCGATACCGATGTAGGGAGAGGTGAGATAATGGACGAGCACGAGGGCGACGGCAATAAAACCGATTGAGCCGAATAGTCGTATTTTTCCGTAGCGCTCTTTGCCGATCTGCTCCAGTGCGATCACTTCGATATAGGGGAGGATAAGTGCTATTCCGATCCCAAATAGGATATTCACACTAAGGAGGGGCCAAAAATGTTCCAGCGCGGGGTAAAATCCGATAGCGCCCAGAGCCATTATCCCCAGAGCGGTAAAAAAAGTTTTTTGGCTGAGTCTAAATCCCCTCAGAAATAAAAAAGGGATGGCAAACCGCACTAAGGGGGCCGCGGCGAAAACGGTTCCGATGGCGGAGGGTTCATATCCCACCATGGAGAGAATTTTGGGGACGAAAATGATATGGACCCCGATCAGGGCAAAATAGAAAAAATAGAAGAGGGAGATTAAAACCGCCACGTCAGGCTTCGCGGATTACGGCAGTGCCGCTGATGAGGTCGTGAAGGGCACGGTTGTCTTTGCGGAAGAGTCCGACGAAAAATCCCCCCAAAGTGATGAGAGAGATAAAATAACCGATAAAACGGAGTGTTAGTTTTAAAACTGAGGCGTTTTGGAGTGTCTTGGCATCCACAACCCGAATACGGGAGAGTTTTTTCCCCGGAGTTTGACCGCTCGTGTGCCAAAGCCAAACATAGGTTATCAAAAACAGACCCATTTGGGTGATGGAGGCGATAGGATCGGGGGGATTGCTCTGGGCTTTCGGATCGTGAACCAATACATCCAGCCCTCCGGCACTGTGCATCTGATCGTATCCGAAAATCGCCATCGTAAGAAGGGATATCGGGAGCCCTATCATAAAAATATCGGTAATAAACCCCGCCGAGCGTGACCAAAAGGGGGCATAATCGGTTTTGGGTTTGTTAGTGTGGACAGGGTTTTGGTGGTGTTTTTTTGCTTTTACTTCTCGCCATCTCATAACACAATTATAACCTTATTACCATTCGTTTACTAATCTGATTCATAATTCTTTTATCCCGATTGACCGCAGCAAGTCAATAGAGATTTTTTTCATTCATCACTCACTCCTTAAGTTTCAAAGCATCGACGAGATTCCTTACTCGTCGAGCCCATTCTCCAAAAAACATGAATAACAAAAGAATTTTAACAATGTGGCTAACACGCTGCGCGTGTTAACGTTTGAGACCGATTAGGGTTTCAAGAAGGGTATCGGAAGTGGTAATCGTTTTACCGTTTGCTTGGTATCCGCGTTGGATGATGATGAGGTTTGTCAATGATTTGGACAAATCGACGTTTGATGCTTCAAGTGCCGAACTTTGCATAAATCCGCGTCCCGCCGTTGCCGCCGTCCCGATGATCGGGTCTCCTGAGTTTGCCGATTGTAGGTAGACGTTTCCGCCATCGCTGACCAAACCTTCGTTATTCGAAAATTTTGCCATACCGATTTGCGCCAATCCAAAAGATCGACCGTTAGAGAACGATCCCACTAAGGTACCGCTTTGGTCGATTCGGATACCGACCAAGTCCCCTCCCGGGAAACCGTCTTGAGAGATACCGCTTGTTGCGGATGGATTATCAAAACTGGTGATACCGTCAAATGCACCGATTGAACCGAAATCAAGATTGACCGCCTGGTTGGCAGAAGCACCGTTGTTCGGTGAAAAATCGATACTAGGGATATTAAATCCGGCGAGTGCCCCGTTACTATCGAATTGGATAATCCCACCCTCTAATATATTCTCATACGGAGCTACCCCACCGATAGAACCCGGTTGTGGAACAGTGATGGTATATCCCCATTCTGTTACACCGTTAGTAGTATTGATGGTCTGTTTGCGAAAATCCATTTTGACGGTGTGTTTAGACCCCAATGAATCGTAAATATCGATACTGGCTGAGTGGGTTGCAGCATTAACCGCTTGAGATTGTTTGACGGAGGATCCGATAGGAAGTGCTCCTGCCATCGTAGCGAAATTGGCGGTAAAACGGGTATTCTCAACGGTATTTGCATCCACAATTGATGAGATGGCAATCGTCAGTGGTGCAGCACCTGCGGAGTTGCTTACGATAAATTTACCTTGATTGTTGACCGTTACTTCAGAACCTGCCGATGTGAGTTGCGCTAGTGCGTTTAATCCTGTGCGTAGATCAGCTGTTGTCTGAAAATAGTAAGTCTCCGGTGATGTAGAAGTATCGGTTGTCCCCGCAAGGGTGGCATCATTGGTATAACGGAAATTTTGGGAGGTGGTTCCACCGTCAAACGATACCGTGATCCCCTGTCCGACATACGGATTCGCGGTAGTGGATGGGGTCAATTGGAACGCTTCACCGCTGCCGTTGAACATAACCCCCATATCTTCGGCTACCGCTGTTCTTCCATCAGCGGTCGTGACAACTCCGGTAGCATCAATAAGATAGGTTGGGCTATATTGGGTAACCGTTCCGCTAGAACTGAGATTGGCTTTGACAACCACTTGGGTACTGGCATTTGCCGGTGTCGTCAATCCCGGCGGGATCTGGATATTGGCAATCGGTGCCGTGGAATCAACCAAACCGGTATCTTCATCACGTACCCACCCTTGAACGATGAACCCATTATTATCGACAAAGTTTCCTTGGGCATCGAATTTAAAATCCCCTGAACGGCTGTACTTATAGGTGTTTCCTCCATCGGATGAAACGATGAAAAAACCATCCCCTTGGATCGCGACGTCAGTATTTTTATCGGTATTTTGAATTGACCCTTGTGAGTGGATGCGGGTAATTGACGTAACGGATGAACCTAGACCGATTTGGACGGCGTTTTTACCTCCGAGCTCCCCCTGAGGTGCTGTAGCGATTTGATTGGTTTGTGCCAATAGATCGGAAAAATTGGCGCGTGAATATTTATACCCGATGGTATTAACGTTAGCGATGTTATTCGATTCAACGTCCATAGCAATCTGGTGAGACTGCAATCCGGTAACACCTGAGAAAAGAGATCGTAACATGATATGTCCTTTATGACAAAGTAAAAACTAAAAGCAAAAAATATTCCAAAATCAGCGATGCATCGAAAGGGCTTTTTGGATCATCTCATCGACGGTGGTAATTGTTTTTGAATTGGCCTGATAGGCACGCTGCATGATGATCATATCGGTTAGTCCGACATCGACCCGAACATTGGACGCTTCGAGATTTCCGCTACGTACGATAGCTCCGGTAATGGCATTGCCCTCCGCATCTCTCCAAAACATAGGTTTACCACTGTCGGCACTCTCTTGATAATAGGTACCTCCATCACGGTTTAGCCCTTGATCGTTTTGAAAATGGTAAACGGCGATTCGGCCGATGGCGCTTTGTCGACCATTGGAAAAATCGGCGACGATAACACCGTTTTGGTTGATACCGTATTTGGTGAGTGTCCCTCCGGATACTCCATCGGAACGGGATGAACCGCTCGTACCTAATCCATCAATCGAGATGAGACCGTCAAACCCGTTACCGACACTGACCTGTACCGGTGATCCCTCATTATTCATCGAAGTGATTCCAAAAGAGCTTAACGCTCCGTTTTCATCAAAGATAGCCTGAGAGCTTTGGGTATCGTAGAGGATGCTGCCGTCATTGGAAGTGATGGTTGCCGTAACGTCCCATGTGTGTCCGTCCCAAGGTAATGAAACTTCCGTTTCGACACCGTTTATGATTTGTCTTTCGGTTTCAATATGTTGTTCAAATGCAAGTTTGAGCCGATTGGTATTGTTTTGACCGCTGATAACGTTTGCACTCACGCTGTAGGTTGGATTGTCTCGACCCAAATTTCCAAAAAAGCTCGCTTCGGTCGTCGGAACAACCGGATAGGCCAAACGTGTCGGGAACTGTAAGATCCCCTGAGAATTGGCATTACCCAGTTCTGCTTCATTCGTCGGATTGGTAAGGACATAGGCCCCCGAAGTATTGTTAGTTGCGGTATCACCATAGTCAAACGCACCGTTGTAGGCAAAATTGGAGAGCATTGTCCCCTTTACAAACATCCCGGAATTGGTCACCAGACGTGCCGCCTCCGAATTAACATCCCCTTCAGCGCTTTGAAACGTATCGAAAACAAAACTCCCATCACGGGTGTAGTAATGTTTGTCGTTCGTAGTCATAACACCAAACCATCCGTTTCCTTCAAGCGCCAAATCGTTAAATCGTTCTGAGGGCATCAATGCCCCTTGCTGCATTTGAAAACTGGTTGCCTGAAGTTTAACTCCGTGTCCGATATCGTTGTAGACTGGGGTATTATTTCCGATCACTTTGCTGAAAAGGTCGGCAAATTCGGTTGTTGTACTTTTATACGCGGTGGTCCCTGTATTGGCGAGATTATCGGCAATGACGTCAAGCCCGTATTGGTGGGTTTGAATCCCCGTAATGCCCGAATAGTATCCTTGAGTCATCGTCAGTTCCCCGTCACTTCTTTAATGGTGCTGAAATCGACATAGTTGGAACCGAGTTTTGCATAGGTTTTTCCGCTGTCGAATTTGATCGATTCGATAGGATAACGACCGATACGTGTTGTTCCTGTCGTGTTATCCGGTTTGGTATAGGCTGACTCGACATAGTAAATCCCCGCATCTACGGTAGCATTCGCACTATTTGTCCCATCCCATGTAAACTTTGCCACACCTGCATCGGTAGCACCAACATTCATAGTTTTTAGAATCTTTCCATTTTTATCTAAGATATTAATTTTTCCGGTTTGAATATCATCAGGATAATAAAGTTCAAAGTCGACTTTTTTACCCTCTTCCAGAACAACGGCATTACTACCGGTATCGGCGATTTTACCGATGGCAGAAATACCTGAATATTGCATTGAAGCGGTTAGAGATGATGCCAAAGTTTGAAGTGCTTTATTCGTATTTTCGGTTGATTCCAGCGTCGCGAGTTGCGAGGTTTGGGTTAGAATTTTCTCACTGTCCATCGGGGCCGTCGGATCCTGATATTTCAGTTCCAAAAGGAGCAATTTGAGAAAATCGTCTTTACCTAGGACACTGTTTGGATTGACGGTGCTGGTTGCAGCGGTGGTTGCAGATGAAGCCCCTAATGTGTTGCCGTATGCATCAATTGCCATAATAAACTCCTTATGCGTAGTGCGGGATAATGATTTCAAGAGCGCTTAGCTGCTCTTCATTTAGTTCGAGTTCTTCAAACGACTGATACGCTTTGAAACGATTTTGCGGGTGCTCTTGCTGGTGTTGTTGTTGAGCACTGTTTTGTTGATTTTCACCGTTTGACATGAAATTCATCGTCGCATTGGTAATCCCCTGATGGGCAAGCTGCGCTTTGAGCTCGGTAGCGTTGTGAGCCAAAAAGGCGACGGTTGTCGTATTGTTCGATTGGATATTGACATGGACGTTATTGCCCCGTTGTACCAATGTCACTTCCACTTCACCCAGTTTTTCGGGATTGAGTTTCATTGTGAGGCGGGTAAAAGGGGGTTTGTACTCTTGCACCGCCTCTTTGAGCTCACCCGCAAAATGGCGCATACTTTGTTGCGCCTCTTTGGCTTTTACGTCGATCGAATCGATTGCTTTGGGTGCTTGGGATGATTTGGTCACATCCAATTCGATTTTAGAGTGTGCCGATTCTGTTTTAGGTGCGCCAGCCTCTCCATCCCCTTGAAGCAGCGTGATTAACGTATCGGTTTTAGCTGCAAGTGGAGTTGATGGTTTGGGTTCGGACAACTTTTCGCTCTCAGATTTTACCGGGGTTGCTTGAACACTTTCAGAGCGGGTTTCCAAGGCTTGGAGAAGTGTTTTAAGGGGTTGGGACTCTGTTTTTTCACCCACCTCTTTTGCCGTTTGATCCAATGTGGGCGATTTGGAGTTTTTTTGCTCTTTTCCTTTTACCTCGCTGAGGAGCTGAGTGATTGCCTCAAACGGCGTAGTTTGGGTTGATGAGGAGTCAAGAGAGGGGAGGGCTGCTAACACTTTCGACTCAAACAAAGGTTTTGAGAGAAGCTCGATGGGGAGGGAATTTTTCTCTTCTGGCTCGATTTTGAGGGTTGATAGAGTGATTGACTCGGGTTCAAGTCCCAATTTTTGTGCCAATTGTACGAGTCCGATGAGACTTTTTGGTAGTTTGGTTGTATCGTTTTGATACTCGGGCGCTTTTTGGGTTATCTCATTTTTGAGAAATTCTTTGGCTTTGTGGATTAGGGTACGTACCTGATCATCGGAGAAGGTCGCTAACACTTCTTTGGAGACCAGAACAGACTCTTTCTCTTCACCCCCCAAAAGGGCCTGAAGCTCTTTTACCGCAGTGCTTTTGGACTCGGAAGGCTTGGTTTTAAGGCTCTGTACAGTGCTGTTTTTCGGATCGATAACGGCTTTGAAATCGCTTGTTTTTACCTCTTTGGACTCTTCGGAACCCACACCGAATGTGGTGAGAAGTTTCGAAAACAGATCACTGTTTTTGGTTGTTGTTTTAGTATTTCCACCGAGTAAATCAATCAGCGATTTTTGAGATTTGGCCTCTTTGGACTGTATGATCATGGATGATCCTTTTGAGAGCGGACAAAACACCCTCTTTTGTTTAAAGTAGTTAACAAAAGCAAAAAATATTCCACTCTATAAAGTAACGTAACGGTAACAATACTAATTTGCCTTAACATTTCCTTAACCTTATATGAGATATAATCCGCGAAAATCTTTGCCCTATTCATGAAGGACAGCAATGCAAAAAATTCGTAATATCGCCGTAATCGCGCACGTTGACCACGGTAAAACGACCCTAGTTGACGGATTGCTCAAACAATCCGGAACGTTCGGAACTCACGAACAAGTAAATGAAAGAGCGATGGACTCAAACGCCCTCGAAAAAGAGCGCGGGATCACGATTCTTTCTAAAAATACCGCGATTCGCTACGGCGAATACAAAATCAACATCATCGATACTCCGGGCCACGCCGACTTCGGGGGCGAGGTTGAGCGTGTTTTGAAAATGGTTGACGGTGCGTTGTTGCTTGTTGACGCTTATGAAGGGGTTATGCCTCAGACGAAATTCGTTGTTAAAAAGATGTTGGGATTGGGGATCAAACCGATCGTTGTTATCAACAAAATCGATAAACCATCTGCTGATCCTGAGCGTGTTGTCGATGAAGTATTCGACCTTTTCGTAGCGATGGACGCGACCGAAGATCAGCTCGATTTCCCAATCATCTACGCTGCGGCGCGTGATGGTATCGCGAAAATGGATATGTCTGAACCGGACGGTGATTTCACGTGTATGTTCAACACCATTTTGGAAAAAGTACCTGAACCGACCGGTGATGCGGAAAATCCGACTCAGTTGCAAGTATTCACCCTTGACTACGATAACTATGTCGGTAAAATCGGTATTGCCCGTATTTTCAACGGTAAAATCGCTAAAGGGGACAACATCCTTCTAGCCAAAGCCGACGGAGAGATGGTCAAAGGGCGTATCTCTAAATTGATCGGATTTTTGGGATTGAACCGTATGGAGATCCAAGAAGCCGAAGCGGGGGATATCGTTGCGGTGGCCGGTATCGAGACGGTAGACGTTGGAGATACCATCTGTGATCCTAACAACCCGATGCCGCTTGACCCGATGCACATCGAAGAGCCGACATTGACCGTTGTTTTCTCGGTTAACGACTCTCCGCTTGCAGGTCAAGAGGGTAAACACGTTACGGCAAATAAAATCCGTGAGCGTTTGGATGCTGAGATGAACACCAACGTAGCAATGCGCTATGAGACGGTTGGAGAGGGTAAATTTATCGTTTCCGGTCGTGGTGAGCTTCAAATTACGATCCTTGCAGAAAACATGCGCCGTGAGGGGTATGAGTTCGGTATCGGACGTCCAGAAGTTATCGTTAAAGAGATCGAAGGGGTCAAATGTGAACCGTTCGAGCACCTTGTTGTCGACCTTCCATCCGATTTCGCCGGAACAATCATCGAGCGTCTCGGTCGCCGTAAAGCGGAGATGAAAGCGATGGTACCGATGGGTGAGGGCTTTACCCGCGTCGAATTCGAAATCCCGGCTCGCGGTTTGATCGGTTTCCGTGGTCAGTTCTTGACCGATACTAAAGGTGAGGGGGTTATGAACCACTCATTCTTGGAATTCCGCCCATACACCGGTAATGTTGAGAGCCGCCAATATGGTGCATTGATCTCTATGGAAGACGGTGTTGCGCTTGCGTATTCATTGTTCAACCTTCAAGATCGCGGTGTCCTTTTCGTAGCGCCACAAACAAAAGTATACAAAGGGATGATCATCGGTGAACACAGTCGTTCAAACGACCTTGACGTTAACCCGATCAAAGGGAAAGCGCAATCAAACGTCCGTTCATCCGGTGCCGATGAAGCGATCAAACTCGTTCCGCCACGTGATATGAATTTAGAGCGTGCGTTAGAGTGGATCGAAGACGATGAACTTCTCGAAGTAACTCCGCTTAACATCCGTATGCGTAAAAAATGGTTGGATATCAACGACCGTAAACGTTACGGGAAGAAGTAATTTCTGTGTACTTTTCTCTTTAGCGAGAAAAGTACCAAAAGAGCATACTGCGATCCAAGAACGCTACGTTCCTCTCGGCACTACTGCCTTCGGAACGGCTCTATGAGATGGATCGCAGAAATTTCATATTATAACTTCGCCATCTCTTTTCCCGCAATCATTCCGCTTGCCCACGCAAAATTAAAATTATATCCCCCACGTTTGCCGACAACGTCGAGTACTTCTCCTGCAAAATAGAGCCCCTCGACAAGTTTTGATTCCATCGTTTTATTATTCACTTGTGCCGTACTGACACCGCCGCCGCTCACTTCGGCGTGTTTGAACCCGTGGGTATCGGTCACCTCAAATTTCCATTCCCCTATTAAATGGACGAGTTTTTTGACCTCTTTGGGATTCAGAGCCGATACGCGTGTTGTGAGGGCAATCGTGGCATCTTCGAGGAGATAGGTGACGATTTTGGCGGGAAGCAAGCCGCATAGGGCGTTTTGAATGCTCTGTGTCGGGACGGAGGCAAAAAGTGTGTTGAGGGTATTTGTGAGGCTTTGGCGATCAAACTGAGGCAAGAGATTAAGAGAGAGACTAACACGCTGTTTGTGGAGCAGGGCGTACGAAGCGCATTGGCTGATATCGAGGATCGCCAACCCCGAAATGCCGTAGGAGGCAAAGAGAATATCCCCTGTGACACTCATCTCTTTTTTGCCGTCGATAAAGAGGCTCACATCCGCCACCGTCTTGACACCCGCCATTTTAGGGGGATGCTTGGAACCCAGATGGAGCTGTACGAGGCTCGGGTAGGTGGGGATAATCTCATGTCCGAATGTGCGGGCAAAAGCGTAGCCATCACCCGTTGCACCCAGTTGGGGAGCCGCTTCTGAGCCTGTGGCAATGAGTATTCTGTCATAATGGTGTTTGGTCTGTTGTGATGTGACGGCAAAGCCGTTAGCCTCTTTGGTGAGAGCCGTTACGGCGGATTCAGTTAGAATTGTTACACCCGCATCGCTCACGGCACTTTTGAGGGCAATTAAAACCGATTTTGCTTCATTGGAGAGCGGATAACATCTGCCATCCTCTTTGACGTCGAGGAGGAGTCCGATGGAGAGGCACAATTTCTCAAAATAATGAAAACTCATCTGTTTGAGGGCATAGGTGACAAAATGGGGATCATTCCCTGCATAGTCCTCGTGTGAGGCAGTGGTATTGATGATGTTGCACCGTCCGTTGCCTGAAGCCAATATCTTTTTACCCACACCATTGTTATGCTCATAAATCGTGACGTTTGCACCGGATCGTGCGGCAAAAAGGGCTGCCATAAGAGCGCTTGCGCCTCCCCCGATGATAGCTACCTTCCTCATGAACGCCCGTAGAGTTCGTTATAAAGTTCCATCGCATACCGATCGGACATACTGGCGATATAATCGCTGATAACACGATGAGGATTGCGTCGGTCGCATTGTTCCAAATAATAATGAGGGAGCATCTTCGGCTCCTCCATCAGGGCGTTAAAGAGCCCAATGATCGCCTGTTTTCCGGCGAACATTTTGCGCATGATGTTTTTGTGTTGGTAGAGCTTTTGATAGAGGAGTTTTTTGAGTTTTTTGATCTGGGTTTCAAGTTCACTCTCAAATCCGATCACGATCGGCTCGGATGCAGGAATAACAGAAGCTAACACACGGCTGTTATCGATTTTGTCACGCGAATACTCCAACAATGAATAGACGAGATGGTTGATAAGATGGGAGCTAAAGCGGTAGCGGAACATCTCATCTTCGTCTTCATGTATCCCCTCATCGTATACTTTTTGCAAAATGATTTGAATCAGCTCACTTGATTGGAGCGTCTCAAATGAGATTAGACCCGAAGCGACGCCGTCATCGATATCGTGGCTGATGTAGGCGATTTCATCGGCACGGTCGACGATCATCGCTTCGATACTCGGATGGGTATCCAGTGCAAACGCTTCGCGAATATCATCCGGTAAAAACGATTTGTTATACGGATAGGAGTGCTTTAAAATCCCTTCCAGTGTGGCATAGGTGAGATTGAGACCTAAAAACGCTTTGTAGCGCTGTTCGAGTTTGGTGACCACCCTAAAGCTTTGAAAATTGTGCTCGAATCCGCTTTTAAATCCCCGTTCCCTCAAACATTCATCGAGGGTGTCTCCTCCGATATGCCCAAATGGCGTATGCCCCAAATCATGAGAGAGGGCAATCGATTCGGCAAGAGATTCTTCGAGCCCAAGATGGGATGCGATGGAGCGGGCGATTTGGCTCACTTCGATACTGTGGGTGAGTCGGGTGCGGAAAAAATCCCCTTGGGAATTTAAAAAAACCTGCGTTTTGTACTCTAGGCGGCGAAAGCTTCCCGAGTGGATAATTCGGTCGCGATCACGAGCATAGGGTGATCTGAAATCATCACTAATAGCGTAAAAACGGTGATAGGGGAGCATGAAAACCCTCTTTTTGATATACGCTATTATACAGTAAGAATTTAATGACAAAAAAAAGAGAATCTTTACACTGTTTTTACACTTTTTTTTTACAATGACAATTCGATTCTCCTTCGATAGTTTGACCGAATCACCTTCTCCTTCGTGTTTCGGTTATCTATAAAAATAAATTATTATGCATTTTTTCTCAAAATCAGGAAATTTTTATCACAAAACAAGATATAATAATCAATCACCCGCTTTAAGGTAGCTTGAAATGGATACAAATGGACCAAAACGGATTCAATCGGCATTAATTTCCGATAGCGCACGTGAAAATGCAAAAGTGTATCAGATGGAAAATCTGAAAACGCGCCGTCAAAAAGAGGAAGATTTTTTTAACCAATCACTCGATTACCGCGATTTTGTATTTTCGCCTGAGGGGTATGAGGGGGTTGTATTGGCTCTCTATATCGTTACGATCCCTTATTTGATGGGATTGCTTTTTTTATTTTTGTTTGTTGCCGAAGCGAGTTACGAATATTTTCTAGAGTTTAATCTAGCCTCTTATTTCGTTATTTGGGCGATCGGGTATGAGGTGTCTGCCGCTCTTATTTTGATCGGGATTTTCTTGGCGTGGATCAAACATCTCAGCACCCGCCATAAGCAAGAACAGTTACGGAAAAAACCTCAGAATAAAAAATACGGCTTTTAAGGTAGAGTTGCTATAATTTCACCCTCACATGACTGGACATCTGGCCGAGTGGTCGAAGGCGCACGCCTGGAACGCGTGTATAGGGCAACCTATCTAGGGTTCGAATCCCTAGGTGTCCGCCATTATCTCTCACATTTAATCAAAAAATCACCAAATAAGTTTTATTTATGTTTATAGCCTAAAAAGTCTCTGTTTTAAGGGGAAAAAAGGTATCCTAAAAGATATTTTTTTCGAGTGAGTCCGTTTTTGATGGTGCATAAATGAAGCCTTTTCTCTCATTGGTCGCTTCGGCAACATTGCTGTGCGCTACTGAATACAAGATCGATTTAATGGATGATGTATTTGGGCTTGATTTATATGACCTCAAAGCACTCAAAGTCACCTCTGCCTCCAAATCGGCACAAACCCTCAATTTTACCCCCGCACGAATGATCGTTATATCCAAAGAGCAGATTGAGGATCGGGGATACCGAGGGCTGGATGAGCTTTTGAATGATTTGCCGAGCATTCAGGTGATGCGGTATGCCGACAGCGGAATTCTGAATCAGATCGGCATACGCGGCGTTATGGGAACCAATTATTTCAAAGTGCTCCAAGACGGAATCGAGATCGATCAGAGCGACGGGGAGATACTGAGCCACTCGATGCAGTACCCTCTGATGGGGATCGAACGGGTAGAGGTGATCTATGGACCCTCATCGGTTGTGTATGGAGCGGATGCTTTGAGTGGTGTTATCAACCTTGTCAGCGCTAAAGCACCGGAGAATGTACTTACCCTATCGGGCGGAAGGGGGGGGTATCGATACGGTAGCGGTGTCGTATCGACCGCACTGGGAGAGGGGAGGCTCAATCTCAAAGCCCACTATCATCAGGATCAGGATTACGATCTTGAAAAAGAGTACCCGAGTCTATTTATCCTCTCCAGTCGCAATAACGAATTTGACTTTCAGCCCCATATTTCCAAATCTCTCTCGGCACGGTATGAAGAGGGCGGTTTTGAGTTAGGGGCGAATTACCGCTACTCCTCCGAATCGACGCTAATTGCGATGAATCAGGGAAATTCCACCTCTAATATTTTCGATAACAATGCGAATTTGGATACCGCAATTTGGGGAGTGTATGGGCGCTATACGGGGCGAATTTTCGATACGCTCACCTCAGTGACCACCCTTAGCTACGATACCACGGAGTTATTGCAGGGAAGTTATTTTATCAATAAATATACGGCGTATAAACCCGGCTACAAATACTCAAAATCAGAGCGCTATTCACTCGAAGAGACTCTCAGCACAACGGTAGAGAATCATCATATTTTGTTCGGGGTCTCTCATGAGTGGTTTGAATCGATTCCGATGACGATCGATTTACCGACGCCGAGTCTATCGGGTCCGATCTATTTTGCCGGATCAACGATCGAAGCACCGATTTACGATATCAAATGGCGCAACAGTGCACTCTACCTCCAAGATCAGATTGCGCTGAGTGAGAATCTTCAACTCTCGATTGCGGGACGGCTTGATGATAGTAGTGAGTATGGCTCATCGTTCAATCCCCGTCTGGCATTGATCCATTCCACGGAAGCGTTGACACATAAATGGATCTATTCCCAAGCCTATCTCGCTCCATCGAATTACCAAAAATACAAAATATACGGGAATCCTTTGCAACCGAATACCCAAGGGGATGGGAACGCTTATCAAACCGCCCGTTATCGTGTGGCAAACCCTGATTTACAACCGGAAAAAAGCAAAAATATCGAATACAATCTGGAATGGTATCTCAGTCCAAACGATCAGCTCGGATTCTCAATCTATTATACGACGATCAACGATATCATCTCCAATGAAGAATCACTGCCAGGTAAGAGCAATTTTATCCCGAATACAACCATTTTACCTGACCCAAGCGGAAATAACGGGCCAGTAGGGGCAGCCAACTCGACCAAAGCAATTATCTATGGAGGGGACATCTCCTATCAGGGGCACTCTTTTTTTTCGGGGTATGATGTGAGCTATTGGGCAAACTACAGCTATGTGGATGGGACTATTGATTATGAGTATAACTACTCCCTCCCCTACTCGGCGACACACGTACTCAAATCGGGAGGAACTCTGCGCTACGGTGATTGGCGTATTTCCCCCTCAATGCGATGGGTAAGCCCGATCATGGCGGCACCCTTTAAAGACTCCAATAACAACGTAGTATTTGCGAAAGAGAATGGCCATTTTGTGACCAATCTATATGGGAGCTATGCGTTTGATAAACAAAAAAAGCTCTCGTTTAAAATCGATAACCTCTTTGACAAGCATTATTACGGGGTGCGTTATAATAGCAGCAGCAAATATCTCTCTCCTCAAGATGCACGGATGTTTTCGATTGCATTGACAATTAACCTATAGGGGTAGTATGAGAACTCTCTTCTTACCATTTTTCCTCGTTTTTATGGTTCTCTCCGTAGCGGCGAAAGAGGTCAACATCGACCAAGTCAAAGTGGCGTACGTCTACAATTTTCTCAAGCATACGAATTGGCCGAACGAATCGAGCTTGTATCAATACCATATTGCGGTTGTCTCTAAAAATGAAAATCTTAAAAATATGTTTTTGATCCTCTCTTCACGTAAAACGCTCAATGATAAGAAAATCAAAGTGACGTTTTATGACGGGAAGGGTTTCCCAAAAAATATTCAGGCTCTCTACGTTGACGATCAAAGCACCCCGCAGTATGACAAGTTTTTCAACGAGTATGAAAAAGAGGACGTATTGCTCATTAGCGACGGGTATAAAGATAAACAAAAAGTTATGATCAACCTGTTTGAAAGTGAGAACATGGTGACGTTTGAGATTAATAAAGCCAATATCCTCAACCGTTCGCTCAAAGTTTCTCCCGATTTGGTATTGTTAGGGGGGAGTGAAATCGATGTGGCAAAACTCTATAAAAGTTCTCAAAATGAGTTGAAAGAGCAAAAAGAGACCATTGCCGGATTGAGCAGAAAAATCAAAGAGAGTAATGAAGAGTTAGCTGAAAAGATCGCCTCGATCGAAAAACAAAAAAATGCGATGATCGAACAGCAACGGAAAATCGATACTCAAAATAGTCTCATCAATCAGCAGCTTCTATCGATTAACGAGCAAAAAAAGACCATTGTGACTCAGCAAAACGAGTTGGAGGCAATTCATCAGGAGATTATTGTTCAAAAAGAGAGACTCTTGGCGGAGGAACAGACAATTAAAGCAAAAGAAGCAGTTCTAAAACAGCTCGCGAACTCTACGGTATCAAAACAGCGTGAGATTGACGAAGCTCAAGGAGAACTTGAGCTTCTCAACCGAGAGATCGAAACCAAAAATGAAAAGATTGTCCAAAAAGAGGGGGTTATTTCGACCCAACGGGGGGCGATCACCGTATTGTCGGTTTTGTTTGGGATTATCGTCATTTTGGGATGGTATGTTATCAAGCAAAACAAAATGCTGAATGCGCTATCCCAAACCGATCCGTTGACCGGGCTTTTCAACCGCCGGGTATTTATGGAAAAAGCGGTACATCAAATTCATGAATACAACCGTTATCATAATCCGTTTACGTTGTTGCTGATCGATGTGGACCATTTTAAAACGATCAACGACACCTACGGGCATAACGACGGAGACAAGGTACTACGGCAAATTGCCGAATTGATTCAAGCGCAGACACGTGATACCGATGTGTGTGTCCGGTGGGGCGGAGAAGAGTTTATGGTTATCGCTACCAATACCGATCGAGACAATGGGGCGGCATTGGCAAAAAATCTACAGCAGTTGGTTGCTTTACACAGTTTCGGTATCCCGACGCATGTGACGATCAGTATTGGTGTTGCATCGGTAATGAAGGGCGATACGATTGAAACACTGGTCAAAGCAGCCGACACAGCGCTCTACCGCGCTAAAGAAGAGGGACGAAATCGGGTAGTATATTAACGGAACATCAAAAGAGATGTGAAGGAAAATGTACCGATAGAGATGAGATAATAGATCGTTACGATTCGAAAGAGGGTAAATTTGCCGAAAAATAGTACCAATGCCGCTTTGGCGAGAGAGTTGGTGATAATAGCGATCAAGATCGCGTATTGGGCAGTAGCGGTACTGAGTCCGTTTTTGGCGAGTGATGAGAGGGAGAGGATGATCGCATCGACATCTGCCAGCCCTGAGATAAATGCCACAGCATAAACCCCCATATCTCCAACAGTGCGGTTGGAGAGGGTGACAAGTGCTAAGACTGCACCAAATACCATTCCCATAATTAGAGCCTCTTTGAGATCAAAGGGGTTTTTAAACTCGATATTTTGAGGGATATTTTCCCGCTTGCTGGTGAAATAGAGATAGCCGATATAAAGATATCCCGCTATCGATCCGACGGTGATCGGGATAAGAAAGGTTTTGGTCAAAGCGGGATTGATAACCCACATCTCGAATCCGGCTCGGATCAGCATCATCGATGATGCGAGGGTGATCCCCAACGCGAGATTTTTAAGGAGAAAGCCGTTTTCGTGTGCCCGTCGCGCCATACTCATCGCCACGGCGGTAGAGGAGACAAGCCCCCCAAAAAGCCCCGCAAGACCTAACCCGTGGGTTGAACCCAACATGCGGATAGCAATGTATCCAAAAAACGAGATTCCGGCCACCAACACCACCATGAACCAAATGCGGTAGAGGTTGAAAAGCCCCATCGGATCGATGGCGCGATCGGGGAGGATCGGGAGGATGACAAAGGTCATAATCATAAACAATATGGCGGCGCTGAGGTCTTTTTTGGTAATGGTTTGTTCGTACGCCTGAACCGATTCTTTGATATTGAGGACAAATAGGACGATAATGGCGGTGAACACCGCAACTATCGGTGGAGCAGCGGTCAATAATGCCCCGATAACGAACGTAACGAGTGCCGCAAATTCGGTGGTGGTCCCTTTTTCGGTGATCGAGATGCTGTTGACGATGTAGGCGGCAATCAGCAATATCCCTATGACTCCCAAAGAGATAACGAAAAAATAGGGGAAGTAGGCGTTGCTCCATGCACTGAGATACCCAAAAAGGGCAATCATGGAGAAGGTTCTGGTTCCGCCGAAATCTCGCGTTTTATTGGAATAAATGATGTGCATTTCCCGCTGCAAACCGATCAAGAAACCCAATACCAAAGAGAGAATGCTGTTTTGAATAAAGAGCGGTTCCATATCATCCTACTTTTCGTGAACTTTTAAATGATACAATGGAATCGATTAAATTTTTGGATGAGGTGAGGGGATGATGAAAAAAATGTTAATTACAGCTCTGTTGGCTCCCATATGGGTCAGTGCGGCGATGAATATCGCAACTGTTGAGCAAGTGTCGCAATCACTAAAGCGCGATGTGCTCCAAGCAAGTCTCAGTTTTGATGAGCAGAGTAAAAATTCCAATACGATTAAAGAGCATCTGAACGCAATCGTTGCCGAAGTGAAGCGTTTCGATCCCAAAGGGGAGTTGTGTCAGGGGGGAGGATATCATCTTTCACCCCGTTACAGTTACAAAGATCAAAAGCAGGAGTTTATCGGCTATAGCGGAAATCTAAATTTCGGATGTGAATTTACGACGATCGAACAGTACAATACCCTCATTGCTAAGATTGATAAAGTGAGCGTACCCGGCGTTCGCAAGAGCGAGGGGGCTTTGTCGTGGGGTGTGAGTGAGAAAACCCAAAAAGCGGTGAAACAATCGTTGCGTTTGGAACTATTGCGGAGTGCGAAAGAACAAAGTGAGATTTTTTCGAAAGAAACGGGGATGGAATGTGTTGTTGAGTCGGTTAATTTCGGCGGGGTGGCACAACCGCGACCCGTGATGATGAAAGTGATGATGATGGCGGATTCGGCACCCACCGAAAGCCCGATTCAGCGGGATGAGGAGAGTTCTTTGGATGCGAGCGTGAATTACATTTGCTCGAAACGCGTTCCGTAAACGAGGGTATGGCGGTAGAGTTTCAGTGCTCCGATAAGGTTAAAGAGGAGCAGTACAAACAGTGTAATCGCCATTATAGCCCCTACCGCGAGCGCTTCGGCAATGAAAATGCCGATCGTCATCGTGACACTGAGGATAGCAAAGACTCCAAAAAGGGTTTTTTGCCGAGAGAACGGGATAATATTCGACATGATCGGCGTATCCATGTACCCTTGGGAATTTAGATGAAACCAGACCAAAAAGGGGACGATTTTCCCCATCATCCCCAAAATAATCGAGAGGGCAAAGAGGGAAAAGCTCATCAGTGAAAGCGTTTGAAAATATTCATGAGCGGTAACTCCAAAAAGGAGATACGAGATGAGCGCTACCAAGAGGAGCCCCATACCGCTCATCCAAAACCAAATACTCACATCGCTCACACGCCGTTTGCGCATCATCAGCCGTTTTGCCGTTGTAGCAACGAATCCGAGCAATAACGCCCCTATAACGATATCAAACATCCAAACAAACGGTGCTTCAAAAATCAGCCAAACACTTTTAGCCGCCAATGCGATAGAGAGGATGATGAACGCGTTGCGTTTGCACCATGGGCTAAAGCTGGGGGTGACGTAGAACATCTCCACCACCTGAAACGCGACGGCGATGATGAGCATTGCAACCCATCCTATCAATCCAAACGAATAGTGGATGCTTCGTAACAGCTCATGGGAGGGGGTAAAGCTCTCGTTGGCGTATTCGCTCGCCATGACAATTCCGAGCAGCGCGGTCACGGAGAGAGAGATGAGGGCAAAGCGCATCCCCCGAATCGTATCGTGGGCCGAACCTTTGAAGAGCAACGGTAATACGAGTGTGGCCGTATAGAGGAGAGAGGCTCCCAAAAATACCGAAGCGATAACAAACAGTACGGGATTGCTCAGCGCAAATGCGGTTACGAGGCTCAAAATGCCGATGCTCAAAAAGAGATGGATGATAAATCCGTTACCTGATGGTGCGGGGATGGGGCTTCCTCCCAGAACACTTTGCATCTGGAACAGCGCTCCGATCATCGCCATCGTAATGACTCCCAAAAACATCAGATGGAGTACACTGAGAGAGAGTGGATGAGAGGTGGTAAGCACTTCATGAGGATAGGCGAACATCACGATGCCCAAAACGATTCCAAAGAACGGAACGCTCAGAAAAAAGCGCATCACGACCGAAATCGGCGGTGCCTGATCCAAAGAGAGACCGTTATACATCACTATGCTCCAACGGAATCGTACTGCTTCGGGTAATGTAGATATGCCAAAGATCCTCTCTCTCCATCACGCTCAGATAGCGTCCTCCATTTTTGGCGATAATCTCAAACAATGGGATCGGTTCGCGGCGATGGATCATATGGATAATCTCATCGCCACTGAGATTTTTAAACGCGTAAACCGCCTTTTCCAATGGGACAGGATGATCAAGTTCACGCGTATCGAGGAGAATCACGATGCCATCTCTTTGAGGGTTTGGATCATCAATTCACCGTCTGTACCCAGTGCCCGGTCAATCATCGGATAGAGCATCTGTTCTTCTTTCATATTGTGCTGCTGCAGCATAATCATCATGGACTCTCCGATACCGAAAAAATCGTTCAGTCGGTTTTCAGCGAGGGCGACACGCATCGACTCCAACAACGAGCGAAGCTGCTGATGCTCATACCGCATCATCTGCGTCGGTCCCCCCATCATCCCCGTCCGTTTTTCAAATGTGATAAAGAGCTCGCGCTCCTCCATATCGAAATGGTGGTTGGTCACATCGCAAAAGCTTTGGAACAATTGTACCCCTTTCTCGATTTCTTTGGCTAACAGCGCGTTTTCAGCGTCGCTGTAGATGTGGTCACACGCGCGGTGATCGTCTCGCATAAATTCTAAAATCATCATCGATCCTTTCGGTTTATTGATGAAAGTATAAAGTGAGAGGAGAATATTAAACTTGATGGATATCAAGAAAGATGGAGCTTGTCCAAAAATAAACAAAAACTATTGTAAATAAATACTTATTCGATTATAATGTAAAACCTAAAACAACAATTTAAATTATCAAAGATTTTTAAATGGATCTCCTCTCCACTCTCCTAGGTGCGAATTCCCTCATCAACCGCAGAGTGAACTGCCGAGTAAGACTCAAAGGCTACAGCACTATCTCTCCTCTATCATTGGTTGATAGCTACAGTGTAAGAACTTGAAGGTGAAAGTGCCGTATCTTCTGGATAGTGTTTTTATATCGTTTTTGTCAGTGATGAAGCGATTTTGATTGAATCTCTTTCATGCTTCATGGGCATATCATTAAACAAACTATTAAATTAGAGGAAGAATAAATGAATGATACTGAAAAGTCAGAACAAATTGATCTTATAAAAAAAATAATGCTCTTTCTTGTTGGTTTGAATATTTTTGTAGGTTTATATCCATTTTATCTTGGTAATACGGGTGCATTAAGTCATATGGGTAGTGCTGCAATTGTTGTAGTTATGTTGGGGATGGTATCGGTCATTATTGGTCTTGGAAATTTAATTTTAATGTATCTTTTAAACCATGAAAACAATCGAGGACGTTTTATGACAATAATGATAAATGTTATTTCTATTATTGTGAACTTTTTGGCTCTCATTACATATGCGGTAGCATCAGGACTTTTGTATATATTGATTCTTGTATTAAATACAACTGTTATTTTAAAAATGAACTTTAAATAGGAGTTGACAAATGAAATTCATATCCATTCACCTTCTAACACTAATTGTATCTTGCTTAATGTTGATGGGGTGTGACAAAAAGACAGAAGAGCTTCCTAGCCATAACCCTGCCGTATTTGCACAGGGGCGATACTGCACCAATTATTTGAAATTCGAGTGTTTACCAGAGAGTCGTGATCCCACTATTTTAAATGGGAATGAACCGCTCGAAGAGGGGAGAATATTTTACGAATACGATGAGAAAAAATTTAGAACCTACGCACTGATTACTGGATACGAAGACCCGAAAAAAGGAGAAAAAGTGGCGAATTACGTACTAACGCCTGAAGATTACAAATGGATGGCAAAAGTTGTACTTAAACAATGGTACAAAGAGATGGAAGCAAAAATGGAAGAGCAATACCCCGGTTTTTGGGGAGAAACCCCTCGCAGTGTACGACATCGTTGGATGAGATTGTGCGTTGCCAAGGGGAATAAGTATGGGTATGGTTTAGAAGAGGAATGGTTTAACGAAAAAGGGGAAAAATATGACGAAGAAAGAGGTTTGAAAGATCCAAGTCATGATGTTTTGGATTTTCCTATAAAAAAAGTAGTTTTAGATGAAAACGGCAAACCCAAAGTTGCCGAAGGGGCTATTAGAGAGATGCAACAATGGATCGAACTGTGCGGACGAATAGGACTAAATTTCGACCGTGATCCCAAATGGCAATATATCGTCGATTTTATCAAACACCCAGATAGTGTCTCTATGGGGCATGCGGGAGAAGCAGTAAATTATATTGACTTTACTGTATACGAGAAAGATTATAGTCGTACTGGAAATCGATTCACTGATTGGTATTTGCAAGATGCTCTTCATCACCTTCCTTATCCAAACCGTCCGGTTCCCCGACTCAATAATCCGAGTGAGAGACAATAACCATGGGTAAATGTAAAAAAGTCCATATCGGTATCTTTTTCGACGGAACGGGTAATAATAAGGTCAACGATACCCCAGCTGGTGCTCAAAGTAATATTGCCAAACTGAGCGAACTCTACCTTCAGGGTAAAATCTCTAATTGGTCGAACGAGCAGTGCGAGCATTATGCCCATAAGATTTACGTCAATGGTGTAGGGACTACGGATAACAGCCGAGATTATCTCAAAGATAAAACCGATAAAGGTGCCGGAGGCGGGGGTGCAAAACGGATTAATGAGACGATTGAAAAACTTGTCAAATTACTCAATGACAAAGGTACGTATAAAGCCCACAATCCAAAAGATGGTTCCGGTTTTAAGGAGCGGATTATCGACGTCTTCGGTTTTAGCAGAGGGGCGGCAATGGCACGTGATTTTATCAATACCTTTAATAAACGCAATACAGATAAATTTGGTCTTATTAAAATCCGTTTCAACTTCGTCGGCATCTATGATACGGTAGGCTCATTTGGTGAAGCGGGAAATAACGATAACTTCAAACCAAAAGTGACAGAATCCATCCAAGCAGATATGAGTAAAGTACCAAGTATCTTGAAGCCTCTTATTCAAGCAAGTGTGGATACGACCAATTATATAAATGATAATTTTCTCAATTCTGAAGGGGGCAGTGTCTTATCGGATTATCAAACTACATCCCGCACAGCGAATAGCATGCGAGATGCCGAAATGGTTGAAAAAGAGATGATTGCTAAAGGCTGGACTCTCGAAAAGACAGAAATAGCAACAGGAGGGTCACTTTACAAGATGGACTTTAAGCGCATCAATCCCGATTTCGAAGCGTACAATTTTGATCTGGCTTCCTATTCAGCGGATAAAATCATCCATATGGTTGCCAGTGATGAAGTGCGAAAGAACTTTCCGCTTACCAGCATCGCCGGAAGCGGGGGAGTGGAATGGACTTATGCCGGAGTTCACTCTGATGTTGGTGGAGGCTATAAACCTGTGGTACATGAACCGCATGGTATGAGTTTAGGGGTTTATCCCTCTCCACGCTCCGCTATCGCAAAAGCCGCTGCCCTAAAATCTTCCTACCCGCCTGATGCCAAGTTTACAACCGAACAAGTCGGTTTTCCATCTCTGGCTACACGTCTCAACGTTAAATGGAACCGAAGCGTTACTAATGATATTACATTCGTCTCGCTTCATCGAATGTATGAACAAGCTGTTGCACACGGTGTCCCTTTTGCACCTATAAACATCCCTATGCCATCATCCATGCAAAGTTATAACGCCCATACGAAAGCCAATCCTTCTCAGGCAATGAGTTTTCCTGACATTCCAAAATTAAAAAAAGATTTTTACCATCACTCCGCCGTGGATCAAGAAGATGTCGATACCCATTATGACGGTCATACATCGATCAAAGCCATGTTGGTTGACGATAGCCCGGATAGTAGAGCATTTGGTGGAAATGACACACGATATGTTAATCATAAACCTAAACGTGATGTTTTTAAAAATACACCGAAAAATGCTATCAAGCCGTTTAAGGGGTAGAAGTGAGGTGAAATCAGATCATTATAATCCATAAACCGGATTATTTTTTAGGGACTTTTGTGTTATGAGGGAGGAAATCCCTGAAATCTTTAATGTAGATGGCGTTGATCCCCTGTCCGAGTTCATGGATATCGGCATCGAGACGGAGCCATCGGTTGACCGTATATTGGAGGAGTACGCTTGATACTGTATCGTTTTTATAGAGGACACGGAGGTCTTTGTTGAGTCGTGCACCCACCTCAAACCCCATCCCCCCCTCAGCGGTAGTGAGGATGTTCATCGTATCGATCTGGAGTTTGGTAGCACCGCCGATCAACCCTTTGAGACCGGCACCGAGCATAAAATTGGTGGCATCGGCGCGGACGGTGCTTGTCGAGTTGTCCCCGCCGCTGATGGTGTTTGCCGGAGTGCCGAAGAGGATGTAGCTCATGATGTCGTTTTGGCTCATCACCGGATCGGAGCTGAAAAGGAAAATAGGGGAATCGAGAGTATGGGTGATGTAGATGAGGATTTTGTTGTAATCCACCTCATGGCCGATCGTGAGATTGAGATAAGGGTTGAGGGGGACATCCCCGCCGAAATAGATTTCGGAGTGTTTGATTTCAAAGTTTTTTCCCGCCGTTGTCGCCGTACCGCTAGGGATGGTTACCATCCCTAAAATCTGCATCGCTTCGGTCGGATCTTTCCAGAGAGTGATATCGGGATTGAGCCCTAAATCGAGCTCTTTTGTTTTGAATCGTATCGGTTGTTGGGCAGTGATATGGACGTTCATAGAGAGTTTCGAGCGGCTCGGAGGGCGGACATCTTGGA
The DNA here is from genome assembly GCA_964495485.1 of uncultured Sulfuricurvum sp. GTDB lineage: Bacteria > Campylobacterota > Campylobacteria > Campylobacterales > Sulfurimonadaceae > Sulfuricurvum. The sequence goes on from CAZBVJ010000007.1 coordinate 125,932, forward strand.
TAATGATGATATCATCATCCATTACTTTGAATTGTTGCATCGGCAGATAGGTGATTGTCGAATCGAGAATCGTTATGGAACCAAATAGGTTTTGGTTCTCTTCGGTATCTCGTTGGTAGGTCAGATCGGCAGATGCATGGGCTGAGCCCTCCGGACCGGTATAGGTGAAACGATCCGAGTGGAGATGAAGATCACTGCTCATATCGTCACGAATCACCCCATTGACCAAGAGCGAATCAAAAATCCAAAATGTCTCGATGTTCAGATCTCCATTTTCCGTTAAATGGAGTGTGGATGTTTTATCGCTGTAGATCGGATGATCGGCGATTTCGAAACGATAGTTATCGATCGTAATCTCTCCGTCTCGGTAGAGGAGTTTCATCGATCCGTTTGCCCCTCCGAATGAGCGCTGTGAATCGAGTACCGCCGCGTACCATGGGATTTTAATGTCGCTTTGGATGGTGAGATCGCCGGTAAAGTCGATACGGGTGCGGGATTTGATTTCGGCATCGTAATACTCTCCCTGATGGAGCTCAATCGGTTGAAATTTTGAGAGGGTGGTAAATAATGAGGGGATGAGGAGATCGATATCGATACGGTTCGACGTATTGGAAAGCACCCCCTCGATATCGAAAAATCCGCCGTTATAGTTGCCGGAGCCCTTGAGGGTCTGATTTTTGAGTACGGCGTTGAGGGCGAGTGAATCACCGCTGAGCTGGAAACGGGTGGCGTTGTGTTCATCGTCTAACGAGAGGGCTAAATGCTCAGGGGGTTTATGTGCCCAGTTTGTCCATAACGGAGCGTTTTGGGGGAGGGTGAGGTTACCATCGAGGGAGTGATGACCGTTTTGGGTCGAAAAGGTTCCGCTAAATCGTCCGTGATTATGATCGGCATGGATGGAGCCCTCAAGCGCGTCGTTGGAGATCCGATACACCCCCGAACCGTTCATGGTAAAGGGTGAGTTGCTTAAAAGAGGAGGGAGGTTCGGGAGAAATGCGAGACTTTTATGGTCGCTTTTCGCTTTCCACAAGAATCGATCGTAATCGGTGCTGGTGAGTTCTAAAACGCTTCCATCGAGGATCAACTTGCCTTTGACCCCCTCCACGCTGTCGGTAAATTCCCCTTCGAGTCGGTTGGCGGGGAGGGGGTGCGATGTGGTGATTTTCCCGACAAATTTGGTCGATGTGATCCCTTCCAACGAGTAACGGAGTGTTTGGGACATCTGGATCGAATCGCCCTCTTTGCTCAAACGATAGAGTGCTTTGAGATCAAAATAGTCGTCCTCATAACGGTAGTTAAAATCGAGTTTTACCCCTTCGGCTTTGATAAGGGGATCGTGGAGCGAGCTGAGTTGATCGATGGTTGTGCTGAGGGTCGCTTGATCGGCGGAAAGCTCTGAAATTTTTAGACGTAACGAACGAGGAAGTGTAGTGAAACGACCGCTGTAGGGGGAGAGTTCAGCGGCATTGGGATAGAGGTCGCAAACTCCTTTGAGGGAGCTGTTTTTAACTACACCTGAAATTGCACCGCTCGCATAGCGGGATTTAAAAGTAGTATTGAACGAGGCAAAATGGATAACATCACCGTCATAAGTGCCGTTTTTCCCACGTAGATCGAGTTCGATAGGATAGGCACTGATGAGTTGGAGATTGGTGATCGTTACGTCACGAAGCTTGAACGTCGGAAATGGCCAGATGGAGTCGTCATCGCTGATAAAATCGTCCAAATGGAGCCGCAAGCCGTCGATTTTGATCGAATCAATCATGTGCTCCCCTTCCAACATTTTGACGAGGTTATATTGGAGCTTCAGCGTTTTGGCTTCCATTTTGTCACTGCGGACGTTATGGAGGACAAACCCCTCCAAAATAGACCCCTCTGCATGGGTATAGCGGATGCCGAACGGTTCGAGGAAATAGGTATTGACGATCTCCAGACTATCGGGACGAAAGGCGATGTACAAAGCTGCAGATGCGACCAATATGGCACTGTAAAGGAGAAAATGAAAAGTGACAAAGAGGTGTCTAAGCCATTTTAGCCACGGGAGATTTCGTAGACGCTTCAAAACAGCTCTCCGATCCGGAAGTGGATGGCGTATTGACCCAAATCGTTCGGATCGACTCCGATATCGATCGCAATCGGTCCGACGGGGGTGACGTAACGGATCCCCGCTCCCACACCCCAGTAAACGTCATTGATATAATCGGCAAAGGTATTTTCCGAAGCGACGGTGACATCACTGAAAAGGACACCGCGAAACTCCTCGTAAATCGGAAAGCGGTATTCGAGAGTCCCCTCGGTGAGCGAGGAGAACCCGACCGGATCGCCGTCTTTATTCTTCGGACCCAAATCACGATAAGCATAAGCACGGTTGGAGTTCATCCCCCCGGCATAAAATCGATAGGAGGAAGGGATCATTCCATCATAGAGGCGGAGGGTTCCCCATTTGAGTTTAGCTCCGAAGACATGTTCGTCGATACTCGTGATATAGGCACCGGAGAGGAGGCTTTTGAAATAGGTGGCATCGGACAACGCCATTGATCGGAGCGATCCGGTCAGTTTGGCGTTAAGCCAATACCCTTGCGTCGGTTCGAGCGGTTTGTCACGGGTATCGATATTGATCTCGCCAAGCGGTGAAGTGATAAACAATACCGAATTGGGGAACGTTGCGATGTCATCGGATGCATACGTTCGAATCCGATCGAAAAGGAGCCCTGCCATAACAGAGGAGGGGGTGTCTTGGTATTTGGCGGTCACTTTTTCGTAGGTGCTTTCGGTTTTATAACCGTCAAATATTTCGTTGGTGTATCCAATCTCCCCGCCGAGGAGTCCACGGTTTTGCAACGGCATACTGATGGTTCCGGAGGCCTCTTGTTTGATTTGGGAATATTTGGCATCGAGGGAGAGTGTTTTCAGATCACCGAAAAAATTACGGTGTTTGAGTCCGGTTTGTGCTCTAAACCCCTCATCACTGCTGAATCCCAAACCGGCGGTAAATCGGATAGGGCGTTCCGCCTCTTCGATGGTGAGGCTGATGGGGACGATACTGCCGTTGCGTTCGTTGTCGTTGATCATCACCCGTGTTATCCCCTCTTGGGCATAGAGAGCTTCGTAGCTCAGGCGGATCGCTTCGACGCTGTAGGGGTCCCCCTCTTCAAACCGGAGCATCGATGCGGTGAGTTCTCCGTTAATGTTGGGGGTGGATTCGACATGGATCGGACCAAACGTACATTTCTCCCCAGGTGTCGCTTCAAATAGCAAATAGGCACGGTTGACTTCGATATCGACCCACGCTTTGGTATTGAAACTCGCGTTGCAGTATCCCACATCGGCATACCGTTTTTTCATGGCCGATTTGGAAGCGGAAAAGGCTTCTTGGTCAAATAGATCCTCATTTTTGAGGGCGATAACGTTCCCAATCTCCAATGGACTGTTGATTTTAACGTCTCCGATGAGGATCGGAGCGTTTTCTTGAATCGTAAAAATGACCTCTTTATCGGTAGTTTCTGAGGTGATGCGGGCATGATAATACCCTTTGGAACGGTAGAAACTGCTCAGCGCCGAAGCGCTTTGGGGGACGGCAATCGGTTCGATGGAGGGGGCATCCTCCCAAACCTCTACTGCATAGGGCTTGCGTAGCCCTAAAACGCCGTAAAGCTCATCGGAGGAGAGTTTTTCATTCCCTTTGAAAATGATGGACAAGGGGGCCGAGAAGAGGAAAAGAGCGGTGATAAACAATAGCAAAACAGCCCGCATCTATACCCCTCTCAATTATTGAAACTATTTTACCGTAACAATCGTATACTCTGGTTAATCTGAGGGTTGAGAGGTGACCTCTCGCATAACGGTGCGCCAGTTTCGGTTAAATATTTTTTGGATATAGGTTTCACGGTGTGGGACGAGACACCCTGCACAGTTTTGATGGATAGCGGTATCGGTGACAAAACGATTCCCATCCGGGCTGTCGATGGAACAGGTACTGAAGAGCGTTTTTCCCGCTTCGGTTCCAAATCCCGCATCGTTGAACCGAAAATTGGGGCAAGCACAGAGGTAGCAGTTGAGTTCTGCCGTATCGTGACATTTTTTATTCTCCGCGTAGAGGGGACAGAAATCGCGCTCATGTATCACCATATTTTCAAACCGAAAGTATTCGATCACTTCGTCATCGCTCAGATGGGTCAATTTAGCCATAATAACGGCGTGTTTGGCAGCGTGGAATCGGAACCAATCGATATACGTCATTGCAATTTCCTTTTTTGAAACGCACGGATAAGGAATAGGATGATGATGAGTTCCAAAGGAAGCAGTCCGATATGGAGCCAATAAACTTGCGATGCAGCGTTGATAATGTTGTTCATCTCGAGAAACTTGTAAAACAGATAAGAGAAGAGCAATCCCCCTAAATATCCTTGTTGCTTGGCTACATCAATCCATCCCATAATACGGGGTTTTCGGGCAAAATGGGTTTCGGCACGCACCAGATACCCTCCGACCATAAAGGAGAGCTGATACGCACCGTACACCACCAAAGCGGTACTCTGATATTTTGAGAAAACCAAAAAGAAAAGCACCATTATTAGCATCACCGCTTCTGCACCAAATGAGAAGATGAAGAAATGTTTCAGCGTCATTAGACGGTGATACAGATACGCCATGATCATTAGCCCCAAAGCCAAAACGATCCCCCCTACCGAAAAGGTTGAAGGGGTAAGCGAGCCGTAAATTGTAAAAACTGATCCCCCCGCAATCCCTGTAAAAAAGGAGTTGAGGAATTTATAACGGATATAGGGGCGGAAATAGAGTTTCATCAGAATCGGGTATTTAAACCGCAATAAAAACTTCGCCCAGCGGTTCCGTACCCATTGACCTCTTGGTAGAGTTTATCACTCAAATTTTCACCTTTAACGTAAAGTGTTATGGTATTTGTAAGTTCATAATTACCCATCAAACTCCAAAGAATATAACGCCCTGTTTGAACCGTATCCGCAGGCCAGGAACTGTAATCGAGTTCATGCCGTGTCCCGACATACTGTGCAGTTGCACTTACCAGTAGTTTATCAATCCCATAAAAATCGATAGTTGCTTTGGCACTATCGTGCGGACGTTTTGTATAATAAGCACCATTTTTATCTTTCGCAAACAGTTTGTTATAGGCAAGATGTAAGGTCAAAAGATCACTCATGTTGTGTTGATATTTTAACTCATATCCTTTAAAGGTGGTAGTCCCAGAGACATTATTATAACCTGTTGTGTAATCGATTAAATTGTCAATTTCGTTATTAAAGTAAGTTGCACTCAGCCCTTTATATTGTGCGGTAATATCGTAACCTTTGGTGGTCTCAGGGGTTAGATTTGCATTTCCTACCGCACCCCAAAATGTAGCAGGTGCGTAAAGTTCATATAGTGATGGTACACGATACGCTGTTCCATAATTGGCGCTTAGTGTTGTATCAGTTGAGAAAAAGTACTTAGCACCGATTTTTCCTGTCGTTTTATCCTTAAACGCATCATAACCGTCATAACGGATTGATTCAGTAAGAATGAGATTCTCAAATTGATTGGTGTTGGTTAAAAATATCCCTTTGGAATCGAGTTCTTTTGTGCTTATGATATCTTTTGAATCAAGAGTGTTTACGCCCGTGACTACAAAAGAATTGCTAGTGTAGTGATATGAACCTTGAAGGGCTAATTCTGTATTGGTTCCATTGAATGCTGAGGTGTATCCAAGAGGATCTTTTTTATCAAAGTTTGTGATGGCATAAGAAGCATCGATTGAATCAACAGTGCTTAGTTTATGGCTATAACCGATTTTTCCCAAGCGATTGATTTGATGAATTTCATTGGCACTGCTGTTTGGCTGATTATATGCATCGTATTGAACCTTTGCGTCAATTAAAGTGAATTGTCCAAAAAGTTTATCAGACCCACTAAGATCGTATCCTAATTTGGCATTAACGGTTTGATTTTTATAGCTATCAGTTTCATAATCTTCTGGGTTTTGTCCTTTGGAAGTTTGTGATGAAAAACCATCGCTTTTGATCTGATTAACGCCCACATAATATGAAAGAGCACCCACTTTTTGAGATACATCTGCTGAAATTTTAGTGGTTGCGTAACTTCCGTATTCTAAATTTCCTCCAAAAGATAGTTTCTCTGTTGCATTTTTAGTAATGATGTTGATAACCCCTGCGGCAGCATTGGCTCCCCAAATACCGCTTTGTGCTCCATTGATAATTTCAATGCGCTCAATATTGTTTATCATCAAATGTTCAAGTTGTGCCATTCCACCAATTGTGGTAGGATCGTTATAGCGGATGCCGTCGATCATTACCACCGTATTTTCGGTCTTAAAGCCTCGTTGATAAAAAGAGTTTTGTTGTCCTAATCCGCCACTTTGAGCTGTGGAAATAGAGGAGAATGAACGTAGTGCATCGATAACCGAGGTTATATGGTTCTCTTCAAGCTCTTCGGCCGTGATAACATCGATGTTAGCGGTGACGTTTTTGAGGGATTGTTCGGTTTTGGATGCGGAGACAACGATAGGATCGAGGTTGAGGGTATTAGCTTCTAGGGAAGCGACAAGTGTCGCCGATGCGACGAGGGATAGCGTGTGTTTAAACATAAATGTCCTTGTTTCATAATCGTTGGTAGAGATGAGAAAAGGGCACCTTTCGGAGGGGAAACAGTCGAATAAGTGTGGATTGGATGGGTTGGACAAATCCAAATAATACGGGTTATATTTTGAAGAAGACGGATAAAAGAGGCATAGGCTTGGATTGCTACGAGTGTAAAATAGCCCTTTCCAAACCCTTTAGGTGCTTTCAAAACCCGCCTCCTTTAATTGATGAGGCGAATTATAGCAGGGATTGGGTTAGGACTTAAATTGTCCCAACTGGGTATTGAGGTTGGTCGCCGCATTGTACAGCTCAGCTGCGATCGCAGAGATCCGTTTGATGTCGTCTTGATTGTTTTGGGAGAGGTTTGACATCTCAGAAACTTTGCTGATAATTTCGTTGATTTTACGCGCCATATTCTCCGCTTCCTGTACGCTTTGCTGGCTTACGTCAACGTTGGAACGCAGAGCACTTGATGCGGAATCGATTTTAGCATCGATCTCTTCGCTCCGTTCTGCCAAACGCTCGATATTTTCGCTGTTGGTACTCATCATGTCGGAAGAATCGGAGATCGATTGGATGACGATGGAGATGGTCGAGTTGATTTCCGTCAAACTTTTTTGGGTACGTTCGGCGAGTTTGCGTACCTCGTCCGCAACAACGGCGAATCCTCGTCCGTGTTCCCCAGCACGCGCCGCTTCGATGGCGGCATTGAGGGCAAGAAGATTGGTTTGATCGGCGATGTCGGAGATGATACTTAATACTCCGCTGACACTTGCCGCATCGCTGGAGAGCTGGGTAAAACGTTCGACAAGCTCGTTGGACATTTGGGTAGTATTGTGGATTTCACGGGTAATGACGTTGGCGATTTCACGGACATGGCTCAACTCTTGTTCGGTAGAGAGGCTGTTTTGGAGGGTATTTTTCGCCATATTGACGCTTTGTTCCAGCGTAGCTCCGATTTCTGCGGCAGTAGCGTTGGTATTTTGGGCGATTGTGTTGGTTTTTTCCGATTGGGTTGCCAAATTGGTTGCGGCACTGTTCAGTGAAGAGGTTGATCCCACAGCGGATGAGGTGATCTGTTTGGTATCGTTGATTGTATTTTGAATTTTGGCGATAAACTGGTTGAGATAGTTACTTGCCATCCCGATTTCATCGTTTTTGTTCAAAATCGGAAGTCGTTTGGTTAGATCGCCGTTACCGTGTGCCAAATCGCTGGAGACATTATCGAGTTCTTCGATCGGACGGAGGATGCTGGTGCCGGAGAAATAGTTGATCGCAACAAGCAAAGAGGTTAACACCGTCCCCAAAATAGCAAACCATTTTAGGAAACTTGCCCGTAACTCATCTACATAATCGGCTTTGTTCAACCCCGGGACAACCCACATATCCCATTTTGGAATATACCGGAAAGCGGCAATTTTCTCTTGCCCCGTTGAAGCGGAGATGTACTCATAAACACCTCCCTCTTTATGGGTACGGATATGATCGATGTAATCGTGCCCCGCCATCTCTTTTCCTTCATCTTTATGATGAATGCGAAATACACCTTTGGTATCGACGAAATAGACGTAACCGCTCTCGCCGATTTTGATTTTGAAAATATCGGTTTTAAACCGTTCGTCTTCATACGCTTTGGGCTCAATATCGGCGATGTAATTGACTGTCTGTTCGAGTGAATCGGCAACAGTATTGAGGTCATTGACCATGATCTCTTTGATCGAACTGGTAGCAATGAAGTATGCTACAATCACGCTGATGAGAATCGCCCCCACGGCGGCGATAAGGTTGACGATAAATTTGGCTTTAATCGTATTGAATAGATTCATGTTTCGGATATCCGTTATCGATGGAATTACACCATTGTAGTTCTCTTTTTCTAAAGCGAAGGTAAAATATGAGATTTTCTTATTTAGAACAGATCGTTCGTTACATGCGGCAATTCGATCATATCGTAGCTGCATACCGTTATGACGATATGGGTATACGGATCATTTTTGACAAAAAAAACAGTTGGAATTTCGATATGCAGCGGGGGAATTCGACGATCAGCATCGGAGAGGGGAACAACCGTGGCAAAGTATATCAGGCTCCCTTTGATGTCCTTTTGGCCAAACGGCTCAACCGCTCGACGATTCAATCGGTCGAAATGGTGGGGAATGACAAAATTATCCGCCTTACGGTGAGCACAAGCGGATCGTATAAGTCGGAGATGACGCTGTTACAGCTCGAATTTACCGGAAAACATACCAACGCTGTTTTACTCGACAAAGAGGAGATTGTATTGGAAGCGCTCCGTCATATTGACGAGGGAGTTTCGTCACGTTCGGTTCGGGTGGGTCAAAAACTTGAATTACCGCCACCGCTCACCTATCCGCCCCAATCGTATCCGATTGAGGACGTTAGAGCATTTTTGATCGATCAATTCGAGAGTCGAAATGGCCAAAAACTCGAACGGCTCAAACATGAAAAAACGGCTCTCCTTGAAAAACGGCTTTCTCAACTTCATAAACATTTGAACGCTTTGGAGGATGAATCGGATCTGATGGAAGAGTCGGTTCGTCTTCAAACCAACGGTCATTTGGTTTTGGCAAATTTGGAGAGTATCAAGCCTTATGAAAAATCGGCGGTAATAACCGATTTTGACGGAACCTCCAAAATCTTGGAACTTCCGCCCGGATGCATTAGCGCCTCGGGATGTGCCGAAAACTTTTTCAGACGCTCTAAAAAAGCGAAACAAAAAGCGCATGGTCTCCATCAGGAACGCTCCAACCTCGAAGCCAAAATCCGCCATCTAGAGCTTTTCATCCAAACCCTGAACGATGCAAAAAACCCCGAAGAGATCGCCCTTTTATTTCCCGAAAAACGTTCCGGAAGCAAACTTAAAACGTCCGATTCCATCGCCGAGTTTTGGTTCGAGGGGGTCAAAGTATCGTTGGGCAAAAGCGAGAAAGGGAATATCGAGCTTCTGCGCAATGCCAAAGCCCGTGATATTTGGCTCCATCTCAAAGACCGCCCCTCGGCGCACGTTATCATCTCCACCGATAAACAGCAGCTGCCGGATCGTTTGATCGAGGCGGCGGCCAAATTGTGCGTCGATTTCTCCGTGTTTGAGAAAGGGGTCTATTTGGTCGATTATACTCCCCGAAGAGAAGTCCGCGTCCAAGAGGGTGCAAATGTCCTCTATACGAATTACAAAACGATAAGTATCCAAAAGGGATAAGCGATGGCAATCGGTCCTATCGGCAACACCATCTACGTCAACCAGCAAATGGCAACCGTCGCCAGTGAAAAAACGGCATTGCTGAACCGTTTTGAGCTTCAGGCACTTGCCGCCGCCAATGCGACTCAAGAAGCACGCAAAGAGATCGAAGAGGTTCGACCGACCGAAGAGAATCACGGCGTTGATCCCGATCGCGAACATACCAAAGAGCAAGCTGAACAAGAGGAACAGCGCTCCGAAAAACAAGAAGAAGAGGAGGAAGAGACTCCTCCCTTAAAACCGCAGCATATTTTAGATATTAAAGTGTAATTTCGGTATAATCGCGAAATTTTAATACCACTGGTCAACCAAAAAATGCAAACTGCAAAAAATTCAACCCAAGAGCGTATTGTCACTGCGGTCTTCCTTGTCATCGGCGTTCTTGTCGTCGGGCTTATCAACAATTTTTGGCTCATGTGGGCAGTAATGGGTGTCGTCTATTTATTGGCTTTCCATGAAGCGACACGGCTGTTCGGGATCAATAATAACTCCTTGTACGCCTATGCCGCAATCCTTTGGCTTGCCGCTGCACTCTATCCCTACGGTGAGGATCTGTTCGTCATTGCGGGTCTCATTTTTGCGGCGGCAGTCGCCTATACCCAAAATATTCCGCCGAAAAATTTCTTGCCGTTTATCTATCCTACCGCCGGAATGTTGTTTATGCTCAGTATGTACCAAGAGTACGGTATGGGGGCGATGTTATGGCTTCTCGTCGTTGTCGCTTCTGCCGATGTCGGTGCCTATGTGGTAGGTCGCAGTATCGGTAAAACCCCTTTTAGTATCTCCAGCCCGAGCAAAACACGTGAGGGTGTTTATGGAGGTATCGCCGTTGCGACGGGTGCCGGATTTTTTATCGGTATCACTATTGTCGATATCACTCAGGCGATCATCATCTCGATGGCATCGGCTATCGGAGCCGTTTTCGGAGATTTGTTCGAGAGTTATCTCAAACGTCAAGCGGGGGTCAAAGACAGCGGTTCGATCCTTCCGGGGCATGGAGGGGTATTGGATCGCATCGACGGGTATCTATTCGCCTCTGTTATCATGCTGGTTCTTCTTCGGGGTCTCGTTTGATCCTACTGGGCTCCACCGGCTCGATCGGTGTCAATGCTCTTAAAATTGCCGAACAGTTTCATCTTAGTGTCGATACACTGGTGGCGGGTCGCAATATCTCTCTTCTCAACGAACAGATAAAACGCCATAATCCCAAACGGGTTGTCGTTATGCGGGAGGTGGATCGTCCGCTGGTTGACCACCCCAATGTCTCTTCAGGCGAAGAGTCTATCCTTCATGCAATCGAAGAGTCCTCCTCGCAGCATGTCGTGAACGCTCTTGTCGGATTTGCCGGATTTCGCCCCACCCTCAAAGCGCTTGAATGCGGAAAAAAGATCGCATTGGCGAACAAGGAATCCCTTGTAGTCGGCGGAGCATTTGTCGATACTTCCCCGATAGTCCCGATCGACAGCGAACATTTTGGGCTGTGGTATCTCAATCAGGGGGGGCGCTCCATTGATCGGATGGTGGTAACTGCCAGTGGGGGAGCGTTTCGTGATTGGCCATTGGAGAAACTCTCTGGGGCAACGCTTGAAGACGCTCTCAAACATCCCAATTGGTCGATGGGGCAGAAAATCACGATAGACAGTGCTTCGATGGTCAACAAGATTTTTGAACTTCTTGAAGCGCGCTGGCTTTTCGGCGAGGGGGAATATGATGCCCTCATCGAGACGAAATCATTGATTCATGCTCTGATCGATTATCGTGACGGCTCTACAACGGCCCATTTTGCCCATGCCGATATGCGCCTTCCTATCGCCTATGCGCTGATGGGGAGAGTGGAGGAGTCTATCGTGAATCGAATCGATTTGACCCGCGTAGGGGCACTTGAATTTAGAGAGATTGAAAAAGAGCGCTATCCTATCTGGGAGATCAAAAACGATCTTTTAAAAAACCCCTCCAAAGGGGTGATCGTTAATGCGGCAAATGAAGCGGCCATTGCGCGATTTATCGGAAGAGAGATCGGCTTTTTGGATATCTCCCGCTCTATATTGAGAGCATATGAACACTTTGACGGCGCCCCTGAATCGGTTGATGCGATTTTTTCCATGGACGACGAAGTGCGCCGTTTCGTTCGGGAATTATGATGCAAAAGGTACTCATACTTCACGGATGGGGAGGATCAGATGACCCCCACTGGCAGGCATGGTTAGCTGGCGAGATCGCCAAAGATTACGGCACCGTCTCTTTTCCCCTTCTTGACAACCCTCACTTTCCGAGTAAAAACCGATGGATGAGACAGATCAAATCGATCCTAAGCGATTTTCAGCCCGATACCGTAGTGTGTCATTCACTGGCGAATATCGCATGGTTTCATCTGTGCCATGAGGGTGCAATCACCCCGGTAAAACGTCTTTTATTGGTTGCCCCTCCCCATTTGACCTGTGAGATCGAAACCCTTAAAACCTTTTTCCCCCTCGAAGCTCCTAAAAATCTTTTTGCCGAAGAGGTATTATTGGTCACTTCGACGAATGACCCGTACATGAGTATCGAAGAGGCTCGTGAACTTCAACAATCTCTCGGTGTGGAGATGAAAGTGATCGAAGAGGGGGGACACATTAACACTTCTTCGGGATTCGGCGAGTGGCCATGGGTCAAAGAGTGGGTGGTACAATGATCCTGAGTATAGAAAGTAGTTGTGATGACAGTTCAATCGCTATCACCGAAATCGCTACCCGAAAACTGATCTATCATAAAAAGATCTCCCAAGAGTTGGAACACTCCCAATACGGGGGGGTCGTCCCTGAACTCGCCAGCCGTCTTCATGCTGAAGCACTGCCACGCATTTTAGAGGAGTGCGAGCCGTGGTTCAATCAACTCAAAGCGGTCGCCGTCACCAACGAGCCGGGGCTGGGAGTCACTCTCATCGAGGGGGTTACGATGGCTAAAGCACTCAGTATCTCTCTGGGTATCCCAATCCTTCCCATCAACCACCTCAAAGGGCATATTTATTCCCTTTTTATTGAAAAAGAGGCTGTTTTTCCGATCACCGTTTTACTGGTCTCGGGTGGACACACCCAGCTTATCGAAGTTAAATCCTATAATGAGATGGAGACGGTTGCCACCACGATGGATGACAGCTACGGCGAGAGTTTCGACAAAGTGGCTAAAATGATGAATCTGGGCTATCCGGGGGGACCATTGATCGAAAAGCTTGCCCAGAACGGCGATACTTCCCGATTTTCCTTCACCGTCCCTCTTTGGCAATCCCCCCTCATCGCCTTTAGCTATTCGGGACTTAAAAATCAGGTGCGTCTCGCGGTTGAAGCCAATGATCTATCCGCCTATCCCGATATCGCCGCTGCGTTTCAAAAAACGGCGACAGAGCATCTGATCCAAAAGCTCAAAAAATATTTCAAATCGCATCCTCCTGTGCGATTTGCTATTGTCGGCGGAGCGAGTGCCAACCTCTACTTGCGTGAATCCGTTACGAAACTACTCATCCCCTACAAAGCTGAATTATTCTTTTCAGAATTGCGGTATTGTTCCGATAATGCCGCAATGATCGGGCGTGCGGCACTAGAAGCGTACGCTTTGAACGGGTTTAAATCG
>CAZBVJ010000008.1:0-101315 GCA_964495485.1 uncultured Sulfuricurvum sp.
AACAATCCAAAACAACTCAAACCAACCCACATTCAAGTATCCATCCAACAACCATTCAATTTTGCTATTATCACTATAAAATCAACTATTTAGCTCCACTTATGTATACTTCACTTATGAATACTACACTCTATTTTCTAAGATCCTCAGAACAAAAAATTGTTACTGATATGGTTCACTATGCCTTCCGTCTCAACGAGGTCAATAAAACTATTGCTGATATACCCAAGCTTGCTATATATGAAGAGTTTTATGGATTTACCAGTAAAGATTTAGGACTTTATATTCTTGTCGACAACAAGATTGCCGGAGCAGCCTGGATCCGCCGTTTAAATAGTGATCACGGTTCAAATGGATATATAAACGATGATATCCCCATATTGACGATGGCTGTACTCCCTGAGTTTAGACGACACGGATACGGTACACAGATGATTGAACAGCTTTTTATTGAAGCGGGTGCTTTGTATGAACATATCAGTATTTCAGTTCGAAAAAATTCTCCTGCTATCTATTTTTATGAGCGACACGGTTTCAAACGTTACGATGAGGGGAGTAATGAAAAAAGTTTTGTTGACGAGAGTGATGTAATTACCCTGATTAAAAATCTTGAAAAAAAGGCGGTTATACGCCCTTCGGATGGGTATGATCCACGACGGTGGATGGATTAATTTTTAGTACTATACGATTTTATTGCCGTTTTTGTTCCAATAGGAAGAGTAATCACAGTACCTTCTCTTTCTATTTTCATCAGTGCTATTTCATTTTCTTTGAATTTACCAATAATATTGTTGAGTTCATTAATTGATTTTACGGGCTGTTTATTAATTTCTTTTATCATATCTCCGGTTTGAATTCCAACCAACTTAGCTGTTTGAAATGTTGTGATAACCCGTATACCGTCTGTGTCTTCTCTGAGAATTAGACCGATTTTTTCGCTTTCATCACCTGAACCGGCATTCGTGAGCTCTTTTTTTTCACTTGAAGATGTTCCCAAGATTACATTTGTATTCATGCGCTGTTTATCTCGATAGAAGGTGAGAGTAAGTGTTTGATTCGGTTTTGATTGTTCAAGATAGCGGTGAAGTTCTCCACCATCACTTAATGGTATCTCATTGACCGTTATAATGGCATCTCCAGTACGTAATCCGCTCTTATCTGCCGGTGAATTGGGTTCGACATGACTAATATAGGCTGAAGCTCTTAGCCCTAGCTTTCGCGATATACGTTCGGACAAAATAAGTTCTGCTCCTAAATATCCGCGTTGAATGGTATGTTCTTGTAGTAGTCGCGTTGTAATGCGTCGTACATCGTTAATCGGAATGGTAAATGAAATATTGGTATAACTGCCTTGTTTGGAGTAATAGGTAGCGTTCATACCGATTAATTCACCGTTTTGATTAAAGAGTGCTCCTCCTGAATTGCCTGGATTGATAGCAGCATCGGTTTGGATAAAGCGGACATAGGGGTAATTGGCTAAAAAACGATTGTTAGCACTCACAATACCATAAGTGACGCTATGTCCGAGCGAGAAAGGGGAACCGACCGCAAAGACACTCTCTCCAGATAATACGGTTGCATTGGACTCATTTAGAATCGGAGCGCTAAATGCAGATGATTCTAAAACTGCTATATCGGTTTTGTCATCTTTAGCAATAAGTTTTGCACTGTATTCACGGTTAAGCGAATCGATAATAGAGATTTTTTTTGCATCACCTATGACATGGGCGTTAGTGATGATACGGTGTTCATTATCTAAAACAAATCCTGATCCTCCGGAATCGGTTGCGGTAAGTTCGTTTTCATCGTCAGTTAGTTCACTCTTTTGAACTTTGATTTTGACGATAGAGGGGAGGACATTTTGTACATGTTCAGAGAGACTTTTAGTGGTGTCGCCTTGTACTAAAAGGGTTAGGATACATGATAGAAGAATAGCTATTTTCATAAACGGATACTTTAAAATAAAAAGAGATAGATAGAACATCCCATGACCGAAGTTATGGTGAGGGAAGTGAAAATCCATTTCCCAATTTTATGGTGCTTCTCTTTATTTTCTAATACGCCGTTTTGGTATGATTTATAAGTAGAGATCAATAGATATATCCAACCGCCGACAGCAAATAAGGCTATCAGTATGTGAATGACTAAAAAAATCAGAAGGAAATCGTACGATAATGGACTTTGTTTGGCGTATTCGACAAATCCTCCACTAAGTCTGACTCCGATTTCGAAGATAAGCACCATAACGATTGTTACTGCCAGTATAACAAATTGGCTTTGATAGTGGAGTTTGATATTGCCGCGAATGGCTTGATAAATGGAAAACGCCAATAAAAATGGGAGTAATCCAAAATAGATCGTCACTATATCCATATACATAAGCGCTTTGGTTCCTAAAAACCCGGGTTGAAAAAACATAAATATCCTAATGAAGTGAATGCAATATTATAGCGAGAGTTTGGAGATTGAAAAAAAAGAAGAAAAGGGGATATGACAGCGTAACGCTGTCATAGATCAATTAACGCTCTTCGTAAGAAGCGCCAGCGATCACTTTGCGTGATACGGTGTATGGGATCAACGCAGCAGCGCGTGATTGTTTGATCGCGATTGTAACCATATCTTGGTGACGTTTACAGTTACCTGTCAAACGGCGTGGCATGATTTTGAAACGCTCAGAGAGTGAATATTTCAAAGAAGCTACATCTTTGTAGTCAATGAAATCAACTTTTTGCTCGCAGTATTTGCAATAACGTTTTTTGTATTTTCTTTTTTCTGACATGGTTCTATCCTTGTGCTTATTCTAAAACGGAATTTCGTCTTCGTTAATATCAATCTCGGGGAGATTGTTTTCCGGCATTCTTGCCGGTGCGGGTTTAGAATACGACGGCGGCGGAGTGTAGGCCGCTTTTGGTGCAGGAGCATCATAGCCCCCGCCATAGCTGCTTCCACCATCGCTGTACTCGTTATAACCGCCCTGAGAACCACTCTCGCTGCGTGAATCGAGCATTTGCATCGTTTCGACGATTACGGAGTGCTTTGAGCGCTTTTGGCCGTTTGTCTGGTCAACCCATTGTTCAAAACTTAGTCGTCCTTCTACGAGGATTTTGCTCCCCTTGCGAAGGTATTGATTGGCAATTTCACCTGAGCGGCCGAAGAAAGTGATGTCGACAAAACATGTCTCCTCTTTTTTCTCACCGTTCATTGTAAAACGTCGACTAGTTGCAATCGCGGTTTTAGCGATAGCTGAACCGTTTTGCGAATAGCGAAGCTCGATATCGCGGGTAAGATTTCCAACCAAAATGACTTTGTTATACATAGGTTTTCCTTAAATGGCTTAAGACGCTGCTTCTTCTTTTTTCTCAGCAACAGCAGCAGGTTTTTTGGTTTTTTCAACCATACCGTTCCATGCTGCGATTTCACGTTTTGTATCGTATTTCATGGTTACGAAACGCAAAATTTCCTCGTTGATACGGAAACGACGTTCAATTTCAGCAATAGCAGCAGGTGCCGCTTTGTAATACATAACGTGGAAATAACCGCGAGCGTTTTTCTCGATCGGGTAAGCCAATTTTTTCATTCCCATTGCGTCGCGAGCAACGATCTCACCGCCGTTTGCAGTGATCACTTCTTCAACGAGAGCGATGGTGTTTTTAATCTCTTCTTCTGTAAGAGTAGGTTTTACGATTACTAGGTTTTCGTAATGTCTCATAGCGTATGTCTCCTTATGGTGTTCGCCCCTTATGGATGTGTTATACAGCACGACAGTCGTGTTGCAAAGAGCAAGGAACGCGCGGATTATACTAAAATTTTGCTTAATTTAAGTTTCATTTAGTTTCATGAATCTTGTAGTAGAATTTAGAAAATATATGGGGAATGACATGAAAATCTGCCGATTTTGTAAAGGTTCTATGGTCAATGGCGTGAGTACTTTTACCGTCGATTTCGGTTTCGGTGTGGTCGTAGTGCGTGACGTACCTGCTACTGTTTGTTCTCAATGCGGGGAAGAGTGGCTCGCCGATAGTACGGCTGCGAAACTAGAAAATATCGTTGAAACTGCTCGTCAAAAACATGTGACGGTGGAAGTTGCTCGATGGAGTGAAGCGGTCGCGTAATCGTCATTCCCGACTTGATCGGGAATCCATATCCCAATTTTTAAATTGTTCGATTGTTGCAATAACACGTTCACGCACAGCTGTATCTTCGAGACTATTCGCCCAATTATCTAATTCTTCCCATCCCCATCCTCCGAAATTAGTGCTACTAAATTCTTCTTTGAGTGTGGAAATTTCATTAAATTGTTCTTTCTTTAAAGAGTTTTGAATGATTTTAAGCATATTGAATTTAAGCAACGTTTCTTTGTCGTTTTTGCATAATTCATGGAGTTCTTCAACTGTATTAAGGTCAAGTTCGCCAAAAAATATTAATTGAATTTCTAGTAAATTTGTATATGCAGTAATATTTTTTGGTTGAAGAGCAATAGCATTTTTATAAGCATCTATAGCATTTTGATATGATTTTAATTTTCCAAATATAAACCCTTTTTGAACAAAAGCATCTACAATCCTTTCTCTAAGCATATCATTTTTTTCTATATCATATTTTTGAATTAGATTATCATATAGGGATATTGCTTCATAATATTTATTTAATTTTTGTAAACAATTTCCTTTATTGAGTAGTGCATTAACTATATGTATTTGTATGAATTCATTATCAGCTTTATAGTCTTTTTGTAATAATTCATCGTACACTTTTATGGCTTCATTATATTGTTTGAGATTACTCAGATGAATACCTTTAAGCACTAATATCTTCGCCACATTTATTTGCATAACATCACTAGAATCATTAGAATATTTTTCTAAAAAATCATTGTAAATAGCTACTTCTTCTTCATGTCTATTTAATTGACCAAGTCTTACTGCTTTGTTTATTAATGCTTTGATAATCAATTCTCGATATACACTATTTTCTTCATTTGAGTATTCTTGAAATAATTGATCGTAAGTTTCTATTTCTTGCTCAACTTTATTTAGTTGACCTAATCTTACTCCCAGATTGAATAAAGCTTTTGCAACTTGTTCTTTAATTATCGGATTATTCGTTTGTTTAAATGATGTAATAAGATCATTATAAATTGTCATTTCTTCTTCATCACGATTTAAAAGTTTAAGCGTTATTGCAATATTAAAGAGTGTTTGTGCTTTAACCTCTGATGGTACTTCATTCGCTTCAATAACTTTTCTCCAATGGTAAAGTGCATCATCAAATTTACTCTGCTGATACGAGTAAAAAGCAAGTGCATTCCAGTCGTTAAAATTGTATGTATTTTGTGGCTTGGAAAGAATATGAGTAATTGCTTTATCAAATGAATCGTTACTTAATGGTAATGTATCTTGTTGGCTTGTATTCATATCATCTTGAAGCATATTTTTTTGTATTTCATCAATTTTTTCTTTTGATTGTGTGAGATAGCTATTATGTTGATCTGTAGCATCTTTTGCTTGCTCTTTTAATTGTTCTAGCTCTTTTTCAAACTTAGACATATTGGTTTTAATTGAGTCACTATTTTTTTCTAACCAATCTTTGACTTCTTTAATAGCAATTTCTTTTGATCTTTTGAAAGTCATATAACTTGCTAAAGCTGCTAAAATTCCTAAAATAGTCAGAAAAATATTAAAGTGACTTTCAATGTCTCCAATGCGTTCATTCTGCCGATCTGTGACAGTTTTATACTCATCTCTAACATCTTTTTCGAGAGAATCTATTTTTGTATTTGTTTGATCATTTTGCTTCTGCAAAATCTCAATTTTAGCTTTCGTCTCTCCTCGAAACTCTCCTGCATCTGTATCTGTAGCCCATAATGAGGTTGAAAATGTAATTAAACACCATAAAAAAAGTAGTTTTATAGCCATTTACTATCCAAAAATTAAAATCTATTCTACGCCATTATAAACAAAAAATATTAGATTTGGAGCGAAGTGTTTGATGGATTCCCGATCAAGTCAGGAATGAAGAAAATAGAAGATGTGATTATAAAATACTTTGCAGTTTTAGCAGTGCTGATAATAAGAGAGATTCTTGATCAGGAGAACCTGTCGATTTCATCTTCAGCTCGGTATCGAGGAGGAGATTAATCCCCCGTTTGTACCCCTCGGGAGAGATTTTAATCGAGAGGGCGGCACGCTCTTTTTCGACAAATCCGGGAAGTTTATATCCCAATACGAGAGCCGAATCGGCAACACCGTGAATTTTGATCGCACTGTTGAAAAGATAGAGTTGTGTCAAAAATCCACTGATGGCGGTGAGGAGCTGTATCTCGTTTTCCCCTGATTCGAGGAGATGACGCAGTGAGGGGAGGAACTCTTTTTTCTCGATGACGCGGGCGATGAAATGATCAAGCTTGATTTCGCTGAGACCGAAAACATGTTCATCGATCTCTTTCATCCCGATCGGTTTGCCCAAAATAGAGAGTTTGGAGAGCTCGTTGCAGGCGAGGGCAAGATCGTTGTTATGGATGTCGAGGAGATGAAACGCCGCTTGGTTATCGAGCTGAACTCCTAAGCTTTGCGCTTCCTGGATCACGATGGCGCGCGCTTCGGCGGCGAAGGGGTGGAAAAAGCGAACCGATCCGCTGTGGGAGCCTTTGAACGCGGTGTCGGCCCCTTTGACATCTTCGCCGTAATAGCAGTAGATAAAGGTGTTGTCGCTATTTTTGCCGACCAATTCGACGAGGGTATCGAGTTCGGCTTTGGGGAGTTTCTTCTCGTGTTTAACGATGAGAAGATTTTGATCACCGAACAACGAGCCTTGGGAGAGGTGGGCTTTGGCGGTGTTGAAATCGTACTCGTCGTGATAGAGGCTGAGAACGGATGCACCTTCGATCTGGGAGAGGCGATGCGCGTAGCGGTCGATAAGAAAGTGACTTTCACCAAATAGTGCCATAGCGCGTGGAGCGGTAGCATTTTGAAGATGGCGGTCTAAATCCTGTCTATTCATCCGTTTCCTTTTCGATTCGGCGTACAAACGACGCGGTGATTTTGGCGGTGGCGAGATTGGAACTCTCGATTTTGACGATGATGTCATCAAAGAGCATTAGTCCAAATTGGGAGTTAACAGCTACCTTGGCACCCGTGATAACGTCATGTATCTCGGCAATGAACGGCTCTTCGGCACGCATGATACGTGCTTTGAACTCTTGACCGATCACGGTGGCTGCCCATCGGGCAAATTTGCGCTCATGGAAGCGGATTTCGATGTCACTCGCTTCACGCTCTTTTTCGCTGATCGAGGTACAGAGTGATTCGATGTTACGCAAGACATACGACCCCTCTTCGGTGTCTCCCGCTTTGATCGCTTTGAGGAGGCGATGGACGATCAGGTCGCTGTAACGGCGGATGGGGGAGGTGAAGTGGGTATAGCGAGTAAATCCCAATCCGAAATGTCCCATGTTGTAGGGGGCATAACGTGCCTGCATCTGAGCGCGGATGATGAGGGTATCGACTTCACTGATGAGATCGCGCCGTTCTGCCTCCGCTTGGATCGCCATGATGGTCTCTTTGATCGAGCCTTGGGATTCAACGAATATCCCGATACTGGCGAGCTCGGTGTAGAGGCTTTGGAGCTTCATCGGGCTAGGGGATTCGTGGATACGAAAGACTCCCCGCTCGTACATCGATGCCGCCGCTTTGTTAGCAAGGAGCATACAATCCTCGATCAATGCGTGGGAGGGGGTTTCGACGGCGAATTCGGTCGATACGATGTTTTGTTCTTCATCGATCCGCATCTCCAGTTCACTGGAGCGGAAGTTGTACCCTTTTTTCATCCGCTCTTCGCGCAGTTTCCTTGTCAAGACGTTGAGATCGTTGATGTACGCGAGCGCTTTTGCCTCTTTGTCGTTTTGGGCGGTTAGATGACCCTCCAAATAGGCGTCAATCTCTTCGTAGGTGAAACGGCGATGGGAGTGAATGATCGATTCGTACAGCTCAAATGAATCCATCTCGTAGGTAGTGGGATCGATGTGCATCTCAAACGTATAGGCGAGGCGGTCGACGTTGCCCTGCAACGAACAGAGGGTTTCACTCAGCTCACGGGGGAGCATCGGAATCGAGCGATGGGGAAGGTAAATCGAGAAACTGCGGTAAATCGCCTCGGCATCGATAGCACCGAAAGGGTGGACGTATTCGCTCACATCAGCAATGGCGACATAGAGGGTGGAGGTTTCGGGGATATAACAGATAGCGTCATCGTAGTCTTTTGCGGTGACGGGGTCGATGGTACAAAAGGGGAGATGGCGAAGGTCCCGGCGAGAAGGATACTGGGATGCATCGACCTCTTTGGGAAATTCGCGCGCCATGGCGAGTACGTCATCTTCAAAGGCATCGTGTTTGTTGTAGAGGGCGAGGACGATTTTCTCATCCACTTTCGGATCACTGAGATTTCCCAGAAATGCGGCAATGGTTCCGCTTTGGTTGTTGATCTGATAAAGTGACCCCTCGGCATTCTCAGGAAGATCGGTTAGAGCAAACCCTGCGGGATGGTCGGTACGGATGTCGTACAGCCCTAAATGGCCGTTTTTCATGCTCACAACGGCGACACTGTAGGTTTCACTCCGTCCCGCGATCACGACGACTTTCGCCTGAGGACCGCCGCGACGTCCCAAAAGCCGCTGCGCGATAACCAAATCGCCGCTTTTGGCCCCCATGAGGTTATTGGTTTCGATAAAGTGATCTCGGATGCTCTCTCCGAGGGTTTGCAGATAGGCACCGCTCTCGGAAGCCAAAGAGATGATACCTGCTCGGTATTGGGATGCAAACTGGTATTTTCCCTCTTCGTGGGTGAGGAGTTTCATGCCGAACCATTGCTGTACGTTTTCGCGTTCAGACTCGGCGATATCTTGGTCATACAGACCGTGGGTAAGACGAATTAGGAGTGATTTCATAAAAGTTATTATAGTCAATAAAAACTTCTATGATAGAATAACTCCTCTAATTTTACAAAGGAACTTCCAGCATGACCTACGAAGCTATTTTAAATCAACTCGGATACACCCCAAATGAGGCGCTTGCCGATCAACTCTCTCGCATTGAGAAAAACACGTCGGGGTATGAAAAAATCATCAAACATATTTTGGATCTGCATGAGGCGTTGAAAACAGATGAATCGTATGTGGCGATGTCGAACAGCAACGACTATTTTAAGATCAAGATTGACGCGACCAGTGATATCAGCTCAAGTGATGCGATGGAGAAAATCAACCATTTCGCCGATAAATTTAAGGTGAAACTCCAAAAAGTGGATGGGAAACCGACCTATTATATTGTTGGATTTGCGGCGTAAATGAATAAAGAACCGATGACGCCGCGAGGATATGATGAACTCCTCAAAGAGTTTAAATTCCTCAAAGATATCGAAAAACCCCGTGTCAATCAGGAAAAGCAACGTGCGGCGGAGCTGGGGGATCGGAGTGAAAATGCCGAATACCACGCGGCAAAAGAGAAACTGCGCCATATCGATAAGCGTCTTTTTTATCTCAACTCCATGATCGAAAAAGCACAGATTATTGATCCCTCACAATTGGATCACTCCCGTGTCCATTTCGGCGCGACGGTCGAAATCAGTGATACCGTAAGTGATGAAGAGTTTTGCTATACGATTTGCGGAACGTTGGAGAGCGAGCCTGAAAATGGTCTGATTTCAGTCCATTCGCCGCTTGCTCGTGCATTACTCGGAAAAGAGGAGGGGGATGAGGTGAATGTCAATCTCCCCGCAGGACGCAAGGGCTATGAAGTGCTCTCTATCCGTTGCGAGGATCTTTTCAGTCTGAAAAAAAATATCCGCACCGAAAAAGATTTCGGGTTTAAATGATTATTTGATCTCTATTTTTTTAGAGACTTTTTTTCCTGTTTTGGGAACGGTAATTTTGAGTACTCCGTTGGTCGAGGTCGCACTTATCGCTTCGAGATTCGCATCATCGGGGAGAGAAAAGCTCTGATGAAATTGCCGATACGATTTTTTCGATCCCTCTTTACCCTCCGACTCTTCTTTGCGTTCTCCCGACACGATTAACCGATTCCCTACCGTTTCGATTGTAATGTCTTTTTTATCCATCCCCGGCAGATCGATACTGATGAGGTAGGCTTTATCGCTCTCTTTCATCGACGATGAACTGTAGGTTGAAATCATTCGAGGAAACGGACGATCAAAAAAACGATCCATATCGTCGATATTCCAGAATGCACACCGTTCATCGCACGGTTTTTCAGGCTTTTGCTGTGGTGCAGATACGGCTGCCGTTGCGATCAGGGGGAGAACACTCGATAATACTAAAACAGATTTTGAGAGAGTCATTGTTTAACCTCCAAAGAAATAATTTTAGAGTGTAAATGTAAGATCGTTTTGTAAATGGATAGCAAATTAAGGGGGCGTTTTTGAACCCTTTGGTATAATCGCGTCAAAATACACTTTTACTCAAGGAAACTGTCGTGAGCACTCCTCTTCCGGACATCGAAAAAGTCCTCAAACAACATAAGCTTTCACTTGGAGATTATGACCATATCAAAAAAATTCTCGGACGTGAGCCTAATCTCGTCGAAATCGGGATTTTTTCGGCTATGTGGAGTGAGCACTGTAGTTACAAATCGTCTAAAAAACATTTGAGCGGTTTTCCGACCAAAGCACCGTGGGTTATCCAAGGACCGGGTGAAAATGCGGGTGTTATCGATATCGGTGGCGGATATGCGGCGGTTTTTAAAATGGAGAGCCATAACCACCCGAGCTTTATCGAACCGTACCAAGGTGCCGCGACGGGAGTCGGCGGGATCATGCGCGACGTCTTTACGATGGGTGCGCGCCCGATTGCGAACCTCAATGCGCTCCGTTTCGGAAATGTTCTCAATCAAGACGATATTAGTGCCCATCAGCGTTTCCTTGTTCGCGGTGTAGTATCGGGGATCGGCGGATACGGTAACTGTATGGGGGTTCCGACGATCGGCGGTGAGACGAGTTTTGATGAGTGCTACAACGGCAATATTCTCGTTAATGCCTTTACTCTCGGGTTAGCGAAAAGTGACGAGATTTTCTACGGACGTGCTGAGGGGATCGGAAATCCGGTCATCTATGTCGGGTCTAAAACGGGGCGCGACGGTCTTGGCGGTGCGGTGATGAGTTCGGACAGCTTTACCGAAGCATCCAAAAGTCTCCGTCCGACCGTGCAGGTGGGGGATCCGTTTACCGAAAAACTCCTTCTCGAAGCGTGTTTGGAGCTGTTCAAAACCGATTACGTCGTCGGGATTCAGGATATGGGTGCGGCTGGTCTAACGTCGAGCTCGTTTGAAATGGCGGGACGTGCGGGTAGCGGTATGATCATGCATTTGGATAAAGTACCGGCTCGCGAAGAGGGGATGATGCCGTATGAATTTATGCTCTCCGAATCGCAAGAACGGATGCTGATCTGTGCGAAAAAAGGGTCAGAACAAGCGATTATTGATATTTTCGAGAAATGGGACCTTGATTGTGCCGTAATCGGTGAAGTAACCGCGACGGGTCATATGGAGTTGTTCTGGCACGGTGAAAAAGTGGCCGACGTTCCTGTTGATCCGGTAAGTGAAGAGGCTCCGGTATTGGACCGCCCGATGTCCGAGCCAAAATACCTCGCAGAGATCAAAAATGTAAAACTCTCTGACTTTGAAGCAGTTAATAACCAAGCTGCGTTTGAAAAATTGATTGCTTCTATGGAAGTAGTGGATAAAGGGTGGATCTATCAGCAGTACGATTCGATGGTACAAACCAACACTGTCAAAAAAGGTGGAGAACTTGACGCTTCGGTGATCCGTATCAAAGAAAACGGTGTTGCGTTGGCAATGAGTGCGGACTGTAACGTCCGTTACTGCTACATCGATCCTAAAGCGGGAGCGGCAGCAGCGGTTATCGAGAGCGGCCGTAACGTCGCGATGAGTGGTGCTACCCCTAAAGCGATCACTGACTGTCTCAACTACGGTAACCCTGAAAATCCGGAAGTGATGTGGCAGTTTGGTCAAGGGTGTCTGGGGATCAAAGAGGCGTGTGCCGAACTCAATACTCCGGTTATCGGCGGAAACGTATCGCTTTATAACGAAACAAACGGAAAATCGGTATTCCCGACCCCATCGATTGCGATGGTCGGTGTGAATGAAGATCAAAACAAAGTGTTAATGTCTTCATTTCAAAATGAAGGAAATACCCTCTATCTCGTTGGAGAGAACAAAAGCGAATTCGGCGGATCGCTCTACATGAAAGAACTTTACAACGTCGTAGCCGGAACGATCCCCGCTATCGATTATGCTAAAGAGCGTGCTTTGTGGAATCTCGTCATCGAAGCGAATAAAAAAGGGCTTCTTGCTTCGGCAAAAGACTGTAGTGCCGGTGGGGTAGCGATTGCGCTCGCTAAAATGGCATGTGTTAGCGATAAAGGGGTAAATGCTACGATCAGCGTAGAGGACTCTCGTGATATTTTTGCCGAGAGTATGAGCCGTGCGATCATCGAAGTTTCTCCTGAAAACTGTGCCGCGTTTGAAGCGATGGTGGGTTCAATGGCGTGCCAAAAAATCGGAACCGTTGGAGGAGATACTTTCACGGTGAACGATGTAACCATGAGATTGCCCGAGATGCAAAACATCTACTATAACACCTTCAAAAAAGTGATCGAAGGGGATCTCTAATTATTTGATTAGAACACCAACGGAGCAAAGCCCCGTTTGGCTCCGTTAACACTGAGTTCTCTTCAGCAGAGAGCTCACGTACAGTACACCACACTATTCAGCTCATTTTTTTATTTAAACTGTTATTTTGGAACATTTTTTGCAAGATGTTCCGTATGAAAAAGCTAATCAAATATCTCTTTTTTCGCAGACGTTCTGTCCGTTCATGCGATTATTACATTACCAATCTAAGCTATCGTTGCGGAGAATAAAAGAAAGATGAAGAAGTTATCCCGCCGATGCGGGATACTTTTGGACTACTCTTGAAGACGCTCGATGTCGGCACCGAGCGCACGAAGTTTTTGCTCTAAATTCTCATATCCACGGTCAAGGTGGTAAATACGGTGAACGTTTGTTGTCCCCTCTGCCGCCATCGCCGCAAGAACGAGTGCGCTGGATGCACGTAAATCGGTTGCCATGACATCGGCACCGGCAAGTTCGCACGGTCCGATGACAGTAGCTACGTGTCCGTTAAGCTTGATATCTGCCCCCAGACGTTGCAATTCACTGACGTGCATAAAACGGTTTTCAAACAATCGTTCATCGATCGTACTTGCCCCTTTGGCACGGATGGCTAGAGCCATAAATTGCGCTTGCATATCGGTTGGGAACGCCGGATACTCTTGAGTAACGATATCGACATGTTTGAGTTCAGCAGCCGGATAAACCGTCATGGCATTTTCGCTGCACTCTACACGACATCCCATTTGCTCCAATTTGGCCGTAACGGCATCAAGGTGATCGGGGCGTACACGTTCCAAAGTAACAACGGAATCGGTAATCGCAGCGGCACACATGTAGGTTCCCGCTTCGATTCGATCGGGGATCACTTCAAAATCAACCATATCGATTGTTTTCCCCCCTGTTCCGATAATAGTAATTTCAGACGTTCCGATACCGGTGATATCGATACCGCTGTCACGTAGGATTTCACACAGTTGTACCACTTCGGGCTCTTTGGCACAGTTGACCAAAACCGATTTACCGTGTGCGAGTGCCGCCGCCATGACGACGTTCGCTGTGCCGGTGACGGTGATTTTATCGAAGATGATATGAGCCCCTTTGAGCCCTTCGGGTGCTACAGCGTGAACGTATCCCGCATGGATCGTGATGGTTGCCCCCATCGCTTCCATCGCTTTGAGATGAAGATCGATTGGACGTTGTCCGATGGCGCATCCGCCAGGGAGAGAGACTTCACAGTGACCGAAACGGGCAAGAAGCGGTCCAAGGACGAGGATCGAAGCGCGCATGGTTTTAACGATATCGTAGTTTGCCATCGTATGATTGACGGTAGAGGTGTCGATTTTGAGAACATGATTTTCTAACGTATAGGTCGCACCAAGGTTACCCAGAAGCTTGAGGAGCGTTTTAATGTCGGCAACTTCCGGAGTATTGCTCATGGTGATGGGATTGTGCCCCAAAAGTGTCAAGGTAATGAGAGGTAGAGCCGCATTTTTTGCCCCTGAAATGGTTACGGTTCCGCTAAGTTTTGTAGGGCCTTGAATACGCAAATAGTTCATAGCTATCCCAAAGTGTAAAATAATAGGTGCAATTATAAAGAAGACTTAATTAAATTCTGTAATAATGTTTGAAAGAAGTGAACATTAAGAGGTAAAAATATGAAGAAAAGCTATTTTTTGATGATTAACCTTTTATTTATTCCGTTGGAATTACTCTCCCAAGAGTGGGGAAGCCTCAAAACACAATTTAGACTTTATTCGATGATTGAAGATAATCAGGAACCGTTGAGAGATTATGAAGGGATGGCGGCAGGGGGAAAAATACTCTATCAGACACCGTCTTTCGGCAATCTAAAAGGGAGTGTAGGGGTATACGCAAGCCATTTTGTGTATGACAATGTAGCAGCCAATCGTCTCGAACCCTTGGCAGCTAACAAGGGTTCCCGATACGTTGCCGGTTTAGTGGATACAGTTGATGTGGACAATGAGAGTGTTGCAGGGATTGGAGAAGCCTATCTTCGTTACTCGAATGCCGATATGTATTTTGATGTTGGGAGAATGAAACTCGATACACCTTTTATCAATCCCCAAGATGGGAGAATGATCCCCACATTTGAAGAGGGGATTTGGTCAAAAATGAAAATTGATTCCCAATGGAGCGTTCAGGGGGGATTTATAGAGCGTTTTTGGAATCGCAATACCCCACGGTGGAAAAGTGTCGAAGAGTCGTTGGGATATGGGTATGAGATGGGTAAAAGTATCGATGGTGTGAATGGAGATTACTATCAAAATACCTCTTCCAAAGGAGTTTTTGTCGGGAATGTCATGTGGAATACTCCAAATTTCAAAGTGGATATGTGGGATTATTACGTCGAAAACATTTTTAATCTCGCATACATGGAGTTCCTCGCCTCTCATGAGATAGACGGGATTAAAATGAGCTATGGCTTGCAGGGGATAGCTCAACGCGAAGTAGGAGAGGGAGGAAACGGTGAGGATGAAAAAGCTCTCGCTACAAGTGCCGACAGAGCCAAGTCTTACATGGCGCAAGGGGAGAAAAGCAGAACCTATGGGGCGAAAATTGCTGTGCAAAACGGTGCTTCTACCCTGACGTTTGCCTACAACCAAACGACTGATGATGGGAGATTTTTGTTTCCCAGAGAGTGGGGAAAAGAGCCGCTGTACACTTTTCAAAAACGGGAAAGGAGCGATGGAAGCGGAGATTGCAATGCGTGGCTCGTGACATTTGAACATGATTTTTCATCAAGCGGCTGGGATGGTTTGACTATGATGGCAGGGTATGGAGAATACGACAAAAGCGATCCCAAAATGGCACAGTTTAACAAATACGGAACACCGAGTTACGCTCAATGGAATATTGATCTTTTTTACCGTTTTACAGGAGCATTCAAAGGGCTTCGCGCGGAGTATCTTTTGGCACGCAAAGTTGCCAGAGGGGAAACGTATCAAGAGGCAAACTATAACTATATTTTCCGAAAAAACGGAATGAATATCCATAATTTTATTTTGAATTACGATTTTTAGGTGGAGTGGGGTAAAATAAAAGATATATTTTTTTGAGGAGTCGTCATGAGCTCAGCACTGGATCGTTTAAAAAATCTGACCGCACAGATATCCAGTTATGAGTTAGAACGTAAAAGCAACCTCAAAGAACTCGAAGAGCTGTATAAAAAATTAGGGATCGATGCCAAAGTAGACTCATTCGAAGATCTGTTTGAGTTCAAAGCGATCAATTTATCGGGGTTTTCTTTGACATCCGAGGATTTAGGGAACATCAAAGAGGGGAAATACGCCCAAATTATCGCCATTATTTACGATAAAGATGCTAAAGTCAAAAATAAAAATATTTCGTTAGCCTACTATGGACGTGCCGAAAAAGTTTCTCCGTCACTGAAAAAAGAGATTCTTTCGTTTGTCTTGGGATGGCGGTTCGAGAAAAGTTTCCGGACGTTAGAACACTATCATAATGCATTGGCGTCATTGAAATCCTTTAGCAGCGAATCTTAATGTTAGTTTGTTTGGATACGGAAACGACCGGATTAGAACTTCAAGATCGGATATGTGCAGTAGGATTGGTGTATGAAAATACAACCAATGTTGAACTGATCAACCCCGGTAAAAAAATCCCCCCATCCGCATCGGCGATACATCATATCACGAACGAAATGGTGAAAAATGCCCCGATCTTTGCGCAATCGCTGAGTGCATTTATAATCGAATCTTTCAATGCACCGGATACGGTATTGGTCTCCCATAACGCCCCATTTGAGCTCTCTATGCTCCAAAAAGAGGGGATAGCATGGCAGGGGAAGGTGATCGATACGCTCAAATGCGCTCAATCGTTGATGGACGATTTGGAGGGGTATGGTCTACAGTTTCTGAGATATGAGTTACGGTTGTACCGTGATGAGCAAAAGGTATTTGAACAGATGGGTGTCGATATTACCCCTCATCACCCCCTCAGTGATGCTCTTCATACACGGATGGTTTTAGAGTATCTGCTGGAGTTGGCGGATTTGGAGCGGTTGATCGAAATCTCCCAAAGTCACGTCCTTTTAACCCGACTGCCATTTGGAAAATATGCCAAAAAACGGATCGAAGAGATAGCCCTCAAAGACCCTGGGTATTTGCGTTGGATGGTGGAGAGTTTGATGGACATGGACGAAGATTTGCGTTATAGTATCGATTATTATTTGAGAGGGAAGTGATTTGAAGGTAGCTATTCAGTGTGATTCGCCATTACTGCAACGCTCTTTGGAACTCTTTTTGGAGGGGCATTTGAGTTCCCTTCGCCAATGTGACATTCTCATTCGGGACAAAGAGATCCGTGATGATCAACACCCTACCTTTGTCATCGGTATCAGCCCAACTGCGGATTTGATCAAACCTTTTTCAAAGGCTCAGCTGCTCCACGCATTGAATCAAAAAATGGAAGCTCAAAAAAGTATCCCCATCGAACCGGAAGAAGAGGAGATGAGTATTCCCGATACAGAAGAACCGGTCAGTTTTGAAATATTGGAACGGCACATCGAGAAGTTGACCCGTGAATATCAAGCAAATATCCTCAAAGCAATACGGGCATTTTATGAAAAATAATCCAACCATAACCAAAAAAATCATTGCCGGTAAATTCAAAGGCAAAACACTTAAACTCCCCTCCAAAGAGACGACGCGCAGTTCCAAAGCGATTGTCGTCGAATCGTTTTTTAATACCTTGCAGTTTGATGTGATCGATGCGGTGTTGGTCGAGGTATTCAGCGGGAGCGGTTCGATCGGACTCGAAGCATTGAGCCGAGGGGCAAAAAAGATCCTTTTTATGGAAAAAGATCGAGACGCTATCAAAACACTGCGTGAGAATATTTCCCAAACCGATCCTTCGGCATGCGAAGTGTTTGAAGGGGACAGTTTTACCAACATTGCCCAAGTAAAAAAACGTCTTTCAGCATTGGGGGAGAGTGCGTTTATCTATGTCGATCCCCCATTTTCGTATCGAGAAGGGATGGAAGAGATTTATGACAAGACGATAGATATGATCGCATCGCTTCCTCTTGAAATGGTCACGCTGATTATTATCGAACATATGAGTACACTGGAACTTCCCGATTCGATCGGGGAATTTAACCGTATCAAATCCAAACGTTTCGGAAAAACGTCACTCACCTACTACGCATAATTTGGAATAGACTTTGCTTTAACCTTTGGAGATAACAAAGGATCGGCATTGAGAATACTATTAACCCTTATCTTTTTATTTAGCCTCTCATACTCGGCACGTATCGGTGATGTCGCTAATATCGTCGGAGTCCGTGATAACCAAATCATCGGCTATTCACTCGTCGTCGGTTTGAAAAAAACGGGGGATGGAACCACCTCCAAATTTACCCTTCAATCGATCGCCAACATGCTTAAAGCGATGAACATCGATATGAATCCGGTCGATATTAAATCCAAAAACGTTGCTGCCGTTGTCGTTACCGCGAAATTTGCCCCTTTTGCCCGTCAGGGGGACGCGTTCGATGTGGTTGTATCCTCAATCGGTGATGCAAAATCGTTGGAGGGGGGAACCTTGCTCATGACCCCGCTCAAAGGGGTGGACGGCAAAATTTATGCTCTTGCACAAGGTCCGATTACAATCGGTGGCAAAAATGAAAAAGGTGCCGGTGCAGAGTCACATCCAACGGTAGGGATGGTGTATGGCGGCGGATTGGTTGAACGTGAAATCAACCAAGACCTCTACCATCAGCAAAATGCTACCCTCTCACTTAAATCTTCCAATTTTGCCAACTCGGTCGCGATTCAAAATGCGATTAACGCAAAATACCGTTCAACCGTAGCAACGGCAGTCGATCCGAGAACGATTCAACTCCAGCTTCCTATAAATAAATCGATGGTCGAATTTTTGGCGGAAGTACAAAACATCAATATCGATTACGCTACAGACCAAAAGATCATTATTAATGAACGGACGGGGACGATTGTCGCCGGTGTTGATGTTGAGGTAAAACCTGTCGTGATCACCCAAGGGGATATGACGGTCAAAATTTTAGCTCAGAACGAAGTGGCTAAACCTGCCGGAAGCGTCACTATGGATAAAAGCCTTGTGATCGGGTTGAATGAAAATGAAGTCTATACCGAAAAAGGGACGACAACGGTCGCCAATATCGCCCGCTCTCTCCAAAAACTGGGAGCTACTCCTAAAGAGATGATTGCCATCATTCAGGCGATGAAAAGTGCCGGTGCCATTACCGTTGATGTGGAGGTAATCTAATGGAAATCTCTGGAGTAACCTATAACAAAGCGGTTCCGACTATCGGAACCAAAGAGGGAGATGTCGCGCTTCGGGAGAAAACCGATCAGTTTGAAGCCATCATCGTCAAAATGATGTTGGATGAAGCGATGAAAGAGGAAAAAAATCTTTTCAGTGCCAATGATCCCGGGGATAAGATTTTTAAATCGATGTATCGTGAAGAACTCTCCAACGCCAGTGCAGGTGGATTCGGGTTTTCGCAAATGTTGTTCGAACACCTCAGTCAAAAGGGTGCCAAAGTAGAATAAAACTAAATTTTTAATCGGTTTTGTCGATATGGTTTGTACATCATCATAAACGTACAACAAGGATTCACCATGATCTCAAGTGTGAACGGTTCGCTCATTCGCGGAGCATATCAAGATAACGCATTAAAAACCAAAGAGCAGGAGAAATCCGTGCAATCTATTTCCAAACAAGGTGACACTAGCCGGATAGAGGAGCTCAAAGCCTCCATCGAGAAAGGTGAATATCGTGTCGATATCGAAACGTTAGCCAAACGGATCGCCCAAGAGCTGACTTAATTACTCTCAAGGAGTTTATGATGTTGTCGTATCAATTACAGAGTGCTATCAAAGACCTCGATTCTCTTATCTCTCTATCACAAGAAGATATCGAAGATATCAAAGAGGCAAAGCATAATCCCCAATTCGATCGTCTTGCCATCAAAGAAGAGAAAATTAAAAGCTTTGAACACAAAAAGGCGATGATCGATCGCGAAATTTCCAAATTGATGACGCAACATCCGGGGACATCGCTCTCCGAACTTTTAGATAACGAACAACATCAGCAACTCGATTTACTCAAAACACATCTCTCGACGCTTCGAGAAGTGAATCAACAATACGCAAAAATGGTCTTAAGTGTCGGCTCGTTTTACAATACTTTACTCGAGAGAGTCGTTCCGATACAAATGGAGGGGTATCAAAAAATGGCCTCATCCGAAGCATCATTTTTGGAAGTGCGGGCATAAGATGGCATCTATTTTTAATGCGCTTCATATCGGGTACAGTGGTTTAAACGCGGCACAAATCGGTATCGATACCACAGGACATAATATCTCGAATGCGGAGACCGAAGGGTATACCCGTCAGCGTGTGGTAACCGCTGCCGCATATCCGGTCAGTATCGATCCGGGGCAACGGGGAAATGGGGTACAGATTACCGAAATCGCCCGTGTGTTTGATAAATTTGTCTATGATCGCTATACCACAGCCTCCCAAAACAAAGAGTATTCCGATATGCTCAAAAAAAATCTCGAAGAGTTATCGACCTATTTTCCGGAGATCGATGATATCGGGATTAAAAATGACATGCAAACCTATTTCGATATGTGGCAATCATTGGCGAGTAATCCAAGCAATAGCGCATTAAAAGTGGCATTGGCGCAACAGGCACAAACCCTTTCTCAACATATCCAAGAAACCCGGTCTCAAATTTCCGGACTTCAAAGTTCACTCAATGATCAGCTCAAAGTCAATATCGATGAAGTTAACCGTATCGCCGAACAAATCGCAGGGCTTAATAAAGCGATTAATGAAGCAGAAGCGGGCGGAGTCAATAATGCCAATGATCTACGCGATCAACGGAGTCAGTTAGAGATGACTCTCTCCAAAATGATCGGATCAAAAGTATTGGTCGGACAAGTTGAGAGCCGTAATGTTATTGATAGCAATATTGCCATAGAGGATGGAACCTATACGATTCAAGTGGGGGGATTCAATCTTGTAGACGGTATCGGTTTTCATCCGATCGGTGTTGATGACACAGGCAACCAAAACGGCTATAACGATCTGTATTATGAACGTCAAGACGGAGTCCGAATTCCATTTTCAGCCAATATAACCGGTGGTAAAGTGGGAGCACTCCTAGAGCTTCGAGGCTCCACCATTGGCTCAAACGGCGAATTTGAGGATGGATTTTTGCAAGAGACGATCAACAGTCTCGATACATTCGCCCAAAGTATGATTGAATCGACGAACAATCTTTATGCTCAAAGCGCTACGTCTGCGATGCGTTCAAACACGTTGAGCATATCAGCGGATGATGCCTTGTTAAATGCCGATGAAAATTTTAAGGCCGGAACATTTGATTTGGTGGTTTATGACATCGACGGCAAAGAAGTCGCAAGACGCAGTATTACCATCAATGATACAACAGTGATGCAAGACTCACCATTGAGTGTTAATAGTATTGTGGGGCAAATTGATTCAACAACGAACAATTTGGACGATAATAACGACAATAATGGTCTAAATGATATTGATGATATGTTGCTTGCTGGGTTTGCTTCCAATACGTTTCAAATCAATCTAAAATCTCCATACTCTTCACAGGGATATACGTTTGCTATTGAAGATAATGGGACAAATTTTGCCGGAGCGACGGGAGCTAATCGCTTTTTTGACGGTTACGATGCCAAAACGATCGATTTGAACAGTGATCTTAAAAACGATCCTACCCAAATTCGCGGATTTAAATCTCCCGCGGATGGTGATAACCAAACCGCACTCGACATGGTTGAACTCCAATTCGCATCGGTTATGTTTAAAAATGGGAGTGATATCTCTAACGATACTCTTTATGGCTATTTTGATCGATTAGTAACCAATGTCGGTACGAAAACGAATTCAGCGATTTTGGCAAATGAATCGGTTACCGCACAATACAATGCAGTAAAACAAGAGTACGATTCCATCTCCAAAGTGAGTATCGATGAAGAACTCGCCAATCTGATCCGCTATCAAACCTCGTATGGTGCGGCGGCGAAGATTATCACCACGATCGACCAAATGATGACGACGCTGCTGGGTATCAAACAATAATGCCCATTAAAAGCATAACTGCTCTGTTTGGGGTAGTTTTTTTCTCTTTTGTTGCCCCTTTTTGGTATACGGTAGATCCTTTTTACCTCGACGCAAATACGATTTTACTCCCCCCATCACATGAACATTGGTTTGGAACGGACCGTCTGGGGCGTGATCTGGCGGCACGGTTGATGGAGGGGGGACAAGTCTCTCTTATTATCGGATTTGCAAGTGCCTTGATCTCTACCCTGATCGGATTGCTCTATGGGGTGAGTGCCGCCCTTGTGCGAGGGGGATTCGATAAAGCATTCATCATTACCGTCGATTTGTTTTTAACCTTCCCGACTCTCTTTTTACTGTTGACGTTGGTGAGTTACGTCAATGCATCCATCTGGGTATTGATCTTGATTATTTCGATTACGGGATGGATGGGGACGGCACGCCTTATTCGTTCGGAGAGCTTTGCAATTGCTTCCAAACCGTTTATCCGTATACTCCACATCGGTCATGTCCATCCGCTCAAAATTATTTTCAAATACTACGCTCCGCTGTTGGCGCCGATCGTATTGGTGAGTTTTACATTCGGAGTAGGGGGGGCGATTTTGGCCGAATCGGGACTCTCATTTTTAGGATTGGGGATAACTGCACCTCAGATGAGCTGGGGAAGTATCCTTAGCGGCGGAAAAGAGGTGATTGATATAGCGTGGTGGGTCAGTTTCTTCCCCGGTCTAATGATCTTTATCGTCACCTTTGCGTTGATGAATATTTCAAACGCTTTGCAGGCAAAGATGAACCAAAAAGAGGTTCGATAATTATCTTTGTTTTAAAACGCTCTCCGCCGCTTTGAGGGCATCGGGGAAGGGGAGATCGACATCTGCGCATCCGCTCTCCAAACACTCCGAACATCCGCGCCCCGCATCGGTATATTTTCGGATCGCTTCAGGGTCGTTTCCGACCTCTCTCATCGCTTCGATAATCTCATCGAACATGACGTTTTGGCAGGCGCATACTCTCATCGCAGTACATGCCCCACGAATTTGGACATATTGTTTAGAATCTTGCCGCCGCGACGGAACCCAAGACCGCATGCTTCGTAGGCAAAAAATACCCCTGCCTGATAGCTGTTTCCTTGAGCATCTTTGGGGAACTCGAAGTACTCTTGATAGATCGGGCGGAAATTGCCGTACGGTCCGTCGTTACTCTCGGTGACGTTTCCCGATCCGTCCATAATACGGACATTTGCCCCTTCACGTCCGAACATCCGTTTTTCGACACACGGAGTACCTTTGAGAGGCTCAAACGAGGTTTTGAGCAGATACGGTGAATCAGGGAACAGATCACAGAGGATTTTCATCATCCCTTTGGATTGGAAAAGTAAGGTATAGGCGGGGTTGAGGATGATCGCTTTTTGGTTTTCCATGATGGCAGTGAGTTGGGTAGCGAGTTCGGATTCTTCGATGGCGATATCTTCCCACGGATAAAGTTTGAACCAATACTCATAGGGATTTTCATGATGGTCGTAGATACCCTCATCGTCAAATTTTACCCCGCCGAGCGGTTCGAATCCTGTTACAAATCCCGCATCGATCGCCATCTGCTGCAAGAGCCGTACTGTTTGTTCCTCTTCGATATTGCCACTGATGGAGCTAAAGAGAATCTTCCAGCCGTCATAATATTTTTCAAACATTTCGGGATCGTCAAAGAGGGTGACGAGGCGTTTGAAGTTATCGCTGATCGCCTGATAGACGTTGTTAAACTGCCGCTCTTCATCGAGGCGGTTGTGTTTGAGCAATGCCCACTGCAATATCGCCGTTTCGAATAAAGCGGTTGGGGTATCGGCGTTAAATTCGATCAGTTTGATCGGTTTTCCATCCACTCCTCCGGCAAGATCAAAACGTCCATAAAGGTGCCAGTGGACATCGTTCTCCCAGCTTTTTTTGATCGCATCGATGAGATTAAAAGGGATCCCTAAATCAAAAAATAGATTATTGTCGATGACGTATTGCGCCGCTTGGGCGTACATATCATAGAGCTCATTGACCGCTTCATAGTAGGCTTCGGCTTCGGCATCGCTGAGTACGACCAGCTCATCGGCGACGTATTTGCTTGAATCTTGATCGGTGTGCCATTGAAACCCGATTTGCTCTAGCGTCCGGTCATCGATCGGAGAAACATTTTGGAGGGTTACCATGATTTATCCTCCGTAACTGCTGCTAGAACTGGTGCTGGATGCGGCGCTGTTACCGAAATAGCTTTTTTTCTGAGTATTCGACGTCGATGAACTCGATGTCGGAGATGATGAACGGTGATAGGCGGAACGGTTGGACATATCTTGATGTCTTTGGACATTTTTATTGTTCATCAGCGCATTTCCGATCATGTTCCCCAGCAATGCTCCTCCGGCGGCGGCAAGGATCGTTCCCGCAAGCCCCATCCCCTCGCCTTGAGGTTCGGCATTGAGTTCGGATTGTCCCGCCTCCATTTTTTTGTACTCTTCATCGGCGAGCTTTTTCATCTCCTCTTCGGTCATCACCCGTTCGTGGACTGTACCGTTTTCATCTTTGTCACGGATAATGGCACGGCTAGGACCTGATGTAGGCATCTCTTCGACGATGACGTATTTTCCGTTGGTGAGTTGTTCGACAACGATAAATTTATTTTGGGCTTCGGCTTGCTCAGTTGCCGATTGTTCCCCCTCCGGAGCACTTTGACATCCGCTAAGAGCACTTAAAACGGCGATCCCTACCGTCCCCATAAAGAGTGTTTTGGAAGAATGAATATGTTTCATGAAGAAGTTCCTTTAACGTAGTTTTTTTAAACGGGCATGATTGAGTTTGTAGATACGGGAAGCTGAGGCTTCATATAGCCCACGCGAGTCTTCAATGATCCAGTCGCAGACACTTTTGCAAAACATCGGATCATAACGTTTCCCGCTTTCATTCGCGGAAGTGGAGTAAAACCACCCATAACGTTTGATAAGATGAGAATGTTCCCCCTCATGGACAAAACGAAAGGCGTGATCTTTGACGATAAATGTTGTCTTACGCGAAGAGCGTACTCGGTGTCGATGAGTGAGGGGAATACGGATATCATGGGTGAGATGGCGTAAATCAGCATATACTTTGAGAAAAGGTTTATTATCAGGTCTCATTTTGATCTTTTCCAAGCGCTTTGCGTCTTGGGAAAGAAACCCGACGGTAGTATCGGTTTGAGTGAGAATAACGCGATTCATCACTTAGAGACAAGATAATCTTGGATGGCATGAGGCTCCATCCAGCTCTCATCACTCATATGCCCCATTGCTTCAATTGCGGCACGTGCGGCGCTAAGGGTAGTGAAATACGGGATACCCATACGCAATACGATTTGGCGGATTTGCTCAGCATCTTTTTTGGAGGTGTTGTTATCGGAAGTATTGATCGCCAAGGAGATATCGCCATTTTTCATCATATCTTCGATATTGGGACGCCCTTCGGAGATTTTGAGAACTTCTTCACACGGAATCCCCGATGCTTCGATC
Source organism: uncultured Sulfuricurvum sp. (assembly GCA_964495485.1). GTDB lineage: Bacteria > Campylobacterota > Campylobacteria > Campylobacterales > Sulfurimonadaceae > Sulfuricurvum. The sequence continues at coordinate 25,353 of CAZBVJ010000008.1, forward strand.
ACTTTTTGGGTTCCACGGGTCGCAACCAGTTTGAATCCTTGTGCATGTAAACCGCGTGCGATTTCAGCAGCATGGGCTTTATCCATCTCGATAAACGAGAGGAAGCAGGTTCCCGACGTCGGGATTTTGTTACCTGCCGCGAGTTGGCTTTTTGCAAAGCTCACCCCGAAGTTTTGGCTGATCCCCATAACTTCACCGGTTGATTTCATCTCCGGAGAGAGAACCAAATCGGCGCCATAGAGTTTGTTGAACGGGAATACGGCCTCTTTGATGGCAACGTGACCTTTGAGGCGCGGTTTGAGCAATCCGTCCCCTTCCATCACGATATTGTAGTTGTCATAGTACTCTAGGGCGTCACGGAGTTTTTCACCCATCATAACACGGGTTGCCACTTTTGCCAAAGGCATTCCCGTTGCTTTGGAGACAAACGGAACGGTACGGGACGCACGGGGATTCACCTCGATGAGATAGACTTCGTTTTGATAAATTGCGTATTGGATGTTGAGCAATCCGATAACCCCTAAGCCGAGGGCGATTTTTTTCGTTTGTTGTTCAACCTGTGCTTGAAGCTCGGCACTGAGACTCACCGGAGGGAGTGAACATGCGCTGTCCCCTGAGTGGATCCCCGCCTCTTCGATGTGCTGCATGACTGAACCGATATAGACTTCGGTTCCATCTGAGATCGCGTCTACGTCAAGCTCAACTGCTTGATCGAGGAATTTATCGACCAAAACCGGAGAGTCGTTACTGACCGATACCGCTTCGTTCATATAGGTGCGAAGTTCCGCTTCGTTATAAACGATACGCATCGCCCGTCCGCCGAGAACGTATGAAGGGCGTACCAATACAGGATAGCCCAAACGCTCTGCAACTTCGTACGCTTGATCTTCGGTCATCGCGATACCGTTTTCAGGTTGTTTGAGCCCTTTTTCAACGACGAATGCCGAGAATTTCTCACGGTTTTCCGCCATGTCGATCACTTCGGCGGATGTTCCGGCGATTTTAGCTCCGATGGCATGGAGGCCGTTAGCGAGTTTGAGCGGTGTTTGTCCGCCAAAGTGGACGATAATACCGTCTGGATTTTCCGATTCGACGATCGAGCGGACGTGTTCGAAATCGATCGGTTCAAAATAGAGGACATCCGAGGTATCGTAGTCGGTAGAGACCGTTTCAGGGTTACAGTTGACCATGATGGTCTCGATCCCCATTTCACGAAGGGCGAAAGAGGCGTGAACACAGCAGTAGTCAAACTCGATCCCCTGACCGATACGGTTGGGACCGCCGCCGAGAATCATCACTTTTTTCTTATCACTTGGACGTGCCACTTGGAGACCAAGACGGGTGATATTAGTGGTGGAATAGAGATACGGGGTGAGGGAACCAAACTCCGCCGCACACGTATCGACTTCGTTGTATTCAAACGCGATGGCGAGTGCTTTACGGGCATTGTAAACATCGATTTCTTTGGCACTGCCACCGTTTTGAGAGATCAATTTGGCGATCATTTTATCGGAGAACCCTTCGGTTTTGAGGCGGCGAAGCTGCTCTTCGTTGCTCAATGTCGCTTCGCTAATCGTCGATTCTTGAGCGATGATCTCTTCGATTTGGGTTAGGAACCACGGATCGATTTTAGAGAGGTCGAAAATCTCCTCTTTGGAGAGACCCATACGGAAACCCTGACCTACATAGAGGATACGCTCAGCGTTCGGGCGGCGGATTTCGTGTTTGATAAACTCGATATCCCCTTTCATCGGATCAAAACCGCTCAATCCCGTTTCGAGTGAACAGAGGGCTTTTTGAACCGACTCTTTGAATGTTCGTCCGATCGCCATTGCTTCACCGACCGATTTCATACTGGTGGTGAGGGTTGATTCAGCTTCGGGGAATTTTTCGAACGTAAAGCGCGGTACTTTGGTGACGATGTAGTCGATGACCGGTTCGAACGCCGCTGGGGTACCGGTGATGTCGTTGGTAATCTCATCAAGGGTAAATCCTACCGCAAGAAGAGTTGCGACTTTTGCAATCGGATATCCCGTTGCTTTGGAAGCGAGTGCGGATGAGCGTGATACGCGGGGATTCATCTCGATAACGATCATTCGTCCGGTTTTTGGGTTGACGGAGAACTGTACGTTCGATCCGCCGGTATCGACGCCGATTTCTCGCAAGATTGCAAACGATGCGTCACGCATACGCTGGTACTCTTTGTCGGTGAGGGTGAGGGCAGGGGCAATCGTGATCGAATCTCCCGTATGGACACCCATCGGGTCAAAGTTTTCGATCGAACAGACGATGATACAGTTATCCGCACGGTCTCGGATAACCTCCATCTCATACTCTTTCCAACCAAGGAGTGATTCTTCGATCAAGATTTCGGTGATCGGAGACTCATCGAGACCTCGTTGGGCGAGAAGTTTGAACTCATCGATGTTGTAGGCGACACCGCTTCCCCCTCCGGCGAGGGTATAAGAGGCACGGATAATGATCGGAAAGCCGATCGCTTCGGCCGCTGCCATCGCTTCGTCCATATTGTAAGCATAACGGGAGATCGGCAAGTCCATACCGATTTTGATCATCGCCTCTTTGAACGCCTGACGGTCTTCCCCTTTTTTGATCGCGCTCGGGTTGGCTCCGAGGAATTCGATCCCCTCCAGCATCCCTGCCTCGTACATTTTCATCGCGGCGTTGAGTGCGGTTTGTCCCCCCATTGTCGGCAAGATAGCATCAACGTTCTCTTTTTTGATGATTTCGGCAATGATTTCGGGTTTGATCGGTTCGATGTAGGTACGGTCGGCAAATTCGGGGTCGGTCATAATGGTTGCCGGATTCGAGTTGATCAAAACTACGCGGTAACCAAGCTCTTTGAGCGTTTTGACCGCTTGTGTTCCAGAATAGTCAAATTCACATGCCTGACCGATGACGATCGGGCCTGATCCAATGAGTAAAATCGTTTTGATATCTTCGCGTTTTGGCATTGAGACCCCTGTCAATAAAAATTTTATTATTATAAACGAGGAGCACTTAAAATCGGATTACAACCGGCAAAGAGAGCTCTTTTATCAAGAACATTCTGCCTCAAAGAGGCGAGTGTAGAGAAAGGAATTTGATTATCTAATTTTAGTAATGACGTGGAAATAAGCGGGATTTTTGCCATAAAAATAGGGTTCGATAACCGCACTTTGGTACCCGCTGGCTTTGGTGATAGAGATCACTTTTCCCACTTTTAATCCCGACATAAAAATTTGATCCAAACCGGAGGTTAGAACTTCATCTCCGAGCGAGATAGGGATCCATGTGGGGATAAATTCGACGATGAGACGGCGTTCATTATTCCCCCGAACAATCCCAGGTGCCATTGAAGCACCTACATTCACGGCATAGGAACTCTTGAGATCACCGTTCAAAAGTGCCATAGGGCGTTTGTCTTTAGCTACCACAATCCCGGCTGCGTATCCCCGATACAAAAGACCGTACACTTTCGTCGGGTCGTAGTGTTCCATTTCGATCCATACACGATGCGGATCACCGAAACGGACATAAGAGAGGGTTCGGACAAGAGATGTGGAGGGTGACGTTTGAAAAGAGCTGTTATGCTCAACCAGTAATTTTTGGTATTCGTCCGCAACTTGATGGAGATTGAGAAGTTCCTGTTCATAAAACTGGTTTTTCCGGCGTAAATCGATAATAGTAGCTTGTTGGCGGAAATGTTCATCAAAACCATTTTGAAACGATTCGAGGGTATTTTTATAGGCCGTTTTGAGAGACAGATTTAAATAAATGATCGGTGATTGGAGCAAATTGGTAAAATAGAGGGCTCCACCTACCCCAAGAGCGAGTAGGGCACCGATAAAGAGGGAGCGTTTATTCATTATCGAAGAGTTCGTGGAGCTGGTCGATCTCTTCTAATGCACGTCCGGTTCCCCGTGCAACACACAAAAGCGGTTCATCCGCAACATAGACCGGAATTTTGATAATTTCGGAGATATATTTATCGAGTTGACGGATAAGTGCTCCCCCACCGGTGAGGATAACACCGTTGTTTACGATGTCGCCTGCCAAATCCGGCGGCATATTTTCCAAAACATCACGAATCGCTTCGAGAATCTCTTTGAGTGGATCGCGCATCGCTTCTCGTGCATCTTCGCTGGTGAGTTCGATTGACGTCAAAAGACCCTCAACCTGATCGCGTCCGTTGATGATCATTTTCAACTCTTGTTGAAGAGGCATGGCGGTACCGATGTTGATTTTGATATCTTCGGCAATCCGTTCACCGATCAAGAGGTTATATTTGCGTTTGACGTAATCCATGATGGCACGGTCGATTTTATCACCCGCTACACGGATAGAACGGCAGAGGACAAGTCCTCCGAGGGAAATAACTCCGATTTCGGTGGTTCCCCCTCCGATATCGACGACGATGTTCCCTTTGGGCTCGCGAATATCGATTCCCGCACCGATTGCCGCTGCCATCGGCTCATCGATCAGATACACTTCACGCGCTCCTGCGCTCATTGCCGATTCACGTACCGCTTTACGCTCTACCTGTGTCAATCCGTAAGGGATACAGATGATGATGCGGGGGCTGATGAGCGAGCTGCGTCCGTGTGCTTTTTCGATAAATTTACGGATCATTTTTTCGGTCATGTCAAAATCGGCGATAACCCCATCACGCATCGGGCGGATCGCTTTGATATTTCCCGGAGTTTTTCCCACCATCTCTTTAGCTTCACGACCTACCGCAAGGACACGTTGCTGACCGTATTTTTCAGTTTTAACGGCTACTACGGAAGGTTCGTTGATAATGATCCCTTTTCCTTTTGAAATGACAAGAGTGTTTGCCGTTCCCAAATCGATAGAGAGATCGTTTGAGAACATTCCGATAAGTTTGTTAAATAGCATTGATGCTCCTAAGCACTTTTTTGGTTCGATTTTTTAAGATAAACAGGCTGAGTATTCTCTTCGACGACATCTTTGGTGATAATCACTTCATATCCCGAATATTCGGGTAGTTCATACATGATGTCACCCATGATCTCTTCGAGAATGGCACGTAATCCGCGTGCTCCGGTTTTGCGTGCCAATGCTTTGGCGGCTATCGCATTCAAAGCCTCTTTTTCAAAAGAGAGTTCAACATCATCGATGGCAAAAAGTTTAATGTATTGTTTGACCAACGAGTTTTTAGGCTCGGTGAGGATACGAACCATCTCTTCTTCAGTGATTTTGTTGAGCGACGCAATAATCGGCAACCGTCCGATAAGTTCGGGAATGAGTCCGTAGCTGACCAAATCATCGGGCTCAACGTTCTCAAAACTATCGTCGATATCAGCAGTAGAACGTTTCTCATGACCGAATCCCATAACGTTTTTCCCTTTTTTGCGCTCCAGGATTTGCCCCAGCCCGTCAAACGCACCGCCGCAGATGAAAAGGATACCGGAAGTATCGATTTGGATAAAATCCTGGTTCGGATGTTTGCGTCCCCCTTTTGGAGGGATGTTGACGACGGCTCCTTCGATGATTTTGAGGAGAGCTTGCTGTACCCCTTCACCCGACACGTCACGGGTAATGGAGCGATTTTCGGACATTCGGGAGATTTTATCAATCTCGTCGATAAATACGATCCCCTGTTGCGCCCGTTCAACGTCGCCGTCGGCTGCTTGGAGGAGTTTGGTAAGGATGTTTTCAACATCTTCTCCGACGTATCCCGCTTCGGTGAGGCTGGTCGCATCGGCAATCGCGATCGGGACGTTTAATACACGGGCAATGGTTTGTGCCATCAGTGTTTTACCGCTTCCGGTAGGACCGATTAAAAGAACGTTCGATTTTGCAATTTCGGTCTCATCATCAACGAGTGTATGTTTGAAAATCCGTTTATAATGATTGTAAACTGCTACCGAGAGAAGCTTACGTGCTCTGGTTTGGCCGATAATGTATTGTCCTAAAAAGTTATTGAGCTCTTTGGGTGTAAGCAATTCAGTGTTTTTACGCTCATTCGCCGTTTCATTCTCACCGTCTGAATCACCAAACATGATCTTATAAGCTGAAAAGACACAGTTTTTACAAATATAAACATTGTTTCCGGCTATGAGGGGGTTGTGATCGCTCTCTGCCGCGTCACAGAAGCTGCAATGGCGGTGAATCATTATTGATTCCTTTCGTACGGGATACCCCGTTTGGTGTTGATAATAAAAGTACAAATATTTTTGACGTATTCGCTAGAGGCACTTTCCAAAAGAGCAGCAGCCTGCTCTTGAAGAGGCTTGCCCGATTCAAAAAGATCACGGTAGGCTGAGCGAAGCGCGTCGATTTCACCTCGCTCGATATGGCGGCGCAAACCATTGAGGTTCAGGCCCCGTAAAACGGCTCGGTTCCCCTCCGCCAAACAATAAGGAGGGACATCTTGTGAGAGTGCCGATGCCCCAGCGATCATTGCATAATCTCCGATTTTGACAAACTGATGGATCGGTGTCATACCGCCGACGACGGCGTAATTTCCCATTTCGACATGACCGGCAAGGGTGGCCGCGTTAGCGAGAATACAATGGTTACCGATAATCACATCGTGTCCCAAATGAACATACCCCATAAAAAGGTTATCATTTCCGACTACGGTTTTTCCTCCGCCTCCCGCCGTTCCGGGATTGAATAGGGTGAATTCGCGGATTTTGTTGCGATCACCGATGATGAGTTCAACCTCTTCTCCGGCGTATTTTAAATCCTGCGGAATCGATCCTAGGACGGCATGAGAAAAAATTTCGTTGTATTCGCCGATGGTGGTGTTTCCGTAAATGCAGGCACTGGCAGCGATTTTAGTGCCGCGCCCGATTTTTGCTTTCGAAGAGATAAAGCAAAACGGACCGATTTCGACCTCTTCGCCGATAATTGCACCCTCTTCAATAACGGCTAATGGAGATATGTTGCTCATGTTCTCTCGCTTACTTGTCGACGATCATGGCTTTGAGTTCAGCTTCAGATACGAGGACATCGTCTACGTACGCTTTACCCTCAAGTACCCAAATTGCGCCCTTATGTTTGATAACGTTCATACGATACTCTAAACGATCTCCCGGACGGACAGGGGCACGGAATTTTGCACCGTCGATACTCATGAAATAGACTACTTTATGTGCCGCTTCCTCTTCGGTCATATCCATACTTTGAAACGCGAGGATACCGCCGGCTTGTGCCATCCCCTCCAAAATCATAACACCCGGATAGATTGGGTGACCCGGAAAATGGCCTTCGAAAATTTGTTCGCCGATGGTGACGTTTTTGTAACCTACGAGTGACTCATTGGGAGTAATGTTTGTGACCCGATCAACGAGGAGAAAAGGGAAACGGTGGGGTAAAATTTTTTGAATTTGAACGACATCTATCATATTTGCAAACACCTTGGGTAAAAAATCGCCCAATTTTATCGTAAAAACGGTTAATTATTGATAATAAGACCGGAATCGTTTGGTTCGTCGTGTTTGAGAGCCCGATTCACCAATAAATCGGCTATTTCGAAACTTGCATCGACCAACTCTATTTCAGCCAGGTCACGTAAATTTTTGCGCTCTTCCACACTGTCGATTTTAAGAATGATTTTGGCTTTTGGGTCATAACGGAGGATCGATTCACTGATAAGACGCCGTTTTTGTTCGCTCATCATGGTAATTATGATCGCTTTGGCTTCTTTGACCATTAATGACTCCAGTACGGGTAGTTTGTCGAGGTGACCGAAATAGGCCATGTATCCGAGTTTACGGGCATGGATAACGTGTTTAAGGTTATCGGAGATAATGACGAAGTTCCCTTTTTGAGATTGGAGATTGGATGCGACAATTTTGCCCAATACACCAAACCCCGCCACAATAATGTGTTCTTTACGTCCGATCGGTGTAATAACGTCTGATTCATAAAACTCTTTTTCAAAATACGACGAGAGTTTATAGATGTTTCCGATAATAAAAGGGGTCAAAATCATCGAGATGACACTCACCAGAATCAAGAAACTTGCCATCTCTTCACTGATGAGTTTTTCTGCTCCGGCAAGGGCAAAAACAGCAAACGAAAACTCTCCGATTTGAGCGAGGGAGAGGGCAGTCTTGGCGGAGGTGTTTTTATCCGAATTGCGTCGGATGATGGCGTAGATGACGACGGCTTTAAAAATCATTGCGAATACGAAAACGAAGGTAATGATATGAATGTTTTCCAATAAATAGAGAACATCGATTTTGGTTCCGACACCGAAAAAGAAGGCTCCGAGGAGAAGATCTTTGTAGGTTGAAATATCGGATTCTACTTTGACGCTGTAGCGGGAATCAGCGATGATCATCCCGGCTATAAACGCTCCGAGGGAATAGGTAAAACCCATGCTGTGTGCAAGCAGTGAGGTTCCGATGAGAATAGAGAAAACCGAGCCTAAAAAAAGCTCTTCGAGTTCGGTTTTTGCTGAAAATTGCAATAGAGCATTGACAACTTTCTCTCCGATGGTAAACATAAAAGCGACGACGAAAGCGGCAGATAAAAGGGTTTTAACCAAAACTTCACCAAGGGAGAGGGTGTCGTTGGAGAGAAAGGTGATGAGCAATAAAATCGGGATAACGGCGAGGTCCTGGAAGATCAAAATTCCCATCGATTTTTGTCCGTAGGGGGTGTGGATATCTTTGGACTCTTTGAGATACGTGAGGACGATGGCGGTGGATGAGAGGGAAAACGCCAACGAGATAATGAGTGATGTATTGAAATCGAGACGGAAAAGATAGTGTGAGAGCAAAAAGATGACCGCTACGCTGAATAGGACTTGGAGTATTCCGTTGGTAAGGAGGATGTCTTTCATTTTGCGGATTTTTTCCAGACTCAGTTCCAGTCCGATGGTAAACATCAAAAAAACAATTCCAAATTCTCCGATAAAATCGAGGGAATCGTTTGCCGAACCGTTGAACCCAAAAAGGGTGCTTATGATTGTCCCCGTTGCGATATAGCCGATGATATGCGATATTCCGAACTGCTTTAGGATGATGTTGAGCAGGGTTGCAATGGTGACGGTTAAAAAGATAGAGAGTAATAAGTTTTCCATAGGGACATTATAGTGTAAGGTGTGTGCGAGGAGTGGTTAAAAAGTGGGCGGTCTAGAGAATAATCAGCTTTTCTTTCGTATCCTCATAGGTTTTCGTCTCTAAGTGAAGGGAGATTTTTCCATCAGGAATTTCATCGACAACAATAATGGCTGAGGTACTAAACGGGCATCCGCTGAGGCGCTGGCGAAGAGAAATTTCAGTACCTACCGAACAGGTGTTAAACATCAACTCTTGCGTTGAGCGGTAGTGTGAATCGCTCATTTGATTAAAGGTTTCAATCGTGATAAAGCGAACCTCTTCTCTATTCAGAAAATATTGGTTTCCGATAGTAAATTCGATGTGACCTTGTGTTTGTGTACGGCTGATAGTCGAATAAAAAAGGGGATATGAGGGGATGACTTTCGATCCGACGTGCAAAGAAGAACGTAAAAGACGATAGTTCACAAAACGTTCTTTGAATATCCGATAGGGTGTTTGTGCTTCTTCAAGCTCAATGCGCAGGCGATAAAGTTCCAACCGCTCTTCGATGGAAGAGGGGAGAATTTGTCGGGTGATGGGAGAAAACATCTCATCCATGAGCCGATGCTGTTGGTCACGCTGCATCGAGAGACCGAACAAGCAACCGCAGTAGTCCTGACGGTAAAGCTGTTGTTCTTTTGCAACCCGTCCCTGATCGGCGGTTCCGTTGTTTTTTCGGTAATCAAACGGAATGAATTTGACACCGTGCGTCTCTTCAAACGCTTCTCCGCTTCGAATAAGCTGCTCTTGGGATTTTTTGGGGCTGACGAGCAACGTGGTGGTCATGGTCGTTTCACCAAGTTCGAGTGCTTTATGGGCACTCACCTCGAAACGGCGGTCGAAACATACTTCACAGCGTGATCCCTTTTCGGGTTCGTTCTCCAGCCCTCGAACAGCGTTCATCCAATTCTCAAAATCGTATTCCCCTTCTATCAGCTCAATCCCCAGTTTTTGACAGCTTCGCTCAACATCTAGTAGACGGAGTTGATATTCGCTGTAGGGGTGGATATTGGGATCATAGAAGAACCCGACGAGTTTTTCGTCGGGGTATTCCTGCTGCAGTTTTTCGATAAAGAAGTGGGAATCGACGCTACAGCAGATATGGACGAGCACGGTTTAGTTTTTTTCTGCCAAAATTTCTACAGATTCAATGGTGTCGCGCATTGCAATAGAATCAAGAACGCTCATAGACTCTTTGTCATCCGCTTCGATACCGCCGAATACGGTGTGAACACCGTCAAGGTGAGGACAGCTGACAAAACAGATGAAGAATTGACTTCCACCGGTGTTCGGTCCTGCGTGCGCCATAGAGAGTGCACCCTTGACGTGGCGGTGTTTATTCAATGCCGTTTCACACGGAATAGCCCAACCCGGTCCGCCGGTTCCGGTGCCGTGAGGACATCCTCCCTGCGCCATGAACCCCGGGATAACGCGATGGAAGTTAAGGCCGTTATAGAAACCGTCATTGACGAGAGCGGCAAAGTTGGCTACGGTATTAGGGGTTTCGTCCTGATAGAGTTTAATCCACATAACCCCTTTGGAAGTGGTCATTTTGGCCCATTGAAAAGAGGCGAGCTCTTCTGCGGTAGCATTGTAATTTTTAAGTTCTTTACGTCCGAACATGTGTGTGAATCCTCAATATAGAATTTTTGAAATTATAATGGAGTAATCTTAACCAAGGGGAGAGAATCGGTTATAATAAGGGAAATTAATTGAGGGAGGTCGTATGGAGTCGTGGTTACAGCGTCGGTTGAATAACATTTCGCTCCGTGATCTGAACTTTTATACGATTGTTTTTATCCTCTTTTTCACCGTTATTTTCTCTTCGTTGCTGATTTATGATGAATATCGCCAATTTGCGATGTCGGCGGACGAAACCCTCATCGGAATACATGGTGACCCTCATGCACTCAAAGGGCGGTTAATCAAAGTTATCGTCGAAATTTCGACGTTGGCGTTGATTCTGTTCGGATTTATTTTTGGGATTACTAAAGTAGTCAATAGTATGATTGCCCGAGATATGCAACGGTTTATGGAATTTTTTGAATCGGCTCATGAGAATAGGGCGTCAATTGATTCAGAAGAGCTTTATTTTAGTGAATTCAAACGGATGGCTGGGTTTGCAAATGAGATGGGATCGACCATTTCAGAGCAAAAAGAGTCGCTCCAAGCACTCAACGCAGGCTTAGAAGAGCGGGTACGGTTTAAAACGCAAGCATTGCAGCAAAAAAACGAAGCGCTCGAAGAGGAGCAGCGGTTTTCCCAAGGATTACTCGAATCGCATAAACAGTTCATCCGTTATGCGATCCATGAAACCCATACTCCTCTCTCGGTGATTATGGCCAATATCGAACTCTTTTCAATGAATGAGGGGCGTAACCGTTATTTGGCAAAAATCGAAGCAGCCGTCAAAAATATCTTTAGTATTTATGATGATCTGAGCTATTTGGTCAAAAAAGATCAGATTGAATATCCGAAAAAACCGATCGAACTCAGTGAATACGTTCAAAAACGGCTCGAATTTTTCGATGAGGTTGCCCATTTTTCCAATCTTACGTTTCTCTACCAAAAACCTGAGTTCCCCGCGTGGATACAGTTCAACGAAACCAAATTGCAGCGTGTCATCGATAACAATCTAACAAATGCTATTAAGTATACAAAGCAGGGTGAAATAATCCATGTCGGTGTGGAATGCAATGTAATGGAGTGCCGATTTTGGGTAGAGAGCCATTCAGAAAAAATTCATGATTCCCAAAAGATTTTCGAGGCATACTATAGGGAGAAGAAAAAAACAGACGGGTTTGGATTGGGGTTGAGCCTCGTCAAATCGATATGTGATGAGGACGGAGTGGAGATAACGATTAAATCGGATATCGAGCTTACGCGATTTGAATACACTTTTAAAAAGGGTAATAGTGAAAATACTGTTGCTTGAAGACGAGCAGATGCTCTCCGAAGCGATCCATGAATACTTACTCTCGTTGGGACACCGTGTAACATTGTTCCATAATGGAAGTGATGCTCTGGAATACCTTAAAAAAGAGCCATTTGATCTCCTTATTTTGGATATTAACGTTCCGGGGATCAACGGATTGGAATTACTCGAATCACTTCATGGATTAAAAATACGTACCCCAGCTATCTATATCAGTGCATTGGTGGATATCGAGGGGATCAGCCGTGCGTATGATCTGGGATGCTACGATTATCTCAAAAAACCGTTTCATCTCAAAGAGCTTTCTTTGCGCATCGATAAGGTGATGCAAAATTGTGTTTTGCCTCAAAGTCACCTTCGACTATCAAAAAGTTACAGCTACGATGCCTCTACTTCGACATTGATGTGTGAAAATGTAACACAACCTCTTACCAAACGCCAACTACAGATTATCGATCTCCTCTCCCGAAATCGGGGGCGTGTGGTCGATTTTGACCAGTTTCGCTCCTATGTATGGGACGAAGAGTATGTTGACAACGCTACGATCCGGGCGGAAGTAAGTCGTCTCAAGAAATCGCTCAAAGAAGATTTCATTCAAAATATCCGTGCATTAGGTTACATGATCGATATACCGCGTAATCAATAAGTTACTTTTTTACACATTTACACCCGCTTTTTCAACTTTCTGACGATAATTTTTTCTAATTTCACCTTTGCTACGTTCATGCTACGTTTTGTTTTCATAATGACACTGTTAAAAACTTAGAGGAGTGCATATGAGAGGTACAGTATCTCTGTCGCTTTTGGCGTCAGCTCTTGTTGTGAATGCCATGGCAGCGGATAGCTTGGAGAGTATGTTGAGTGAAGGAAAAGTAAGTGGACAGTTTCGCGAATTTACTATCAGCCGTGAGTATGAAGACACTCGTACTTTTGGTGGCCCTACACGTATAGGTGAAGATTATACGCGTAAAGCCAATACTATTGGTGGTTATTTGAAATATGAAACTGGATCATTTAATGGTGTTAGTCTTGGTGCTGCTGCATACACGGCTATTGGTGTAGGCCTAAGAAGTCCGAGAAACGATTACTTCCAAGTAGATCCGACTTTACTTGGTGATAAAAATGAAAATCTTTTCTATCTTGGAGAAGCGTATCTTCAATACAAAAATGGCAACACAACATTTAAAGGTGGCCGTCAAAAGCTTGATACTCCTATGGCGGGAAGTGATGATGCCCGTATGCTTCCTAACCTTTTTGAAGCGTATGTGTTGAGTAATACCGATGTAAAAGACACAACATTGGTCGCGGCACATGTTACAAAATTTGCACAAGGGACATTTGGTCGAGTATATGATGCATCTGCTAGTGCTGGAAATGCTGTCTTGAGTGTAACATCGGGTTATTCTCTAGTTGATTCACGAACTCATGCTGGTGATTTTGAAAACATGGGTAAATATGCTATTGGTGACAATACCGCAGGTGTAAGTGTTGCAGCAGCAATTTATAGTGGAATTCCGGGATTAAAACTTCAATTATGGGATTATTATGCGCATGATATTCTCAATGCCGTATATGCTGAAGCCAATTACGGTTGGTCGTATGCAAGCGGTGTAGCACCCTATGTTGCAGCTCAATGGATAAATGAGCAAGATGTAGGTTCTAATAATAAAATTAACAAAGTTGAAAGTGATTTTCTTGCGGCAAAACTTGGGGTAAAAGTTGCTAACTTTGATCTCTCGGCAGCACTTTCACATAATACTAAAGATTCAAGTGCAGCTGCTAATGGAGGCACCATTTCTCCATGGGGTGGTATGCCGGCATATACACAAGGGATGGTATCCCGCCATCAATTTATGGCGGGAACCGATGCATGGAAAGTTGCTGCTGGATACGATTGGAAAAATTTTGGTATCAACTTAAATACCAGTGCCTATTATGTTGAGTATGATATGGATGCTTTAAACGGCTATTCAGCTAATAATGCATGGACGGCATCAGAATCTGGATTTGATATCATTTTTGTTCCCGAATCAATTAAAAAATTGCAACTACGTTTTCGTGCAAATTTTACGGATGAATTTTATGAACGTCATGTAGATGCGACTGCATCAAAAAATGGTGCAGTTAGCTGGGACGAATACCGCTTTATTGCAAACTATAACTTTTAAAGGAGGATAAGTCATGAAACAAGATATGGTTGATATGATCAAAAACGATCCCGATTACATCAAGCTCGTAGCAGAGCGCAGTAAATTCGCTTGGATGTTGACGATTGTTATGCTTGTGATCTATTTCGGGTTTGTTTTGGTGATCGCTTTTGATCCAAAACTTTTGGGGACACCGCTTTCAGCGGGCTCAGTTACGACGGTAGGGATTCCGGTCGGTGTCGGTGTTATTATCAGTGCGTTTGTTTTGACGGGGATTTATGTTCGTCGTGCGAACGGTGAGTTCGATGAACTTACGGCTAAAATCAAAAGTAAAGCAAAGGGAGAATGATGAAAACATTACTATTAGTACTTCTCTCCAGTTTCGCCGCGTTTGCCGGTGATGCTTTGAGCGGTGAAGTGGAAAAACAAGCGCTGAACATGTCGGCAATCATCATGTTCTTGATTTTCGTCGGTGCAACATTGGGTATTACCTACTGGGCAGCAAAACGTACCAAAACGGCAAAAGATTTCTATACTGCCGGCGGAGGGATTACTGGATTCCAAAATGGTATGGCGATCGCAGGGGATTATATGTCTGCTGCATCATTTTTGGGTATTTCGGCTCTCGTATACGCAAAAGGGTATGATGGATTGATCTATTCAATCGGTTTCTTGGTCGGTTGGCCGATTATCCTTTTCATGGTTGCTGAACAGCTTCGTAACCTCGGTAAATATACATTTGCGGACGTTGCATCGTATCGTTTGCGTCAAACGCCTATCCGTACATTGGCGGCGTTCGGTTCAATCGTAACGGTTATTTTGTACTTGATCGCTCAAATGGTAGGGGCTGGAAAATTGATCCAACTTCTTTTCGGTCTTGAGTATGAAGTGGCGGTTATCCTCGTCGGTGTATTGATGATTCTCTACGTCACGTTCGGTGGGATGTTGGCAACGACTTGGGTTCAAATCATCAAAGCGTTCTTGTTGCTCTCAGGGGCTACGTTTATGGCGGTTGCGGTTATGGCTCACTATAACTTTAACTTCGAATCGTTGTTTGCCAAAGCGGTTGAACTCAAAGGGACGACAGACATTATGGCTCCGGGCGGATTGGTCAGTGATCCGATCTCTGCGATTTCACTCGGTATTGCATTGATGTTCGGTACAGCGGGTCTACCACATATTCTTATGCGCTTTTTCACCGTTAGCGATGCTAAAGAGGCACGTAAATCGGTTTTCTATGCGACAGGATTTATCGGGTATTTCTATATCTTGACATTCATCATTGGTTTTGGTGCGACGGTAATGGTTTTCCAAAATCCTCAGTATCTTGATGTGGCAAAACAAGCGATTGACGGCGGATATCCGATCCTCGGTGGTGATAATATGGCGGCGATTCACTTGTCACATGCGGTTGGTGGAGACTTCTTCCTCGGATTTATCTCTGCGGTAGCGTTTGCAACAATCCTTGCGGTTGTTTCAGGTCTTACATTGGCGGGTGCTTCGGCAATTTCACATGACTTGTATGCATCGGTTCTCCGTGCAGGACGTGTAGATGGAATGATGGAGATGAAAGTCTCTAAAATCTCTACGGTTGTGTTGGGTATCATCGCAATTTACCTCGGTATTGCATTTGAAGATCAAAACATTGCGTTCATGGTAGGGTTGGCGTTTGCGATCGCTGCATCGGCAAACTTCCCGATTTTGTTCCTATCTATGTTCTGGTCAAAATTGACAACACGCGGTGCATTGCTCGGTGGATCACTCGGTCTATTGACTGCGGCAGTTCTTGTAGTACTTGGGCCAACCGTTTGGGTGGATGTTTTGAAAAACGCTGAAGCGATTTTCCCATACAAATACCCGGCATTGTTCTCAGTAACGGCAGCGTTTGTGGGAATCTGGTTCTTCTCGATTACCGATAACAGCGACAGTGCAGCAAAAGAGCGCGAAGCGTTTGAAGCGCAAAATGTTCGATCACAAACCGGTATCGGTGCAGAGGGTGCGGTAGAGCACTAATGACATATCTGTCCTCACGGGCAGATTTACGAATTTTTTAGGAGTCACTTTTGAGTCTTTTTGACCAAAAAGCGCTATTGATGTCGATCCACCCGTTTGACCTTTTGGGGGAACGGGAGATCGAAAAACTGATGACCCAGATGGATATTGCCTATTATCCCAAGGAGACGGTTTTAATCAACCCTCGGGTGCGGGCTGAATCGCTCTATATTATCATCAAAGGTATCGTCAATGAGAGTGTCGAGGGTGAACTCCAAAATGTCTATGGGGAGCGCGACAGCTTTGACGCCAACTCCCTGATCTATGGAAATACCCAAAGCACTTTTAGCGTTGCCGAAGATCTTATCTGCTACGAACTCCCCAAAGAATCTTTTCTCAATCTTCTCCAAGACGTCGAATCGTTTCAAAACTATTTTATGCAAGATTTTATCACCAAGCACCAAAGCCTCAAAGAGCGTCAGCATCAAAGCGAATTGACCCCTTTTATGGTTTCGCGTGTTGATGAAATCTATTTGCATACGCCGTGTTTTGTCGATGGTTCTATGCCGATCAAAGATGCGTTACGTCAGATGGCGGATCAAAATGCGAACGTCATTTTGGTAAAAAAAGAAGAAGAGATCGGTATCGTTACCGATACGAATTTACGTGAGAAATTGCTCTTGAGCGACAAAAGCCGCAATGATCCGATTCACGAGATTGCGACATACGGGTTGATTACGATTGAACGGAGCGATTTTCTCTTCAATGCCCTTTTACTCTTCACCAAACATGGGGTGAAGCGTTTGATCGTCGTTGAAAACGAGACGATTATCGGGATTTTGGAGCAGCTCGATCTCCTCAGCCATTTCGCGAATCATACCCATCTCATCGCCGCTTCAATTGAACGATCGACCAGTATTGATGAACTCCAAAGCGCACAGCGTTCGTTGACCCATCTGGTTCGGTCGTTGACCGGCAAAGGGGTAAAAGTACGCTACGTATCGAAATTGGTGAGCGAACTTAACGCCAAAACCTATCGAAAAGTTTTTGAGATGGTTGTTCCGCAGCCGATGCAGGACAAATGTGCGTTGATTGTTATGGGGTCTGAGGGGAGAGGAGAGCAGATTTTACGTACCGATCAAGATAACGCTCTGATCATCCGTGACGGAGAAGATGCTGCGCTGTTTGAACCGTACATGATGCAGCTCAATAGCTATCTGTTACAGTTAGGATTTCCTAAATGCAACGGAAACGTGATGGTGAGCAATCCCTATTGGAGACGAAACGTCAGTGAGTATAAAAAGCTCATCAGCGGATGGGTTGATACGATGGGAGAGGAAGCGTTGATGGGATTGTCAATTTTTCTAGACGCTCATTGTGTTGCCGGGGATTGTGAGTTGCTTTTCGAATGCCGCCGTTATTTGGATGAACATTTCGAAGGGAGAAGCGATATCTTGGCCCATGCCGCCAAAGCGGCGTTGGCGTTTGAAACCCCTCTCTCGCTGATCGGCAGTTTCATTTTGGGACGTGCTGAACACGGAAGCGAATTTGATATCAAAAAAGGGGGGATTTTTGCGATTGTACACGGTATCCGCATACTCTCTTTGGAACACAAAATCGGCTCCACCAACACCACCGAGCGAATCAAAGAACTCAATAACAAGGGGATATTTGATCGGGAATTTGCCAATGAGCTGATCGAAGCGTACGACACGCTCCTTAGTATCCGTTTACGGTTTATTCTGGGACAAAAACAGGGGAGTAATGAACACAATTATGTCAACCCGAAATTATTGAGCAAACCGGAAAGAGATCTGCTCAAAGATGCGTTTAAAATTGTCAATACGTTCAAAAAATTCCTCACCTACCATTTCCATTTGGGGATGGTGGTCTGATGTTCGCTTCACTCAAGCGTGCTTGGAATCGTCGTGGATTGAGGGATGAGAATTACGCATGGATGTTTGATCTTTACGAGGGGGATGAAGTCGTTGTGTTTGATACCGAAACAACGGGGTTGAATACCAAAAAAGACGAGATACTGAGCATCGGTGCGGTCAAAGTAAAAGGGGATCGTATTTTGACCTCACAGAGCTTTGAATTATTCTTAAAACCTTCACGCGAGATCAGCTCGGAGAGCATCAAAATCCATCATATTCGTCCGTGTGATTTGGAGAATGGGATCCCGCCGTTGGAAGGGGCTAAAAAATTTCTCGATTTTATCGGAAATCGCCCTTTGGTAGGGTATTATTTGGAGTTTGATATGGCGATGATGAACCGCCTCGTCAAACCGTGGTTGGGGTGCGAACTTCCTCATCAGCAAATCGAGGTGTCAGGGCTTTATTTTGACAAGAAAATTGCTCTGATTCCTCAAGGAAACATTGATTTACGCTTTGATACAATCCTCAGGGATTTGAAGATTCCGAGGATGGGACAGCACAACGCGTTGAATGATGCAATCATGACCGCAATGGTCTATATAAAACTAAAAAATACAATCAAATTAAACTAAACACAAGGAGCCTTACCTATGAGTGATATCGTAAAACCAACTTTTCAACCGAACCGCGAGTTCGCAAAAAATGCCCGCATTAAAAACATGTGTGAATACAACGATTTACAAACATGGGCACAAGAGGACTATGAAGGGTTCTGGGGACATTTTGCCAATGAAAAAATAGATTGGTTTGAGCCGTTTACTAACGTTCTTGATGAGAGCAATATGCCTTTCGTCAAATGGTTCGAAGGGGGTAAACTCAACGTCGCTCACCAATGTATCGATCGTCACTTGGATAGTCGCAAAAACAAAGCGGCGATCATTTTCGAAGGGGATCGCGGTGACAAGCAAGTCGTTACCTACCTCGAACTCTACTACAACGTCAACCGTATGGCGAACCTCCTCAAAAATGAGTTCGGTGTCCAAAAAGGGGATCGTGTTGTTATCTATATGCCGATGATTCTTGAAGCGGCGTACGCGATGTTAGCATGTACCCGTATCGGTGCGATCCACTCGATCGTCTTCGGCGGATTCTCGGCGGAAGCATTGCGCGACCGTATCATCGATGCCGAAGCGAAAGTGGTTATCACTGCTGATGGTGCATACCGTAAAGACAAGCCGTACATGCTCAAACCTGTAGTAGACGATGCTCTCAGCCACGGTTGCGAATGTGTCAAAAAAGTTCTTGTCGTTGAGCGTAACGGTGAAGATATCAACTGGGTAGCGGGACGCGATTACTCGTACAACGAATTGATCAAAGATCAGTCTCCGGTATGTGCTTCTGAGCCGATGGATTCGGAAGATCCGATGTTCCTCCTCTATACTTCAGGTTCAACCGGTAAACCAAAAGGGGTGCAGCACAATACGGCAGGGTACATCCTTTGGGCGCAAATGACGATGGAATGGGTATTCGACGTCAAAGAAAACGACACCTACTGGTGTACGGCGGACATCGGGTGGATCACCGGACACACCTACATCGTCTACGGACCACTCGCGATGGGTGCGACCACGATCATGTTCGAAGGGGTTCCGACCTATCCGGATGCCGGACGCCCGTGGAAAATGGTCGAAGAGTACAAAATTAACCAATTCTACACCGCTCCGACCGCGATCCGCGTATTGCACAAAACGGGTGCCGATGAGCCTGCAAAATACGATCTAAGCTCCCTAAAAGTCCTCGGAACCGTCGGTGAGCCGATCGACCCTCCGGCATGGAAATGGTACTACGAAGTGGTCGGTAACAGCAAATGCGCGATCGTCGATACCTACTGGCAAACAGAGACAGGGGGACATGTTGTTTCTCCATTGCCGGGTGCGACACCGATCAAACCTGCGTGTGCTACGTTCCCGTTACCGGGGATCATGGGTGAGATTATCGATCCTGAAACCGGTAAAACTGTTGGTAAAGGGGAGAGCGGTTACATGTGTATTACCCGTGCATGGCCGTCTATGATCCGTAACATCTGGGGTGATCCTGAGCGTTTCGTCAAATCGTACTTCGGCGATGTCAAAAAAGAGGGCGTGCCGGTATACTTCACGGGTGATGGTGCAAACTACGACGAAGACGGCTACATCACGATAACTGGACGTACCGATGACGTTATCAATGTATCGGGTCACCGTATGGGAACGGCTGAAGTTGAAGCGGCATGTAAAAAACACCCGAACGTTGCGGAAGTAGCGGTTGTCGGTAAACCGCATGAGATCAAAGGTGAGGGGATCTTCGCCTACATCGTTCTCAAAAGCGATGACACCGTCGGTGAAGAGATGGAGATGGTCAAAGAGATCAACAAAGTGATCCAAAAAGAGATCGGTAACATCGCATTGTGTGATGATATCGTTTTCGTCCCTGGTCTACCGAAAACCCGTTCAGGAAAAATCATGCGCCGTATCCTTCGCTCTATCGCGAAAGGCGAAGCGATTACTCAGGATATTTCGACCCTCGAAGATCCGTCAATCGTTGCGACGATCGAAGCGAAAGTCAAAGGGTAAGTTTTAGAATAGTAAAAAATATGTTATAATTTTTTTGCTAGTACAACTTTTCTATTGGTTCAATGGAGCGGCATAGGTCGAGGGAGTAATTACCCCTCGGCCTTTTTTTTTGCCCTCCAAAGAATCAATAGAAGGGGGTCTTTATGGATAGGTATGTACTAGCACTACTACTTGTGTGCATCTTTGCACCTATGCTTAATTGAGCATAGCCAAGGGGTTTACGCCCCTTGCCCCCCTATAAAATAGAGCGTAATCTTTAACACTTAACTTTCAAAATACACAAATTTAAGAAAATTTTTTATAGCTTTTAAATTTTCTCTCGTCATTCCCGCGAAGGCGGGAATCCAGATTGAATTATTTATTCTGAAATATGTCGCTTGATATTTGTAGGCATTCTATAGCTTGAAAAATTTGTAATATCTGAAAAAGCGAATTGAATGCCAATTGTTGTCGTTGTGGTATCAAAGGTTAGGTTTTTTTGGTAGTTAGAATGTAGGTACCCGTAGTCAACAGTAAAGTTGTTTGAAATACTGTTGTTAGAGTAAGCGTACCCAAACCCGAATCGTGCATTATCTACCGGATAATAATTGAGGGTTACGTTGTAAAAATTTTCATCAGATATGTTTTGATAGATTCGATTAAAACCCATCGAAGTATCCACTGTACCGACAGAAGTTTCAAAGCGTTTTACTGCATGAGCACTTGCTGCCTTTATCGTCTCATTTGTAAGATTAGTAGTATCATCATATTTCGTGATACTTCCACCAGCTTCGACATAAATATCATCTTGTAGCATATAACCAGTGGCTAATGTACCACCAACCGTAGTAAATTTTACAGCTGAGAAGTCTTGATGAGTGTAATTTCCACCAACTTTTACAAACCATTGTCTATCTTGCAACGGATCAAATTTGTATAATGCATTTGTAGTAAAAATGCCTGATGCACCTGCAATATTTAGTTTTAGTTTTTCCGTATCATATGTAAGACCATAGCTATTTCTATTTTTATTACTGATGTCATATGAGCTGTGAGTTCCGTACAAAACGATTAAATTATCTCTCATAGATTGCTCACCAGCATGAGCGGCGTAAGCAGTAAAGAGGAACATAGATGCAAAAAGTGAAAAATTTTGTTTCATTAGTATCCTTGAGTATTTAAAATAAATAATTTTAAATATTATTTATGATCATATTCTACCAATTAAACATGAGATTCTACTTAGATAAGCGTCTAAGCCCAGCTATGCCATAATCCTCTACTTACAAGGAGTCATTATGGCAGCAGGTTCGACGATCTACAAAGCACAGCTCTCTATTACCGACATGGATCGTAACTACTACGAAACCCATGATATCACAATAGCTCAGCACCCCTCTGAGACCGATGAGCGGCTAATGATTCGTCTTGTTGCTTTTGCCCTTAACGCGAGCGAACGTCTTGTTATAACCAAAGGGATCGGTGCGGATGATGAGCCTGATCTGTGGGAAAAGGACTATGGCGGTGATATCATGGTCTGGATCGATCTGGGGCAGGTGGATGAGAAGCGGCTGCGTAAAGCGTGCGGAAGAGCTGAGAATGTCATTGTGTGCACCTATAATCATAAAGCGGCGGTGGCATGGTGGAAACAATACGGGGCTACGTTCGGACGGTTCAAAAATCTCCGTGTTATCCATCTGCACAGCGAGGGGATTGAAACATTGCGCGAGCGATCAATGCGATTGCAATGTACGATTAGTGATGGAGAACTGAGTCTTCACAGTGATCGCGGGGATGTTACGATTACGCAAGAGGCGTGGCAATAAGACGTCACTATTGGTATCATATGACTCTTCTTTATCTCTAAATCCGCTATACTGTGCTTCATAAATATTATCTGTGGACAAGACCATGAAACGAAAAATCGGAAAATTTAAAAGCTCTATTGCTGCCCTTGAACTCCAAGATCGCGTTTTACGTGAAAATACCCTCATTTTGGCAGAACCGGGATCGGGGAAAACCCATTTGGCCAATAAAATTCGTGAGTTTGTTATTGACAGCGGTATCCCGACTCTTTATCTTGATTTTTCCAATCCGACTCCCGATCAGGTAGAGGAGAAGTTTAAAAGAGGGGCTGAATTTCACTACATGTGTTTTGATGAAAGTGATGCATTTAACAGTGCATTGGACAAGGCAATCAATGAGCGTAAAAACATCTATATGGCGGTTAGCCCTACCTTTTTTGCCAGTAAACGTGACATCAAAAGTAAACTTTCTCAAATGATGCAAAAGCGGGAGTTGTTGGATAACTACTATTACATCATGCAAGAGATAGCAAGTTTGGAAGGGTTTTACACCAAATTTGAAGACTTTATGTTTTATATTTTTGACCTTGTCAATCTTAAAAAATTTGGACTTACCTTTTTGGCTCAGCCGCATGAGATGTTCGAAAATCCCCGTATCAAACTGTTGTTCTCATTTTTGTTTGTGGGACGCTGCTCGAATGCCTATTATTACAATACGACGGTGCTTCGCTCGATGGAACCTAATACGTTCTTGTATCAACACCGTGTGGATAACCGCTCACTCCTTTTCAACAACATCCAAAGCGATATCGTCTTTATCGACGAATAATTTTTCTACAATACTTTCGTTTCGGATTTTCCGAAACGTTTGAACATCCCTCCTAAACCCGCTATAATTCCGATAATTTTTAGATTTGATCAGGAGCGTACCGTATGGGAAGAGCGTTTGAATACCGTAAAGCCGCTAAAATGAAGCGCTGGGGCAATATGTCGAGAGTATTTCCGAAATTGGGCAAAATCATCACGATGGCGGCCAAAGAGGGGGGAAGCGACCCAGACATGAACCCGAAACTTCGTACGGCGATTTTGACGGCAAAAGCGCAAAACATGCCCAAAGACAACATCGATGCTGCCATCAAACGGGCGACCGGAAAAGATGCAATTACCCTTTTGGAAGTCAATATCGAGGGTAAAGCACCGCACGGCGCGTTGATCTTCGTCGAGTGCGCGACCGATAACAATACCCGAACCGTCGCCAATATCCGCAGTTATTTTGGAAAAGCCAAAGGGGAGATGCTCAACAACGGTTCGCTTGAATTTATGTTCAGCCGCAAAGCGGTATTTAGTTTTGCTAAACCGGAAATGGATCTCGAAGAGCTCGAATTTGCCCTTATCGATGCCGGGATTGAAACGATTGAAGAGGAAGATGGAGAAGTGACGATATACGGGGATTACACCGCGTTTGGAACCCTCTCTGCTGCTCTTGAAGAGATGGGAATTGTTCCGACCAAAGCGGCGTTGGAACGTATCCCGAATACGACGGTTGAATTTACCGATGAACAGATGGTCGATATCGAAAAACTGATTGACCGTATCGAAGAGGACGATGACGTCCAAGCCGTCTATACCAATATTGGCTAAGTAATATTTTTTAGAATGCCAACGGAGCAAAGCCCGTTTGGCTATTACTCTTCACTTTTTTCCTCATCCGTTTTTGTGTAGTGTATTTTGGCGTCCAGAAGAAGTGTTTTGGCAAAATGGGCTTTTGTCCCAGAGGGAAAATGGGGATCTTTGAGCAGTACCGA
Source organism: uncultured Sulfuricurvum sp. (assembly GCA_964495485.1). Lineage (GTDB taxonomy): Bacteria > Campylobacterota > Campylobacteria > Campylobacterales > Sulfurimonadaceae > Sulfuricurvum. Next base: position 49,582 of record CAZBVJ010000008.1, read on the forward strand.
AATCTTTTTACTCCCGTTATGTTGAATCAGCCGTTTCAGCGTCCCCTCACCCATCGCGTAGGCAAAATCGGCCAGATACCAGCTTCCGAATTCCCGTTTGAGATGTTTAATATAGCGTATCGCCGCATCGGTCGAGCGATCGGGATCGAGTCTCTCATCGTTCCCTTTTTTGATGCTAAGACCGAAATTTTTAGCGCTTTGTTTCCCAAATTGCCATAATCCGGCAGTCCCATACCCCCGAATAGTAGGATTGAATTTGGACTCGGAGTAGGGGATAAGGGCAAAAAAAGTTGGGATTCCTTCGGCTTCGAATTTAGTTTTTATTTTTTCAAATTCGGTTGTGGTTTGGGTATAACGATGATAGAGAGGTTTGATCGTCCCGCGATAGTTGTCCAGTGTTTTATCAAGAACTTGGGTATCATCCAATGTCTCTATGCTTCCCAAAGACTCCAATGAGAGATTGATCGCTTCAACTCCTGAACGGGCATGAAGAGAACCCAAAGTAAGAAACAGTGATAAAAGCAGTTTAATCATTATTTTCCTTTAGGACGAATCTCTTATCGTAGCGCAATAGCGTTAACGGGTCAACAATCCAAGTAAATCGTCCAATGAATCGATTCGGTAGGTGGCTGCGCTGAAATCGTGGCTGGCGGTAAAATCATTTTTGACGATAGCGCATTCAATCCCCGCTAATACGGCAGAGGTGAGCCCTCGTTGTGAGTCTTCAACCACGATTGATTCTTTTGGATGGGCATTAAAGAGTTGGAGTCCTTTAAGATAGGGATCAGGATGAGGTTTGGCTCGGGGGTAGTCCTCTTCGCACAAAACAAACTCCATAAAACGTGTGATACGGTCGTTGCGGTGGATGAGGTCGAAATCGACTCGTCTAGAGGTGGTTACAATTCCCATTCGATAATCTTTCGAAAGAGCCGATAATACCTCTTCCACTCCATGAATCGTGATATTCTCTGTTTGAAGATAGTGCTGATAGTAGCGACTTCGGCGTTCACGGGCACGGTTTACTTCATCGAGGCTCACCCCTTGTTTCAGCGCCAATTCCCACCAGTTCCCGCCGTGTTTCATCAGTTCGAGATAGTAGTCGAGCTCAAGTGTTACTCCAAGCTCCTGCATCGCTTTTTGATTGGCGCGAAAATACCAAAGTTCTGTTTCGACGAGTACCCCGTCATGGTCAAAGAGGATAAATTTTTTCATATTTAATTATAACATGTCTATTTCAATGACGATTTTGGTTACAATAAGTTAATGATTTTCAAAAAAGGAGAACATTATGCAAGCAGAGCGAAAACAGATTATTCAATATGCATTGGATTTTGACATTGATAATATCAACACCTATGCCGGATATAAAGGGGATTTGATCGTCAAAATTACTACCGGAGATATCCATGCTGTAGCGGCTATTCGTCAGTTTGCCGATGAGTTAAACATCAAAGAGGTAGTTGTCAAGCAAAATCCCCATATTGACGAATTTGAAATATTTTGTATAACACCCGATAAAGGGGTTTACCATTTGAAAACCGATAAAATTATAGATGAAATCCATCATAAACACGCAATAAAAAATGATGTATGGGACGGCAGTAAATAAGTTTAGCCGATTTTTGTCGCAGTCAAAAAAAGATAATCTTTGCCCGTTACCGTAACACGAAATTTTTTTTGCTGCAAATATTTTTTACAATAATAGATATCTTTGATCAGTATCGACATTTCCGAATAGGGATAATTGGGGGCTTTCGCTCCGTAAATCATCTCTCCACCCATCCAACGGCAGTTTGGAAAGCCCAAAATCATTGATCCCTCTTTGCTCAAATACTCCTGCACCAAAGAAGCAAAGAGTGATTTAAACTCTACGCCAGTACTTTGTAATGTCCCGATCGTGACAATGAGATCGAACCGTCCTAAATCCAATGCAGCAAGATCATTAATATTTTGGACGTAAAACGTGGCATTCCCCTCATCGAACCGTTCCCGTGCAACAGCGATGGCGCTTGAGGAAAAGTCGATACCCACAAATTCTATGTTCATATACGCTTCGTGAGGCAGAATACGGCGGATAAGGTCGAATTCATCCCCCGTATTGATCCCTAAATTCAGAATCCGTTTTTTCTCTCCCACTTTGACACTTCGCAATGCACGCAGATAGGCACTCATAAATGCAGGTTCTTCATTTTTATGGATGGCAGCGAAACGGGATTCGGTTCCGTATTTTTCTTCGGATACTTCACTGCGGTGAAACGAATCACTGAGATCAAGTTTTTCGAACGTAATAGCAACAGTATGTTGACTAAGCGGTTTTGGTGTAAGCATACGACAGAACAGTAGTTCCCCCATATCACTCCATGCTTTGTAGCTTCGGTAAAGATATTCGGTTTCATTGATCGGGATACTTTCACCTGCATAGTGTCCGCGACCGATATCGGGATTGAGTACTTCAACGGTGATGGTATAGGATTCTTTGAGCGCTTCAGTTGCCCATAAAAGGATGTCGCTCATAGGCTCATAGGTAAAGGTTTTCAAAACTGCTTCCATGGCTGGTTCCAGAGCTCAAGTTGTTTTTTGCATTCCTCACTCATAAACCGTTCCCCTTCATCGGGTGGCGAAACAAATTCAAATGTTTCATTGTCAAAGGTAAACCGCAATGCATAAGCGTGGAGATAACCCCGATCCTCTTTACGTGCCTCATCCGATGCCGCGTAGCGCTCATCCCCCGCGATGGGAGAAGCGAGCGATTTCAATGCGACACGGATTTGATGGGTTTTCCCTGTATGAGGTTTGATAAGAAATCCCCGCTCATGGGTACGCAGAGCACAGCTGACGAACTGGGTGATGGCGGGGTTGTTCATAGTGGAGAGGAGTTTGTAATCCCCCCGCCGCGCTTTGTCCATATCCCCTTTTATCCATCCCATCTTTTTTTTTGGTTTTCGCATCGAGATCGCGAGGTAGTATTTCTCGATCTCTCGGTTTTCAAACATTTTCCCAAACTGTGCCGCCGTTTCGGAGTTTTTGGCGAGGATCACCAGCCCAGAGGTCATTTTATCGAGACGATGAACGGGGAAAAGGGGGATACCGAACTGCTCGGACATTTGCACGACAAACCCTGCCGAGTCTTCGGAGTGGAAATTGATTCCGGCATTTTTGTGGGCAATGATAAAAGAGGGGCTGTTGTGGATAATCATGGTGTGATTATAGCGAAAGGGGATAAGGGGAGCCCCTCCTATCTTTGCGCAAATTCTTTTTCGAGGATTGTACTTATGACAGAGTATAAATCATCTAATTTATTGGTCACAATGTCAAAAACGATTTCAGCGTTAATGTCGATGTAGTGGTGTGAAATAACTTCTCTCGTTTTGATGACTTGACTCCAGTAGGTGTTGTCTCTGTACGCTTCAAGGAGTTCCGCATTTCTCTTGTTTAGATTTTTGGTAGCTTCGCCGATTGCTTGGATACGCATCAAGATAGAATCGAGTTTTTCTTGACCTTTTTCGGTATCCAAAAAGTCATCGATACTTTTTATCGGTAGCATTCTCTTTTTAATGATTTGGATACTTTCAGCGATGAATTCCAATAATTCTTGTGCGCTCTTTTTATCCATAAATCACTTCATTTTCGATAGTGCTTTTTAATCCCGGTCTCATGTGAGCATGGGAAGCGATCAAATCTACTTTTTTGCGTAGGTCAGCTTCGATTTGAACCCATAAACCACTGAGTGCATCGAATGTGTTTTTTTCGAGGTGGACATAAAGATCGATGTCGCTTTCATCGCTCGCTTCGTCTCTTGCGTAACTGCCAAACAGCCCGATTTGCTGTACACCGTATTTGGTTTTAAATTCTTGGATATGTGTTGTAAGGTAGCTGAGAATGGTTTGTTTGGTGTAGTGCATCCTAAACTCCTTTTTCAATTTTTTAAATTATATCCCTCTATGCTTTTTTTGTCAAAAGGGGAAAGGGAAGTGAGTGCCACATTTGGGGTGCAGATTGAAAACTCTAATATTTATTGCTCTTTTTCATGATCAAACATATTTATCAGGATTTCATTCCCATTTGGTGTGATCGAAATTTTAGCACTTGAATCACGTCTTAATATGTTGTTTTCAATTAACATATTTAAAAGTTTTTGTGCTTTTGGACGAGGGATTTTTGTTTTTTGTACAATTAAATCTAGTACAGTGTCTTCATATGTTGTTTTGTAATTGCTTTCATAAAAAAATCTTAAAATTTTTGTGCGGTCATCTTCTGTTTGAATTACTACATTTGGAGCTTCAATATTAGTAGGTCGTGCAAATGCTGTTTCATTAGAATCTTCAGAAGTATCTAAATATACCATCTTGTCAAATTGATCTTTGAGTTGATCTCGTTCAGCCGTGATAGCCGGCAAAGTTTCCAACGATTTTTTTAACGACTCATTTTCTGCTTTTAATGCTTCGATTAGCTTGTTAGATACATTATGAGCAGTTATATGAGCCTCAATCTCGTTTTGCAGAGGTTTAAGAGCATCTTGGAGAGTTTCAGCATGTTCTTTTTCACGTTCTTTGAGTCTATCGAGTGCTTGATCTCGTTCATCCGCCAACTTGTAATGTTCGCGTTTAAGCTCGCGAGCTCTTTCCTGTGTGATTGGGGTCTCATCTTCGATACGTTGTTTAATCGCCATCGATTTTTTATTATACCAAAGAGTAGCGTTATAGAATTGGAGTGCAAAAAATGGATATATGAATACATAAAAAAGTGCAATAAGAAGAGGATACCAAAATTGATATGTCCACCAATCATAGCCTATAATAGAGATTGTCTTAAAAATATGTTTATCAAGTAGTGTGATCTTATCAGCGAGTTTTTCATCACCAAAATAAATGAGTAGATATTTGTGATTTAGGATAATCCATGAAATGATAAATGAACTCATAAAGGGAGTGTAGGCAAAGTCGTAGAGTTTAGCTTTAATTGAATCCTTAATATTGTCTATCACTATATCTCCATATATGAATTTAGTTTTTAAATGAGAGAAATTATTTTATACTCTCCTACCTTTAAATCCCCCAGTATCAAATCCCCAAATGACGAGCGGTGCAAGGAGACGACATGGTTCCCTACCGCCGCGAACATTCGACGTACCTGATGGTATCGCCCCTCGGTGATCTCAAGATGCGCATGAGTCTCATCGATTATGGTGAGTTTGGCAGGGAGGCAGGGTGATTTTTCGCCGTTGAGCATTAGGGTACCTGAAGCGAAAATCTCCGCTTCATTGCCTTGTAGTGGTCGATCCAGCGTCGCTTCGTAGCACTTAGGGACATGATGCTTTGGAGAGGTGAGGCGATGGAGCAGTACTCCATCATCGGTGAGGAGCAATAGTCCACTGGTATCTTTATCGAGGCGTCCGACGGTGGAGATTTTCGGATCACGTCTGCGCCATCGCTCAGGCAACAAATCATAGACAAGACGTCCCTCTCCGTCATCATGGCTGCACACATACCCTATGGGCTTGTGCATCATAATCACCATCCCCTGTGGCGGATCAAGCGGCTCTCCGTCGAATTGGATTGCGTCATGGGAGACTTTGGTATCGGATTTGAGGGTGATATTGTCGGTATGGGTGATTAGACCATCTTTGAGGAGTATGGCAACCTCGCGACGACTGCAATATCCCAGTGAGGAGAGGAGTTTGTCGAGTCGGATTTTAGAGCTCGGCAAGTTTCGCCTCGTACTCGCACTCGATACGGGTGATTTCGTCGCTTGCGATTTCGAGACGCTCGAACAGTTCTTCTATTTGCTTCTCATCTTCACCGACGGTTTTTGAAAGTTCGAGGAGTTTGGAGGTCTCCCCTTGATTGGAATAGGTGGTTAAAAGATCATGAGAAGTTTTGAGTTTCTCTTCGAGTTTCATGATCGTATTTTCGCAATGCTCGACCTCTTTTTTCAGCGGGCTGAGGAGTTTGGAACGTTCTTGCACGAGGGTGGCTCGGAGCTGTTTGTTCTCTTTTTTATTGGTGTTGGGGGTCGCTTTTACGGGTTTCGGAGCATCGATGATCTCTTCGTCCCAGCCGATTTTCTCCAAAAACTCATCGTAGGTGCCGTTGAAAAACTCCGCATTCCCCTCGCGGAAGATGACGAGGGCGTCGGCGAGGGCGCGGAGCATCATCTCTGAGTGGGTGACGAGGACGACGGAGCCTTCGAACGCTTTGATCGCATCGGTCAAAGCATCGATCGAGTACATATCGAGGTGGTTGGTCGGCTCATCCAAAAAGAGGAGGTTTGCGGGGGTAGCGATGATTTTGCCAAGCATAACTCGGCTGCGCTCTCCACCCGATAGGACGCTGATCTTTTTATCGGCATCGTCGCCGCTGAACATCATGGTTCCGCAAATGGAGCGGATACGGACGTTGTTCATGCTAGGATCGGCACTTTGGATTTCCTGTGTCACCGTATGGTTTTTATCAAGACGGTCGATGTTTGTTTGTCCGAAGTGGGCAATAGCGGTAGAGGGGTGAAAGGTAATCTCACCGCTTGGGGTGAGTAGCCCCGCGAGGCAGTTGAGCAGGGTCGATTTTCCTTTACCGTTTTTCCCGATGATGGCGAGGCGTTTTCCCTTTTCCAAAGCAAATGAGAGGTTTTGGAACAGCGGTTCGTTTGCACTGTAGCCAAAAGAGAGTGCTTTGGCTTGCATAACGAGCTTGGCGGGGGTTGGGGCGTAGCTGAAGCTAAATGCGAGGCTCTTCTCCCCCTCCAGATCTTCCATAATCCCCATCTTGTCGAGCTCTTTTTGTTTAGATTGCGCTTGGGTCGCTGTCGATGCACGAGCTTTGTTGCGGGCGACGAAATCCTCTAATTCGGCCCGCTTTTTGTCGTGGTTGGCCTTGGTCTTGAGGTAGAGCTCATCCTCCTGATCCATCAGGTCGTAGTATTTGCGGGTACCGCCTCGGATGATGCTGACGTTTTTGCGCCGAAGTCCCATCGTATGGGTGGTGACCGAATCCATGAAATCGCGATCGTGGGTGATGAGGATCACTTCCCCCTCGAACGCTCTGATGAACGATGCGAGCCAGCGGAGTGAGACAATGTCGAGGTAGTTGGTCGGCTCATCGAGCAGGAGAAGATTCGGTTCGGTGACGAGGAGTTTGACGAGGTTGAGACGGATTTGGTATCCACCCGAAAAACTGAGAGGGTCTTTCTCCAAATCCTCAGCAGTAAATCCCAGACCGAAGAGGATCTTCTCAACGCGATAGACCTCGTGTGCCATATCGGCGCTCAGTGCCGATGCGCACTCTTCACGGACGGTTTTATGGGTGAAGTGGAGGTGTTGGCGGAGTGTTCCGATGCGGTAATTTTTTGGGATGATCACTTCGCCGCTGTCATAGGGTTCTTCGCCGAGGATGATTTTAAAGAGGGTCGATTTGCCCGTCCCATTGCGTCCGACGAAACCGACTTTATCCCCCGCGTTAAGGCGCAGTGAGAGGTTTTCGAAGAGGACGCGCGTTCCGTAGCTTTTGGTGAGGCTGTTGATTTGAATCAAGATTGAATCCTTGTTACGTTACTCTTCAATCTTATGCGGCAATTTCCCAGGCATCGCCTCTTTGTTGGCGAGCAAGTCTTCCATTTGGCGTTTTACTTTGTCGTAGCGGAATTGCTCTTTGAATCCTTGGATACGTCCGCCTGCCGCGTTAGGGTGTCCCCCTCCGCCAACCCATTCATTCGCCATTTCAGCGACATCGACACGATTATGCCCGCGTAAACTCATCGTTCCCCGCGTACCGACATCAACGATAAAATCGTAATCGGGATATTCGGTGAGAAAACCGTTTCCGATGATTGAGGTATTGCCTAAACCGTAGCTCAAAAATCCACGCCACCCTTTGTAGTAGATGGTCATCGTGGAGCGTTTCGTTCCTAACAATGCGACAATGTATTTGGTAGAGAGGTTATCGAGAGTATTGTCGACGTCGTCTTTGAAAAACCCTTTTTTCATTTTGTGGAGCGATTCATCGAGGGCGATATTGGCGTTTTCATGGAACCGCATGGTCGCCGCCTCTTCGAGCAGAGCGAGTTTGTAAGCACGGTCTTCATCCGCAAACATGACGCGATTGAGTTCGCGTGCTTCGCTGATAAGGCGCATACACACTTTACCGTATTCGAAATCGTCCTCTTCGTTTTGGTGCCACAAATCGACGGCATTGACGACACTGACAAATGCTTCAAGCCAACCGCCCCCTTGGAGGCCATAATGCTCTAGTGCATAATCGTAGACGATTTTCGTCGCACATCGCGTGGTATCAAGAGTGTACCATGGATACTGTGCCGCCGTATCTTTACCGCTGCCGTGGTGATCGAGGAGGGTGATGGTGATATTCCATCCGCTGTCATTGAGACGGTTTACTTCGTTGTTGAGCCATTTCGCCTCTTCGGGATAGAGGTTTAGATCACTGATGAGGATGGTCGCTTCTTGTTTGGCTTTTTTGATTTTTTCGATAATCTCTTCGAGGCGATCCATCACTTCGGCACCGTAGTTGGCGTTGTAACTGATCATCGTATGGGAAGTTTGTGCCATAACCAGTTGGCAGCTGTAGCCGTCGAGATCGATATGGGAGAGGTGGTAGATGGTTTTGTTCATAAGTTTCCTATTTGGTATCTAAAGTGATGGAGCCGAGCACTTCGAATTTGGCGTTCGAATCGATTTCGGCATGGGAGAGGACGGTGATGTCCAAACTAAAGCGTTCATAAATTTCCGCCAACGGACGGCGGAGTTTCGGATCGACGATGATGACGATTGGAGATATCCCTTTTTGGAGGAGTTCAGTTGCTTTGGCACTGGTGGCTTGGATCAAGCCGTTGATCTCTCCGACATTGAGGAGGAGCTGTTTGACTCCATCGCGCTCTTGGGATTTTTCAAGCATACGCTGCTCACTCATCGTATCAAAAGTAAGGAGCCGAATAATACCGTCCGGTCCGGTATAGCTTTGGGTGATGATACGGGAGAGTTTGGCACGGACATGTTCGGTAATCGTATCGACGCTTTTGGTGTATTCGGCGACATCAGCGATCGTCTCCAAAATCGTGATCATATCTTTGAGAGGCACTTTTTCATGTAACAGCGCTTTGAAAACCCTCTGAATAAGACCGATATTGGCTACTTTGAGGAGATCGTCCACTACCACCGGATAGTCATTTTTGATTTTCTCAATCAATGACTGAGTCTCTTGTCGGGTGAGAAGCTCTTCGGCGTGCCGTTTAACGAGTTCGCTCATGTGAGTCGAGATAACCGTTGCCGGATCGACGACGGTATAGCCGTTGATGATAGCGTCTTCTTTGAGTGCAGGATCAATCCACAGTGCATCGAGTCCGAATGCCGGTTCTTTGGTCGGTTCTCCCTGAATTTCCCCCATGACCATACCGCTGTCCATGGCGAGAAAACGGTCGGGCTGTATCATCCCATCCCCGATGTTGACCCCTTTGAGGAGGATCTCATATTGGTTCGGTTTGAGGTGGAGATTATCGCGGATACGAACCTGCGGCATCAAGAATCCAAAATCGGACGCGATTTTACGCCGCATGGATCGGATACGCTCCAACAAATCCCCCCCCTGTGTACTGTCGGCAAGACGGATAAGCTGATACCCCAAAGTGAGTTCGAGCATCTCAATTTTGAGGATGTCTTCGAGTGCCGCTTCCTCTTCTTTGGCGATCTCTTCGTTGGTCTTTTTACGCGGTGCGGACGGAGCGGTGCCTCCTGTTGGAGAAGCGCCCCCCCCTCCGGCAGGTGAACCGGCTTTTTTGGCAACAGATGGGGCGGAGGTGAGTACAAGTTCTCCCCGTTCGTATTTATAGAGCGCGTATCCGAGTCCGGCAAAGATTAATCCGACAAACCCCATAGAGAGGGTCGGAAGCCCCGGAACCAATGCAAAAAGGATCATGATAAACCCGACGATCATCATCGTACGGGCATTCCCCATGAGTTGGTTGATACTTCCCTCGGCAAAGTTTTCACCTTCATCATTGGTACCGCGCGTAATCATAATACCGGTAGCAGTTGAGATAATGAGTGCCGGAATTTGGGATACGAGTCCATCCCCGATCGTGAGGAGGGTGAAGGTATGCGCACTGGAAGCAACATCCATATCAAATTGGAAAACACCGATCAAAAATCCGCCGATAATATTGATGATCGTAATAATGATACCGGCGACGGCATCCCCTTTGATAAATTTGCTCGAACCGTCCATGGCTCCGTAAAAGTTGGCGTGCTGCAAAATTTCGGCACGCCGTTTTTTTGCTTCTGCTTCATCGATCAATCCGCTGTTGAGATCGGCATCGATCGCCATCTGTTTCCCGGGCATCGCATCGAGGGTAAAGCGGGCCGCAACTTCGGCAACGCGTCCCGAACCTTTGGTGATAACCATAAAGTTGATGATAACGAGGATAATGAAAACGATAACCCCGATGACCATGTTTCCGCCGACAACGAAATTACCAAAACTGGTAATGATATCACTCACTGCATCTGGTCCTTCATGCCCGTGGCTGAGGATCATACGGGTAGTAGCGATGTTGAGTGCGAGCCGAAATAGGGTAATGACGAGCAACAGTGTCGGAAACGTTGTTAAATCGGTCGGTTTGGGTATGTAAAGTGAAATGAGAAGAATTAAAACCGATAGCGCGATTACGATAGCGAGCATCAAGTCAAGCAGTGCGCTTGGAAGCGGGACAATGATAATCGCCAAAATCGACATAACGAAAAAAACGACGCTGAGATCCCGAGATGCGAAAAGGGCGGAGAGAACCGTTTTAATGTCGGGAGTTTTATTTTTTGCTTTAGCCAAAGATTACTCTTCCAAAATGGCTTCGAGGGTAAGGGTGCCCAAAAAACCGTCCACTTTGTTTTGTAAACGGTTCAAAAACGGCCAAAGCCCGCAACTAAGCGCTTTATTGGAGGGGCAATCCTCGGCAGATGGGGAACAGCTAAAAACCGCCGGACTTTTCCCTTCAGCAATCTCCATCACTTCCAGGACGGTGATTTCAGAGCTTTTGCGTGCCAATTCGAATCCTCCGTTTACCCCTTTATAAGAGTTAAGTATCCCCGCACGGGCGAGGGATTGGAGGATTTTGGCTAAAAAGCTTTTGGAAATATCGAGTTCTTTGGAGAGGGTATCGGCATCGAGCGCACGGCCCGCTTTTGCCAAAACGATAAGCGATAATAGAGCGTATTCGCTGGCACGGGTCATGAGCATTGCTGTATCCTCCTTCTTGATATCAAAAGGTTATTATAGCCAAAAATGTTTAGAGAAGTTTTTACCGCAAAATGGGAGAAAATTCGCTATAATTCCGACCCTACTTAAGAAATAGTGTTTTCTATAAGTAAATTATTATATACCAATCAGGAGGCTATCATGGCTTTAGATGCGGCGAAAAAAGCGCAAATCATCAAGCAATACCAAAAAGCAGAAGGAGATACAGGTTCAAGCGAAGTTCAAATCGCACTTCTTTCAACTCGTATTGCAGACCTTACTGAACACCTTAAAACATTCAAAAAAGACCACAGCTCACGTCTTGGTCTTTTGAAATTAGTTGGACAACGCCGTCGTTTGATGCGTTATTTGAAACGTACAAACCGCGAAAGTTACAACAAATTGATTGCTGATCTCGGTATCCGCGACAATATCTAATCGTAATTTATTTGCGAACGCTGACCGAACCAAGTTCGGTTCAGTTCCCCTTTTTCTCTATCCTAATCTACTTTTTTAACCACCCGTCAATTAAATATCGTGATGATAATGTTCCAATACCCGTTTATACTCTTCGTAGACTTGTGCAGGGGTGAGAGACGTTTTGTACATCCGTAAAATCTGACGGGTAAACTCGATAGGATATTCGACGGTTAGCCCGGCATTGCGAGCGTAGATTTTGGCTAACGTCGCGTACATCCCCTCGTATATCTCAGGCTCTTCGGCTTTGAGACGCTCCAAATTTTCTTGTGCCTGGATCAGTTTGGCATCGTTGAATTCGCCCCGTTCGTTGATCGTTTTACGGATTTCGACGTATTCTTTAAGGTTTTTGCGGTTGAGGACATAGTCGGTAAAAATTTCGATGAGTGACATAATAGCTCCTTGATACTTGAATCAATGCAACTATTGTACGACTCATCCGTAGCATGAACGTAGCAGAATTAAAATGTTTTCTTATACTCCGAAAATCTTTTTAGCCCGTTCCAAATCTTCCACCGTATCGATCCCGAACCCTGAACTTGCCACTTTGACCATCGAGATTTTTTTGCCGTGATAGAGGGCACGCAATTGTTCCAGTTTTTCGATGTCCTCCAGCGGAGCCTCACCGAGAGCACAAAAATCATGAAGTGACTTTTTCGTAAAACCGTAAATTCCGATATGTCCGAAATACGACGCTTCTCCGCTGCGGTTGAATGGGATCGGAGAACGTGAGAAATAGATGGCATTATGATGAATATCTGTAATCACTTTGACAAGATTAGGATCGTTTGCTGATTCAGTATTGATAGCGTTATAACAGCTTGCCATAATAAAGGGTTCATTTTGTATTTTTAGTGAATGGAGACGTTTGATAAGGAGTTCGAGCACTTCGGTTTCGATAAATGGTTCATCGGCTTGGACGTTGATGATAAGCTCATCATCCGGAACGTCGATGATCTGGGCGCACTCGTTGATGCGGTCGGTTCCGCTTTTATGCGTTGTCGAGGTGAGGCGTGCTTCGACACCGTGTGCGGCACAGATGTCGAAGATTTTTTCATCGTCACACGCGACGACGACACGATCTATCGATTCTACCCGCTTGGCGGTACGGATCACCATCGGCAAACCGCCGATATCGGCGAGAACTTTTTCGGGGAAACGGGTTGAGGCTAGACGGGCTGGGATAATAATCATAGTTAAACCTAATATGAAGTGATATAATTAAACAATTATATCCCAAAGGGTGAAAAAATGGGTGGTTTGGAGTTGGAGGGTGAGCGTTTACGATGAATGATCTAGTAGAAAATGATGATTTGTATCTAAAAATCAAAAATATACTTCAAAGCGCACGGGATAATGCTTATCGCCATATAAATTTCGTTATGGTTGAGGCGTATTGGAATATCGGTCAGCAAATCGTAGAGGATGAACAACGCGGTAAAGATAGAGCCGAGTATGGCTCATATTTGATCAAAGAACTCTCATCGAAGCTTACGAAAGATTTTGGCAAAGGGTTTAGTCAACAAAACCTTAGGAATATGAGACAGTTTTATATCTGTTTTCCAATTCGCTCCACACTGTGTAGCGAATTGAGCTGGAGTCATTATCGATTGATTATGAGGGTAGATAACGAAAAAGCTAGGCTTTGGTATATGCAAGAATCCGCCAAAGCAAATTGGAGCGTACGAGCTTTAGAGAGACAAATCGGAACGTTTTATTATGAGCGACTCATCTCCAGTAAAGAACAGCAATCCGTAGTAGCAGAAGCAGAAAACAACACGAAAGATTTACTCCTCACCCCAAAAGACATCATCAAAGACCCCTATGTATTAGAGTTTTTAGACCTCAAACAAAACAACGCCTTTTATGAAAGCGATTTAGAGTCCGCTCTCATCGAAAAAATCCAAGAATTTTTACTCGAACTGGGGCGCGGTTTCGCGTTTGTGGCACGACAAAAGAGGATTAAAACCGAAACTAGCGATTTTTATATCGACTTGGTTTTTTACAACTATATCCTCAAATGTTTTGTCATTATAGACCTAAAAAGCGGTAAATTGACCCATCAGGACGTAGGGCAGATGGATATGTACGTCCGAATGTACAATGATCTAGAAAAAGGTGAAAATGACAATCCTACCATCGGGATCATTCTCTGTACAGACAAAGATAACACCGTCGTTAAATATTCCGTTTTGAATGATAATGAAAATCTATTTGTATCGAAATATCAGCTCTATTTACCGACGGAAGAGGAATTAAAAGCGGAGATAGAGAGGGATATATTGAGTTTAAAAGGCATTTAATTTGACATATCCAAATAGTTATGTTAAAAAAAAACAGCAAAATTTACACATTACACAAAAAAAGGTATCTAAATGCTCCTTTATCAGCCCGAGGGCGGCTATTGTTACAACACCGATTCGATACTGCTGTACGGATTCATCTCCCGATTTTCCCCGCGCGGGAAGCTCCTTGATGTCGGAGCAGGGAGCGGAATCGTAGGGCTTTTGGTTGGTCGCGATTTTCCTAATATTACCCTCGAAGCGGTTGAAAAACAGCCATTATATGCCGAATTTGCTCGTCGAAATGCCGCAATCAACCACATCGGCTATATGTTGCATGAGGGAGATTTTTTGGATCACGCTCCGCATGGGAGTTACGATTGGATCGTCTCGAATCCCCCGTTTTATCACGAGAACGTTTCCCGCTCCGAAAATCCGATCCTCCATCAGGCACGTTATAACGTCCATTTGCCAATTGAGCCATTTATGCTCAAAATTTCCAAACTGCTTAAATCCGACGGCGAAGCGGCCATTTGTTATGATGCGGGTCAATTTGTCCAGCTGTGCAGTGCGTGTGAACGTGCAGGATTAAGAGTCGTTGATGTACAATTCGTCCATTCAAAAGAGGATCGTCCCAGTGCGCTGGTGATGCTCCATCTGAAAAAAAACAGCCGCGCCATGTTGAATGTTCTCCCTCCGCTGATTACGCTAGACGAGCAGGGGTACACTCCGAGTGTCCAGGCGATCTATGACAAAGCAAAGGTGCACAGTATCAAATGTCCGAATATATGACACAAGAAGGTTTCTCATACGCCTTTGATCCCTCCGCGTGCGCCTCATGCGGCGGAAACTGCTGTACCGGAGAGAGCGGCAATATTTTTGTCTCCGTTACTGAGATCGCCGCGATCGCCAAACTGCTGGGGATGGAAGAGGGGGAGTTTCGGCGTACTTATTTGCGCAAAGAGGCGTACCGCTATTCGCTCAAAGAGAAAAAAGTGAACGGCTCATACGACTGTGTGTTTTTTGATCGTTCACTAAATGGGTGTAGTATTTACCAAGCGCGTCCGTTGCAGTGCCGAACGTTTCCGTTTTGGGATTACTTTCGCCACCGTATCGACGAACTCAAACTTGAGTGTCCGGGGATCATCCATGATTAAATCCGTCTCTATAGTAGCTCTGCTCCTCTCATCTTTGTATGGGGCACCGAAAGCGTTTCAGAATACCAATCTGTTGGAAGATACTTTTGCCCTCTATGCCCTCGATGCGCAGATGCGTCAAAAACACCATCAAGCCTCTGAATTTTTCGGCGAACTGTATAAACAAACCTCGAAAAAAGAGTACCTCTATCAGTCGCTTAGGATGTTGGAACAATCCAACGATATCAAATCCCTCTCTCAAAAGACCGCTTCCGAACTCAAAAAATCTCCCGATGATATGACATTGAAACGGTTCGAGATCATCGCATTGCTCAAAGAGGGGAATTTCGGCGAAGCCTCTCAAAAAGCCTCTCTTTTGAGCGACCAAAGCAAAAAAGTTCCCGATTATCTGCTGTATGCCGAAGCTCGTCTCAAACTGGGAGATTATCCGGGGGGAATCGCTATTTTGAAAAAAGTGTATGAACTCAACTTTGATGAAATGACGGCGGAGAGGATCGCACTGATCCAATATGCTCAGTTGGGTGAAAAAACCGAAGCGATCAAATTTCTTAAAGGGCATATCGGCACCCACGGAAACAGTGCCGGCATCGGCAAACGGTTGGGGAGTTTTTATGCCGACAGCGGTGCGTTGAACGATGCGGCAGAGATGTTTGAACAGACCTATGAAGGGTTTAAAGACACCTCCTGTGCCGAAGAGGCTCTCAAAATCTATCTTTATCAGCAAGACATTTCAAAAATGACCGCTTTACTCGAAAAATCGGGGTTGAATGATCCTTTATTACTTGATTTGTATGTCAAGGTCAAAGCGTTTGATAAAGCCTCGGGTTTAGCGCAAAATCTCTATGAAAAAGAAAACAATCCCCTCTACTTAGCGCAAAGTGCCGTGTTTAAATACGAAGGAGCTTCTGATCGCAAAGACCCCGCTTTGCTGTCTCAGGTGATGGAGGGGCTGAAAAAAGCGGTGGAAGATTTGGATGAGCCGCTTTATCTTAACTATCTTGGGTATCTGATGATCGATCATGATATCAATGTGAGTGAAGGGATGAGGTATGTTCGCCGAGCACTCGAAAAGCAGCCTGAATCGCCGTTTTATATCGACTCTTTGGCATGGGGACACTATAAACAAAATGAGTGTGTCGAAGCGTTACGCTTGATCAAACAGGTCGAATCGATGATTGGTACCGAAGAGCAGGAAGTGAGTGATCATCTCAAAGCAATCGAAAAGTGTAAAACCAAGGAGAAAAATTAATGATTTTAGATGACATCATCAAAAAAACCAAAGAAGATCTCAAAGAGCGTGAAGCCAAGTTCAGCATGGATTGGCTCGGGCGTTCTTTAGCATTCAATGCCCGCGCGCCGCGCGATGTACGACCGTATCTCACATCGACACCGGAAGAACCGTATCGTATCATCAGCGAAGTGAAGAAAGCCTCTCCCTCCAAAGGGGTGATCCGTGAAGATTTCGATCCCGTAGCGATTGCGCAGGCGTATGAGCGGGGTGGAGCAAATGCGATTTCGATTTTGACCGAACCGCATTTTTTTCAGGGAAATTTGGATTATTTGGCGGAGATTCGACGGTATGTGGGGATTCCGTTGCTTCGTAAAGATTTTATCATCTCCAAATATCAGCTTTTAGAGGCATTGGTCTATGGAGCCGATTTTGTCCTCCTAATCGCGGCGGCACTGAGCAAAGACGAACTCAAAGAACTCCTCAACTATACCCGCCATTTGGGGATGGAAGCGCTCGTTGAGATCCATGATAAGGCTGAACTCACCAAAGCAATTTACGCAGGTGCCGACATTATCGGGATCAATCACCGTAATCTTCAGACGTTTGAGATGAATATGAATCTCAGCTACGATCTCATCCCTCTCATCCCGAATGGGAAAATCATCGTTGCCGAAAGCGGTATCTATGAACACGGTCAATTAGAGGATCTAAACAAGGCGGGAGTCGATGCATTTTTGGTCGGTGAATCGCTGATGCGTCAAGATGATGTCGAAAGTGCACTCCGAACTCTCAAAAACGGATAAAAATAACATTTGCTTCTTTTTTAAGCAACCCTTGAGATTAGTTTAGGATATGATTGAATAATCCTAAATACCAAGGGGTGCGAATGCTTGAACCTGTCTCTCCCGAATTACAAAAGTTTTATGATATCTTTGAAAGTGTCGATCAGAGCAAAGTTTCTGAGTTTAAAGAGTTTTTAGAGACCAACGCGGTTAACTTCAACCTTTTTAAAGACGGAACCTTTATTGAGCGTTCTTTCCCTTTTGACATGATCCCCCGTATCATCCCGAAATCGGAGTTTGATGAATTGGAAGCCGGCATTATCCAGCGGGTCAAAGCTCTCAATGCCTTTTTGAATGACATCTATAACGATCAGAAAATTGTTAAAGACGGCGTTGTACCGCGTGAGTATGTTGATTCCGCCAAAGCATTTTTGCCGGAGTTTATGGGGGTGAATCCTCCGAAAAATATCCGTACCCATATCAGCGGTATCGATTTGGTCAAAGATGCCGTTTCAGGCAAGTGGGTCATCCTCGAAGACAATCTGCGTGTCCCCAGCGGGGTGAGTTATCCTCTCACCATCCGTCGTGCGTTTCGGCATACCTATCCGGAGTTTTTTGAATCGATGAAGATCGGTAAAATCAAACACTACGGCGATGAACTCAAAGCGGCGATGGATTATGTCAATACCGGAGGACTTAATGTCGTCCTCACCCCCGGACGGTACAATTCAGCCTATTATGAACACAGCTACCTTGCGAAAATCACCGGAGCGACTTTGGCTCAAGGGGATGATTTGGTGGTGATTGATGATGAGGTCTTTTTGTGTTCGTATGATGGAGAACGTCAGAGGGTAGGGGCGATTTATCGTCGGCTCGATGATGATTTTCTCGATCCTGACGAATTTGAACCCGACAGCCTCATCGGGGTCAAAGGGATCACCAAAGCGTACCGTGCCGGAAATGTTGCGATCATGAACAGTATCGGAAACGGTGTCGCCGATGACAAAGGGATCTACTATTTCGTTCCGCAGATGGTTAAGTATTATCTGGATGAAGAGCCGATTCTCTCCAATGCTCCGACCTATCTCCCCTACTATGAGAAAGATCGTCAGTATGTTTTAGACAATATCGATAAACTCGTCATCAAAGACGTAGCGGAAGCTGGGGGCTATGGGGTTCTATTCGGGAACCGCTTAACTCCTGAAAAACGCTCTGAGATTATAGAGATGATTTTGGCGGAGCCGCGCCGTTGGATCGCACAGGAGGTGATCGAGTTTTACGATCTGCCGTGCATGATGGAGGGGGGAGTTGCCCCTCGTAAAGCCGATTTACGTGCGTACGTGATTCACGGAGAGAGTGTGACCGTCAGTATGGGAGGCCTCACCCGATACGCGATGGAGGAGGGGAATTACCTCGTCAACTCGTCTCAAGGGGGCGGTTTCAAAGATACATGGGTGGTGGAATTATGATAGTCGATGGTATGGCGATTTCGGTCAATACGGCGCAGCGTCTCTATTGGTTCGGACGGTACGTTCAGCGTGCGGAGACAATGCTCAAAGAGTTGGTGAACAGTTACGATTACGTGATCGATCGTGATTTTGAAGATGGACGTAAACTGTACGAAAAACTGGGGATTGAGATTGAGTATAAAAACGCTCGTGATTTTCTCCGACAGGGAGTTTATGGGAATTACGGCGGGAGTATCGAACAGATCATCGGCTGGGCACGAGAGAATGCGATTGAAACGCGCCATTTGCTCGACCAGCGGGGATTTGCAACCCTCAACACCATTCATAATCAGTTACGCGAGGGGAGAGATCGTGCGGTAAGCCCGACCAATCTTGAAGAGATGATCGATGAATGCAGTCTCATTTTGGGGATCTTTTCGACGGAGTTGGACCGTTCTCGCGCCTATCAGTTGATCCGGTTCGGACAACAGATCGAGCGGTTTGATCTGATTTTGCGCTTGTACGGTGAGATCGAAATGGTGAGTGCTGATATCGATATTATCAATACCATCGCGCGTCAACTCAACCGGCATTACCGCCCGATCAACGTCACGACGGCCGATATTTCAAAATTTTTGACCTTTCTTAACGGTGTCGTTGATCGTGTAATCCATAAAGATACGTGTGCTTCGGTATCTTCCCAAACGCAATCATGAACGGGGAATGTATGGGTATCATAGAAGAGGTATTTGCAATCGATCTTCCGGTGGGAGAGCAGTTTCGGATACAACGGTGTCGATATTCTCCGAAAGAGGGTGAAACAACCAAGAGAATTTCGATCGTCAGCGGTATTCACGGGGATGAGTTGGAGGGGCAATATGTTTGTTTCTTGCTCGGTGAGTGGCTGCGTGAGAATCCGGAGAAAATTAAAGCAACCATCGATATCTATCCGGCGATCAACTCTTTGGGAATCGATAGTATCACCCGCTCCGTCCCTTTTTACGATGTCGATTTGAATCGGATTTTTCCGGGAAGCAAAAACGATTTTCTCCCCGCACAGATTGCCGATGGGGTGGTCAATGCGATGAAGGGATCGGAGATTGCGATCGATATCCACTCTTCGAATATCTTTTTGCGTGAAATTCCCCAAGTACGTATTGCCAAATCGCAGGCAAAAACATTGGTACCGCTTGCCAACAAACTCAATATCGATTTTGTCTGGGTTCATGATGCCGTAACGGTTTTGGAATCGACATTTGCCCATGCTATGAATACATTGGGAACCAAAACGCTCGTGGTTGAGATGGGGGTGGGGATGCGTCTGGGGAAAGCCTACGGTCATCAACTCTTGGAGGGGATTTTGAACCTTATGGCGGAAGAGGGATTTTTAGATATTGAACCGCTCGATGTTCGGATGCCGATCCAATCGGAAGTGGGGGAAGTCGCCTATCTAAACGCCTCGTGTCCCGGATTGTTTGTCCCCGCAATCGAGCACTGCCAAATGATCCAAAAAGGCTCTGTAGTAGGGCATATTGTCGATCCTTTAAGCGGTCAAACCCTCGATGAGGTTATCGCCCCTATCGGCGGAATCTTATTTACCTTGCGCGCCTATCCTATCGTTTATGAGGGATCGTTGGTAGGACGGATATTTGGAGAGAACGGATGAAACGACTTGAAATACTTAATTTTAAATCTCCGAACCGTGCACCGCTCAAAGTTGAGGGTTTTTTATTCGGAGAAGATTCGGGTGGCCCCTCGGTCGCGATTGTCGGGGCGATGAGCGGAGATCATATCAACCAGCTTTATGTCGCGTCACGTCTTGTCGATTATTTGCGTCAAAAAGAGGAAGAGGGGAAGATAAGCGGTAAAATTTTGGTCATTCCGGCCGTCAATACCTACGCGCTCAATATGGGGGAGACCTTTTGGCCCCTCGATAAAACCGACATCAACATGATGTTTCCGGGATACGTGCAGGGGGAGACGACACAGCGGATTGCCGCCAAGTTATTTGAAGCGCTCCAAGGGTACGAATACGGGATTATTTTAGAGGGGCGACGTGACCAGGGGATGTGTCTGCCGTATGTCAAACTGATCCAAAGCGATTATGAAGATATCGATTCCGCCCGCGATTTGGGGATGCGATTTATCCATCACCGCCGTTATAGCCCGATTGAGACGGTAATGCTCCAATACAACTGGCAGTTGTGGGAGACGAAAGCGCTCTCGATCGTTTTCGGCAAAAACGGCTCGATCGATCCGCTCACTTCCAAAGAGGTTCATGGGGCATTGGTTCGATTTATGTCGAAACGGGGGATGTTGGATATTCCGGTATTTGCCGGATTTTTGAGCAATATTATCGAACCTGAACATATCACCGTGCTCAAAGCCTCTCATGCCGGTATTTTTGAACCGTTGGTCTCATGCGGTGCTACCATCGAAAAAGGGGATACGTTAGGACGGATCACGGACGCCCTCAGCGGAGAAAAATTAGAGAAAATTATTGCTCCGGTTTCGGGTGTGTTGACCTGCCAATATTCGTATCCTCTGATTTTCCAAAACTCGATTGCGTTTAGGATTGCTTCTATAGAATAAAGTTTTACCTTGTGTCGCTATTTTAAAAGTTACGTGTTATAATCATTTAATTTTATAACACCGTAGCGGAATACTCTGATGAAATCATATACAACCTATAAAAAACTGATTGCAAAAACGGTTATCCTCTCTTTGGCCGCGAGCTTGGCGGTCGCATTTATCTACGGTATTTTTATCAAACAACGTGCGATTGACGATCTTGCCCGCGTCGATGCACGAAAAACCTCCCGTATGGCGTTCGAAGCGCTCTACTCGGCGATGGAAAAAGGGTGGAGTAAAGAGGAACTTGATGCCATTATTGTTCGGCTTAACGAAGTTGAACCTAACATGCGTATTAATGCTTACCGTAGCCCAATTGTGGCAGAGCTCTTTGGTGATCGCGAAAGTGATAAAAAGGTCCGAGAACACGATCCGATCGTCACTCGCGCAATGAAAGGAGAAGAGATCCTCACAGGTGACGATGAGATCCGCTATCTCTATCCGATTGTCGTAAAACAAGAGTGCTTGAACTGTCATACGAATGCTAAACTCGGCGATATCAACGGCGTTATCGATGTCCGCTTTCCGGTAGCTAATCTCAAAATTTCATTGACGACGATGATCAATTCGTTTATTATTTTCTTTGTCCTTTTTATCGTGATCATTTTTACGGTCTTGTATTTCAAACTGAACTCTTTATTGGTTCAGCCGCTCAAACAGTTTATCGGGATGATCCAAGAGATCATCAGCAAAAACGATATGGCAAAACGGGTGAGTCTCAAAACTAAAATTTTGGAAGTGAAAAACATCGAGAACTATTTTAACCGTATGCTCGACTCGATCCAAGATTACTACGAAAGACTCCAAGAACTCTCAGATCGCGATTATCTCACCGGATTGTATAACCGCCGTAAATTTGAGGAGTTTCTCACTTATGAGATCAAACGTTCCCTTCGCCATCGTCATAAATTTACGATTTTGATGATCGATTTGGATAATTTCAAATACATCAATGATACCTACGGGCATGCCTCAGGGGATTTGGTCCTCAAAGAGGTGACTAATATTTTTGGTTCCAATCTCCGTAATGCCGATATTCTAGCCCGTTTGGGAGGGGATGAGTTCGCCGTTCTTTTGCCGGAAACCCCGTATGAAAACGGTTTTGCCGTCGTCGAGAAACTCCGATCCCGTTTAGAGGCGACACCGATTTCGCTGATGTTCGATCAGATTACACTGACGGCGAGTTTTGGTATTGCCGAATATCCGGAGCAGGGGGAAAATATCGAATCGCTCCTCACCGGATCGGATTTGGCGATGTACAAAGCCAAACGTGCCGGGAAAAATACGATCGCCCGCGCCGATCAAAGCGATCAGGAGATGGCGGCAGAGATACAGAAGAAAGGGGAGTTCCTCCGCAAAGCGATCGATGAAGATACTATCGAGCCGTTTGTACAGGCAATCTATGACGTCCAAACGGGTGAGTTGTTCGGCTATGAGGTGCTTGCCCGTATCCGAGATGGAAAACGTTATATGGCAGCGGGACAGTTTATCGAGGTAGCGGAGAGCTTGGGATTCGCGCCGAAAATCGATCAGATTATCCTCACCAAAGGGCTCCGTATCCGTGAAGAGAAAGGGTGGTGGGACAAACGGTTCTTCTTCAACCTCTCTACTAACAGCCTCTTTAACGGCGATTATGTTGAAGTCATCCAAGATCACTATTCACGCAATCCGAATCCGTCGCTTAACTCCGGTGTCACGATCGAAATCTTGGAGCGTGAAGCGATCCATAACGTGAATGGTTTGATGGAGATTATCGAAGCGATGGGCAAAATCGGGATCAGTTTTGCCCTTGATGATTTTGGATCGGGATTTTCATCGTTCGTCTATCTCAAATATTTCGATACCGATTTTGTCAAAATTGACGGCGAGTTTGTGAAAAACATCACGGTCAACGAAAAAGACCGTATTTTTGTCAAACATATCCATCAAATCGCTCAAGAGTTTGGTAAAAAAACGATTGCCGAATATGTTGAAGATGCCGATACGTTGAATGTACTGCGAGAAATCGGAGTCGATTATGCCCAAGGGTACCATTACGGCCGCCCTGAGCTGTTAGCCTAAAAGATTAGGCTATTCGACGCGATTGCGTCCGTTTTGTTTGGCAAGGTAGAGTTTGGCGTCAACACTTTGGACATAATCGATAATTGTCTCTTTGGTGACAAACGAGATGGTGTCGGTGTCAATGCCAAACGTCCCGATGCTGACCGTATAGGGGATCGTTTTCCCCTCGAATTCGACGATTTGAGCCGAAGCTTGGGCACAAAGGTTCTCGGCAACGCTTCGTGCTTCGTGATACTCGCTGGAAGGGAGAAGGATTAGAAACTCTTCTCCGCCGAAACGGAAAATGAAATCCGATTTACGGAGGGTTTTTTGAAGCAGTGCGGCAAAATTTTGGATAACCGCATCCCCCGCCAAATGACCGTAGGTATCGTTAATCGATTTGAAATGATCCAAATCGCACATGATGAGGGAACAGTTACTTTCGGTCGCTTTGGCGATTTCGATCTGATTCATCATGATTTTATCCAACAGGCGTCTCCCCAATAACCCTGTCATCGGATCTTTGGTATATTCGCCGATAATGAGCATATCGTTGATAATAGCGATCTCATTTCCGATTTCGAGTGAGGTGTAATCGAGCCGCAACAGCAATTGAATCATTGTTTTATGATCAAAGGTGCCGGAACGATAGAGGGTTAGAACATGTTCTCCCAACTGGTGGAGGAGGATATGGAGATTTTGGATATCGTTAAAATGGCTCGTATTGACGATGTAGGGGATCGTCGGGTTGTGGAGCCATTGCCCGAATGAACATTTGGTCGGATCAATCTCGCAATAGCTCTCTTGATCGGCTGTCCCTTCCAGCATTGAAATGAGGACAATCATCCACTCCAAATGGTGTTGATAATGGACCATTAGATGTTTTTCGACCAGATTGGCCAGATGGGCGAGGCGAAGATGATTTTTGGAGGAGAGTTTACGCAAAAATTGTCGGTAATACTCTTCCGAGATACGGTATTCCAGACGGCTAAACGTTTCATGCACCGGTTTCATATCATCATAGCAGTGTTCATCCGCCAAATAAGCAAGAAGCGCTTCGGCAATTTTGGTTATTTCGCTGGTGACGTAGAGATAGGGGACCTCGTTGTGCATACAAAAATAGATGTATTCTTCAAACGAGCTTTCCTCTTCGGATGTTCCAAAAGATTCACATATTTGGACCAGTTTCTCTTTTTGGGCGCTGAGGATTTGGTGATAAGCAGAGTCTTTGGAGATGAGACACTCATTATTGCGGCTGTCATCTCCAAAGTCGTCCAAAATCTGCTTGATCTTGGATAAATAGCGAGTCCAGTAGATCATCGATTAGCTCAACAATTTTTTAGCGCACTCATTGATACGTTTGCCATCCGCTTGAGCACCGAGTGTTTTGGAAGCAGCCCCCATCACTTTACCGATATCTTTCATCGTCTCTGCACCCACTTGGGCGATGATTTCTTTTATCGCACTTTCGAGTTCATCATCATTGAGTTGTTTTGGGAGATAAGTTTCGAAAATAGCCGCTTCAGCCGCCTCTTGCTCATACAAATCTTCACGCCCCGCCTCTTTGTATTGGGCCATAGCATCGTTACGTTGTTTAACCTGTTTTTGGATGATTTTGATGATGTCCTCATCGCTTAGCTCTTTGCGCTCATCCACTTCGATCTGTTTCATGGCACTGCTCAACAGACGAAGTGCGTCACGCAACGGAGCATTTTTCTCTTTCATAGCGGTTTTGATATCGTTATTGATTTGTTCTTTTAAACTCATGTTTTTCCCTTGGAACTATTATTGCTTAATTATATCTAAATAATGTAATCGGAAAGTTCAAATGGTCAAATTATCCCATTTTTTAGTGATCGCAGCAATGTTTTTTTTGACCGGTTGTACGGCACGGATGACCGAACCGGAAATCCAATTTACACCTCCTAAATACGTCGAAGAGATGCCTTCACGTGAAGAAGAAAACAGCTTTGTAGCACGTGGGAGTTTGTTTGGACAAGGGGATAGTCCCTTGTTTTCCGATCACAAAGCGATGCATGTCAATGACATTGTCACGGTCGTGATCTCTGAAACGGCAACGAGTTCGAATAAAGCGAGTAAAGCACTTACTGAAGCCGATACGTTAGGGTTAAACGGAGGATTGTTCAGCTCGACGGGGCAAAATTCTGCGGTCAATTCTGCGGTCAATAAACTCAATGGTGTCGCGAATATCGGATTTAGTGCCGGATCGAGTTCGGATTACTCGGGATCGGGATCATCGACCAAAAATGCAACGTTTACAACGACGGTTTCCGCCCGTATCGTAAAAGTGATGGCGAACGGGAACTATTTTATCACCGGACGTCGTGAGATCATGGTGGATGATCAAAAACAGATTATGCAGCTCAGCGGTGTGATCCGACCGTACGATATCGATCAAAACAACCAAATCAATTCGTCAAAAATCTCCGATGCGAAAATCCTTTATGCAAATGAAGGGGATATCGACCGTTCAGTCAATCAGGGATGGGCGAGCAAAATGGTGGGAGCCGTCTGGCCGTTTTGATGATCCTACCGGATCACCTGCATCGGGTCGATGTGGGCGTTGCGCTGTGTTACTTGGAACATCAATTCTCTTCCGACTCTTCCGATTACTGAACCTTGTTTTAGCCGCTTGCCCACTTCGATCGTAGGGGCTATTTTGTCCATATGGGCATAGATGGTGTGCAAGCCGTTATCATGTTCGATAATAACGACATTCTCCAACATGGCGGTCGGTTTGGCCAAAATGACTTTTCCGTTAAATACCGATTTAACCTTGGCATCACTCTCAGTAGGGCGGAGCGATACGGAGTCATTAAAGATTTTGATCCCATACACCGGATCGGTATAAGGACCAAAGCGCTTGGTGATGACATACCCATCCAGCGGAGCGATGGTACGCTCTCCGGAATAGCCGGCAACATTGGAAGGTCGATAATCGGCAATCGCCTGTTTCACATTTTCCGGTACCGGTTTGGAGCCCGGTTTTTGGGCTACGAGCGGCGGAGGGGCTTTTTTAGGTTTGAGTGACTCTTGTTTGATAATATTGAGACTCGCGAGGGTCTTTTGGAGAGAACGTTGTTGATTGAGAATCTTGTCAAGCGATTTTTTATAAAGTGCTTTCTCTTTTTCGAGAGCCGCTATCGCTTTTTCGTTCTCTTTTTTGGTCTCCAGCACTTTGTTTTTCTCTTGATCGATGATGGCGATCGATTTTTTGAGGACGGTGGTTTGTGACGTCAATCCGGTGATTTTTTCATTGTTCTCTACGTAGAGTTGATTGAGCTCTTTGATCTCTTGATTGATCTGTTTGAGATGGAGTTTGAGCGCCTCTTCGGTGATGATGGCGTCGGCCTCTTTGGCGCGGTCGTCATTAATCAGCAAAGAGATGGAGGTATTGCGGGCAATGGCGAATACAAGGCGTTGTTCGATCTCATTTTGGGTTTTGGTCAAGAGGGCTTGTTGTGTCTCAAGGCCGCGTAGAGAAGCTTTGTTGGATTGGTATACCGTCTCTTTGGAACGGAGCTCTTCTACCAGAGTGCTGATTTTTTGCTGTTGGGTGCCGATAATCTCTTTTTGCTTGATGATCTTCGTCGCGGTTTGTTCGAGTTTGGCACTCAATGAGGAAAACGTCTGTTTGGTCTCATGCAGTTGTTTAGAGGTATTTTGAATCTTTTCATCGATTTTGGCACTGTACGAGGAGGTTGCCAAAGCCGTAATAAGGAGAAGGGAAAAACGGATATTCATTTATTCCTCTTCACTGCTTCCGATTACAATCGTGAACGTGAGGACAATTGATACCCCGAGGGCAATCAACAAAGAGCGCACGCCGTCGTTGATAAAATGGAACAGATCGATGCTGATTCCGACGGTTCGGAGCAATAAATCCATCCATCCGTATTGTTCAAAGACAAAAAAGGCAATACAGAGCAATATGGTTGCAATAATCGCATCGACGATCGCCAAACGGAAGAGTACGGCAGAACGGAGCCACACCGGAGCACCGAAGAGTGCCATGATCGACATCCGATCGCTGTGCTGAAATTGCCATAATCGCATCTCTTTGAGAATCAGCAACGAGGTGACGGCGGCGATAGCGATGGAGAAAACCTGCACGACATCTTTAAACAACAACATCAATTTATAGACGGTATCATGGGTTTGGGCATACCCCTCTACCCGCTCAATAGCCGCATGCTTTTGGAGCCGTTTTTGGAGTTTTTCAATCTCATACGGTGTTGGGAAACGGCTCAAATAGATACGGTAAAACTTCGGCAGAGTGAGTTTGAGGAGATCGAGATTTTTCTTGCTCATTTCCCCCTCTAGCCGTTTGAGAACCTGATCGGTCGAGATGACATCACTCCGCTCGATGATCGAGTCCATCGCTTTGAACTCGGCAGGGGTGAGGGTTTTGTTGGCTACCACGATGATTGAGTAGTCGTTTTTGAGCCGCTCTTCGTATGCCGCGATGGTACGGTCAACCGCAACGTAGATTTGGACTGAAAACAAGACGGTAAAAAGGGCAATGATAAGCGAAATATGATTTTTAAGCGATTTCATGAATATTCCCCATCTCGATATGGTAGTGTTTGTACGGAACGGTGATGCTCGATGGGATGTTATGGGTTACCACGACAACGGTCGTTTTGAGCTGCGTGTTTGCCCCTTCCAACAAATTCCAGATCACTTGGGAGGAGTACTCATCCAGATTCCCGGTCGGCTCATCCGCCAAGATTAAAATCGGGTTGTGGGCGAGCGCACGTGCCATCGCTACCCGTTGTTGTTCCCCTCCGGAGAGTTCAGGAGGGTATTTTCCCGCTTGATGGATCAATTTAACATGCCCGAGGAGCTTTTGCACCTGCGCACCGCTCACATCTTTGGTATAGCCGGAGATGATGAGAGGGAGCATAACGTTTTTCTCGATCGTCCACTCTTTGATCAGTTTGTAATCTTGGAATACGATACCGATATGGCGGCGGAGAAAATTGAGTTTGGAGGTGGAGATGCGGTTCATCTTTACCCCTCCGACCATGAGTTGTCCCGCCCGAGGTTCGATAGCGCCGTAGAACGATTTGAGGAGTGTCGATTTACCGCTTCCGCTGGCACCGGTGATAAATACAAAACTCCCCGCATCGATCGAGAAAGTCGCTTTGGAGATGATGGTTTCAAACTCTTTGTACGATAAAGAGAGGTTTTCGGCAATAATGACTTTATCCATGGAGCAACTCGTCTAATAAGATATGGGCTTTGATGTTCGATTGGGAACGAACAGGCAAAGAGGGGTAATAGCGTGCGGCACCGTTTTCGATAACGACATAGGTGCTTTCAGGGCGATCGAAACTCCCCATCGCCAGACGGATCATCCGACCCTCTTCACCGATCGTGAACTTGCGCTCCACATGCAAAAATCCCCATTCTCGCTTGTAGGTCTCTTTGGAGAGGTTATCAACGCTTTGAACACGGATCGGTGAGGATGAAAAAGAAAAATCGCCGATCATTTGCGCTTCCGCAGACTCCGCTTCGCAGGTGAACGTAACATCATAGATGTTTTTCTCCATTTTTCTCCAGCGGTCTTCGTATTTGCTCACAACGGCGATATCTTGGTTTTTGCGGACATCGAAACGACTTTTTGCGGGAGAACTGAACGTCTCTAGGGCAAATCGGTAATACTCTTCGCTATCGGTGCGCAGCTCCAGCCGTCCCCCGACACACAATACTCGATCGGACTCTTTGAGAAATGCTTCGGAGATGACCCGACGGTGGGGTTTTTTGTCCCACGGAACCGGAAAATGGACGTAGATGCGACTAACGATGTTGGAGGGGACGAACTCTAAAAAGAGGCGCGCATCGTAATCGAGCACCATGATATTGGTGAGGTTTTGGATGACGATCTGTTTGAGCGCCTGCTCGATCGAGGGTTTGTGAATCTCCAGTCCTATAAAGAGGACATCGGGGTTGGAAGATGCTTGGTGGAGGAGATGGCGGGCTGAGCCGAATCCCACTTCGATCCGTACTTCACGATCGGTAGGAAAATTCTCGGCGAAATAGGAGATCGATTTGAGTGCGTCGTAGGTTTTGAGATGGGTGTTTTCCGGTGCGTTGTCGACGTTGGAGTCCAAGATATTCAACCCTGCACACTCGGCATACGCCAAAAGGGAGTGTTTGATCAGATAGTTGGGGGTCGGTCGGGTGATTTTATCGCTTTTGAGCAATGTCTTGTGCTCGCCGTTTTTATGGACGAGGAAAAACTCTTTCCCTTTGTAGCGGGTCGCGATGAGCGATCCCCCGTTTTGGTCACGGTAGTCGGCTTGGAAGAGAAATTCGACGTCACCGCATTGCGCCGGATAAGAGATGGTGTTGAACGATTCGATATGTAAATGAGGCATCCGTTATTTAGCCTCGTAACTAAGTTCGATCGCTTGGGTCGGCAGAGAGCGGATACCGTCTTTGTCGACACTCATAATCTCGTACAGATATCCCGTATCGGCTTTGATATCGGTATCACGGAACGTGGTTCCGGTGATGTTGTTGATATCGACGCTCTCACGGCTGATCCAGCTTTTTTTGGTGGTTTTGACCACAGTGTACGATACGGTTCTCGGATCGTTGTTTTTCCATTGCAGCTCTGCGGCTTTATTGACTATTTTCCCCTCATACGCGATCGGTGTTTGTGGTTTGGAGAGGGTAGAACCCTGTGTCGCCACCGGAGAGATCGCACTTTCTAAGCCGTCTTTATCGACAGCGGTAATTTTGTAAAAATAGAATTTGCCGTCTTCGGTAATCGTATCGGTGAAATTGGTCGCTTCGAGTTTGACATGATAATCAAACGATCCGTTCGGATTGGCGGAGCGGTAGATGTTGTAATGGCTTAGATCGGTGATCTCGCTCGGTGCCCATGTGAGATTGATCGCACGGGGGATGTTGTTGGTAGCGACAATGCTTTTGATCTCCGAAGGGAGCGGTTTGGTCACCACTTTGGTGGTTTCGCTCGGTTCGGTCGAGAGTTTGTCAAACGTAGTGGCACGGATACGGTAAAAATAGACTTGACCGTCTTTGAGGTCACGATCGATAAATTCGGCATTCAAACGCCCTGTGATGGTAGCGACTTCAGACCATTTTTGGTCAGTGACGTTTTGGCGTTCGATGATGTATCCGTTGATTTTACCGTTCGGATGCGGGCGCCAGAGGAGTTTTGCACTGCGCGGCATGTTTCCGACCGATTGGAAAAAGCTCACCGGAGCGATCATCGGCTGAGTTGCGACGAGCATCGTTTCGCTTGCGACCGATTCGCTCCCCTCTTTGGTGATGGTAGCAAAGCGGTATTGGTATTCGCTGCCCGGTTTGAGATCGTGATCGACATAGTGGGTTGCAAAACGGCTATCGATGGTAGCGACGCGTTCGAGCTTTTTATCTTCGCTCCCCGGCGTATTGCGGTAGACATAGTATCCTACCACACGCGGGTCACTCACCGGTTTCCATTCAAACGCGATCGAGGTAATATCGGCGATAAAGCCGTTCATCGTCGGTGTCGGGAGGGTCGAGTCAATCGTGACGGTTTTTTGGGGCGCAGGCTGAGGCGCACACCCGCTAAAGAGACTCAGAGCTAAAGAGATGCTCAATGCGTATCGGATCGATGAGTGCATGCAATTCCTTTGGATCAAAATGTTTATGTAAATAATTTTCCATTGCCGAGTCCAAAGAAGCGGTGAAACGTACCGTTTTTTGGGTGGTCGGATGGGTAAAATAGAGGTTGTAAGCGTGAAGCATTATCCGTTCCATTTTGCCGCTTTTTTGGGAAGTTCCGTAGAGATGATCCCCCATGATATGGCGACTGATGGATTCCAAATGGACTCGAATCTGATGGGTTCGTCCGGTGTAGAGTTTGCACACGATCATCTCTTCGGTGCCGTCATGGCTGGGGAGAAGTTTGCGAAATTCGGTTTTGGCGTTTTTCCCCTCTTCATTGATCGCCATTTTGAGGCGGTTATGGCTGCTCCGACCGATCGGACGGTCGATGGTTACCACTTCGTCTTTGAGGGGCGGAGTGATAACGGCGAGATAGTATCGCCCCATCGTTTTATCCTGAAGCTGGAGGGAGAGCGCTTCGTGGGCAACGTTGTTTTTGGCGATTACCATCGCACCGCTCGTCCCTCGGTCGAGGCGGTGGACGATACCGTGGCGCTCTTCGCCGCTCAGCGTTGAGAGGGAAATCCCTTTGTGTTTGAGCCAATCGACGAGGGTTGGTTCTTTGACGCTTGGGGCGGGGTGGACGGTGAGGGAGCTGGGTTTGTTGATGACGAGGATATCCTCATCCTCATACAAAACTTCGACGTCGAAATCGATCTCCTGCGGCGGGGTCGATTTGGCTTGGGGGAAAACGACATGGACATTTTGGGAAGGTTTGAGTTTTAACCCCGCTTTTGCGGTCGCTTTCCCGTCGACATGAACGCACTCCTGCTCAATGAGCTGGGCGATTTGGTTGCGTGTTTGGCCGAGTTCTTTGGAGAGAAACTGATCCAGCCGGATCGCTTCTTCGGCAATAAAATGAGCTTCTTTTTGGGACAAAGCCGTATTCCTTTAAAGGGTGAATAAGTATATATTAGACGTTGTTCATGATTTGGTTATGCTACAATTAGCAAAAAAATAAGGACCGTAGTGCTTAATATTGATCGTCGAATTTTAGCACACTTTGATTTCATCACGGTTATCTTAATGATTCCGCTCATTTTTACTTCAGGTTGGCTCATTTACGAAATCCATCCGGTGTTGGGACAAAAGCATCTGGTCTATGTCTCGGTGGGTATCGGCGTCTTTCTTTTTCTCTTTTTGCTCCCGATCCGCCGCCTCTTTTGGACGATTCCGATTATGTACTGGCTGGGGATCGTGTTGCTCCTCGCCGTCGAGTTTGTGGGGCATGTGCGGCTGGGGGCGAAACGGTGGATTGAGATCCCGTTCGTTCATTTTACGATTCAGCCCTCTGAACTGATCAAACCGGCGTTTGTTCTGATGTTGGCCTATCTGATCAGCCGTAATCCCCCTCCGGTAGGGGGATATGGGCTCAAAGATTTTGCCAAACTCTCCGCCTATATCCTATTGCCATTTTTTCTGATCGCCAAAGAGCCCGATTTGGGGACGGCAACGGTGTTGGCACTGCTCGGATTCGGGGTACTCTTTATCGTGGGGGTGAAATGGAAAATCTGGGTTGGTCTGGGGATCGCGTTTGTCGTTTCCCTCCCGCTCATCTACACACAACTGCACGATTACCAAAAACAGCGTTTGCACGATTTCGTCGGGGAAAAACCGAGCTATCAGGTGGAACAATCGATCATCGCCGTCGGTTCGGGGGGCTTTTTCGGAAAAGCCAAAGACGATGCGACACAAGCTCAGATGAAATTTCTCCCTATCGCATCGAGTGATTTTATTTTTGCCTATGTGGTGGAGCGTTTCGGATTTTTCGGAGCGTTTTTACTCGTTTCGCTTTATGGGGCATTGATCGTGCACTTGCTGATTATCGCGGGGTGGGCAGAGGATTATTACATCAAAGTAGTTGCGGGGGGATTGTCTCTCTTTTTCTTCATCTACATGAGTGTTAATATCGCGATGACGATCGGATTTGCCCCCGTCGTCGGGGTTCCTCTGCCGATGTTTAGTTATGGGGGGAGCAGTTTCGTGAACTTTATGGTTATGTTCGCGATTTTGCAAAATCTGTTGGCGTACCGATTCCGCTATCTCTACACCGATACGGGTAAAAAAAGCTTTTTATAATAATAGAGCGTTTATAATGGCGCTCCACAAAAACGGGTCTTTAGTTCAGTGGTTAGAGCCCCCCGCTCATAACGGGGTTGTCGCAGGTTCAAATCCTGCAAGACCCACCACCTACTCATCATACTCTTCCTCATTAAATCATTGCATCTAAATTCAAATACCCTAAAGCGTGTTATAATTTTCTCACTACATTAAAAAAAGGGGACGTTATGACTATACGAGTAAACGACCTTTATGTCGAGGAAGCTCTAAAACTCCTCAGCACTCTACCAGAAGACGCGATTACAATAGACCCCAAGCCGTGGTATGCCGATGAGGTGAAACGACGTATTGAAGAGTACAAAAGCGGCAAAATGGAAACGATTCCGTGGAACGAAGGGTGGGAAGAGATTGAAGAGTTTCTAAACGAACTGGATGAGCGTGCGAGTTAGTCGAAGTAAGCGTTTCAACAAAGAACTTTTAGAAATTACAAAATTTATAGCGAAAGATAGCCCAAAAAGCGCACGTCAATTTTATGAAGGGGTGAGAGCATTTGTCGAAACGCTCATGGATCACCCCCGTAAAGGGAGACCGACAGAAAACGGCAACCGCGAATTGATCTACAAAGGTTATACTATCCCCTATTTGATCGAGGGCGAGGATATCGTTATTTTGGGTATCTTCAATCAGAATGAGTGGAGTAAAGATGAGTGAGTGGTTAGACCCCCCCGCCAAAGCTATATTTTTTAAATGTTGTTTAGCTCTTTTTCTCACGTAGAAGTTAATAATCGAAAAATGAAATAGAATAAATGTTTTTAGAGATTGTCTAAGAAGTAGATAACGGTTTCTACCCTCCACCAAATGTGAAAAGTAGATACACAAGAGAGCCTTACTGATTGATGATGAAGTAAATGTGTTACTTTATGGCATCAAACTCAAAGGTAGTATCGCACGTAAAGAAAAAAAATTGTAATGATTTGATCAAAATTTCGATCAGAATAGAGAGTTGTGTATCATATCTACACACTTTGTTGTGTTAATGCTACTTTATTTCTCATTTTGTTGGATTGAACCGTTACGAAATGAACCCCAAAAGGTTAGATCAACCGAAAAGAAACATCTTCGGGATCGATTTCTTGGCGGTTGGTCAGATCGTATATCCCCTCGTAAGAGTTGGGGAACTGCCCGTTGAACTCTCCGATCTTAGTCCCTTCAGCCGTCGTTTCGGCGTAATAGTATCGTTTGTTGCCGATCGATAAAGAGGCGTTGATAAACGGTACGTTTTCGGTGTTTCGGATATGTACCGCCACAAACACATGATGGGGAACGTAGATGAACACATAGGGGATTTTCCGTTCGTTGAGCAATGAGGCAAAGAGGTTGCTTTTGTCATCACAGTCCCCCCAACGGCTTTGGATCACCTCTTTGGCGTTTCGGCTGGTGTAGTCGGTTTTGTAGGTGATGGCGGTGACGTAGTCAAAGAGTCTTTGGGCTTCGCATCCATCATCAGTGCACCCCTCGACCAGCGATGATGCCAATGTCGAGAGTTCACCGCGCGGTGCGAGATTGGTTTTGATGAGCATACCGTTGAGTTCGATCACACCTTGATCATAAAGCGATACCCATTCCCCCTGTTGCTGTGATGCGGGTTTATAGGGGCGGAGGTCTTTGGTTTCAATCCATGTTATCGACATCCCAAGATAGGTGAACCCTCCCACGACGGCTCCTATCATCATAAACGATCCGAATCCTGCTCTGGAACGGCTAGGGGAGGAGTTGGTTGCGGCCGATTTGATGAGTTCGCGATAGATGAGGGCGGCGAACACCGCGATGATGATGAGTTTGAGCCAAAACGATTCCATGGATCAGAAGAGCTCCGAAGTGGTGCGGCTGTAAAACCACAACCCCTCTAAAATCACGAACTGTACAACGAGGATAATCCAAAAAAGGTTGCGGTATTTGCGGCTTTTGTGGCGGAATATTTTTTGGGCGAAGACAGCCCCGACGCTCCCTCCCATCATCGCCAAGCTCACGAGGGTCCGTTCACTAATGCGGCGGCGGTTGGTGCGTGCTAAATATTTGTCGTACCCAAATACGAAAAAGGTGACGAGGTTAAAAAGGACAAAAAGGAGAATAAATGCTTTCATAGACGCTATTTTATCCAAGAAGTGGAGAGTTTTTTCGCAGATACGGGCTAGTTTATTTTTTTTAATCCACTATCGTTTATACTGTGTTGAACGAATCTCTATCGTGGGGTGAACAATGCGGGGCAAAATTTATGAATATAATCGTGATACCAAGAGCGGATTGATCCTCAGCGTATACGAGAGTACCTATCGATTTGATCTCGAAGAGTACGAATCGGATGATGAACCTGTCGCCGGTGTAGAAGTCGATTTTATTACCGATGGAAGTGCAGCGCTGGAGATTTATCCGGTAGCCGACAAAGAACCGAGTGTTTCTGCCGCACCTAAAAGTCCAAAATCTTCGGTGTGGTGGATGAGTATCGCTGCGATAGTCGGGTTAGGGGCTATATTGGGAGTAATCATCTATTCTGAAATCGAACGGAGAAATATCAAAGAGATCCAAAATTACTACCATTCCCAGATTGAACTCATCGAACGCTATTTGGAGGAAAAAAATTGTACCCAAGCTTCGATGGAGTATGACCGTGCTCGCAAAACGCGCCAAATTGTCGATCGGATGGGGCTGTATTACAGTATTCAGCCTTTTGCGATACAGGCACATACGATTGAGATAGCGGAGTGCTATTTTGAATCAGACGATTATGAGAATGCCCTGCGTATTCTCGATGCGGAAGATGTCAGAAACGGAGAGTATCAGCGTCGAATGTCCGAGTTGTATAAGAAGATGGGGGAGGAGTCAAAAGCCAGCGAAGCAAAATTGAAAGCTGAGAAATTCGACCTTCCTGCCCATAAAAATCCATCGACACCGACAGAGTGAATAGGGCTATTCAACCGAGTTCAGCTATTTTTGCGGTAATCTTTGGGCTTGATGAAATAGAGAAGTTCGGCTGAGCTTTCGCCGATGCTTTTCCAATCGTCGTGTTTGAGTTGCATCGCGACCACTCCGCAGGTAGGGACATTTTCGATGTCGCTTCCCGAAAAATAGTTGACGTGTTCGGTCAGTTCGGGATTATGCCCGACGAGGATGAGGGTGTGAATATTCGGCGGAGTTGAGCTGATCAATTCGGCTATCGCTTCGATCTCCCCGCCATAGAGGATAGGATCATAGAGAATTTGATCTTCGGGGTAGGGGATATAGGGGGCTAGAATAGTGATCGTACGTTTTGCCCGTAATGCCGGACTGGAGATGATCCGATCGGGGCGGAGGTTTTTCTTCGCGAGAACTTTCCCCATCATCGGAGCGTCATGTATCCCTCGTTCATTGAGTTCACGGTCGAAATCGCTGACAAAAAAATTGTTCCAATCCGATTTGGCATGGCGGATAAAGATGAGGGTTTTCATCGGCTCTTC
Organism: uncultured Sulfuricurvum sp.; assembly: GCA_964495485.1. GTDB lineage: Bacteria > Campylobacterota > Campylobacteria > Campylobacterales > Sulfurimonadaceae > Sulfuricurvum. Next base: position 86,120 of record CAZBVJ010000008.1, read on the forward strand.
TAGAGCTCTAAACCAAGCTGTTTTAAGAGGGCATTTTTCTCGGCGATCGGGTTGGCGAAAAAACGATCCCGAATTGAATCGTCCAATATCGCCAAATCATCGTACAGCTCGGCATCGTCTTTGTCGGGGAAGTGGATTTTAACCTCTTTGGCAATCTCTTCGAGCTGTGCTTCGGTCAGTTTTTCGTTGTAGAGATCGATTCGCTCACCGTGCTCGATTGTGGTGAGGGCGCGGAGCAAATAGAGTTTGTCGCATCGTTTATCATCGGACTCGCTATCGATCCAATCGTTGATTTGACGGATTTGGGTGCGATAGAGGAGGGTAGAATCTTTGATGCGTTGTTTTTGATCGGGAGAGAGAGCCATAAGTACCTCTTTTAGAGTTAATGTAAAAGATTATATCTAATCGAGCTTCATATGCAAAACTTCGCTCAAGAGGACATCCAAATCCTCACGTGTCGCTCCGGCAAACGAGTTCTCCAAAAAGCGGTTTATCCCTTTGTTATCGTGATGGATAAGCGGGACGATTTTGATCCCCGTAATCTCCGACATAAAGTGGGACTCGTCCCCCTCTTCATAGGCATGGAGCAAGATCGAGCGGGAGAAGTTATTGAGTATGTGGTAGTAGATGTGCAAAAACTCCGCTTCGAGCACTTTGAGCCCGTAGAGATGGGTGACGATACGGTTCTCATGGCTGGCGATCGGGTGGACTTGATCGGGTTTGACCGTAATCCCCACCTCCTCTTTGATCTCCCGTACCAAAGCCTCCATGAGATGTTCCCCCTCATTGACGGTTCCGCCGGGGAATCCCATCCGTCCGTCCCATCGGTCGATCATGATGAGGGCTGGGCATTTGATGTGCTGCATATCGTCTTTAAAGTATTTCCACGGAGAGATTGACTCGATGTAGATCGCTAAAAAGACGGCATTTTTTTTAGGATGGTCGGTGAACCCGAACGGTACGCGTTGTGTTCTCATGTTACTCATACAGATTTAAGATTATGGAATTATACTCACATTAGAGTTGAAATTGCATACACACCTAAACGACACCGAGGTAAAAAAATGATCCCCTCCCGTACCACCAACAACAATGTCAAAATGCCCGTTCTCATCTACGGTACCGCATGGAAAAAAGAGCGCACGAGAGAGTTGGTGGAGATGGCGATACAAAGTGGCTTTCGTGGGATTGATACGGCGTGTCAGCCTAAACACTACCATGAAGCGGGGGTAGGGGAGGCGTTGGAGCGTCTGGCGGCTCAAGGGATTGCTCGTGAAGAGCTGTTTCTTCAAACCAAATTTACCCCTCTTGCCGGACAAGACCCACAGCGTATCCCCTATGATCCCTCTCAGCCTCTGCATGTGCAGGTGGCACAATCGTTTGAGACGTCGCAGCGTAATTTGAAAACCGAGTATGTCGATTCGCTGGTGCTCCATTCGCCGCTCTTTCCCTATGCCCATCTCGCGCAGGTATGGGGGGCGATGGAGGCGATCTACCATAGCGGCGGTGCACGACAACTTGGGATCAGCAACTGTTATGATCTCGAACTCCTCCAAAAACTCTATCGGGAGAGCGGGGTAAAACCTGCCGTAATCCAAAACCGTTTTTATGCCGAAAGCGGATATGACCGTGAATTACGCGGATGGTGCGATGAGGTGGGGATACTCTATCAGAGTTTTTGGTCTCTTACCGCTAATCCCCATATTATGGCAAGTCGCGAGTTTTTTGCCCTGACACAGGAGTATGATAAAACTGAAGCGCAGATCCTCTATCGCTATCTGGTACAGGTTGGGATCACGCCGCTGATCGGATCGACATCGCAACAGCATCTCAAAGAGGATTTGGATATTTTCAATTTCGAGTTAAAGGGGAATGAGATTGAGGCTGTAAGTTCACTTTTACTATAATCGCGTTTTTGATTTAAAGGAACTAGATGCTGAAACGTTTTGTATTGATCTTGGTATTGACTTTGGGGAGTGTTCATGCCGCCGAACTCTCGACGATGGATACGATCCGATCCAAGATCCTCACCTCTGCCGTATCGCTCTATTTTAGCGCGCGCGGATACGGTAAAGTGGATAATGTGACCGTTGATACAGCGAAAAAGACTCTCAAATTCAACCTCATGCCGGAAGGGGAAAAACAACCGTTGAATGTATTCATCGGCTCCTATATGACCCTCACGATTGACAAAGAGGAGTATCTCATCCTCCAAAAGGTACAAACCAACCGTGTATGGCTCAACCGTATTTTCGCCGACCACATGGAAGAGGGGATCAAAGTTCCTCTCGGGATTGTTTCCAAAGGGGCGGGATCGATGCTGCTCAGTATCTGATTCGCAACCGCTTCACGATTATGGCATACACTGACGCAAAAAAGGGGTTGGGATGAATCGGATTTTTTTAGTGTTAGTATTGCTGTCTCAGATGGCAGGCGCCAAAGTGCTCACTGCAACGTATGAAGTTTCGTACGGTATTTTTCAGACGATGGGGATTGCGGATGCGCGGTTTGAAACGCGTGAGGATGATACCTACAGTATCCGTATCGAAGCACGAACGACAGGGATTGCAAAACTCCTCTCCAACAATCGCGTCGAAGTGTATGAGAGTCACGGTCGTATCATCAACGGAAAGCTCACCCCCGATAAATACATCAAAATCCGTCGTACCGATTCGAAGAAAACAACTAAAATTTATACGTTCGATCATCGTAAAAAAACGGTGTTTAAAGAGTTAATCGAAGGGATAGATTGGGATAAAGAGACGAACGATTTTTATGCTCCCGAAGATATATTGAGCCTCTTTTTTAACGTCAAACAGTACATGAAATTGCGTCAGAATCAAGTTTTATATGCGGTCGGTGCCAACAAAAACGATGGACGGATCGATGTCGTCTTTCCCAGAGGAAAAGAGCTCGAACGGTTAGAAAAAGAGTTAGAGATGAGTGATGGCGTTTTTGTCAAAGTGATTTTGAATGACAAAATCTTTAGCAGTGCCAACGGTGAATTGTTGATCAATCTCGATGAAGAGGGGCTTTGCGAAAAGGCGATTTTGGAGGATGTATTGTTGTTTGGAGATATTGTCGGCAAACGTGTTCGATAAATCATAAATCATTAAGGGAACGGTTGGTATAATTCCAACCGTGATGCGGGAGTAGCTCAGTTGGCTAGAGCGTCAGCCTTCCAAGCTGAATGTCGCGAGTTCGAGTCTCGTTTCCCGCTCCACCTCTTCTTTATTACATATCACTATTCACTATCTTTTAAATTTAATCATCAACACAAGTGCAATAACCATGAATTCAAAGCTACCTGATCCTTTTTGGGAAACCAAACAACTAGACCAATTAACTCCCGAAGAGTGGGAAGCGCTGTGTGATCGGTGCGGGCTGTGTTGTCTTAACCGATTGCAGGACGACGAGGACGATAACGCCCCCATCTATCTCACCCGTGTCGCATGCCGCTGTTATGATATTGAATCAGGTCAATGCGGTGATTATCCGAATCGTTTTGCCAATGTCGAGGGGTGCACCCAGCTAACGATCGAGCGGGCGGCAGAGTTTACATGGCTCCCCGAAACCTGTGCGTACCGCTTGCGTTATGAGAACAAACCGCTCCCCTCATGGCATCCGCTCATCAGCGGTACACCGCTTTCGGTGAGAGAACATGGTATCCATCAATACAACCCCGTGATCGAGAGCGATGAGATCGATCTGGAAGATTATATTATCGATGAGGGGTTGAACGATTGGTGATGGTGTAGATAAATTTAAACACCTCGGCAACCGCCACGTAGAGTTTTTCGGGAATCTCTTTGTCGATCTCCACTTTGCTCAGTAACTCTACCAAATCTTCATCTTTACGGATCGGGAGGTTGTGGAGTTCGGCGATTTTGATAATATTCTCCGCCGTAGCCCCCTTGCCCGAAGCAACCACACGGGGAGCATTCTCTTTTTCTTGATCGTATCGGAGCGCAACCGCTTTTTTCATACGGTAACCTCGAATCCGCTGTTCATCTCACTCTCCCCCTCATACGGTTGATGAACAATGTTTTCATCGCTATGGGTAATGCGGATTGAACGCAGATGGAGCCCCTCATCGATCAACGCGGAGCGGAGTGTACCGATATGCTCATGCAGGAGTGATTTAAGCTCCTCTTGTTCGGTATGGACACGGATTTCGAGCTGATTTTTCTCATACAGCCCCATCATCAGATTCAACTCTCCGTACTCTTTGAGTTTCAGATTGATTTCACAGTAAAATTTTTTGTCAGCCGTTTTTTTGAACGCCATCGACCCCTCATCCAAACTTTCCCATGAAAAGGGGAAATAGATTGAGTTCGCATTGCTAAGAGAGGAGGTGAGTTGATGATAATCGATTTGCGTGAGGAGTTTTTCGACCTGTTCGAGCACTCTGGGGGCATTTGTTTCTCCTGAAGCTTTAAGCTCTTCGGAGAGGGAGAGGAGATTGGATTTGAGATCCGTCCTCATCGATTCACGCAAAAAGGTTTCGCTGAGCAGCTCTTTGGGATCGGTAAACTCTGTGAGTTTGGTCATGAGGGTCGAGAGCTCTTTGGAGGTATCCCCCTCTTTGATTGCATGGGCGAGCTGTTGGGTAAACGTTTTAAACTCTTCGGTAGGAGCGTGGTTTATATTTTTGAGGAGCTTTTCGATCGTATCAAGGAACTCGTTGGTATCGGGTGCTTTACTGGAGAGGAGCGTACCATAGAGCTGCGAGAGGGATGTTTTGATCTCTTGAAGGGCGGTGAGTTGATCGAGTTTTTGTGAGAGTTCCGCAACCTCTTTGGAATAGAGCGGATCAGTTTTTGAGATGAGGGAGGTGAGAACGGAACGTATATCTTTGAGGGTATCGGAAACGGTAGCGGCACTTTGACTCTGAACCGAGGCATCGGTGAGATGGGGAGAGTTGAGTAGGGTTGAGATTTTTGCTTGGAGCGTTTTGGCATCGGGGGCGGTGTTTTTGGAGAGGAGGGCGTTCAATTGCTCCAACGTCTGGGTGAGGTCGGGGATTTTTTGGATCGCTTGGGCAAATTTGGACTCCATGAACACGCCGCTGTTGTTGAGTTGCTGCCGGAGCGATTGGGGATCGATGGTTGTGATGTTTTTGAGAAATGGTTCAAACATAGCCGTTTTTGCGGTGAAATCGGGAGAAGCTTTGAGCTCTTGGATCAGCGTAGAGAGATTATCGGTGAGATTTCCCATCGTTTTAAAGGCGCTGTTGTTTTTGAGGATATCGAGTAAAATCGTATCGGATTTGGACGAGGTGAGTTTATCGTTGAAAAGGGAGTTGAGAAACGATTTGATATCTTTGTTCTCTTTGAGGGTTTCGAGTTGTTCGGGGGTGGCATTTTTGAGTGCCTCACCGAGGGCTTTGTTCATGTTGGGGAGGATAATGTTGAGCCGCGCTTCGGTGTTCAGGTTTATCATAATGAAAATGATAACACAGAAACTGTGTTTATAAAATTTTAGTGATTAAATAAGATAATGAAATGCGTAAAGAGACGAAAATAAATACGTATATATTGCATTTTGGCGTGGTATAATCGTCTATATGACTTTCAAAAGGGAATAAATGCGTACTGTTTTTCTTCTGTTAATCCATTCTTTTTTTCTTTCATTTTTGTACGCGAAAGTATTGGTTTTTGGTGTTGTCCCGCAACAAGGTCCCATGGATATGATCAAAGATTGGCAACCGGTGATTACTTATCTCGAAAATGCAACCGGTGAGAAAATTGTTTTAAAAGTAGAACGTTCTATTCCCGAATTTGAAAAAGTACTTTACAGCGGTGGATATGACATCGCTTACATGAACCCTTACCATTATGTTGTAGCCCATAAACGTCAAGGATATGAAGCAAAGGTTCGTGACGAAAAAAACATTGTTGGAATCTTGGTAACGCGGAAAAATAGCGGTTTAAATGATGTCTCTTCATTAAAAGGAAAGCAATTTCTTTTTCCTGCCCCTGATGCCTTTGCCGCCACTTTACTGACGAAATACGAGTTATTAAAAAAATACGGGATTGATGTCAACAAAGAAAAAAAATATCGCTACGTCAACTCACACGATTCAGTTTATAAAGGGGTAGCACGCAGTATTGGAGATGTTGGCGGAGGAATAGAACGAACTTTTAATAACCTCGAAGACAAAGAGACTAAAGATGCTCTCATGATTATGTATAAAACCAAAGCGTATCCAAGCCATCCGTTTGCCTTTCATCCAACAATTTCTGAGAAGCTAAAAACAAAAATGACTAAAGCAATTATTGAAACGCCGGAATATTTGGTGAGTGTATTGAGTATGAAGCACCTTAAAGAAACGGATGATTCAGAATTTAACTCTGTACGAGATATCGCTGTGGCACTTCCTTCAACGCAGGAGTAATTTTGAAATTCTCTTTTCGATACCGTTTTATTCTCTCTTTTCTGAGTATCGAGATCATTTTTATTTCGTTGATTGTCTTTTTTAATTTTACATCTCTCTCAAAACTTTCGCATGCTTTGATCGAAGAAAAAGTAGAAACCGGGACTACACTTTTTACTGAAATGGTCAAAACTCCATTGCTTATTTATGATCTTGGGACATTGGATAATCAAGCGGAAAGTTTTGTCAAATTAAAAAATATTGCAGCAGTGAAAGTATTTGATAAAGATCGTCGTCTTTTGAGTAATATGCGAGCTGATTCAGATATCGATATGGAGTTTTTTGAAGATTTTTCCGGTGATATTGAATATGAAGGAAGAACTTTCAGGCTCATCAATTCCCAAATAAAAATAGATGATGAAACGGTCGGATATGCAAAGATTTTATTTGAAATGACCGAGAGTTTAAAAATTATTGATCAAAATCGAAATTTAACATTTTTATTGATCCTGATTGAGATAACTATCAGTACTTTTATAGCTTATGTAATTGGTACTCGACTTACTAGGGCATTCAATCATCTCACGCATGTGGCTGAGCGTATTGCTGAGGATGAAGAAGCCCATATTCCTGCAATGGGAAAGAAAGGAGATGAAATCTCAATTCTCTCCGATGCATTACGTTTGATGCAAGAACGTATTCGTGAACGTAAACTAAAGCTCCATGATGCGATGGTGGATTTGCAAGAAGATATTCTTAAACGTACTGAGTTAGAGAACAAGTTGACGTATGAAAAGAGTATTAACAAAACATTGGTTGAGAGTGCGAATGCGATTATTGCTATTATGGACAAGCGTGGGGTTATGATTAATATTAACCCTTACGGCGAACGTTTTACAGGATATTCTCAACAAGAGATAGCATCTGAACCCTATTTTTGGTCACGATTTTTGCCGATACAGATGAGAGATAAAGTGATCGGTATCATAGAGAATGCGAGAGAAGGTAATATTACGGATAGTTTTCAAAACGCTTGGATATCTAAAAATGGAAGGGAGAGGATATTTGAGTGGTCGAATGCTTTAGTCTTGGATGATAATGGTGCTATGCAGTATGTTACAACAATCGGCATTGATATTACAGAACAAAAAGAGCGTGAATTAGAACTCGAAAAAGCAAAAGAGGCTGCTGAGTCGGCAGCAAAAGCGAAAGCAGACTTTTTAGCCAATATGTCTCATGAGATACGAACACCTTTGAACGGCATTATAGGATTGACTGAATTGGTTTTGAAAACCGATTTGGAACCAAAACAGCGTGATTTTCTTGAAAAATCGAATATCTCTTCGCACGCTTTATTAGATGTTATCAATGATATTCTTGATTATTCAAAAATTGAAGCTGGGAAATTTTCTTTAGAAAACAAACCTTTTGAACTTAATAGTGTTTTAAATGATATTATGAGTCTTTTTGAATTTCAAGCTCGACAAAAAGGGTTAGAACTCTCTTTGAACGTAGATATACATGAGAGCCTCATGATTGGAGATTCGCTTCGATTAACACAAATTTTGACAAATTTAGTAGGCAATGCTATCAAATTTACTGAGAAGGGATCAATTACAATCTTGGTCAGCGTTGTGAAAGAAAATAATGAATATCGACATTTACAGTTTAGTATAGAAGATACTGGAATAGGGATGACTCAAGATGCACAGAAAAATTTATTTCAAGAATTTTCTCAAGCCGATACCTCAATAACACGGCAATTTGGAGGAACAGGTCTAGGTTTGGCGATTTCAAAAAAATTGGTTCGAATGATGGATGGTGATATCGGGGTTAAGAGTGAAGCTGGAATTGGAAGCACCTTTGTTTTTACAGCTGTATTCGGGAAAATGGAGTTTTTGCCGCAACAGTCTGAAAAAGAAAAGTTTTCGATCGATCAAAATCATTTAGATGGTCTTAAAGGTGCCCATGTATTATTGGTTGAGGATAATAAAATCAATCAAATTGTTGTTTTGGGACTTTTAGAAGAGTTACAGATTACGGTTGATGTTGCTGAAAATGGTGAAGAGGCGATCAAATTAGCCACAATAAACCATTATCATCTGATTTTAATGGATCTTCAAATGCCGGTGATGGACGGTTTTGAAGCCACTAAAATAATTCGAACTATTGAAGAATATAAAGAGATACCTATTATTGCACTTAGTGCGGCTGTGATGCAAAAAGATAAAGAATTGACATCAGCTGTTGGGATGAATGCCCATCTAAGCAAACCAATTCATAAAGAAGATTTATTGCTTACTCTAATTCAGTGGATTTCACCATTGCATTTTCCCAATGAAGATTCGCAGGCAAATAAAATCCAAACAATAGTACCTATTGCGAGTGAAACGATCGATGGTATTGATATGAATGATCTTATTTCCCGTATTGGTAATGATAGAGAAAAAATAAAAAAATACCTACTCTATTTTAGTGAGCAATACGGGACGATAAAGTCTCGTCTGGATTCAATCTCTGTGGAGAGTAAAGAATTTCATAACATTATCCACACACTCAAAGGGGCAAGCGGGAATTTGTCGATTAAAAGAGTGTATGCACTGACGCTTGCTATCGAGAAATCAGTTGATCTTGAAGAAACAAAAATATTACGCTCATCATTGATTGCTTCAATAAATGATGTAGTAGAGGCTATCGGTAAATGCTATCAGGATGATCAAGCTGATGAGGATATAAATGAAGCATTCAGTTCAGAGGAAATTATGACGTTTATCCAACAAATCATTGTGGATTTAGAACACTCTTCGGTTATTGAGAATGGTAGGATTGAGGGACTAGCAATGAGATTATCTACGGTCTGTGATAAAGATGTACGACAAAAAACAATGGATCATTTACGCGCTTATCAATACGATGAAGCTTTGGTTTTACTCAAAAAAATATTAGGTTCGCTCTGATGCCATACGTAAAAAATCAAACCGTTTTAATTGTCGATGATGAACCTTTAAATATAGCCGTCGTAGCTGAAATATTAGAAAAGAGGTACCACCTTCTAGTAGCGACAAATGGAGAAAAAGCTTTACAAATCGTTTTCTCCGATATCAAACCCGATTTGATCCTTCTCGACATTGTTATGCCAGGAATGAATGGTTTTGAAGTTGCAGAAAAGATTAAAGAAAACCCAGAAGCTTCGAATATTCCGATCATTTTTTTAACAGCGAAATACGATAGTGAAAGTATTGTGAAAGGGCTAGAAATCGGTGCTGTAGATTATCTTTCTAAACCGTTTCAAAAAGAAGAGCTGTTGGTGCGCATAAAAAATACACTACAAACTTTTAATCTTCGGAATGCGTTGAATCGGGCATTGGAAAAAAGTCAACAATACATCAAAACAATTCAAAATCAAATGGAGCTCATTGATAAAAATATCATTTATTCATCGACTGATTTGGACGGAAATATTACAGAGGTCTCCAATGCCTTTTGTAAAATATCAGGTTTTTCTAAAGAGCAGTTATTAGGTAAAAATCATCGTATTGTACGTCATCCAGATATGTCTGAACAAAAATTTGCTAAATTATGGCAAACAATTACAAGAGGTGATACGTGGCACGGGGAGATAAAAAATCGTAGAAAAAAAGGTGGGGAATATTGGATTGATACGATGATTTATCCTAGGGTGGATGAAAGGGGTGAAAGAGTAGGCTACACCGCAATTAGCCATGATATTACCGATAAAAAGCGCGTAGAAGAACTATCTGTGACCGATCAGCTGACGAGGCTTCATAATAGGATGTTTTTGGAAACCAGTTTTCATAAAGAGATTAATCGGGCAAAACGGTACAAATATCCTTTCAGTGTTATTATGGTTGATATTGATCAATTTAAAGAGGTGAATGATACCTACGGGCATGATGTAGGTGATAATGTATTGATCATAATTTCAGAATTGTTAGCCAATAATATTCGTGAAACAGATATTATAGGACGTTGGGGAGGGGAAGAATTTTTGATAATATGTCCTCATACCCATACTTCAGATGCCAAAATATTGGCTGAAAAACTTCGAAGCGGTATCGCCATATTCCCGTTTAACGTTGTTGGAAATAAAAGTTGTAGTTTTGGTATTTCTGAATTTGATTTAGAAGACGAAGGATATAAAGAGGTAGTTAAACGGTCAGATGAAGCACTGTATCGGGCAAAAAGAAACGGGCGTAACCGCGTAGAGTTCTATGAATAATAACCTATAATAGTTAATCTGTATAGACTTTATCCAAAATATTTTTTACACAATTGTGTAATTTAGTTTAAAAATAAACATAATTTAATCTTTAGTGGTGTAATATCTAAAATATTTTATAACATTTTATATTGGATATGGTATGGCTAAAAATTTTGGGGCACGAAAAAATAGCAAGTATAAAGTTGTTAGTTCGTCTCCGAGTGTCAACTATACCCCTCGCGGTAGCTCAACACCCGCAGTCCCCTACGACGTGCAGCAAAATTTGAGTAATGCCGCTGCCACCTCTCCCAATGTCTTTTTTAACGGCGATCCGGTTTATCTGAAAACCTCCCACTCCACAAAAGTGACCGGAGACAAACAAGGGAGCAAGGGGGGGGTGAAATCGGGAACGGTGGGAGCCCAATCCGATCCTATCCAAGCGAGTCCAAGCGTCTTTGTCAACGGCAAAGCGGTCGTGCGGGTCGGTGATGTTCAGTATATGCAGAACAAAAACACCGTCGGAAAGGTAACCACTACTGAAAGCGGTTCGGCCGCTCACATCACTGATGAGGGAAAAATCGTCGCTCCGCCCCCCGAACCGATTCCGATGCCGTATCCCAAAAACAAACCCACCAACAACAAAGGGAGCGGCTCCCTGGGTTCCCGCACCGGATCACCGGTTTTGCTCAAAAGCGGGAAACTTTTCTACAGTGTTAGCGATACCGATCTCATTTCCCTTATCCCTTTTGGTTTGCGACGTATCTATCTCAGCGGTGATACAAGCGGCATATTCGGCAAAGGGTGGCACAATGGCTATGAGACGCGGTTGATCAGAAGCGATCCCTCAACGCTCAGCCTCCATTTTAGCGATGATCAGACGTTTCGCTTTACTTACAGTGAGAGAGGTTTCATCGACAGTGACGATCTGGGAGCATCCCTCACACTGCTCAGTCCCCAGACCTTTTTACTGGAGTATTTCAGTGATGCCCATACCGAACTTTACGTGAACGGTTTCCTCGCTCAGATCAAAGATCGCAACGGCAATACTCTCGATTTCATCCGTGAAAACAACGGTCAACTCATCCGTATCTCCTCGTTGTACGTTACCCTCTCTTTTGGCTATAACCAAGAGGGATTCGTTTCTGCGGTACGTGATCATGTCGGACGTGTTTGGAACTACACCTATGATGAAAGCCATCGATTGATCGAAGTGCAGGATCCCATGGGGGGGATAACACGCTACGTATACGGGGAAACCTTTTTAGAAGAGATCATCGATCCTAGCGGGGTTGTGATCCTCAATGTAACGTATGCCTCCAACGGACGCGTAGAGAGTTACCGTGAAGAGGGGATAGTGTATTCCTATGCTTATTCTCCAAACCGCGTCATTAAGACAGATATGGTCGGAGATAAAACTTTTTACGGGATTGATAACTGGGGAGCTATCCGCGCGATCACCTATCCCGATGGAACAATGACACGTGAAGAGTATCATGATGACACCTCGATCATTACCGATGAGGGGGGCAATACCCATATTCGGGTATTCGACAACCGTCACCGTCTCATCCGCGAAGTCCACCCCGATAAAAGTGTTACCCTCTACAGCTACAAAGGAAACAATCCATACCCCACTATCATCAATCGTGAGGAGAAAATCACCACCCATGTGTATGACGAGCGCTATAATAAGCTCAGCACCACCTACAGCGACGGGACAACCGAGAGCTTCTCGTACGATGATCGAGGCAATCAAATCACACTAATCGATCGCGCAGGTGTCTCTACGTCGTATGGCTATAACGATTTAGGTCAGCGTATCCGGGTCAGTGACGCTCTTGGCGGAATCACTCAGTATGTGTATGATGCTCTTGGCAATAACACGACGATCATCGATCCTGAAGAGCGGATCACGCAGTTCGAGTATGACACCCTAAGCCGCCTTATCTCGATCACCGATAACGCCCAAAAAACGATCTTCTTTCATTACGACAAAGCGGGACGTAAAAGCGCCCTCGTCGATCCACTCGGAAACACCACCCGCTATCTCTATGATGAGAATGGATTTTTGAAAACAGAGATTGCTCCCAATGGTGCCCAAAAGCATTATAGGTACGTTCAAGGACTCCTCATCTCCATCACCCGTGAAGACGGGGCGACCTATGCATTTAGTTACGATAAAAAACGGCATCGCCTCTCCAAGAGCATCGGGGACAAAACCACCCACTACACTTACGACACCCTGGGCAATCTCCTCACCATCGATGATGGAGTGAACACAGTAGAATACGTCTATGATGTCAATGCCAATGTGCTCCTAGAGCGTCTAGGGAGTGATAGCATCTCCTTTGCTTATAACCCCGATAGAACGAAACGCTTTATCGGATATGCGGATGCACACTATCGAATGGTACGTGATGAGAGCGGTAATCTCTCCGAAATCCGCAAAGGGCTGGAATCCTACGCGCTCCAATACGATCCGCTCGGAAATCAAACGGACATCTCATTTCCCAACCGTCTTTCTCAAAAGAGTCAATTCGATCCGTTGGGGAGGATAGCAAAACGCTCATTTGGTGACAATGAGCCTTTATCCTATCTCTACGATAAAAGCTCCCGTATCGTGATGAAAAACACAATCCAATACCGTTATGACGAAGCAGGGAGAATCGCTGCATCGGCAGATGAGAACTACCGCTATGATGAAGTGGGTAATCTCCTCAGAGGCGAATGCACCATCGATCCACTCAGTGGACGGTTGATGGTTCAGGATGATACCCGTTTTTCGTATGATAGATTGGGACGATTGATAGAGAAACATTCACCGACCACTAAAACGACGTATGCGTATGATGTTGAGGGGTTTTTAATACAGTATAAGCGTCATTCTATTTCTCCCGTCATTCCCGATCCCGTTCGCCCTGAGCCTGTCGAAGGGTTATTTGTCCATGGTTCGACGAGCTCACCACGAACGGAGATAACCTTCACCTACGACCCCCTAGGGCGAAGACTCACGAAGCATTATAAAGATGACGTAACCGAATACCACCACCGCTACCTCTACGCAGGCGATAACATCGTCGCCATTTATGATAACGATACTGATGAGCTCCTAGCGACACTCCTGCACGATGAGGGAATCGATACCCCTCTCTCTATCAGTCTGTATGATAAAGAGGTATTGAGTAGCTATGAGTTGGAATCGATGAGTGAGGATGAGCGATATCTCCATACACAATCATTAATCCGAACCTATTATTATCATCGAGATCATCAGAACTCTATCATCGCCCTCAGCGACAAAGAGGGGAAGATCATCGAGAGCTACCGTTATGATCCTTTCGGATTGATCACACACCGTACTAAAACTGTAGAGACCTACAACCCCTACGGCTACACAGCCCGTGAGAGAGACACTGATGATCTCTACTACTACCGAGCACGATACTACGATCCCTCCATCGGCAGATTCATCACTCCTGACCCGATAGGATTCCTTGGCGGGGATACGAACTTCTACCGCTATGTGGGGAATGATCCGGTGAACTTTACCGATCCGAGTGGGTTAACAGAGACCGGATATCCGCAAAATCCTTCTCAAACCTCACTATCAAGTATTTTTGAGAGTTTCAATAACTCTATCCGAAGTATCTTTTCGCCAAATCCATCAAATCCGTGCGCTACAGTGAACCAAGGCGACGGATGTAAGGTAGCAGGAACAGCAATCAGAGATTGCACAATCACTAATGCGTATTTCGCAGAGCAAGCAGAACGTGAAGTATTAGCCGATAGTGGAACGTATAAGTTTTTTAGTAATCTCACTCAAACCGCTACAGCACAAGAAAAAACAAAGATTGCAAAGATAATCCTTAAAAATATTAAAGATAAAAACCCTCACGGAGAAAAATACCCCACCGAAGCATCGATCAAAGAGGCATTAACAAAAGATAAATACAATAAGGGTGAAACAATCACCTTTAAGTGCTTTAAAAAAGAGAAATATTCGAAACGGATTAATGAAGCAAGTATCGGACAAAAAGTAACTTTGGTAGCAACCCTCTCTGGATGTCCAGCGGGTCAAAACGTCACCTTTAAAATCTATGAGAAATCACCGATGCTGATGGCAGCAGGTAAAGAGCTCGTTGTAATGAAAGGCGGAGCGGAAGTAACTGAAGTTAGTGTTGTCTCACAAGGAAGTTATGCGGTAGTCGAAGTAGAACTCCGACCTAAAAAAGATAAAAAAGCAAATACAACGGATGTTTCACCAAGCTTGGAACTTTGGCAAGAGAAGTTTAAACATGTACCGAATACTCCTGAGAAATTCGATCATTTGTGGCTAAAAGTTAGTTCACCGTCCGCAAAGAATACTCCGCAGGAGTATTTGAAGGGAAGTGAGTTGAAGGTGAAGGAGGGATGTAAACTTACCGAACAAAAGTTATCACAAATTGATCCACATACTTCTAAAGCCAATCGTGATAAACACATAGAAGGTATTAATGAAGCGTTTAATGATTTTGGAATAAATACATGTTTGAGAAAGGTGCACTGGAATGACCCCCTAAACGTAGACACTTTTTAAGACGCCGATTATGTCGATATGA
>CAZBVJ010000009.1:0-56094 GCA_964495485.1 uncultured Sulfuricurvum sp.
GGCGATGGCGCGCAACTCCTCCATTTCACGTATCGCCTGAGGACGGGAAGCATCGATCAATTCGTTGATAAATTTCAAAACACTTTGGGTGCTCGGTGCCATTTTGGAGGCGAGGGAGTATTCGGCATAACTCTCAAATCCGAGAAGCGCAGCACTCTCCTGACGTAACGCCATCAACTCATCGATAATCTCACTGTTTTGCGGTGCGCGGGTGGTGTAGGCACGGTAAAGCTCTTCGCGGATAGCGCGGTTGGGACCGTACGTCATATAAGCAATATAGGAGGGGAACTGGAGGGTAAAGCGGTATTTGACAACTCCATTGTCTTCGAAGGTCGCGTTTTCAAGATCGCTTTCAGGGATCCCTGCTACATCCACAGGATCAGTAATGATCTTCTCATAGGCGTTGGTTGCATCGAGGAGGTTTTGGGAAAAATCATTGGTGAGGGTGCTTTTGCGGAGGTTGATTTCAGCCAGCCGTTTTTTTGACGTGTCGTCCAGATGGGCTCCGGCGAGCTCAAAATGGAGGATGTTGAGATCCAGAATACGGCGTTCTTCGGTATTTAAAGCATCATATTCGTTTTGCTTGATCGCTTTAAATCCATCGTAGATGGCGAGGTTCTGACCGATAAAGGTGGAAT
The DNA here is from genome assembly GCA_964495485.1 of uncultured Sulfuricurvum sp. Classification (GTDB taxonomy): domain Bacteria; phylum Campylobacterota; class Campylobacteria; order Campylobacterales; family Sulfurimonadaceae; genus Sulfuricurvum. The sequence goes on from CAZBVJ010000009.1 coordinate 639, forward strand.
AGTCGGTGAGGATCGGTAGAGCATCGGCGTATACCTTTTGGCTCGATTCGGAGTTTTTGACGGCATTGATATGGGAGAGTGGGGTAAAGAGAAGCTCCATCTCCTCCTCCATCAGATCAAACGGACGGACAAAATTGGCGTAGGTTTTAGGGGAAATGGAGAGCAAAACATCAATAGTTTTATGGTTTTTCTCGATCAAAGTGTTCAAATCATCGATAAATGTCTCTAAATCAAGTTTAAATTCGGCAAATGGGGGCATGGTTTCTCCTATAAAAACGATATTGTAGTGCACTGTTTCAAAAACTGTTCTATAATTTGGCAATTTGTTATGAAAGGGTCGAATGCGTACCGCTGTAAAAGAGAAAATTCAATTGTTATTTCGTTATATCTTCGTGGGGGCTTTGTCCCTGTTTCCCTTGATTTTGGTTCTTATCGTCGTCAATTATCTCAAAGAGCTGGGGGTGAGTGCCTACCTCTCCTTGCACGGTTATACCCATTCGTTTGGATTTACGATATTCTTGATGATCGCTGTGGTGGGAATGTTCGCGTTTCTGGGCTATTCGATCGAGAAATATGGCAAATCGATGATCGTCTCATTGATCGATAGCACGTTTGAGCGGATTCCGGCGATTCGGTCGGTCTATTCAATCTCCAAAAAAATGGCGGCGATGTTCTCCGGCGGCGATGAAAACGCCAAAAAAGAGGTGGTTTTGGTCGAATATCCCAAAGACGACGTATGGGTTCCCGCCTATTTGCTCAATCGTCAAGGCTCTATTTGTGTTTTGTTTATCCCGACCTCTCCCAATCCGACCAGCGGTTATACGGTGATCGTTGATGAAAAACTGACAATCAAAACTTCGATGAGTTTGCAGGAAGCTTCATCCTTTATCATCAGTATGGGGGCAGATTTCCCCAAGCGCGAAGAGATTTCTGGGCTTATTCAAACTCATCAAACTTCGGTTCCGGCGCTTTAAAATTCTCGATCAGCAGTTTTTGATAGTGCGGCGCTTTGTCGAATAGTTTGCGCAACGCCCACGTCCCGTAAGTTTCGTTGAGCGATGAATCGACGACGATATAGGAGAGATAAACGGTATTTTCATTGATCGAAAACTGTAGCCGCTCAAGAGAGCTGTTTTCACTCAGGAGAAAATCATAGAGCTGTTCGATTTTCTCACCGGGAATCCGGCAGAGGGCGGAGTCGGCGATAATAATGCCGTTGTCGTAATAGTTGATATCGATACGGGTCGCTCCGAGTTCAAACCGCCAGCTTCGTTGGCTCCGTCGAGATAAGGGTACATTGACATGAAGAGTGTGTAAAATTTTTTCGACGAGTGCAACGTTCCCGCTGGGTTTATATCCCTCACGCCGCCGTTTAGCGACCTCTAGTTTGGTACCGCATTTGGGGCAATAGTCGTTTTGGATGGTCGCTTCTTCGATCAGATTTTTACACGAAACGCATCGGATGAGATCATCATCCCCCACAGCGTAAAATTGCTCCATCGCCTCTTTGAGGGTATAGGCGGGGAGGGCAAATCCGAGATTGTTTGAATTTTGGATGATAAAGGTGTTTACCCCCACAACCTCCACCGAATCATTCAGAAGCGGTCCACCGCTGTTTCCCGGATTAATGGCGGCGTCAAACTGGATGTATTCGACTTCGCCTTGGAGGCGTGAGGCTTTGGAGACGATCCCCTCTGTGGTGGAATAATTAAGCCCGTAGGGGTGACCGATCGCGATGACACCATCCCCGTCTTGCACCGGAGATGATGAGAGGAGGAGAGGGTGTTTGCACTCTATCGGAATCGGGGAACGGATAAATGCCAAATCATAGGCAGGATCATCGTAGATCACCGGTGCGATGGTTTTGGTTAGGGTTTTAGTGGAGATGAGAGCCTCTTTGAGACCGCTTACGACATGGGAATTGGTGATAATCAGCCCATCGATAACGAAGCCGCTCCCGCTCCCGTAAGGATTGGTGATTTGAACAATACTATCGATACTCTGTTCGACCATTTTTTGGGTAGTTGTATTCACGTTCACACTTCCGTATAATCGAGATTTTTGATGTGAAGATAGAAGCTTTGGCTGAAGTGGTCAAGATCAGAGTAGTTTAAAAGCTCTCCAAAATTGTTTAATCCTTTGTACCGCTCTCGGTACGGTTCGATCGCTTCACGGATCCGCTCAAAAATAAGGGGCTGGTTAAATGTTTTGGTTTGCGGATTGTAGAGGGGAACCATCCCTTTGGATTTGAAAAATTCCGATGCCGTTACTTCCACATGGAGATGGAGTAAAAAGCGCAATGATGGGTGTAGCCCGTAATTATAGAGGATATAGAGGGAGATGTAGCGGTAAATGACCGGAATGACGTAGTTGGAACGGTTGTTTTTATACCATCGCACTTTATTGAGAGACTCATCAATAAAGGCTGATATCTCATCGTGCATAGCCTGCTCATACGGCGAAAACGTATAGGTACAGCGGTGGAACTGATTGGAAAAGGTATCGATATCCATGGTTTCAAGTTGGGTAATGTATCGCTCCAACTCGGCATTTTTATCTTCGGTGAGTTTCTCATCATCCAGAAAATACCCGTTTATTGTCTCACTGATCTCTTTGGCCATTTTTTTGTGGGGGAGGAGAAGATAATCGATTTGAAGTAAAAGAGATAGATAGCTAAATGAGACCATCCCCGTATTGTCGTTGGAGAGGAGTCCGATTAGACTTGCTCTGGTCTGGCTAATCCACATTTGCATGAAATCGTAATTACTTTTGATCTCCTCTATCGGAAAGGTCTCCAGATGAGCTGTATCAAGTAAAACCGATTCATCAAACTCACCGGCAATGAACTCTTTTTCGAAATCGGCATTGAGGGCGATTTCACGAAGAGGATAGAATATTTTTTGGGGAGTGATGGTGGAGTTATCGAGTTTTATAGAGAGGCGAACCACTCCGTTTGATTCACTGAACCTGCAATAGGTGAGCTGAAAATCACGTTCTAAAAAACGGCGTTTGAGGGCAACATGAAGTTTGTCGGAGAGGGCAATGTCGGCATGAGCTTCGAGTGACGTAGATGTTATGGTTCCCTTGATCAGGGCGTATCCCTGATAGAGATGAAAACGGAGGCTATCTTCATCCTTTTCAATCTCTAAATGGGGGTAGGGGAAGAGGGTGTCGTGGCGGATCAGCGATCTCAAAAAAAGGTCGAAACCTTCTAGAATTTCCCCCTGCATAAACGCTTCAGTGGAGCGTTCGAAAAGTTCTTTTTCTTCGGGATTCGGTAATGCGTGAGAACCTCTGCCGTATCGCAGCGGGGTGAGTTCTTTCGGCGGATTGAACCAATTTTTCAGCGTTTCAAAAAACTCCACTACACCCTCATCGTTGATTACATTTTGGTGCGGCTAGTGTAATCAAAGCAACCTTAAAGCGACGATAAAGTATAATACGCGTAATTAAAAGGCACATCACAGATGCTTTACAGGGAGTTGTATGGGCTATAAACGTGTTTTGGTAAAATTCTCAGGTGAAGCGCTCGCCGGTGAAAACGGTCACGGAATCGATACGAAGATTTTAAAATTCATCGCAGGCGAGATCAAAACTCTGGTAGATGCCGGAATCGAAGTTGGTATCGTTATCGGTGCGGGGAATATCATTCGTGGTGTAACCGCAGCGGCTGATGGGATTATCCGCCGTACGTCAGGCGATTACATGGGGATGCTCGGAACCGTAATCAACGCTATTGCGATGCAAGAAGCGTGTGAACACGAGGGGATGCATGTCCGTGTCCAAAGCGCGATCAAAATGGAACAAATCGCCGAAGCGTTTATCGTCCGTCGTGCAACGCGTCATTTGGAACGGGGTCGTGTCGTGATTTTTGCGGCAGGAACCGGAAATCCGTTTTTTACCACCGATACGGCGGCTACACTTCGCGCGGTAGAGATCGGTGCTGAGGTTATTATCAAAGCGACCAAAGTAGACGGTGTTTACAACAAAGATCCGAAAAAATTCGATGATGCGGTGAAATTGCCGACACTCGGGTACGATGAAGCGTTGCAAGATCATATCAAAGTGATGGACGATACCTCTATTGCTTTGGCAAAAGAGAATAAACTTCCGATCATTGTGTGTGATATGTTCACGCCAGGCAATCTCCTTGAGATCATTCAAGGCAATTTCGATCGTTGTTCGATCGTAAAATAACCCAAAAAGGAAACATCATGAGACTAGAACAACTCACTGCAAAAGCGCTTGAAACCGCTAACATCGACCGTTACCAATTGGCTATCGCAGTCGCTAAACGCTCTGAAGAGCTTCTAAACGGAGCGACAACCAAACTGAATGTCGATATGAAAAAAGCGAAAACAGCCGATATCGCTTTGATGGAGATTGCCGAGGGGCATATTTCTATCAAAGGTTTCGTAAATCGCGACTGATTTTAGACCAAAGCTGCATCATTGAATACCATCGATATCGATCACGTCCTAAAAATCAATGATGTAGAGAGTGCCGTCGAGTACCTCTATTCTCTTATCCCCCCCTCCGAAGCTGTACAAAATGCTTTGGCATTTTCACAGCAAGCACACCATAATCAGTTTCGTAAAAGCGGTGAACCCTATATTGTCCATCCGGTATTGGTTGGGGCAATTGTTGCCTCCATTACCGGTGATGAAGCGATGGTCATCGCGGCATTGCTGCACGACGTTGTCGAAGATACCCATATCACGATCGAAGAGATCGCACGAGATTACGGGGACGATGTTGCCCATTTGGTTGAGGGATTGACGAAAATCGATACGATTCGCGATGCTCAATTGATCCCTTCCAACTCGGATGAGAAGCTGGTCGCGTCGGCACTCTCTTTTCGCAAAATGTTGGTGGCGTCGATCGAAGATGTCCGTGTTTTGGTCGTCAAATTGTGCGATCGTCTTCATAATATGCTCACACTCGGGGCTTTGCCTCCTCACAAACAGCATCGGATAGCCGAAGAGACACTCGTCGTATACGCTCCGATCACCCAGCGTTTGGGGATCTCTTTTTTGAAAAACCTCCTCGAAGATTTGAGTTTTCAATACCTCTTTAAAGAAGAGAAAGAGGCGATTGATCTCTATTTGGAGGAGAACTACCGATCGATTAGCGGCCGTTTGAACGGTTTTTGCGAAAAACTCTCCAAAATGATGCTCGAAAACGGTTTCAACGACGATGAGTTTGAGATTCTCAGCCGCGTCAAACACCACTATTCGATCTATTTGAAAATGCAGCGTAAAGGGATCAGTATCGATGAGATACTCGATCTTTTGGCGGTACGGATTTTGGTGAAAAAGCCGATCGATTGTTATCGGGTTTTCGGGATGGTGCATCTCAACTTTCAGCCCCTCTCCGCACGGTTCAAAGACTATATCGCGATCCCCAAAGAGAACGGCTACCAAACCCTCCATACGACCGTGTTTCATGAGAGTGCCATCTATGAAGTGCAGATCCGTACCTATGAGATGCACAAAACGGCGGAACTCGGAGTCGCGGCGCATTGGAAATACAAGAGCGGGGGGAATAACCCTATCAGCCTTGATTGGCTTCACAATCTCCAATACCAAAGCGAATCGGTTGAAGCGTTTTATGAGCTTATTAAAAATGACCTTTTTAGCGATGATATCAGTGTATTCTCTCCAAAAGGAAAATCGTTTACCCTCCCTCGGGGTGCGGTAGCGCTCGATTTTGCTTATGCGGTTCATACCGAGATCGGCGATTGTGCCGAGGGGTGTTTGATCAACAAAGAGAAAGCATCACTTCTCAGCGAACTGCATAACGGCGATATCGTTAAAATTACGACCGGACCGAAAAAAATCAACCGTTGCAGCTGGATCGATACGGTAAAAACCTCTCGTGCCAAAGCGAGCATGCGTTCCAACTGCAATCAGCGGATGAAAGCGATCGATTCACTGAGTGCGAACAATATCCTCAAAACGATTTTCAATTTTGACGATAGCCGTATCAATGAACTTTTGGTTCAAACCCACTTGGATGAGCAGCGCCATCGCATCCCTCATGAACTTGATCTGCTTAAAGAGACGATTAACCGTTTTAATCAAGAGTTGGGTGAAAGCAGCCGCTTTAGTTCCTTTTTGTCCCGCAAACGCAAACTCAAACCTTATCTGTTTTCAGCACTTGAAGTCCATGCGACAAGCAGTGTGAGTGATGCGGTGTTTGATTATTGCTGCCATCCGAAAACCGGAGATGAAATCGTCGCTTTCGTACATGAGGGGAAAGCCCATATCCACCACAAAATGTGTAAAAACGCCGCCGGAAAGATTGATCGTCATGAACCGATGGTATTCGTAAAATGGAAAGCGCAACACTACTTCCGATACCATCTCATCATTAGTATGCAAAGCGCGCAAGGGTCATTAGCGGAACTTCTCACCTATATGGCCAAAATGGGCGCTGATATCAACAGTATCGAGTTAGGCAAAGAGAAATCCGAACATACCCAGTACTGTGAGATGGAGTTTCAAACCCTAGAAGCCGATCTAAATCGTCTTCGCTCCAAACTGGAGAAAAAAGGGAAAATCATACAATTTTTTCGGACCGATGACGCGTACCGAAACCAAGGATAAAACATGATTCAAACTGCATTACGAGAGATTAAACGGGGATGTGCCGAAATTATCGATGAAGCGCGTATCGAGACGCTCCTCAAAAACTATTTTGAAAAAGGGGAAAATTATACCGTTAAAGCAGGCTTCGATCCGACCGCTCCCGATTTGCATTTAGGGCATACGGTATTGCTACAAAAATTGGCCGTTTTCCAAAAATTTGGTGCCCATATTCAGTTTTTGATCGGCGATTTCACGGCACAAATCGGCGATCCTACCGGAAAAAGCGAAACACGTAAAAAATTGCTTCCGGCGCAAGTGTTGGAAAATGCCCAAAGCTATAAGGCCCAAGTCTTTAAAATTCTCGATCCGGAAAAAACCACCGTCGTTTTCAACTCTGAGTGGATCAATCCGCTCGGTGCGGCAGGGATGCTGGAACTCACCACCACCTATAACGTAGCGCGGATGTTGGAGAGGGATGATTTTGATAAACGTTATAAGGGTGGAGTATCGATTTCGATCAGCGAATTTTTGTACCCGTTGCTCCAAGGATACGATTCGGTTCATTTGAAAAGCGATGTTGAAATCGGGGGAACCGATCAGAAATTCAACCTGTTGATGGGGCGTCATCTTCAGCGGGTGTACGAAATCGGAAAAGAGCAGGCGGTACTCATGATGCCGATTTTAGAGGGATTGGATGGCGTTCAGAAGATGTCCAAATCGCTCGGAAACTACATCGGGGTTGTCGAAGCGCCGAATGATATGTACGGGAAAGTTCTTAGTATCAGCGATACCTTGATGTGGCGCTATTATGAACTGTTGAGTGCCAAATCGCTCGATGAGATCGATGAACTTAAATCGGGTGTTGAAAGCGGAACACTCCACCCCAAAAAAGTGAAAGAGGCACTTGCGATCGAAATCACGGCACGGTTCAACTCAGAAGAAGCGGCACATGCGGCACATGCTGAGTTTGAGAGAGTTCATGCGCAGAGTGAAATTCCCAGTGAAATGGATGAATTTACACTCGAAGGGCCAATTTGGATTGCCAAAGCACTCACCGATTGTACACTGAGCCCTTCAACTTCCCAAGCCCGTAGGGAGATTAAGCAAGGCTCTGTTAAAATCGATCAAAATAAACTGAGCGATGAACAATTGCAGCTTGAGAAGGGTGAATATATCCTCCAAGTTGGAAAACGAAAATTTGCGCGATTAAAGGTGATCTAATGAGTCTCAAACCACTTCAAATTGGCAAATACACCATTCCAAAACCGATCGTTCAAGGGGGAATGGGTGTCGGAATCAGCTGGGACCGCCTTGCCGGTAGCGTCTCATTGGAAGGCGGTCTTGGTGTAATCAGTGCTGTGGGTACCGGATATTATGAGGATAAAATCCATGCCGATAAACTGGTGGCTAACCGACCGCTTGATGCTGAGAATTTTTATTCCAAAAAAGGGCTAACCGCCATTGTTGAGAATGCCCGTAAAATCTGTGGAGATGCACCGTTAGCGTGTAATATCCTCTATGCGATCAACGATTACGGCCGTGTTGTCACGGATGCGTGTGAAGCCGGTATTGATATCATTATCACTGGTGCAGGCTTGCCGACCAATATGCCTGAATTTACCGCCGATTATCCCGATGTCGCGTTGGTTCCGATCGTATCGTCAGCCAAAGCACTCTCTATTATCTGTAAACGTTGGGAAAAACGGTACAATCGTCTTCCGGATGCTGTTGTTCTCGAAGGACCTCTTAGCGGCGGACACCAAGGATTCACCTATGAGCAATGTGCGATGGATGAATACCAACTTGAAAATTTAGTCCGTCCGGTTGTCGAAGAGGCAGCCAATTGGGGGAATATTCCGGTCATTGCGGCGGGCGGAATCTGGGATAAAAACGATATCGATGCTATGATTGCACTCGGAGCGGCAGGGGTACAAATGGGGACCCGTTTCATCGGAACCCATGAATGCGATGCCCATGATAATTTCAAACAAGTCCTCCTGAACGCCAAAGAGGAAGATATTACATTGATGAAATCTCCGGTCGGTTATCCGGCTCGAGGAGTTCGAACCAATCTACGCGATTTGATCGACACCCGTACCGGCCCCTCCATCAAATGTATCTCTAACTGTGTTGCGCCATGTAATCGTGGTGTCGAAGCCAAAGAGGTGGGATTTTGTATCGCTGATCGTCTGAGTGACGCGTATGCTGGTGATTTGGAATTGGGACTCTATTTCTCGGGAAGCAACGGTTATCGGATTGATAAAATTATCTCCGTCAAAGAGTTGATGGATAAACTCGTCAGCGGGGAGTAAATACGAACGTGGTAGCTCGTAGTTTTCTCTTTATTTTATTGCTATGTTCGTTGCTCATGGGGGCAAACGAAACCAGCCGTTTGGAATCGGCCAAAAAAGCGTTGGAAAGTAATGATGAAGTTGAACAGTTTCGCGGATACAATGAGTTCAAAACTCTCTATCTGCGAGCGACTTTGGACAAAAATAAACCTCTTGCCCTCGAAGCGTTAGAGGGGATAGTACAAGGGGGCGAAAAACTGGGGATTGATGTTAGCCGATACCAAGCCGATTTAGCCAAAATCAAAGGACCATCCAAAAAAAGTGAGCCGGTTGCCAAACTTATCCCTAAACCGGCAGAAAAGAGTGTTGAAACTCCGGTAGTAGTCGCTTCAACGACTTCCGCTATCCCTTCTGTCATTTATGACAAAACCATCAAACCTGCCCAGCTCGCATCGAGCAAATTCGCTACTCCCGAACCCGAAAAAATGATCAAGCCTGAACCTATTGTCAAAAATGACGAAGTTTCGATGAGTATGCGCCATCGGTTATTGGACACCCGATGGAAAGATAAAGGGCTTGAACTGGTTTTTGACTCTCCGATACAATCTTCAAATGTCAAAATGTCAAAAATCCTAGAACCCGAGAAACAGCGGTATCGCTATATTATCGATGTTGATTCAGCATTGCTTTCGAGTACACAAACACTTGAGCATCAAAGCATTAATCGGATAAAAATGGCACAATTCGATTCCAAAACACTCCGATTGGTGATTGAACATAACAATCCGATCGCTATCAAACCGATTGTCAAAGGTTCGAGTCTTTTGATTGACCTTTCATTAGACGCGCCTAAAATAACTCCCCCTTTGGCAACACCGCAGGTCGTAAAACCTGAGATACAAGAACCCCCGTTGATTGCAGCGCTCCCTCCTCTTGTAACCGTTACACCGCGCGATCGTAGCAAGAAAATTATTGTCATCGATCCCGGACATGGCGGGAAAGACAGCGGTGCCGTCGGTAACGGCTTTATGGAAAAAGAGATCGTACTCAATATTTCACGGCAACTTGCTGACAAACTCCGTGAACAGGGTTATACCGTACATATGACCCGTAATAACGATACGTTCATTGAACTCAAAGACCGGACGAAATTTGCCAATACCAAAGAGGCCGATCTTTTTATTTCGGTTCATGCCAACTCGATTCCAAAAACGGCTGATCCAAACGGCGCACAAGGAATTGAAACCTATTTTCTTTCACCGACGCGAAGTGAACGTTCTATGCGGGTAGCGGCAGTGGAAAACTCCGAAGAGATGGAAGAGATGGGACAATACGGAAAACTCAGTTTTCTAAGCTTTTTGAACAAAGAGAAAATCATCGCCTCCAACAAACTCGCTATTGATTTACAAAAAGGGATGCTCGGAAGCTTACGCAAACAGTTTGCGGGTATTCATGACAACGGTGTGCGCGAAGCGCCGTTTTGGGTTCTTGTCGGGGCTCAGATGCCGGCGGTATTGCTCGAAGTGGGGTATATCAGCCATCCGGAAGAGTCTCAAAAAATTGCGGATGAAAAATATCAGCGTTTTATGGTTGATGGACTAATCGAAGGAATTGCTCGATATTTCGCTAACAACAGCTAACCGTCTATTCACGATTCATACACAAATAGCGTGGTACAATACTCCTATAAAACTCAAAGGAGTCTTGTTATGAAAACGTCTGCATACGCTATTTTGTTAGCGGGAAGTTTATTATTCGGATCCAATTTCGATATCGGTGTTTCCGGTAGCAATGGGAAAATCGACGGTTTCACCCTCTCCATAGGTGATTATTATCAGGTACCACAACGTGATGTCGTAGTGGTTGAACGCCGTATCCCTCGTGATGAATTGGGAGTCGTGTACTATCTCTCCCGCCATGCTCATCGTGATGTCGGTTTTGTTACCGATTTGCGTTTACGTGGACTCAGTTGGTGGGATATTACCTTGCGTTTAGGGCTTGATCCGCGCGTATTATACGTTGTAGAGACTCGAAGAGCGTATGGACCGCCGTATGGGCGAGCATACGGTCATGAGTACAAACACCGATTGCATGACCGTGAGATTGTTGATCTTGTAAATGTTCGCTTCCTCTCCGATTATCATCACATCTCTCCGGATGAAGTGATTGAACGTCGCCGGGGAGGAGATCGGTTTGATCGTATTGACAGAGATTATCGGGAAAAACGGCATGAGATTCGGGAAGATCGCCGTGAAATACGTGAGGATCGCCGCGAATTGAGAGAAGATAAACGAGAGCTCCGTGATGATCGAAGAGAGATGCGTGATAATCGTAGAGACGACCGCCGTGACGACCGAGGGAATGGAGACAAAGGGCGCGGTAATCCGCACGAGCGTTGATTTAGTGTTCTAAGAGCTGGAGTGTTGATGGATGATTGCGAGCAAAAGCATGTCCCTCTTCGCTCACCGCCCGATTGGTTGCATAGTAACGCCGTATCTCTTTATGTTTTAACATCGGATGCTTGTCGGTATAGATCGTACAATCGGCAATAAACTCTTTTAAATGCGCTTCTTTAATCTCTTTGAGGCTGCTTTCGCATCGTATCAACGCCAATTCATTCTCTTTTATCCCTATGAGATCTATCCCTTCGGTTTTAGATGATTCTGTAATCACATACCCCTTAGCTTTAAAATATTCGCTTATTTGGGTTATGAAGTTGTTATCAGATGATACTGGAACCATTTTATTTTCGTTATCCGTTTTTGTACCAGTGGTATCCAGTAGTAATTGGCTCTCTTTTAAAAATTGTTCCCGATGGAGCAACTCTTTGTCATCAAGCTCTTTTTGTTTCCGGGAAATGATGGTTTTGATCCAATAGATGATGGCGACAATGATGAGGACGGTGAGGATATTCGTCACGATAAAACCTCAGAATTTTTGTCAATTATACTCAAAAGAAATGAATAGTTGATATGTATGGACACAATATGGGCACAGTAGATTTTTTTAGCTCTGGAAATACGATAAATAGGGAGTTTAAAGGTAGGTGGCGGACAGAGAGGGATTCGAAAAAAACCTACCCGTTTTTACTTCCTTTTTTACTTCATTAAAGCATTTTTTTATTACTTTGAAAATTGTTTTAATAGCTTTTAAAATTCGGTTCATTGTTGGTTTTTTGACATTTTTAATATTTTCGTTGAAATATACATAGATTCCTTTTACTACTGAAAAAAGTCTTGGTCTTAAAATTGCGATATTGTTTTTTTTGTTATATTTGCCGGATCGTAAAGTAAATTTTTTCATCTTATCACTCCCTGCGTGTTTTTAGTTTTTGACTTTCGAGGAAAGAACCCTTTCTCTTGTGGATTCTTGAGCTTTCCCCCTTTCCAAAACTCCTAAGAGCCTTGAAAAGATGGAGCTTTTCTTCCTCTAAAATCTTTCTCCCGTATCATCCGTCGCTTACTGGCGTAAATCGAAGCGCGAAAAATAAAAAGTCAAGGAAACGGGGAGGGATACCGCAGCGAATGCCTTTTTTAAAAACATAAATTTTTAAAAACGGCATGAGTGAGGATATGCTCACCCCTTGACCTTTTTATGGGCGTTTCGATAGCCTCTTAAGTAGCGACGATGTATCGGGTTAAGATTTATGAGGATTAAAGCGATTTTTTCAAGATTAGCGATAGGATTTTTGGAAATGTATTTTTGTATTTAATCCTAAATAGGGATTCGAACTCATGGCGCGCGCGCCGTTTACAGGGCTCCCGCGACCTAGGAGCGGGATAAGGCGCGAAGCGCCCTTGTCAAATTATCAAAAGTTTTCAGACATTCTGTAAAGAGTTGTTGTTTCTTTTTTGTGGTATAATTTCTTTGAAGCATAAAAGACCACTCCGTTTGACTGACGGATAGATCAATAGGGTTATAGCCTTTTCGGGCTGTAGCCCTTTTTTTTTGCCAAAATTTTGGTAAGGCAGGGGTGGGAGGGACTTGATCGAAAGGTCTTATTATGCTCAACCTATTGGTAGCATTTTTAATCTTGATGGTATTCGTACCCGCTCTTCATTAATCAAAAACGGGGGATTAGTCACCCCCGGGCTATCATCTATAAATCTAAATATGGTATGACTTTAAAATTTAGATTTTTTCTTTCGTTGTATAAAAGCCATTTTGCTCCTCTATCAAGTACATCATTCGCTATTACATATAAAAGTTCTACTTCTTCTGTGATTTTGTTTTCTTCTATAAATTTGTCTGTTTCAAATAAAAATTTTTGTATGTCTATGTGTTTTATTTTACTTTTTCTATTTTTGCATTGTATTAAAATTGTTTGATTATCTTTTTTGGCAATTAGATCAATGCCTCCATCTTTTCTACCTAATGTTTTTCCACGTTCTATTACTGCATATCCTAATGATTTATAATATTTTGCTATTTGTTCTTCGTATTCATCTCCTAGTTGTTTCCAACTTTTTTTATTTTCTTTCATCTTGTGAAAAAATTGTTTTTCCACTGCTTTTATCATTTCTTTATCTATTGTTTTGTCTTGATCACTTCTTTCTTTTTCTTCAATTTTTTGAAGTGTATCTATTATTCTGTCTTGATCTCTTCGTTTTTGTTCTTTTACAACATCTTCATGTGTTACTTTTTTATTTCCATTCTTTATGAGTTCAGCTCTGATCTTCCCACGTGCATAAATTCGATATAGATTGTAAATTGCTATTCCAAGAATAATGAGTGCTATTAATTTTCCAAACATCTTTTACTCGAAATCTGTGAGCTCTGCCATGATCATGTGATAAAACTTTTTTGCTTTTGATTGTGGTAATCGGTCGATAGCTTTATTTATTTCATGTTTAATATATTCTTTGTCGTCAAGTTCATGGCATTTTTGGTTTTGTTCTTTTAATTCAATGTATTCGATTAATGCTTCAAATAGTTTTTTATTCTTTTCACTGTTTTTCCAATCATACAATGTTGACTTTGATTTGTTTGTTTCTTCCGATATTCGGTCTATTATTTCCGATATTTTCCGAGATACTTCCATTTTTACTCTTTTTTTACGAAATACGCTAATTGCTCTTGACATTTAAACGATAATCGTGTAATATTTTCTAACTTTATCCGATTATCGTAAATTATTACGAATATCGGATTTTTTGGAGTGATAACCATGAAAAATACAAATCGCCAAACCTCACCTCTCGGTAGATCGACAAAAGAAGAAAAAGTAGGTCTATCACTCCCAATTTCAAATTATAACTCAAATGCTACCAATATCGAGAAAAGTAGCATTTCGTTTTTTGATCGTCTTTTATGCAAAAAATTTTTATCTGATGAACAATCATTAACTCGTTTTTCTCGTTCGCATTATTCCGGTCATGTTTTTAAAGGTCTTCAAATTCAAGTTTGGTACGGTCATTTCACTTTACCTCGCCCATCAATTCCATTTATCTTTTATTCTACTCGTTTGATTCATCTTCAAATTATACGCCCCTGATCTGAGGCGTTAAACCCGATCCCCCGTGATGACTATCACTCCCACGGGGTCAACAAAAACAGAGAGATAGAAAAAAATTTTGCCTATTTAGGAGTGAAAATGTCAGTAATTAGTCAAGGTTTTGAAACCTTATACAACGTCACAAAAGTCGATACCATCAAGCCGGGTGCATCGGGAAAAATGGATAACGGTCAAGACTATAACGCTTCCGTCAAATTCTATTCTCGTAACATCGTAACCCGAAATAATCCTCAGGTTGGTATCCAAGAAGTCGAAACGACTCTCGAATTTGTTATCCCATGCCAATCCAATGAAGAAGCGGCACTTGTCACTGAAGCTGTTCGTAAACTTCGCGAAACCGGATCAGTGTTCATGATCTCCGGTGATCTCCCAGTTAAATATGATCGTAATCAATATCCATTCGTTAAATCGTTCAAAACAGGTGCTGAATTCCTCAAATCAGTTGAATCGATCACAAAGATTAAAGCGGAAGTAAAAGCTTAATTTTCGGCAGTAGGTAAAGGGTTTTTTTGATGTTCTCTTCCTATGTAAGCCCGAAAATAAAACTTAAGGGGTTTCCCATGAATCGTGTTCAATCTTTCTACACCAAGTTAGGTGTTGTTGTTACCGGTGCGGCTATCTCTGCTTCTAACGTTTCTGCAGCTGCGGATATTACTGTTACACCTCCTACGTATGACAATCTTTGGTATGCCGTTGGAATTATGGCTGGTGTTTTGATCACTTTTGCTGTCGGTAAAAAAGTTCTTTCTTATTTCCGCGGTTGATACTTCCCCTTCGGGGGATCATTAAAGGAATTTTAAAATGAAACCATCCTGTTTGATTGCATTTGCAATACTATTGATTTCTCTTTATTTTGTTTTTAAATTTCTTTATGAAGTTTATCTTATTGGTCGAAATCCGAAAAAATATCTTAAGCGCTTTGACTCTTATAAAAAAGGATTTTAAGTGATTAAATCTTTTTTGTTTTTATCTCTTTCAATTAATTTATTGTTTGCCTCCGGAACTTATGACGGTTATGCATTTACCGATGAGGAGGAAAAATACTCTCTTCATTTTGTTAATACGTCTCTTTCAACTGAAATGACGGGTATAGGTTTGGCTTCTGCTGATGCTACCGCCATTCTTGGTTTACGTCCGATCACTACTTTGGCTACTGTCGCCAATAATACAAACATTACCGGAAGAGATATGCTCTTGATCCGATCCGCTTCTTATAACGTCTCTATACCCTCTCATTCTTACATATATGATGTAAATGATTCTCTTGGTATTACCAACCGTGACAAAAATTTTCTTTCATCACTTAGCGGTGTCCTTTTTGGTTTCACTTTTCTTTTCGCGTCTGTTTTATTGTCAATTAGGAGATAAATATGTTAGTTATAACTATTACCGGCGATCCTGCTTTTGATTACTTTTCATCTTTGTTTATTTATATGACGATCACTTTGATTACTATGTTTGGTGTATTGTCTGTTTTTACGGAAAAATGACATGAAAAAAATCATTTTCGCTCTTATCGTTTCGATTAATCTTTTTGCAGGTTCTAATCCCTGTAATAAGCTTTATAAACTCAATACCGCTGTTTCTCCAAATCCTCTTGTTGAAAATCTAACTCCTTGTGCCGGAACTCAATCATGTTCTATTCCTGATGAATGGCAATGTTCTTATAATAAATTTATAGATTGGTCAACCCCTACACAAGGCGTTGCTTATGGTGGAGGTTATAAATGGAATGCAACTCGATCTACTTATCAGCTCTCTGTTGTAACTTTATGCCCTGACGGTACTGAGCCAAACGTAAATAATATTTGTGAAACTCCTCCACCGCCACCGATTTGTTCATGGGTAAAACAACCGCCTTGGATCGGAACTATCTATTCTCAAATCCAATGTCACAACGGAAATAAAACAAGTGGACCAAATACTGATTATTTATCTTATTTGTGGAATTTTCGTTGGTGTGAAGCTAATCAAAAATGTTATGGTTTAGAATACTATTGCCCAAAAGGTCAAGTATGGGGTCAAGATATACTTGCTTGTCGTGATCCTAAACCTTGGATTCCTGATTGCGGTACTTGCGGCACTTACAAAGTCCCCGGTTCTATTACTGGTCCTGCGGGTAAAATGTGTTATGTCGATTATATTTGTAAATGTGACGCTAGTGTTCGTAAACGTGTCGATGTATCTTGCGGTTTCTCTCCACTTCATGAAGATCCCGAAGATCCACTTCATCCTACAGAAGATCCCACACCACAAAAACCTGATGATAATAAACAAAAGGGTGATATTTGTAACCTTGCTCTAAAAGCTTCTCAAGCTTCTTGTTTGCCTCCTAAAATTTTGAATTTTTCTTGTGATCCTAGATCGGGAACTGCTACTTCTACTTGTACCGATCCTGTTGTTCCTGAGCAAACTCCTATTACTCCTGAGGATTCAACAAATAATTCAACTTCCGAAGATATTAAGGAACTTGGAAATAAGTTACCATCTGCAATCCGCGATGCTTTGAAAGATTATTTAACTGATGGCTCACAACCTTATTTGAATTCAATTAAGGGTTCTTTGCAATCACAACTGAAACTTGATGAAGATCGTAATGATAAACTTGATGTTATCGCGGCTAGTTCTGACGCTTCTTTAGTTTTACAATTTGATTCTAATGAACAACTTGCCGGAATTAAAGGCGCTTTGGATGGTATTAAAAATTCTTCTGATTCTGGAAAAACTGATAATGATTTTAATGGTTTTGCTGACAATAATAATTTTAATGATCCTGATGAATCTTCACGTAATGGCATTTTTGATGAAATTAAAAATTTTAGTAATCAGCTTGTTTCTGATGCTACTTCTATTTCTACTCAATTTGAAACAGCTAAATCTTCTATTCAATCAGGATTTCAACCTGTAAAGCTTCCTGTTGGTGCATGTGTTGATATTCAGTTTGAAATTCCTGGTTCAAGTGTTCCTAACACTATTCCTATTTCTCGTGTTCCTGTTGTTATAGCTCCATATTCTCCTATTTTTTCTCTTTTGGTTTACGCAACTGTTATGTTTTTTATTTTCAAATTTCTTTTTTTATTTTTCATAAGTAGGAGTAAATGATGCAGTATGTTGTGTATGGATTTATCGCTTTTGGTGAAATTGTTGTTGAGTTTATTAAAAAATATTGGCCTAAGCTTATTGCTAAATTTGGTTGGCAAGCATTATCTCTTCTCATTCAAAAAGCTTTTTCAATCATCATTATTACTATGGTTACTTCTTTTTGGCTTGCTTTTATTTCTTTTGTTACTGCATCTTATATCCGTATATCTGATTTTATAGCTTTTATGAATTCAGGTGGTTTTGCTTCTGGTGGTGTTTCCGGTTCTTCTCTTCAATGTATATGGGCAATTTTAAAAGCTACAGGTATTGAAGCTGGTGTTATTTCTGCTTTGCCTTTTTTGATGGCTACTATTGTTTTCGTTATGTCTACTGTTTTATATACCGTCACTAAAGAGCTCTTGATTGTCATTGGTCGTGAGCTTTCTAATCATTTGAATCTCTTGACAAAGTGAGGATTAATTTATGATTAATTGTATAACTGGTGCTCCCGGAACTGGCAAAACTTCTTTTGCTGTTTCTTTACTTCTTGAGGAATATAAAAAGAAAACTAGACCTATCTTTACAAATATTAATCTCAAAATTCCTTACGATGATTATCTCCGTCCTTTGGATATTGAAGATTTTCATTCATTTTGTCAAAATGAACTTAATTTTTATAAAGAATTTCGACGTCTACAATCTGAAAAAAGAAAAATAGACCCTGATAATTTCGAATCTGACAATTATGATGAATCTTTGGTTAAATCAGGAGTTTTAGAAAACTATGGAAATGCTATTATTTTTTGGGATGAATGTCATACTGATTTAGCAAAAGAAGATGATGCTTATTTGCGTTGGTGTACTTATCATCGACATTATGAGGGTATGGATGTTTATTTAATTACTCAAAATCTTTCATTGGTTCACCGAAAATATAAAGCTGCTTTTGACAAAATGTATTATGCTGTTAATTCTTCAAAGCGTATATTTTCAAAAACATTTCGTCTTAAAGTATTCTCTGATCATAAAATGTACAAACGTGATCTGATTGAAACAATTAGTTTTTCTCCTACTAAAGAGATTTTTCAATCTTATGATTCCGGTCATAATAAAGTTGATAAATCTGTATTTTTAAAAAAAATCGCTCCTATTGTTATATTGGTAATTGTGATTGCTTCTATATGGAAATATCTCATTGTTCCTTATGTATTTGGTGGTTCTTCTGAAAAATCTATAGAGGAATCTTCAACTGTTCCATCAACTCAAGATCAATATCGTGAAGAGATTCCGCAAAATTCTCGCTCTGTCGAAGAGATGAAACAAGATGCTCTCTCTCAAAACGATCCAAACGTCGGCTTAACTCAATCTACCTATCAAAGTCAAGCAGCATTACAAAAACATTTCATCCGTTTCCAATGTACTCAATCTTATTGCTACTTTTCGCAAAATCGATTCACTATTCCCTTGAATAGCTTGGATCGTTTTTTCGAGGAGTTCAATGGAAAGATTCTTTCTGCTGAATTAATCAATCGTGATATGACAATCATTACGGCTCTCGTTCCGGCTGAATTGTACTACATGATCGAATCTCACAAAATCGTGTCAGGGAGTGATAACTATGGCTTACATTCGGAGATTAGTTCTAATGGTACTAAAAATATGGTGCCAAATCAAACATTCAATCCATCATTTACTACAGGCATTTAATAGGATCAATTTTCGAAAGTTTTTTAAAAAATTATTTTTAAAAAAACGTGAATTGATAACAAGCGATAGCGCGTTAGGGATTAGACTATCTTTGTTTTTTCCTTTTGTTATATCGTCTTTTTTAAATGCGTCTGATTTAGTCGATCAATCGTTTCTCGATTTTGTTCGGTTCGTTTCGAATACTTCGAAACAAAACATCATGATCGATGAGAGTGTCGATACCCGATTCAATATCGTTTTGCCGTCCGATTACAGTTCTCAAGATTCTATGCAGCTTTTCTATGCGGTTCTTGAAAAAAACAATCTCGAACCTATCATTATCGGATCAACTCTATACGTCAAAAAATCATCCGATAATAAGAAGTTTTATAACATCGATCTCTTTTTTGAGCTCCCCGATCCGATCATTAAAGCTATCACCTCAAACTATCCCGACATGAAAGTTTCATCGATTCAAAAATCGATTGTTTTTAAATCCGATCTCAAACAATACAATGAGATAAAATCCCTCGTCGAGGTCTTGGATCGTCCTCGCCCTCAAAGAAAATTGAAGATCATAATGATCTCTTACAACGATTCGGATATCAAAGAGTACGGCACAAAATTAAATTTCCAATCAACCGGATCATCCAATATCGGATTATCATCCCTCATTAACTCTCTTGTTCTTGGAAACACCTTTTCGTTCTCCAACGGATCAAACAATCTTTCGCTCTCGTTTTCTGCTCTCAACTCTGCCGGAGTAGCAAAAATCTATCTCGATAATATCCTCTCTCTTTCTGACGGTAAAGATTCAATTGTCCGCGCTACGAAAACGATCCCTTATCTCTCGCAGGAAAACAATGTTGACGGTAATCAAAACGTCTCTACCAATTCGTACCAGTACCGTGACGTAGGAACTGAAATAACCCTCTCTAACGTCACCGTAACCGACGATACTCTGTACTTTCAAGCTACGTTCAAATATGAGCAGCTTATTAACGATTCCATTACCCCTACCACTTCCAAACGTGAAGTAATCAATTATCTCCGTATCCCTGCCGGATCATCGATGTTGATCTCAGGTATTCGATCCTATGACGATTCAAAGAACAAAGCAAAAATCCCTCTACTTGGTGACATCCCTTATCTCGGATCGATCTTCTCATACGATACTACCAACCACAAAGAGGAAACTTTCGCCATCTATCTCGAAAACGTCGGTTTTGATGATAAGAACGTAACGGGGGGATATACACGATGAAACAATACGGACTTACCCCCGACGATCTCAAATACTGCCGCGATAAGATCGATGCACAAAGATCGTATCTCTCAAATAACCATTTTCATACATCAACGGGGCAAGTAAAAAGCCTCCTTGATGTTTCATTCTCCGCGAACATATCAGAACGCTATTACTCGCAGCTCTCAAACAAGATCAACACCATGTCCGATCTCGCCAAATCGCAAAATCTCAAACCGACATTTCTCACGATCACCCTCGATGGGTTCTTTCGCGGACTGCTCACTGCTAACTATTCAAAGTGGGATAAACTCAAACTCGATCAGCAAACTGAATACCTTCGTCATATTCCCAATAACGAAACCTACGGATTCCTCCGGGACAAAATCACCACTCGATCAAAGTTCACGGTCAAAGACTGTTACAATGTTCTCGCGTTTCAGTGGTATCATTATTCGTCCGGATACGCTTTTAAAAAGCTCAAAAAAGAGGGTAAACAATTCATCTACCTCAAAGCCGCCGAACCCCACAAAGACGGCGTACCTCACTTCCATGTTTTACTGTGGATTCCCGAATCTTACTTCGATTCATTCAAAAAAGATTTTGAGCGATATTTCCCCGCTCCTCAAAACCATAAATCTATTTCCAACGGTAATGATGGGGACACCTACGGCTTTCAAACGGCGATTCATAACCCCGTCGGCTACATCATGAAATACGCTACTAAATCATTCATGGACTTACGAACGGGTGAGGATTTGAACTATCTCCAATCATGGTACATCAAACATAAAATCAGACGGCTCACAACATCACACTCTACAATCCCTCAATGGGTCTATCAAAAGTGCTATGCTATTGAATCGGACTGGTTCTATCTTACTGATCTAAACAAACGCGAACCGCTCCTCTGTGAATGGTCAAAAGAAGATAACTGGTTTCAACTCATCGAAGATTCGGGAAGATCAATCGAATATGATAATGGTCTGCTCACTCTTCGTTACATCGATGGTCCGATAATAAAACAACTCGGTGTTAAAACGGAAAAAACAAAATTTAAACCTCAAGAATTCGAGCCTGTTCCGAATAAATGGAATCTTCCAAAACCTAAACGATACTTTGATGTTACCTATGCTCACGACGAATTCAATAAATACGTTATGCGTCCAGTTTCAATCAATTTCTCTTTTGATCCGGCTCCGTATGTACCTATCGATTACAATCAAAAATTCTCTTTCTATGGTAAACATGAAATTCGTAAAGTTGTTCCGCAACCGTCAAAAATGAAAAATATTCAACTCATTCGATATTTCGATCAGCTTGATTTTAATACGGTTAATCTCAATCATTATGAGATTACACGTAGAGAGCTTTCGAAACGTTCTTTGATCGACAAAGATCACAATCCAATCTTAATGTATATGGGGGTTTGATGATGTATTCTGATAGTTTTTTAGGTGTTATTAGTGTTGTACCTTTTTGGATGATTTTTATTGTTACGATTGCAATTCTTTGGTTGATTTTTCTTGCAATTTATTTTCATAGTGATCTATTTGGTAAAAAATAGCATGTCATTTTATCACTACGCAAACCTCTATTTGACATTCAAAGAGAACGATCTCAAAGTCTCTACGTTTGATAAATATAAGGGGATCGTAAATCAACGGATTCTAAACTCTCCACACTTCGCAAACAAACCGATCACGGATATAAAAACCTCTGATGTTAAATTGTGGCTTCTCGGTATCGATGATGTTTCCGGTAAATCCAAACGGCATTACATGGGGGTCTTAAAAGGTATCTTTGATGAAGCTCTCTACGATGAAGTGATCGAAAAAAACCCCGTCTCTCGGATCAGATTCCCCAAATACGACAAACCGATCATTCATCCTTTCACCAGTGAGGAAGTTCAGCAGATCATCAGCGCTGCCAAAAATGATAATTATCTCCGATATCTACAAATCGCTTTCTTTACTGGTATGCGCTCCGGAGAAATCATTGGTCTCAAAAAAGAGGATATCGATCTCAAAAATCGAATCATTAAAGTCCGCCGTTCTCGCTCTCGCTTCGGTGAATCAACTCCTAAAACTCGCGGATCGATCCGTGACGTTCCGATCCTCGATGTTCTCTACCCGTTTATCTCCGATCTGTACGATAAACATGATCACGAATATCTCTTTATTACCCAATACAAAGAACCTTACCGTGATACAAACGTATTTGTAAACAAGTTTTGGCAACCCTCACTCGATGAACTCGGTCTATCCTATCGCCGTCCATACAACACCCGTCATACCTATGCGACAAATCTCTTATATAGAAATTTGGTAACACCCGTCGAACTTGCTCAGCTCTTGGGTCACACCAGTACTGAAATGGTTTATAACGTCTACGTTTCTTATTTGGATCAGAATTACAAAACATTTGATCGATCAATTTCTATTTATGGTTGAAAAGGGGTAAGTAGGGGGATTTTTAAATCTCTTTAAAAAGCTCTGAAAGTGCCTAAAATAGGGGGTTTGTGGCGGACAGAGAGGGATTCGAACCCTCGGTACCGTTGCCAGTACGTCTCCTTAGCAGGGAGGTGGTTTCAGCCAACTCACCCATCTGTCCATTGTTAAGAGGGCGTAATTATACGTTCGAGTAGATAACAAGCACCTTAAATGGGTGCGTGTTATGATTAAATTGCGGCAGAGCTATGCGGAGTGGCGACGATTTGATCCAAAAGAGACTCCAGTTGGTGAGCAAGTGCTTCATTCGTCGCTTTGGCTTCGGCAATTTTTTCTTTGAGTTTTACAACCAACTCGATTTTGTCCAAAAATTTCATGAT
The DNA here is from genome assembly GCA_964495485.1 of uncultured Sulfuricurvum sp. Classification (GTDB taxonomy): domain Bacteria; phylum Campylobacterota; class Campylobacteria; order Campylobacterales; family Sulfurimonadaceae; genus Sulfuricurvum. The sequence goes on from CAZBVJ010000009.1 coordinate 23,878, forward strand.
TACTCCTTGGCATGTGTTGAACATTTGAAGCAAGGAGTATTCCAATTTATAATCTCTCTAGAATTTTTTCAACTACTTCGGCCGGATTTTCAGCTTTATAAATCGGACGACCTACAACGATAAAATCGACTTTTTCGTTATGAGCGACATCGATCGTTGCAACCCGTTCTTGATCTCCTGCATCTTCGCCGAACGGTCGGATACCGGGTGTAAGGGTCAGAAAAGTATTCGCGGTAATTTTTTTGATCGATGCGCTTTCATACGCACTGCATACGACTCCATCGAGTCCGGCTTCGTGTGCGTCACAGGCAAACTGATCGGCTTTGGCGGCGATACTTTCGTTGTATACATGAGAAAATTCACTCTCATCAAACGAGGTGAGGGCAGTGACGGCCAAAACGATCGGACGGTTCTCATATGGCTCTAACCGTTTCATCACTTCACGCATCGCTTTGCGTCCGGCAGAAGCGTGGACGTTGAACATATCAACCCCAAGAGACATGATCGATTCGGCGGCATCAGCCATAGTGTTAGGTATATCGTAGAGTTTGAGATCGAGGAAAATTTTGAATTCAGGATTGATCGCTTTGATCGCATCGATAAAGGGTTTTCCGTCCCGGATATAGGAACGGAGACCCACTTTGAGCCAGATCGGATAATGTTTAATTTTTTCGATCAGAGCAAGATTTTCTTCTTGACTCGGAAGATCGAGAGCAACACATAACTGCATAAAAAACCTTTGGGAAATGGATACCAAAAGTATAGCTTAAAAAGTAGTCTCATTATCAATACGTTAATAATTCATTGAGAAAAACAATCTACAATACTCTAACATCAACCCAAAAGGAAAGACGATGAAAATGAATTTTTTAGCAACAGTATTGGCGGGATTATTAATCGGAAGTACCGCAGCATCGGCCGCATTGTATAAAGTGGATGTCTCCCACTCAACCGTAGGGTTCAAAGTCAAACATATGATGATCAGTACCGTGACCGGAAAATTCGGCAATTTTAGCGGAAGCTATGAGTTGGACAAAGGGGTTTTCAAATCGCTTAAAGGGGATATAAAAGCCTCTTCTATTGATACCGGGATTGTAAAACGGGATGATCATCTCCGTTCCCCCGATTTTTTTGATGTGGCGAAATTTGGAGATATTGCCTTTGTCATGACGAGTGCTACCAAAGATAAAATGTCCGGCAATTTGACGATTCGCGGGATAACCAAAAAAGTGACTCTCGACATCGACATGGGGGGAACGGTGGAAGACCCGTGGGGTAATCAACGTTCAGGATTTGTCCTCACCGGACAGATTAACCGCAAAGATTTCGGTCTTAACTGGAATAAAGCGATTGAAGCGGGCGGTGTAGTTGTCGGAGATGAAGTGAAACTCGTCGTCGAAATCGAAGGGATCGCAGAGTAAATTAAAGTATTTTAATAAACCCGTCCCGTTTGGGACGGAATCCTTCCAGATCAGTGATCGACACTCCTCGTTGTTTCCCCCAAAATACGATACTTTGGCATTTGTACATTTTGGCATAATCGCACAGATAATCGATCATTTCACGGCTCAGGTTTTCGCACCCTGCATACGTGACGAAATCATCCACAATCAAATGGCGCCCCAATTCCAAATTCTCTCGGATACTCACTCCGGCATACACTTGTAAATCGTTGTGTTGATACGCACCGATAGGGCGGTACTCTTTGGGGTAGTGAGATGTGATAAAGAGATCAAACGCATCTGTGGTGAGTTCAGGACGAAGCGTTGTGAGGAGGGCAAACCCCTCAACCAGTTCAGATGCGGAAAGTTCACGAAACTGCAATTATTTTCCTAATGCGCCGAGCTGTGCATCGATTTTTGCTATTTTGTCCTGTGCATCGGCCAGCCCTTCTCGGTTTTGGATGATGACTGCTTCGGGAGCGTTCGCCACAAATCGCTCATTTGAGAGCATTCCGGAGAGTTTATCGGCCTCTTTTTGGAGTTTTTCACGTTGTTTACTCAAGCGATCGATGATCGGGGTAAGGTCGATTGCATCGGTCGGAAGATAGACCTCTACGTATTCTCCGATATCACTCACCGCATTATCGATTTTGGTATCGGTGAAACGTATCTCTTCGACTTTGCCCAGACGGAGGATAAATGGAGCCATCATCGTATGGTCTCCGCCACATTTGACATAGGCAAGATCAATTTTTTGGTTCCCTAGATCGATCAGGGTTTTGGCACGGCGGATGGTGATAATGGCGTCCATGATGGATGCGAATTCAGCTTCGATAGTCTCATCAATCTCGGTATTTTCTGGATACGGCATTACCATGATAGAACCGCTCTCCTCCAATGTAGTGCCCGAGAGCTCGTGATAGAGGAACTCAGTGATGAACGGCATAAACGGATGGAGCAGTTTCATCGACTCTTTATAGATGCTGCCGAGCTCCGCGATACTCTCCTTGGAGGCTTTGGAGAGTTCGATTCCCCAGTCGCAGAACTCGTTCCACAAGAAGCGATAGAGTACCGTCGCGGCATCATTAAAGCGGTATTCGTCGATAAATGCTCTCGTTTCGGCGGTTGCACGGCGGAAGCGGGAGAGCATATAACGGCCCAGTGGCGTCGTAATCTCCTGATCGGATAAATCTTTGAACGTCGAAACGTTCATTTGCAAAAATTTGGAAGCGTTGAAGAGTTTGTTGGTAAAGTTGCGACTTTGCTCCAAACGATCGGTACTGAGGCGGATGTCACGCCCTTGAACCGCCAAAACAGCGAGGGTAAAGCGGAGCGCATCGGCACTGTATTTTTCGACCATATCGAGCGGATCGATGACGTTTCCTTTGGATTTGGACATCTTTTGACCGTGTTCGTCACGTACGAGTGCATGGAGATAGATATGGTTAAACGGTAGCTCTCCGGTGAAGGTTTCTCCCATCATCATCATCCGAGCAACCCAGAAAAAGAGGATATCAAATCCCGTAATCATGAGGGTGTTAGGATAGAACTTCGCCATGTCTTCGCTTTGGAAGAGTTGATCACCGCTCACATCGCCATTCCCCCATCCGAGGGTCGAAAACGGCCAGAGTGCCGAGCTGAACCAAGTATCGAGGACATCGGGATCTTGGGTAAATGAAGTACTCGCACAATGGGGGCATGATGAAGGTTCATCTTCCAAACTGGCCCACTCATGTCCGCAATCATTGCAGTAAAAAACAGGGATACGGTGTCCCCACCAGAGTTGGCGGGAGATACACCAGTCGCGCAGATCGTTCATCCATGCATTGTAGCTGTTGATCCAGTGCGCGGGGAAAAACTGCGCCAATCCCTCATTGGTTTTATCGATAGAGCCTTTCGCAACCTCTTTGCGGACGAACCATTGTTTGGAGATGTAGGGTTCTACGATGTTTTTACAGCGGTAGCAGTGTCCCACTTGGTGGGTGTGCTCTTCGATTTTTTCGATGAACCCCTCTTCTTCGAGGCGCTTGACAACGATAGAGCGTGCTTCGAGACGCTCTAGCCCCTCAAATTCGCCTGCGTGGTGATTGAGGATCCCTTTCTCATCAAATACGGTGATAAACTCCAAATCGTGGCGTTTCCCCACCTCATAGTCATTTGTATCGTGTGCCGGTGTGACTTTGACGACACCCGTACCGAATTCACGGTCAACATGGCTGTCGGCGATGATTTTGATCTCACGGTTGATGAGGGGGAGGGTGATACTTTTGCCGATCAGACTCAAATACCGCTCATCATCAGGGTGAACCATGATCGCTGTATCCCCAAAATAGGTCTCGGGGCGGGTGGTAGCGACGACGATGTGTCCGCTTCCGTCGCTGAACGGGTAGCGGATATGGTAAAAATTCCCTTGATGCTCTTCGTGTTCCACTTCGATATCGCTCAATGCGCCGTCATGGGTACACCAGTTGACCATGTAGTTTCCGCGAATGATGAGGTTTTGATTATAGAGATGGACAAATGCCTCCTTGACCGACTGTTTTAGCCCCTCATCCATTGTGAACCGTTCGCGGCTCCATGCCGGAGAGACTCCGAGTTTGCGCATTTGTCCGACGATGGTTCCGCCACTGTGAGCTTTCCATTTCCATACGCGCTCCAAAAACGCTTCGCGTCCGAGTTCCTCTTTGGTTTTTCCTTCGGCCAAAAGCTGTTTTTCAACGACATTTTGGGTTGCGATCCCGGCATGATCGGTTCCCGGCTGCCATAGGGTAGCATACCCGTCCATACGTTTGTATCGGGTGATAATATCGATCAGAGTGTGGTTGAGTGCGTGCCCGATATGAAGTGATCCGGTAACGTTCGGAGGGGGGAGCATGATGGCGAAATGTTTCTCTGGTTTTTGGATAGAGAGGTTGCCCTCAACCTCGAAATAGCCCCGTTGTTCCCAAATAGGATAAAAAGCGGATTCGATGTTTTTGGGATCGTAGTGAGTAGCGGACATGGTGTACCTTGCAACAAAAATATTCGCGAATTATACCAAAAAACGGGGAATGAATTTTGCTTTTAGTATTTTAATTTTTAAAAAAGGTTAGCAATGCAGTACGAAGTGAAATCGGATATTTTGGGATTTGAGAACCTCCGTTGTGTCGAGTTGAACGAAATTGATGAACTCTTTTCCACATTGGGAAGCTGTGACGGCACTATCCGTTTTACCCTTGTCAACCCTTATGCTTTGCGGGAATATTCGTTTGACCTTCCTGCGGCGATACGTGCGCTATTGGAGATTAATGAAAATTCAAACCTCCTTGTATATAATGTCGTCGTTATTCAAGACCCACTCGATGAATCGTGTATCAATTTTTTAGCCCCGCTTATTTTCAATCAAGACAACGCAACCATGGCGCAAGCGGTATTGGATGTCAAAGATCATCCGGATTGCGGTTTTGCCGAACCGATCAAAAAATTTAAATCATAATATGAGCTCCTATGGGGGCTTCAAGGAGCCTCTTGCCTCTCTCTCGCCTTAACGATCAACAATATACCGCAGCAACCGCTCCCTATGGACATAATCTTATCATTGCATCCGCCGGTACAGGAAAAACATCGACGATTGTAGGTCGTATTGCCTATCTGATTTCTCAAAATGTGAAGCCTGAAGAGATATTGCTATTGACGTTCACCAATAAAGCGGCGCAAGAGATGGTGGAACGTGTAGCGGCATTTTTCGGTCGAGAGGTGGCATCAAAAATCGATGCGGGGACGTTTCATGCGGTAAGTTATCGATGGTTAAAGCGCAAAGAGGGGAAGGTGGTTCTCAAACAACCTCGTGAGCTTAAAACCCTCTTTCGGAGTGTTTATGAAAAACGGACTTTTAGTCATTTGGACAATGCGACTGCGGCGTACGGTGCCAATTATCTCTATGATGTCTACTCCTTTTATCAAAATACAGAGTTGGAGAACGATTTTGAAGCATGGATTTTGGATCGTCAGGATGAACATGCTGTCTATGCGGCGATATATGCTGATATCATCGATGAATTTGAGGCATTGAAAAAAGAGTACGGATTTGTCAATTTCAATGATTTGCTCCTCCATATGCGAGAATTGGCCAAGGAGAGCGATTTAGGGTACAAAGAGGTATTGATCGATGAATATCAAGACACCAATGCTCTGCAAGGGACACTCATTAACGCAATGCGTCCCCCTTCACTTTTTTGCGTAGGGGATTATGATCAAAGTATTTATGCGTTTAACGGTGCCGATATTTCGATTATCGGTTCGTTTACGACTAATTTTCCGGATGCTCAAGTTTATACGCTCAACAAAAATTACCGTTCTACCGTGCCGATTCTCTCTTTGGCCAATACGGTTATTTCGTATAATGAACGAATCTATCCTAAAGCGCTTGAAGTTACACGGATGGGGGAGGCTCATAGCCCGACATTGCTTGTATATGATGAATTGTTTGATCAGTATCACGGAATTGCTCAGAAAATCGGAGATTCATCGACTAACCGTGAGGAGATTGCGGTTATTTTCCGCAACAATGCATCTGCAGATGGAATTGAAGCCTCACTCAGAGAGCTGGGTATACCGTGTCGTCGTCGCGGCGGAACGAGTTTTTTTGATTCCAAAGAGGTTAAAGCCCTTTTAGATATTTATACCCTTTTGGTTAATGAATCGGATATGATGGCGTTTATCCATCTGTTTGACTATGCCAAAGGGGTTGGAAGTGCCGTTGCCAAAGAACTTTTCGTTGCATTACAAAAATTGGGTAACGGATCATTTTTACGAGGGCTCTTTACCCCTGATTCTTCCATCTCCAACCCCTTTGAAAAACGAAAAACGAATCATCAACTCGGTCTTTTCGACGACTTTGCGGAGCTAGGGAGTGCCGGACGCTTTGTAAAACTGGGGTTCGATCCCAATTTTATGGGTAACGCAATCCTTAAGCATGCCAAACTCACCAAAGACTCCGCCACATTTTTACATGATCTTTTTATGTTGTTTCGTCAATTACGTGATGTACATGAACCCAAAACCGCTGTTCAAAAGATAGCGATTTCCAAACTGTATGGTCATGTTGTCGAGCATCTCTCTCATCGCCGTGCTATGACCGAAAACGGTTCTGTCGATGAACGGGTTAAAACGGAGTCACAAGAGCGCATCCGGCGTAAATGTACTCTTCTATTTGAACTCTCCCGCCCTTATAAAGATCATGAGCGGTTCTTGAATGCAATGATTTTAGGCTCTCAGGATTTGACACAGGGGGAGGGGGTGCATTTACTCAGTATCCACGCTTCGAAAGGGTTGGAATATCAGGAAGTCTATGTGATTGATTTAATGGATGGACGTTTTCCAAACCGGAAACTCATGAGTCGAAGCGGAAGTATCGAGGAAGAGCGGCGATTGTTTTATGTAGCGGTGACACGTGCAAAAGATCGATTATTTTTGAGCTATGCCAAATACGACAAAATTAAGAAGAGTAATTTTGTCCCCTCCCAATTTTTGTTTGAAGCGGGACTCATCCCCAAAGATGAAGTTTACACCTCTTTGGTTTCCAAAGGGGTGGCTCAAGAGGATTAACGGCGTCCTTGGACAGCATTCCCCATTTCCCACATCGGCAAGAAAATTCCCAAAGCGAGTAAAACAACCATCGCTGCAATGATGAGAAGCATGATTGGCTCAATCGCTTCCGAGAGGCCATCGATGATAGCATCAAATTTCATTTTATAGTATTCCATAACTTTTTGCATCATCGCATCAAGCTGACCGCTTGATTCTCCGGCAGAGATCATTTGAATGATCATATTTTCAAAAAGACCGGTTTCTGCCAATCCATTGTTAAGTGTGCCTCCCTTTTCTACCGTTTGACGTACGGTTAAGAGTTTTTCTTGTAGAGGTAAGGTATCAATCATCGCGATTGAAGTTTCCAATGCTTCAGCAATGGGTATACCTGCACGGACAAGTTCTGAAAAAACTAGGGTGAAACGGTTTAGGGTTGCATACATAATGATATTTTTAATTAGATACGTTTTTAACAAGAATTGATGCCAGCGAAAGCGGAACTCACGGTTGTGATTGAGGGTGTAACGAAATGCAAAAACAAAGATAAAAATAGCGGCTAAAACATATAGACCATAGGTGTTAAAAAGGTGTTCTAAAAAAAGGAGAATTTTCGTCGGTACTGGTAACTCTGCCCCTAACTGTTCAAAGATAGTTTTGAATTGAGGGACAACGTAAGAGATCAAAACGGTAAACGCGATTGCCATTGCAATCATAACATTTCTTGGGTATGCCATCGCTTTTTTGAATTTGATGATATTTCGGCGGATCTCTTCGAGCATATCGGCGAGTTTATGAAGTGCTTCAGCCATGTTTCCCGTTTTTTCTCCCAGTTCAATCATAGCCAATGAGAGATTACCGAGTTCATATGAAAATTTACCGGCTGAGTGTGAGAGGCTGTGTCCGGCATTGATATCTTCGGCCATTGTTCCTAAAACACTCTGTAGGACTTTATCGGTTGTTGCGTCTGCGATTTCTTTGAGTGAGTCATGAATAGAGATACCGGCATTCGTCATAACTGCGAGTTGTCGAATGGCGGCGATGAGTGCATCATGTTTAAGTTTTCGTTTTTTCACGTTTGAAAAAAAACTTTCTTTGAAGCGGCGAAGCTGATCTTCTAGAGGAGGAGGGGCTTCATATATTTTTAAAATCATTCCTGAATATTTAATTTTTGCTAAATAGTGAGCCTCTTTTTTACTTTCGGCGTACAGACCAAGTTCTGTTTTCTTCCCTTTGGTGAGAATTGTTGCTACGAAGTATTTCATCCTTTTGCCACCCTTAGTATTTCATCTAATGTTGTGATTCCATGAACCGCTTTCGCCATACCGTTTTCAAACATGCCCACAAAGCCTTCCCTTTTTGCCTCTTTAATCAGGTCATCTTTTGAAGCTCCCCGGGCAATCATGCTTGAGATATTTTCCGTGATAGGCAATACTTCACAGATCATTTCTCGTCCCATATAACCGGTTCCGTTACACTCTTTGCATCCTACCCCTTCGTAAAAAACGGTATGCGGAGGAATGAGTGCACTGTATTCTTGTAATAGATTTTGAGGAATATCGATCTCTTTTTTACAATGTTTACATATTCTTCTTACAAGACGTTGTGCTTGGACGGCTACCAGCGCTCCACTGATCAGATAGGGCTCAATTCCCATATCGGACATACGGGGAATGGCACTGATAGCATCATTCGTGTGGAGTGTTGAAATAACCAAGTGTCCAGTAAGTGCTGCTTTGATTGCGATCTCCAGTGTCTCGTGGTCACGAATTTCCCCGATCATAATTTTATCGGGGTCTTGTCGGAGGATAGAACGCAATGCATCGGCAAACGAAAGCCCGACTTTCGGATTAACTTGGACTTGTTGGATCAAATTCATCCGATACTCGACGGGATCTTCAACAGTGATGACTTTATCTTCGACGTTACGGAGTTCGTTAAGCGCACCGTAAAGGGTAGTCGTTTTACCGCTTCCTGTCGGACCGGTGACCAAGATGATCCCAAAAGGGGATTGAAGCCCTTTGATCAGTTTTTGGTAACTTTCGGAGTCCATCCCGGAGTCTTCCAGTTTCACAAGCGCTTTAGATTTGTCTAAAATACGCATAACAATAGATTCGCCGTAGATAATAGGGAGAGTAGAAAGACGGAAATCGTATTCGGCATCCATAACTATTGCAGAGAAACGGCCGTCTTGAGGTTTGCGTCGTTCCGCAATGTCAAGATTTGCCAATAGTTTAATACGTGATGCAAGGGGCGGATAGATATCTCTGTCAAAAATAAAAATTTCTGCCAACTTTCCATCAATCCGGCCACGAACGACACAGTTTTTTTCGGTTGGTTCGATGTGGATATCGCTGGCACGCCCTTTAATACAGGCTTTCAGGATAACATCGATAAGTTGCAAGATGGAAGATGCTTCTTGCTGCTCTTCGATTGTACCGATATTACGAAGTTCATTTCGAATATTGTTGACGAGTTCTTTGACGCTGTCTTTCAGCTCCATTTTAAAGAGATAAGCTTGTATTTGTTTATCTGTCGCTACGGCGATTTTTAGTGATTTACGGGGGAATAGACGTTGAATTGATTCTTGTGCTTCAATATTAAGAGGGTCTGAAAATGCAACAACAACGTACATGTCATCTTGTGATATGGGGAGAGCACTGTAACGTTTGAGTTGGGTTGTCGGGATTTTTTCGACGAGACGGTAATCCATATCGATAGAATCAAGATCCAAAAATGGAACTTCCATCACCTCGGCCAGATGGGCAAGGATTGAACCTTCATCTAGAAAAGGGTAATTTTTTATAATAGAGAGTTCGTAACGTCCAAGGCGAATTTGTTCAACAATAAAGCGTTTAATGAAATTGACCGAAACGGCACCGATTTTACTGAGAGTTTCTAAAATGGTGTCGTCTTGAACTCCCCTTGTCGTAAGTCGATCAATTTGTTGTTGAGTGATATGGCGTTTATCTAGTAAATCGTGGGTTATGCGATCCATATCCTATCCTTGGTTTTTAATATATGTGATGAAAAGTTAATATTTTATCATAATATTCATCTATAGCTATAGACTTCCGTCCATTTGTTTCTACTGTATAGAGGGTATAGCTTTGACGAGCATTTGTAGGGTCTTGGTACTCTTTAATGGTAGCATTATTTTGTGGATTTTTAATATATAAGTCGAAAACTTTGGAGAGTATGTGACCACTTTTGGGAAATTGAAGATTTTTTATCAGTTTATTATCATACAGAGCTTGCATTAGTAATTTTTTTTGCATTACGATAAGGGCAAAATAGGCGCTGTTGGCTCTTGCTTCACTTGATTGAGACAATGCAGACATGACGGGTGAGAGTTTATCGATTTGATCCGCTTTTAAACATGAAAAACCAACTAGTGAGATATAACTTTCATTGGATTGATTGGGGGCAAAAAATCGGTAACCAAAAGTACACGCTTCATTGTATTCACCTTTTTGATAGAGCTCAAATAGTTTTTGACTATTATCAGCAATCAAATGAACACAGAAGAGGAAAAATAAAATAAGCTGTTTCATTTAAATGATCCTCTCTCAATCGTATCAAGAAGGTTACGTGCAGACTCTGAGTTAGATTGTGATATATAAAGTTGCAATGTTTTTTTAGCTTGATCCGTTTTGCCTAATTTCACTAAAGATTTTGAAAAGATAATCCAGCTTTCATCTATTCGGCTGTTGAGCGTATTGGTTTTTAATGCATGATTGTATGCTTCATTATAATCTCCGTGATCATAATAGTAGCGAGCAATAAAAAGCCCTAAATTGGCATTTGAGGTTTCTTTAAATCGAAGTTTGAGATCTTCAATATTAATTTTTGATTCATTTCGATTGATAGAGAGAGAACCAGTGTTATTAGGGCTTTTATTTGTTACTACAGGTGGTGTTTTAATTGGTTGCGGATATTCAGGCATCTCCAGAGACTTGGATATAGGCAGAGAAGCAGAAGATTTGATAGGCTGTTTGGGAATCGTTACGGATTTTTGTTTTGGCGTTTCTTCGAGAGATGGTGACGACTCAAAGTGTTGAACAAAGCCCATAGATGGTTCCAAGACGGTTGCGTTCTCTTCAACGGTTGATACAAGCTTTGTTTGAGCTAGATTTACAGGAGTTTTATTTTCTTTTATAGATATTTGATTATTTTCAGATTGATGATTAAACCAAATGAAAATAGCTGCAATTATGACGACAACACCAAAAAATGAGAGGAAGTAGGGGATGGTTTTTTTTATTTTATACTTTAGCCAACGGCGTTCTAATTTTCGAACATCAAGCATCGATTAATCCTGTATGAATTGCCGCCATTTCAATCCATTTTGACTTGATAGCATTATATTGAATTTGTGTAGGATTATTTTCTTCATACCAGCAATAGAGTGAAAATAAAGCAAAAAGCAATTTATTGGTATCGCGATAATTGCCGTTTGTCAAAGAAGTAACTAGCTTCATATTCTTATCGTTAAACATATTGGCAACGTCAAAACAGTTCGCTTTGAGAAGCTTTTTTTGAACATAAATCTTTAGTTCATCCGAAGAAGCATTTTGAAGTTCTATACTTTCCCAAATGCGGGTTTGAAAATGCTCTTTGGCAATTACATCTTCTTGATCAGTCTTATGAAGTGTAATAACAAATTTGATAGCTCTTGCATCCGAGATGAGACGTATCTTCTCCATCAAAGCAGCACTGTAAAGCTGTGCTTCATCTAAAAGGACGATGGGTATAGCACTCAGACTAAGTGCTGACGCAATTTCCAAAAATCGGTTTAAGGTCATTACTTCTCTTGGAGCATGACCAAAAATATTTTGGGCTAGAACACGTAAAAAATCATCCTCATCGACAATTGGAGTTGAGACCATCAGCACTTTTTGATGTTTTGAGAGGTCATGATGGAGTTTATGCAATAACATGCTCTTCCCAGTTCCGGGTCGTCCGTAAAGAAGAATCATTTTTAGAGGTTTTTGAACAGAGTTTTTGAGAGACTGATACATATGTGAGACACTGTCAATCTGGACATAATCCTTAGGATTGACGATGTCTAAAAAAAGATCACGTGGTTTTGAGAAGAGAGAGTTCTCCATCCTTTATTTATTATCCTTCTTTAAGTCTTCGAAATCTTTTTTCATTTCGGAGACATTCTCTTTCTCTTTATAACTTAACTCTTCTTGCTTGATATTGTCTCGTTGAATAGCTGGAGTGATTCGACTATAACCTAAATCTGAAAGACTAAGATTTGATCCGTCTTTTTTTACGATATGAGGCTCAATAACAATAACAAGTTCTTCAACTTTTTCGCTTACTCCATCTTGTTTGAACATATATCCAAGAATAGGAATATCACCTAATAAAGGAACTTTTGTTGTATTATTTGTTGATTTACGATTAATAAGACCACCTAATACTACTCTTGAACCGTCATTAACTGTAACAACAGATGAAATTTGTCTTCGACTTAAATCAGGAGGCATACGTCTTTGTGAATTATCTGCTGCAACTTCACTTACTGTATCAGAAATAGAAGGATTAATACGCAATGTAATACTACCATCTTTCGCAATTTCAGGTGTTATATCTAAAAGTACACCTGAAAAAACAGAGCTTATTATTTCTGTTTGAGATTGTTCTCCAGTTGTCCCACCGGCTAGAGTTGATGTATTGATGGTTTTATAAAACAGCTCTGTACCTGAAGTAATTAAAGCAGCTTGATTATTAAGGGTCATGATTTTAGGATTTGAAATAGCGTAAACATCTCCTTGTGTTTTCAGGAACATCAATAGATTATTTATACTGATATTATTACTTAAAGTAAACAGTTTTGAAACTGCATTAACAGGTGCACGAATACCTGCTGCTTCTGACATACCAAATGTATTCGTTATAGTTGTACCATCATCAGTTCTACCAGTTTGTGTAAGCGTTTGGACCTTATCACCTTCATACGCAGTAGTAAATGTCGAACCTGTTACATTTGTACGTACTGCTTTGTCTGCACCAATTGAAAAGTTCTGAAAATTGTAAATTTGTGACCAATCAATCCCTGTAGTTGATCCATTATTAAAAACAACACTATACATTTTGACATCTATCATTACTTGTGATTGCATTTTCTTTTGTAAATCGTCAATATATGCGTCTAAACGTTGCATTTGTTTACCAGTGCCAGTAACTGTGACTAATCCAGCACTTTTATTGATATAAATGTTGTATTTATCTTCTTCTTGTGATTGTGATGGGAGAGATTTAGAATCGGTTGTTGTGGCAATTTTGCTTGGTCGGTAATTGTCTTCTGGACGATTAAGAATATTTCTGATTTCTTTTTCTAAAGTTTCCCAGAACTGAACTTCATCTGTAGAGGTGATATGCATTCCAGAATCAGAAGAAGCATTTCCACCAGCTTGTGATGTTGTAGAACTTGAATTGGATTGTCCATTTGAAGTACTTGTGTTAGAACTTAGTGTAACTTTGGTATTGCCTGTACCGATCCGTTTTGAGATGATATAGTCAATATTATAAGTTTTTGTTTTTAAGTATGATATTTTTAAGACATTGTTTTGCATTGTATACTGAAGATTATTTTCCTTAATTATTAGATCAAGGACTTCGTTAAGAGTTAAGTTTTTCAAAAAGGTCTTATTCATAGGCTTTTTGAGAATATTTTCTGCTTCTTCATCTGTGACAATAACACTCATACCGCATTCGTCGCTGAGTTGATCTACAAATTCACCTACACTTGTCCCTTTGACCGATGAAATATTAAAAAGTTCATAGGTACAATCTGCTTGTAAAGCAGGGGAGAGAATGGCAGCCGTGGCAACGGATAACATTAACGTTCGTACATGGTTTTTAATTATAGATGTCATGATACTTTCCTACTTTGTGATGATTTTAATATTATTATTTTGTTTGGTTAAAAACAAAATCAATTGTTGGCTTTTAGGACCGTTTAAAAGTACTGAATTGCTTCGTATTTCACTTAAGGTAAAATTTCGGACATTCTGACCAACTTTATACCATTTTCCGTTAATAAGGACGGATTTATTCATAATAGCCAGAAGACGTAACGGTTCTTCAATCACTTTCGGTGGTGATGGAAGTAATGTTGCTCCCAATTTTGGAGGAGAAAGTAGCTTATTGGCCGAAGGCACAATAAGAGCTGTTTTTTTTAGCTTCATAGGGTCACGCAATGAATTAATGAAGCCATCGGGTACACCAATTCGCGATGGCAGGATAGCTTGGATTTGTTCATCGACCCAAGTAAGTTCTTTATCCGATTGTGGCTGTTGAATGACAGTTACATCGTTAGATTCCCTTACAGGGACTAAGGCAGCTTGCAGTGTAACAATTCCGGTCAGTAAAAAGTATATAGATCGTTTCATTGTCGTACTATCCCCCATACTGAGATATTGAAGTCACCATTAAGTTTTTCATCAGCACTAATGTTAAAATCATGCAGATCAACCACAAGCTGACTTTGTTCTAGAGCGTTAATAAATTTTAAGGTATTTTTATAGGGACCTTCTGATGAAATCGAAATATCTAAAACATGCCCGAATGAGCTGTTGTCTGTTTGGAGGGTATTTCCAAATGTGGCGAGTTTTACATTGTATGCACGTGCATAGCGTGAAATTGAATCCAAATAAGCCCCCCATACTTTTTCATCATAATAGAGGGATGATATTTGTTCTAATTGTTCTTTAATATAAGCATTATATTGTACATAAAGAGTATGCTGGTGCTCTATCTCTGTCGTCTCTTGTTCTATTTGGGTAATTCGCTCAGGCGGATTGGCTGCTAAATAATTTTTATCAAAATTAAGTACTTCTTCCGCTTTGAGTGCTTTTTCATGAGAAACTTTGAAACTTGCTTCCGAACTTTCCCAAAAAAAGAGATAAGAGATGGCAAATAAAGAGGCAAAAATCATGATGTATAGCATCATTTTATCTTTATCGCTTTTCTGCGACAAAGACTGATCTAAAGTGTAAAGGTAGTCTTCGATATGGAATTTCATTTGAGCACCGCCTTTAATTCGCTGAGATACGATTTCTCTTCTTCATTGTATGAGATTAGTTCTAATTTAAAGTCATACATTTGGCGTTTGCTCTCAGTGAGATGTTTTAACAATGCCGTAATATCTTGTGTTTTAGCAGAGGTTAAACCGAAACTAAATGTTTTGCTCACATTGTCTTCTGTGTAATTAATGCTTTTGAGTTGTACGCGGTATTGGTTGAAACTACGAGTGAAATCAGCCATGATTTTAGCTTTCATCGGATAATCAACTTTTTTCTCATGAACTTGGATTAATGTGTCTTGTTTCTGTTTGTAAGCAGTTTTTTGTTCATCAAGAAGTGTTTGTGCTGCATTTTTGTTAGCAAGTTTCAAATTAATGGTTGCTTCACGGGTCATTTTTTCAATATGAACCGTTTCATATTCTTTGGTTAATACTGCATGATGAAACTCTTCGATATAAGAGAGCCCCCAGTAAACTCCTGGATAGAGAAGCGCACCGGCCAATGAAGCGGCTGCCACAAGAATAAGCTTCCCACTTTCACGTTTGGCAAAAGGTGGTGGACGATGAAATATTGTAAAGTTACAGTCGTAACGTTCTTCTGCTTGAAGGCGCCCATAGAGGTGCATAAGTTGATGTATCTGATCAATATTTTCACCGTTAGTATTAAAACCGTAATCAAATTCGAAAGGAGCAGTCTTCAAGCCTAGATAAGTTTGGGTATATTCATCTAGTCCGATTATATTTCCGATGCTCGTTCCGATAAAAATTTCATCGAAACGTTTGATATCATAGGCTCTTTTTGCATATGCCATGATGTCGCTAACATGTAGAAAAATTTCACCAAAAAGTTTGATTAGATTTTTTTGATAATCACTATTTGAGCAGTTAAGCCCTTCATTGGAAATTATCGATTCAAAATAGGTGTAATCGATTTGTTCACCTAGAAGCTCGCAAAAACGCTCATGCATCTGTTTAAGAGAAAATTTGAGAGATTTTGCATAAATAAATTCTTGTTCATTATATACACAAAAGAATGCGTCATTTTCTTGAAAATAGATGAAAGTATGAACCTCTGACGAATCAATCAGTTCTTTAACGTAAAGTGATTTTAAAAGTAGTGGAATGGGTATGATTTGATCAATGTACTTTATAGTGTCAATGACTTTAACATACTCTTGATCTAATGTCAAAGGATCGACAACGAAAACGTGAAAATAACGTTCGTTTTCAGTTCCGCGATGGATCGCTTCAACGTACCGTATATGGTATTCGACTGCCATATCAAGCGCAAGTTCTTCGTATACTTTATTTTCAAGGGCATCAAAGATATCATCGTCCGGAATATTTTTACTGATTCCAATAAGAGTGGAGATAAAGCTTTTCGTGTTTAGAAAGGATACGGTATATTGATCCTTCGAAAAGGAAGGGGAAGAAATACGGGAAATGGTATTAAAGGTTCCGGTATAATAATCACCTTTGTACGGGTTGGCCGAAACTACGGTTGAATAAGTGGGTTGTTGGCTTTTATTCATCCTCTTTCCTATTTAAAATGTACAAGAACCATTCCGCAAAAGCGGCTTTGGCGATAAAACTCAATCCGATAACTTTTTAATGACATATCAACAGCAAACTTCGGATCTAGATCCTTCCGAGATACAAGTATATTGCTCTCATCTTTGACCCCTTTTTTGCTGAGACCGATAATATTCACCCTTGTTTCAGAATCATTGTTGATAACTTTAAAATCGGCAGTTACAGAAAAAACTGTAGCAAACTCCAAATTTTTAGGTTGTCCGTCTATTTCGATAACGATCGGTTTCGATAAAGGTTCTTTCACATGATAACTGGGGTGTAACGATGTTATCTTCTTATTAGCGATAAAAACATCCAGTACGCCTCCATTTGGGCGGATAGTGCCCAATGGATGGGAAAAGATGAAATCGTTATGATCCGATTGTATCGGAATGAAACTTAAAGAGTTTTTTAAATTATTTAAATTTAAATAAAAATCATTGTTAATTGTTAAGTTTCCGTAATTTTGCAGTCTGTTTTCTACATTTTGAGGTCTCAGATCAAAAGTGGAGCTAAATTCTATCCCCATGATATCCATATAACTTTCAATCGCTTTGAGTTGGTAAAAAACCTTTTCCTGAAGTGTTGGTAGATTTTTACTGGTTTCGATGGCAAAAGCGGGCTTATGATGGGTTACCGCATAATAGGTTAAAGAGTGCCTCATCGCTTCATCATCGAATTGGGTATTGGTATTGCGAACATCAAAAAAATGGTGATCTTCGATCAAATGTTTATTGATCGAGTGGCTTACAAGTGATGCAATCTCATTTAAATTGCTAAAAGGGTGCGAAGTATTGAGGTCTATTTGGTCTATGACACACGTTTGCCCCCATGCATTCGGATTAAAAATAGTGTTTTGGTACTCTTTACGATAAAATCCGTGCCCGTCATGAAGGTTCAGGATAAGACCGATTTTGGGATCTTTGATAATATTTTTGATTTCGCTTACAGCGGCATAGTCGGGATCTGTTTCGTTGATTTCGGCGAATTTGCGGTTCATATCACCGTTAATTCCTCGACTATTTTGAAAAATACTAGGTTTATTAAGATCAGGTACGATCCAAACATTCCCTTTGGTGATTGTGTAATATTGAGCAAGTAATGCAGCGGCAAAATAGCTCCCCGGTTCGTTGCCGTGAATTCCGGAAATCACAAGTAGAATGGGGGACGCAGACGCAGGATTCTCTTTTTTGATCAATTGGAATGGCAAAGCGAATGCAGTGCTCAGATAAAGAGCAACAAGCAATAAAAGTCTCATTAAGTTTAATCTTCGGTTAAAATAGAGATAGACTTGTCTTGATTTAACCGTATCAATAGCACTTTATCACCGCTAAAACGGTGGGTGTCGCTTTGATAAAGTTGATTAAAGGTGATCCAATAAAGGTTTTTAGCCTCTCCGGGATAAGGGATAATATTGATTTCATCAAAAGCAATCGATTTGCTTTCATCTTTTGAAAAGATACGCTCTTTATAACTTTTGAATTGATTCAAACTCATACCGTCGCCTCGTTTAAAGGAGGAATCATAAAACGACAGATAGGTTTCTAAATCGTTATCACTCCATGCAGCTTTCCATTGGTATAGGGCGGCTAGAATATGGGCATAGGCGTTGGGATTTATCCATTGTTTGGATGTAGAGTCAATAATGAGTAGCGTATTGGAAGGATTGATAGTTTTATCCAATTGCAATAGGTCATTATTGTTGATCGCAACACAACCCCGAGTAAAGGGATCTCGTGAACCGGTAAACGGTACGCCGTGTATCCAAATCCCATCCCCGCTTTTCCCTCGTATTCGATCATACAGATTTGGATAGGAGGTCACAAACGCCATCGGACCATAAAATGGGTCGACTTTTTTTCTCTTTTCGGTAAAGGTGTAAATACCTACCGGCGTTTTGAGATCCCCTTCTTTAAATTTATCACCCGCATTTTTACCGGTAAAGGCGTTGTAGCGTTTTCGAAGATTGAACCGTTTTTGTGAATCGGGAGTGTAGAGTTCCAGAGAACCTTTCTCTTTATTGACGGTCAGTAAAGAGAACGCACGTTCGAAATAGCCGAAACGGAGATCTTTGTTGAATAAAGAGTTATTCCAATAAGTTGTGGAGAGCATCTCTTTTTCAATCAGTTTTTTTCCCCCACTTTTATAGAGAATGATATTTTCATTTCCAAAAAGAAAAGGTACGGATATGCAACAAAGAAGTAGCTTTTTTACCATTCGTATCCCAGATCACTCAAAAACTGCTTATCGCTAGTCCACCCTTTTTTAACAGATACAAAAAGTTCGAGATAAACCGGTTTTGAAGCAAGACGTTCGATTTTTTCACGGGCACTTTTCCCAATACGCTTTATGGCCGAGCCCCCTTTGCCGATAATGATCCCTTTTTGAGAATCTTTTTCTACAATGATGGTGGCTCGAATGTGTTCGGTTGGCTCATCTTCATCGATTTTATCGATAATGACATCCGATTCATAGGGGATCTCATCGCTGATATTCTCAAAAATAGCCTCACGGATGAATTCTTTGTAGATATCCCGAACCATTTCAGTGGTGATATTGTCCGGATCATAAAGATACGGGGATTCGTCGAGATGTTTGACAATGGTATTTAGCAAATCATTTTTTCCGACGTTTTTAGTTACAGACATAGGGATAAGGGCTAAAAAGTGGTCGCTAAATCGATTGTATTCACCGATTTTTTTGAGAAGTTCGGCTTGGGATATTTGATCGATTTTGCTTAGGACGATGATATGTTTCCGTTTATCCGAGTTGAGTTCCAGAAATTTTTCGTAATGGATCGTTTTATCCGAAGCGGGAGCAAGATAAACAACCAAATCGCAATCGCCGATTGCCTTGAGGGCCTCTTCGAGCATGTATTGATTAAGAAGTTTTTCGGCTTGGTGAAGTCCCGGTGTATCGACAAAAATGATTTGATCGTCGTTGTGCATAACAATGGCGTTGGAACGTTTGCGGGTTGCATTGGCTTTTTGGCTGACAAGAGCGATCTTTTCACCCAAAATCCAATTCATCAGGGTGCTTTTTCCTGCATTGGGTCGCCCGACAAGGGCAACAAAACCGGCTTTACTCACCTTTGATCTCGAGATGAAGAGTTGCGTGGATGCCGTGTCCGAGTTTGAGATCGAGGTCATGCAATCCGGTTGTTTTGATGCCGTGTTTGGCATCAAGCTCTTTTTTGTCGATTTC
Organism: uncultured Sulfuricurvum sp.; assembly: GCA_964495485.1. Lineage (GTDB taxonomy): Bacteria > Campylobacterota > Campylobacteria > Campylobacterales > Sulfurimonadaceae > Sulfuricurvum. The sequence goes on from CAZBVJ010000009.1 coordinate 43,699, forward strand.
GATATTGAATTGCGCTTTGAGGGCGTCGGCAATTTCGTCTTTGGTAACGGCACCGAAGAGGTGACCGGTATTACCGAGTTTTTTTGTGATGCTTACTTTAATATCGGCAAGTTGAGCTTTAATAGCGTTTAGACGTTCGATTTCCGAGGCTTCATGAGCCGCTTTTTTCTTTTGTTCCGATTCGTATTTTTTTAAAACTTCATTGGTTGCGGCAAGGGCTAAGCCTTTGCCGATTAAAAAGTTTTTCCCATACCCATCGGCGACATCTTTGATTTCACCCGCTTTTCCGACACCTTTGACATCTTTGGTCAATAATACTTTCATTGTAATCCTTAAAAATTATCCACGAACGATTGTTCCGCCGTAAGAGACAATACCGTATGCGAGATTGGAAACTTTTGTATATCCCATATCGGTCAAAATACGTTGACAGTGGGCGCTGCGGCTTCCAACATGACAATAAACGATAATGTGCTCATCTTTTTGCAGTTTGGATTCTGTCAATGTTTGGAAGAAGCTGCTGGTCGGGATCAAGAGATCTGCCCCTTCGATGCGTCCCATTTTCCACTCCATCCATTCACGGACATCTACTACTTTGAATGTGACCATACCGAGTTCACGCGCTTCAAAGAGGGCGCTTAACTCATCACTGTCGAGGTCGCTTTTACTTAGAAGCATTTGGCATTCCTCTTTTGTCAAGCCGCGAGAGTGCTGATGAACGGCCTCTTCCATCCCGAGTTCAAGCCGTTTGGCAGCCGCATACTCCGGAGTACAGAAGATTTGACAGTGACAAACACCCTCTTCTGGTAACTCTTTTTCGATAGCGGTGGTACATGGACACATACGGTTGTCACTGCTTTGATATTTTCCGTCAACCTCTTCAACCATATAACATGGGCAAAAACGTTTGTTGTACATCATTTTATTTCGAGCAAGTCCGAGTTGAACCCCCTCGTTGATCTCTTCTTGCGGGTTATAAACCCATCCGAATTGGTTGATCACTTTATCGGTAAATTTGATTGTTTTTTCGAGTTCAGCCTGAAACTCAGGCGAATTCATATCGATTTTGATAATGCTCATACTCTTCCTTGGTTATTTGTTTTTACGTGCTTTACCGGCAATAATAAACCGCAGTGCGTTAAGTTTGATAAATCCACCTGCATCTTTTTGATCGTAAACCGCATCTTCTTCAAAGGTACAATAATCGGCATTGAATAGCGATACGTCTGAACTGCGTCCGACAACCATGACGTTCCCCTTATAGAGTTTTAGACGTACGGTTCCGCGAACGTTTTGTTGGGTTTTGTCAATCGCTGCTTGAAGCATTTCGCGCTCCGGAGAGAACCAAAAGCCGTTATAAATAAGTTTGGCGTAACGAGGCATCAATTCATCTTTGAGGTGTGCTTCTTCACGATCCAGAGTCAACGACTCAATAGCACGGTGCGCTCTTAGCATGATCGTTCCCCCCGGAGTTTCATAACAACCTCGGCTTTTCATCCCGACATAGCGGTTTTCAACGATGTCGGCACGGCCGATACCGTGACGTCCGGCGATGATGTTTAGCTGCTCAAGCATCACAGCAGGTGAAAGTGCTTTACCGTTTAGGCTGATCGGATCCCCTTTCTCATAGCCGATTTCAATATATTCGGCTTCGTCCGGAGCATTTTCAGGTGAGGTTGTCCAACGCCACATACTCTCTTCAGGCTCAGAAGCAGGATCTTCGAGAATCCCCCCCTCATAAGAGATATGAAGAAGATTGGCATCCATCGAATACGGAGATTTTTTCCCGCTCATTTCGATTTTTATGCCGTGTTCGGCAGCATACGCGAGGAGTTTTTCTCTCGAATTGAGATCCCATTCGCGCCATGGTGCAATGATAGTAAGGGAACTGTTTTGTCCCAAATAACCCATTTCAAAACGGACTTGGTCATTCCCTTTTCCGGTTGCTCCGTGACTGACGGCATCGGCCCCCGTAATACGGGCAATCTCTGCTTGACGTTTCGCAATTAAAGGGCGGGCGATCGATGTTCCAAGAAGATATTCACCTTCATAAATGGCGTTTGCACGGAACATTGGGAAAACATAATCACGTACGAACTCTTCACGGAGATCTTCGATATAGATATTTTCAGGTTTGATTCCGAGACTGAGTGCCTTGGCACGAGCCGGTTCTACCTCTTCTCCTTGACCGATATCGGCAGTGAATGTAACAACTTCGCATTTATATTCGTCTTGCAACCATTTTAAAATAACACTTGTATCCAACCCCCCTGAATAGGCGAGAACAACTTTTTTTACCTCTTTTTTCATACCTGCATCCTTATCGTTGATACCAATATACTTTGCATAACAAAGTGAATATCGCGATTTTATCAAAAAAAGGGTGAGAAGTGGGTTAAAGTTTGAGATTTAACGTATGAGGTGTCTGTTGTTGGGTAGATTTGAGAAAATCGATACTGTTTTTGAGTTGTTGAAGAGTATGGGCGGTTTCTGTTTTTTTGGATTCCAAAAGCATTTTACTCTGTTGAAGGAGAAAAGCCGCCTCCTCCATTTGGGATAATGTCTCAAATTGAGGCATTGCATCCAGCAGATGGGAAATCTCCTCAACCTCTTCGAGAACCAATGCGGTTTTAAGCTTGGTTAGCCACATCAGTCGACTCTTTCCACGCTTCGAGGAGCCCCTTGAATACTTGATTGACTTCATCGATTTTTGATGAGTCGCAGTAGATGTTGGCTTCTACCAGAAGTCGTAATTGATGCGCATAGAGACCTGACAAGTAAAAGGCAATATCGCCATGATTGTAATCTAAAATATTGATAAGTTCAGTAATGACCGCATTTGATCGGTTGATCCAATAGGTACGTCGTTCGATGTCCCCATCAACGATAGAGCGTTTTGCTTGAGTATTGAAACGCAATACTCCCTCGTACATCATTTGAATAAGTTTTTCAGGTGATTCGACACCTACGTTATTTTGAGCATAAGCGTTGTACGCTAAATTGGTATACATAATAAATTCCCTTTGATGTAATCGAGTAAAATTGTCAGAAAATGGTGTTGAAATCAACCTTTTTGATCAAACAACAATCCATTTACCTCTTGCATTTTCGGTAATAACTGCTCTGCTTGCTCTACCGGGAAACGTCGGAGCATACGGTTGCTTTTGGTTTCAATGACAGAGACGTAAAAATCTTCCGATGTGTTATCAAACCCGAAACGCAAAGAGGTATTGAACGGATCAAGGGAACGGTTTAGTTGATCGATCAATTTATCCATTTGTTCTTGGGAATCGACTTTAGAAGTCTTCTCTTCATTGCTGCTTTGGGCAATTTTGTCTTGATTGATTTGCGCCTTTTGCATTTGTTGAACACTTTGTGTCCCATGAAGCTCTGTTGAAGCAGATTTTTGCACTGCCGTTTGACTCTGCTGCATCTTGGCAGTAGTTTGTAGGATTTCCATGATACTTCTCCTTGAGATATCTAGATACAATTTCTGCTTCTAAATCGGCGGTCAAAACAAAAACTTTAATCTTTACATGATACTCTTGCATCCATGAAACGCTATATAACCCTTTTACGCAATGAACCTCTGCTGCTGCGACTCTCACAAATCCAATTATTAGCCTATTTCGGGGCGTGGTTTAGCAACGTTGCTATCTATACACTCCTCATCCAAATGGGTGCGGATGCGGCGACAATTGCTTTGGTTGCGGCGCTCCATTTTTTACCGGGAGTGTTTCAAGCACCGTTAAGCGGAGTAATTCTTGATCGGATTCATCCCAAGAAATTGATGATCATTTTGACCGTGATTGAAATACTTTGTACCCTTTTGTTGATCCGTGTCGATAACATGGAGACGTTATGGTTTTTGTATCTTTTGGTATTTGTCCGAATGGGGGCTTCCAGTTTTCACTTTACGGTTGAGATGTCATTGTTACCCCGAATTTTGGAGGGGAAAGCACTGCAGACTGCGAATGAGATTCACTCGATTATTTGGTCATTGTCATATACCTTAGGGATGACACTCAGCGGTTTAGTCGTGTATTGGGTGGGGACAACAACCGCTTTTTTACTCGATGCAGGGTTGTTTTTGATCGTATTGATATTGGTCTCTACGATTACGATAGAGATTGAATTCAGCAAAAGCGGCTCTAAATTGATGGAGATGATGCGAGACGCGTTTATCTACATCCGTTCTCACAGAATCGTTTTGCATTTGATGATTCTTCATGCGATTATCGGGTTTACCGCATTTGACGCATTGGTCGCTTTGTCGGCAAAACATTTTTATGCTCAAATCGTCGCCGTGTCGTTAGGGATTGGGTTGTTGAATGCTGCACGTGCGATTGGGTTGGTGATCGGCCCTATGGTATTGGGACGCTGGATTAATAACAACCGTTTGGGGATCCTTTTTCTTGCGGAAGGATTGGCGATTTCGTTTTGGGCGATGGTAATCGATAATTTTTATCTTTCATTTGCCGCTTCGGTTATGGTGGGTTTTGTCACTACAACACTCTGGTCATTTACCTATACGTTGCTACAGCATCATACCCATAGTGACTATTACGGTCGGGTAATTGCCTATAACGATATGGTTTTTTTGGCTGTGGGTGCGATGGTGTCGTTGTTGATCGGAGGATTGGCCGCGTATGGATTATCGCTAAGTATGATTACTCTGATTCTAGGGGCTGTATTCGCGTTTAGTGCTCTTTATTATCGATGGATTAGGAGAAATTTTACATTGGAGGAGATCAGATGAGTGAAGAGAACATTTTTGAATCAGACGGAAAGCAGATCGATTTGACTAAAGTCACCCGTATTTATCCCGCTGTTTTGATCCATGCAGGAGGTGAAAGTGCATCGGTTTCACTCGAATGGGCAGAGTTAAAAGCTGATCAGATTAGAGTCGAAACCTATCTTTTGGTGTGTGATTTTGATCCTGTTGGAGAAGTGCCGATAAACCGCATTGAACTTCGTTACTCAACCAAAGAAGAGTTGTTTGACGTGATGCAAGAGATTGCTCACAAGCTTCAAAACTGAGAAATATGATGATGAAACAGCGCGTGTTGCGATTGGCAATTCCCGCTGCATTAAAACATCTGCTTGATATTATTCAAATTCTCATCGATATGCTTATGGTTGGCGTATTGGGTGTTGGCGCATTAGCGGCGGTTGGATTATCGATGCAATTTATGATGGTAATACAGGCTCTTATGAGTGTGTATGCAATCGGATCAAGCGCATTGATCTCACGTTTTATCGGCAGTAACAGACGCCATCGTGCATCGGCAGTAGTCTTTGTCGGCTTATGGGTGGCTTTGGCCGGCTCACTCATCGTTGGACTGATAGGGTGGGTGTTTGCACCGGATTTTTTTCGTTGGATGGGGTCAAGTGACGAAGTTATAAAACTGGGAAGTGTGTATTTTGGAATTCTCTCTTTAGGGATGGGATTAATATTTCTCGATACATTGGCGTACAGCGTCCTTTCTGCAGCGGGGGATACTCGTAGTTCATTGTTTATTAAAATCGTTTCGGCACTTCTAAATGCCGGATTGAATTATATGTTTATTTTTGGACACGGCGGATTTGAAGCAATGGGGGTGGCGGGAGCCGCTTATGCGACGGTATGTTCGTATGGATTTAGTGTAGCGGTGTATGGATGGTTTTTATTCCGCAAAGGAGGTGTGGTAAATGTTTATCCTATTTTTAGAGTCTCAGATTTTAAGAAAATGCTCTCCATCGGTGCCCCTGCGGCAGTTGAACGTGTTGTAAGTGTAGCTTCCTTTCTGCTCTTTGTAATGATGATAGCTTCGCAGGGGACACAAGCACTGGCAGGGTATCAGATCGGACTTCGGATAGAAGCGTTAGCTTTTATGCCGGGGTTTGGTTTCTCTGTTGCAGCGATGGTTTTAGCTGGGCAGTATATCGGTGCGAGACAATACGATGATGCGTATGAATCGGGGATTTTAAGTGCTAAAATAGCAATCATTTTCATGGGAAGTGTCGGAGTTGTTTTGGTTGGTTTCCCAGAATTTATGATCCGTTTTTTTACCAAAGACCCTAAAACGATTGAACTAGCGGCACTCTATCTCCGTCTTGTCGGGATCGCACAAATTCCTTTGGCATTAACGTTTGTTTTGAGCGGTGCACTGCGTGGGGCAGGGGCTACACATCTAAGTATGCGAATTTCAATCGGTTCTCTTTGGCTTTTTAGGATTGTACCATCGTATATGGTGTTAATGTTAGGTGGAGGGGTATTAGGAATTTATCTCGCTATGACAATAGAGACATTCATTAAAGGATTTTGGTTTTGGAGAGTGTATCGGCAGAAGATATGGTTAAACCAAAAGGTTTAACTATTTTTTTCCGCTGCTAGTAATTCGGCGTATTGTTGTTCGACAATTTTGAGTCGATTTCTATCTGGCATTTTACGTGAAGCGATGTAGCCGATGATCTCGCCCGCTTCATTGAGTTTAGGGACGATGTGGACGACAACCCAATAAAATTTTCCGTCTTTACGGAGATTTTTGACGTACCCTTCCCAAATTTTACCGCTTTGGATGATTTTCCACATCCCCTCAAAACCCGCTTTTGGCATATCGGGATGGCGGAGTAGACTGTGAGGTTGGCCGACCGCTTCAAGTGCACTGTAGCCGGTCATTTCGGTAAATTTTCGGTTGACGTAGGTAATGATCCCTTTGGTATCGGTTTCAGAAATGAGACTTCGTCCGTCGAACAATACTTCTTCATTTACCGGAGTTGGGCGTTTCATTAAGCATATCCTAAAAACTTAGATTTAAATACAAGTTTGTGATTATAACTTGATTATCACTAAAATAAAAGTTAAATTTTTTATTTTTATCTCTTATAGCTATAATTGTTTCAAATTAAATTAGGGTGAACCGCGATGATGAACGCGTATGCGGCAATACATATAGATCGTAACGATACAGGATATGCGATAGGTTTGGCTACGTTTGAACCCTATGGGCTCAAAGGGTGGTTTTGTGAGATCGTATCGGATCCCTCTAACCCTTATGGCGCTGTGGATAAATTGTTACATCTCTTGTGGGTCGGAGATAGCAAGCATTTGTTGATTAGTGCCTCATCGAAAGCACTCTTTGATGAGATCAAGGCCAATTTTGAGTTTTATGAGTACACCTATAGTGATCGCCGATTTGAGATCGCGGAGCAGAATGCTATCTTTAAACAGTGGTTCAATCTCCACTCTCTTTTGAGCCCGATAGAGCATTTGTCTTTAGAAAACAGAGTGTTATGTTCGCAGGCATTAGCACTGATGGGCTACACATTGAGCCAAAACGGATCAGAGGAAATCTATGCGCTTCCACTACTGTTGAAAACAGAAGCGCTGTTGGAACTCGGTAATAATGCGCTGGAACAACTTGAAATGATTGCCTCTGATCCTCGTTTTGCGAGTATTACAAAACTTTTTTTAAACATGTCAACGCCGATGGGGAAAAGACTCGGACGATTTCGCCTTTTGTTACCGATCAAAGAGGGTGTCGAACTCAACCGCCGATTTGACTGGATTGAAATCGTAAATCCTCATGCTCAGTGGATTCGCTCACAATTGGAGGGATTGCAGGATGTTGAGTTGCTCTGGTGGCAGATGCGCAATCGCGAAAATACGGGATTGGATGGTTTTCAATGTGCTATCAAGAGTATCATGGGGATTCAAAAATATTGCCGTGATCATAAACTTCACTCCATTCTTCCGAGTGTAACCTTGTTGGATGGATGGGAGATAGAGCTTCAAAACTATCATACCCATCGTCAATGGATTGAAGAACAACTCTCTTTTGTGGCGGAGACAATTGATTGGATTGCACAAATTGATGTTGCGGTGACATCGGCAATCAATGCTCAAAAATACGCTCTGACCCGACCGGTGATTATTGAATCTGCACAGGAGAATTTTCTACAAATGAGTGCTTTGCGCCATCTGTTGGTAGAGATGCAAGGGATCGATTATGTCCCCAATGATATTGTCATGGGGAATCGCGATTATCTCGATTTACCGTATCCTGAAACGGTCATGCTCGACTCAAAAGTGCATGATGGGGCAACGATTCGGGGGGTATTGCTTTATGGTATCAACTCCAGCGGGAAATCATCGTTGATGAAAAGTATCGGTATTGCGGTAGTTTTGGCGCAAAGCGGTTTTTTTATCCCGGCAAAGGTAATGAAATTTTCTCTCTTTGAGGGGGTGTATACCCGCATTCAATCGCGCGATAATGTTGCCAAATCCCTGTCGACGTTTGGGGTGGAGATGTTGGAACTGAACACGATTTTTTCCCAAGCAACGTCTCGTTCATTGATTTTAGGGGATGAGATCAGCCACGGTACCGAGACCCTCTCGGCAGTCTCGATTGTTGCGAGTACGATTATGGAACTCTCTCAAAAAGGGTGTCTGTTTCTAATGACGACCCATTTGCATCAACTTTCGATGATTAGTGAACTGAGCCGTTTGCGCGAGGTGGTCCATCTGCACTTGAGTGTCCGATACGATGAACACAAAGATCGACTTATTTACGATCGGATACTCAAAGCGGGAAGGGGAAGCAGTGTGTATGGTTTGGAGTTTGCCGAATCGCTCCATATGAACCGAAATTTTTTACGTAATGCCGCACGATTGAGAGAAAATTTAGCCAAAGAGTACGATGTGCTTGAACTCGGGAACCAAAAAGAGTACATTAAACGGTACCGCGAAGTGGTCGCTTGCGAGTGTGTGATATGTGGTGCGTTGATTCGAAATACCCAAAAAAATATTCACGCCAAAGAGCATCACCATCTTATACCATTATGTGAAACCCACTCTCGCCAAATTGCACAAGGCAAAATCAAAGTGAGAGGTTTTATAATGACGGCGCAAGGTTTGCGTTTAGAGTATGAAACGCAGTTAAAAGAGGATTGATTTTGGACATTATTACGTTATTTAAGTATCTTTTGGAATCGAGGAGTGTTACCCCTGAAGATGGAGGGATATTCGATTTTTTAGAGAGCTATTTGGAAGGGTTTACTTTCGTCCGTATCGACCGTGAAGGGGTAAAAAATCTTTTTGCCTATCGTCGTTTCGGGGAGGGAAAACACCTCTGTTTCGCCGGTCATGTCGACGTCGTACCCGCAGGGGAGGGGTGGAATAGCGATCCGTTTGTCGCGACCGAAAAAGACGGGTTTATCTACGCACGCGGTGCGCAAGATATGAAAAGCGGTGTCGCGGCATTTACCCAAGCGCTCAAAGAGGCGGAAGCGTTCGAGGGGATATTGTCGATTTTACTCACTTCCGATGAAGAGGGGCCTGCAAAATTTGGGACGGTCGAAGTATTAGCTTATCTCAAAGAACATAATCTTTTCCCCGATGCGGTGGTGGTTGCTGAACCGACGTGTGAAGAGAGATTCGGGGATGCGATCAAAGTGGGACGTCGTGGCTCGATTAACGGTGTCGTCGAAATTGTAGGAAAACAAGGACATGCGGCCTATCCTGAAAAAGCGATCAATCCTGTACATCAGCTAGCCCCGGTATTAGCTAACATTGCGGGAGCGTTTTTGGATGAGGGGGATGAGTATTTCGCTCCGAGTCAGATCGTTATCACCGACATCCGCGCGGGGATCGAGACGACGAACGTTTCCCCAGGTAAGCTTAAGATGATGTTCAATGTCCGGAACTCGACCCGAACCGATCAAGAGAGTATCAAAACATTTATCGACTCTCAGCTCCATGGTATGGAGTATACCCTCACTTTGGATCAATCGGCGTATCCGTTTGTGACCGATGCCTCTACCACTATCGTCAGAGCGCTTCGAGAATCGATTGCCGAAGTGTGCGGTATCACTCCTAAAAACTCAACAGCGGGGGGGACATCCGATGCTCGTTTTGTAGCGCAGTATGGGATCGATGTGATCGAATTCGGTGTTATCAACGATACGATTCATGCTCCCAACGAGCGAACCTCGATTGTGGAAGTAGAGAACCTTTATACTGTTTTTACAAAGTTGATCCATAATTTTCGGTAAGATTCCATTTTTCAAAAAGGTCAAAAATGAAAAAGTTAGCCCTATTGGCACTATTGACACTCAATCTATTCGCTACGGATATCGCATGGCAGGATAGTTTTGCCGCCGCTCAGGCAAAAGCCAAAAAAGACTCCAAACCGATGCTGGTCATCATTACGACCGAACAGTGCCGATGGTGCCGTAAACTCGAATCGACGACGCTGAGTGACGATGAGGTGATTTCAAAAATCAACAGCCGTTTTGTTCCGGTGCATGTGACACGGGATAAAAGCGTTTATCCAAAAAATTTGACGGCAAAAATGGTTCCGATGAGCTATTTTGTGGATGGAAACGGTAATGTTCTCTCTTCGATGCCGGGGTATTGGCCCACTGAAGATTATCTATCGATTTTGGATGATGCATTACGCAAAGCAAAAACTAAACAATAAGGAGAATCAGTGATTCAAAACGTACAAACTTCAAATGCTCCCGCAGCAATCGGGCCCTATTCTCAGGCTATGATTGCAAACGGGATGGTATTTACTTCCGGACAAATTGCATTGACCCCTTTTGGTGAAATGGTCGATGGAGATGTAAGTGCTCAATGTGCTCAAGTTGTTACCAATCTGAAAGCAGTTTTGGAAGCGGCAGGAAGTTCGTTTGATAAAGTGATCAAAACGACTATCTTTTTAGCGGATATGGACGATTTCGCAGCAGTTAACACTATTTATGCGGAAGCCTTTGGGGATCATAAACCTGCCCGCTCTACCGTAGCTGTGAAAACATTACCGAAAAATGCCCTCGTTGAGATCGATGCGATCGCTTTAATCTAAACTCTCTCTTTGAGAGAGAGAGCCCTTCTATAAATTTCATTTTATCCTATTCTTTTTCCTCTGGTAGTACCTAAGTACAATAGCTTTTTTTTTATAAAACATTATAATATGTACAGATTGATTCTGAAATATGAGGAATGTTGTATGGCTGTGATTGTTGGTTACGTAAAAAATATGGATGGAAAATATTTTGCAAAAGATGAGAAAGGGAATATTAGAGAGTTAAAAGAGGGAGACCCTATCTATGAAAATGATGTGGTATTCGGAGATGAAACCAATGCGGGAGATGCTAACATAGAAATCGCTCTATGGGATGGAGCAAAACAATTGGTTTTAGCCGGAAATGATCCCTTGAATGTTGATACAGCACTATTACGTGCTGTTTTATTAGATGACGAGTCGAGTGTTAATGTAGAAGAGATTCGTAATATGATGGAATCGTTAAAAGAGTATACAACTCCTCAGAAAATGATCATCGATCAAGGTGAGACTCAGAAAAATCCTACACAAAACAACCAAAAACCGATAGATCCCTCTGTAAGTGTTAATGATAATGTGACGAAAAATCCTGTAGAAGCTCCAACGCATGAAATTACAGATGTTAAAGAAAAAGTTTGGATTGATCCATTTGAGGAAACAAACATTTCAAACGTTGAAGATATGGGAGGAACGAATCAAAATAGTGTGATTAGTTCCAAAAAAGGGAGTGCTGCTTTACAAGGAGACACGAATGTATCCGAAGGGGAAAATGCATCCTATGAGGTTATATTTCAAGCCGGTTCCATCCCTATGGGCGAGATATTGGTTACACTTGAAGTGACAAACAATAATTCGGAAAGTAGTGATTATTCTTTTACCAATACCGTGATTAGTATAACTCCAAATAGCTCCGGCAAATATATCTTTACTATTCCTACAATTGATGATTCAGTGTATGAAGGGGATGAAAGTTACTCGGTTAAACTCATCAATGTACGTGGAGGTGGATTTGATACGATTGAGACTAGTGGAACTCTCGTTACGACCCATATTTTAGATGACGGAACGGGTAGTGTACCGGGTGGCGGAACACCGGATGATGACCGACCGAGTATGAGTATCGGAGACGTGACGATCGAAGAGGGGAGTAACGCAGTATTTGCCGTAACGGTAAGCGCGGCGGAGACCCCATACACGGTCACCTTCAACACGAGCACCAACGGAAGCGCAGAGGCGGGGGATATCACGACACCGATCATCGTAAAAGATTCACTCGGAAACACGATTAGCGCGAATCTGGATGGAAGCTACACAGTACCTGCCGGAGAGACAACCCTCAGCGTAGAAGTACCAACCACAGATGATAATATCTATGAGGGCGCAGAGACCTTCGAGCTCAACGGACGAACCGAGTTCATGAGCAGTGACGTAAGCGGAACGGGAACGATCACCGATGACGGAACGGGACCGGATGGGGGAGATGAGCATGACAGCGGACCTTCATTCGATCCAAATACACCGGATGATGACCGACCGAGTATGAGTATCGGAGACGTGACGATCGAAGAGG
>CAZBVJ010000009.1:56194-86058 GCA_964495485.1 uncultured Sulfuricurvum sp.
CGGACGAACCGAGTTCATGAGCAGTGACGTAAGCGGAACGGGAACGATCACCGATACGATAACTGACAACGTATCTACTAATGAAGATACTCCTCTGACATTAACTATTAACGATTTTGGTAGCTATGGTGATAGTGATCCTTTGGTATCAATAAAAATTATTGCACTTCCTGCAAGCGGAGTATTGACATTAGATGGAAATGTTGTTAGTGCAAATGATGTTATATCGGTATTGGATATTAATGCAAACAAATTGGTATTTACCCCTGAATCACAAAGTGATGCGGATGTAACGATCGATTTCCAGGTCAGCGATGGATCAGGCTTTAGTACTACATCAACTACTACCGTCAATGTGATCGCTGTTGCTGATGCACCAACCGTAAATGTTAGTGTCAGTGCATATACTGGTACATTTATTTCAAATACCGCTAATATCGTCACAACAACATCTATTCCTGATAATACCGATTCTACCCAAACTGTAATTGCTATTAATGGTGTTAAATATGCGATGTCCTTCAATTATCTCGATATGGGTATGCCTGATACCGCTTCAGGTCAGCTAAAAGTTTACTGGGGTGGGGAATTGGTTGCAACGATCGATGGAAACAATACGATGTCTCAAACGGCTACATTGGAACTAATCGGTGGTTCGGGTGATGGGTCGAATTCCTTACGATTTGAACAAAGTGGCACAACATCAGATTCTCATGGGATTGTCGTTGATACGATTATGATGGCGCCGATGGAAAATATGCTTCAGTATAATGTAGACATTAGCGGTGCGCTTGGATTGGATAACAGTGATGGCAGTGAAATCCTCTCGGTTACGCTTAGTGGAATGCCAGCGGATGCAACATTGGAGATAGGTAGTGCAGGCAGCACAGCCGGAACATGGGTTATCCCCGTTAGTGGAACCAGTATCAATCTCACGGATATTAAAATGTATGTTCCCGAGAGTGCCGATACCTTTACGCTCACGGCAACGTCCAGAGCGACAGAGACAAACGACAACGGTAGCGGGAATAACTATGAAGAAACAAGTGCAAACCCGACGGTAACGGATGTTTCGCTCGATGCCGCACCGACCTCTACAAATGATACTATTATCGCTACAGAAGATACGACATATGTGTTTACTGTGAATGATTTTGGAACGTATGCAGATGATGGAGGAAGCGGAACGTTTAATGGCGTCATGATTACCTCACTTCCAACGAATGGAACCCTGCATCTTTTGGGTCATGATGCTTCGATTGTCGGCGGAGTACCACAAGACTTTGTAACGGTTGGAACGGTTGTCACACTAAAAGATTTGGAACTTGGAAATCTTGTTTTTGTTCCGAATGACAATTATAGCGGCGGATCTAATACGTTTGAATTTAGGGTCAGTGACGGACGTAGCTGGAGTGCTAGTAGTTATACCAATACGATAGGTGTAACTGCTGTTGCCGATGTACCAACGGTTGCAATAAATATTGGTACGGCAACATTAAGCAGTGGCTCTGATATGGATACATTTGCTACTAATTTGGAAGGTTGGAGCGGTACAAGTATAACTAGAGTTACAAGCGGTTCATATAGTAATACAATGCAAATTCCAATGGATAAAACCGCCACAAAAGAGTTTGATTTTGGAGTGGCAAATGCTGGACAAGTTGTTATTGTTTCATACAATGTTTATGCAATCGGTGGCATGGAGAGTAGTGGTACGATAGACTCATTAACGCTAAGTCAGACAAATACAGTATCAAATTCAACAACTACTATAGCAACATACACCGATGCTTCTTGGAATACTAGTACTGACACCACACGCACCTTGAACTATAATGCTACAGTTGACGCAAATGGAAAAGTTAAATTAAATTTAGTATCCAATACTTCAACATCTGAGGAAATTTTCTATATCGATGATGTTTCGGTATCACTACCGTCAACTACTGACTATCCAATAACTATCACTAATGCCCTTGGCGTTGATACGGATGGTAGTGAAAGCCTCAGTAGTGTGACACTTAGCGGTATTCCGACGGACGCACTCCTTTATGCAAATGGTGTATCCGTTACCGTTACTTCCGGCAGCGCAAATTTGACACAAGCTCAAATTTCTGCCGGAAATATTGTTTTGAAAATCCCTTCAACAGATTCACAAACTTTTACCCTAGATGTAACCGTAAATTCGGTTGAATCCAGTAATAATGATTCTGCAAGTGCTACTGCATCGGCTGAACATGTGGTAGCAGATGATGCTCCTGTTGCTCCGGATGTGACAGCGATATTGGGAGTTACCAATAATATTCCACTGGGGACAAGCACCAATGTCGTGATTATTTTGGATATTTCCGGAAGTATGAATACAAATGATGGAAAAGGGACACGGTTGGCTATTGCCAAAGACGCAATTTTTCAAATGTTGGATGCATATGAAAGCATCGCAAATAGTACAGGAAGTGTTAATGTAAAATTGACAACCTTTTCTTCAACGGCTACAGCATACAGTTGGATGAATATTACTGATGCTAAAGCTGCTGTGAATGCGTTAGCATCCGGCGGGTATACCAATTACGAAGATGCACTTTACAAAACATACAGTGGATATACAAACCCTACCGCCGATCAAACCATTGCTTTTTTTATCTCTGATGGTGAACCGACTAAGGAAAATTTAGAAGGAAGAGACGTTAATGGTAATGTTGGTTTGGACGCTGAGGATGGATGGATTGATAGCACGTATAAAACGGCTTGGAATACTTTTGCTTCAACTAATTTTACGGAACTTAATGTGATTGGCATCGGTACAGGGATCACCAACACAACGTATTTGGATAAAGTAGCTGAAGGAATTCAAGACGCAACGACAGAAGTCAATACCATGCTTCTTAAAGATGCAACTGAGCTGGCAAATATGCTCAAACCAAACATTAACGTTGTCACAGAAGGGACGACTGAAAATGTGTTATACGGCGCGGATGGAATCGGTGGTGTAGTATCGATAGTCGTCAATACTCAAACGTATGAAGCCTCTAATTCGGCGGATGTTGATGCCTTGAATGATGGTGTTGATACGGGCAACGGCGGCAAATTAGTTTTTGATTTTACAACAGGCGAATATACCTATACAACGACGGAGTATGTTGCGGCTGATTATAAAGAGAGCTTTGCCATTACGGTAAAAGATGCAGATGCGGTTGATCCTGAAACAGATACTTTTGATCTTAGTATTCTAGTCTACAAGAGCTTGACATCACATGTCTATAGTGGTGTTTTGGATGCCGGTGATGGCTTAGATACTCTGGTGTTAGGAAATGGAATTAATATCGACTTCTCATCAATAGCAGATGATCATATTAAAAATATCGAATTTATCGATTTATCCCAAAATGGAAATCATACTTTGAACAATTTAACATTGTCGGATGTCCTTGGATTGACAGATAGTAATAAATCGTTGTATATTTTTGGTGACTCAAGTTTGGATGTAGTTACGTTAAAAGATACATCTGGAGCAACATGGTCTCAATCAACAGGGACTACTACTTATGAAGGGCATGTATTCGATATTTATGGAAATTCCGGTGATCCGACGGTCAAAGTATACGTTGAATCGGCAATAAATGAATCTATCGTTTCATAACATTAAGTGTAGATGATCATTTAAACAAAGCTTAAATGTAGTTCGGCTATAATTCGCCACTTTTTGTAGACTTGTAAGTAAGGAACGCTAATGTACGCAATTATCAAAAACGGCGGAAAACAGTATAAAGTTCAAGAGGGTGATATCCTTTTGTTCGATAAAATGGGACTTGATCCTAAAGCAACCGTCGAAATCAAAGAAGTTCTTGCCGTTAATAACGGTGAACTTAAAACCGGTACTCCATTCGTAGAGGGTGCTGTTGTTACTGCTGAAGTTATCAATGAAGGTCGTGACCGTAAAGTCGTGATCTACAAAAAACGTCGTCGTAAAGACAGCAAATTGAAACGTGGTTTCAGAAGAGATCACACACGCGTTCGCATCGTTAAGATCGCTGCGTAATTATTTTAAAGTAGGAGGACAGCATGGCTCATAAGAAAGGTCAGGGTAGTACACAGAATAACCGCGACTCAGCGGGACGTAGACTCGGTGTCAAAAAATACGGTGGTGAATTCGTAAGAGCGGGTAATATCGTTATCCGTCAACGCGGAACAAAAGTTCACCCGGGTAAAAACATGGGAATGGGTAAAGACCATACTTTGTATGCTTTGGTTGACGGTGTCGTTGCGTTCGAGCGCAAAGACAAAAAACGTAAACAAGTCTCTATCATCCCTGCTGCATAATTTCCATCGGGCTTTCGCCCGATTTTGAATCTATTTTCCAATAATTATCTTTTTAATTGTGTACTTGATTATCGAAGTACAGTGTTAAGCAAATAATCATCATGATAGTGATGCAGTTGTAGAAAATCATCCTAAGGACATATTATGTTTAGCGATAGCGTAGAAATCACCGTTTCATCGGGAAAAGGGGGAGCAGGGTGTGTCGCTTTCCGGCGTGAAAAATATGTCCTTCAAGGGGGGCCTAACGGCGGTGACGGCGGAAAAGGGGGAGATGTCTATTTTAAAGTAGACAATAATACCCATACACTTGCCCATTTCCAAGGTAACAAGAATCTAAAAGCAGAAAAAGGGCAGCCCGGCATGGGTTCCAATATGGCGGGAAAAGCGGGCAAACCGCTGGTAGTCATCGTCCCTCCAGGAACACAGGTGGTTGATGTCGAGACGGGCGAAGTGCTGCTAGACTTGCTCGAAGACGGCAAAGAGGTATTGTTTTTACAAGGGGGCAAAGGGGGACTTGGAAACGTCCATTTTAAATCCTCTACCAACCAAAAACCGATGTACGCTCAACCCGGTGAACCGGCAGTTGAGAGAGTTGTCCGGCTTGATCTGAAATTGATCGCGGATGTCGGATTGGTAGGATTCCCAAATGTCGGTAAATCGACGTTGATTTCTACCGTCTCCAATGCACGTCCCGAAGTCGCCAATTATGAATTTACGACACTCACCCCTAAACTCGGTCAGATCACGATCGATTATGATTCCTACATTATGGCGGATATTCCGGGGATTATCGGCGGAGCATCGGAAGGCAAAGGGCTTGGACTCAAATTTTTGCGCCACATTGAACGGACGAAAACGCTGTTGTTCATGATCGATTTGGCGTCGTATTTGGAGATGCAGTACCAATATGAAACACTAAAAAAAGAGCTTGAGGCGTTTTCTCCGTTGTTGGCGGAACGTAATTTTGCAATCGCCCTAACCCGTGCCGATGCGATGAGCCCAGAAGAAGCGGTAGAAAAGACAAACGACTTTTTAAAATTGTTGGGTCTTACTCCGGTATCCAAAAGTCGATTCGCTTTTAGTGAAGAGTACCCGGTGTATGAACAGGAAGATTTTGACAGAGCGTTTTATGAGCCTTCAAAACCGGCGTTTGTTGCCCCGATCTCATCGGCGATCCATTTGAATATTAAGCCTCTTACGTATGCACTTTATCAGATGGTCGTTACGGAGCGCAAATGAAGCGGATCGTTCTTAAAGTCGGAAGTGCAGTACTGAGCGAGCAAAACCGTATTGCCAAAGATCGGATGCAGAATCTCGTCGATTTTATCGCGGAACTTAAAAAAACTTATGAAGTAATTCTCGTCTCCTCGGGAGCGGTAGCGGCGGGGTATACGGAACTCAAACTTGACAAAAAGATATTGGCGAACAAACAGGCTCTTGCTTCCATCGGTCAGCCGATTTTGATGTACAAATACCGTAAAATGTTTGAACAATACAGTATCCTCCCCTCACAGGTACTTGTTACGGCGGCTAATTTTACGACGGCTGAAGAGTCCCAAAAAGCAAAAGACACCATCGAGACCCTTCTCAAGCATAATGTTATTCCGATCATCAATGAAAACGATGCGACTGCGACGGAGGAGTTGATTTTGGGCGATAACGATCAGCTCTCTGCCTATGCGGCATACCATTTTGGTGCCGATCTACTCATCATCCTCTCGGATATCGATGCTTATTATGACAAAGATCCTCGTACCTACAGTGATGCAAAAGTGAGAAAACGGATTGAGACAATCACTGCCGAAGAGCTTATGATGGAGGTTAATCCGAATCATAATTTCGCGACGGGGGGGATTGTAACCAAGCTCAAAGCGGCCAATTTCCTCCTTCAACGGGGCGGAGCGATGTTTTTGGCGAGCGGTTTTGATCTTAGTGATGCCAAAAGCTTTTTGATTTCGGGTGAACATCGCGGAGGCTCTTTGTTTAAAGCCGCAGAGGTATTATGATGACTCGTGTCATTTTTATGGGGACTCCCGATTACGCCTCAGCTATTTTAGAAGCGTTGATTGCATCTGATGACATCGAAGTGGTCAGTGTCTATACCCAACCCGACAAGCCGGTCGGACGCAAAGGGGTTTTAACCCCTCCGATTGTCAAGGTAAAAGCAGAGGCTGCCGGTATCAGTGTCAAACAGCCTAATCGACTACGAGATGAAAGTGCTGTCGGAGAAGTTCTTGCTACCCCTTGTGATATGATCATTGTCGCGGCATACGGCCAAATCCTCCCCAAAGCCATTTTGGAGTATGTCCCTTGTGTCAATCTGCACGCTTCGATTCTCCCCGCTTATCGGGGTGCGAGCCCTATTCAGCAGAGTTTGTTAAACAACGACACGCAAAGCGGCGTTACCGCTATGTGGATGGATGAGGGGCTCGATACCGGTGCGATTATCAAAATTGAAACACTCAACATTGCCCCCGATGAGATGGTAGAATCGCTTTATAACCGTTTGAGCGAGTGTGCGGTTGATTTAACCCTCGATGTGATCCGCCATTGGGATCGACATACCGCAACACCTCAAGTTGATACCGAGGCAACGAACTGCAAAAAGATTTTAAAATCGGACGGTTTGATCGATTTTACAGATGCACGAGAGATATACAACCGTTACCGTGCCTATACTCCATGGCCAGGAATTTATCTCGAATCGGGGTTGAAAATCAAAGAGATGCGATTGGAGGAAGAGGCGAGCTGCGGTGAAGCGGGAGAAATTCTCTCTTTAGACAAAGAGAGTTGTGTGATTCAATGCCTACGTGGTTCCCTCCGTATCGTTCGTGTGCAAGCACCCTCCAAACAAGAGACTTCAGTGGTTGATTATCTTAACGGAAAACGGATCAGTTGTGGACATTCTCTGGTTTGAGTCGCTGGATTCGACACAAAGCCATCTGATTACCAAGCTAAAATCGGATGAATTATCTCCTCCGGTGTGTGTAGGTGCATCCCTTCAAACCATCGGGAGAGGATCGCGCGGAAACGAATGGATAGGGCGGGAAGGGAACCTTTTCATCTCCGTTGCCATCAAGCGCTCCACCCTTCCAACCGATTTAAAACTAGAGTCTACATCGATCTATTTGGCTTTTTTGATGAAAGAGATTCTCTCCGACAAGGGATCAAAAATCTGGTTGAAATGGCCGAATGATTTTTATCTAAACGAACGTAAAATAGGTGGCGTAATTACAAATCTTGTCGATGATGTCTTAATCTGCGGTATTGGGATCAATCTTGTTTCGGCTCCAGAAGATTTCGGAAAATTGGATATTGAGATCACTCCATACGATTTAACAAAAGCGTATACGGAATTGTTCACAAATTTACCTTCATGGAAGCAGATTTTTAGTAATTACCGGATAGAATTTGAGAACAGTAGAGAGTTTTTTACCCACAACAATAATGAAAAAATCGCGTTGAAACGGGCCATCTTGTGTGAAGACGGATCGTTAGAATGCGATGGCCAAAGGATATTTAGTTTACGATGAGTGAAGTTATTGTTATCGCTAACCAAAAAGGGGGAGTGGGAAAAACCACGACCGCCGTCAACCTCGCCGCTTCACTTGCGGTCGCTGAGAAAAAAGTATTATTGATTGATGCCGATCCGCAGGCCAATGCCACCACTTCGCTAGGATATCACCGTAACAACTACGAATTTAACATTTATCATGTATTGATCGGCGCAAAAAAACTTCGAGAAATTATTTTGAAAACATCGTTGCCGAAACTTTTTCTAGCACCGTCGAATATCGGTTTGGTCGGGGTTGAAAAAGAGTACTACGATGCCGATAACGCCAAAGGGCGTGAACTTATTTTGAAACGGGCAATCGCACAGGTCAAAGAGGACTATGACTACATCATCATCGATTCCCCTCCGGCACTTGGGCCGATGACGATTAATGCGCTTTCTGCATCAAACTCGGTTATTATCCCTATTCAGTGTGAGTTCTTTGCGTTGGAAGGGCTTGCACAGCTCCTTAATACCGTTAAATTGGTGCGCAAAACGATTAATCCGAAACTGACGATCAAAGGGTTTTTGCCGACAATGTACAGTGCGCAAAATAATCTTTCGCGTCAGGTTTTTGCCGATTTACGTCAACATTTTCAGGCTAAACTGTTCAAAACAGGGTCGGATAACTATATTGTTATCCCTCGAAATGTCAAATTAGCGGAATCTCCGAGTTTCGGTAAACCGGCGATTCTTTACGATGTAAAATCAAGCGGCTCTATGGCGTACCAAGATTTGGCACACGCGATTATCGCCTAAAGGGACACAATGGCGAAAGCATCAGCATTAGGACGCGGTTTAGGAGCTTTGCTCAGTGAGATCGAAGAGGCGTATGACAACGAACTCCCTAAAAAAGGGGGAGTGGAGGAGATAGCGGTTTCTAAAATCCGCCCTAATCCGTATCAGCCCCGCAAACATTTCGACCAAGAGTCGCTTGCCGAATTGGCTGAGTCGATTAAAGCTCACGGGCTATTGCAGCCTATCGTCGTCAAAGAGGATTTAGACGGCTATATCCTTATCGCCGGTGAGCGACGCCTTCGTGCGAGTAAATTGGCCAAAAATAAAACGATTAAAGCAATCGTTGTATCGGTCAGTGATGAGCAGATGCGCGAACATGCATTGATTGAAAATATTCAGCGTGATGAGCTGAATGTAATTGATTTGGCGCAAGCGTATCAAGAACTGATCGATATTCATGAGCTCACCCATGAGCAACTTTCACAAACGGTTCATAAAAGCCGTACACAGATTACCAATACGTTGCGTCTTCTCCAACTCGGAGAAAAAGGGCGAAAAGCTTTGGTTGACGGTAAAATTACCGCCGGACATGCCAAAGTTGTTTTGGGATTGGAACCTAATGAACAAGCGATGATGATCGATTCCATTATCGGGCAAAAATTGAGTGTTCGTGACGTTGAAAGTATGGTCAAAAAGATCAAACTTCCATCAAATACGGTTGCATCGTCTCTTCCAAGTGAAAATTTGAAATTTGAGCACTTAAAAGCACGTTTAAGTGCACTTGGTTATAAAAATGGCACAAAAGGTTACAAATTAACCATTGATTTTAAAGATAATGATCAAATTGAATCATTTTTAGCCCTACTTTCTTAATATCTTAGCACGTTTAACTGTCCCTTCAATTTATAAGTTGTATAATCACGCAACTTTTAGGAGGTGGTATGTTAGATATAAGTCCGATGCTGCTTGGCAGCACACTGATTGTCTTCCTTGTCCTTATTGCCGCTCTTAACAGTTTGCTTTACAAACCCCTTTTCAGTTATATGGAAAAACGGGATGCCGATATCAAACACGATTTGGAACAAGTGGGTTCTAATGACTCTGAGATTGCCGCATTTCATGCCAAAGCTGAGAAGATTATAAGTGATGCTAAACTGGAAGCAGCCGCATTAAGAGAAAAAGTTATTGCTGAGGCCAAAGCGCTGGCAAATAGCAAAATAGAGACAAAACGTGCTGAATTAGCACAAGAGTATGCAACATTCGAGAACGAATTGTCTGCTGAACGAACACGTTTGATCGCAACGCTTCAAAATGAAGTGCCGGCGTTCCAATCCGCTGTATCAGCAAAATTGAGTCAAATTTAAGGGGGCGTAATGGGTAAAATAGTTGTATCAATGCTTATGTTAAGCGCTTTCTTGTTTGGTTCAGATGCGGGGGCGGAAGGTTCTACGGATATCGTTCAAAGAACGGTCAACTTCCTGATTTTTGCCGGAATATTGTTTTATATTTTGGCTGAGCCGGCTAAAAACTATTTTGGCGGAAGAAGCGCAGGGATCGCTGAAGAACTTGATAAAGTTCAAGAGCGTCTTCGTGATTCAAAACGTTTGAAAGAGTTGGCGGAACAAAAAGTTGAAGAAGCAAGCCGTTTCGCGGTCGAATTGGCGGAGTCAAGCAAAAAAGAGAACAAAATTTTAGCCGATAAAATTGCAGCTCAGTGTGAAGCAGAGTTGGAAGTTATCGCTAAACAAAACGGTGCTCTTATGGAACTTGAGAAACGCAAAATGGTTCGTGAAGTAGTTGCAGAAGTGATGAACGATGTCATGAACAGCTCTAATGAAGCTTTGGGTAAAGAAGCAATGACCGAAATCTTGAAAAAGAAGGTGGCGTAAATGCAGCATGAACTCATAGCAAAACGGTACATCAAACCTTTGATGGAGAGTTGTGACCAAGTTTCTTTAGAAAATTTGGCAGAACTTTTGAATGCTGTTTCGAAAGCTTATGACAATAATAAAATGAAAAATATCATGAATAGCGGTGATGTGAGCGAAAGCGCAAAATGCCAATTGATTCTTGATATGGTTGCACCTGCTTCAAGCGGTGTAGTCAATAATTTTATTAAATTGTTGTCAGAAAACGGTCGTTTGTCATTGATCCCTGTAATTGCGGATCAACTTACACGTGAAATCAGCCGTGCTAAACGGACTTATACCGGACGTATCTACAGCAATAATGCTGTCGATCAAAGTTCAGTCGAAACGATTGCACGCGATTTGGGAAATAAAATGGGATCAACGATTTCATTGAGTTATGTCCCTTCCGATTATGATGGAATCCGTGTTGAAGTAGACGATTTGAACGTTGAAATCAATTTTTCAAAAAGCCGCCTCAACGCTCAATTGGTTGAGCATATTTTAAAAGCAATTTAACCCTCGGGAAAGGAGAAATAGTGGTAGCAAAAGTACAAGCAGACGAAATCAGTTCGATCATCAAAGAACGAATTGAAAATTTCGAACTCAACGTAGATATTAATGAAACCGGAAAAATCGTCTCATACGGAGACGGAATCGCTCAAGTGTATGGCTTGAACAACGTAATGGCCGGTGAGATGGTTGAATTCGCGGACGGTACTCGCGGTTTGGCAATGAACCTTGAAGAGAGCAGTGTCGGTGTTGTTGTACTCGGTAAAGGGAAAGAACTTCGTGAGGGGATGAGCGTTAAACGTCTTGGACGTCTTCTTCGTGTTCCTGTCGGTGATGCACTTCTCGGGCGTGTTGTGAATGCTCTTGGTGAGCCGATCGACGGTAAAGGTCCGATCGAAACAACAGAAGTTCGTTTCGTAGAAGAAAAAGCTCCTGGTATCATGGCACGTAAATCGGTTCATGAACCGATGGCAACCGGTATTAAAGCGATTGATGCCCTTGTTCCGATCGGACGTGGACAACGTGAACTTATCATCGGTGACCGTCAAACCGGTAAAACTACCGTTGCTCTCGACACTATCATCAACCAAAAAGGTAACGGTGTTGTTTGTATCTATGTAGCGGTTGGACAAAAAGAATCAACTGTTGCTCAAGTTATCCGTCGTTTGGAAGAACACGGTGCGCTTGATTATACAATCATTGTTTCTGCAACAGCTTCTGAAGCGGCAGCTCTTCAATTCCTTGCACCATATACCGGTGTAACGATGGGTGAATATTTCCGTGACAATGCACGTCATGGTTTGATCATTTATGATGATCTCTCAAAACATGCGGTAGCTTACCGTGAAATGTCATTGATTCTTCGCCGCCCTCCGGGTCGTGAAGCGTATCCAGGGGACGTTTTCTATCTACACTCTCGTTTGTTGGAACGTGCAGCGAAATTGAACGATGAGATGGGTGCTGGTTCATTGACTGCTCTTCCAATCATCGAAACTCAAGCGGGTGACGTTGCGGCATATATTCCGACAAACGTTATTTCGATCACTGACGGTCAAATTTTCTTGGAAACTGACTTGTTCAACTCAGGTATCCGTCCTGCGATCAACGTAGGTCTTTCTGTATCACGTGTTGGTGGTGCTGCGCAAATCAAAGCTACTAAACAAGTTGCGGGAACATTGCGTCTTGATTTAGCACAATACCGTGAACTTCAAGCGTTTGCACAATTTGCTTCTGATTTGGATGAAGTAAGCCGCCGTCAACTTGAGCGTGGACAACGTATGGTCGAAGTATTGAAACAACCTCCATATTCACCACTCGGTGCTGAAAAACAAGCATTGATCATTTTTGCTGGTAATGAAGGGTATCTTGATGATATCTCTGCCGGTGCGGTTGTTAAATTCGAAGCGGATCTTTATCCATTCGTAGAAGCATCATATCCGCAAATTCTTGAGAATATCAGAAGCACTTCCCAAATCAATGATGAGACTAAGGGAATGATGAAAAAAGCACTCGAAGAGTTTAAATCTACTTTCGTTGCTGAATAAGGATCTTTATGGCTAACTTGAAAGAGATTCAAAGACAGATCAAGAGTGTTTCAAACACGCAAAAAACTACGCGTGCTATGAAGCTTGTCTCAACGGCGAAACTTCGCCGTGCGGAAGAGCTTGCGAAACGTTCACGTCTGTTTGCACAAAAAACGAATCAAGTGATAGCTGAAATCGCAGGACGTATCAAATGCAATAAAGTGGGTGGGATTGAGAACCGCTGCTTTATCGAAAATGATGCTCCTGAAATGATCGATATTATTTTTGTAACGGCTGACAAAGGTCTTTGCGGTGGTTTCAATATGCAAACTATCAAAGCGGTTAAACGTTTGATGGCTGAATACAAAAATAAAAAAGTAAAAATTCGTCTTCGCGGTATCGGGAAAAAAGGGATTGAGTTTTTTAACTACAATGAAGTAGAAATGCTTGATGAAGTTAAAAATCTTAGCTCTGCTCCTGATATGCAGCGCTCATCCGAATTTATGACACGATCGATCAACGATTTCAAAGAGGGTAAAATCGATGCCGTTTACATTGTATACAACGGATATTTGAACGTTATTACTCAACAATTGCATGTTAACCGTGTATTGCCGATCAACGTAGATGATTACGATTGTGAAAAGGCCAAAAACTCTGTTTTGGAACTTGAAGCGCAAGATGAAGAGAAAATGCTCGATTCATTGGTCACAAAATACGCTGAGTATAACATGTATTATGCCTTGATCGATTCTGTTGCGGCAGAACATAGTGCCCGTATGCAGGCGATGGATGCGGCAACCAACAACGCAAAAGAGATGGTTAACTCACTCAAAGTCAAGTTTAATAAAGCGCGACAAGAGGCGATTACAACTGAACTTATCGAGATTATCAGCGGCGTCGAGTCGATGAAATAATTATGGAGGAAAGAATGATTGGTAAAATTGCTCAAGTAATTGGTCCGGTTGTTGACGTTGACTTTGAAGGCTATTTGCCGACAGTTAACGAAGCAATCGAAGTAAACGTAAGTGTTGAAGGGAATATGACTCGTCTTGTTCTTGAAGTAGCATCTCACCTTGGAAACGGTCGTGTACGTACGATCGCTATGGATATGTCTGAAGGTCTTGTTCGTGGCATGGATGCTCGTGCGACAGGCGCTCCAATCAAAGTTCCGGTTGGTGAAAAAGTTCTTGGACGTATCTTCAACGTTATCGGTGAAACGATTGACGGCGGAGATCAAGTTACTGATTGTGATACATGGTCTATCCATCGTGATCCTCCACCGTTGGTTGATCAAAGCACAAAAACTGAGATGTTCGAAACAGGTATCAAAGTTGTTGACCTTCTTGCTCCATACGGAAAAGGGGGGAAAGTTGGTCTCTTCGGTGGTGCCGGTGTCGGTAAAACCGTTATCATCATGGAATTGATCAACAACGTTGCTCAAGGACACAGCGGTCTTTCTGTTTTCGCCGGTGTCGGTGAGCGTACTCGTGAGGGGAATGACCTTTACCACGAGATGAAAGAATCAAGCGTTTTGGACAAAGTTGCACTGTGCTACGGTCAAATGTCAGAACCACCGGGAGCACGTAACCGTATCGCTCTTACCGGTCTTACCATGGCGGAATATTTCCGTGATGAGAAAGGGCTTGACGTATTGATGTTTATCGATAACATCTTCCGTTTTGCACAATCAGGTTCAGAGATGTCAGCTCTTCTTGGACGTATCCCATCAGCCGTTGGTTACCAACCGACATTGGCTCGTGAAATGGGTGCTCTCCAAGACCGTATTACATCAACTAAAAAAGGATCGATCACATCGGTTCAAGCGGTTTATGTTCCTGCGGATGACTTGACTGACCCGGCTCCTGCGTCGGTATTTGCTCACTTGGATGCGACAACGGTTCTTAACCGTAAAATCGCTGAAAAAGGGATCTATCCTGCGGTTGACCCATTGGATTCAACATCACGCTTGCTTGATCCGCAAATCATCGGTGAGGAGCATTACAGTGTTGCTCGCGGTGTTCAAAAAACACTTCAAAAATACAAAGATTTGCAAGATATCATTGCAATTCTCGGTATGGATGAGCTCTCAGAAGATGATAAAGCGACCGTTGAACGTGCTCGTAAAATTGAGAAATTCCTTTCTCAACCTTTCCACGTTGCGGAAGTATTTACCGGTGCACCTGGTAAATACGTTAAACTTGAAGATACTATCAAAGGATTCAAAGGGATCCTTGAAGGTGAATTCGACCATTTACCAGAAGGTGCTTTCTACATGGTTGGTAATATGAATGAGGCGATCGAGAAAGCTGAAAAAATGAAAAGCAAGTAATTGCTTCTCGCCTTAAAGGAAACACGATGGAAACACTCCAACTTGAAGTGCTAACTCCAAGCGGACCGATTTTTAACGGTGCAGCTAAAAGCGTCACCCTGCCGGGTGAAGAGGGAGAATTTGGTGTTCTCCCTGAACACGTTTCTCTTACTACTTTGCTACAAGCAGGAGTAGTCGATATTCAAAAAGAGAACGGTAAAACAGAATCAATCGTTGTCAACTGGGGAGTTGTGCAAATCACTCAAAACAAAGTAGTTGTTTTGGTTGACGGTGCAGTAGCAATCCGTGGAGATAACGAAGGGGACATCGCTAAAGCATTAGACGAAGCGAAATCTCTGATCAACAGCGTAGCTGATTCAAATGCTATGATCGCATCGGTCTCTGCACGTATCGAATCTGCGGCTCATCATTTAGTCTAATAATGTTTCAAACGTTTGCCGATTTTTATGACAAAAGCCATCCGGTAACACTTGGTGTGTTACTGGTCCTCTCCCTCTATTTTATCGTCGTCAACTGGGTTTTTTTCTACCGTTTGTTTTCTTTGAATCAATGGATTAAACTGGAAAATAATTCGTTGGAATCATTACTGATGAATTCTCGCTCTCTTCCTGAATACGCTTATTTGAGCCATTTTACAAAATCATCGACAAAACTCTCTAACGCTTTGTTTGATATGGCATCCTATGCCGCGACCAAAGAGTCGACCAAGGGGCTTATGGTTCTCTCGGTTGTTGCCTCGACGACACCGTTTATCGGTCTTTTCGGAACGGTTGTTTCGATCTTGGATACGTTTGATCATATAGGTCAGGCGAGCGGTACGATGAGCATTATCGCTTCAGGTGTTTCCGATGCCCTTGTGGCAACTGCTTCAGGGATTTTCGTCGCCATTTTTGCCTATACCTATCATCAAATTTTGAAGCGTAAAGCATTCGAGCTTTCCGGATTAATCCGTATGCAAGGTGACGCTCTCCTCTCCAAAGAGGCTTAAGTATGTTTGATTGGGATGAAAAACCGGAGCTAAACATTACGCCCCTAGTGGATGTAATGTTGGTTTTGCTAGCTATTTTGATGGTTATCTCACCGAATATTGTGTATGAAGAGTTGATACGGCTTCCCCAAGGCTCTGCCCAAAAAGAGATCACCGAAAAAGAGAAGATTGAAATTTCTCTTTTGCAAGATCAAAAAATCACTTTAAATGATGCACCGTATCACTTTAATACTTTTGCAGATGATTTTATTCAAGTTGCCCCATCCTATTCAAAGGATGCAGTAGTACGTATCAGTGCGGATGGCCGTTTAAATTACAGTGATGTTATGTATGTTTTAGCCGTCGTTAAAAAAGCCGGTTTTCAAAACATATCACTGGTCACTGCTCAGAATTGAATTGGTCTATAAAATTATCTAGATGAGGATTTTATAGATGAATTTCAATCAAGAACGGTACTTTTTCCTCAGCGGACTCATTTCGATAACCCTTTTTACCGTAGTCGTTTTTTTATCAGCTTTTTCCCTATTTCTCTCACCCAAAGTGGAACAATTTGCCATGATACAAAGCGATGTTATCAATGTATCTATTGCAATCTCAGAACCGCAGCCGCAAGTATCTAACAATCCCGAACCTGTCATAGAGGAACCGATAGAGGAGAAGAGTGAAACGATTGATACTCAAAAGTCATCTCCGAAAGTAGAGACTGTTCCCGAAATATCTGATCTGTTTGCCCAAGTTAAACCTCAAAAAAGCTCTAAAGCTAAACAAGAAGAGACAAAGCATCTTGAGCAGTTAAATGCTCTTGAAAAAGAGGTATTGCAAAAAAAAGAGACTTCCCGTTTTTCGGAGAAGGTCAATAATATAACATTGGCAAAACCTTCCATTAAAATGGTGGTGCAGGGGGGATCGACCGGACCGGTCGTTAACGAATACCATGCTAAGATTCAAGGATTGGTTTATACTTATTTCCGACCGCCGAATGACTCTATCGGACAGAGTGCCCGTATTCGGATGACTATTAGTGCATCGGGTAAATTGATCGCTTATACGATTCTCCGTCAAAGTTCTCTAAGTTCTTTCAATAATGAAGTTGAGTGGCTCAAAGATCGACTTAGTGCTGTCCGATTTCCGGAACACCCTGAGGGCAGAGAAGCGGTTTTGGAATTTATATTAACTGCCAAGGAGCAATAGTTTGAAATTTTTACTTGTTTTGTTTACATTTATCCATTTTGCCTGGAGTGCCGATGCAACTTTGGAGGTAGTCAAAGGGGTTGAAGGTCTTTCCCCTTTAGCGATCGAAGACTCTTCCGTTCAACCGAGCGAGATAAGCACCACTTTTTCGAAAATGCTTGCTGCGGATATGAATGTTGTATCTTTATTCACTGTCGATGATTCGTATGCCGTTGCGCCGTTTGATTCATTGAGCCCCTCTCCTGCACATAAAGGGGTTAAATATATCTTGCGGTACCGTTTGAGCAATGACGGGGTCGGGGGGGTAAAAGCCGATATTAAATTGCTTCAGGACGGTCAAGATATTTTTATCAAAAGCTATGTATTGAAACAAAGTGAAATGTTGGTTTTCCTCTCGCATTCGATTGCGTATGATATTAATAACCGTTTGGGTGGAGCACCTATGGATTGGATTAAGCGGAAAGTTCTTTTTGTCCGTTTAACCAGTCCGAGACACTCTGAAATTGTCGCCTCCGACTACACCCTATCCTACCAAAAAGTGGTATTAAAGGGAGGAATGTACGGATTTGCCAAATGGGCAAACCGTGAGCAGAGCGATTTTTATTATACGTCACTTTCCGATTTTAAACCGACGATTTATAAAATGAATCTCTCCAGCGGGAATAAACAAAAAATTATCAGTTCAGATGGGATGGCCGTGTGTTCGGATGTCAGTGAAGACGGCAAAAAATTATTATTGACATTAGCACCGAATGGTCAGCCCGATATTTATCTTTATGATACTTTGTCGGATAATAAAACCCGCATCACCGATTATTCCGGAATCGATGTGAATGGACAGTTCATGGGCGATGGCTCGGTAGCATTTGTCTCGAATCGTTTTGGATATCCGAATGTTTTTTCAACGCGACCGGGTTCAAATGCGGTATCGCAACTGGTATTTCAAGGAAAAAATAATTCGTCATTAAGTTCATATAAAAACTTTTTGGTATACAAAGCGCGTGAAAACAGTGCCGGATATGGAGGTAATACTTTTAACCTCCATCTACTTTCACTTAATTCGGGGAATGTCAAACGCCTTACCGCCAGTGGTGAAAATGATTTTCCACGGTTTTCTCCGGATGGAGAAGCTATTTTGTATATTAAACAAGAAGGGTCCCGAAGTTCGATTGGGGTCATTCGATTTGGGTTGAATAAAAGTTTCGTATTTCCGCTCAAAATAGGGCGTATTCAATCCATCGATTGGTAATGTTAATAGTTTTTTTGATAAAATAACGGAAACAAAATCATAAGGTGACGATAATGATGAAAAATATTGCTATGTTAAGCGCTACGGTAGCGATGCTCGTATTGAGCGGATGTAGTACAAAAGAGCCGGCGATTGATGCAACGGCTAACCAAAGTGGGGCGGCAAATACCGGAACAAACCCTAATGCAGCAGCTTCTAGCGCTACAGACACTAATGCCGTGATCGCTCCTATTACAAATGCAAGCGCTAATGATGCTGCATCAGCGGCAGCTAACGGTGCAAACGGATCAGACGGTGCTTTGGTGAGTATCTTGTTTGATTATGATAAATTTGAGATCCGTGAAGACATGCAACAACCGATGAACCAAAACAGCGGATTGGTTAAAGGGAAAAACGTTAAATTGGAAGGAAATTGTGACGAATTCGGAAGCGATGAGTACAATTTTGCCCTTGGTCTTAAACGTGCGACAGCTATTAAAAACGCATTGGTCAATAGCGGTATGAATCCGGACTCTATTACGATGGTAAGTTTCGGTGAAAGCAATCCGGTATGTTTGGAAAAAACACAAGAGTGCTGGGCTAAAAATCGTCGCGTTGATTTTAAACTTCCGTAAATGCGATTTGTAACACTTCCTCTAGTACTATCACTAACCCTTAGCGCATCGGAACCATCGGTATTCGGTGCGGGGGACCTCAATAACCCTAATCCTTACGGTCTGACACATGAAGAGAAGTTGATTCTTGAAAACAAAAAGGAACTTCAAGCCGTTATCCAAAAAAACAATGCCCAAGGGGCAAAAGTAGAGACGGTTACCGAACGTTTGGACGGGATGCAAGGGATTATTGAAGGGCTTGGGCAACGTTCGAATGAACAGGCGATAGTGATTCAAAAAATTCAAGAACGGATGAGTTCGGATACGAATACCAGTGAGAGTATGGAGAATCTGAGCAAGCAGGTTGCCGCCAATACTGAGAATATCGCTCAGTTTAAAACGCTCCTTGAAGAACTTTCGGTTGTGGTTGATGGGATCAATACCAATTACGTTACCAAAGAGCAGTTTGCGCAATTGCTTAAACAGTTGAAAGTGAATGTACCAAACACAGCGCCACTTACGTCTGCTCCAGTCAAAATGGACAATAAGGCTATTGAACAAGAGGGATATAAACTTTTTGATCAAAAAAAATACACTGAAGCGCAAAGTTATTTTGAGCAGATGGTACAAAAGAAACACAAAGTCCCCGAAGCACTCTTTATGATCGGTGAGACCTATTTCGAGCAGAAAAAATTCAAAGACGCTGTAGCGTACTACAAAGATAGTGCTTCTAGAAATGAAAAAGCGCTCTATATGCCCACATTATTGCTCCATTCGGGTATTTCGATGGAAAAATCGGGGGATAGCGCAACGGCAAAAGCTTTTTATCAAGCAACCGTATCCAAATTTGGCAGCAGCGGTGCGGCAAAAGAGGCTAAAGAGCGATTATCAAAGTTGAAATAATAGGCTCTCTCTAAGTCACCCTTTTCAGCATCGCTATAGGTAAATGTGCTAAAATCGCACAATCTAAAGTTAAGGCATTAAAATGGCAATCGAAACTAATCAAATCGTATCGATCGAATACGAAGTACGTGATGGCGGAAACGTCGTAGATAGCAATGTTGGCGGACATCCGCTTACATTTATGTTCGGAAAAGGGCAAATCATCCCTGGTCTTGAAAACGGTATCGCTCACATGAATATCGGGGAAAAAGGTGATGTGTTGGTGAAAGCGGTTGATGCTTACGGCGATTACAACCACGAAGCACAACAAGAACTTCCGCGTGAGCAGTTTGCTGGAATCGATTTGAATGTTGGAATGACACTGTACGGACAAGGTGAAGATGGCGGTACGGTTCAAGTTATCGTTAAAGAGATCAGCGATGATTCTGTTGTGATCGATTTCAATCACCCACTTGCCGGGAAAGATTTGATGTTCACGGTTACTATCATGAACGTTCGCGATGCATCGGCTGAAGAAGCGATGACGGGCATTCCTGCGGAAAACCGCGTTGAAAGCAGCGGATGTTGTGGAAGCGGCGGTAACCACGGCTGTGGATGTCACTAATTTTTTAACCGCTTCGGCCGCTTCGGTCGAAGCGTTCAAGACCGCTAATCTCCTCAAAGGATTAGGGGTAAATGCTATCATTTTCGGTGAACGGGGAACAGGGAAACTAACCCTTGCCCGTTATATCCTCCCCCATGCTCCTATTATTGATGCCGCCCATTTCGATGAGTTATTGGATGCGATTGAAACGCACCGAGAAGTGATTATTCATCGGTTGGATAATGTCGCAAACCTTAAGCGTTTAATCGAAACGATACAAAAAACAGGTACCCGTGTGATCGCAACGGGAGGAGGGCGTTATTCCCAAGATCAATTGGATGAGATTTTTACCATCCGGCTCGCTTTGCCCCCTTTAACGGAGCGTTTAGAGGATGTCAATGTTTTAGTCGAAGCGTTTGTCAAAGAGGCATCGGAAACACTCGGAAAATCTGAACCATTTGATTATGAGGGATTTGTCCCCGATTTGAGTGAAAATGCCCTATCCCTTCGCCGCCAAGTCTATCTGCATTATCTGTTTGATAGCATCAACGAACACGATTTGATGGAGATAATGGAACATTATTTGGAGAGTAAACTGGGGAGCAATAACGACTACAGAGCCTTTTTGCATCTCTATGAAGTCCCTTTGATCCGAGCCGGGATCAAGCGGTTTAAATCGCAGTTACAGCTTTCGGAACGGCTGGGATTGAACCGTAACACATTACGTAAAAAAATTGCCGATCATGCAGAGTATCAACTAGAAACAAAGGAACATTAATGTCACAAAAAATTGCAATGATTTTTCCCGGTCAGGGATCACAAACTATCGGTATGGGAAAATCGTTTTATGAAAACAGCCCACTTGCGCGCGAAATGTTTGAAAAAGCAGGCGAACGTATCGGTGTCGATTTTACCAAACTTTTATTTGAAGAAAATACGCAGCTTGATCAAACCGAATATACGCAGCCCGCAATTTTGCTGATTTCGATGATCGCCTATAAATTGTTTCAAGAAGCCCGTCCTACGGATGCGGCAATGTTCTTAGGACACTCTTTGGGTGAGTTCAGTGCTCTGTGTGCATCAGGTGCAATCGATTATGTTGATGCGGTCGAGCTGGTGCATAAGCGCGGAAAACTGATGGCACAATCATGCGAAAGTATCAACGCGGGGATGATGGCGATTTTGGGTCTGGATGATGCCGTAGTGGAAGAGTTGTGCGCTAAAGCTAATGCAGAGGGCAAAAAGGTTTGGCCGGCAAATTATAACCAGGCGGGACAGTTGGTTGTAGCGGGGATCAAAGAAGACCTGCAAGCGATGGAGAGTGTCTTCAAAGAAGCGGGTGCTAAGCGTGCATTGTTGCTCAATATGTCGATTGCCAGCCACTGTCCGTTGTTAGAAAGTGCAATGGGACCGTTAGGGGAAGCGATGGAAGTGATGGTCAAAGATACGTTTAGTGCTCCGATCATTTCAAATGCAACAACTAAGCCCTATTCAACGAAAGAAGAGGCGATTGAACGTCTCAAAGTCCAGCTTGTCCAACCGGTAAAATACAAACAATCGATTGAAGCAATCGCCGGCGAAATCGAGTTGATGATCGAATTTGGAAACGGTGCGGTTCTTAAAGGGCTGAACAAACGCAATGCTCCTAACGTAGAGACATTGGGAATCTCCGACATGGAATCTTTAGCCAAGGTATGTGAAGTCCTCGCATGAAGATAGCACTGATCCAATCTGCACCGAAGCTTAATCGTTCCAATCTAGGGGATGTTGTTTCGTTGATTGATCAACACAGTGATGCGGATGTAGTGGTTTTTCCGGAACTTGCACTCAGCGGTTATTTGCTTCAGGATAAACTCTTTGAAGATGCGTGGAATATTGAAGAGCTGGCTATTTTGGCCTCCAAAAGCGAACAGTGTGATATCGCTATCGGTGCAGCGTTATGGGATGAGGGGAAAGTTTATAACAGTGCCCTCTATTTTTCTCGCGGGAAACTTGTCCATATCCATCATAAAAATCATCTTCCGACGTATGGAATGTTCGAAGAGGGGCGCTATTTTGTCGCCGGTGAGTCGATTCTATCTTTTGAAACAGCTTACGGCAAAGCGGTTATGGTGGTGTGTGAGGATTTATGGCGTGCTGAGACGATAGCTTCAATAGGTGCCAGTGACGCTGAAATTGTTTATGTCCTCTCTGCTTCTCCGGCACGCGGGTTTAGGGAGGGGGCATTAGAAATCGAATCTCAATGGGATGCTCTTTTGAAAGCGACCGCATTATTGAGCCATAATTATGTGGTTTTCGTGAACCGCGTCGGATTTGAAGACGGTTTAGGATTTTGGGGCGGGAGCCGGGTGATCACCCCTATGGGAGATTGTGAGCACGTTTCGGAAAAATTTGAGAAACGAAATGTTGTCGTCGAGTTAAGTCATACCCTTCAAAAACTGGGACGTTATTTGTCCCGTAATTCATAAAAAGTAGGAAAACATGAAAATAGCGATTATGGGTGCGATGCGCGAAGAGATCGAACCGCTTTTAAATACACTCGGTGAGTACACATCTGAAGAGTATGCCGGAAATATTTTTTATCATGCAACTTATGCCGGTCATGAACTGGTTATCGCCTATTCGAAAATCGGGAAAGTCTTTTCAGCGATTACCGCATCGGTGATGATTGAGCGCTATAACGCAAAAGTACTCCTTTTTAGCGGCGTAGCCGGAGGAATTAGTAAAGATTTGAAAATCGGCGATTTGATCATGGCCAGTGCATTGTGTCAGCATGATGTCGATATTACCGCTTTCGGTCATCCGGACGGATTTATCCCTGAGAGTTCTGTTATGATCGAATCTGACGATGATCTTCGCTCTCTTGCTTCTGAGATCGCAGTGGATATGGGGATCGATCTGTATGAAGGGATCATTGCGACGGGAGATCAGTTTGTTGCCTCATCCGAGCGTAAAGCGTGGATCGAAAAAACATTTAACGCCGATGCGTTAGAGATGGAAGGAGCAAGCGTGGCATGCGTTTGTCATAACTTCGGCGTTCCGTTTTTTGTTCTTCGCTCTATCAGTGACAGTGCCGACGGTGATGCGGGGATCGATTTCGACACCTTTTTGCAAAGCTCGGCGCAAGTGAGCGCTAAATTTATTTTAGAGATGGTAAAACGGCTTGGCGATTAAACTCAGTAAAAAAATTATGCGCCAAATCGGGCGTACGAATGGTGAATTCTCTTTGATCGAAGAGGGGGATAAAATCCTTATCGGACTTAGCGGAGGGAAAGATTCGCTCACAATGGTTCATGCGATGATGGAACAGCAGCGTCGTGCTCCGTTTAAATTTGAACTTCTAGCCGTAACCGTAACCTACGGTATGGGAGAAGATCTTTCGGCATTGATTGCACATTGTGCCGAGCACGGAATTCCTCATAGAGTCTATGAAACCAATACGTATGAGATTGCGGGGGAGAAAATCCGTCAGAACTCTTCGTTTTGCAGCTTTTTTTCCCGTATGCGAAGAGGTGCGCTCTATTCGGCTGCGATCGAATTTGGCTGCAATAAAGTGGCTTTGGGGCATCATTTGGATGATGCGGCAGAGAGCTTTTTTATGAACCTGATCTATAACGGTCAGATGCGCGGACTCGCTCCGAAATACAAAGCCGGAAACGGACTTATCGTTATCCGTCCGTTGATTCAGTTGCGTGAACGTCAGCTTGCCGCTTGTGCGTTGGAAAATGAGATGCCGACGATCGGAGATGAAGCGTGTCCGTCGATGCGTTTCGATGTTAAAATGCCCCATGCGCGAGCCAGTATGAAAGTAATGCTGCATGAGATGGAGGAAAAATATCCCGATCTATTTGTTTCTATAAATTCGGCATTCGGTAATATCAGTGACGATACTTTTTTTGATAAAGAGCGATTTAACGTCTGATCTCTTCGTAATCGCTCCGTTTTTGACGTAAAAAGTCGATCAAGCGATCCTGATAAATTTTTGAGTCTTGATTATGGGTGCATTCACGAAGTTGTTCCAAATGGTTTGGCTCGATTTTCAGAGCATATCGGGGAACCAGTCGTAACTCTTGGATCACTTCAATGAGCAGCGTCTCTTCGCCTAAATGTTTTTTGGCATGGACTGATTTGATATACTCTTTCACGGCCATAAGCAATGTATTGGCTCTATCTTCTTGCTGATAAATATCGAGTGCAATCCCCGCGAGTGTCTGCTCATAATGGCTGAGAGGTTCATTGGAACCGGCGATAAAAAGAGCATAAATTTTTGCACGAAACTCTAATGATGAGTGGTGATAAACGAATATCTCTCGAAATGCGTTAAAAAAGTAATTTCGAACTCTTCGAATCACTCGAATACTCCTCTAGTTTTTGCCATTATAGCGTAATAAAGCAACGGCTTTATGATCAGCGCGACTGAGTGAAAGTTTCTCGATTTCACCATCTTCAAACCATTCAAACTCTTCATCGTCAAAGCTTTCAAAACTCAGATAGACATCCGCTTCTAAGGTAAAATGGGAGTAGTGCTGCGTGATGTGACCTAAAAATTCTCCGGAGGATTGTGAGCCTTTTTGATCAAATCCCCATAACCCGTGCAAAAAGCGCTCACGGCGTTGAGTGAGTGCGAACCGATTCTCGCGCTGATGGATGATGATGGTGTGTTGGCGAATCGGTTTGATGGTTTTAGGCTTAGCCTCAGGGTAGGAGAGGGGAAATTGTTTTCCTGTGCACCAGAGTTCAAACGGACAGAGTTGACAGAGGGGATTTTTAGCTAAACAAACGGTTGCACCCACATCCATCATTGCTTGATTAAACTCAAAAGGGTGTTTAGGATCAAAGAGGGTGTAAGCGTATTGCCACAGTTTTTTTTCATTCCGCTCTTTGAGGGCATAAAAACGGTGCAGTATCCGTTTGACATTGGCATCGAGGATCGGCAAAGGTTCACGATAGGCAAAAGCAGCGATTGCGTGGGCGGTGGAGCGTCCAATACCGCTGAGCTGCATCAAATCATGGGCATTGGTCGGGAGTCTTCCATCACATTGACGGGCGACGTTATGAATATTTTTAGCTCTCGTGTAGTATCCCAACCCTTCCCATTTTTTGAGGACATCATCCAGCTCGGAAGAAGCAACATCGGCGAGGGTAGGGAACCGTTCTAAAAAAGGGAAATAAAACTTCTCCAAGACTGTTTTAACCTGCGTCTGTTGGAGCATGATTTCGCTGAGGTAGATGCGATAAGGATCATCGGTATTACGCCACGGAAGATCGTGACGGCCATTATTTTTATACCATTGCAGGAGAGAGGATTGGGGAGTCATTAACCAATAGTCGGCGGATTAAAATACCAAAAAGCCCCGAGTGCGATGATACCGAAGAAGGCAATTTTGAAAACCCACTTCATGAGTTTGAGATAGAGAAGAAAGAGGATGATACCTACAAGCCCGAGAGAACTCAAACCGTATCCGCTCATTAAAAAATCGATCATAGTGATACTCCGAATCAAATGCGCGATTATACTATAATGCCGTTATGAAAACCGTGAACCGAATTTTTACCGATACGATAGAGATCAAAGGGTCGAAGTTTATCGCCCATCTGATGCCGATAGGGATGTTTGAATCAGAGATGGCTCGATTGCGTGCCGAACATCCAAAAGCGGTACACTGGGTAAGTGCTTCGCGGAGTCTCAATGAGTTTGATCAAATCGTAGAATCCTCTAGCGATGACGGTGAACCTAAAGGGACATCGGGGAAACCGACGTTGGCAGTATTGCAAGGGCATGATCTGATTAACGCTGCGATTATCACGGTGCGTTATTTCGGTGGGACAAAGCTTGGGCCTGGCGGGTTAGTACGCGCCTATGCCGATGCGGCAAATGCGGCCTACACTAACGCGGAGTTATTGCCGTATGAGAAACTCTTTGTTCAAAAAATCGAATGCAACTACTCCACCGTTTCGATGATTGAGTATGAAACCGCTCAAAAACATATTCGGATTCTCTCCAAAGAGTTTGGTGAGAAAGGTGTTGTGTTTGAGGTCGAGGGGAGCGAAGAGAATTTGGAGAGTTTTTATAGTGCTTTGGGACGTTCGATTCAAAAAATATAATTTTCGTACGATATAGTATAAAAGCGTACGTTTATGCTATAATGCTTTCATTTAGGAGGTGCATTATGACAATTACACCCTCAAAGCTACGAGAAAATCTTTATAATTTACTTGATGTTGTTATTGAGACCAAAGAACCATTGGAAGTGAAGCGAAACGGACAAATTTTGATGATCGTTCCAGAACATAAAAAAAGCCGTCTTAAATCGATTCAACCCAAAAAAATTACTTCATGCAGTGATGATGAACTTATCAATACGTCGTGGGAGGGTGAATGGAAGCCCTTTATTTAGATACCCATATCGTTGTTTGGCTTCGAGAAAAAGAGCTGGAGAAATTTTCTAAACGCGCATTGGATGCGATAGAAAATGCTCATCTATTGTTGATTTCTCCAATGGTGATGATGGAGTTGAAATATTTGCAGGAGATCGGTCGTCTTACTGATACCCCTTTTAATATTCTCGGCGATCTCAATGCAATGATCGATTTGCGAGTAGATGAGGTGGAGATGTATGACGTTATCAAAAAGAGTCTATCATTGGACTGGACACGTGATCCGTTTGATCGTCTGATTGTTGCAAATGCTATGTCACGCGATTATCCACTGCTTACGAAAGATGAAAAAATTTTGACCCATTTTGAAGGGGCATTTTTTGATTAATTTATGAATTGGAGACATGGATGATAGATATGTCATTAATATGGGAAATAGTAGCAATAATATTTTTTATTGGTTTGTTTATTTTTCATGCTTTACCGTTTATCATTTCTATTCGTATTGTAAGATTATTACAAGGAAAGCGATTTTCCTTTTTTATTAGTATTTTTTGGTCATTTATTTCATTTACACCATTAGGATTATTCACCTATTTCATTTATTATGCAATGACATGTGGGGCTGGAGGATGTTTTAGTGGGTTGTTTTTTTTATTATCTGCTTTTCCAGCTTTTATACTTTTAGGGATAAGCGCTTTAATTATCGACAAGATAGATAACCCTAATAAGCGAAAATAAATTACTATTCTTTACTCCACAGCTTCTCGTTAAGTTTCAACTCTTCTACCAACCCGATTGTATTTTGGAGGGTACTCACATACTCCATCGCCTGTTTGTAATCGAGCAACGAGGTAAAGATGGCAGGTTCAAAGAGATCTCTCCCTGTAGCGATACCGACATGGATATGGTTATGGACAAATGAGACGAACAGAGGATGGGAAACTCGGCGCTGAAAATCCAAAATCCGTTTCATCATCGAATGAGAGAGGATATATCGAGCTTCGATTTGATCAGACCCGTACACGACAAAATGTTTCTCAAACTCAGGATCGTCCATACGGATGAGCCCTTCACGAGTAAAATTGATCGATTGGAGCCATCCGCCGATCAAGGAACCGAAGCTCTTTTCGGCTTGATCGGGGAGTACAACGGTTTTGGCTTTGAAGTGCTTGTTAAACTCGGCGACGAGGAAGAGTCCGCGAAAGAGGGTATGCCACTGCGTACGCCCTTTGGAATCACGGGTTTGGTATTCGGCGTGGACATCGGAAAACTCCAGCGGTACTCCCTCTATTGTCCCTTTCACATAATCGTTTCCGCTGTAGCGGTCGATAGAGTGTTTAAAAAGCTCGCTCCGCTCAAAGAGATGCTGTGAAATCATGAAATCAGGGTTATAGAGCAGATGCGGATCGATGGCTCCGATCATAGGGGTAATGATGCGCTCTTTAAAGTCTTTGGCGTATCCTGATGTCATAGAACGGTAGGTGATCGATGCGAGTATGATAAACCCAAAGACAACTGCTAGTGAGAGAGGATGCAAGAGACCGAAGCTTTTTCCCATCCATAGTGCGACGAGTGTAAAAGCGACAATTCCCATCCCCCCGTAAAATTTGAGTTGAGATACGATTCGCTTACGGGTGTTTTCTAACTCGTTGAGGGAAGGGTAGAGCTCTTTGTAATAAAAATCGGTGAGTTCGGAGGTCGATTTCATCGATTAAAAAGGGCATTTACATCAACATTTTGACGCTCGGTTAGGGTGATTTCAAATACCGCGCGGCGTTGTAGATTCATCCATCCTGCGATGAGGTTGGTTGGGAACATCTCGATGGCGTTGTTGAGGTCGGTAACCGATTGGTTGTAGGCACGGCGGGCGGCGGAAATTTGCTCTTCGATTTCGGCGAGAGAGCGTTGGAGATGCATCACGTTTTCGTTGGCTTTGAGATCGGGATACGCTTCCATCGCAACGGTAATAGACCCCAGTGCGGCAGACATTTTGGCATCTAGGGCGATTTTTTGATCATCACTGATCCCCGGTTTCATAGCCTGAGCACGATATTGAGTCACTTTTTCGAGTGTATCTTTTTCATGTTCCATATACCGCTCGACCGAGGCGACAAGATTGGGGATGAGGTCATAACGTTTTTTAAGGACGGTATCGACACCGGCAAAAATATTCTCAACCTGATTTTTTTTCCCGATGAGGGAGTTGTACATCAAGATAACGACTAGGGCGAGTACTCCCAAAACAATGAGGAATATTTGCATGGCGATTTCCCTTTTAGTGGTATTTGTATCAGATAATAACATAACTGTGGTTGGAATACAAATCCTAAGATTTATAAAAGAGTGATAAAATAAGCAAAAAAGGGGATATAATGAAATTATTAGTAGCGACAGCTTTTGCAAGTATGGTGATTTTTGGCGGCTGTGCACAAAGTGGCGTACCGGTATTGGAAGCGGACTCGACGAGATATGTGTTAACATCTGAATCGGGTGTAATCACCGATGCACGGGCAGTTGTCGTCAAAGATTCGGGCGGTGGCGGAGCGCTAGGCGGTATAACCGGTGCGGTACTTGGTTCAACAATGGGAGGCGGACGAGGTTCCGTATTGACGATGCTGGCCGGAGGTTTGGTAGGGCTCTATGCCGGTAATGAAATCGGTAAATCGAATGCCCAAGAGCTCACTGTTGTATTGGATAGTAAACAAGAAGTAGTCGTTGTTTCAAAAGGGACAGACTTTGGCGTAGGTCAAAGGGTTAAAATAATCAAACGTAACGGACAAATCTATAATGTTGAAGCGGGACGATAAAAGGGATTGGTTGAATGATGAAGAATGGCGCAGCGGACGGGACTCGAACCCGCGACCCCCTGCGTGACAGGCAGGTATTCTAACCAACTGAACTACCGCTGCAGCGCCAAATAATGGTGGGAATTACAAGACTCGAACTTGTGACATCTACCTTGTAAGGGTAGCGCTCTACCAACTGAGCTAAACTCCCGAGAGTTTTAAATAAAAAATCAAATAACATGGCGCAGCGGACGGGACTCGAACCCGCGACCCCCTGCGTGACAGGCAGGTATTCTAACCAACT
>CAZBVJ010000010.1:0-81370 GCA_964495485.1 uncultured Sulfuricurvum sp.
GCTCAAATGGACGGTGCTATCCTTGTTGTTTCTGCGGCAGACGGCCCGATGCCACAAACTCGTGAGCACATCCTTCTTTCAAAACAAGTCGGTGTTCCATACATCGTTGTTTTCATGAACAAAGAAGATATGGTTGATGATGAAGAACTTCTTGAACTCGTTGAGATGGAAATCCGCGAACTTCTTGATACCTATGATTTCCCGGGTGACGATACTCCAATCGTAGCTGGTTCTGCACTTCGCGCTCTTGAAGAAGCTAAAACTGGTACTCTTGGTGAGTGGTCAGCAAAAATCCAAAAATTGATGGCAGCGGTTGATGAATACATCCCTGAGCCGGTTCGTGAAACTGATAAAGATTTCTTGATGCCGGTAGAAGACGTTTTCTCAATCTCTGGACGTGGTACGGTTGTTACTGGTCGTATCGAGCGTGGTACAATCAAAATCGGTGAAACTATCGAGATCGTTGGTATCCGTGATACACAAACAACTACCGTAACTGGTGTTGAAATGTTCCGTAAAGAGATGGAAATGGGTGAAGCGGGTGACAACTGTGGTCTTCTTCTCCGTGGTACGAAAAAAGAAGATGTTGAGCGTGGACAAGTTCTTTGTAAACCTAAATCAATCACTCCTCACACAAAATTTGAGGCTGAGATTTACGTATTGAGCAAAGACGAAGGTGGACGTCACACTCCATTCTTCAACGGTTACCGCCCACAATTCTACGTCCGTACAACTGACGTAACAGGTGCGATCAGCCTTCAAGAAGGTACTGAAATGGTTATGCCAGGTGATAACGTTAAAATTATCGCTGAATTGATCCACCCGATCGCTATGGAAGAGGGTACTCGCTTCGCTATTCGTGAAGGTGGACGTACTGTCGGTGCTGGGGTTGTTTCTAAAATCCTTGCATAATTTTCCCCAACCCTCGGGTTGGATTAATAAGGTAAAACATGCGTGAAAATA
Organism: uncultured Sulfuricurvum sp.; assembly: GCA_964495485.1. Classification (GTDB taxonomy): domain Bacteria; phylum Campylobacterota; class Campylobacteria; order Campylobacterales; family Sulfurimonadaceae; genus Sulfuricurvum. The sequence goes on from CAZBVJ010000010.1 coordinate 964, forward strand.
TCCATTTAGCGTGTGAAAAGTGTACTCGTCGTAACTATCACACCTCTAAAAACAAAAAAACTCATACTGAAAAATTTTCAGTACGTAAGTTTTGTAAATTCTGCCGTGAGCATACTGTTCACAAAGAAGCAAAACTGTAAGTTTTTCCCTTCGGGGATTTTATATACGTCAGTAGCTCCAATGGTAGAGCGCCGGATTCCAAATCCGACGGCTGGGGGTTCGAGTCCCTCCTGGCGTGCCACCCATTTTTAACTAATGATGCTTTCGAGCTTTATTCGTTGGAAATGTCCTGAGGATACGAAAATGAAAAACACTCTTAGTCAAACAATTCAGAATGCGAAAATAGAACTTGCAAAAGTTATTTTCCCAACAAAGCCGCAAGTTAAACAAGCTTTTATCGCTGTTATAGCGGTCGTAACATTCGTCGTTTTGTTTTTGGCATTGGTCGATTTCATCATGTCTTCAACCGTTTCGGCAATTTTGAGTTAAGGATAAAGTATGGCACATCGTTGGTATTCGATTCAAACGTACGCCGGTAGTGAGCGTAGTGTTAAAGCCGCTATCGAAAACATTATTGCTGAAAACAATCTTCAGGATGTGATCACTGAAGTGATCGTTCCGACAGAGGATGTTATTGAAGTCAAAAACGGAAAGAAAAAAATTTCTGAACGTTCTTTGTACTCAGGATATGTATTTGCAAACATGGATCTCTCAATCGAATTGCAACACCGTATTCAGTCACTACCGCGTGTAGCAGGTTTCATTGGTGAGTCAAACAAACCGACACCACTCAGCGATAATGACATTGCGGTTATTTTGGATCGTGTTACCAACCGTTCTGCCCCTAAACCGAAAGTCTTTTTCGATAACGGCGAGATGGTTCGTATCGTTGATGGTCCGTTCGCGAACTTCACCGGTACGGTGGATGAATACGATCTCGAACACGGTACTTTGAAACTCAATGTTTCAATCTTCGGACGTAGTACTCCGGTCGATATTTCGTACACACAAGTCGAAAAAATTATTTAATCTCAAAAAAAGGAAGCACAAATGGCAAAGAAAATTACTGGCTACATCAAGTTGCAAATTCAAGCCGGCGCCGCTAACCCGGCACCACCGGTAGGTCCTGCTCTTGGTCAACGTGGTGTTAACATCATGGAATTCTGTAAAGCGTTTAACGAGCGTACAAAAGATAAGGCTGGGTTTAAACTCCCGACAGTTATTACAGTATATGCGGACAAAACGTTCTCATTCATCACTAAACAACCTTCAAATACCGCTTTGATTATGAACAAAATCGGTATCAAAAAAGGTTCTGATAATCCGATGAAGAACAAAGTTGCGAAAATCACTAAAGCACAAATCATGGAGATTGTTAAGCAAAAAATGCAAGACATGAATACTCAAGATGAAGAAGCTGCGGCACGTACTATTGCTGGTTCAGCTCGCTCAATGGGAATCGACGTCGTCGAGTAATTCCAACGCTCTTCGACCGCAAAGAGTCTAATCACTGCGGCAGATTCTAAAATTGGAGAATTCAAATGGCTGGAAAACGCTATAAACAACTAAGTGAAAAAATTGATATGACAAAAAGCTACTCAGTAGCTGATGCGTCAGTATTCGTTAAAGAGTTGAAATCTGCTAAATTCGACGAAACTGTTGAAATTGCATTGAATCTTGGAGTTGATCCACGTCACGCAGACCAAATGATCCGTGGTGCCGTTGTGCTTCCTCATGGTACTGGTAAAGTGGTTCGTGTTGCGGTTTTCGCAAAAGGTGCAAAAGTAGACGAAGCTAAAAATGCAGGTGCTGATATCGTTGGTGCAGAAGATTTGGTTGATCAAATCAAAGCAGGTAACATCAACTTCGATATCGTCGTAGCAGCACCTGATTGTATGGGTCTTGTTGGTCAAGTAGGACGTATCCTAGGGCCAAAAGGGATGATGCCTAACCCTAAAACCGGAACCGTAACGGCTGACATCGCTAAAGCTGTTAGCAATGTTAAAGGCGGACAAGTAAACTTCCGTGTTGATAAAAAAGGGAACATCCATGCCGGTATCGGTAAAGTGAGCTTTGATTCTGAGAAAATCGCAGAAAACATCAAAGCGTTTGTCGGTGCTATCAACCGTGCGAAACCATCAACGGCTAAAGGGCGCTACATCAAAAATGCGGCATTGTCATTGACAATGAGCCCTGCAATTAAATTCGAAACTCAAGAACTTTTGGATATCCGTTAATCGTTCTTGAACGGCGAAGCATTGCGCTTTGCCTTTATCTTATGGACTGAAGACAGTAGGGGGCTTAGGCCTTAATCAGAAGATTTCTGCCCCGCTTGAAGTTGTATGTCTGGAAAGGAGAAACAATGAATAAAGCACAAAAATCTGAGATCGTTAACGCTCTTACCGAAGAGTTCAAAGCATCTGCAGCAGTTATTATGTGTGATTACCGTGGTTTGGCAGTTTCCGAACTTGAAGAACTTCGTAAAATCGCACGTGCAAAAGATGCAAAAGTTCAAGTTGTTAAAAATACACTTGCAACTATCGCTCTTAACAACGCTGAGATGACCGGTATCGAAATTAAAGATACTAACATCTTCGTATGGGGCGCTGATGCTATCGCAGCATCAAAAACGGCTGTTGATTTTGCTAAATCGAATGATAAATTTGTCATTCGTACGGCTTACATCGACGGCGAAGCGGCTGATGAGAAAAAGGTTCAAGCTTTTGCTACCCTTCCGGGACGCGAAGAGTTGCTTGGAATGCTCGCATCTGTATGGATGGGACCAGTTCGCAACTTCACAATCGGACTCGATGCGCTTAAACGCAAAAAAGAAGAAGAAGCTGCGTAATTGCCGCTTCGAAAAACCGCTGATAGCAATGTCGGCATAAAAAAACAAAATACCAATAGGAGAATACTATGGCTGTAACTAAAGAAGATGTTCTTGAGTTTATCTCAAACTTGTCTGTTCTTGAGCTTTCTGAGCTTGTAAAAGAATTCGAAGAAAAATTCGGAGTTTCTGCTCAACCTGTAGCGGTTGCTGGCGGTGCTGTAGCGGCTGTTGCTGCTGAAGAAGAAAAAACTGAGTTCGACGTTATCTTGAAAGACGGTGGTGACAAAAAAATCAACGTTATTAAAGTAGTTCGTGCTATGACTGGTCTTGGTCTTAAAGAGGCTAAAGACGCTGTTGAAGGTGCACCTACAACAATCAAAGAAGGTATCTCTAAACAAGATGCTGAAGCAGCGAAAAAAGAGCTTGAAGAAGCTGGCGCTGTCGTCGAAATCAAATAATCATATTTTGATCGGAGGCTTTTGCCTCCACCTCCCACAGGGCACTTTACGAAGCGGTTTTTAGCTTCTTCGTAAAGTGCCCATACGTCGTTATAGGTCAGAGGACGCTCTGACTTCAGACTTTGCACTTATCCCTATGGGATCAAAAACTTCGATTGAGGTAGCCTATGTTAAACTCTCTTCACTCCGGAAACCGCTTACGCGTAGATTTCGCGAAAACCCCCCAACAAATTGAAGTACCTAATTTATTACAACTTCAACAAAGTTCATACGAATCATTTTTGATGTTAGATCAAAAAGATCGTTCTAAAAGCGGTATTGAGCGTGTATTCCAATCAGTATTCCCGATTCATGATTCACAAAATCGTCTTTCTCTAGAATATTTGGGCTCAGAAGTAGGACGCCCTAAATATACCGTTCGTGAATGTATGGAACGTGGTTTGACCTATTCGGTGTCACTCCGTATGAAAACACGTCTTATGATCTGGGATCGTGATGAAAACACCAAAGAGAAAACCGGTGTCAAAGATATTAAAGAACAAACGATTTTTATCCGCGATATCCCGTTGATGACCGATCGTACATCATTTGTCATCAACGGTGTTGAACGTGTCGTCGTTAATCAGCTTCACCGCTCTCCGGGGGTTATCTTCAAAGAAGAAGAATCAACCACTGCTGGAAGCAAAATGATTTTTACTGGTCAGATTATCCCTGACCGCGGTTCATGGCTCTATTTTGAGTACGATCCGAAAGATATCCTTTACATGCGTATCAATAAACGCCGTAAAGTACCGGTTACGATTATGTTCCGCGCACTCGGTTACAGCAAACAAGACATTCTCAAAATGTTCTACCCGTTGCAAAAAATCCGTGTAGAGAACAACAAATATTTGATGGATTTCGATCCTGAACAATTTGCCGGACGTCTTGGATACGATTTGGTCGATGCGGAAGGGAAACTGCTCGTTGCTGCCGGAAAACGTTTATCAGCTAAAAAAGCGGAGAAATTGATTTCTGAGGGTGTTACGTCGATCCAATATCCGATTGAAACGTTAATCGAACGCCATTTGGCTGAGCCGATCATCGACGCGGAGACGGGCGAAGTAATGTTCGACACGATGACGCAGTTGGATGAGACGAAACTCAAAAAGATGATCGAAGCAGGCGTTAAAGAGTTCGTTATTGCGAATGACCTTGCAGAAGGTCACGACAGTGCGATTATCAATGCGTTCATCGCCGATGCCGATTCACTCAAATTGCTCAAACAAACCGAGACCATCGAAGATGAAAACGATCTCGCGGCAATCCGTATTTACAAAGTAATGCGTCCTGGTGAACCGGTCACCAAAGAAGCGGCAAAATTGTTCGTCAACCAGCTCTTCTTTGATCCGGAACGTTACGACTTGACACGTGTTGGTCGTATGAAAATGAACCACAAACTCGGACTCAATGTCCCTGAGTATGTGACGGTTTTGACCAATGAAGATATCATTAACACCGTTAAATACGTCGTTAAAGTTAAAAACGGTCAAGGTCATATCGACGACCGTGACCACCTTGGTAACCGTCGTATCCGTTCTATCGGTGAGCTTCTTGGAAACGAGTTGCACAACGGTTTGATCAAAATGCAAAAAGCGATCAAAGACAAGCTTTCAACGATGAGCGGACCGACTACTGAGTTGATGCCGCACGATTTGATCAACTCAAAAATGATCACGTCAACCATCATGGAGTTCTTCAGCGGCGGACAGTTGTCACAATTTATGGACCAAACGAATCCGTTGTCGGAAGTTACCCATAAACGTCGTCTTTCAGCTCTCGGGGAAGGCGGTCTTGTTAAAGAGCGTGCCGGATTTGAAGTGCGTGACGTTCACCCGACTCACTACGGTCGTATCTGTCCGATTGAGACTCCGGAGGGGCAAAACATCGGTTTGATCAATACGTTGGCAACCTATTCAAAAGTTAATGAACACGGATTTATCGAAGCACCGTACAACGTTGTCAAAGACGGTGTAGTTACCGATGAAGTTGTTTATCTAACGGCTACCCAAGAAGAGGGGAAAATTATTGCCGCCGCTTCAAGCCGTGTTGATGAAAACGGAAACTTCTTGGATGATTTGGTTGAGATCCGCCAAGACGGTGAGATTATTCTCAAATCGCCGAAAGAGTGTGAACTCCGTGACTTGACGCCACACATGGTTGTCGGTGTTGCAGCAAGCTTGATTCCGTTCTTGGAACACGATGACGCGAACCGTGCCTTGATGGGATCGAACATGCAACGTCAAGCGGTACCGTTGTTGCGTCCTGAAGCGCCGATGGTCGGAACAGGTGTTGAGAAATTGGTTGCCCGTGATTCATGGGAGTGTGTTAAAGCTGAGCGCAGCGGTATCGTTGAAAAAGTCGATGCGAAACACATCTACGTGATGGGTGAAGACGAAGACGGAACGTTTATCGATTACTATCCGTTGCAAAAAAATCTTCGTACCAACCAAAACACGACGTTCTTGCAAAAACCGATCGTTAAACAAGGTCAATTTGTTACCAAAGGTCAAATCATTGCCGATGGTCCGAACATGGACAAAGGGGAATTGGCGCTCGGTATCAATGCTTTGGTAGCGTTCATGCCATGGAACGGTTACAACTTCGAGGATGCGATCGTAATGTCTGAGCGGATGATTCGCGAAGATGCGTTCACTTCTGTACATATCTATGAAAAAGAGGCAGAAGCACGCGAACTCAAACATGGTGTCGAAGAGATCACCCGAGATATCCCTAACGTACGTGATGATGAGTTGGCGCACCTGGATGAGAGCGGTATCGTTAAAATCGGTACGTACGTTAAAGGGGGGATGATCCTCGTCGGTAAAGTTTCTCCGAAAGGTGAAGTAAAACCGACTCCGGAAGAGCGTCTTCTTCGCGCAATTTTCGGTGAAAAAGCGGGTCATGTCGTCAACAAATCACTCTACTGTACGCCGAGTATGGAAGGGGTTGTTGTTGATGTTAAAGTCTTCACTAAAAAAGGGTACGACAAAGATCCGCGCACCCTTGAACTTGAGAAACAAGAACGTGATGAACTCGAACGCGAACACTATGATCGCTTGTTGATGATCGACAAAGAGGAGATGCTCCGCATCGTTTCATTGTTGACCAAACATCCGTTGCTTAGCGATGTAAGCATTAACGGTAACGACTATAAAGCGGGTGAAAACGTTAAAGCCGAAGATCTTAAAGAGGTTAACCGTTTTGCGATGAACAACGTTGTAAAAGCATTCAGCGACGATGTTCAAGAGAAATACAACCAAACCAAAAACCATTTCCAAAAAGAGAAGAAAAAATTCCGTGACGAACACGAAGAGAAACTCTCTATCTTGGAAAAAGATGACATCCTCCCGAACGGTGTTGTTAAATACGTCAAAGTGTACATTGCGACGAAACGTAAGCTCAAAGTCGGGGATAAAATGGCGGGGCGTCACGGGAACAAAGGTATCGTTTCTACGATTGTTCCACAAGTTGACATGCCGTACATGGCAAACGGACGTTCAGTCGATGTCTGTTTGAATCCGCTTGGGGTTCCATCACGTATGAATATCGGGCAAATCCTAGAGATGCACCTTGGTATGGTCGGTAAAGAGCTTGGGTTCCAAATCCAGGATATTTTTGAAGCGAAACAAAAAGAGTTTATCTCCGAACTTCGTGAAAAAATGATCTCTTTCGCTGATGTTGCGGGACTCATGGATGCTGCGAATTCTATCGGCGCAATGGATGATGAAACGTTGCTCGGATACGCGCAAGATTGGTCCAAAGGGGTTAAATTCGCCACCCCTATTTTCGAAGGGGTTACGGAAGCAGAATTCGGTAAATTGTTCGAATTGGCGAAACTTGACACTGACGGAAAAATGCAATTGTTCGACGGTAAGACCGGTGAACCGCTCAAAGAGCGTGTCAATGTCGGTTATATGTACATGCTTAAACTCCACCACTTGGTTGATGAGAAAGTGCATGCCCGTTCAACCGGACCATACTCTCTTGTTACGCAACAACCGGTCGGTGGTAAAGCACTCTTCGGTGGACAGCGTTTCGGGGAGATGGAAGTATGGGCTCTTGAAGCATACGGTGCTTCTGCAGTACTAAAAGAGATGTTAACGATCAAATCGGATGACGTTGACGGACGTGTACGTGCGTACAAAGCGATTACGAAAGGGGAAAGCGTACCGGCATCCGGTATCCCTGAAACCCTATTCGTATTGACTAAAGAACTCCAGTCATTGGCACTGGATGTAGAGATTTTTGACGAGGTGGATGACAATGAGTAAATTAGTACCGGTTTCCGTAACAGAAGAGAATCGCCCTGCTGATATTAAGCAGATTCAGTTTCGTCTGGCGTCTCCTGAGAGAATTCTCTCATGGAGTCACGGAGAAGTAAAAAAACCTGAAACGATCAACTACCGAACTCTCAAACCTGAGCGCGACGGATTGTTTTGTGCCAAAATTTTCGGACCGGTTCGTGATTACGAATGTTTGTGCGGAAAGTACAAAAAAATGCGCTATAAAGGTGTTGTGTGCGAAAAATGTGGTGTTGAAGTTACTTCTGCCAAAGTTCGCCGTACCCGTATGGGGCACATCGACCTGGTTACTCCGGTAGCACACATCTGGTATGTCAGTTCACTTCCAAGCCGTATCGGTACGTTGCTCGGGGTGAAAATGAAAGACCTTGAACGTGTATTGTACTACGAAGCCTACATCGTTAAAAGCGGTGGGGAAGCCTACTATGACGGCGAACAAACTTCTGCGGTTCTCAAATACGATGTATTGAACGAAGAACAATACCGCACCCTCGTACAACGTTACGGAGACAGCGGTTTTGTCGCTGAAATGGGTGGACAAGCAGTTCGTGATTTACTCGATGAACTCGATTTGGTTGATTTGTTCTCTGCATTAAAAGAAGAAGTAGCAGCAACCAACTCTGAAGCAAAACGCAAAACGATCGTTAAACGTTTGAAAGTTATCGAGTCATTCTTGAATTCAGGGAACAATCCTGCATGGATGATGCTTACGGCATTGCCAGTTCTTCCACCGGAACTTCGCCCGTTGGTAAGTTTGGATGGCGGAAAATTCGCGGTATCTGACGTTAATGATCTTTATCGTCGTGTTATCAACCGAAATCAACGTTTGAAACGTTTGATCGAACTCGAAGCACCTGAAATTATCGTACGTAATGAAAAACGTATGTTGCAAGAAGCGGTTGATGCGTTGTTTGACAACGGTCGTCGCGCTAACGCTGTTAAAGGGGCAAACAAGCGTCCGTTGAAATCTCTTTCAGAGATCATCAAAGGGAAACAAGGACGTTTCCGTCAAAACCTTCTTGGTAAGCGTGTTGACTTCTCGGGACGTTCGGTTATCGTTGTTGGACCAAACCTTCAAATGGATCAATGCGGATTGCCAAAACAAATGGCATTGGAACTTTTCAAACCGCATTTGATCGCAAAACTCGAAGATAAAGGGTATGCGACCACCGTAAAAGCGGCGAAGAAAATGATCGAAGAGAAAACCAACGAAGTTTGGGAATGTCTTGCTGAGATCGTTGAGGGGTATCCGGTTATGTTGAACCGTGCTCCGACCTTGCATAAACTCTCGATTCAAGCGTTTCACCCGAAACTGATCGACGGTAAAGCGATCCAATTGCACCCGCTCGTTTGTGCGGCGTTCAATGCGGACTTCGACGGTGACCAAATGGCGGTTCACGTTCCATTGTCAGCGGAAGCGGTTGCCGAAGCAAAAGTTTTGATGCTCTCATCGATGAACATCTTGCTTCCGGCATCAGGTAAAGCGATTGCAACCCCTTCACAAGATATGGTCTTGGGGCTTTATTATTTGACACTCGGTAAAAACGAGGTAAAAGGGTCAAATAAACTGTTCAGTAATGTTGATGAGATCATGATCGCTCTTGAGCACAAAGCGCTTGACCTTCATGCGAAAGTACGTACCCGTGTTGATGGACGTGTAATCCATACTACGGCTGGACGTATGATCCTTCAATCGATCTTGCCGTCATTCGTGCCGGTAGAGCTTTGGAACGTCGTGATGAAAAAGAAAAATATCTCTGCGTTGGTTGACTATGTTAACAAACACGGCGGTGTTGCGGTTACGGCCGGTTTCTTGGACGAGCTTAAAAATCTTGGTTTCAAATACGCAACTGCGTCAGGTGTATCGATCTCTATCGCCGATATCATCATCCCTGAAATGAAATCAGGTTTGATCATCGGCTCTAAAAACCGTGTTAAAGAGATTCAAAAGCAATTCGAAGCGGGACTTTTGACCGAACAAGAACGTTATAACAAAATCATCGACGTCTGGACCGATACTAACAATACTGTTGCGGGCGGGATGATGGAATTGATCCAAAATGATAAAGACGGGTTTAACTCGATCTTTATGATGGCGGACTCTGGTGCGCGGGGTTCTGCGGCTCAGATTCGTCAGCTTGCCGGTATGCGTGGTTTGATGGCTAAACCGGACGGTTCGATCATCGAAACACCGATTATTTCGAACTTTAAAGAGGGTCTAAACGTTCTTGAGTACTTTATTTCAACCCACGGTGCCCGTAAAGGTCTTGCGGATACGGCGTTGAAAACAGCGAATGCGGGGTATTTGACTCGTAAACTCGTTGACGTTGCTCAAAACGTGAAAATCGTTGAGCACGACTGCGGAACTCATGAGGGGATCGAACTTACCGACATCTCTGTGGGTAACGAATTGATCGAACCTCTTGAAGACCGTATTTACGGTCGTGTATTGGCGGAAGATGCAATCGATCCGATCACCAATGAGATCCTCTACTCTGAGGGGACATTGATCGATGAGATCAAAGCGTCTAAAATCGTAGAAGCAGGGATCAAATCGGTACAAATCCGTACTCCGACAACGTGTAAATCTGAGGGTGGAATTTGTGCCCTTTGTTACGGATTGAACCTCGGAAGCGGCGGTATCGTCAAACCGGGTGAAGCAGTCGGTATTATCGCCGCTCAGTCGATCGGTGAACCGGGAACACAGTTGACCCTTCGTACGTTCCACGTCGGGGGGACTGCGTCAAGTACCCGTGAAGAGCGTCAAGTTGTTGCTACCAAAGAGGGTTTCATCCGTTATTACAACATGAAAACCTATACCTCAAAAGAGGGGAAACAAATTGTAGCGAATCGTCGTAATGCGGCGGTATTGCTCGTAGAGCCGAAAATCAAAGCTCCGTTTGCGGGAACCGTTGATATTCAAACGATCCACGACGAGGTTATCGTTAGCGTTAAAGGTGACTCTACCGTACGTTACACATTGCGTAAAAATGAAGTGGCGAAACCGAACGAACTTGCAGGGGTTAGCGGTAAAATCGAAGGTAAATTCTATCTTCCGTACGAAAACGGCACAATGGTCAAAGAGAATGAATCGATCGTTGAAACGATTAAAGACGGATGGAATGTACCGAACCGTATCCCGTACGCCTCTGAGATTCAAGTTAAAGACGGTGCTCCGGTAACGCAAAAAATCTTGGCAAAAGAGAAAGGGACGGTTAAATACTACCTTCTCAAAGGGGATTACCTAGAGCGTCATCACGAAATCGCAAAAGGGTACAGCGTTGAAGAGAAAGGTCTTTTTGCCGTCGTTGCAGACAGTGAAGATCGTGAAGCGATCCGTCACTACATTGCACGCGGTTCAGTGATCGAAATCAATGACAACGAAGCGGTAAAAGCCGATACATTGATCGCTAAACCGGCAAAAGAAGAGTCGATCGTTATCGCTGAGTGGGATCCGTACTCTAATCCGATCATCTCTGAAACCGATGGGGTTGTGACTTTCGAAGATATTATTCCGGGTGTTACCGCCTCTGAGCAGTTCGATGAATTGACCGGAAAAACCCGTTTGATGATCAATGAATACGTTGCACCGGAATTCAAACCGGCAATCGTCCTTGCAGCGGCTGATGGAAGCATCATCCGTTATGCGATCGAGCCGAAAACTGCGATTTTTGCTCAAGACCGCTCGGAAGTAAAAGTGGCTGATATCTTGGCTCGTACTCCAAAAGCGCTCCAAAAATCGCGCGATATCACCGGGGGTCTTCCACGGGTTTCTGAGCTTTTCGAAGCGCGTAAACCAAAAGAGATCGCTCTTATCGCTGAACTTGACGGGGTAGTAAGCTTCGGTAAACCGCTTCGTGGTAAAGAACGTATCTTGATCACCTCCGATAACGGAATGGTGAAAGAGTATTTTGTTGATAAAAACCTCGTGGCAATGGTTCATCCGGGTGAGTTCGTTCACGCCGGTGAGCGTTTGACGGACGGTATCATCAGTTCACACGAGATCCTCCGTATTTTGGGTGTTAAAGCGTTGTACAACTATTTGGTTAGTGAAGTTCAACAAGTTTACCGCCGTCAAGGGGTTAATATCGCCGACAAACACATCGAAGTTATCTTTACTCAGATGTTGCGTCAGATCAAAATTCTCCGTTCAGGGGATACGAAATTCATCGAGGGTGATATCGTCTCTAAAGCGCAGTTCAAAGTTGAAAACGAGAAAATCCTCCGCCTCGGCGGAGAGCCGGCAATTGCTGAACCGTACCTCGTGGGTATTACCCGTGCGGCGGTCAGTGCTGACTCGATCATCTCTGCAGCGTCGTTCCAAGACACCACCAAAGTCTTGACCGAAGCGGCAGTTGCGGCGAAAATCGATGACTTGACCGATCTTAAAGAGAACGTCATCATCGGTCGTACGATTCCGGTCGGTACCGGTATCTATAAAGATCAAAAATTACTCTTCGGAGAATAATCGTATATTCTTTCGACTTCCCGCATTCGCGGGAAACAACTTTTCTTTCTCTCTTACAAATTCCTTAAAATAAGCTATAATTAATCAAAAATTGGATACCATTGCGCGTTTATTAGTCCCCTCATGATGAGCGGATTAACTATTCTACTGGAACAAATTCAATAAAGGAGATTGTGTGCCAACAATCAACCAACTTATTCGTAAAGAGCGACAAGCGGTAGTGAAAAAATCAAAATCACCCGCTTTGGTGTCATGCCCACAACGTCGTGGTGTATGTACTCGTGTATATACTACAACCCCTAAAAAACCGAACTCGGCGCTTCGTAAAGTTGCTAAAGTTCGTTTGACTTCAGGGTTTGAAGTAATTAGTTATATCGGTGGGGAAGGTCACAACTTGCAAGAGCACTCTATCGTTCTTGTTCGTGGTGGTCGTGTTAAAGACTTACCGGGGGTTAAATACCATATCGTACGTGGTGCTCTCGATACTGCGGGTGTTAAAGACCGTAAAGTATCTCGTTCTAAATACGGAACTAAAAAAGCTAAGGCTAAAAAATAATTATTTAGTCTGACAAGAATCGGTTTATGATGACCGTTTTTTGAGTAAATGAAACAACATTGAAGGAAACATTATGAGAAGAAGAAAAGCGCCCGTTCGCGAAATTATGCCTGACCCGGTTCACGGTTCAAAAGTTTTAACGAAGTTCATCAATAAATTGATGTGGGACGGTAAAAAAAGTACTGCTGAAAAAATCATGTACAGTGCATTGGATATTATGGGTTCACGTGGTGAAAAAACAGGTATCGAAGTGTTTAATACTGCGATCGAGAACATCAAACCTGTTATCGAAGTAAAAAGCCGCCGTGTGGGTGGAGCGACCTACCAAGTTCCAGTAGAAGTACGCCCTGTCCGCCAACAATCTCTTGCAATTCGCTGGTTGATCGAAGCATCACGCAAACGTAACGAGCGTACTATGGCTGAGCGTTTGGCAAATGAGTTATTCGATGCTGCTAACGATAAAGGTACAGCGTTCAAGAAAAAAGAAGATACTTACAAAATGGCTGAAGCGAACAAAGCGTTTGCTCACTATCGCTGGTAAGAATATCCGTAACCTTTTGATAGCCTCTCTGGGCTATCATCTCCAATTCAAAACAACTCTTTAAGGGCTATTATCATGGCAAGATCCCATAAATTAGAAGACGTAAGAAACATTGGTATCGCCGCTCACATCGATGCGGGTAAAACGACAACAACCGAGCGTATCTTGTTCTACACCGGTGTATCACACAAAATCGGTGAGGTTCACGAAGGTGCTGCAACCATGGACTGGATGGAGCAAGAACAAGAGCGCGGTATCACTATTACATCAGCTGCGACCACATGTGAATGGCGTCACAAACAAATCAACATCATCGACACTCCGGGCCACGTTGACTTCACCATCGAAGTTGAGCGTTCTATGCGTGTGCTTGATGGTGCTGTTGCCGTTTTCTGTGCGGTAGGTGGGGTTCAACCACAATCTGAAACGGTATGGCGTCAAGCAAACCGTTACGGTGTACCACGTATGGTTTTCGTTAACAAAATGGACCGTATCGGTGCCGATTTCTACAACGTAGAAGATCAAATCCGTAACCGCTTGAAAGCGAATCCGGTACCTATCCAATTGCCGATCGGTGCGGAAGATCAATTTAAAGGGATCATCGATCTCGTTAAAATGAAAGCAATCCTTTGGGATGACGATGCTGCTATGGGTTCTAACTATCGGGAGGAAGAAATTCCTGCCGATTTGATGGACAAAGCGGAAGAGTATCGCGCAAAAATGATGGAAGCGGCTGCTGAAGGTGACGATACTTTGATGGAGAAATTCTTCGAAGAGGGTGAACTCTCTAACGAAGAGATCATGCGCGGTATTAAAGCCGGATGTCTGAAAATGGATATCATCCCGATGACATGTGGTACAGCGTTCAAAAACAAAGGGGTACAAACTCTTCTTGACGCGGTTGTCGATTATCTTCCATCACCACTTGAAGTAGCACAAATCCGTGGTACAAAAGAAGATGACGAAGAGGTAGAAGTTATCGTTAACTCTACTGACGATGAGCCGTTTGCAGGTTTGGCGTTCAAAATTATGACTGACCCGTTCGTAGGACAATTGACATTCGTACGTATGTACCGTGGTGTTCTTGAGTCAGGTTCATACGCAATCAATACCACCAAAGGTAAAAAAGAGCGTATCGGTCGTCTTTTGAAAATGCATGCTAACAAACGTGAAGAGATCAAAGCACTTTACGCAGGGGAAATCGGTGCGGTTGTCGGTCTTAAAGACACTACTACCGGAGATACTCTTTGTGACGAAAAAGATCGCGTAATCCTTGAGCGTATGCACTTCCCTGATCCGGTTATCTCGGTTGCGGTTGAGCCGAAAACCAAAGCGGACCAAGAAAAAATGGGTATCGCACTTGGAAAACTCGCTGCGGAAGATCCATCGTTCCGTGTTCATACGGATGAAGAGACAGGACAAACAATCATCAGCGGTATGGGTGAGCTTCACCTTGAGATCCTTGTTGACCGTATGTTCCGTGAGTTCAAAGTTGAAGCGGAAGTTGGTGCACCACAAGTTGCGTACCGTGAAGCGATCCGTAACGAAGTGAACCAAGAGTACAAATACGCGAAACAATCAGGTGGACGCGGACAATTCGGTCACATCTACATCCGTGTTAAACCGGGTGAAGCGGGTACAGGTTACACCTTTAAAAATGAGATCAAAGGTGGGGTTATTCCAAAAGAGTACATTCCTGCGGTTGAAAAAGGGTGTCAAGAAGCGATGCAAAAAGGTGTTCTTGCCGGTTATCCGATCGAAGATATTGAAGTTGCATTGTATGACGGTTCATACCATGAGGTTGACTCATCTGAGATGGCATTTAAATTGGCTGCATCTATGGGATTCAAAGAGGCTGCGCGTAAAGCAAATCCATGTATCCTTGAACCGATGATGAAAGTTGAAGTTGAAGTTCCTGAAAACTTCATGGGTGACGTTATCGGTGACCTTAACCGCCGTCGCGGACAAGTTAACAACATGGGTGACCGTTCTGGTAACAAAATTGTTGATGCGTTCGTACCACTTTCTGAAATGTTCGGTTACTCAACTGACCTTCGTTCAGCTACCCAAGGGCGTGCAAGTTACTCTATGGAATTCGATCACTACGAAGAAGTTCCGCGTAACGTTGCTGAAGAGATTATCAAAAAGCGTAACAGCTAAATTCTCCTCTGCCCCTTTGGGGGTCCCCTTTTTTTAATCCGTTTCCTCCATTATTTTTTTTAATATTTTTAACAGACTTTCTTTGGCTATAATGTAGCTATGAAGATCATCCGTTATGTACTCTCAATCATTACTACTGTTATGGTGTTGAGTGGTTATATTCACGCTAAAGAGGTGATCCATGTAGGGGTATTGGCGCATAAACAGTTCGAAGCCACCTATACTATGTGGAACCCAACGGTTGAGTATTTAAACGAAAAGATCCCTGAATATACCTTTGTTGCCGTCCCTTTAAAATTTGAGCAATTCCCCTCTTACATTCAAGAGAAAAAGATTGACTTTGTTATCACCAATTCGGCGTACTATGTCGATTTGGAACATCGATACGGCATTTCACGGATCGCTACCCTCAAAAATATGGATTTGCACGGAAGAGCCCAAACCGAATTTGGCGGGGTGATTTTTACTCGGGCGGGTAACTCGAAGATACAAACGGTAGAGGATTTGTATCGGAAGCGTTTCGGTGCGGTGGATGAGAGTTCGTTCGGCGGATGGATTATGGCACTTCGGGAACTCAAAGCCAAAGGGATTGAGGCGGGAGAGATGGAGGTGACCTTTTACGGGACACATGAAGCGGTTGTCTATGCCGTTTTGAGCGGGAAAGCTGAAGCAGGGACGGTACGAAGCGATACACTGGAGCGGATGAAGCAAGAGGGTAAGATCAAAATGGAGGATTTCTCCATCATCAGCGCAAAAAATTACCCTAATTTTGATTATTTGGTAAGTACGCGCCTCTACCCCGAATGGCCGATTGCGACTTGTAAACATACCCCTAGCGATCTCGCGGAGAAAGTGGCGGTTGCCCTCATATCGATGCCGGCCGATTCGGTTGCAGCCAAAGCTTCTAAAGCATTAGGATGGACAATACCGCTCGATTATCAAGATATTCATGAGTGTCTCAAAGAGCTGGAACTGGGACCCTACAAATATCTCAGAGAAGACGCGTTTGCCTATTTTATTGAGAAATATTGGCCCTATATGGCGGGAGGATTGCTCTTATTATTCGTTTCGTTCGGTGTTTCGGCATACATTGCCCGAACCAATAAGAGATTGCAGGAGATGGGAGACGAACTGAAAGTTCTCAATGCTTCATTGGAAGAGAGGGTTCAAGAAAAAACACTTGATTTGTATGAAAAAAGCGTTCGGCTTGAAGATGCCTATTTAAATGAAAAATATCTCAGAAGTATTCTCCGTACGGTTGCCGATGTGAATCAGATGCTCATCACTACCCGTTCGCCCGAAGAGCTGATGGATAAATCGACATTGTGTCTAAGCTCGAATGAATCGTTTAAGCGGGCAAAAATATCGGTTGTTAAAGAGGGGAAACTCGTTACGGGTGCCATCCATGGGGTCGGTACGGAGATTGAAATATCATTGATTGAACAGAGAGTTTTCGAAGAGGGTAAAAACAAGATGGTGACCGATTTTAATGATCCGATCATTACACCTGATTGTCGAAAAAATGCTGAGCAGTATGGGGTCAAAGCGATTTATGCGTTGCCGTTGAAAAGTAGTACCTTTACCGATGAAGTGATCGGCGTATTGACAATTTGTACGGGGCGGGAGAGCGGTTTTAGCATCGAAGAGCAAAAGATGATCGAAGAGCTGTGCGGTGACATCGGATTTGCGTTGAACTCGTTTTATCAACAAAATCAGATTGAAGGGCTCCATCAGGAGCGGATACACAGCTATCAAAATTTTATTGAGGCATTGGTTAATATGATCGAGCAGCGTGACACCTACACTGCCGGTCATACGGTGCGGGTTGCCTATTATGCCGAGTTGATTGCACGTGAGATGGAATTGCCGAAAAAAGATATCGATAAATTGGTAGCGGCGGCCAAACTGCACGATATTGGAAAGGTAGTTACCCCCGATTCGATTTTACTTAAACCCGGGAAATTGAATTCGCTGGAGTATGAGCTGATCAAAGAGCATGTAAATGCCGGATACGAAGTACTCTCAACGATCCATTTGTATCAAGAGTTGGCAGAGATTATGATCTACCATCATGAACGTTATGACGGTAGTGGATACCCTCTTGGGAAAGCTGGGGGAGAGATCCCGATCTTGGGTCATATCATGGCGGTTGCCGATTCGTTTGATGCCATGACGACCAATCGGATCTATAAACCCCGTAAAGAGGTAGAGGAGTCGTTAAGAGAACTCTCGGAGCTTAGCGGCAAATGGTACCATCCGGCCGTAGTGAATGCGGCGCTCAAAGTATTATCGGGGATTACGATCGATAATTCGATCAATCAGATGGGAACGAGTGCACTTGAAGAGGAGCGGCTCAGTTATTTTTTCAAAGATCGTCTCACCAAGCTCTATAATGAAGACTATTTTATGATGACGATGAACGGTCGTTCTCGCCATCCGATGCCTCAAACATTGACGATGATCTCTTTTGTCGATTTTCATCATTACAACAAACAACACGGTTGGGAACAAGGAAACCGTCTGATTACCTCGTTTGCCGATTATTTGTTGCAGACGATTCCGGATCGGATGATTTTTCGAGTTTGGGGGGATCGTTTTGCCATTGCCGATTATGAGGGGGATATCGATGGGTTGTTATCGCGATCCCCTCTTGTCGGCGAGGGGGTTGAGACTAAAGTGAAAAAAATCGATCCTATCGGAGTTGATTTGATTCAAATGATGGAGTCAAAAGGTTAAGAGAGAACACTCCATCGACTTTCAACCAATACTTTCTCACCGCTGTATATCCGCCCGACAAAATGATCACCGATGGTATAGGTATTGACCCCTTTGGGGGTGCCGCTCATAATAATATCCCCATCTTCGAAACTCATAAAACTTTTAATCTCTTCAATCATGGCAAGGGGCTTGTAGATCATGAGATCGTGCGTCGCTTCCTGTACCAAAACATCATTGATATGGAGGGTCATTCGAAGCGATTCAAGAGGGGCATTAAAGGGGACAAAATCACCGAGTACTGCTGAGCCGTCAAACCCTTTGGCCCGCTCCCACGGAAGCCCTTTGGATTTGAGATGGTTTTGGATCTCTGCTTTGGTGAGATCAAGGCCAAACCCTATCCCCGCAATCTCTCCGCCCATCATCATAAAACAGATTTCCCCCTCGAAACGGGTATCAGGGGAAACAAACCGGAGCGTATCGCTCAGCGCAGAGTTTGGTTTGTTGAACACCACCATCGATGAGGGAATCTCATTGTTTAGCTCATGGATATGTTCGACGTAGTTGCGTCCGATACAGACGATTTTGGAGGGAGTGATTATTTGGTTGTTATAGAGGATCGTATTCATATTTGGTTAACTCGGTATATAAAGTATTTTAGTATCATAACGTATCTAAAAATGGAGAAAAAAATTATGCGTACCTTTTCACCCTTATTTCGACTTTGGCACTGGCTATTGGCTCTCTCAATGTTCGGTATCATCATTACGGTCATTTTGCGCAAAACCGTCATGCACAAAGAGCAGATCGGGGGGATCGTCCAAACGAAACTGGCTGAACTGGGAACAATCATCACCGACGAACAAGCGGTGATGATTGGTAAAGCGGTACGAAATCCGATGTGGGATTGGCATATCTATTTGGGGATTTTTATTGCGGTGTTGTTGGTATGGCGATTGGTGATGATCGTCAAAAACGGATTTGGATTTGATGAGAATCCAAAAATGCAAAATGTCTATCGTCTCTATAAGGTTGTCTATCTTCTCCTTGCGATGATTTCGGTGAGCGGATTGGCTTTATATTTGAAACTCGCGGGTGATTCTAAAGAGTTGATCGAAGGGATGCACGAGAAAGTAGGATACGCTATTTTCGCTTTTGTCGTTCTTCACATAATCGGAGTGGTGATTGCCGAGAACAAAGAGATGAAAGGGATTATTTCTCGAATGGTGAGCGGGGAGCAGTAGTGTGCCAAATAGGGAGATGATCCTCCTCGGGTCTCCCTTGGAGCGTTAAAGAGGGGGCATAGCTCTTTTTGTACTCTAAACTCTGACACCCCTCTACGTAATATCCCAAATAGATCCATTTAAGCCCTAACCGCTCCGCAAATTCGATTTGCTGTAAAAGGGTGTAGCGTCCCAAAGAGTGAGAAGCATACTCGGGATCGTAGTAGCAATAGAGCGAACTGATCCCCTCCTCTAAAATATCGATCAAATCGACCGCAATGAGTTTATCTTGGTCAAAATAGAGCACTTCATACCCAAAATCGCCATGCCCCTGAACAAAAGAGGCATAGTAATTTTTAGGATCGCTTTTAGGGGCATCCCAATCGCGTGTGTGGTGTTTGAATCGATGATATCGCTCAAAAAGATTCAGATGATCCCGCGTCATAGTCGGATGACGGATAATCGAGGTGAGGGAGCTATTTTTCCGGAGGACTCTTCGATCCGATTTACTCAATCGATAGTTGGCAACATCGATTTTAAGACTTTCACAGGCGTGGCAGTCGGGGCAGATGGGGCGAAAATACATCACTCCAAAACGTCTCCACCCTCGTAAGATGAGCGCTTCGCATTGGGTTTTCGTACATTCTTGGATAATTTTGTAATGGATGCTTTGGGAATTTCCCGCAATGTAGGAGCATGGCTCATGGAGCGCACACTCTTTGATGATACTGTTTTTACTGCTCGTCATCTTTACGACTGAGAGCGATAAGTACCCCTTCGATCATCTCATCAATATCTCCGTCGAGAATATTGCTGATGTTGGAGTAGGGGATACCAGAGCGGGTGTCTTTAACCTGTTGGTACGGAGCAAGAACGTAAGAACGGATTTGGTGACCCCAACCGTTTTCACTTTTCTCGACACCATCAACGGCCGCTTGTTTTTTCTCCATCTCTAGTTCATAAAGACGGGATTTGAGCATTTTAAAGGCGGTTGCTTTGTTTTTGTGTTGAGAGCGGTCATTTTGGCACTGAACGACGATTCCTGTAGGGATATGGGTGATACGGATAGCCGATTCAGTTTTATTGACGTGTTGTCCACCGGCTCCGGAAGCACGATAGGTGTCGATACGGATGTCTCGGTCCTCGATTTCGATATCGATGTCATCGTCAAGCTCAGGAGATACCATTACTGAGGTAAAACTGGTGTGACGTTTGGCGGCGGAATCGTACGGGCTGATACGAACCAGACGGTGGATACCGTTTTCGTTTTTGAGGTAGCCGTAGACATTGACCCCTTTGATGAGGAGAGCGGCATCTTTGATCCCCGCCTCTTCGCCCGCTTGGTAGTCGAGCATCTCGACACTAAAATCATGCCGCTCCGCCCAGCGGGTGTACATGCGTAATAACATGGATGCCCAGTCTTGGGATTCGGTTCCCCCCGCACCCGGGTGGATGGTGACGATGGCGTTGAGTGAATCGTGTTCACCGCTGAGAAGTACTTCGATCTCCATCGATTTGACTTTGTTCTCCAACTCCGAAGCATCGGCAAAAAGAGATTCGATCGTCTCTTCGTCCCCTTCTTCTTTCGCCATATCGTAAAGATCGAGGGCATCTTGGAGAGCGTTGAACGTTTTGGAATATTTTGCCAAACGCCGTTCGAGTTGCGTTTTCTCTTTTTGGACAACTCCCGCTGCCGCAGCATCGTTCCAGAAACCGTCGGAATTTTCAAGAGTTTCGATTTCGCTCAAACGCCCTTTGATCTCATCGGGACGGACAACGCCGGTGACATTTTGCATTTTGATCGTGAGCGTTTTGAGTAATTCGGTATATTCGTAATGATCCATGTAATGGAATATCCTGTTCGTATATTATAATTGCGATTATATTCTAAAGAGGCTAAAAGCATGATTATCGCACGCAGTGTATCGGAACTTCGGAGTGCACTTGATCCAAGAGAGGGAACAATCGGATTTGTTCCGACGATGGGGGCGCTCCATATCGGTCACCGTAGCCTTATTGATGCCGCACGCAACGCCAATGATACGGTCGTGGTGTCAATTTTTGTCAATCCGACACAGTTTTTGCCGGGGGAGGATTTGAGCAAATACCCCCGTCGTGAAGAGGCCGATTTTAAGATCTGTGAGCTTAGCGGGGTCGACATCCTCTTTTACCCTGATGTATCGGGGATGTACGGAAACGATGAGGTAGCGATTACGGCTCCGGATGTTCGGGGTTACATACTGGAAGGAGCTTCACGCCCCGGTCATTTTGACGGGGTATTGACGGTGGTGATGAAGCTCTTGAATCAAGTTCGACCAACAAGAGCCTATTTCGGTAAAAAAGATGCTCAGCAATTGGCGCTGATCACTCAGATGGTGAAGAACTTTTTTATGAATGTTGAGATCGTCCCGATGGATACGGTGCGCGAGAGTGACGGATTGGCGCTTTCAAGCCGAAACGTCTATTTGAATCCGCAGGAGCGGATCGAGGCATTGAAAATTTCCGCTTCCCTGAAGCGGGCGACCAAACAGGTGATGCAGGGAAATCTCAATTCAAAATCGATCCGTCAAGAGATGGCGGGGGTTTTGGAACCTCTCAACGTTGAGTACATTGCAATTGTCAATAGAGCGTTTGAATCGATCGATGAGGTGATTTTGGGAGATACGATCATTTTGGTTGCCGCCCGTGTCGGGACGACACGTCTTATCGATAACGTTTGGATGTAATGATGAGAACCCAGATTGCTATGGTGTGTGCGGTTTTTCTCCTCGGCGGGTGCGCTCCGAAAATGGGGAAAGATATTGTGATTGAACCCTCATCAAATATTCGGATGGAGAGTTCCCCCGATGAGGTGGTGTTAGGGGTGTTGGCACTTTTGGGGTCTAGTGTCGGGGATGGGGTGATCCGGATCGGAACCGATGTTAAAATCACCAATAAATGGCATAGCGATGTGAAGGTGATCGCCCTCGATTATACGTTGAACGATGCTAATGAGGTAATTGCGCAAGGCGAAATGGTCAAAAAGAGTAATGGATCGTTCATCATCGCTTCGGGACATCAAGAAAACATTCCCCTCCAATTTCGTATTGAACCGAAAAAAATCGATTCCAAACGGGTGTTGGGGATTGTCCAATCGAAGCGAAAACTCCTCGTCAAAGGGAAAGCGGTGATCTCGGTATGGGGGATTGAGCGGGAGTACCCCTTTGAAAAAGAGGTGACCAAATTGGTTCAAAAAGCCCTTATGGGTGATGGATAGGGGCAATCTCCGCCGCCGCCGCTACGGCTGCGGGATCGGGTTTGAGCATTTTTTCTTCGACCATCACATCCACAATCCCTTTGAAGACCGGAACGGCGGTAATAGCGGCAAAATAGACGGTACGCGGTTCGATGACGGCAATACCGATCGTATATTTGTGGGTCGCGTCATTCGCAAAACCGATAAAAGAGGTATGGTAGCTGTTGACGTATTTCCCTTTTTTCGCGATGTGAGCCGTTCCGGTTTTACCGCCGATTTCAAGTCCCGGAGTTTTGGCACCGACCCCTGTCCCCTCGTTGACCGTTTTGATCAAGATTTGTTTCATCCGTTCAGCCGTTGCGGGTGAAATTACCTGCGTCGGCGTTTGAACCTGCATCGGAATCATTTTATCATTATCGTCGTAGAGCGCTTCGACCACCATCGGATTGATCAGTTTGCCACCGTTGTTAAAGACGTTAAATGCTTTGACAAGCTGCATTGCATTCGCACGCATCCCGTATCCATAGGATGTAATCGCTTTGTAAAGATAATTGTTCAACTGAGCGGAACTGGGGATCGATCCCCGTTTTTCATACGGCAGATCGATTCCGCTGAAATGGGTGAAGCCGAATCGTTTTAACCCTTCGGTGTATTCGACACCGTTTAGTTTTTGTGCCAATTGGGCAATACCGACGTTGGAAGAGTGGACGAGGACATCTTCGGCGCTAATCATTGCAAAAGGGTGTTCATCGACGATCGTTTTACGCCCCATCGTCATCCGACCGTTATGACCATTGACCATGTCGTAAGGGTTGATCAGCCCTCGATCGAGCAAAAGGGCAAAAATGATCGGTTTGATGACCGATCCGGGTTCGTAGCTGTACTCGATGGCATTGGTATTGAGTGATGGGTAGTCTACCGTGCGGATATGGCTGGGATCAAAACGGTTCGAACTGGCTAGGGCGACGATTTTACCGGTATTGGAATCCATAACGGTGGCAATGATCTCATCGGCTTGGAGCTGCTCTTTGATCCGATCGGTGACCGCTTCGACACGGGCTTGGAAAGTGATGGGGATATTGAGCTTTACCGTTAACCCGTTTATTTGTTTTTTGAAATCGCTTTGTTTATTGAGGATCAGATAGCCGTTAACGTCACGAAGCGCTTTTTGGGTTTTGTTTTGTTGAGGATTGAGTTCTTCGTCGAAAAATTTCTCCAGCCCTTTGATCCCGTACACACGGGTGTATCCATCTTCTTCCATTTTACGCGGATAGCCCAAAAGAGGGGTGAGTAGATTTCCGTAAGGATAAGTTCGTGCCTCACCGCTTTCAATGATGTTCAATCCTTGTAAAATCCGATCTCCGTTACGGTTTTCGTACTCAATAAATACCCCTAAACGGCGAAGCTCGAAAGCAAGGGTTTTAAGATACATCGCCTCTTTGGGGCTGATATGATAGCTGAGGGTGACGGAACCTTTACGGGTATGGAGACGTTGGCGTATTTCACTCGGATCGATTCCGCTGTAAATGCTGAAAAGCTGTACAAACAGTTCCTCTTTTTCGGGATCGATATTTCGGGTATTGACGACCGCTTTGTAGAGTTTTTGGGTTGTCGCAATATAGTATCCGTCTGCGCTGATGATTGAACCGCGCTGTGCTTTGGCTGTATCTTCGGAATAGATAGAGGGGATGTCACGATCATGCAGGGCGGTGTAGAGCATCACCGCCAAGAAGATGACAAACCCGAACATCAAAACGAGAAAAAGGGCAAGTATTTTTTTAGATTTATTGGTATGGCGCATATGAGGGAGACTAAATCACATTTGTGTTCGGGTGATCTCTTTGTAGGCACTCAGAGCTTTATTTCGTACTTCCAACATCAGTTTCATGCTGATTTCGGCTTTATCGATAGCGATGGCTGCTTGGTGAAGATCTTTGACGCTTCCGGTCGCGATGTCACTCATCGCTTTTTCCCCTTCCACTTGCATTTGGTTAATGTTTCCCAGAGCATTTTTGAGCTCTTGGGCAAAATCGGTAGAGGTACTTTCAACGCTTCCGCTACTCTTGTTTGAGAGGAGGTCGGCGGTGGAGAGCCCTTTGATAGATTGAATATTTGCCATAAAAATTATTCCTTAAAATTATGCTTGCATCATGGCAATGGCACTTGATGCCATCCCTTTAGCACTTTCAAATGCCGCAACGTTTGCTTGATACGAACGTGTCGCTTCTACTAAATCGGCCATTTCAATCACCGGATTAATATTAGGGTAGGCAACATACCCGTTGGCGTCGGCATCGGGGTGTGAGGGTTCGTATTTCATTTTCGGTGCCGTATCGTCACGGGCGATTTTATCGACCACAACCGTACTGATGGCTGGATGCGGTTTGAGCCCGGCAAGCCCCTCTTTGAGCGGATCGCTGTATCCTAATGCGGAGGTGTTTTCTTGCAATGCCTGATTGAAAACACTATTGAAATCGACCGCTTTGAAGATAACCTCTTGACGGCGGTAAGGTCCCCCCTCATTGGTTCGGGTCGTTTGGGCGTTGGCAATGTTGGAGCTGATGGTGTTCACCCGTACCCGCTGAGCTGAGAGGCCATATCCGCTGATATCAAAGCTGTTTAAAAAAGCCATTGTTATTCCTTAACCATTAGGATGTTTTTGCCGATGCATCGATAACGCTTTTGTAGATCCCCGTCCCTTTTTTCTTGGCGGCGATAATCGCGTTATACATCATTGAGTTTTTCGACATTTCGGTGGTTTCGACATCCAAATCGACACTGTTCCCGTCATTTCGGGCCATGTGCCCGTCTCGAAAAAACATCGTCGGTTTCAAATCGCTTGGGATCGATGAGCCGTCCATGTGCATGCCGTTCGTTTTTGCCATCGGAAGGGTTTGCGATTTATCGTTGAAGATTTGAGCACTTTTTTGTGCCAGTGTCTCTTCAAATCGGATATCTTTGGGACGATAGAATGGGGTGTCGGCATTGGCAATATTTCCGGCGATCATATCTTGACGTGCAGCGCGGTAATCGAGTGCTTCGTTCATGAGATCTTGTGTTTTGGAAATACTAAAACCCATCGTCTATCCTTTCTCAATTTAATCACTTTTAGGAACAAAGCAAAAAATATTCCATACTTCTTTTATCGAACTCTTGCCTAAAGCTCGATATACTATGAGAAAATTATACAGTATAAGTTCACTAATGGCTGATAAAAAATTATTTCTTTTAACAACGGCGTTGATAACCATAGGGATTATATGTTCCTATACCCTTTCCGCCTATACCGTTATTTTGTTTGAATATAACAATTTCCACTTTGTTATTCGAGAACTTATCGTTGGGATTCTTTCGATTCTCATTATGTGGTCTCTGGCGCAGCTCGATCCCGACGTATGGCTTCACCGATTAGGGCTAGGTCTTTTTTTCGGTGGGATTGCCCTCATGGTGATTATGCCTTTTTTACCCGCATCACTGGTGAGTGAAGTAGGGGGGGCAAAACGGTGGATCAAACTCTTTGGATTTTCACTGGCACCGGTAGAGTTTTTCAAAGTGGGATTCGTCTATTTTCTGGCATGGAGTTTCTCCCGAAAACTGGGGCATCATGCCAATATGGGGATCACCGAAGAGTTTAAGCGGGTACTTCCGTATGCGGCGATTTTTGTGTTGGTGATGTTTCTGATCGCCGTACTCCAAAACGATTTGGGGCAGGTTGTCGTTTTGGCGTTGACGTTGGCGTTTATGCTCTTTTTTGCGGGGAGTAGTTTTCGCTTTTTTATGACCCTCATTGCCGGATCGGTGGGATTTTTCCTCTTTTTTATCCTCACTTCCGAACACCGTATCAACCGTATCCTTTCGTGGTGGGCTTCGGCGCAAAGTACTGTTTTAGCCTTTTTGCCTGAATCGATTGCCCAGCATTTACGGATTGAAAACGCCGAGGAAGCGTACCAGATCGGGCACTCTCTCAATGCGATTCATAACGGTGGGATATTTGGTGCGGGATTGGGGGGCGGAACCTTTAAACTCGGATTTTTGAGTGAGGTTCATACTGACTTTGTGTTGGCGGGGATTGCCGAAGAGTTTGGATTTGTAGGGGTCTTTTTTGTCACCTTCTTGTTTATTGCCCTTTTGCACCGCCTCTTTAAAATCGCTAACCGCTCTCACAACGATACCGCCTATCTGTTTAGTCTCGGTGTCGGATTGTTGATTACGTTTGCGTTTATGGTAAATGCCTACGGTATCAGCGGACTCACCCCGATCAAAGGGATCTCTGTACCGTTTTTGAGCTATGGAGGTTCGGCAATGCTTGCCTCCTCGGTCGGAATCGGGATGGTGCTGATGCTCTCCAAAAAAATAGTCTATAAAGCGGGAGATAAACGATGAATTTAGTCTTTACCGGCGGTGGAACAGGGGGACATCTGGTCATCGCCCTCTCTTTGGCGGAAGCGGCAAAGCAAAGGGGACATCGGGTGATCTTTATCGGCTCACAATCGGGACAGGATCGGCAGTGGTTCGGTGAGAGCTCCCTTTTTGAACAGACCCATTTTCTCGATACGACCGGTGTGGTGAATAAAAAGGGATTGGGGAAAATCGGCGCATTATGGAAAATCCTCAAAGCGGTTGTGATTTCCAAAAATCTGATTGCTGAGTTCAAAGCCGATGCGGTTATAAGTGTCGGAGGATTCTCTGCCGCCCCTGCGGCATTAGCGGCTGTTGGGGGGAAAACACCCCTCTACATCCATGAACAAAACGCGGTTACCGGAAAACTCAACCGCCTTTTGCGCCCCTATGCGAAAGGGTTTTACAGCTCGTATGAAAAAGGTGAAAGCCGTTGCGATTATCCGGTGAATCCCCTCTATTTTGAAAAAGCGAGAGTGCGGGATGCAATAAAAACCGTCATCTTTTTGGGGGGATCGCAGGGGGCGAAATTTATCAACGATTTGGCACTGGAGATCGCCCCGTGGCTGCATCATGGTGGTATCCATATTATCCATCAATGCGGTCTTAAAGAGGAAGATAGAGTACGAGCGGCGTACAGAGAGATGGGGATCGATGCGGAAGTATACGGATTTACGACGGAGATTGTCGAGCTCATCAGCCGAAGCGATTTTGCTATCAGCCGTTCGGGGGCAAGTACCCTATGGGAGTTGTGTGCGGCACAGGTTCCTGCATTTTTTATCCCTTATCCGAGTGCGGCAGGGGATCATCAATACCACAACGCACAATATGTTTTGAAAAGCGAATGCGGATGGTGTGAACGTCAAAGCGATGACATGGCGGAGAAACTACAAAAAGCGATACTCAGTGATATCCGAGTGAAAAGTGAGACACTTGCATCCCTCATCGCCCCTGAAGGTGCGGTACGGATTATCGAGAAGATAGAAAAACGGGGTTAAATATTGGTGATTTTATGAATCACCCATAGACCGAACGCAAGGATGATCGTACTCATGATAGCGACGCTGATGGTTCCGGTTTCGAGTTCCATAATCTATCCTGCAATGTCGATCATCGACCACATCGGCAAAAAGATCCCCAATGCCAATACCAGAACAAATCCGGCTATGGCGGCTATAAGGATCGGCTCGATTAATGTAGCGACGTTATCGACGATATAGTCATATCGGCTATTATACACTTTGTTTACTTTGCCTAACATCGTTCCCAGCGATCCGCTGCTCTCTCCCGCCTTGATCATTTGTAACACCATTCCCTCAAATTGGCGGCTTTCATCGAATCCTTGAGCCAAGGAGCGGCCGTCCTCGATAGCTATCGGGATTTTACGTAACTCTTGTTTAATATAGATGTTATCGACAACTCCCATTGCGATTTCGAGTGCGTCGATCATCGGAATACCCGCTTCCGTGAGGACGTTGAAAAGGTAGATAAAGCGGCCGATCATAGCATAATAGGTCACTTTTCCAACGATGTAAATGCGTAAAAAGTATTGATCGGTTTTGAGATGAAGTGCCGGATTGCGTTTGTATGCCATACTAAACGCAACCGAGAGGAGTATCGCTCCCCCCATAATGTAAGGACCGTAGGTGCTGATGGCATGCTCGGTCCACAAGAGGAGTTTTGTCGGGAATGGGAGCTCCATCCCTGATTGTTCAAAGAAAGCTTGGAACTGCGGCACGACAAAAGTGATAACAACCGTAAAAGCGATACTCATAGCCACAATGATAAAAAGAGGGTATCGGGTCGCTTTTTTTAGCTTTTGACGGTTGTCGTAGATTTGCTGTAAAATGGAGGATAGTTTGGCGATCGAATTACTGAGAGTTCCGGTTTGTTCCCCCAGCTCAAACATAGAGAGTGAAAGGGTGCCGAGTTGGCGCTGATAATTGACGACCGATCGGCTGAGACTTAAACCGCTTTCGATATCGCGCAATACTTCGGTAAATATGGCGCGGATCATAGGATCATGGGTATCGCTGATACTCTCTGCCAAACAGGTATTGATCGGCATCCCCGCATCGAGCATGGTGGAGAGTTGATCGAGAAAAGCGATATACGCTTCGTCTTTGACCCGTCGGTTTTGGATAGGGTTGGTATATTTTCCCTTTATCTTTTCCCATTTCATGCTATAGGGCTCGCTAACCTCTTTAACCTCTAGCGGAACACCTAATGCCTGATCTCGGAATTTTTTTAGCGCTTCGGCTTTGTGGGCAGCTTCCAAGGTGGTTGAAAATCTACGTTTTCCCTGTTTGTAGCGTACCCGAAAAAATTTCACTTAGATCTCCTTGGTTACACGGAGTATCTCTTCAAGGGTGGTGATCCCCCGAAGCGCTTTGGAGAGGCCGTCCACAATCATCGGTTCAAACCCATCATGCTCTTGGGCGTAACGGGAAATGTCATATTTGGAAGCTTCACCGGCCACCATTTTAGCAATAGCTTCACTGACAACGAGGATCTCAGAGATCAGGATACGACCTGAGTAGCCGGTATTGTTACATTTGCTGCACCCTTTTCCGGCGTAAAAGGTAGATTCTTCGGTAACCCATTTCTCAACCCGTCGCAGAAGCGCTTTGTGAGGCTTAATCTCATGTTTACACTCCGAACAAATTTTACGTACCAACCGTTGGGCAACGATTCCCACTAAAGAATCGGCGATAAGATAGCTTTGCAGCCCCATTTGTACCATCCGTCCGATGGCGCTCGGAGCGTCATTGGTATGGAGGGTCGAGAAAACCAAATGCCCTGTGAGTGACGCTTGCGCGGCAGAATTGAGGGTTTCGAAATCACGAATCTCCCCGACGAGGATGATATCGGGGTCTTGACGGAGAAACGATTTGAGTGCTTCCAAAAACGAAAAACCGACCCGCTCATTGACCTGTACCTGTTGTACGAGGGGGAGTTGGTATTCGATCGGGTCTTCAATCGTCAATACTTTGTTTTCGATACTTTTGACCTCGTTGAGCGCCGCATAGAGGGTGGTGGTTTTACCGCTTCCGGTCGGTCCGGTGATAAGGACGATTCCAAACGGAGCATGGATGATTTCGTTGAATTTGTCGAGATTTTTATCTTCGAACCCGAGTTCGTGGAGTTTGAGGAGAATTTTGTTTTGATCCAAAATACGCATAACGATCGATTCGCCGAACAAAGTCGGCGTCGTGGAGAGACGAAAATCGTATTTTCCTCCCGCCACATCGAGGCTAAAACGTCCGTCTTGGGCTTTTCTGCGTTCGGAAATATCGAGATTTCCGAGTAGTTTGATCCGTGAAGCGAGTGCGGTATAAATATCCAAATCAAAAACGAATGTCTCTTGCAAAATGCCGTCGATACGGGCGCGAACCGACATACTGCGAAGTTCAGGTTCGATGTGCAGGTCACTGGCCCGACGTAATACGGCATCTTTGATCATGAGATTGATGAGCTGCATAACGGCGCTCGATTCGCTATCGGACCCTTTCGCCCCCTCGTTGTTGATCTCTTTTTTGACCTCTAGGGCGATACTCTGAGTCTTTTTGATGATTTCAAGACGTTGGAAAATATGGTTGATATCTTCAGTAAGAGACAAATAGACTTTGATCGGTTTGGTCATGATGTTGCGTTCTAATGCTTCGAGGGCATCAAAATTGAGCGGATCGGAGGTGGCGATATAGACGTAATCCTCATCCTCTTTAAACGGGATCGCTTTAGCGGCGGTAAGGAGGGGAATCGAAAATTTTGCGAGCGATTGAAAATCGATCTTTTCTCCGAAGAGGTCGACAAAATCTATGTTGAGCTGTTTGGAGAGGAGCAATGCCATCTCTTTGTGAGAGACCATCCCCTCATCGACAAGAACTTCCCCGAGTTTTTTGGTAAATCCGGACTCTTTTTGCTGGGCAAGGGCATAGTCGAGTTGCTGGGAACTTATTAGCCCCTCAGCTATAAGGAGATCTCCTAATCGTACTTGTTGTCGGATCATCTTATTCTCCTGTATCGGGTTGTTTCCAAGAACGGAGCAGTTTGCTTGCCGCACGGGAATCTTTGTAGTTGAGATAGAGTTCTAAAACGCTGATCGCTTCAGCTTTTTTCCCTTGGGCGTAGTACGATTTGGCGTACAGCAGCCATGCCTCTTCGGCCTCACGGTTGAGCTGGTTTGCTTTTCTCGCCCAAATTGCCGCATCGTCAAAATTGTTCTGGGCATAGAAATCATTCGCCAGACGTAGAGCGGTATCGTAGTTTGGGGTCGTATTGAACACTTGGATTAAATCCGCCGTAGTGTTTTTGGGAGTTGTTTGGACACTGAATAACCGAGTCTGCTCCCGAGCCGGTGCCAAAGGGGTTGCGGACTGAGTCGGCGGTGCCTCATGGGTCGGTGTTATCGAGCTATTTTTAGGGCTGTTTTCTGAAGTGACCGGAATCCGATTGGGGTCGTATTTATAGGCTGTCGGTTGGTTAAAGCCTAGTGATTTGAAATAGGCGATCATCTGCGGGAGGGATTCCCGTGTATAAATATCGATATACCGGAGTGTATAGTAGCCGTTAACATGATAGATCGCTAAACTCGAATGGTAGTGTTGCGGCACTTTTTTGCGTGAAAGGTTCGCATCTGCAAAGGTGCGGTTTGATGTGAGTTGAATCACATAGGCACGAACTTTGGATGTATCTTTCGGAGGGAGCGTGTAGTTGGCACTGATCGCTGTGGTGAGCTTCATCGGCACAGAGAGAGGGAGATTATCGGTGAGATTTTGCTCGTGAATTGGTTTGGATGAATCTTTTTGAACCGGTGCTGATACGATGGAGGGTTTTGAAAGAGTCGTTTGATACCAATAAAGGGTAGCCGCAACGGCGATCAATGAAATCGATATCGAGGAGATGATGAGCGAGGTGCGGATCATCCGTCGGCGGCGCATGGCATTACACCGCTCTACGAGGTTTTCGAAATTATCAATCATTGAGAAGCTCCGCATGGATTGCCGCCATTGTCAGAGTGCATTCTGAGGGGCGAAGATATTTACTCTTTTGATGAACATTGGTGTAATGGAGCAGATGAAACAGATGGTGAAAAAGCTTTTTGAAATTTCGAAAATTTCCTTCAGTGATCTGATGGGCTTGTTTGAGTATTTTTGGAGAGATTTCATCAATGATTTCGGAAAATCCGATCCGTAATAATTCACGGTGAAGGTAGTTTTTTCCTTCGACCAAACTCATCGGGAAAAGTTCGATTACTTTGTGCGGACGGCTTTTGAAATGGGGAGCGCGCAATATCGCTTCCCCTTCATTTCGATGCATCGCTAGGACAAACCAAAAAGCTTTGGAATCGGCTAAAATGCGGATAAATTCACGCATTTCGGTGCTTAGTAGCTGCGCTTCGTCGATCATGATAACATGATCACTGGAGGCGTATAGTTCAATCGCTTGTTGGCGAAGCATCTCCATATTATCTCCGTGCGGTTCGATCCCTTTGTGCCGAATGAGCTGATAGAGGAGATTGATGGGGGTAATGAAAGGAGTTTCGATGAGCACCACATGGCGTTGATCTGTCATTTGTTCATACAACAGATTAAGCAAAAAGGTTTTGCCGCTCCCCGGTTCACCGATGAGGAATATGAGTTGACGTGTATCGTTACTGAGGAGATTATGAATCTTATCAATCGCTCTAAGGGCACTTTGGATTTCAAAGTAGTCTTTGCTCTCTCTGCGCTCTTCGAACTGCTCTGCTGCTTCAAGCCATTTGGACATAATTAGTTAAACCGTTTTAAGAGTGCATCGTCGATCGTCGGGAAGAGATCTTGTTTGATCAATGTCGGTGTGATCAAAATAAAGAGTTCGCTTTTGCGTACCGTATCGGTATCGTTATTAAACAACCGTCCTAGCAGGGGGATATCTCCCGCAAGAGGGACTTTTGTATTGTCTTTGGAAATTTTCTTCTCTATGAGTCCTCCGATGAGCACTTTTTGGGTATCTTTCACCTTGACGATAGAGGTCATCTGTTTAACACGGGTATCGGGCGGCATGGTTCGCTGAGTTGGAGTAGTAGAGCTTCCGCTCGATGAAGAGCTTGAACTCAGCTCTGATTCGTTGAGGAGTTCACTGGTGATCGGGTTGATTCGCATGATGATGTAACCGTCTTCCGTCACTTCGGGGATAATATTGAGGGTGAGCCCGACAAATACCGATCCGAGAGTATTGGTTGTGGTAGCCGCCGTTTGGGTATCCGAAGAGGCGATAGAGCCGTTTTGGTAGAGGTAACTCAGCTGCTGCCCGACATTGATGACGGCGGGCTGATTGTTGAGGGTCAAAATTTTCGGATTGGAGAGGACTTCGACGTTTCCGTAGGTTTTTAGAAAATCGATCATCCCCGCCGGATTGAAATCGATACCAAATTTATAGATAGGGTTTGCTGTTCCGGCGATATTGGTATAAGCGTTCGAGTATTGTCCGGTGAGGGCAAGACTGAAATCGCTCCAATTGACCCCGATCGAACTGTAGTCATTGTAGGTGAGTTCGATCAGGTGCGCTTCGATCATCACTTGCGAATGCATCCGCGATTCGAGTTTGCTCAGGTATCGCTGCACCGCATCGATTTGGCGTTTGGTTCCGGTGATTGTGACGACAGCCGCATCACGGTTGACTAAAGTTTTGTTGATGCTATCGTTGTACTCTTCATCGACTTGGAGAATTTGTTGAATGTGTTGCTGAAGCTGATCCCAAAAAGTAAATTTTGAGGTTGCACGAACGTTGGTATAGTCGCTGTTGGCTCCGCCGTTGGAGGAAGAGTTGCTTCCGGACGCAGAGGTGCTGACATTCGAAGTGCTTGATCCGCTAGCGGTGTTATTGGCTCCGGTATTGGTGCTCGGTCCAACGGTGATCGATTTGGTCGATTCGGTCGTGAGTTCGGACATATTGATGTAATCGATGTTGAAGTTGACGGTTTTGGTATACGATACCCGA
Organism: uncultured Sulfuricurvum sp.; assembly: GCA_964495485.1. Lineage (GTDB taxonomy): Bacteria > Campylobacterota > Campylobacteria > Campylobacterales > Sulfurimonadaceae > Sulfuricurvum. Next base: position 34,872 of record CAZBVJ010000010.1, read on the forward strand.
ACAACCTGTTTGATCGGATCATAGGTATGAAAAAGATTGTGTTCATCGAAAATAAAGGTAAAAAGTTCCGGAACGGAGTAATCTTGGATATTGACCATGTCCAAAGGTTGGGAGAGGCGCTCTTTGGCACGTTTGTCTTCAAAAACAACACTGATGTTGCAGGTTTGGGCAACATCGCGAGTCAGATCCATGAGGGTAATGCTTCCCCCTCGGTTTTGGTAGGCGCTGAGGCTGAACCGTTTGTTGTCACACTCCGAAGCGTGCAAAAGGGGAAAAATAAGTAAGAGGGTTAAAAATAATGGTTTCATTGGATCTCCTTGGTCCCGAGTACGCGGCGATTGCCGCCGACACTGATCATCGTGAGGTTATTACCCTCCCGTAGACCGACAAAGTTTTTTTGGATGTAGGTGATCTCTTTATTGTTGACTTTGTCTCCGACGCGATACCATTCACCGTTGATAAATGCTTTATCGTTCATGACCGCACTCACAACGGTAGGGGGGATAATCGGAGCCGTTTTCATCATCGGCGGAGGGGGGAGCAACCCATTTGAGATCGATGTGAGTTTCGGTTTGGCTGTTTTGGCAAAGGGATCATACATTTGGGCATTGAGCGATCCGCTCAGCAGTCCTAAGATGATGAGGGTGTAAAGGGAATGTTTCATAGCTGAACCCCCATATAGAGAACAACCGCTTCAAAACGGGGTTTGGTTTCATCGGATTGGATACGGACGTTTTGGATTTCGACCAAAGTATTTTGGGATTCGAGAAACGTCAAAAACTCAGCAATTGCAGGGAAGCTTCCTGTCCCCGTTATAGTGAGTTGTTTGAGTTGTTTTACTTTGCCGAAAAACACTTTATCGGTATCGGTTGACTCCATCATTTCAATTTTAAGACCTAACCGAACAGAACGTTCCAGTAAAAGATCGAGCATTTTGGCATAATGGCGGTTATCGAAAACGAGCCCCGATGTTGCCGCCATCTGGAGGAGTACCGCTTGTTTTTCATTTTCCAAAGCGGTATTACGAGCCTCTTCTTTGACGATCATTTTGCCGTTTTGGGCAATTTTGGCTTTGTACGCTTCGGGAGAGTTGTCACTGATTTGTTGAACAAGGGCACTGTTTTGCTCTTCCAGAACAGTGAGTTCATCTAAAGCATCGGAGAGATAAAACATCCATCCCATCACTAAAATGCCCAGCGCGCTTCCGATGTAGATAACGAGACGCTGTTTTGGCTCATACGCGTTTAACTGCTCGTCGAGGTTATCGAGTTGTACGTCTAAATCGTTCATCGCGTCACCTTTACCAAGCTGTTGTAGGTTGTCGTGTTGGAATCGAGTTTAATCTCACGGGTTTGGACATCCTGATACCCTCGTGCGTAGAGTCCGCTCATCAGTTTGGCGATATCATCACGTTTACGGTAATCGGAAACCACATGGATACTCATCTGTTTGGAACCGTTTTGCTCCATTAAAAGGGCTCCCAAACGGTATCGCCCCAACTCTGTTGTGGTATCGTTTAGGAATTTTTGGCGTGAGAGGTGCATATCGGCAATCAGCGATGCGGTCTCTTCAGCGGCATGGTAGAGGCGGATCTCTTCGGTTATGGCGTTGTTTTTGGTTTGTATTTCGCTCAAACGCGCACGATTTTGTTTGAGGGTAGCAGAGAGTGATGAGGTCTCTTGCTTAAGACTTTCCAATCGTGCGGTGAGCTCTTCTTGACGGGTCTCTTCGTTACCGATCATCCATCCGAGTGTGATGGAGGAGATGAGGACGGCGGCCAGCGCACCCCCCAGTAATCCTAAAAACTTACCGCTTTCTCTTGCGTACCAAGGGGCTTTGCGTGGGAAAGGAGAGAGGTTGAAATCCCCCTCTTTGGATGACATGAATGCTTCACATGTGAACATGTCATGGAGATTTTCCGGAGCAATGTCGGCATGTTTGAGGGGAGATACGGTGAGATCGTTGACGCCGTAGGCATTAAAAATCCCTTTCAATCCGGGGAGCTCTTTGCCGCCAAAATCGAGATAACAGTTGTCAATTCTGCTAAGACCGAATAGCCCCCGTTTATGGTTGATGGTATGGACAATCCGTTCGATATTTTTGGCGATTTTTTCTTGGATCAGAATGTATTTGTTGAGCTCTTCGCTCAAATAGTTCTCTTCGATGACCCCTTTGGTATGGAAAAACTCTTTGAGCTTGGCAAGATCCAACCCCGTATCGACGGCGATAGAGGCGAGGGTTTCGATACTGCGATGTGCAATGTAGCGACCCTCTTGGTAGATGGCGGCATACGCCTCCTCATCTCCCCAGTAGATAAAAAGATCATTTTTGGGTTTGAATTCTCCATAGCGTGCACCGTAGATCAAAAATCCGGGGATGACCCGATCGATCGAGCCGCATTGGGTGAGTGAGGCCCCCAGATACTCGTGCGCTTTGGTGTGGGAGAGGGCGAATACTTCGACCAGAATTTCATCCGAAGCGATCGGATGGCGGATAAAATCAATGGTGTACTCTTCATCACTGTTAAGATTTCCCTCTTCGAACATCCGAATTTCGACTTGAATTCTCAGATCGTCATCACTTAGGCGATCGGAGAATTTAAGGGTATGGGTGTTGAGGAGTGAGAGAGGGATGAGTGCGCCCGAAAAAAGCTGTTTTAATTCACCCGATGATGGATCAGCAAATATACCGTTTTGGTATGTACGGATCCGATCATGCTCGATAAAAAGAATTTTTTGGTGTTCCATAGCCCTGCTTGCTGTGTTTATTGTTCCTGCCTATATCGGCAAAATTAAAAAAAACAATTAGTTATTGCAAGGGATTATAGCATATCCCGTTCCACTATAGAGGCGTATCGTGGCGTTTTTATCACCGGATACGAAGGTTACGGTGAGATTGTTGGGTAATAGTGATGTTAATGTGATATCGTTGCCGTTATGAGGTCGTCCCATACCGTCAAAACAAATGGTAGGGATATTCGGTGTAATGGTAATGGACGATTTGATCTCATGGCGGGGTGTTTCGCTGTTGGAAAGTGCTACCGGAGTGAGTGTGACACATCCAGAGGGATCGAGTTCATCGTATCCGAGAGAGCGGTATCGTGCCTCTTTGAGTTTGAGGAGGGTGTATTGGGCATCCTGACGTGCATGATCAGGGCGGCTCATGTAAAAACCGATGCCTGCGAGAACCCCGATGAGGACGATGACAAAAATGAGTTCAATGAGAGAAAAAGCGTTTCGTTTCATGGGCGTTGCAAGCTCCTGCGTTCCAATCGGATCGGGTGGAGAACTTTATTATGAGTAGCAGACGTGACGATGATCCGCATGCTAACCATACCGTGCGACTCTTCGGTTTGGATAGGGGTAAACGGAACATTCGAGCATGTTGTTCCATCCGCTAAATAGTAGTTCTCGATCGTAATATTGGCGTCAAATTTGCCATCGGATGAGCGGACAATGAGATTGGCCATACAGGTTCCACCGCTTCGATCATAAGCACCGATCCGCAACAGTGCCGCTTCCATCGCGCTTTGCATAAAGAGTTCCGCTTGTTCACGGGTATAGCTGTCGGCGTAGTGTTGCGCTCCGAGAGAGGCATATTTCATCGTGACGGTGACGATCCCGCCGATAAAGAGGATAATCATGAGTACCTGCGGCAGACCGAATCCGTGACGCATCAGAACACCACCTTTTGTTTCGATAATCGCACCGGATTGCCGCCTCGAACAGTGCGGTTGTTATCGATGGCGAGACGGATGGTGCCGTTGATGATTTGAGCACGAAAGGCATTGACATTATAGGAGAGGACAGAGACTCTCCCTCTAGGGGTATGGGCAGCGATATCGGCGCAAAAACTCTCACCATTCCACGGACGGTAGTTGTCAAATAAAAAGAGGGTATTGTTCAGTGCGCTTGCGCTGATCCCCAGTGCAGTGATACAAGCGGCATTGGGATCGGGTAGGTGTTCTCCTCGCACCACGGCATAGCCGGTATCGACCAGATTGTATTTTTCATAGATGGTTGTCGGGACGGTGACGTCGAATCGGATTTGATTATCGGCGATCATAGAGATCGGATAGGCGGTTGAATCCCCCTCGTCAAAACTCCCCGAAAAGACCAAGGCGATGTCGTGATTCGCCCAGCTAAAAGCTCCCCATTTGGCACTTTGGTTGGTTTCGATGGAGGTCTTTGTAGTTTGCGGAGAATAGAGGGCGGCGGTGGCGAAGTCGGAACGGTTCATATCGACGAACGCACTGTAGGCTCCAGCGTTATAGCTCTCTGTAGCCAGCCCGAGCCATTTGAGGGTTGTTTTGGTGTAGAGATTCGCATCGAGCGACTCACAATTTCCGTTGATATCGCAACCCTCTACCGACATCGGTGAGCGGTTATAGAGGAGGATACTGATTTGATCTAATGCGCTTTGCGAATCGATTGAGAGGGTGGTGAGGATTTTGGCTTTTTCGCTTCGCAGCGTGATCGCTTCGAACGCTTTGAACATCCCAATCGAGAGGATGCCGGTGATGGCTACGGTGATGATTATCTCGATGAGGGTATATCCGCGCCGCATATCAGTTCCAGTTCCGAGAGTTGATTTGGATATTTCCGAGGTTAAACGAGTGATAATGCAACGAAGTGATACAGTTTTGTTTGCTTGCGTCATAGAGTTTATGATCGGTACCGAGCCCCACTTTAACCTCTATATGTTTGGAGTTGGATTGACCTGCAGAGGGGTTGTTGCTCAGCGTTGCTGTCCCCGCTGATGAGGGGTCGTCGACGTATTGGACGGTAGTGTTGATCCCGAAAAGCCCTCTGACTCCGCTGGAGCAGTTTTTGGTCGCATTGACATCGGTGTTGGCGAAATCATCGATATCGTTGCTCTCGCTATCCTCTTTTCCGATTGGGCTTGCATTGTAGCTGATTCCTGGTGAGGGGATGCAGTTGCGCCCTCCGATAAATCCGCCGATCCGATAGCCGCTGGTAGTATCACAATCATAGGCGGCATTTCCGGAAGTGACGGAGAGAATTTGGGGATTTTGGGTGTTGTTGTTATCCCACGGAAGATTGATAATCATCCCCATCTGCGCCATTGCGTTGTACATCGCCTCCTCTTTGAGGGTGGTTTGCGCCCCCTGATTCATCGACATAATGAGGCGCGGGATGACGGTAAAGACGATCCCGATGATCACCATGGAGAGGATGAGTTCGATTAGGGTGAGACCTTTTCTCATCGAAAGAGTTTTACCCCTTTGTTGGTGATGTTTTTTGCCGGTGCCATTTGAAAATCACTCCCTTGGAACGTACCGCTGTTGACCCCCTGAACTGAGGAAGTCGCATCGGTATAGTCGTATCGGAAACACGGATGTCGCGTACAATCTCCGCTGTAATCGTAACTGTATTTGGGAGAATACCATAACCATGGGCTGATATCCAAATGGACGCTCTGATCGGTCGATGAGGTGACGGATACATTTTGGAGCCCATCAGCAGGAGAAATGGACGTATCGACATTCGACGACGACGTTCCCGGAGCGAATCCCCCTTGGATAACCCGCCCTTCCGCAATCGAATCATGATAATAATTGCGATACCAATGGAGAACGTTTTGATGCATGCCGCCGACAAAGCCACTGGAGGTAGTGCTATAAATTTCGATTTCAACAGGATTCGGAGCTGAGGTTTCATTTGTTGTGACGTCATAGGCGCGTGCGCGGCCGTAAACAAACGTTGCCGGGTGGTTTAAACTTACCGCATCATTATTGAAAAGAACGGTTGCATCGTTCGTTTTTACATCGGTAAGTGTAAGGGTAAATGGATTGATAGGTGTTGAATACGATCGTAGAAAATTAAATTGCAGTGAGAGTGCAGACTCACCGTTTTTGAACGAATTGTTGCTCACCATAAAATAAGGGGTGTTGAAAACAGTACCGTAATGAGTCGATGTTTCAAGGATGGTGTTTTGTGATCCGGTAGTTGATGTCAGTGAAAGGTTCACATCGGTTGGTAATGTCCCTGTCGATGTGAAATAAAAACCGAGTGGAACGGTTGATCCGAAACATTCGTCGCTGAAATTTTTGGTGATATTCCCGAGTTTATCGTAGGAAGTAATATTTGTATTGACACTTACATGCTGTGTTCGGCTTGAATCAAGATAGAGCCATGTTGGGCTAAAGTTGGTAACAGTGGTTGTAAGCTGATAAGGATTGATAGCTAGGGGAAGAGAGGTGATAATATCACATCCTGCTTTGCCATTTGAGATAGTGTCATCCGTTACTGTTCCGTCGCAGTCCCCGTTTCCTTTGTCTTCCAGTGTCCACGTGGTATCGGAGAGGGTCAAATCGATTGCACCGATGTCTTTGGCAACCATCGGGTTGATATTTCGATCGGCATTGAAGTTTAACAAGGTAATGAGTTCGTTATCCAACAAGAAATTGGTCTGTGTCGCACAATCAGGTTTTGAAGAGTTCAAGGCAGTATGGACTACCGCATTTCCGTTATAACCCAATCCGCCGTTGAGTACTGTCGCGTTCAGCTCTTCTCCTGCTCGTATCGAAGAAGAAGAGATACTAAATTGAGAAGGGCGAACGGCAAACGTATCACTGGAACAGGTTGCATCGCTGTATCCGGAATTTTTAGTGGCAAATTGAATTTTCTGATTTTTTACCGCTTTGGAGGGGGTATAGCTAAAGCTATTCAATCCGGTGGATAGATTAACGTCGATCCAAGCGCTGCTTCCTCCGTTTGGACACGATGACGCATCGACGACACGAACACCGACTAATGAAGCGCTGTAAGGCTGAATAGCTGTAGCGGCTTGATTAAGCGAATAGATCGGGATGGTTGCCGTTTTGCCGACGGCTCGGGTATAAAGTTTTTTGTTACCAAAATTTGCGGTATCAAAAGCGTCAAATTTCGGATTATTGAGGATCGTAAAATTAACGGATGAACTGGTTGTCCCGATATTGGTTTGGGTAGAGAGGACGTTGGCGGTATTGGTATAGGTTCCCGAAGCTGCGGCAGAGTTTACAGCGGTGTTCACACTGTAGCTGACACTGTTGTCTTTGATTAATGACGGAGTCGAACAGGTTACTGTCTGTCCCGATACGCTACAGCCGCTGGAGACGGAAGTGATGGTTAAAACACTGGGTACCGTATCGTAGATGGTGAGATTGTCAGCTGTCCCTCCGCTGGATGCGAGGTTGGTTGCCGATAGGGTGAAGGTTGCCGAATCTCCGGGGAGAAGATTTAATCCGTTCGGTGTTTTTGAGAGCGAAAGATTGACGGTGTAGTTACAGCTTGCATTAGGCTTACTGACACCGTTAAGATCGTTTCCGTTGTTCTCATTGGAATAGATCCCCGCGATTTGGGAAGGTAGAAGAGTACGGTCCATAAGATGGACTTCATCAATGTACCCTTTGAAAAATTGACCGGTTGCTTGGGGTGTTGAACTGATATAAAGTTTGCCGGTCGATAGATCGATGAGGTTGGTACTGCTCGAATACGTTTTGGTCGCTTGCGGTGTCGTATTGCCGTTGATGTAGAGTTTGATCGTTTCACCGTCATACGTTGCCGCGGCATGCATCCATGTGCCGCTTGCAATCGATGTTGTTGAACAGACAGAGGCGGTTGCAGATTTACTGACGTAAAAACAGAGTTTTGAACTGTTATTGATATAAAAACCGTATCCGTCACTCCAAGATTTAGAGGTGGATTGATAGTTTCCGGTAGAGCCTTTCATCATGACGCCGGTATAACTGCTTTGATTGCCGCTCGGTTTGAGCCACAACATAGCGGTGAGATTGTTCGGGCGTAACAACACGTTGTCATCGATTTCCACTTTGGCATTGTTGGCAGTGGTGAAGTCTCCGCTGCGGTAGGATTTAAAATTTCCGGTCGAAGCGGTCGTATTGGCGTAATAGGGGGTTCCGTGCAACCCTTTGCCGCTCGAATCTTTGACACTTCCGACAACACCGTGGCTCCATGCACATTCATCCATCATGAGGTTTAGATTGGAAAGTATTGGGGATACGGTAAAAATATAGGTTCCGTTAGAGATAAACCGGCTTGATCCGCTCCCATCGTTTGCATCGATAATCGCGTATTCTTTGGGAGTTTTTTCAGCGATAGTAAATGTGAAATTTCCTACCGTTGCTCCGGCGGTGATTGAAACCGTTGCGATTCCGTTGGTGAAACCAGTGAACGAACCGATTGTTCCCCCTGATACGGTTGTGGTAAAATTGGTCGTGTTGTAAGTCGGTGCGTAATTGGTCATGGTATTTCCCACTGCATCGACGGCGGTAATGGTGAGGGTAAATGTATCCCCGGGATACAACAGACTTTTTGAAGAGGTGATAGTAAAGCGATCCGGACGGACGGCAAAACTATCTTTAGAACATGCGACACGGGTCAGTTTGGTTGTATCGGTAATAGTGCTTGGAATCGCTGCATTAGGATCGGATGGATAAGCTACGGTGATCGTTTTTGCAGGATCGAAAATACAGGTTTGACAACCGCTCAAGGTTGCCCCTTTTGTAGCATTACACTCATCCAAACAGACGGTTGCCCCCCTTTTGTTGACCAAATAATCGAGGATACATCCGGTGCTCATCGTATCGCATGACCATGGTTCGGCAAATCCTGAGTCATTGACGAGATAGCGGACCCGGGCGCTGAGATTGGTATCGATTTGCGGAAAATTGACCGCTACCGGAAGCCGGTTGGTATATCCTTGGGCAAAGGCGATGTTGTAGTCTGTCCCTAAAGAAATTTTTTGATCACAGGCTGTCGGGGTAGGTTGAACGAAATCGATATGAACGATCCCTTTGTACCCCGGAGTGCTCAGCATGGTTTCAGTGTCACTGATTAGCCCATTTGGTTTGTATTCTCGTTTGGCAATCAGATCGATCGAGCTGGTTCCCTGATTGGCAATTTGCGTATAGAGGGCATTTTCATAGGCAGGAGAGTTGTCATCTTTTCCATCGGTCACCTTTCCGGTACTGACAAAGTTAAAAACAGCCCCTTCGTTATAACATGCCGTCCCCTGTGCCACTTCGGTTGAAAATGCAAACATTCCAGGGAAATAACCGTCTCCGGTACTGGTAAGAGTCGCTTTAGTTTGGCTTTGACACGGGCTTAGAATGGAACTGATATCGAAATCATCGATATCCAATCCAATGGTATTTTGCCAGTTTGGAGATCTATTTGTGACATAAGTGTCTTTATACGTTATTGCGGAGTTTGCAATATTATTTGCAGGGTTTTTAGAATTATATAGAGAGACAGCACTATTGTCCGATTTGGTAAGGGTGATGGCATCCCCAGTAGAACCTAAATCCCCTTCACCTCCAAACCATAGAAAGGTGGATGCAATCGGGGCTTTTCTTGGGGTGATAAATCCTTCCAAATTTGTAGAAAATGAGCTTAAGACACCTTTTTGATCCAAATCGGCATTCGCCGCAATGGCCATGTATCCATCATACACCACAACATTTTTAACGGATTCGGTTGCGGTGTTTTCGTAAACGACAGCTATTGACCATCCTCCAAAAGAACCCCCAACAGGGGTTCCTGTTTGGGAGATGATCTCTCCTACGTAGTAGTTTCCTTGAGGAGAGGTTTTGTTGATGATGTTGGTAATATCTTTGCTTCCTTGATAGTACCACCGCTCTGTGCCGGTGTTACAGTTTCCATTATTGGCAAGATAAACCCAGTTAAACAAATCGGCTTGGAGTGTTTGATAACTAGTATCTCCAGGACGTTTGAGTTTGACGTTGATAGCATTAGATTTTTTAGAGGGAGTGTTTTTTTCATCGCCACATAAATACCCTTGCCAGTAAAGTCCAGCCCATTTGATCGTTGATCCGGCCGGGACGAATGTGGTACTTAGCTCTGCGGATGAATTGGTCAACGGTGCCCCGGCAGAGGTATCGATTTGTGCAAATTTAACATCGACGCTATTGTTATTGGCAGTACCTGGATCACAGTTTGTTTGAGTTCCTGTAGTACATCCGGTTCCATTTTTAACCACGATGGTATTTCCAAAAACACGAACATTTCCGTTGAATGTATTGGAATAGACCGGTTTAAAATCACGTACATTAGGACCGGCAAAACTGGTGTCATCGTTGAGGATCGTTCCGGTACCGCTTTTTGCCAAAGGGTTGATGTCGGCGCCGTTGGCACTGACAATATCGACATAAAAGATTTTATTCGGTTCAAATATCGTATTGCCGATGACATTGACCGTGATCGTTTTGGTGGTTTCACCTGGGGCGAATGAGATGACACCGTTGGTAGTGTTATAGTCTTGTTTGCCGGGATTGTACAAAAGGGCATAGGGTTTTGTCGTCCCGAAACTATCGGGTGCATAAGGGTAGCTTTTAGCGGTTCCGTCACGGGTACTGTAACTGAATGTAAATGGTTGTGCGCTCCCTCCGGATGCACTAACGGTAAAAACAAATGAAGTTGTGGAGGTATTTCCTTCACTTTGAGAGACACTGTTGATTGAGAGGACGGGAATAGAATCATCATTGATGATCGTGAGAGTATTGGTGAGATTCCCGGATTTGGCATTTTGGATATTAGAGAGCTGAATTGACAAATTTTCATCGGGTTCATAGAGCATGTCACCGTTGATGGTGATAGTGATCTCTTTGGTCGTTTCACCCGGTAAAAAGGTCACTGTGCCACTCTGCATAATATAGTCTTGTCCACCGCTTGAGAGATTTCCAGTAGCCGTTGCAAAACCGTCTAGTGTCGTAAAATCGGCGGTGATGGTTTGGGAGCTGGTACCGCTGAGGGAAACGGTAATGGTGGCGAGTTTTGTCCCCGTCCCCCCCTCAGAGATAGAAAAAATTTCAGGAATACTGAGAGTAGGTGCATCATCATCATTGATGATTGTAACGGTAGCATTTTCATCACCCAATATTGCATTGATCGGATCGGAGAGGGTGATTAAAAACTCTTTGTCCGGGCTGTAATTAGTATCTCCGATAATAGAAATACCAGGGATATTGACCGACGTTTGCCCGGCTGGAATCGTAACCACTTGGGTTAGAGGAGAAATATAATCTATCCCGTTAAACGCTGAATAATCGCTAGCGGTGACGGTGACATTGGTATCGACATTGCTGATATCGGATAAAGTGATAGCGAGATTTGTGAGCGGAGCGGTACTGTTCCCTTCACTGATGTTTAGATCACTAATCGATAGTGTGGGCATCGGATCGTCGTTGAGTATGGTGATAGTTGCCGGTGAGCCGGAGAGCGTTACTCCAGTGGATGCATTGGATAATGTTACGCTGAAGGTTTTGTTTTGGTCATATGTTGTATCGCCGTAGAGAGTGATCGGAATATTGACCGTTCCGTTTCCTGTGATGGAGATTCGTTGATTGGTAGCATTATAATCTGAGCTCGATATTGCCGTAAGATCGGAAGTATTCACATCAACATAGTAGGTGCTGGAACCGGCATAGCCAGTGACGGTAATAGGGAAATCGATAGTGTTAGTGATATTGCCCTCGTTGTAGCTTTGAGGTGCAATCGTCAGTGTCGGAGGGGTATCACATATAACCGGTGAACGCGTTGTACCATCATAATTTTTGCCGGATAATTCATTGTTGTAAATATTTTGAATTTCTTGTGTACTTAAAACATGATCAAAAATTTTAATTTCATCGAGTGAACCACTGAAGTATTCAGGTGTTCCCCCTGTATCTTCAATACGTCCGATATTTGTAAAATTATTGGTAACAGCTCCAACTCCCCCTGTCGCAGTCCCTTCTAGTATCCCATCCACATAGGTTTGTAGTGCACCTGTCACACTGTCTCTAGTGAGTACGATATGGTGCCATGCACCGTTGTTGATCGAAGTCGTAGATTTAGCATGATTACTATCTGATTTTGCCGATAAAGCGATTTTTCCGTTATTATCGATCCATCCCCAAAATATATCGTTTTGACCTCCCGATTCTTCAATTCCGCTGATACCCGGAGCGAGCCAATTTGTAGCGTTTCCAACTTGGGTAGTTTTAATCCAAAATACAAGAGATCCGGTAGATCGCAAAGAATTCGTGCTATTTTGTGGTATTGAAATATAGTGGGTAAGACCATTGAATGTAGTGGATCGATTGATCTTACCCGAATCATTGGTTGTGAGTGATGATATTGCGATACCGTTGTATCCATTTGCACTGTTGTCTTTGACTTCTCCTGTGGCCCCAATCCATTTACATTCATCCAAACGATAATCAGAGAGAGGATTCTCATTCATATCAGTGACGGTGATAGAAAAGGTTTGGGTATCTGTCAATGTACCATCACTCGCTGTGACAGTAAAGTCATAAACATTATTGCCTCCGTTATCTGTGGGTGCCTCAAAATCGGGTGGGGTTACAAAACTAATGACCCCACCGCTAGTGATTGAAAATTTAGAGGCATCCGTCCCGGAGAGAGTGTATGTAATTGTTTGTCCATCAGGGTCAGTTGCAACGACTGAGGCTACATCTGTAGTGTTTTCTGCAACATTGGCAGAGTAGCTATTTCCACTGTTTGGAGAAGTGATAATAGGTGGAGAATTAGTTGGTTTAAGTGCGATTGTAAGATATGCATTTTGACTATATGATACCGTTACTGTGGTAGTGCCAATTGCACCAGCTGTCAGTTTACTGCCATCCCATACAGCAATACCGCCTCCATTACCTGCATTGGTTCCAAAGTCTGTTCGTTCGGCAACATTGATTAGATTTGCATTTGTTTGATTGCTAAAACCAGCGGCTGTTGAGTCTAAATCTTTAGATGCACCTTGAACAATCAGGGTGTTGGCTACTGTAGTAGTGATGCTCGCAAGTGAGAGGGAAGTACTTGCAATAGATTTGATACCTCCTCCAGTAACATCCCAAGGATTTCCAGTAGTAATAACATTTCTATAGGTTAAAATTTGAGCTGTAACGTGATTTCCTGGATCCGCTATTGTAGGATTGCTCATATTGGAGGATGTGGCTCTACACCAAAAAACACTCAATCGCGTTCCACCTGACCCTGTCGTAGTTGTTTGGGGTGATCCACTAACTTGGGTAAATCCAGCCGGTACGCTTAAAGATACTGCCTGATTGCCTCTTGACTCGACAAAGAGTAACGCTACATCATTTGTTTGATGTGCAGGCCACGTCGGTGTTGCAGAACCTGTACCACTTACGGCTGATCCTGCTCCTTGAAAATTGGGAACGGAAAATCCATCAAGCGCAAAAGATGCTATAAATAATAAAATTGCGAGAAATTTTTTCATCGTTTTATCCTCACCCTAACTCTTCTCAATTATAATATATAAATGCCCTAATATCGGTAAAAGAGGTTTTTGCTATAATTCGCCCACTTATTGCCACCAGCAAGGGCAATGAGGAGAGAAAAATCAAAGGAGTTTCCTATGAAACACGCATCCATGGGCAAATACCGCCCGTATCCTCAAGTTGATTTGCCAAATAGAACTTGGCCGTCCAAAACCATCACGCACGCCCCTATCTGGTGTAGTGTCGATCTTCGCGACGGAAACCAGGCGTTGATCACCCCGATGAATTTGGAACAAAAACTCTCTCTCTTCAACCTCTTGCTAAAACTCGGATTTAAAAACATCGAGGTGGGATTCCCCTCCGCATCCAAAGTCGAATTTGACTTTTTGCGCACGTTGGTGGATCAAAAACTGATCCCTGATGATGTGACGGTACAGGTTCTCGTCCAAGCGCGCGAACATTTGATCGACAAAACGTTTGAAGCGTTAGCGGGAGTTAAAAAAGCGATTGTCCATTTGTACAACTCCACGTCGGTCGCTCAGCGTAAAATCGTGTTCGGCAAAGAGCAAGACGATATTATCGCATTGGCGTTGGAGGGGGTCGATATGGTCAAAGCGCGTGCCCTTAAACACGATGGTGAAATCATGTTAGAGTACTCTCCGGAGAGCTTTACGGGGACGGAGTTGGAATTTGCCGCCCGTATCTGTAATGCTGTGACGGATCGATGGGGTATTGGACCGGATCGCAAAGTAGTGATCAACCTCCCTGCGACGGTCGAAATGGCGACACCGAACGTTTATGCCGATCAGATCGAGTGGATGAGTCGTCATTTGACCAACCGTGAGCATGTATTGATCTCGACTCACACCCACAACGACCGTGGAACTTCTGTTGCCGCAACGGAGTTGGCGTTATTGGCAGGTGCCGATCGTGTCGAGGGGACGTTACTCTCCAACGGCGAGCGTACAGGTAACGTCGACATCATCACGTTGGCGCTCAATATGTACACCCAAGGGGTTGATCCGCAGTTGGATTTCAGCGATTTGGAGACAGTTGTTCGCGTCGTCGAAGAGTGCACCGATATGAAAACCCATGAACGTCATCCGTACGTCGGAGAACTTGTTTATACGGCGTTTTCAGGTTCCCACCAAGATGCCATCAACAAAGGATTGGCGTATCAGCGCTCGAAAGAGGATGCATTTTGGGAAGTGCCTTACTTGCCGATCGATCCGCAGGACGTTGGGCGCAACTACGAGGGGATTATCCGTATCAACTCTCAATCAGGAAAAGGGGGCGTAGCCTACGTCCTCGAAGATAAATTCGGCTATTCGTTACCGAAGAAAATGCACCCTGAGATCGGTCGCATCGTTCAGCATGTGACCGACGAAGCGGGACGGGAACTCACCAGCGAAGAGATTTTGGCAATTTTTGAAAAAACCTACTTTGGCGAGCCGCACGATATTGAGTTTGTCGATTATTCGGTAATCTCGGAGAGTGCGAAAGAGCACTCCGCCAAATGTGTGTTGGAATATACCCATAACGGTAAACTGATCCGGAGTGAAGGGGAGGGGAACGGTCCGATCGATGCGTGTAAAAATGCGTTGATGAAAGAGTATTCTCACGGATTCAAAATCCTCTCGTACAGCGAGCATTCGCGTGGAGAACTGTCCAGTGCCGAAGCGGTCGCCTATATCGAGATTCAGACCGATGGACTAGAGAAATATTTCGGTGTCGGATGCGATAACGATATTACTGTCGCCTCGATCAAGGCGATGTTTAGCGCTCTTAATCGGGCATTTTCGTAAGCGTTATTTTTGTGCCGGCTTGAGGCGATCGGGAAGATAGTAAGAACTGATCTTTTTGATCGCTTCTTCCATGGCAGCCTCGTCTGACATCAGAGGTTTAGCAGATTTCGCGGGACCAGGCTGACCTGAGAGCTCTGGCATGATCCGCTCCAGCCCGAAGGCGGTAGGCCATTGACGGTCATAATAGTCGGTTCTCGTCTTCAGCGAATCGATCCTCCTTGCGTATTGAATTCCTTGTTCCATAATCTGCTTCGCTTCAGTGTAGTTGGCATCAATAAGTCCAAACCATTGGTCGGCTAGCGGTTTTTCACCCCCTGCACGCAGTGCCCTGAGTAAAAACTGGTCGTTATTGATAATTTCGGCTTTTCCGGATGCCAAAGCCCACTGCAGGGTATCACGATACCCTAAAATAGCCTCGGCGATGACCTGAGGCATCACTTTGATCCCCTCTTGCGGAACATAAAATGTCTGTAAGAGATCCATTACTTCAATCGGGGTTTTGGACCACATCGCTTTTTCAAACTCACTTAGTGTCGTGTCGATGTAGGAGATACTCTCCTGATCTTGCGGATTCTGTCCAAGTTTAACATACGCATCGATATACTTCTTCCGCTTGATCTGCCAAGTCTGGAGAGGAGTGTCAATGATAATAGTCGTCCCCGGCAACTGTGCCGGCTCGGGTATCGAGGCTTGATTAGGATAAAGGTTTTGTAACAACAATAGTGAAAAAAGTGAAATACGGACGAGCGTATTCATGAGAAGTCTCCGGTAAGGGTATAGGGATGTATCAAAATATTGTACTCATGTATGAAACAATACTTTCTTAAAATCGTCACGGAAGAAGGCAAAGGTTAAAAGCATTGGGTTTTTAGCCCTTCTTCGCTATAATCGCGCAATTTTACTATGTGCGAGTAACCCTATGTTAGATGTCCGTGAAGCCTTTTTGGCCTTTTTTGAATCCAAACAACACGAGCGAACTCCAAGTTCTGCCCTTGTTCCCGACGATGCAACCCTCCTTTTTACAAATGCCGGTATGGTTCCGTTCAAATCGATTTTCACAGGCGACATTCCGATCCCTGCTAACCCGCGTGCGACCAGTGCACAGACGTGTATCCGCGCAGGGGGAAAACATAATGACTTGGAGAACGTCGGTCACACGGCGCGTCACCACACGTTTTTTGAGATGCTCGGGAACTTCAGTTTCGGCGATTATTTCAAAGAAGAGGCGATTGCCTACGCATGGGAATTTGTCACCGAAGTGATGAAGCTCCCTAAAGAGAAACTCTGGGTAACCGTCCATGAGTCTGATGATGAGGCTGAAGAAATCTGGAAAAAACATATCGCTGCCGACCGGATCATGCGTCTTGGCGATAAGGACAACTTTTGGCAGATGGGAGATACCGGACCGTGCGGACCGTGTTCGGAGATCTTCATCGATCAGGGTGCGGAAGCGTTTAACGGCCCAGAGGACTACATGGGGGGAGACGGTGACCGATTCTTGGAGATCTGGAACCTTGTTTTCATGCAGTATGAGAAAAAGGTCAAAGACGGGCCGTTGATCCCGTTGCCGAAACCCTCTATCGATACCGGGATGGGATTAGAGCGTGCTACGGCGGTACTCGAAGGGGTCACCAGCAACTATGACAGCTCTCTCTTTATGCCGATCATCCGTAAAGTCGAAGCTCTGATCGGCAAACCGTATGTTTACGCTACGGGAGCTTCGTATCGCGTTATCGCCGATCACATCCGCACCGTAACGTTCTTGCTCGCTCAAGGGACAAACTTCTCCAACGAAGGTCGTGGTTACGTATTGCGCCGTATTTTGCGCCGCGCGGTTCGTCACGGGTATCTCCTCGGATTTACCAAACCGTTTATGTTTGAGGTTGCCGATACAGTAGCCGAAGTGATGGGAAAACAATATCCCTACATCGTGGAAAAATTGGCGGTTCTCAAAGAGCAGATGATGCTCGAAGAGGAGCGGTTCTTTAAAACGATCGCGTCGGGGATCGAACTTTTCAACGAAGAACTCAAAAATACCAAAGAGACTTTTAGTGGTGAAGTAGCGTTCAAACTCTACGATACCTTCGGATTCCCGCTCGATTTGACTGAAGATATGCTTCGTGAGAAAAATATGGGTCTCGATGTTGAGAAGTTTGAAGCATTGATGAGCGAACAACGTGCCCGTGCCAAAGCGGCGTGGAAAGGTTCGGGAGACGCTCACGTCGAGGGGGATTTCAAAGCTCTCTTGGAGACGTTCGGTGTCAACACCTTTATCGGATACGGCTATACCAAAGCGCCGGTCAAAGTTCAAGCACTTCTCTCTGAGAGCTTCGAGAGGGTCGATCAACTCCATGCGTCTCAGCGCGGATGGGTGCTTCTTGAAGAGACGCCGTTTTATGCGGAGAGCGGGGGACAATGCGGCGACACCGGCGTTTTAGGCGAGAAAGCATCGGTCCTTGATACCAAAAAATTCCACGGGTTGAATCTTTCGCACATCGAAACAAAAGCGACTTTGAGTGTCGGTGAAACGGTCGATGCGATTGTCGATCCATCACGCAACGAGATTGCCAAACACCACTCGGCAACCCACTTACTTCATGCGGCGTTGTATGAGATTTTGGGTGATCACATTGCGCAGGCGGGATCACTCGTCGAGCACAATCGTCTTCGCTTCGACTTCTCCCATCCCAAAGCAATGTCTCACGAAGAGATCGCTTTGGTCGAAGAGCGGGTCAATCATCACATCTTCCATGCGTTGGAAGGGTTGACAAGAGAGATGAGCATCGACGATGCAAAAAAATCAGGTGCGAAAGCGCAATTTGGTGAAAAATACGGCGATACCGTCCGTGTCGTCAATTTCGGAACCGCATCGGTCGAGTTTTGCGGCGGTATTCATGTCGATAACACCGCATCGATTGGGACATTCGTCATCGTCAAAGAGAGTGGTGTGAGTGCAGGGGTTCGCCGTATCGAAGCGGTGTGCGGCAATGCAGCATATAAACTCTTTAAACAACAACGCCATCTCCTCGAAGAGGTTGAAACATCAGTTAAAAACCGCGATGTTTTGGCGGGTATCGAGCGTCTTAAAGAGCAGGTTAAAACCCTCAAATCGGAGATGTCGGCATTGGCCTCTTCGGCAAAAGAGGAGTTGGCGGTTACAATGATGGGCAATACAGCGGTTGTCGTTGCCGAGTTGGGAGTTGGGGATATCAAAGAGCGAATCGATGAGTTGAAAAATCAGCACGATTCGGTTGCGGTGATTTTGTTCCAAGTCAAGGATGATAAAGTGCTTATCGCCGCAGGGGCAAAAAATACCCCGGTGAAAGCGGGCGATTGGATTAAAGCGGTTGCTCCGATACTTGGTGGCGGAGGCGGCGGACGCCCTGATTTTGCCCAAGCGGGTGGAAAAGACGCTTCCAAATTGGGCGAAGCCAAAGAAGCTGCATTGGCATTTGTCACGGCGGAGCTCGGTCAATGAAAGAATTTTTGATCGAAACGTTTGCCCATCACCGTACGTTGATCGTCTTTTTGCACGTTCTCAGTGCAGTGATCTGGGTTGGGGGGATGATCGCTATCCGTTTTGCGACCCACCAAGCACTCTCTATGATCACTGATCCGAAAATACGATTGGAACGTGCTGCCCATACCCTCAAACGGCTCTTTAGTATCGTATGGCCGTTTGTGATCGTATTGATCAGCACCGCTGTATTTATGGCGGTTGGGCTCGGATTCCGCACCGCTGCGGTGGATCCGATGGGGAATGTGATTGATGAGTATGCGATGAGCCTCTACAACACCATTCATATCAAAGAGGCGATTTGGCTCATTATGGCACTCAACCTAGGTGCGATGATGTGGCGCCGCAAAAAAGCTGAAGATGCACTCAAAGCGGATGACATTGATACGGCGAAAGAGATGCTGGGGCTCATTGCCAAATATATGGTTCCCATCAACATCGCTCTAGGCGTTCTCGCGATCTACATCGGCGTCTTTTTACGAGGCGCTCACGCTTGATATGCTCCGCTTAGCATCCTCTTCCATCACCCGTGCCGAACTCTTAAGAACGGCGGGTATCCCTTTTATCCAAGAGTCCATCGATTTTGATGAAGACTCCATCATTGCAACCTCTCCCAAAAATTTTGTTTATCAGGCGACGCTCGGCAAATACCGTGTCAATCTGGAGAAATTCGGATGTGACGATTATCCTCTGCTCGTTGCCGATACGGTCGTTACCGCTCAGGGGAAGATACTGCGCAAAGCCAAAGACGAAGCGGACGCTCGGGCTATTTTAGCGACCCAAAGCGGTGCGGAAACCGATATACTCACCTGTATGATTTATAAAACTCCCAAACTCGAACTCATCGATATTTCGATTACACGCTATTTTTTCGATCCGTTTGATGTGAATGATATTGAACGTTATCTTCAGAGCGGCGAGTGGCGGGGAAAAGCGGGAGCGTGCATGGTGGAAGGATTTTGCAAGTCCTATATCCGTGAAATGAGTGGTTATGAGAGTACCGCGATGGGACTCTCAATCGAAGTGTTGAAACCTTTTTTATAGGAGTAAAGATGCGTGTAGTTAATCTTTTTGCAGCGGCAGCACTTTTAGCCGGATGTGCAACCACCCCGCTCACCAACCGTACCCAGTTTATGATGATCTCTCCCGATCAGGAGATGACGTTGGGGGCAACCGAAGCCAAAAAAGTGGTTGAAACCTCGAAAATTAGTACCGATAAAAAACTGCAAGAGCGTGTTAAACGGATCGGTCAAAAAATTGCGGCAGTGAGCGGACGGAGCGATTTTGCGTGGGAGTTTACCGTCATTGACGACGATACCCCCAACGCGTTTTGCCTCCCCGGAGGAAAGGTTTTTTTCTATACGGGGATTTTGAAAATTACCGAAAATGATGATCAGATTGCAACCGTAATGGGGCATGAGATCGCCCATGCTCTTGCCCGTCACGGGGCCGAGAGGATGTCGATGCAGAGTGCAAGCAATATTGGTGCTCAGGTTATCGCGGCGGCTCTCAACGTTCCCGCGCAGTATCAAAATCTCTATTCCCAAGCGTACGGAATCACCTCCCAAGTGGGATTGATCCTCCCCTACAGCCGAAAATTCGAACATGAAGCCGATCAAATCGGGGTTTATTTGATGTATAAAGCAGGATATAACCCCGCGCAAGCGTTGAAGTTTTGGGAGAATATGGCTCGCTTGTCGAAAAGCTCCCAAAAACCTCCCGCATTTCTCTCGACTCACCCTGCCGATGATGAGCGGATTCGGGAGATTCGCGAATACATCGCACAGCTTCCGCGTCAATGATGAATACTCCATACGAAAGCGAGCTCAAAGCGCTCAAACGCTCCGGACGTTACCGTGAACGTCACCTGCGGGATGAGGCTCTGATCGATGCCGCATCGAACGATTATTTGGGTCTGGCGCATCATAAAGAGCTTCATCATCAAGCATGTGAAACGCTCTCTCACTATCCCGATCACTCCCCCAAAGCCTCTATGCTCGTCAACGGCTATCATCCGATCCATGCGGCGTTTGAAAAAGCCCTTTGTGAAGCGAACGGCTTTGAAGCGGGGATTGTTATGGGGAGCGGATTTAATGCCAATGTCGGCTTGATAGAGGCGTTAGTACGCAAAGGTGATGTGTTGCTTATGGACGAGGAGTACCATGCCAGCGGGATAGCCGGGGCTCGGATGTGTGAGGGGGAAGTGATCTTTTTTCCTCACAACGATGCGGAGGCTTTGGAATCCCAACTCATCGCGCATAAAGAGAAACGGCTTATCGTCGCCGTCGAGGGGATCTATTCGATGGGGGGGGATTGTGTTCCCCGCGAGATCATTGAGCTCGCCATAGTCCATCAGGCTATTTTGATTTTGGATGAGGCGCACAGCAGCGGAGTGATCGGAGAACATTTGATGGGGATCTTGGATCACTACTCGATTGAACCGACGCCTTTGATGATCAAAATGGGGACATTGGGGAAAGCATACGGGAGTTTTGGTGCGTATGTCCTCTCCTCAGAGCATATTTGTAATTATCTGATCAATCGAGCCAAAAACGTTATTTACGCAACGGCGCCTTCACTTTACGATACCGCTTTGGGACACCATGCCCTTTTGTTTATCCAAGAGCATTGTGAGAGGTTGCGTGAGGAGATAGCTAAACGTCAACAGATCGTATACGAT
Source organism: uncultured Sulfuricurvum sp. (assembly GCA_964495485.1). GTDB lineage: Bacteria > Campylobacterota > Campylobacteria > Campylobacterales > Sulfurimonadaceae > Sulfuricurvum. Next base: position 56,156 of record CAZBVJ010000010.1, read on the forward strand.
GAGTTGGGATTGTCGATAGATGGATTGATTGCCCCCGTCGTGATCGGAGATAACCGTGAAGTGATGCGAATCCAGCGTGAGTTACGAGAGGGTTTGGGTATTCATGTGGGTGCCATCCGTCAGCCGACCGTCAAACACGCTATTATCCGTCTTATTGCACGGCTTGAGTTGGATGAGGGGATTTTGAGAGAGGCGTGTCGGCGTTTAACACAGATTAGGGTAAAATAGCGAAATGAAACCCATTGTAATCGATCGGCTCAAAATCACCCGTGATACGAGGAAATTGGTGGATATTCAAATGCAAATCCATCACTCTTTGGCATTGGTGGGAGAGAGCGGTAGCGGCAAGTCGCTCAGTTTAAAAGCCCTCTTGGGTCTTTTGGATCCGGCATTGGAGCTTCATTTTGACAAATCGTGCGATTTTGAGTGGAAAGCGGGGAAAAGCGTCTCATTGGTTCCCCAAAACCCTTTTACGGCACTTTCGCCGTTGACGCGAATCAAAGATCAGCTTTTTTTTGATCGCGATCGGGCAACCGAATTGTTTGAACTGCTGGGGCTCGATGCCGCGTTGCTGGAACGTTTTCCTCCGGAACTCTCGGGTGGTCAGTTGCAGCGTGTGGTTGTGGCGATCGCTTTGGGATCAGAGCCGAGATTGTTGCTGCTGGATGAGCCGACGACAGCGCTTGATCCCGCATCGAAAGAGGCGATGTTGGTTTTGTTGAAAAACCTACAGCAGAGAATGGGATTTAAAATGTTGTTTGTAACCCACGATATGGGGGTAGCATCGGCATTATGCGATGATATTTGTGTCTTAAAAGAGGGATTGATCATTGAGCGAGGTAAGCTTCAAGAGGTGATCCATTCACCTAAAGAGTCGTATACCAAAGCCTTGATCGAGGCAGAATTTAAAACCAGAGGATTTAGAGATTGATCGAATTATACGAAAAAGTACCCTTAGGGACTAGAATGAAAAAATATTTTTACATTGCGATCGGAATCGGGGTGATGGTTCCCGTCATTTTCTTGGGGTATTTGATCTATACATTCGAATATGAAACCCAAAAACTGATTCAGTATCAACCCCGATTAACCACCGAAGTGTATGATCGTCAAGGGAATAAAATCGCCAACCTCTTTAGTGATGAGCACCGTTATTATGTCTCCTACGATAACATTCCCCCTCGACTCATCGAAGCGTTGTTGGCGATTGAGGATACGATGTTTTTCGAACACCACGGGGTAAATCCCGATGCGATCATGCGGGCGATCATCAAAGACGTGAGCGCCGGAAAGCTCAAAGAGGGGGCGAGTACGATTACCCAACAGCTCGTTAAAAACACCCTATTGAATCGTGAGAAAAAATTCTCCCGTAAATTCAAAGAGGTTCTTTATTCTATTCGAATCGAACAAGAACTCTCTAAAGAGCAGATTTTAGAGCGTTATTTCAACGAAATCTATCTCGGGCACGGCTACTACGGTATCAAAACGGCTGCGGACGGTTATTTTCGTAAACCGCTCAAAGAGTTGACCCTCAAAGAGATGGCGATGCTGGTGGGATTGCCGAAAGCACCGAATTTCTATTCTCCGACGAAGAATTATGAACTTTCACTCGGGCGTGCAAACCGTGTCATCGGACGGATGTATGAACTGGGATGGATCGATCAAGCCACCTATGATAAAGCGACGCAGGAGCGACCGAAAGTCTATAACGATACCTTGAGTAAAAACTCAGGTCCCTATATCATCGACGAGGTAATGCGTCAGCTCGGCGATGCTTTCCCCGATATTCGTAGCGGGGGATACAAAATCTATACGACGATCGATATGAGATTGCAGGAAGCGGGGTATAAAGCACTCCAATCGGGCCGTGACGAAATTCTTAAACGGGCACAGGAGGCGGGCGATTTGGATGAAAATATGCAGCGTCAACTCAACGGTGCCCTTATCAGTCTCGATCCACATACGGGAGAGATTTTGGCCATGGTGGGAGGGTATGATTACTCTCTCAGCCCTTTTAACCGTGTAACGCAGGCAAAACGTCAGCCGGGTTCGGCATTCAAACCGTTTATTTATCAAGTCGCATTGGATAACGGAATGTCTCCGGCATCCATGGTTCCTGACATCGCTCGTACCTATACCTATGCAGGTGAAGACGGTGAAGAGAAGACATGGAAACCGAAAAACTACAAAAACGAGTACAAGGGGATGGTAACCATCCGAAATGCACTCACCTATTCGCGTAACCTCGCAACCATCAATATGGTGAGTGACATGGGATTCCAAAATATCGTCAGTGGATTACGCCGTTACGGTATCACCGAAAATCTCCCACCCGACCTCTCAATTGCATTGGGGACAATCAACCTCTCTCCACTTGATTTGGCGAAATATTATACGATGTTTGCGAGCGGCGGAGCGTTGACTAATCCGATTTTGATCCGTCAGGTTATCACCCCAAAAGGGGAGACTATCCGATACGAAAACAAAAGTCGTCAGGTCAATACCCCTCAACAGATTTATCTTATGACGTCGATGCTCAAAGATGTTGTGAGTCACGGAACGGGAACACCGGCACGCGTTTATGGGATGGAGATTGCGGGTAAAACGGGAACCACCAACAACAACGTCGATGCATGGTTTGTCGGATACTCTCCGACGGTGGAGACGGTCGTATGGTTCGGACATGATAACAATACTCCGATGCGCAAAAGTGAGACGGGGGGACGGGCTGCCGGACCGGTATTTCGATATTTTTACGAAGACATGATGCGAATCTATCCGAATACCAAGCGCTATTTTGATCTCCCCGCCGGAGTATACCGAGCGCCTGTTGATGATGCCAACAATAGCGAAGCGTTTACCGATACATCAGCTGCACCTGATATGACGCAGGGTGAAACACCGGTAACGGAAGAAAAATTATTGTTCTAAAACTTTTTTAAGGGGAGTTTTTTTAAAATTCCCCTCTCATTTATTGGGGTATCGCCAAGCGGTAAGGCAACTGGTTTTGGTCCAGTCATTCGGGGGTTCGAATCCCTCTTCCCCATCCACTTTCTTTTTTATCCCCCTTAACGTTTTTTTGTAGCACTCGAGAGATAGAGCCAAACACTTCCCCCTACTATGATCAGCATAACCGGAGCCAAATAGGGTTTGTCGGCAACCATTTTATACCCCTCGATCAACGCACCGCCGAACAAGAAACTGAGTCCTCCGACAACGATTGCCCAAATCGCTGCACCAATGGCGTTATAAGCGCTGAATTTCCAAAAATCGTATTTGGTGAGACCAACTGCTAGGGGGACAAGAGTTTTGAGGCCGTAGATGAATTTTTTGATGATGATGATCCATGAGCCGTGTTTTTTGAGTAGCAGATGGGAAAATGCCAGTTTTCGGCGATGTTTTTTGAAATACTCCATCATCTCCCGTTTGTGGTATCGGGACATATAGAACATCAGGGAGTCGCCGATAAAATTGGCGATAAAAGCGATGGTTATAGAGAGGGAGAGATCCATTTTACCCATAAAGCTGAGGACTCCGGCACCGAGAAGGGCGACAAAACCTCCTCCGAGGGAGTAGAGGAAGAGTACGATGTACCCGTAGGTCGATAAATTGGTGAGCATTTCATCCATAATAAATGTGTCCCTTTTAAATATTATATTACTGTACTTTTCTGTTTAGTCAGAAAAGTACCAAAAGACCATACCGTGATCCAAGAACGCTGCGTTCCTTTCGGCACTACTGCATCGCGCGCGGCTTTCAAGGATGCACGGAGGACAATTCTTTCATAATTTGCGAATCTTTGCGATTTCATCCCGTAATCGCGCCGCCTCTTCGAATTCGAGTTTTTTGGCCGCCTCTTTCATTTTGGCGGTGAGCTCGTCCACCAGTTTTTTCCGCTCCGCTGCAGGGAGGGTTTTGGCTTTTTTGGAGCGGTTATAGAGTTCGGCGGGGTCTTCGAGTTTGAGATTTTCATCCAAACTCCGTGAGGTGGTTTTGGGGGTGATGCCGTGTTCGCGGTTGTAGGCTTCTTGCAACGCCCGTCGGTCGGTGGTGGTTTTAATCGCCCGCTCCATTGATCCCGTGATTTTATCTGCATAGAGGAGGACCCGTCCGTGTTCATTACGTGCGGCACGTCCGATGGTTTGAATGAGGGAGGTTTCGGAGCGTAAAAACCCCTCTTTGTCAGCATCGAGGATCGCTACCAAACTCACTTCGGGCAAGTCCAATCCTTCCCGCAAGAGGTTGATTCCGATGAGGACGTCGAAATCCCCGACCCGCAGACCCCGAATGATCTGATTGCGCTCGATCGCATCGATCTCAGAGTGCATGTACTGCACTTTGATCCCCAGATCGGCGAGGTATTTTGTGAGGGCTTCCGCCATTTTTTTGGTGAGGACGGTGACGAGGACACGATCCCCAAGAGCCACCGTTTTTTTGATCTCATCGTGCAAATCTTCAACCTGATTGGTGATCGGTTTAATGGTGATGGTAGGATCGAGTAAACCGGTCGGACGGATGATCTGATGGGCGAGGGTGGTGGAGAGTTCGAGCTCTTGTGCAGCGGGGGTTGCTGAGACGAACATATAGTGAGGCGCTTTTTCGATGAACTCATCGATCATCAGCGGTCGGTTATCGAGTGCGCTCGGCAGACGGAATCCGTACTCCACGAGCACCTCTTTGCGGCTCCGATCCCCCGCAAACATCCCCCGAAACTGGGGCAAACTCACATGGCTTTCATCGACGATGATGAGGTATTTGTCGTGATGGAGGGCAAAATAATCGAGGAGGGTATAGGGGGCTTCTCCCGGTTTTTTATCGGTGAGATGACGCGAATAGTTCTCGATTCCCTTACACATTCCCGTTGCTTGAAGCATCTCCAGATCAAATTCGCACCGCTGTTTGAGGCGCTGCGCTTCGACGATTTTCCCCTGTTTGTCGAGTTCTGCGAGACGTTCTCCCAGCTCGTCTTCGATCCGTTTGATGGCGCGGGAGAGTTTTTCCTGCCCTACGACAAACTGGCTTGTGGCGTAGAGTGTAAAGGTTTCGATGTTTTCCAATATCGAGTTATTAAGCGGTTCAAAAATTGCCAAACGTTCGATCTCATCGCCGAAAAACTCGATCCGAAGTGCCTGATCCTGCCAATACGGCGGGAAAATATCGACCACTTCGCCATTAACCCGAAAATGCCCTCCGTCAAAATAGCCATCGTTTCGGGCATATCCCATCTCGACGAGACGGAGGAGGAGTTTTTTTTGGTTGATTTCATCCCCGATGGCGATTACCTGCACCATCTTTTCATACTCCTCAGGATCACCGAGACCGTAGTTGGCAGAGACGGAGGCGACTACGATGACGTCATCGTAGCTGAGGAGGTTCGCGGTAGCCGAGAGGCGAAGACGCTCCAGTTCATCATTGATCGAGCTGTCTTTTTCGATAAAGAGGTCTTGACGTGGGATGTACGCTTCGGGTTGATAATAGTCGTAGTAGCTGATGAAATACTCGACATGATTTTCGGGGAAAAAGCTTTTGAACTCGCTATAAAGCTGCGCCGCGAGGGTTTTGTTGTGGGTCATGATGATCGTAGGGAGCTGGATGCTCTCGATCACTTTGGCCATCGTGTAGGTTTTACCCGAACCCGTTACCCCCTCTAGGGCAACGTAGCGTTCTCCCCGCTTGATACCGGAGCTAAGTGTTTCGATGGCGACAGGCTGATCACCGGCACTTTGATAAGGGGTATGGACTTTAAAAATCGGCAATGAATGACCCTAAAAATAAAATGTGAAATTATAGCTAAATTGCTGTTTCTTAACATGGATTACAACCTATAGGCTGCTGAGTTAAGATGATTACTATATAATTTTAAATAAATAATATTAGCAGTCTACAACAATGCTCTTTAACAGTTATGAATTTATCTATTTCTTTTTACCGATCACCTTTGGTATCTATTTTTGGCTGAATAAAAAACGTCTAACGCAAGCCTCAAAAGGATGGTTGGTATTTGCTTCACTCTTTTTTTATTCGTGGTGGAATGTTATTTACCTCCCCATTATTTTGGGTTCTATCCTCTTTAATTTTACGGTAGGCTCCAGTATCACCCATATCAACACTATCCATCTTTCGAAGAAGAGGTTCACGTCTAAAACCATCTTAACGTTTGGTATCGTTGCCAATGTTTTGTTATTGGTTTATTTCAAGTATATGGATTTTTTTATCACCAATGCCAATACAGTAGCCGGTACCCACTGGGAATTGATGAAGATCGTCCTCCCTTTGGGGATCAGCTTTTTTACCTTTACCCAAATCGCTTATTTGGTTGATGCGTATCGTAACGAAGTCAAAGAGATGGATTATCTCAACTATACTCTTTTTGTCACCTTTTTCCCCCATTTGCTGGCGGGACCTATTTTGCATCACAAAGAGATGATGCCGCAGTTTGATGATGTTCGCAATAAAGTGTTAAAACCCAAAAATATTGCTGTAGGAATGTATCTGTTTGCCATTGGGATTTTTAAAAAAGTGGTGATTGCCGATACCTTTGCGATCTGGGTGTCGTATGGATATGGGGATACCGCCTCTCTATCGTTGATGTCTGCTTGGGCTACTTCGCTCTCGTATACGTTTCAGCTCTATTTTGACTTTAGCGGCTACACCGACATGGCACTGGCGGTTGCATTGCTCTTTAATATCAAGCTCCCTATCAATTTTAACAGTCCTTATAAAGCGCTCAATATCCAAGATTTTTGGAGACGCTGGCATATGACGCTATCGCGCTTTTTACGTGATTATATCTATATCCCTCTTGGGGGAAATCGTCACGGAGAACTTCGTACCTACACTAATCTCTTTAGTGTCTTTTTGGTTGGAGGGTTGTGGCATGGCGCATCATGGATGTTTGTTATTTGGGGAGCTTTGCATGGGAGCGCCATTGTATCTCATCGGTTATGGCAGCAGAGCGGGCGTAAAATGAATACAATCCTTGCATGGTTCATTACGTTTAACTTTATCAATATTACATGGATTTTTTTTAGAGCAAAAGAGTGGGAAGATGCGGTTAATGTTCTATCCGGTATGTTTGGACTCAATGGGATTGAACCGTTCTCTGATATGTTGGAATTCGGTGGATTATCAACTATAGAGTTATTTATGATGATGATTGTTTTTGTCCTAGGAATAAGTGCATTTTTCACGAATAATTCCAATCAAATGGCACAATCTTTCCGCTTATCCAACACGAGTTTGTTATTTGGTGCTTTTTTAATGAGTATGGGAATATTGCATCTGAGTAAAATTTCAACATTTCTCTATTTTAATTTTTAGGCTGATTCATGAAACCAATCCCTTGGATACTAAAGTTTATTGTAATATCACTACTTACTCTGCTTAGTATGGGTGTTATCAACTTTATTTTAGACCCGTTTCAACAATACCGAAAAGCCAAACTTTATAAACCTATCTATGATAATGAACGTTATCTCAATCCGGGATTAGCCAAAACGTATGATTATAGTCAAGTGATTGTCGGATCGTCTATGACGGAGAATTTTCTCCTTTCTGATACCAAAGATATTTTGGAATTTACCAAACCGATTAAATTTTGTATGTCCGGAGCCACGGCGTATGAGATAAAAATTATGTTAGATTCTGCCTATCAACATCGCCACATTGATAGTGTCATCTATGGGATTGATTTTTTTTCCTTTACCGGAGAGCCAACGCGTTTATTTAAGGGTGAGGGTTCACTCCCTTTTTATTTGTATGATGACAATCGCCTAAACGATTATCGCTATTTTTTGAGTTTCGATACATTTAAATTTTCTTTGGATTCTTTTGTACTACCGAAACCGGCAGTCATGTTTGATTTGAACCGTATGTATCAGTGGCAGCATAAGTCAAATGAAGATGATTTTAATAGAAAAGATCGCATTGATGAATGGAGAGAAAAATATGGCTTTAATCCGGATTACACTAAAAGCGAGTATGCCTTTAAAGCGATGAAGGCCAATATCGATATGAATCTGATTCCTCTTATCCAACATCATCCTGAGACAACGTTTTATTTGTTTTACCCCCCGTACTCGATTCTTGCCTTCAAAGATATGGAGAATAAGGGATGGTTACGGACGGTAGAGCAATTTAAACGCCATCTATTTATCCAGTTGGCGCACTATCCAAACGTCAAAATATACGATTTTCAAATATCCAAAGAGGTAACCTGCAATCTTGATAATTACAAAGATATACTCCATTATCATCAACGGATTAATAGATGGATTTTAGAACAGATGAAAAATAAGAGCTATCTGATTAAAGATAGGACTGAGCTTCAAAAATACAATCAATCTTTATCAAAAAATATTCAAGAGTTCAGTGAGAGCGAGTTAAAGTGTGTTAAAATTATGACTAAGACTCCATCACCCAAGGTTAATCATGCTATTTAATCCGACTCCATTGGAAAAATTATCAACCCTTATTACCGATTTGATCGCGCAACAGCAAACCCTTAAAGCCGAAATCGAGACATTGCGTGCCGAAAGCGCATCGATCAAAGGATCGGAGCAAAACAAAGATGCCGAAATTGAACGGCTCCATGGAATCATCGCTTCCAAAGATGAAGAGATTAAAATGTACGGTGATGAACTCGCCAGCAAAGACGCTGAAATCGAAGCGATCGTCTCTAAAATCGAAAGCTTGCTTGGATGAAGACAAAAGTAACCCTCACCCTCAATGCCAAACGCTACGACATTGACGTGGAGGATGATTTTGCCAAATTTTTGATCGAGCAGATGAAGCAGGATTTCGATTTTCACGGCAATAACGATTTGAAGCTTTTGCTCCAAGCCTATGTCCGTAAAAACTTCGCCCTCTATCAACAAGAACAACAAATCGATACATTGATCGATCAGATTCAAACCCTCTAAAATCTCCACAATCGCTTCACAATAACTTTTTATACTGCTCTCATCAAAAGGGAATCTCGAAAGAGAAACTCTGAAAAAGGAGTCGAGAATGAAAAAGTTACTCTCAATTTTGTTAATCGCGGCACTCAGTGCTACAGTTGCTTCAGCGGACGCTAAAGCGGGTCAAAAAGTGTATCTTAAAACGCTCAAAGCGAAATTCAACATGAACGGAACCAAATTTGCCGCTGAGCATACGGTTGCTGAATGGGAAGAGCTCTTTGCGAATGATGCAAAAGGGTTTATCAAAGAGTATGGTGAACGGTTTCCCTCAGCGGCAACCATTCTAGGCAATCCCGACATGAAGGATAAACTCCAAGATATTGGAGATTTTGCAAAAGAGTACGGTTCGGACAGCGGAAACGTTCCCTCCTGTGGTTAAAGGGTAAAAAAGCGCGGCGTGCTGCGCGTGAGCTCTCTACTGAAGAGAACTCAGCGTTAGCGTAGCTATCGGGATGCATTCCGATGGCGTAATGAATAAAGTAAAAAGGATATATTATGAAAACGTTAATTGCAATTCTTGGACTTACAGCTATGTTGAGCGCTGCTGACGGCGGTGCTTTGTATCAAAAATGTGCGGCCTGTCACGGAGCCAAAGCCGAAAAAGCGGCTTTGGGTAAATCCGAAGTGATCGCCGGATGGGGTTCGGCCAAAGTGGTTGATGCTCTCAAAGGGTATAAAGCGGGGACCCGCAATACGAAAGGGATGGGTGCTCTAATGAAAGGTCAAACCGCATCACTTAGCGATGCCGATATGAAAGCGCTCGGTGATCATATCGCAGGTTTAAAATAATTTCTCAATGCCGCTACGAGCTGTCGTAGCCTCTATAGGTTTGTTTTTGTCTTCGTCACGACCCCTTAGGGGGTCACTCCCAGTTTACACAAATCTTCGTCCCCACTTTCTCTTCCGATTCAACCGTGATTTTCAGATCATACTCTTTGGCAATCATCGCGACGATATTGAGTCCGATCCCAAATCCTCCGACACTTTTATCGGCGCGGGTGTAGCGCTCAAACACCCGATCGATCATTTCATCGGGGATACCAATACCGTTATCTTCGATGCACAAACGCTCATTCGTCAGTAAAATCGAGATTATTCCCCCCATTTTATTGTATTTGATGGCGTTGGAGAGGAGATTGTCGATGAGACGGGTCGCTTTGGTGGTGTCGATATAGAGTGTGATATCAGAATCGATTTGGGTGGTGAGGGAGATCTTTTTTTGTTCGATTCGATGACGAAAATACTCGATACGCTCTTCAAGAAGATGGGAGAGATTCAGATTACGATTGTGAACCGCCAAATCGTGGTTGAGGATGAGATAGGTGAGATCATCATACAGCGTCGAGATCGTACGTGAGGCGATTTCGATCCGTGCGAGTTTCTTATCGGCAGAGGAGGGGAGGTCAATCTCTTTGAGCGCTTCGATATTGGTGAGGATGGCACTCACGGGGGTATTGAGCTCATGGGTCGTGTCTTTGATAAAATCATCCAACAGAGCGATCGCTTCGTTCATCGGACGCAAGAACATCCGTGAGAGGAAAAACCCGATAATCCCCAATACGACCAACAGCATCGAGCCGTAACTGAGGACCTCTTTGAGTACCTGATGGCGCCATAATTCATCGTCACGGGTTTCAAATACGAGGTAATATTCTCCCAAACCATAGGGGGAGAGGGCGATGATGAGATGAATATACCCTTTGTGCAGCGCGATGTTTTCTCTAAAATCGCTCTGGCTTTGGTGGAGATTTCCGATTAGAAGATCTTTATCGTATCCGTAGAGTGCGGTTCGATAGGCCAAATCGGTCGGAAAGGTTTTGAGGTCGTGTCCGCTCTCCAGCCACGTTTTGAGTCTCGGGACATAGGTTTCGCTTTGGAGCTGCATCGCTAGACGGTGAGACGAGAGCATTTGGGCTTTGATCGATTCGTAATAGAGGATTGCTACGAGCCCCAAAATGAGGATACTCATCACCCCATAAAGGGCGAGAAAACTCCGAAGAGTTCGGTATTTAGCGAAATTGATACCCGAGGCGCTTGTGGCTGACAATGGCATCCTTTCCGAGGAGTTTGCGGAGCGTTTTGATGTAGGTGCGAAGACTTCCGTCACTTGGGGTTTCGTCGTAGTCCCACAGGTGTTCCAGTATCACTTCATGTGCTAAAAGTTCGTTGCGGTGTTGGATAAAGAGTTTGAGGAGTTTGTGCTCTTTGAGTTGGAGGTTTTGAACAACACCGTTGATGGTGAGGAGTTGATTATCGATGTCGTAGGTGATCCCCTCACCCAGTGTCAAGGCACTTTTAGGATTATGGTAAAAATTTCGCTTCAGGATCGTTTGAATCCGCAGGAGCAGCTCTTTGAGTGCGAACGGTTTGCGGATGTAGTCATCCCCTCCGCTCTCGAACCCCTCTTCGACATCACTCATCGCATTGCGCGATGTGATAAAAATCGCCGGTGTTGCATTTCCCTCTTCACGGCTTGCTTTGAGGAGCGAAAAACCGTCCCCTCCGGGGACATTCACATCGAGGAGCAACAGATCGAAACGCTGTTCATAGAGGGCATCTTCTGCCGATGAGGCATCGTAGACGCAGATCACCTCATACCCTTGGTCTTCGAGGTATTCGCTCACACTCTCTGAGAGATTGGGATCGTCTTCGAGAAGGAGGAGTTTGGTTTTGATCATGTGAGGAGTACTCCCGCAACGATAAATAAGACAAATGCGATTCCCGCTGCAATCAGAGCGTAGGGGAGTTGAGTTTGGGTGTGTTCTTCAACACTGCATCCGCTCGCCATAGCGGAGATAATGGTGGTATCGGAAATCGGAGAGCAGTGATCGCCGAATACTCCGCCGGAAATTGCTGCACCCATCGCCAGTGCTACGGGAGCGTCCAGCCCAACGGCAAGTGGGATCGCTATGGGGAGCATTATACTAAACGTTCCCCAGCTGGTTCCGGTCGCAAAAGCGATAATCGCGGCAAGGATAAAAATGGCACCCGCCAGATATTCTGAGGGGAGATAATCGCCGATAAAAGAGGCGAGATATTGACCTACTTCCATGTCGGAACTCACCCCTCCGATGGCAAATGCGAAGAGGAGGATGAGTGCGATAGGGGTCATACTGCGTGCACCGCTGAGGGCAGAGTCCCAAAAATCTGATACTGAAAGGGCATTTTTGTACCGATAGTATCCGAACATCAATATCAAGGTGATGAGGAGGGTATAAAAAATCGAGGAGGAACCGGAACCTTTGAAAATATCTCCGTTTCCTGTTATAAACATAAAGACGATGACCCCTCCGATCATCCATACGATCGGCCAGAAAAAGAACCCAATCTCCCCTTGTGCGTCTTGGCACTCCATGTCAGTATGAGCGGGGAGGGAGTGGCGCATCGGACCGATATCGATCTCAAACCATACGGCAATAAAAGTGACAACGAGAGCCATAAAAGCATAAAAATTAAAGGCGATGGATTGAATTAACCATGTAGCGCTTTCGCCACCGATAAATCCTGCTGAGATTTGTCCGCCGATCAGTCCGAGTAACAGCGCTCCCCAGCCGTTGAGGGGGATGAGTGAACAGACCGGCGCAGAGGTAGAGTCGCAGACAAAAGCAAGTTTTGCACGGCTAATCCCGTGACGGTCACAAAAAGGGCGCCCTATAGCACCCGCAACAAGTGAGGTAATCGACGATTCGATGAAAACGATGATCCCTGCAATAAAGCTGGGCATGAGAGCACCACGCTTTGTGGTGACGAGGGAGCGTTTGACACTCAATTCATGTACTAGACCGTTGACGCCGCCGCTACGTTCGATCAATGTCATAACTGATCCTACCATAATGGCAAAAGCGAGAGTTTTTAAAACCCATCCTTCGCTGAGCAGAGCACTAAAGCGTTCAAATGTAAGTAATAACGTCTCTAGCGGATGAAAATCGGCAATAATAAACTCACCCACGATGACAGCAATAACCAACGCAACAAAAACCGAACGGCTGAAAAAAGCGAATACTATAGCGATAAGCGGAGGGATTAACCCTAAAAGACCATATTCGATAGGAGCTTCCTTATAACGTCATCTGAAGACGCATGATACCGGCTCTATCGAATTGTTCTCGGTAATATTCGCTCCGTTTTTCGTCAATCACTGCAAAGCCTAGTTTTTTATAGATCATCTCGGTTTCGACAGAGCCGATTTCAACAGAGGTTTGAACTTTACGGTAGCCTTTGAGCCGAGCGGTAAGCATACTTTTCCCGATAAGCTCTTTATAAACGTCGATGCTTTTGTATTCGTTTTTGACGAGCATAAAGTCAAGGACAAAAGTTTTATTGTCCACATCCCCTTCGCAGAGCAAATAAGCAGCGATCCGTTCGTGATAGCTTTCGTCATATCCGAGTTCTTCGAGTGCTTTTGAAAAAATCTCATGGGTGGCGATACGAGGCTCATAGCCGCATATCGTCCCTACGATTTGATTGTTGGAGAGAGCAATAAAAAAATTGGAATAGTGGCAATAGCTTTTGGTTGTTGTGAGTGAGAGCTTTTTGAGTAGGCCAAGGAGCTCTTCATAATCGGAGGTATTAAATACGAGATCAAACAATCCGATTTTTTTACCCGCACGAGAACCCTCTAGGAGTGCTTGGGCAACAATATCAATATCCGTTTCTGATGCTTTACGAACTGTTATTGCCATCCGTGCCTCACTTTGGAATTTTCAATATGCTATACTACCTAACTTTAAAATAAACTAAGAAAAAGATGATGTTGAAAATTACACTACCGATAGTATTAGGCTGCATGTTTCATTCTTTGTACGGATACGAGCAAATCGCAGTAGTGGTCGCAGATGAGTTAAATGCCACGACAGCGCAGATGCAGCGGTATGAAAAAACCGATCGTTGGAATAAAATAGGGGAAAAAATCGCTGTTACATTGGGTCGAAGCGGTTTGGGATATGCCGCTTTTAAACAACCTCTCAAAAATGAAGGGGACGGCAGATCGCCGGCAGGGGTTTATCCGATTACATCCACATTCGGATACGATCAAAACAGCACCTATAAACTTCCCTATTGGTTTGCCGATGAGAATCTCTACTGTATTGATGACGTAAATGACACCCGCTACAATAAAATGCTGCGGATTTTTGATAAAAGCTCTCTCCCCTCCAGTTATGAAGTGATGCGCCGAAGTGACGGGGTCTATCGCTATGGGGCGGTTATCGGATACAACGACAGCGCCCAAAGTGGTCGGGGATCGTGCATCTTTATCCATCTCAACCATAGCGACAAACGTCCGACTTCGGGATGTACGGCGATGGATGAGAACGCCTTGAAAACCTTTTTGGGGTGGTTGGACGGCTCAAAAAATCCTCATATTGTCCAAATCGTGAAGAGTGAGTGCAAAAAATATCAAAAAGAGTTCGAGGGAATTGAGTGTGAGTAAAGCTCCCGCGAGTGCGGGAGAAATTTATGGATTTACAACATCCACTTTAGGCGTTTTAACGGTAGAAGCCGGGAGGATCGGATAGACGATCGTCGGTTTTTTGCCCTCTAGCGCTTTGAGGAATGTTTCGATCTCTTCGGTCTCTTTATCGTTCAAATCGACGCCGAGTTGGATACGACCCATCTCTTTGATCGCTTCGCTTAGCGTTGCGATTTGTCCGTTGTGGAAATACGGAGCGGTTTCGGTCACGTTACGCAATGTCGGTACACGTACCAATCCATTCGCATCACCTTTGAAATCTCCCACATTCATGTGTTTGTATTGTCCTGTAACGTTAAACGCTTGCATTTTTCCGCCAAGTGCGATGTCGTTATGACACGTAGCACACCCTTTGTCGATAAAGGTTTTTAACCCTTTTTGCTCTGCTTTGGTGAGAGCATTTTTCTTGCCGTTGAGGAAATCATCATACCGTGAAGGGGTTACCAACGTACGTTCAAACACGGCAATCGTATCGGCCACTTTAGCAAAATCGATTTTGACATCTTTGCCGTACGCTTTGTGAAATGCTTTTACATACGCCGGGATCGAATTGACGACACCCTCTACGAACTCTTTAGGTGCTGCCATCTCAGGTCCGGCCTGGATAGGCCCTTGGGCTTGGTCTTCGAGGTGCGGAGAGCGTCCATCCCAGAATTGTTGGCTGTAGAATACCGCATTGTAAACCGTCGGTGAACTCAAATGATGCGGGTTTGCCGTCCATTTGTGCCCGATGGCCGCGCTCATACCGTCGCTTCCACCGATGGCGAGGTTGTGACAACTGTTACAGCTGATTAATCCGCTTTTGGAGAGGCGTGGATCGAAATAGAGTTTTTTACCCAACTCCACTTTTGCCGCTGTAGTCGGATTTTTTGGATTAGAGGTGAGTTTTTCCACCGCTTTGGCCGATGATGGGATCGGTTTAAGTCCCGCTTTTTGGGCTTCGTCGATGAGGGAAGCGCCCATTACGCTCGAAGCGAGAAGTGCAGAAATCATGAGTGTTTTCATAGTGAATCCTTGTGCAATATGGATTTGGAATAATAATTGTAGCATAGCTATTATAAAGGAAAATTTTTATCCTTTATTTAGTTCTCTCATGACGGTTGAGCGTTTGGTATGCTCCAGCCGTTTGCATGCTACCTCAAACGCCCCTTTTTCACCGACGACAATACATTTTTTCTTTGCCCTCGTCAATGCGGTGTAGAGGAGTTTGGTATTGAGCATTATCATGTGTGAAAAACTCATAACGGTTACAACGGTATCGTATTCCATCCCTTGCACTTTGTGGATGCTGAGGGCATAGGAGAGATTCAGATAATCGGTGATCCCCTCATAGGGGTAACGGACGATTAGCTCTTCGGTAGGGTAATAGACAAAACAGAACTCCTCATCCTCGTCAATTTTGAAAATAATCCCGCACATTCCGTTGAATATCCGTCGCTCGGTGGGGTCGGAGCCGTTTTTAAACTCATCGGGGGTGTAGGAGAGGAGATTATCGTTTTTGGTGTGAACCACTTTGTCCATCAGCCTCAGTTCCCCATCCCGTACTTTGATCGTTTTTTTCGGATTGGGATTGAAATACCCTTGGAGTACCGTATTGAGGTTATCAACCCCCAGCAGGTTCCCCCGCATCGGAGAGATTACCTGAAACGCCCCTAAATAGCTTCGGAGTTCTCGGGCGTTGAGATACTCTCGGGAGATTGGTAGATGCTCCAACGTCACCTCGGCGATCCGTGCGAGGATGTGTTGATTGAGCGTCTGGATACTCTCTTCAAATTCAGAGGATGAGAGGGTTCGTTTGAGGTAGGCACGATCGGGTAAATCGATTCCCTCGAACACAAAATCTTCATACTCGGCACTGTAATCGGGGACAATGCCCCGGCGGACATCGTTGGCGATGAGGGCGATTGCCTGATCATCGCGCTGACGGTAGATACGTTTTAGCATTACCGTTTGGACGAGGTTTAACGAAATCGCGTCACTGAGGGGATTCCCCGCGCCGATCGGAGGGAGCTGGGCATCATCGCCGACGATGATAACGATCGCTTCGGGATCGATTTTCGCCATGAGGCGGGCAAACAGCGACGAGTTGATCATGGATGCTTCATCGATCAGTACCACTTTGTAGGGGAAAAAATCGGAAGATTCGTGTTTGACCAACAGGCTCTGAATCGTTCCGCCGCCGTATCCGCTCCTCTCCCGTATCCGCTGAGAGGCGATACCGCTGAGGGCACAGGTAGTGATGAGGCTCTCATGATGGCGCAGGGCGAGGAGATCAAGGAGTGCTTTGGCGGTGGTGCTTTTACCTGTGCCGGCGTATCCGACGAGCAACAATATCCCTGCGCCGTCGTTGATCACTTTGAGTGCTTTGAACTGTTCCTCTCCCAAAGTGAGCTGCCGCTCCTCTAAAAACGCCCCTAAATCCTCTACGATGGGGGGATGGAGGGTTTTGGAACGTTTGGTAAACTGTTGCTGTAAAAAGGTTTCGGCCTCATAGAGGCGCTGAGGAGAGAGTTTACCGCTGGCAAGTGGGACAATACTCCCCTCGGCAATACGATCGTTGAGCGCTTCGAGGTAGTAATCTTTTGCCCCCGATTCCAAAAGCTGATCGAGTTTGTCAAAGAGGGTATCGGGCTCGATACAGCTGTTCCCCTCGGCTTCGCAGTATTCGGTGAGGGTATACTCCATCGCTGCTTGTATCCGTCTGGGATCGTTTTCGCCGAGCCCCATATTGCGGGCGATCTCATCGGCTTTTTTAAACCCGATTCCGTTGATTCGCATCAAGCCGTAAGGGTTGCGTTTGATCGCCTCGATAGGATCATTCACCTCCCGCATTGCCCCCGCAATCAGACGCAAAAGCGAGGGGGTAACCCCAAAAGGGGCCAAAAACTCTCCCAACTCCCGCATCGAGCGAAATTGTTTCCATCCCGAGGCGAGTTTCTCGAGACGCCGTTTGCTCATCCCTTTGATCTCTAGGAGTTTTTCGATATCGTTTTCAAGAATCTCGATCAACCCCTCCGGGCTATATCTCTCGATCAAATCGGCGGTCAGTTTTTTGGTAAATCCTTTGACGACGCGGTTGAGAAAAAAGAAGAGTTCGTTTTGGTTGATGAGGAGGGTATGGGCTTTGAAACTTCGGCCGTATCGGGTGTGTTCTTCCCATGAGCCTTTGAGAGTCACTGCCGCACCGACGAGGTGATCGACACTGCTCTCGAAATAAGAGGCGCTTACTTTGTCGCCGCTTTTGAGGAGGGCGATAAAGAATCCGTCGTTTTCGTAAATAATTTTCTCGATTTGTCCGATTAGGGTTTGCATGGGGGGATTTTAGCGGAAATTAAGGGGCATAGTTATTTTTTAGGCTAAAATAAATGTATGAACAGCAAAAATCATCCACTTTTACCCTATATATCGGTCGGATTTGCCCTTTATGTGGTGTTGATAGCAATTGTCGGCTATTTTTTCTTTGATCGATTCGAGAGGGAAAAATCGCTCTATCTCCAAAACCGTTTGGAAACGACCGATGCTCAGATCGAATCGATTAAACTCGCTTACGATACGGTTGCAAAAACGATTTTCGAGACATCTATTAACACCCCTTATGTAAGTGCCATGATGGCTCAAGCTTCCAAGGGGGATACGGCTGCACAAAAGAAGGTTCGCCAAGAGCTCTATTCCCACCTCTCCTCGCTTTATCTCGCACTCGAAGAGCACAACGTCCGTCAGCTCCATTTTCATCTGCCGGGTTCTATCAGTTTTTTGCGTTTTCACCGACCCAATAAATTTGGGGATTCCTTGGTCGGGATTCGTCCTGCTATCGATGCGGTAAACCGTGATCAACGGAGTGTTAACGGATTTGAAGAGGGGAGAATTTTTAACGGTTTCCGACACGTTTTTCCTCTCTTTCATAAGGGTGAATTTGTCGGGAGTGTAGAACTCTCCTACTCGTTTGATGCGATCAAAGAGTTGGCTCGACAAATTCATCCAGCCCGGTATGAGATGATTTTGAAAAAGAGTGTGATTGATGAGAAGGTATTCAAAGAGGAGAAATTCAACTACTCCACCTCTACCCTTCATCCCCGGTATGTATGGGATAACCATCTACACAAAACGTTTGATCCCCTCATCTCCCAATCGGTTATCGAAGAGATCAACACACTGGCTTCTGAAGAGTTTGAAAAAATTGATCGTGACGGAGCACACAGTATCATACCGATTGTGGTTCAGGATAAGGGATATCTGCTATGGTTTGATCCGTTACTCAGTTTTGATCGTAAAGAGGTGGGGTATATTCTGGGTTATATGGCCGATCAGCATCTGATTGAATTGAAACGGGAGTTTCGAGTGGTGATGATGATCGTTTCGTTGATTATAGCCCTTTTGACGGTGATGATCGTCTATTTTGTTTATCGGATTCGTATTCAGCACCATCTTTTACTTATCAATGCCAATACCGACCGATTGACCCAGATTGCCAATCGTGCCTATTTGATTTTGCAGCTTGATTATATGTTGAAAACCTCCCGCAGAAACGGCCAGCCGCTCAGTGTTATTTTTATGGATATCGACCATTTTAAACAGATTAACGATACCTACGGCCATCGGATGGGGGATTATGTTTTGGTCGAGATGAGTTCCCTAATCAAAGAGCGTTTGCGAGAGAGCGATGTTGTCGGGCGATGGGGAGGCGAAGAGTTTGTGATGATTCTCCCGAATACCGGATTGAACGAAGCGATAATGTTAGCGGAGAAATTGCGGGTGATGATCGACTCACACCGTTTTGATCACGGAAAAACGACGTGCAGTTTCGGGGTGGCACAGATGATTGAGGATGATACTGAAGAGACGCTGATCCATCGTGCCGATGCGATGCTCTACGTCGCAAAAGAGCACGGACGAAACCGTGTCAGACCGAAAACGACTTAGGCTTTTACCCGTTTGAGACGATCTTCCTCTTGCGATTTATAGAGTTCCGCGCACCCTTTGGCGAGTTCGCGGATTTTGAGGATGTAGTTGGCCCGTTCGGTAACCGAGATCGCTTTGCGAGCATCGAGGGTGTTAAACGTGTGGGATGCCATCATGCACAGATCGTACGCCGGCAACGGAAGCTCGGCATCAAGACACCGTTTGCACTCGGCAGATTTCGATTCGAATTCGGCAAAAAGCATGGCGGTATCGGCGATTTCAAAATTGTATTTTGAAAACTCGATTTCCCCCTCTTTATGGATATCACGGTAGAGAGTTTTACCGAAAGAATTTTCGCTCCAGACGATATCGAATACCGTATCGACCCCTTGCAGATACATCGCCAGACGCTCCGTACCGTAGGTAATCTCTACCGCAACCGGATCACAGGTGACCCCTCCGACTTGCTGGAAATAGGTGAACTGGGTCACTTCCATCCCGTTCAGCCACACTTCCCAACCCAGACCCCATGCACCGAGTGTCGGTGATTCCCAGTTGTCTTCGACGAAACGGATATCGTGTTCTTTGAGATTTAGACCCAAATATTCCAAACTTTTGAGATACAACTCTTGGATATTTTCGGGGCTTGGTTTGATCAGCACTTGAAACTGATAGTAGCTTCCCAAACGGTTTGGGTTTTCGCCGTAACGTCCGTCCGTCGGGCGGCGGCTTGGTGCAACATAGGCAACCGACCATGGTTTTGAATCGAGTGAGCGGAGAAACGTGGCAGGGTGGAATGTCCCCGCACCGGCGGCAATGTCATAGGGCTGAACAATCGCACACCCTTGATCATTCCAAAATTGTTGAAGTTTTAAAAGCATATCACCGAACGTAATCATGGTAATCCTGAGTAAAAAATTGCGCCATTATACCAAAAAGCGGATTTAAAGCCTTTTTTAATAGTATAGCTCTTATCATAAGCTATTTAAAGCACGAGGTAAAATGTGAAACGTTATGTCGTTTTGTTACTTTTATGTTTCACTCCCCTTATTGCCCAGCCTTCCATGGAGAAAATTTCGGTCAAATTGCAATGGGCCGATCAGTTTCAGTTCGCCGGATATTACGTGGCCAAAGAGATGGGTTATTACCGTGATGTCGGATTGGATGTAACGATTCAAAAATTCGATCCGAAAAAATTGGCCGTCGATGAGGTGATGAGCGGACGGAGTACCTATGGAATCGGACGATCATCATTGTTAGTTGATCGGATGCAGGGCAAAGATGTTGTTGCCCTCGCGGCTATTTTTCAAAGCTCCCCCTTTATCCTCCTCTCTGAAAAATCGCTAGATATCAAAACGCCCCGTGATCTCATCGGTAAACGGATCATGATGACCGAGGACTTTCAAGATACGATTTCGGTTCGGGCGATGCTCAACTCCCAAGATATTCGGCTGAGCGACCTTACCTTTTTAGAACACAGCTTCAACCCGATGGACATTGCGAACAAAAAAACCGACGTTATGGCGTGCTATATCTCCAATGAACCTTTTGTTTTGCGGGAGAAAGGGATCGAGACCAATTCGATTAACCCTGAAGCGTACGGGTTCGATTTTTACAGCGATATCCTCTTTACCTCTGAAAATGAGGTAAAAAAACACCCTAAAAGGGTGCGTGATTTTGTTAATGCGACATTGCGAGGATGGGAATATGCGTTTGAACATATCCCCGAAACGGCACAGTTGATCCGGGAACGGTATAACACCCAAAACAAATCGCTGGAGAGTTTGGTGTATGAGGGACAGGTACTCAAAGAGCTCGCGTATCGTGGGAATCAACCGCTCGGGGCGATCACGCTCGAAAAATTCCGTCGGATCTCCGATATCTATCGGGTGATGGGGATAGATCAGGATGAGCGTCGATTTGAGGGATTTATTTATGATGATATCTCAAATCAGAGTGTTTTTATGGACGTTCGGGAGAGGAGCTTTCTCAACACCCATACGATCCGCTATACCTCTACATCCCAGTGGCCACCGTTTAATTTCATCGATAAAGAGGGAACCGATAATCTTCAAGGTATTGCTGTTGATTTTTGGAAACTCATCGTGAAACGGACAGGAATGCAGGTAGGATTTGAGCCCTCAACCACATGGGACAGTGTTTTAAATGCGATTAAAACCAAATCCTCCGATATTACACTGGGAACGGCGATCTCTGCGGACAAAGAACCTTATGCTATTTTTTCCAAGCCCTATGCCACTTTTCCCAATGTTATTGTTACCAATAAAACCATCGATTTCCTGCCGGGACTTGAAGCACTGGAGGGGAAAAAGGTAGCGATTGGCAGGGGTTACAGTGTTATCGATTCGATTAAAAAATTGTATCCGAAAATTACCGTTGTCGAGACGAGCGATACCCGAGACGGACTTAAACTACTGAGTCAAGGGCGCGTCGATGCGGTCGTCGATATTTTGCCGGTGATCGCCTATATTATGAATGACGAACACTATAGCGATTTGAAAATTTCAGGGACGACAAAGTTCGATTATGAGGTTCGTTTTATGATTCGAAACGATTATCCGGAACTTAAATCGGTGGTGGATAAAGCAATCGATTCTATTTCTCCGGCAGAACGTCAGAAAATACTAAACCGTTATATTGCCGTAACCTATGAAGAGAGTACCGATTTTAGCTGGGTCTATCGGACAGGAGTCATTGTATTCGCTATTGTACTCTTCTTTATCTATCGCCAGTTCGAGATGGGTAAATACAATAAACGGCTTCTGCAAATGGCGACGACCGACCCGTTGACCAAACTCTATAATCGCATCAAGCTTGATGAAAAGCTTACCGAGGTACATCAGCAGTTTGTGAGAAGCGGACGGGTCTATTCGGTTATTATGATGGATTTGGATCATTTCAAGCGGATTAATGACACCTATGGTCACTTGATCGGAGATCACTCCTTGATCGCTTTAGCCGATATTTTGAAACAATCGGTTAGAGAAACCGATGTGGTCGGTCGATGGGGGGGCGAGGAATTTTTGGTAATTTGTCCGGAGACCTCTTTGGATGGGGCGTATCATCTGGCAACCAAAATACATAAGAGTCTCAACGAACACGATTTTCTCCATATTCATACCTTGACGTGCAGTTTCGGGGTGAGCGAGAGTCAGCAGGATGATCGTCTTGAGAGTGTTGTTTCTCGTGCCGACAAAGCACTTTATGCCGCAAAAGAGGGGGGGAGAAATCGGATTGTAAAAGGGTGATTATCCCAATTTACAAACGATATTTCCGATCGCTTGATTCAGTGATTCAGCAACAACGGAACATTTCACTTTGAGCAAAAAACAGATGTTATGTCGACGTAACGGCGTTATACATTCATAATTTCCCATCCCTTTGGCGATGATAAGATCGGCGGTATCATAGAGATTTTTGGCTTCGGCGGAAGCGAGTTCATAGACGAATCCGGGAGTCGGTACACCGCTGTTCATGAGAGTACAGATATCTTCCATCCCCGCTTCGATCGCTTCAGCCATGGTTACATCATTGATAATCGGATTTCCCCGAACCATGTAGGTGATGCGTAGATTCGGATAAAGCCGTTGGAGTGATTCGATGGCAAGAAGATCAAAAATATGCTCTCCGGCATTGTCTCCGATATACAAAACGTTGTGTGCGTGTGTGAGCTCAAGACGTAATTTTTCGGTATCGTCATGATGAAAAGGGAGCTGAAATACCGATGTGATAGCATCATGCAAATCAAAACTCACTTCGGCGGCGAGATCGATCACATTCCCTACTACGGCTGTTTTGAGTGTCGCTATAAACGGGTCATCACTCTGCTCAATCGTCTCTTTTAAAAAAGGGAGATAGCTTAGTGCTTGCGTTGTAGCGTGCTCTTTTTGTACCCGATACAAATCTTCAGTATTGGCAAGAACAGCCATTTGTTCGTAAAGCGGTGCGGCAATGACGGGTGGAGAGAGGGTGAAATCGGCATGAGAAAGTTCAGCTTCTACATATTCAGTGATGATTTTTGTCAATGCATCATCGGCGTGTATTGCGTCACACACTCGACGACTTTGAGCAGCTATGCACCCAATACATTCATTTTGTATGGTCATTGAGCGGCGTGGTCGTCGATCACTTTGCCCCACATGAGCTTGTATTTACGGCGCATAAACTCCACCTCTTGTTGTGAGAGCTTGAGTTGTTCGGTGAGGGTTGCAATGGTGTTGCGATCTTCATCATAGAGCTCTTGGAGTGATGCAAGAGCCTCTTTGAGAAATTCGTTTTCATTTTTGATCGATTCGATGGTCTCCTCTTTGGCAGTGAGAACCTTTTCATGGAGGTTGATGATGGTGCCAATCGTTTTTTCAACGAAATTCGCTCCGACGGTGATATCGGTTTCGGAAGCATTTAGTTCTTGGAGAGTGGCAGGGACAATCCCCGCCATGATGTTGGAGGCATCGATAAGCACTTCTCCCCCCTCAACTGTAGTAGAGAGTTTCCCTCTCATGATAAGCGTTTCGATCTCATTTTTATCCATTTGGGTTAAACGGGCATATTCGTTGATACTCATCCACTGTCCTTGCATGGTTATTACCTCTGATGTGTTAGGATAGAGCAGCAAAAAGCGTGCCTATTTATAAAATGGTTTCGATTTCGAGTGAATCCATCTCTACTTTTTTCGCTTTAGCGATACGGTCTTCTTGGAGTTTCATCCGAAGTTCTTCATTCTCCAATGCCAAAATTTGCATCGCAAGATAGGCAGCATTTACAGCACCCGCATTCCCCAACGCAACCGTCGCAACCGGCATACCCGATGGCATTTGTACGGTTGAGAGCATCGCATCCATACCGTCCATCGCACCACCCTTCATCGGGACACCGATGATCGGACGGATTGTTTTAGAGGCCAAAACACCCGCGAGGTGAGCCGCCATACCGGCAGCGGCGATAAACACTTGTGCCCCTTTGGCTTCTGCTTTTACGATGTACTCTTTGGTACGCTCAGGACTACGGTGAGCTGATGAGATGATCAGTTCGTACTGAACTCCAAATGCTTCGAGGGTATCGGCACATGACTTCATGACGTCATAATCGCTTTTACTTCCCATTACTATTGATACAAATTTCATGTTTTTCCTTATTTTTGAATTGAAATAAATGCCGCGAAAACACCCCTAGAGCCCAGCCGTTGGCAGTAGTGCCAAAACGTGCTGGTAGCGTTCTGTTTGAGCGGCGCTTTTCTTTTCGTTCTTTTCTTTTTAAAAAGAAAAGGACATCAAACTAACACTTCGTAACCGTCCCCATATCCTCCGTTGCCGGAATACGGAAAAAGGTAAAGTGCGGCAGCGGACAAGGGAGCTTGAACCGGTTTAGATTCCCGCTGTGCACCTGATCCCAAACTTTGCCGCTTTCGGCAAGTAATTGTTTAAACGCGATTTTCCATTGACCGTTTTCTTCCCACACACGACCGATTTCATTATCGACACTTTCGATCGGTGAACCGCTTGGAAATACCAATTCCATCTCATCGCCGGGAAAGGTTTTGTATTTGCATTCAAACCACTCGCCCGACTCATCCACTAGACCGCTTACTTGATGGGTTCCCATCATCATCGTAAAATCGAGGTTTTGGGTATCGTGTTTTTCAAACGGTCGGTTGATCAAATAGGCGTCCGTAAAACCCCGGTTTTGCATCGTATTTAACTCACGCTGATAGGTATCTCCATCAAATTTTCCCTCATAGTAATCATCGATTGCCTGACGGTAGACTTTAGCGGTAATAGCGGCGTAATAGGGGGCTTTGGTTCGCCCTTCGATTTTGAGCGAATCGACGCATCCCGCATCGAGTATCTCTTTGATGTGGCTTGCGAG
>CAZBVJ010000011.1:0-80494 GCA_964495485.1 uncultured Sulfuricurvum sp.
GCACACCTCAAACCCTCGGAGTATCTCTAAAGCTTTTTGCGCGTGATCTTTGTGAATCGCCAGTACAAATGTCCCCTCGTTCGCCAATGCCGTCGCTTCAAATCCCAGCATCTCGCAGATCCCTTTGACCTCATCGCTGATCGGGAGTTTCTCCTCGTCAACCTCGATGCAGACATTGGACTGTCGCGCCCACTCGTTGAGCACCGCCGCGACCCCGCCGCGCGTCGCATCGCGCATTGCCGTGATTTTGACCCCCGCATCCATAAGTGCTTTGACCTGCGGGTAGAGGGAATTGCAGTCACTTTTGAGCGCACTGCTCATCTCGATCCCCTCACGCGCAGCGAAAATCGTCGCCCCGTGGCATCCGATGTCGCGGTTGATGAGGATAACGTCCTCTTCGCTCACGTTGTTCGAGCTGATCCCTGATTGGACGATTTCGCCCAACCCTGTCGTATTGATAAAAATCTTATCGACAGAGCCTTTTGGCACCACCTTGGTATCGCCGCTGACGACCACCGCACCGTTGATCGCCAGTTCACGCTTCATGCTCTCGACGATCCGCTCCAGACTCGCAGCGTCAAAGCCCTCTTCGATGATCACCGCACAGGTGAGATATTTGGGCTGTGCCCCCATCATCGCCAAATCGTTGCACGTTCCGCACACGGCAAGCTTGCCGATGTCCGCCCCTGCAAAAAAGAGGGGACTTACCGTGAAACTATCGGTCGTCATCGCGATATTGCCCAACACCGCCGCATCTTCGCTCCGCTCCAAAATCTCGTTTTGAAACGCTTTATAAAAGACCTTTTTGATCAGGTCGTTGTTCTCTTCGCCGCCGTTACCTTGTGCTAATGTAATCGTTTTTGTCATACCAGATTCCCATATTTATAATACGCCGAACACGCCCCCTCGGAGCTGACCATACAACTCCCCACAGGGCTGGTCGGTTTACACGCGGTACCGAATATGGAGCACTGCGGAGGGGAAGCTTTCCCTTTGAGGATGTCGCCGCAGATACAGAGTTTGTGATCGTTGATCTCCTCTTTCGGCAAAACGCTATCATAAATTTTTTCTGCATTGTAGCTATCAAATTCGTCTCTCAAACGCAAACCGCTTTGGGGAATATCCCCAAGTCCCCGCCATCTGAAATCAGAGGTTTCAAAATATTTCTCATTCATCGCTTGGGCTTTGAGATTCCCTTCGCGGGTCACGGCACGTCCGTACTCCACCTCCAGCTCACAGCGCCCTTCGATAAACTGTTTGACAATCATGCTGATTGATTGCATCACGTCCACCGGTTCAAATCCGCTCACGACGACAGGTTTGCCCCAGTCTCTCGGAAACTCTTCGTAGATTTTGCTTCCACTGATAACGCTGACATGTGAGGGTCCCAAAAACGCATCGATGATGCACGATTCATCGCTAATCAACGCGCGCATCGGTGCGGGTACCGTCACATGGTTGACGTGCACGAGGATATTTTCAATGTCCTGCTTTATGACAGTATCCAACAGTGCCGCAGTCATCGGGGTTGTCGTCTCAAATCCGATGGCAAAGAAGATCACCGTTTTATCGGGATTTTCCTGCGCGATCTTGAGACAATCGAGCGGCGAATAGACGAAGCGTACATCCGCACCTTTGCTCCGTGCATCTTGGAGACTTCCGTTGCTTCCGGGGACTTTGATCATGTCGCCGAGCGTCACAAGGATCACGTTTGGCTGTTGACTCAAAACATAGGCATGGTCAATCCGCTCTTTGGGCATGATGCACACGGGACATCCCGGACCGTGGACGAAACGGATATTGGAGGGAAGCAGTTGCAAAATACCGTATTTCATGATGGTATGGGTATGTCCGCCGCACACCTCCATGATGTTGATCGGATGAGGGAGCTTTTTGGCATCCTCGGCGATGATCTTGGCATACGCTTTGATCGTGTCGGCATTGCGAAAATCATCATACAGATTTTTAAGTTCCAATCCCATCTCAGACTCCGCCGTTAGGGCAATTATCACTCTCAGCTATCGCGGCAAGGCGATCTTGCTCGTCCATCACATCCAGTATCTCTTTGTAGACCCTCAGCGATTCGAGAGCATCTTCCTCATCGATCTTGTTCATGATAAATCCGATATGAAGCAACACATAATCGCCGATCTGTACGGAGCCTTCCTCCATCAAATCGAGTCCTGCGGTACGCTGAACCCCCATCGTATCAACGGTTGCGACATTATTTTCGGTGTCAATACTGACTACTTTTGAAGGGATCGATAAACACATCGTTAGTTTCTCATCTTTCGTTTAAATTCGATCCATTCGATCACACGCAGGATCGAAGCTTCATCATTGACATTGACTTCCAAAATATCAACATTCGGTTTGATCTTTCGTGCTTCCTCTTTTTCACGTTCGATGTCGTATTTGAAATACGGCAAGAGATCGGTTTTGGTGATCAGGATCAAATCAGCAGCGCGGAACATCACCGGATATTTGGCGATCTTGTCTTCCCCCTCAGGGATGGAGACGAGAACGATATTGAGATGCGACCCCACATCGTAGCTCGCCGGACAGACGAGGTTTCCGACATTTTCGATAAAACAGACATCGAGCGGCGCGAGCGGCAAATCATGAAGCCCTTTATGTACCATAAACGCGTCCAAATGGCACGCACTTCCGGTTTGAATCTGAACCGCTTCAACTCCGACCGCTTTGAGACGATCGGCATCGCGCGATGTCTCCAAATCCCCCTCGATCACCCCGTATTTGAACGGTGCCAATGTCGCCATTTTCTCCAACAGCGTCGTTTTTCCGCTCCCCGGTGAGCTCATAAGGTTGATCGCCAATACGCCGTGTTCATTGAAATGCTCACGGTTATGACGTGCTTCCTGATCGTTTTTATCCAAGATTTTCGTAATGACCGAAATCGTCTTGGGATCATTCAACTGAGGATTGTGGTGAAGCGTCTCATGCGCTGCTTGATGGGCGTTAGAAGCATCATCATGGTGATGATGGTGGTGACCGCTCTCGTGTGCATGAGTCCCCTCTGTATGATCATGGTCGTGAACGTGGGTATACTCTCTGCCGAATTCATCGACGTGAGTATGTTCGTGATGATGGTGATTTGAAGTAATGGAACATCCGCAATCTTTACACATATTTTTTTCCTTTTTTGTTTGTTTAAATTATTAATCCCGCTTGTGTCAATCGATCAATTTCATACGCATTATTACTCTCTCCATCATATAGTATTTTTCCATTTTCATCCAAAATAATAACCCTCTCTCCCAGTTTCGGAGCGATGGTCAAATTGTGCGTTGCCGTGATCGTCGTGATCGGAAGTGCGGCGATAATATCCATAAATTTTGCCGTACTGGCAGGGTCCAGCGCACTGGTCGGCTCATCCAGCAACAATACTTTTGGCGAGAGCGCCATGACGCATGCGAGCGCCACTTTTTGCTTTTGTCCGCCGCTGAGTTTGAACGGGACACTCTTCAAAAATGGGCTCAATCCGAACAGCTCGGCGTAGTTGCGTACCCGTGCATCGACATCGTCAAACTCCAGTTGTCGAGGACCAAAGGCGATCTCATCGTATACGGTGGGATTAAAGAGCATCGCATCGATATTTTGAAATACCAATCCAACATTGCGACGGAAATATTCATTCATCTGCTTTTGTTTGAACACACTTTTGCTGAGTGTTTTACCCTCATAGACCAATTCGCCACTATCGGGAAATTCCAATCCGTTGAGAAGCTTGAGCAGAGTGCTTTTACCACATCCGTTGATCCCGAGCAAAACGATTTTTTCCCCCTCTTCGATACGGAGATTCAGATTTTCAAAAACGGTATGTTCATCCCTCTTGAGGGTTATATTTCGAAGTTCAAACATGAAAACCTCTCGATTTCATCGCTTCAAAGTTCTCTTTCCCCTCTCGGATATTTTTGTCTAAAAACCCGCTGATAGCTGATCCCAAATATCCATAGATCTCACTTCTACTCGGCTTTTTAAGCGTCCGTGATTTGAGAGCATCGGTATAATCAGCGTAAGCGCGCTGCATACTCATGATTTTGGAGACGCTCAAAACCAACAGAAAACTCAAATCTTTGGAAAAAGCGACCGCTTCATAGATATTGACTCTGGCAGTAAAGAGCAACGTCAAAAAGATCATATCAAACGAGCGGAGGTTGACCGTCCAAAAATAGTGCCAAAACGGTTGATGCGATACATACAAGGTTATCGAATAGCTCAAGGTAATGAACATCGAAAACAGCGCAACCAACACAACTGCGCGCCGTGCTATCGATACCGCTGATCTCCCCGCCAACAGAACCAAAAGGGCTAATGCCGCTAGAAGCGGCTCAATGCTTTTGAGTGTCGAGAGTGCGATCAATGCGGCAATAAAAAGGAAAAAAGAGAATTTAGCGTGCACGTTTCACCGACTTTTTGATACCGATCATAACGGCAAAAACTAATCCCGCACCGATGAGGGCACTGAGCCATGTGGAGAGCACAGGGTTCATTCCTCCGATTTCGTAATCGGGAATCACCGCTTCAATCAGCGGTTTGGTACTTTCTATCGAGTGAGGAACATACCCGATCATAGAGCGAATCTCTTCCATACTCCATTCCCCCCAAGCAGGTCCCTCGGCAATCAAGCCCAAAGGAGACAAAGCCACAAGTACAAGGACAAAAACGAGTAAATATTTCCCGTTTCGGCTCATACCGCACCTCCTGCAACCGTATTTTTTTCTTTGATTTTTTCGACAAACCCCATTACCAGCATCGTCGCTATCCCCTCAGCCACTCCGAAAAAGAGGAGATGAGAACCGACAACAGCGGGGATCGTCACATTCAAGCCAAACGGAAAATAGATCGGATGCCCCAGTGCATCTACCCCCAAGAGAGGCTGAATCCCCAAAGCCACCGCAACAATCACCGATGCGGCAACGATACCGCTCCACCCTGCTACGAACCATACGAGTGTGTTATTGACTCTATTTGCAAGGAGTTTATGGACATAAAATGCACTAAACGACGCAACAAATCCCATCGCCAAAGAGTTGATGGCAAATACGCTGAGCCCTCCGTCACCGAAAACGAGCGCTTGGATAAAAAGTGTCAGCGAGATACAAAACGCCGCGACCCACGGTCCAAACAGTATCGCCAAGATCGCCGCTCCGATAGCATGCCCACTCGTCCCGCCGGGGATCGGAATATTAAACATCATGATGACGAATGAAAATGCGCTTAGGGACGAGAGGAGTGCAAACGACTCATCACTGATCGCCTCTTTGGTTTTTTTCCACGCGATCATCAGCAGAGGAATAGCCGCAACCGTTGCCGGAAGATAAGTCGATGGGGATAAAAATCCGTCTGGAATGTGCATTTTATTTCCTTTATGAATAATCATTCAGTTGAGTCATTATAAAGTATTTGTGTAAAACAAAGCTAAAAAAACAGATTTCTTGTATAATTTTAGGACTTTATTAAATCATTTTTTCTTATCCGAAAAAAGTTCCCATCCCAAACGCTATAATTGCGTCTTTATTTTACCCAAAGGCCTCTCGTTGCGCGCTCTGTTTTTTTTATTTCTCTCCACCTCTTTGTTCGGTCTCGTCACCATCGCCCCAGTGGATATCGGTGCAAAACCCGGCTTAAGCGGCAATATTTCGGGATCACTTAGTTCCAAAAGCGGCAATACCGAAAAAGATGAATACTCGGCGGGGCTGCGGGCACAGTACGATCAAGGGAGTGACTATGTCACTTGGGGGGCACTCACGTACGATTACGGCAAATCCAACGGTACCAAAAACGAAGACAAAATCTACGCTCATCTGCGCTATATCCACACTATCGATGACGCCAAAATTTGGACAAGCGAATTTTTCGTCCAAACCGAACGGGATAAATTCAAAGACATCAACGAACGCTCCCTCATCGGTGCAGGATTACGCTGGCGATTTCTCAATTCCGAAGAGTGGGGAAAAGCCTATGCAGGTGCGGGTGCGATGCTAGAGAAAATCAACTATACCCATCCCCAAATCAATCCGAATGAGAATAATAGCGGTCTCAACAGCTATTTGGCATGGACTCAGACATTTGCCAACACAACCAAACTCAGTTTCTTGGGCTATTTTCAACCCAAATTCAGCGAAAGCTCCGATTATGTCACGTTGCAAACGTTGGAGCTGATTGTGCCGATCTATGGAAAGTTGAATCTCTCATTGACCGCAAAATACGGCTACGATAGTTGCCCGCCAATCAATGTTAAAAAAACCGACAGCGCCTACGTCACCAGTCTGCTCTGGTCGTTTTAGTCAAAACACTATTTCGCTACAATGTCTCTTATGAAGGAAACGGGCTATTGTATCTACTGCCATCACCGTCTCTACCGTCTGAATGACGGGATGGTCAAATGCTCCGTATGCAAAAAGAAATACAGCCCCTCCCGCATCGCGCAGATCAAAGCAATTCTCCAAGCGTTTTGCAACGATGAAAACGCACGCACCGCTTCCAAAGCATTAGGGCACAGCTATGTCAGTGTTTTGAACTATTATCAAAAATTTCGGCGTCTATGCGCTCAGCATTGTGAAGAATACTACCACCTCCACCGCACACAAGATACCCAGTACGAAGAGTATCTCTACATCGAAAAATCCAAACGGCGCGATAAAACCGCTATTTTTGATTCCCATAATTTTTTGACTTTTGGGTACGGAGACAAGGTTTATACTCTGCTCATGCCCTCATTAGGACTATTCAAACAACAATTCGTAGCCGATAACCTTGAAGAGATCTATCACAAAGAGTTCTCCAAATTCATGCGCACCAGCAAAATCATCAAAGTATACGAACACGATAACGTGATTGAAAAATTTTGGTATTTTTTTGAAGAGTTTATTACCGGGTTCAAAGGAGTAAGCAACGAGCATTTCCCCTATTACCTCAAAGAGGCGGAGTTTAAATTCAATACCCCCTTAGAGAAACGCTCCGAGATTTTAGAACTGCTATATTTTGGTTCAGTCACATAAAATTAAGTTTTGTATATTGAAATTTGTGCTGTCATGTCTGCTGCTACATGGTGCAAGTGTTCAGCAGCTGAGGCAATTTCTTCAACACTTCTCACATTCGAGGCTGACATAACACTAATTTTATTTATCTCGTCAATAATCATGTCATTACGTTTAGAGTTATTTTCCGCTTTATGTGCGACTTCATGCATTCCCTCAACAGCAGCACGAAGTGTGTTGACCGCCTTATCCGTTTGGTTTTCAGCTTCAGAGGAAAGTTTAGATAATTTTTCCATTCGGTCAACATTATTATTCATCTGTTCTGACATATCTATAATCGATTGAACAATAACATTAACAGTTGCATTGGTTTCAACAAGACTTTTTTGAGTTCGTTCAGCCAGTTTCCGAACTTCGTCTGCAACCACGGCGAAACCACGTCCATGTTCCCCTGCCCGTGCCGCTTCAATTGCAGCATTGAGTGCCAACAAATTAGTTTGATCAGCAATATCCGAAATAACTGTTAGGACATTTTTAACCTGTTCTGCTTCATGGGTCAAAGAATTCAATTTTTCATTCATCACCTCATCAGTTTCTACGGTTTGGTTGAGCGATTCAATCGTCTGCTTGAGAACATCTTGTGCCGAAGAGAGATTGATGCTTGCATCCATTGCCATTTGACTCACTTCATTGGTTCTTACTACGGCTTCATTCATCTCATTTTTGATATGTTTAATATTCCCCGTTGTTGCATCGACGATTTTAGAAGCATCTTCTGCTTGTTTAGCGATCGATAGGGTGGTTGCCGAAAGTTCGGTTGCAACCGAAAGATTTTCTGACGAAGAGTGTTGGCTTGTTGCAAAGGTACTGCGTATCGCGTTGGTGAGAGCATTGATATTATCCGCTACTTCGGTCAATTCATTTTTTCCTCTTAAGGTTATTGTATGTGTAAGGTCTTTTGTCTTGACTATTTTATCGACATTTTCGTTAAGTGTTTTGACGGTATTACTAATAATAGATGTAATGATATAGCCGACAAATAACCCAATAAGTGTCGAAAATACCCCTAGAAAAAAGGTGATATTTGCAGATGAACTGGATTTGTCTTCTGCCGTTTTTAGACTTTCAGATGCCTCTTTTATTTGGGTATCTTTGAGAGTATCGATCTCCTTTCCTAGTTTTTCACTCATTGTATCGAAGCGACTCATCGCATCGTCCCCTTCAGCTTTGCTGCGGGCATAAGCTTTTTTCATCTCATTGCCTACTTGGATCAAAGCATCAGCATCTTTTTTCAGAGATTCGATCTTTGCTAATGCTTGCGTATCTCCTTCCTCTTTGAACATTTTTTCAAATGAATTCATGCTATTCATGAAGCTGACGTGTGCTTTATCTGCCTCGTTTGCAGGTTCTTCTTCTTGCGTCAACGACGCATCGGTCAAAAACTGCTGCATTTGGCAGGTTTGAAACTTTGCATCGCTTGCTTTGAGTGCATAGGGCACCGATTCATTAGATGTCTGTTCTACTAAAGTTTTAACTCCATTACTATTGATTGAACCAATCATAGCATTCAGTGTTACGAGGAAAATAATGGAACCAATTCCAAATTGCAACTGTTTTCTTATTGTCATTGGGAAAACCTTTCTGACTATATACTTTAATACGGTCTTGTTTGATAGTTTTAATGCTTCTTTTTAAAGTATATCAAAATTCATATCATATTAAATCTATTTATACTTTTAAAGATAAATATATTTAAATTTTTAATTTATCAATCAGAACTTCCAATACAATTATCTATTATTCGGATACTTGAAATTCTCGATAATTTCTTCCAAACTCTTTTGAGATTCGTTTTGTTGTGAACAGATATTTATAGTTTTTAAATAGTTAATAACTGTTTTTATATAGTTATCAAACCGTTCGTGCAGGGTATCGGTCAATCCCATCTGATAGGTGATGCTTTTAGGAATGATTCCGATAACATTGGATTCGGGGAGGGCGTGTCCCAAGAGTTCCATCATATCCAGACACTGCATCACCCCCACTTCATGGGCTCCGCCGCTATTGAGTCCGTAGCCGCTCAGCTCGAATGAGGGGATATTGTAGATACTCCCGGCCTCATCATCAAGGCTGATCGTATCGAGAATAATGATCCGCTCATGCTCCATAAAAAGGTTCAGCAGATTGATCCCCTCAACCCCTCCGTTGATAATCTCTATCTCAGGAGTAAAGGTATAGTTAGCGTTTAGATACGCGCACGCGTATACCCCGATCCCGTCATCCTCTGCAAGGACGTTACCGATTCCTAAAATAACCACCGACATCAGAATCCTCGTCCCTCTTCGATACTCGGATTGGCGAACTGAGCAATGATCTCATCCAAACTCATCACCGCTTGTTTTGACGTAGCCAAAATACCGTATTTGGCGAGTTCGAATACGATCGTTTTGATATAGTTGTCCCACTGTACACGTAACGCGGGGGTCACATCGACACACACGCTGATAATGTCTTCGGGGACGATACTCACCATGGTTGTTTGCGCACAATGCGATGCCATCGAACAAATTTGAAGCATCTCGGTGATCTCTACTTCGTTCGCCGTTTTTTTGATCCCTTGATTGGCAATCAATTCATCCCCGCTCATCACTGTGACTGTCCCTACCGCCAACGTATCATCGGAACTGGTATTGACGATGATGACGTGCTCATACTCTTGGAGCAGCGGCATCAAACGAAACCCCAGCGTCCCCCCGTCGATAATATCGAGCGGCGGTTCATAGGTGAAGTTCTCTTTGAAGTATTTACCGGCATACAAACCGATCCCCTCATCCATAAAAAATGCGTTTCCCGATCCGATCAATGCTACTTTAGCGTTCATTTATCACCTTTACTCATATAATTAATATTACACATTTTTCGAGCAAAGCCCGAAAATTGGCAGGGACAAATGTCCCTACAACCCCCTAAAGCTACCCGCATCTTCCGGATGCGGGAGATTATACAATTCATGATATAGTTGCCCCAGTGCAATCGACCCATCATTGATTGGCGTTTGCTGTTGGGCATAAAATCGTCTCTCTCCAAAACGGCGATAGAGTCGGCTCATCAAGGCGCGGTTTTGAAACACCCCGCCGCCGATAACGATCAGTAATTCGGGATGCATATGTGCAAAATGTTCCATGATCGCTTCGAGCGTTGAAAGGAAGCGGCTCGCAATCTGGGTTTTATCTCCTTGAAGAGCAATGATCTCTTTCACCATCGCAGAGACATCGATCACGCCGTTTTGAATCTCAAAAGAAAAGGGGGTAACAATGGAGTCATCGACAAACGATTCCATCATCATCCCACCCTGCCCCTCGTAGTCTAGACTTTGGACAAATCCCCCCAGTGACGCGACTGCATCAAACAGCCGCCCCATTGAAGAACTGCGGGGTGCATTAATATTTTTGAGCCACATATGGTGCAGTGTTCGGATCTCGTGCGGCAAAAAAGACTCAACCGTAGGGGCTTTCAACTCCATTACCTCATCAAGGCTAAAAGACTCAAATAACAATGATAACGCTATCCGCCGTGGCTCTTTGATCGCTTTGTCTCCGCCCAGCAATGCTATAGGCTTGAGATGACCGAGACGCTCATAACCGTGTACATCGGCGATCATTACCTCTCCGCCCCACAGGCTCCCATCCTCCCCGTATCCCGTACCGTCATACGCAAAACCAAGCACTTTCTCATCCAATCGATACTCTGCCATACATGCCAAAATATGGGCGTAATGGTGCTGAACACCGACGTGATCTTTTTTTTGTTCCTGTGCATACACGCTTGTGCTGTATTGAGGGTGGAGATCGTGCACTAAAAGGATCGGTTCTGCCTCATAAAATCGTTTAAAAGTTTGCACCGTCCGCTCAAAATAGCTATCGGCTTCGACACTTCCCAAATCACCGATATGACCGCTTAGGATCATGTTCTCTTTCACCCCCAAGGCAATGGCACTCTTTTGATGGGCACCGAGAGCTAGGACCGCGCTATCATCATGAGACTTCAACAATGTGTGCGGTGCATAGCCTCGTCCCAAACGCAACATCACCACTCGACCCTCAGCGATCTGGATCACCGCATCATCAAGGGCATTGATGATGGTACGGTCATGATCGAGTATTCCGTCCACAACATGCGCTAATCGGCCGATAATCTCGGAGGATCGGATCATAATCGGCTCATCACTGATATTCGCACTGGTCGCGACGAGGGGAAAATCGAGCTGTTCAAACAGCAACCGATGGAGCGGAGTATAGGGGAGAAACACACCGAGACGATCGATATAGGGGGCGATCAGGGATGAGAGGTTCGTCCCCTCTTTGGCATCGACGATCACGATAGGCTTGAGTGATCCCGTAATATGGCTTTTTTCCGCTTCGTTGATCGCGGCATAGGTTTCGAGATGCTCCAATGAGCCGAACATCACCGCCAGCGGTTTGGCACGTCGATGTTTACGCAATCGCAATTCGGCTACGGCGGCATCCGAAGTAGCATTACACATCAGATGAAATCCCCCCAACCCTTTGAGGGCAATGATCTTCCCAGCTTTGAGCATCTCAACTGCCAAATCGATCGGGTTGCCCACGATCTCAATGCCCTTATTATCCAAAAATTTTAACTGCGGACCGCAATTCGGGCAACTGATCGGCTCCGCATGATAACGGCGGGAAGCAGGGTCGTTGTATTCCTCTAAACACGCCGAACACATCGTAAAATGTTTCATCGAGGTGCGGACGCGATCATACGGAGGAGTTTGAATGATGGTGTAGCGGGGACCGCAATCGGTACAGTTGATAAACGGATAACGGTATCGGCGATTGTGCGGATCGTCCATCTCAGCTTGACACGCCGAACAGAGAGCTGTGTCGAGAGGGATGGCGACACTGCTTTTACCCAAAGCACTCTCACGGATCTCGAAATCAGCGTACTCCGTCGCTTCGCACTCTTCTACGCTTATCGAATCAATACGGGCACGCTCAGGGGGATTTTCTCGCAAAGCACGGATAAATAGTTCACACTGATCACCCTGTGCTTCAATCACGACCCCATCGGGAGTGTTACAGACAAATCCACGGATACCGTAACGGATCGCTTCGCGGTAGACAAACGGGCGGAATCCAACCCCTTGCACGATCCCTTTTACCAAGATTTTATAAGAAATTACCGCCGACAACGCAATTTTCCTTCCCGATCGGATAGCTCTGATTCATCAATACCGGCGTATTTTTCAAATTTCTCTGAATACGGCTAAAAAGCGACTGTCCCGCAAAATATGACCCGCAAAGGATAATCTCTGTTGCCTTGGTTTTCCCTTTGATCTCGGTGAGGAGTTCACTGAAATAGTCTCCGAAAGATTCGAAGATCGAATAGCTCAAATAGATCGAATCGACACCTGCAAGGCAATAACTAATGATGCTCGCCAAAAAGGCGACATGATCAAATCGGTTATCGTTCACCTTGGTATCGATTTGGAGTCCCCCTTTGCCGATGAACTTCAGCGCCTCTTTCATTACCCCTTTGTAGCTCTCCTCATTCAACCCCAAAATCATCGCCGTTGCTTCAAATAACGTCACGTCGTTTTGTTCAATACGGAGCAAAATACCAAACAAGTCAGGATGATTTTTTTCGACATTGTCGATCAGTCTATCCGATCCCTCACGCAGTGTGCGAATTGCCTCGATGATCCCAACACCGCTGAAATGTTTGGGAGGGACGACACGGATCACTTTTTTCCCATCGTAGTACAAAAATGAGGGTTCCCCGTCGAAATAGGCTCCGACCGCTTTGGTTCCGAATTTATTATGTTCGGCAATCACCGACATAAATGATGCTTCATCGGCACTGATCGTATGGAAATTTGCCGATTCAACCGCAGGGGTCTCGGTTTCAAGCTGATTGACTTTGAGAGTCGATGCGGAGGCAAACCGCCCCATCTGATCGAACAAGACACCCCGTTCGTCTTTGATCCCGACAAGACCGTGAGCGATACTGAGGGTATCGGTACCGTACGCCAGCCGCGCGGGAAACGAGACCCTCTCCCCCGACGCGATAAAGCGGATATCTTTGTTAATGAACAGCCGTATATCGCTTTGATAGTTGAGTTCCAAATCAAAATCCATCACAAAATCAGCTTCACAAGGCTCTTGAAGCGCTTCATAGACGATATAGTCGATCCCTAACATTGTGAGTTCTTTGGCCAGGAGTATCGAAAATCCCTCATCGGGATATTTGACATCGACCGATGCACCGAACGTCTCTCGAAGAGCTTCGTCTTTGAGGGCCACATGCAAAATCGGACGCTCGATACTGAGCAATGCGTTAAACTCATCATTGATAAGCGAACAATAGTGTGTGATTTTCATCGCATTAACGAGCATTAATACCGATTGGGGCTTCAAACTCTCAGCGCGGTAAAAATAACGATACCCCATCGTCGTTTTTACCAACAATGTTTTACCGTCGCGCAGCGCTTTCGCGGCAACTTCAAACAACGTTCTAAAACTCCCTGCATCGTTGGCATAGCGTTCTTTATCTTTGTGGAGCAACTTGACCGGTATTCCGCACGTGTGACAGGAATTCAATACCTGTTTTTCACGCCGTCCGACGTTTTGGGATTCCGCTTCACATGCAGGGCATGATTTGACATATTTGAGTACCGTATTGTCACGGGTGTACGGATACTTTTCAAAAAACGAATACTGCCCTCCGCAATGGGTGCATTGGGTAAAAGGGTAATAGTACCGTTTAGAGGAGGGATCGAACATCTCTTTTTGACACGAAGGGCATAATCCAAGCGCAACCGGGTATTCGACCTCAAAATCGGGGACCGATTCTATCTCCCCCTCTAGCTCATAGTGCTGCGAGCCGTTCATGAAACAGGACGCGGGAAGTGTCTGTGCAATCTGTTCCAAACACGCTTGCAGTTTCTGATCACTACTGTCAAACGCGCAAATAATTTTGTTTTTTTGCTGATGAACCACCGCTTTGAGTCCAAATGAGCGGATAATCGAGATAATATAATTTTTAATGGTGGGTTGGGTAAATGAGGTTATCACCTCGAATGCGAATGCCATAGCCGTCCTTTGCTCTCTTTACTCACCCTCTCGCAAGAGAGTGAGCACAAAGAGTCACGGACAAATGTCCGTGAACGCTCTATTCTTTGACGAATTTTGATCCGCCGATAACGATCGCAATATCTGCCTCTTTCCAGAAAATTGTTCTCCAGATTTGATAATAGATATGAAATGCGACCCAGCACAAAATCAACCACATGGTCAAATGGTGCGAAATACGGACATCCATCAACGTCCCTCCGCACACCGGAATTGTCCAATCCGTCACCAGATGGAGCATCCACGGCCACCATGCGCCGATCGAACTTGTCCCAGACCCCAACCCGTGTACGTACATTTGTAGCCCCGTGAGAAGCATCCAAATCAGTAAAAGATGAAAAATCGTAAAATAGACGGTATTGAAACTGTCCGCATGGGCTGAGTCAAACTCTTTTTTACGGTTGAGGGTCAATAGATTGACCAATACCGCTTTAAACTCACTCACGTTTTGAGCATTAGGAATCAATTTTTTGTACGGTTTTTCAAAACGGCTGAAAAAGTACAAATACGCGATAATGACTGATGTTACATCAAAAATAATCGCGATAATAAAGTGCCCGTAACGGTTCCACGCCATCACGTATTTATCGACTGCCGGATCGGCAATAAATGTCTGATAATACGGATGACCGATATAAAGCCCCGTTGCAATGGCACCAATCATACAAATCGCATTCACCCAGTGGATGATGCGCATTGCGGGTGTCATACGTTTGACTTGTTTGTACCCTTGTTTCATATTTAGCTCCTTAAATACTACAAGAAGTATCGACTTTGTAAACAGCTAGCTCTTTACCTTTGGTATCGACGACGTGAACCGCACACGCGATACATGGGTCAAAACTGTGAATAGTACGGATGATCTCCAGCGGTTGTTCTGGATTGGCCACTTTCGTACCGATCAAACTCGCTTCATACGCACCCATACGGTTTTTATAATCACGCGGAGCCGCATTCCAGGTCGATGGGACGATCGCTTGGTAATTGGCTACTTTGCCGTTTTCAACACGTACCCAGTGACCGAGTGCTCCACGAGGAGCTTCAGCCATACCGTGCCCTTTTGCGCTCACGCTTACCGCGTCGAAATCAAACTCTGTCCAAGTGCTTTTATCCCCGGCAAGAACGTTCGCTGCAAGCTCATCGATCCATTCGACCATCACGTCAGCCATAAGCTCAGTTTCGATAGCCCGCGCCGCCGTACGTCCGATCGTACTGAAAAGTACTGTTACCGGAAGCTTACCGCGCTCCAAAAAGGTCGTGACGTATTTGCTGATACGCGGATCTTTTGCCGCAACACCGATCACCATACGTGCCAAAGGTCCCACTTCCATACGCTCATCGTTGTAAAGCGGAGATTTAATCCAGCTGTATTTCTCTTTGGTTTTGAGATAAGCGTCTCCGTTTTCACGACGGTCAAGCCCTGTGTATTCCGGAACAGTTTCCCCTTCATACGGATGAAGCGGTTTGTCACCTTTATACCATGCGTGAGAAACGTCCTCGGCAATTTTTGCCTGATCGAGAGGGATCACTTTTGAGATATCACCGTTCAACACTACGCCGCTTGGGAAAAGGAGTGCCGATTTGTAAAAACCGGTATCATCCAAACGGAAATCACCGTAACTCATGAAATTCAAGAGTCCGCCACCGGTACCGCCGACCCCTTTACCGCCAACGAGGTTGCTATACGTTGCCGATGCATCGGTTGCTTCGCCCGCATACATCGTTCCCGCCATATAAACGTCCGGCAAGTACGCTTGTTTGACAAAACGGCGTGCTTCAAGCAACAACGATTTAAAGAGTGCCAAACGGGCAGGATTGATAATGTCTTGAACACACGTCACCCCACCAACGACGATGCTTTGCGGATGCGGGTTTTTACCCCCGAAAATCGCCTGCATTTTCGCCATATCACGTTGAAGATCAAGTGCACGGAGATAGTGCGCTACCCCGATGAGATTTTGTTCCGGAGAAAGTTTATAGTGCGGATTACCCCAATAACCGTTTCCGAAAATTCCCAAACGCCCTTGTTTGACAAATTTCGCGACACGCTCTTGGATCGCTTTAAACTCGCTCTCACCATCCATAAACGGACTCTCAGCTGCGACAGAAGCCCATTTGCGTGCTTCTGCTGCCGTTTTAGCCGGATCAGCCGAGAGGGCAGAGACGACATCGACAAAATCGAGTGCGTGCAAATGATAGAAGTGAACCACGTGGTCATGGACGTACAACGCCCCTTGGATCAAGTTACGAACAATACGGGCGTTTTTCGGAATAGTGATTTTAAACGCATCTTCCACCGCTTCGATAGAGCGCTGATAGTGAGTCCCCGTACAAACACCACAGATACGCATTGCCAAAAGACCACAGTCACGTGGATCACGCCCTTGTAAAATCGTCTCAATACCACGGAACATTGTCGATGCACTGTAGGCATCGACAATCGTGTTGTTATCGTCAATAACCGCCTCGATACGTAAATGCCCTTCGATACGGGTAATTGGGTCAACTACAATGTGCTTACTCATGATTCTCTCCTGAAGTTTCTCGTTTGCCTGCTGCTGCGCTGGCTGCTGCATGGATCGCGATACCGATTCCGGCTGCGGTTAGCATGCCCAAACCGAATTCGTCCACAGTTTTTTCGACTCCACCTGTCGGTGCTTTAATCTTGGCATCCGCCATCGGACGCTCATACGCGTATTTATCCCAAAAATCGGGTTCTGAACAACCGATACATCCACGACCGACACCGATTGGCCAGTTGACCGCTTCATTATATCGAACGATAGAACAGTTGTTGAACGTCATAGGCCCTTTACATCCCATTTTGTAGAGACAGAAATTGTTTTGCGCTCCTACATCACCCCATTCTTCAACGTATTCACCCGCATCGAAGTGAGCACGGCGTTCACAGTTATCGTGGATACGATATCCGAATGCAAATTTCGGACGAAGCAATGAATCAAGCTCTGGCACTTGTCCCGTCAAGACATAATGCAAGATTACACCCACCATGTTGGCAGGGTTTGCCGGACAGGCCGGGATATTGATGAGCGGTTTGTTTTTGACAACATCCATAACCCCAACGGCACCGGTAGGATTCGGAGCCGCTGCCGGAATACCACCGAACGTCGCACAACTTCCTACCGCGATAACGGCTGCCGCATTTTCGGCACAGCGTACAAGGTGATCATGGAAGGTTTCACCTTTGATCCCGATCGTACCGTACTGACCGTCCATACCCATAGGGATAGCACCCTCGACAAAAAGGAGATATTTCCCTTTGAAATGCTCCATTGCCTCTTCAAGCTGTTTCTCTGCTTGATGTCCGGCAGCCGCTTGAAGCGTTTCATGGAACTCCAAAGAGATGATATCAAGAACAATCTCATCGATTTTCGGTCCGTCAGCACGTAAGAGTGCTTCAGAGTTACCCGCACAATCTTGGAGCTCAAGCCAAATGACCGGAGCACGGTTCATCATTACGGCGGCATCGGCAACCAACGGTGTAAACATTGGAGGGAGCATCAACATCGCTGTCGTTGCACTCGCCCATTTCATGAACTCACGACGGTCAATCCCGTTCTCTTCCAACAACTCGCTAAAATCAAGTTTATTAGCCGGTGTTTGAGCGCGCATCTCATTCAAACGCGCTTCACATTTTGCGAATAAGTCTTGATAATACGACTCACCCTTGTTCGTCTCAACGCGCGAACTTTTCGAAGTGAACAGTTTTTTAACCGCTTCTACTTTATCGGACATAATCCCCTCCTCAAATATTAATGAACAATCATTCAGTATTGTACGTCTGAATAACTTAAACGAATATTTAAAGGATAAAAATCATTTTAAAAAATTAACTTCTTGGTTATTTTTAGGACTATAGCAGGTATTTTTTACTTGTCGTAGTAATAAATAAATATTATTTTCATTCTAATCGATAGATTTTGAAAAAGTTATTCTATAAAGAGATAGCTATCTTCAATCTACCAGTACAATCCCCATCGATTCGAGTAAAAAGAGCGCTTCGTAGCGGCTGAAGATCGCCCCCTTTAGGTAGTTCGAGCGAAGATCGATCGAGGTGTTGGAGGCGTCGGTAAAGTTGGCCTCCTCCAGATGGGTGTTGCCGAACAGCGCCCCTTTGAAATCGCTCAGGGAAAAGTCGGCTTTTATAAAACTTCCGTTGCGAAAATCGACCTCTTTGGCACGGCACTCCAGCATCACCAGCCCCTCGATGTTCAGACCGAAAAAGTTGCTGTCGTTGAGGATGCATTCGCGAAAGCGGATCGGATCAGCATTCAGCAAACTCTTCCAATCCGCCATCGTCCAGTCGATCCCGACCATCTTGCACGAGACAAAATCGACATCGCTCATTTTGGTATTGGTCAGCTTCATGAGGCTCAAGTTGCAGTTTTCGAAATGGCATTCGGTGAATTTGCAGGAGGAGAAAAAGGTTTCGCTGAAATCGCAGGAGACGAAGGTGCAGTCGTCAAATTCGGCTTTGGTGATCTTTTTACCGTGGAGATCGATACCCTCGAATTTCTCGGCGAATACGTCCATGTTGTCGGTGAGGAGAATCATTCCAAAGTAACTTTTTTTGTGTTTAGCATATCTTCTAATTCATCTGGATTACTCAAATACATTTTCATTAAATCATGTGTATTTAAACCTTTATTACTTAAACCAATATCTTCACGTATTGCTCTATATAAGTTATCTAATGCTGTAAATAAATTACCATTTTCCCTTGCAACTTTTTCATATTCTAATTGCCTTTTAATAACCAAAGGCGAACCCCACAATAATAATTCAGTTTTAAACTCAACTAGATAATCAATTAATTCCTGATCTGTCATACCTTTTTTAGATACTTTTTCATTATGATTTGCCATCAGCCCTGATATAGTGTCAAGAAATTTTTTATAAATTTCAACTTTTTTGGGTCGATGTGATTCTTCAATATCTCTTTGTTTCGATTGTCTTTGAGTAATAATTACAGCAGCTATTCCTGCAAATACTGTAGCTACAGCTCCTATCAGAGCCGCCAGTATTTCTTTTTGTAGCTTGAAAAGCCATGCTGCTACATCTACAACA
The DNA here is from genome assembly GCA_964495485.1 of uncultured Sulfuricurvum sp. GTDB lineage: Bacteria > Campylobacterota > Campylobacteria > Campylobacterales > Sulfurimonadaceae > Sulfuricurvum. Next base: position 19,247 of record CAZBVJ010000011.1, read on the forward strand.
GTCAAATACAATAGATATGAAAGAACTATAATAATCAAAAAGCCAAATGCTACCTGTCCTATTTTTATTATTGTTTTCATATTATTTTCCCGTCCTCATCTATTTCCCTCTTCAACACCTCATTTTCCACTATCTCATCAATAAACATCACGGCAAATTCTCCCGATACAGTGTCAATATCCAAATCTGATCTTTCTCAACGGTATAGATGATCGAATACCCTTGATAGACAAGTTTACGCGAACCGCTAATCAACTCTTCCGAACTTCGTCCCGCATAGGGAAAAGCACTCAATGTGCTCACAATAAATTCATGAAGACGTTGCAAATACTCTCGTGTGAGTTTTTTGGATTTTGTTTGCTCGTAGATATATTCGGCGATCATCTCCAAACGATGATGCGCTTTGGGTGAAAAATCAATCCGCATATTTCGCGATTACACGATCAAATGCTTCATCTATCCCGATGTATTCGCCCCGCTCGATCTGCTCTTTTGCCTCTTTGAGTTCGCGTTTGAGCTGTGCATGGGTACGGTTGTATTCATCGAGGGACATGATGACGACACTCTTGTCGTTTTTGGTCGTGACAATCACCTCTTCGTTATTGTCACACACTTCATCGATGATCGATTTGAGCGAGTTACGTGCGGTAGTGTAGTTGAGTGCTTGCATCGGGTTGCCTTTATGACAGCTTTCTGTCATTATAGCACTTTTTATCCCTAATGCGTCGTGCAAACCGAACAGACATCAAAGGTACGAAATATCAATGATGCTTTCGCGATCGATTCTGCTCCGATCATCGCCTTCTGCGCTACTCCGAGAGCGGAACCATCGCCGTTTCCAAGATTCCATTGCGTCGGGGTGATAATCGAGTACGAGGCGATACGCCCTTTTTCGATACGGGCGCGGTGGATCAGTGACCCGCGCGGGGCTTCCACGATCCCTACCCCAGAGCCGCTGATACTCTCGATAGAAGAGGGGGTGATAAACGAGGGTTGCGAAAGATCCAGTGTACTCAAAAGATAACGGATCTCGGTGATCAAACTCACCATCTCATACACTCTGGCACTCAGCCGCGTCTGTGCACTATCCCCATAACGGTGATAGAGGGCACTTATCCCCTGAACATCTGCTATCAACGCGCGGGCAAGCGGTCCGGTTTCAAAAAACTTCCCATTGTAGAGGGCATTTTTGGCATGAGTATTTCCCCCTTGTGTAAACGTATGTGAATCATCCTCACTCACCAAAGCAGCGTCAGCATGTGAGCGCTCACCATTTTCCCATACGCCGCGCCCCTCCCCTAAAACCAAAAATCGATCGTGACTTTTCCCGCTAGCGAGGAGATTTAAACGTTCAAACTGTCTCAACAGCGTTGAAAAATCCCCCTCCAGCATCCGATGGGAATCATTTTTGAGATGGAGTTCAAACTTCTCCAGCGGACACCCCAACACCTCTTTGGCAATAAACTGCTCCACTTCGCCAAGGATTTTCAGCGCCTGCATCACCTCGATATGGGTCGGATCGCACGTCACCCCGCCCGGAAGAGCGTAAGAGCTATGCGGCCATTGTCCGCTGAAAAGGGCACTGAGCTGATTGATCTGTGAGGTCATATAGAGGACTTTGAGAGAGAGGTTTGCCTCTTCACCCAAAAGCTTTGCGCTCTCGTGCAGCATCACGAGATAGAGCCATTTGATATGGTTTTGAAGCAGCTCGCATTTGAGGGTGATTTCTCGAATGGCATGAGCCTTTGGGGTGATCGTTAGGGAGAATCCTGCATCGATATAAGCGTTCTCGATCATCCGAGCCGCCGCGATGAGATGGGAGTGTCCGCATATACCGCACACGCGTGGTGCAATCACGAGAGCATCAAGAGCGTTACGCCCCTCCAAGATCGCTTCCATCCCTCTAAAATGGACAAATCGGATGTCAGCTTCTTGAACGGCTCCTTTTTTGTCGGTTGTAAAATCGAGTACCGCTTCCCCCTCGATCCGCTCGATCAGTTCATGCGTTATCATCGATCAATCTCCCCTCAAGCCGTTTGATATGAAACGATTTCGCCGCCCCTGCGAGTGCAAGATAGCTCCGTTTCGGTACCCCCAGCGGCATCTCTGCGGGGATCGACATATAGGTTTTGGTTTTAAAGAGTTCCGTTTTTGGGAAGGAGGGTTCGGTGCAGCCGACACACGGTGTTCCCGCGCGGGTTTTGGAACTCACCTCGTTCCAGAGTATCTTGTTACAACTGCCGTGGGTATAAGGTCCCTGACACCCTTGGGCATAATACAAACACCCCTCTTTGGTTCCGAAACGCTCACTGTCCACTTTCCACTCAAAATACTCATTACGCAAACAGCCGTTGTGGACGAGATAGCCGTACAGTTCTTTGGGGCGGCGGTACTCATCGAGATTGAGTTTTTTACCCTGAACGATCATATCGATCACAAAACTGAGCCATTTGGGATGGATAGGACATCCGCTGAGGGTAATCACTTTTTTAGACAGATCTCGAAGCGGTCCGATAGGGCTCTCTTTGTCAAAAAGTATCCCGCTGATGTGTTCGGGATGAGCTTCTTTGAAAATCCCTCCGAAACTGGCACAGCTTCCCAATGCAATAATATGTTTGCTCTTAAGTGCCAAATTCATGAGAAGATTTTCCATTCGCATTTCTGCGCGCTCAAAATCAGCTCGATACGCTCCCTCGAAAATGAGAATATCCGATTTTGGGAGTTTCTTGACGAGTTCTTTGAGTGTCTTTTGGCAAGGGAGGAGCGGATGGTGGATAAATTCAATCGATTCCAAAAGGCTCCCCAATGAGGGGTCGTTGAGAAACGAGTGGGTGTTACCGTTGCAGGTGATCCCTTGCAGCCAAATGACTTTAACGGGTTTTGAGGGCATAATAGATATTTTCGGCGATGGTGTGTTCATACTCTTCTAAGGGCTTAGGGAGGATATTTTCACCGTGGATAAATACCATTCCCCCCAAATATCCCATAAACAGACCGAACGCACTGAAAAAGTCCTGATCTCTCAGATCCCCGCATCGTACCCCCTCTTCGAAGAAGATCATCATCTCGGTCACAAATGCGGAGACGCAGATCATCCCCTCACAACTGTTTTGAAACACTTCGCGGTTGGAGAGATACACGCGCAAAAAATACTCAATCGTCTCAGGACGATCTTTGGCGATACGAAAATACATATGAACAATCGCTTCAATCTTCTCTTGAGTCGTACGATCACTTTCGTTAATAGCACGAATCTCTTCACCCAAAATGTTGGCGATATAGAGGATGAGATCTTTGGCCAGCATCTCTTTGGAGGTGAAATAGTTGTAGAGGTTCCCCACACTCATCCCGATTTTCTCGGCAATGGTAGGCATCGTTGTTTGGTAAAATCCCTCTTTGGAAAAAAGCTCCAGCGCTTTAGTCATGATCGAGATTTTACGTTCTTCTTTGGTGGGGCGTGCCAATTCATTTACCTCATAAAAAATTCATTTTTACAATTATACCGAACAACTGTTCATTATTTTATAATGTGATAATTCTTTTCTTTTGGCATCGACAAAATCATTCATTCCATGAATAAGCATATATTCAATACGTCACTTTTAACAAAATAGTGGCTCTTACTTACTAATTAATTAAACATATTTAAATAAAAAGATACAATAAGCACCAAAATAATAGGAAGTAAATAATGAATACAACGATAGCTATTATCCTAGTAATTTTAGCAATATGTTTTCAGGGTTGTTCTATAAATCTTGACAAATCAGGAGAGTTTGAAACAAAAAAAAACGATATGTATCACAAAGATCCAGATACATTTCATGTTGAAATAGGAGAAATATGGCATCCGTATCTCAATGAAAACAAGGTGAAGTCAGCAATGCCGGAGATATTAAAATCAGCCAAAGCAACTTTTACTTTCCTCCCTATAGATGGTAAAGATTCGGCTACAAGACATTTTAGCGGAATAGATTTTTATGCTTTTACACCCGGTGGAGGTGGGATGGGAGGGACATCACAAGGACCTTCGTTTCATATTCGTACTGATGTCATTGAAAAAACATTTACAGTTCCCTTGAAACTTCAACAAGAAAACAATACAACGATTCTCAGCTGCGATTTCCCCAAAGTAAATGATCCTCGATACACCTTGGCAACATTGCTTATTAGCTTCGATATTGAAAAAGATGCTAGACATTTCATCAATTTTGATACTAATGATGTGAATGGCACAAATCATTTTTATGTTAAATATTGCAGCATGAGAGATCCCAATGAAGATGCACCCATCGTCTCATTGAAAGCCTATACGCAAAAACACGGACTAGAAAAACAATTTATCTCAATCGGTTCCGAAGAGAAGATGATTAGTGATACTCAAAATGGAAAAATACCTGCTAAATATAAAAAATTGCATAAAAAAGTAAACGACATTGTTTCACAACGTATGGATATTATTCTTCCAAAAGAGACAAAACGATGGGGTCAAGACAAGGCTAGTGTCGAAATCGTGAGATGGGATAAAGGAGATGTATCCCAAATAACAATTACCGATACTCTCAGTAAAACAAGAAGTTGTAGTGGATTCAAGCTTTATAGTAGTGAAACTTGGCTTTTTACGGATAGAGAAATTCTAAACTACACAGGATCAATGGAATATGTAAGAAACACTTACAATGGACAACAAGCATATGCACAAACACTGGAAACTGAGATAGAGGAACGTAATTTTCAAAAAATGAAATCTTATGCTTGGGAAATTGATTACAATAGTGAAGATACAGATCATATCTATTTAAACAACAAACCCTATATAAAAAACAGACCTTTTTCTGATGGAAATACAATGGATGAATGTTCTAAAAAAAATATGCTCGATGTAATTTCTCGCATTGATCGAAATAAAGAAGCTATTGAAAATGAAGGGCTCTATTATCTTGATTTGCTCAATCGAATGTCAAGCGCGGAGTTAAAATAGAGCTGGATTCACCCAAAGAGCACTTCGCCCGATCAAGTCGGGAATGACGAAAATATTTCCCTAATTATAGCGAACAAGCATTCATTATTTTATACTGTGATAACTCTTTTCCCTTTGCATCGATCACATGCACCGCACATGCCAGACACGGATCGAATGAGTGGACGGCACGTAAAACCTCCAACGGGGCGGCAGGATCGGCGAGCTTCAACCCGATCAACGACTCCTCATACGCTCCGCGCCCCTCTTTCACTCCCTTAGGGGATGCGTTCCATGTGGTCGGAACAACCGCTTGGTAATTAGCGATTTTGGCATCCTCGATACGGACGAAATGACCCAAAACACCGCGCGGTACTTCAAAGATACCGGCACCTTTCGCTTCGCGAGGAAGCTCTTCAAACACGTATTTTGTCCACGTACTCTCATCGTAGTATTTGATGTTTTCGATCAGATCGCTCATCGTATCAAAGAGATAATCGCAGCAGATTTGCGCTTCGACAGCACGCGCGGCATTACGCCCGATGGTGGTGGAAAAATCGATGAGTTCCATACCGGATCGTTTCATAAACCGTTCCATATAGGGGCGCACCACATCCGAGTGTGAAACATATCCGACAATCATCCGTGCCAAAGGTCCCACTTCCATCACGTCACCTTCATACCGCGGTGCTTTGATCCAGCTGTATTTCCCCTCGGTTTTGAGGCTTCCGTCTTCATTGAGATCGGTATAAAACGGCGTCGTATCCCCCTCATACGGAGAGAGAGGTTCATCGTTTTCATACCATGAGCGGGATGCCTCTTCGGTGATTTTACTCGCATCAAACGGCTCGATGTGCTCAAAGTCATGTCCTCGGATTACACCACTTGCAAAAAGGTGTTGATCTTTTCCGATACGGTATCCGCCGCAACACATGAAATTCCCGACTGCACGACCATCTCCTGCTTTGATCTCATCACGGTATGCGTTGATAATCATCAACATATCGGGAATATAGGCACGTTCGATAAAATCACGGGTCTCTTTGATGATAAAGAGAAAATCGTTCAGCCGTTGTGGATTGAGCATATCGGCAACGCTCGTAACCCCTCCGACAACCAGATTTTGGGGATGGGGAGTTTTCCCCGCAAAAATCGCCACCGCTTTGGAAAGCTCACGCTGTATTCTCAACGCTTCGAGATAGTGGTTCATGTGTACCAAATTCTCTTCAGGGCTAAGCCGATAGGCACTGTGCCCCCAGTAACCGTTGGCAAAGAGTCCCAACCGTCCCGCTTTGACAAAACTCTCCAGTTTCTCTTTCACCGCTTCGAGATGACCATCAGAGTTGCGATACGGATGATCCGACCAAATCTCCGCCTCTTCCGAAGCTTGGGTACAGTCCGCCCGTAGCGCTCCCGTAATGTCGACAAAATCGAGCGAATGGAGGTGATAGTAGTGGACGATATGATCTTGGACAAACAGCGAAAGGGTGACAAGGTTGCGGATAATTTCGGCGTTGTGAGGGATTTCAATACCGTACGCCGCTTCCACGGCACTGATCGAGGCACGATAGTGAACGTTTGTACATACCCCGCAAATACGCTGAGCGATCAATCCCGAATCGCGAGGATCACGCCCGCGCAAAATCGTCTCAATCCCCCGAAAGAGCTGACCCGATGCCCATGCTTCGGTGACGACGTTGTTCTCATCAATTTCTACCTCGATCCGCAGATGACCCTCGATGCGGGTAATCGGGTCTATAACGATTTTTTTAGTGCTCATGTTCACCCTCCGGTAATTTGCGGTTATTGGCATACAGATCAAATGCGATTTTTCCCTGACCGCAGCCGAAACATCCATGTCCCGCCTGCACCGGCCAACTCGTCCCCTCGTTGAATTTCACGAGTGAGCAGTTGAGATCGGCGTAAGGCCCTTTGCATCCCATCTGAAAGAGACACCACCCCTTCTTCGCCCCCTCATCGCCCCATTCGAGGACGAACTCTTCCGCATCATAGTGCCCTCGGCGCTCACAGTTGTCATGAACGCGAAACCCATACGCCCATTCGGGACGGTTGTGGCTGTCGAGCTTCGGAAACTCATCGAACATCAGATACTGCAACAACGTTCCGACAATATTGATCGGATTGGTCGGACATCCGGGGAGGTTAATGATGTCCTCTCTTCCCAGCGCTTCGGCTACCCCGACTGCTCCCGTCGGATTTGGTGCTGCCGCTACCACACCGCCATCGTAGGCACACGATCCCACCGCGATCACCGCAGCCGCATTTGCGCTCACACGGCGCAACAAATCAACTCCCGTCTCACCCTTAGGTCCGATCCGTAAAAATTTACCGTCCATCCCCAATGGAACTGCCCCCTCGACAATCAAGACGTATTTGCCGCTATCGTTGTGGAGGATACTCTCCAGCGCCGATTCGGAATTATCCCCCGAAGCCGCCATCAGCAATTCGTGATAATCGAGTGAAATGTATTTGAGAATCAGATCATCCACCTTTGGATGAGAGGTTTTGATAAACGCCTCGGAATTTCCCGTACAATCGGAGAGTTCGAGCCAGATAATGGGGATTTTATTGAGGTTCGTGACCCCCTCTTCCACGACGCTCTCAAAGCGTGGATGCAAATGCATCGATGCGGTGATCATCGAAACCCAGCGGTTAAACTCGCGGCTCATCTCGAACGATTCCAACGCCTCGTGAAAATTCTCACTGCTGAGCTGATTTGCAGGATGGAGACGGTTGTATTTCTCGATCCGAGCACGCACTTTTTCCAGTTCCGCCGCCTGCGCCGCATCAAGTTTTTCTTGACGCAAGCGTGCCGCTTCAACAGGATCGACGGGCGTTGCACTGATAATCGTACAAATATCCTGTTTACACCGTCCGCAGGTACGTCCCGCTTTGGAATGTTCTTTGAGCTCACCGAACGACGTTACGGCATTCTCTTTGATGATATTGACCAACTCTAATTCATGCACCCCTTCACAGCTGCAAACGAGTCTTCCGTATTCGGACATCAGACGATTGGAGTAGAGATACGCCGGATCAATCGGCGCATCGGTTTCGATCAGCCGTTTCAATGCCAAAAGATCGATGTTGGTGTTGATCCCGATAAAGCGTTTCAGTCGGTCATTCTTGACGATATACTGATCGATCCGATCTTTGTGGGTGATCAAAATCGTCTCATTTTCGGCATCTTTGGGATCAAAATCGGTCGCCGTCACATCGGCGAACAAAAACGATCCCACTTTGAGCCCGTCAAGGGAGACCTCTTCTTTGAACGATGCATCTGTATCTCCGAGCAGATGCGCAATCGCCACATCGGCTTCGAGGGTACACTCTTTCACCCGTCCTGCGATAAAGCCCCCCGTCCGAAGCTGTGCCGCTTCACCGACACAGTAGATATCCGGATTCGAGGTAAGCAGATGTTCATCGACCAAAACCCCATTGTCACACTCAAGAGCTTCTCGTGCAAAAGGGATATTCGGATCGATCCCGACCCCGAAAATGAGAAACGGATTCTCGATCTCCCCTTTCTGGGTGATTAGTTTGGTGATCGTATTGCCCGAAATCTCTTTGTCCGTAATCTGGTCGTTAAACTGAATGCGAACCCGTTTATCCGCTTCGAAAATCCCCTGAACCAGCGCCAACCCCTCACGGCTGATCACTTCGGAATAGAGATAGTTTTTACGCACCAGCAAGGTGATACTTTTGGGTGCATCGCTGCGCGTGAGGGTATCGAGCAACTCCAACGCGATAGGTCCTGCCCCGACGATCACGACATTACGTCCTATCATCCCCTGCGCAATCTGTTCGCAATCGCTCTGACTCCGAAACGTCGCCGCATTCTCAATGCCTGCAATATCAAAAAGCGATTTGGGAATCGATCCCGTCGCAATAATGAGTTTATCGTAATGAAACGCGGCGTGTTGGCTCAATACCCGCTGGCTGTTAGGGTCGATGGAGAGAATCTTTTGATCCAGTTCCAGTTTCACTTTCGGGTTCAGTTCCAACTCGATGGAGTCCACACAATTGCAATCCTCTACCAGTTTGCACAGATGGATCCGATCATAGGGGGGATGCTTCTCATCCGAAACGATCACCACCTCGGACTCCGGAGCCTTCTCCATCAGAGAATTGGCGATATAGACGGCGGCTATTCCGCCTCCGACGATAACAATGCGCATGGTCTACTCCTCACTCTTGTTTTGAATTTTAGCCGATTTTTTGGCCGCTGCGTAGCTTTCGCGGCTTTGGAGGCACGCTGCTTCATACACAAACCACTCCGTGTTTACCTCATCTTCACTCACGGCACTGCTCTGTTTTTTCTCGCTTTGCCACAACGCTTCTTCGGGTTTCGGGCAGGCACGGACACATTCGCCGCAGTAGATGCAGAGCCACGGATTATAGCGATACGTTTTTGAGCCGTCTTCATGTTGGAAAAAGAGGATTGCTCCGGGGGGGCACACTTTTTCGCATTTATCACAGTAGATACACGCCTCATGATCGTGTTCAATCAACCCTCGATACCCACTCGGTAAAACAATTGCTTCGGTAGGGTATTTGTGCGTTCGGATTGGTCTAAAAAGGTTCAAAAATGCTTCAATCATCGATTTAAACATCTGAGCCTCCTACTTCGCCGTACACGACATACACGGATCGAACGACGCGAGGATGGCGGGGGCATCGGCATATTCGCTCCCTTTGAATACCTCCATCATCGCAGGAATAGATGAAAAGGTCGGTGTCTTGATCCGCACTCGCTCCAACATATTTTGACCGCTCCCCCGCACCAGATAAAAGAGCTCTCCGCGCGGCGCTTCGACACGCACTACCGCTTCGCCGTTTGGTTTACCTTTGGTCTTCTCCTGTATCTCTCCCGCAGGAAGATTCTCCACGATGTTTCGGCACATCTCTATCGAGTTCACGATCTCCCGCAGACGGACAAAATTGCGCGCATGAATGTCTCCGCTTGATTCGAGCATCATCCGATACCCTATCTCTTCGTAGGGAAAATCGCTCGTCTCGGCGCGCACGTCGGTTGCCAGTCCCGCCGCACGAGCCAAGGGTCCGAGCGCATTATAGGTATAGGCATCCTCCAAACTCAGCACCCCCACCCCTTTGTATTTGAGCGAGAGCGACCAGTTGTTGTCGAAAAGCCCGATCAACGTATCGATTTTTTCAGACAGTATCCCCAAATTTTTACGCACCAACTCGGAGAGCTCGGGAGTCAAATCACGGTTTACTCCGCCGATCGAGATAAAATCAAACTGCACGCGGTTCCCGCTGATCGCTTCTTGCAGCTCCATCACCAGTTCACGATCTCCCATGATCTGCATAAAGAGGGCTTCAAATCCCGCATTTTCCGCCGTATGCGCTAGACAGAGCATGTGCGAGTGGATACGATCCAACTCCACCATCAACATCCGTAGGTATTTGATCCGATCATTAGCCACATACCCTAGCAACTTCTCGGCGGCGAGAGTATACGAGAGCGAGTGGGTGATCGCGCACAGCCCGCACACGCGAGCCACGACATACCCCACCTGTTTGAACTCAAAACTGCGAGTACACGCCAATTCCACCCCCCGATGGACGAATCCCACATCGGCATCGACTCCGATAATCTTTTCGTTTTCGCACTCAAATTTGAACCGTATCGGCTCCAGTAGCGAGATATGCTGTGATCCCAAAGGGATATGGATCGTTTTTTTCATGATTCCCTCCGTAACGGATGGGGCTGTGAATCCTCATCGAGATAAAGCCCTCGCTCCGCACCCTCGACGCTAAGACCGAACATATCCACAATCTCCCGCTCCCCCATGTAAGCTGAGGGGATCAGGCTCACGAGCGATGGGACAGGGGTCTCATAATCACTGAGAGCATAATAGATCACGATCTCATCTTTAACCCCATAGCGGGAAAAGATCCATTGCAGCTCAATTTTCCCCTCTCCCAGATCGACCCCGTTAACGCTCAAAAAGTGCCATTCTCGGGGAACATAAAACGCTGTGATGTCGCCCAGTAGCGTTGCTAATGTTGTCTCAATCTTTCTCATGGTATCCCACCTTTGTTGCCATCTTCAATCGGCTGAGTTTATGACCGATCGTCTCAATCGCACCGAAGAGCTTGTAAGGTTTCTCGATTGCTTTGCTTTTGGCTTCCAAAATATCCAAGGCTTTCACGACCCCATCGATGATGAGCTGAGGAGTGGAAGCGCATCCGGGGACATAGACATCGACGGGGATATAACGATCAATCCCGTCCTCAACATTCACCATCCCCCGAAACACGCCCCCCGTTGTTGTACACGATCCCACCGCTACGACTACTTTGGGTTCGGGGATTTGGGAGTAAAGTTCGACGAGCCGCTCACGGGAGCGGTAGGTCACGGGACCGGTGACGAGAAAAATATCCGATTGCTTCGGATTTCCCGTGTTGATTACCCCGAAACGCTCCAGATCGTATTTTGGGGCGAGGGAGGCGAGGATTTCGATGTCGCATCCGTTGCAGCTCCCCGCATTGTAATGAAGCACCCACGGCGATTTTTTCCTAAAAGAGCTAAAAAACTTCATAACACCACCCCTGCGAGGTTGAGTACCGCCAGAGCCATCGCCACCGTATAGATAATTTTTACCACCTGAGCAGGTCTGACCCGTGCGGTCGCGTTATCGATGAGATTGACGAGCAAAAAGACCCCCGCGACCAACAGCGCCCCCATCCAATGCGACTCTCCGCCGAAGAGGTAGACAAAGCTGTAGATAAAGATATATTCGAGAAAGCGTGACATATACAAAAACTCGTAAAACACCCCGCTGTATTCGATCTCGACCCCTCCGACGATCTCCTGATGCGCTTCACCGACATCAAACGGCGATTTTTTCACCTTGATCGGGACGATCATCAACAGTGCGATAAACAATAGTAGCAATGTCGGCAAATAGCCGCCGCTTCGGAGTATCTGCGAAATATCGAAACTCCCGCTCACGAGGTACAACCCCACCGCCACCAAAACGAGGATCGGCTCATACGCCACTACCATGAGCAATTCCCGATTCGATCCCAGATGCGAATAGACCGAGCGGACACTGTATCCCGCTACGATGAGGAGGAGTTGGGCAAAGAGGTGCAAGAAAATGATATAGAGGAGATTCCATCCCAAAAAGATCGCCGCAACGGCAAACCACAATACGGCGAAATGGGCGATGGCAAGGAGAGCATGGGGAGCATGAACGATCAACGTCCGTTTATCCAGAAGCTTGAACATATCGTAAAACGGCTGCAACAAGGGCGGACCCAGACGCCGCTGCATCCGCGCACGCATCACCCGCTCAAACCCATACACCAAACCGCCCAACACGGGAGCAAGCACAATCCAAACCCAGATCATGAGAGCACCCCGATAATTGCTACGGCGACAAAGAGGATACCGAAAACCCAATACACAATACTCAACATTCTCTCTGATGGCTCATAATAGACCAATGCCGCATCAAAAGGCTCTTTTTCTCCGCAATGGTAGGGCTGTGACCGGTCATACCGATCGAGGCGCCGAATGAGTGCGGGAAGTGCAAAGACAAAGAGCATCGGCAATGCCATCAAAACAACAAAAATATTGTGCTGCATCATCACATACCCCAGTGCCCCGATGACGATCAAAAAACTAAGCAGCATTAAGGGAGCACTAAAACCGCTTGGAATAGCAACCGCTTCGGAGGGTTCAACATCGCTCGGTGCGGATAGCAGTGCCGACGCGACTTTAAAATAGAGCAATACCATCAATGCGCTTCCGACGATCAGGGATAAAAGGACGATAAGCGTGAGAGGGTGTTCTTTGAGCAATGCGGCAACGGAGCTAATCGCAAAGAGTTTCCCCATAAACAATCCAAACGGCGGAAGAGTCAGCGAGACAAACCCAAAGAGGATAAACCCGATGGTTTTCGGTGATTTTCTCACCATCCCTTTCATCTCTTCGATGTTTTTGGCATGGTGCAATCGTTCAAGTACCCCCGCCGAGAGAAACAGCAACGCTTTGGAGAGAGCATGAAAGAGCATCAATGCCATAGCGAGATTCATGCTCTCTTCGGTACCGATTGCCGCCAACGCCATCATGAGTCCCAACAATGCCACCGTCGAGTACCCCAGTATCTCTTTGAGCACCGAGCGCGATAGTGCCAGATACGACGCCGCAACAAATACGAGCGACCCGATAATCGATATGAGACTCCCCACCGCACTCATCGCCAACACAGGGGAGAGTTTGAGGATCAGGTACGGAGCGATTTTGACCATCGTCGCCGAGTGGAGCATCGCACTCACGGGAGTCGGTGCGACCATTGCCCCGAGCAACCACCCCTCGAACGGAATCGATGCCCCTTTGACCAGTGCCGCCATCGAGAGGAGCGCCACCGCCAAGAGGATCATCCCACCCGAACTTTCCATCAACGTATCGAACATCACGCTCTTAAAGCCGATGATCGCGACCAACGCCCCGAGTAATATCACCACTCCGCCAATCTGATTCATCCACAATGCTTTGAGGGCATTGGAGCGGCTCACCTCATCGTCTCTAAAAGCGATCAACAGATACGATGCGAGGGTCGTCATCTCAAAAAGGAAGAAGAAAAGGAGGATCGAGTTAGCGATCACGATCAGATTCATCACCGAGAGAAAAACGAACATCCCCCCGATAAAAAGCTGCTTTTTGAGCGGTGTGGTCGGTTCATCTTCCATGTATTTGATCGAATAGAGGACGATAATCCCCCCAACCATGTTGATAATCAAAAACATAAATCTCGAGAGATTATCAACCACGATATCCGCCGATCCCGATGCAGGAGCAATCATCTCGATATATCCGTATAACGCCAATTGCACCGCCGCCAATGCCATTACTTTGGGGTGGTTAAAAACTCTACCTTGATAGAGGAAATAGAGAAGCAGTCCGATATCGGCCATCATCAGGAGGGGATGGATCATCGGAGGAAAAGTGTATGTCGTTACACCCCCTATCGATTGATACAAATAAAGGGAAAAGAAACTCAAACCTGCTAGGAGTGTACCGCTAATGGCATAATGAGCCTGACGAGAAGGGATGATCAGTATCAACAACGCGGCGAGTATAGGAAACACAAAAAGAATCACTACCATCTTTTCCCTCCATCGTCTGGAATGAAAAGATTATAGCACGAAGAGAATACAAAAAATTACTAAATGTTCTGAAAAAAAACGTTCTACTTAGCGAATCCATTGCGGGGAGATTCCCCAATCAATTTTGGGTATTGCGGCAAAAATTGATTTGAGGATCGTCCGTAACAGCGGAGCGGTGAGAGTAGAGACAACCTGATGTTGCTCTGTTTTAAAAACAAGCGAAAATTGCTGTGCCTCTTTGTGATAGGTAATATCAACCGTGTGAACTAAAAAACCCTCTTTTTCGGTCATAGAGAGTGTGGGGGCATCAGTTTTGCTTTGAGCTTTTTGCTCCGTTTTTTGCTGCACTTCTGAATTTGCGGGAGTAGTATCATATTGATCGAGACAATCTTCGATCGTCGGGATCAATTTGAGTAAAAACGCACGGGTTAGCCACAAATCGATACGGTTGTTATAATCGGCGTAATTAATGACGAGGCGAATACGATCTTCGCTTTGAGAGTACATCGGAGTAAACGTCAAAGCTTTAACGACAGAGGGAATTGAACTCATATAGTATCTTTGCTTCCTAATATTAAATCATACGTGTTATTGTACTCTAGAATCTTAGTTCCTTTCTCTTATCGATGGCTAATTGTAAAACTCCAATCTATTAAAATTAACAATAGTATCCGGTTCGATTGCCATCACATGGGGGGAATACGACAAATTTTTATGATTGTTAATGCCGCCGATGTATTGAACGATAGAACTAAAATTCTCCAGATTAAAATACCCTTTTTTATTATCACGATAGATTTCGTCCAAACGCGGGTTGGGTACATTGCTGTAGATGACAAACGGCACGCTGTACTCGTCTTTAAACGAAGGGAGAAACCCGTGTCCGTTGTTCTCTAGATTAATGTTTTCTCCATGATCGGAGAGATAGACCAAAAGCAATCTCTCATTTTTAAACCGCTCATAAATCTGACCCAAAACATAATCGGTATAATGGATCGTATTATCATACTCCTCGACCCTATTTTTAGGATGCTTGAACAACGCTTTTGCTTTGTCATAGCGGTTCACATAGTCCGAATGTGATCCCATCAAATGGATCATAAACAGCTCTTTTTGTGAATTTTTTTCCATTTTACCCAGATAATCGATCAGAACCTCGTCCAATGCGGCATCAAGATAGTTCAGATTGGCGAAAAATGTCGTATCGGCTTCATACGCCATAGAAGCAATCGTCGAATCGTTTTTCCCCGCGCGACCCTGATTGGAAATCCAGTACGTCTCATAACCATTGTGTTTAAAATAGGTAATCAACGATGCCGAACGCATGTAGCGATGTTCATAGTCACCGACTTTGGCCTCCGTCAAATCGATAGGAATAGAGTAGCGGGTCTGATTAGTAGGGGCGATAGCATCGAAAACATACAGACCGGAGCTGTGCCGTAGCGAGGTTAAAAATGGGGTTGTCGGAACGTTGTATCCATACAGCCCCATATGATATTTATTGACACTCTCACCCATCACGATAATAATCTTGTCGTACCGCTGATTTTTTGTTCCCGCTTTCTCTATTTTGAGATAACGTATGAATTTCGCCCGCTCCCGCAAAACGTGCTCTATCTGATTTTTATCTTCCATAACGCTGCACACTTCACATGGGACACTAAAAGGCTCGACCTCTTTGAGAGGATTGACATAAAAGCTCACGGCCAAAAGGATCGATACGCTAACCCCCAATCCGATCATACGAAATATTCTATAGGAATGGGTGTAATGCCGGAGAAATCTGTATAAAAGAAAAAGGACAAAACCGCAAAACGCGATCAGCAGAAAATCTCGATAATCGACGTAACTCGCCATATACTCTTGCGTCTCATACACGGGCGATAAAAAAGCCACTTCAATGCGAGGTTGAATATCCGGTAACGTATATCCCCAGTGCATGGCAATATGTCCGATCAGTACGTTACTGAGATTGATAAATATAACAAAAATCGAAAACAAAATTTTGCTGAACTTAGAGATCGTGATCAGTAAAACAAGCGTTAATAGCAAATAAACAGAGTGGGTAACATTAGGAGAAAAAAACAACTGAGGAATCATGCTCAGCACTGAGATCAAAGCACCGAAGTACAAATACGATTTATTGGTGTGAAACTCGGCTTCTATTTTTCTTTTCACTGCGTACTTTCATGCTGTTTGTAAATTTGATTAGATTGAGTATAAAGGTTAATTTGGAAGACTAATTATATTTTAAGATGGTGGCGGGGGGGGGACTCGAACCCCCGACCTCCGGCTTATGAGACCAGCGCTCTAACCAGCTGAGCTACCCAGCCATCTTTTGGGAAGACCGGAATTATAATGATGAAAAGCTTATCAAAAGCTTTAAAGGAGATATTTTTAGATAATGTTTATAGAAACTAAACTTTATAGCTTTTATTTAACTCACCATTATTGAGTCAAATAGACTAAGACTATTGACATATTAGATAAACTCGTGTACAATCCCCATCGTAAAAATCTCATTTAAAAGGAAACGCTTATGAACTTCCAACCACTTGGAAACCGTGTATTGGTTGAACGTCTCGAAGAGGCTACCAAAACCGCTTCGGGAATCATCATCCCCGACAACGCAAAAGAGAAACCTTCTCAAGGAACTGTCGTTGCCGTAAGTTCTAAAGTCGAAAACGTTTCTACAGGTGATACCGTCGTTTTCGGAAAATATGCCGGCAGTGAACTCACTCTCGAAGGTAAGACGTATCTCGTCATTGACGCAGATGATCTACTCGGAATTATCAAATAAATATTATTAAGGAGTAAATAATGGCAAAAGAGATCCATTTTTCAGACGAAGCACGTAACCGCCTCGCCGCTGGGGTGCAAAAACTCACCGATGCGGTAAAAGTCACCATGGGACCGCGTGGACGTAATGTCCTTATCCAACGCAGCTACGGCTCTCCGCTGATCACCAAAGACGGTGTTTCAGTTGCCAAAGAGATCGAACTTAAAGACGCTTTGGAAAACATGGGGGCACAGCTTGTTAAACAAGTGGCTTCAAACACAGCGGATGAAGCGGGTGACGGTACTACTACCGCAACCGTTTTGGCAAATGCTATTTATCAAGAAGGTCTTCGCAACATCACAGCGGGTGCCAACCCTGTCGAAGTAAAACGGGGTATGGACAAAGCGCTAGAAGCGATTTTGGAAAACCTCAAAGCAACCTCACGTGTTATCAACGACAAAAAAGAGATTGCGCAAGTCGCTACGATCTCAGCAAACTCTGATGAGCGTATCGGTGCGATGATTGCTGAAGCGATGGAAAAAGTGGGACGTGACGGTGTTATCACTGTTGAAGAAGCCAAAGGGATCAATGACGAACTCGACGTGGTCGAGGGGATGCAATTCGATCGCGGTTACCTCAGCCCCTATTTCATCAACAATTCTGAGAAAATGACAGTTGAACTCGATCATCCGTTCATCTTGTTGTTCGACCAAAAAATCTCGAACCTCAAAGATTTGCTTCCTGTATTGGAACAAGTCCAAAAAAGTTCACGCCCGCTTCTCATCATCGCTGAAGATGTCGAGGGTGAAGCGTTGGCAACATTGGTCGTCAACAAACTACGCGGTATCCTCAACATCACTGCGGTCAAAGCTCCGGGATTCGGTGATCGCCGTAAAGCGATGCTCCAAGATATCGCGATTCTCACGGGCGGTCAAGTGATCAGCGAGGAGATCGGACGTACTCTAGAGAGCGCAACAATCGCGGATTTGGGTAACGCATCACGTGTCGTTATCAGCAAAGACAACACCACGATCGTTGACGGTGCGGGTGACAAAGCGATGGTTGAGATGCGTATCAAAGAGATCCGCACCCAAATCGACGCGACCAGCAGCGAATACGACAAAGAGAAACTCCAAGAGCGTTTGGCGAAACTTGCCGGCGGTGTAGCGGTTATCAAAGTCGGCGCAGCGACCGAAACCGAAATGAAAGAGAAAAAAGACCGCGTAGACGATGCTCTCTCAGCGACCAAAGCAGCGGTTGAAGAGGGGATCGTTATCGGAGGCGGTGCGGCATTGATCCGTGCGGCGGCTGGTATCAATCTGAACGATCTTCCACACGATCAAAAAATCGGATGCGAAATCATCCTCCGTGCGATCAAAGCACCGGTCAAACAAATCGCAATCAATGCGGGATACGACGCAGGCGTTGTCGTTAACACGATCGCAACCGCTGAAAATCCAAATACCGGATTCAATGCAGCGACCGGTGAATACGTCGATATGTTCGAAGCGGGGATCATCGATCCGCTCAAAGTTGAGCGTGTTGCATTGACCAACGCTGTATCGGTTTCAAGTATGTTGCTCACAACCGAAGCAACCATCCACGAAATCAAAGAGGACAAACCTGCTGCAATGCCTGACATGGGCGGCATGGGCGGAATGCCTGGGATGATGTGAAGACCGTAAAAACGTCCTAACGGGCGTTTTTAGGTCTTATCCCCCCTTTTTTTAACCCCTCCTTCGATACACTTTCTACAAACCATCAACGGAAAACAATTATGGAACTCTCCCTAACCGACCTCATCGGCATTTTCGGTGTGGCACTCATTGTCATCGCCTATATTCTGCTTCAAGTCGAAAAAATGGACGCGAAAGATCTCAGTTTTTCTCTTTTCAATTCGATTGGGGCATTGATGATACTTATATCACTTTTATATGATTGGAATCTGGCATCATTTCTGATGGAGTTTATCTGGCTGATGATCAGCCTATATGGAGTATTGAAATATTATAAATCACGGAGGAGTGCCATCCAAAATGACGGCAAAGAGGATTAGAGGTTTTCGTTCGCTTGTTTGTTTTCCCAGAGTGAGTGCAAAAAGGCGATCAATATGAGTCCGATACCGATCGTCCCTGTCACTATTTCACTGATATGCATATTGATTTTCATCAACATGATAATGGCTAAAATACCGATCGCATAGTGGGCACCGTGTTCGAGATAACGAAAATGTGACAGTGTTTTGTGTTCGACAAAAAAGATTGTCATACTCCGCACAAACATCGCTCCCACACCCAAACCGATCATGATGATAAAGATGTTGCTAGTCAGAGCAAACGCCCCGATGACGCCGTCAAAGCTGAAACTCGCATCCAATACCTCTAGATAGATGAACCCTGCAATCCCGCTTTTAACGGTATCGGAAGAGAGAAAATGATCCAGCATCCCTAACAAGGAGTGGAGCAAAACACCGTACATAAACGCTTGGACAACCCCGAAATCCTGAGTCAAATGGCCCAAACCGATCCCTACCATAATCGCCGTAATCAACTCGATATTATTAACGGTAGAGGCTTTTTCCATAAATTTGGAACCCTCGACGAACGTGACCCATTTGATATCTTTCTCTTCAAAGAAAAAGTCCAAAAAGACCATCAACAAAAACGCTCCCCCGAACGCGAAGATCGTCGATTCGGTAGATTTAAGCACCTTTTCGTATTCATCGGGTTGATTCATCGCTACTTGGAGCGTCTCAATCATCCCCATCCCCGTCACAATCGAGACAATCGCGAGAGGAAAGACCAAACGCATCCCGAATACCGCAATAGGAATACCGAAGATAATAAACCGTTTTTGCCAGATCGGATCCATTGTCTCCAACACTTTGGCATTGACAACCGCATTATCGAACGAAAGGGAAATTTCGAGGATAATCAGTAAAAAAGTGATGTAAATAGCGGCGAGTCCGCCCAAGAAATACGCCGCGATTAGACCCATAACCATAATCGCAAACGAACTGTAAAAGTAGCGCATATTTCGCCCTCCTAAAAAGATGCGAAATTATAGCGGATTAATCCCTACTCATTGCCTATTGCGTTAAGGCATCATGCCATTGAACAAGGCTGAGACGAAATCCCTCTTTTACAGGGAGAACTTCGTGGGAGAAATAGGGATTGGATAAAAACACCACCATATCCCCCGCTTCAGGACGAAGGGTGATGGTATTGCCATGCTGATCGCATAGATAATTAAATAGGAGTTCTCCCCCACTGAAATGGTCTCTATCGGTCGGATGAGGGGTATAGGAGGTAGTAAATAACACAGTGGTGAGTTTGCGCTCAGGGGCTACCGTTTTATAGCCGACAATATTCCCCTCATGATCTCGAAGTTCGCTTGCATCATCGGAGTGTTTAACGTAAAACGATCCGCTCTCATACCCCAATACCTGCACATCGGTTGCTTTGGTGAGAGAGAGGGCAAAAAACTCCTCTATTTCACGACGAACCGCTTCAAAACGGCGAGCATAGATGGCACGGTGTTCTGCACTGAGCGTATGGATATCAGTTTTTCGGATGGCAGTATCGAGTGATTTGCCCCGAAGCTCCGCCTGCACTGCTTCTTTATCGGCAAGAGCCGCTTCCGTGATTGCACGGCACTCGGTGGGGCTAAGCACCCCTTCGAGTACCATATAGGGGAAATCGTGATAGGTATTCGGCAACCGCTTAGTGGGAATATCGAGTCGCAAAAGCTCATCGCGGGCGAAAACATAGTTACTGATTTGATGCATTATTTTTTATCAGTCACAATATAGAGTTGTTCATGTCCGAGGCGTTTGAGGACATCCATGACACCGACGAAGTTTTTAAACTCCGCTTTTTCATCACTGTAAAGAGCTACCGTCATCTCTTTGCCCCCTGCGATTACTCGCTGTTCAAATTCGGCCAACGTGATCGGTGTGTTCTCTTCTCCCACCATCAGCGTTCCGTCTTTTTGAATGGTAAGTTTCAGTTCACGGGGCTCATGTTCGGATGCCGCACTTTTTGACTCCGGCAGATCCACGGGGATCAGACCTGTTTTGACGAACGTAGCGGTGGTGAGTACCATGACCAAAAGCACCAGCATAATATCGATAAAAGGGATGACGTTAATCGTATCGATTCGTTTCATTTTTTTCATTTTATATCCTCGTTCTAGAAAAAATCAAACTTCCGTGATCCAACACCTAAAGCCGTTCCGGAGGCAGAAGTGCCGAGAGGAACGCAGCGTTCTTGGATCGCGCTATGATCTTTTGGTACTTTTCTGGCTAAACAGAAAAGTACAAAGCATTATTTGTTTTTTATTTCCCACATCGTCACAATTCTCTCCATTTTACGGAGCAAGATGTTATAAAAAATAATCGAAGGGATAGCGACTACTAATCCCATTGCGGTCGCTTTGAGTGCCAATGCCAATCCTGTCATAATCTTTTTGGGATCAACCGCCCCTACATCTCCGAGGCTGTAAAACGTGATCATAATCCCCAGTACGGTTCCGAGCAATCCTACATAGGGAGCATTTGATCCGATCGTTGCAATTGTAGAGACATGGTCTCCCAAATCGAGTTCGAGCTCCTCTTTGGTTTTATACTCATCTACTTTGATTGCCCCGTATGCCATTAGCCGTTCGATGAAGAGCCATAATGAAACGATACTCATGAGGATCAAGATTCCGATGATTCCGTAATCGATCGCGCTGTGTGCCGCCTCTAGCCAGTTGCTGTTTTCCATTTAGTGTTCTCCTTTTTTAAATTCAAGTTTGACGCATGTCCCCTCTCCCAAGCGGGAAGAGACATGCAAATGTATCCGATTACGGTCACAGTAACGTTTGACCAAACTAAGCCCAATCCCATATCCCGCTACGGTTGAATCGTTCTGATAATAGCGATCATAAATATGCATCAAGGTGATCTCATCCATCCCGATCCCCTGATCGCAAATACTCAGGGTGTGATTGTACAATGAAATCGTAATCGAGGGGATTTCGGTAGAGTATTTCACCCCGTTTTCAATCACATTGTCAATCACTTTCCCCAAACCGATCCGATCGCAGGAGACGATATGGGGAGAAAATTCGAGATTCCAGACCACATTCGGATAAAGCGGGCGAAGAAATGCGATCCGTTCATCGATCAACTCGGAAAGTTCAAAGGTCTCCCTTTTCTCCCTCTCCGTCTGTTTTTTGATCATATAATCGAGTTCATTGTATCGCTCTTTGAGCATCTGTGTCGCCGTTTCGATCCGCTCCAACCGTTTGAGGGATTTTTCATCTCCATGATTTTTACGGAGCATCTCGACATTGGCGGTAATCGTATTGATCGGGAGATTCAACTCATGCAGCGTCTCTTTGGAAAACCGCTCCAAAAGTTCAAAATGTTCCCTCAAAGGGCGTATTGCGATATTGGCCAAAATTCCGCCGATTAAGAGTGTCAGAAGGAGGGATACAAAAGCGATTATCCCCCACTGCTCCACCCCTAGCACCTGATGAACATAATAGATGCCAGCGATCAGAACCCCTGTTGTGGTGACATAGAGCGATGCCAATGCAATCGTAAAGCTACGAAACAAGACGATACCCTACTCCACGTATATTAACGATCGATTCGCTTCCTATCTCTTGTTTCAGACGGTTGATATAGACTCGAATCGCCCCGTCGCTAATCATCTCAGAGGGATTCCATAACGTATCCATAATCATCTCTTTGGTGACGATTTCACCTGCATTACGGATAAAGAGTGCCATGAGCTGATACTCTTTGAGTGAAAACGGAACCTCTACCCCCCCTTTCAAAATACATTTATGGAGTTCATCGAGACACAACTCTCCGACGCACAAACGGTTTTTACCCTTGTTGCGGCGCAGCAAGGCATGAATCCGAACCAATAACTCATCGGAGTTAAACGGCTTTTTGAGATAATCATCGGCTCCGATTTCAAACGCTTTGGAAAGGGTCTCGATCTCTTGATACGAGGTGAGATAAATCGCCGGAGTGGTATCGTTGGCACGACGAAGCTCCTGAAGAAGTGAGAGTCCGTCGATCAAAGGGACATTGATATCCAAAAGATAGAGATCAAAGTGATTTTTGTAGGTCTCATCAAGCGCTTCTTGACCGTTACGGCATAGAGTGATCTCGAACCCCTCCTCTTCGAGGAGATCGACAATCGATTCGCCAAAAAGCAAATCATCCTCCAGCAGTAAAATTTTAGTCAACACGCTCAATCGACCATTTCAAAATTTCGCCTGCACGCATCGGTACAACACTCCCATACATCTCAGGAACCACAAAATCGTGTTTCACCAATACCACCTCTTTAAAATCGGGGCAGATACCGTAAATCCGCTGTGCGTTATCACTTACAAACGCTTGGAGATTATCCAAACACCCATTCGCCTCAAAAATCTCACACAGCAACTGCAATGCGATCGGAGCGGTGAATACCCCTGCTCCGCACCCACACGACTCTTTGGTGTGTTTCGGGTGAGGTGCGCTGTCAGAGCCGAACATCACTTTCGGATGGGCGGCAAGTGCTACTTTGAGAAGCGCATCACGGTCATGAGGACGTTTGGCGATCGGCTTGCAGAACAGATGAGGGCGAAGCATCCCCCCCGCTACGTCATCGAGGGTAATCATCAAATGGTGCACCGTGATCGTCGCATAGAGATTTTCATACTTATCCAGCATCTCCACAGCTTCAGCGGTAGTGATATGTTCCATGATGATGTTGAGTTTCGGAAAATTGAGCGCCAGTTTTTCGTAAACGCTCATAAACTCCGCTTCGCGATCCATCACAAACCCCATCGTTTCACCGTGAACCGAGAGGATGATTCCTAAATCAGACATCGCTTGGAGCGTTTCACGCATCGGTTCGATATCAAAATTGACTACCCCCCCCTCGGAGTTGGTGGTGGCACCGCTGGGATAGATTTTGATTGCCGTGACATGATCTTGTATACTCTCCAAAAACTCTCGGGAGTAGTTTTGGTAAAAGAGGGTCATATAGGGTTCGAAATCATCGCTCTCCATCGCCGCTTTGATACGGTTTCTATACCCTTTGACCATTTCCAGCGTCGTTACCGGAGGGACGAGGTTTGGCATCACGAGGGCACCGCTAAAGCTGTACGAGGTCAGGGGTGCAACGGTTTCGAGCATTTCACCATCACGCAGATGAACGTGCATATCCAGAGGCATTGTCAAAGTAATTGTTTTCATCTTAACCCTTTAGTGCATGTTGCGCTTGGATTATCAAAGCGTTCAAAGACTCTTCGTAACGTTTTGCCTGTGCTTCATCGGTTGATTCGAACCGTGTTACCAATACCGGTGTAGTGTTGCTGGCACGTACCAATCCCCACCCCTGATCGAAAATCACCCGTACTCCGTCCACATCGATGATCTCACGGATAGCGGGAAAATCGCTCGGCGGGTTTTGAAGCAACTCTTTCAGTTTTGCAATCAGAGGGAATTTCTCCTGCTCGGTGGTTTTGACTTTGATCTCTTCGGTCGAAAACACCTGCGGAAGTTTGGCAATCTCTGCGTCCAAATCTACCCCATCATGCACCAATTCAAGCATCCGAAATGTCGCGTAAATCGCATCGTCATATCCGAAATAGCGATCCGCGAAAAAGACATGTCCGCTCACTTCACACGCCAAATCAGCGTGAAGCTCTTTCATTTTCACTTTGAGATTTGAGTGACCCGTTTTGTACATCACGGCATTTGCCCCACGCTCACGGAGGGTATCGTACATCACCTGCGAACATTTCACCTCCCCGATAACGGTCGGTTTCTCCATCTTCATCGCATACAAAAGGGCCATCATATCCCCTTTGATGTTGTTTTTATGTGTCAATACCGCAATCCGGTCGGAATCGCCATCATACGCAAACGCGATATCCCCCTCTTTGGACAAAAGCTCTTTCACATCTTCAAGATTGTGCTCTTCGCTAGGGTCGGGGTGGTGGTTTGGAAATGTGCCGTCGGGATCGGTATAGATCCCTTTGACATCGAGCTCAAGATCGCGGAAAATATCATCGATTGCTAATCCCGCCACTCCGTTGCCGCAGTCGTAGACGATTTTGGTTTTCATACCGCGAAGATGAGCGAATTCTTGAACCATATAGGCTTTATAACGGCTCAAGGCATCGATCTCTATAACCTGACGCTCTACTTTTGCCGGAAATTCCGACGCATCGATTTTACGCCCAAGTGCGTAGATCTGCTCTCCGAAAAACGGAGACTTGTTGATGGTGATTTTAAACCCGTTGTATTCGCTTGGATTATGAGATCCGGTAATCATCACCGAAGCGCAAGCAGTTACCCCCTCAAATTCCTGATAATTGCAAAAATAGTTGACAGGGGTCGGCACCATCCCCATCCCAAGCACTTTCATCCCTCCGGCATTGAGTCCGGCGGTAAGATATTCAAACAAAATCGGAGAGTGGCTGCGCGCATCGTAACCCACCGCAACGTATTCGCCGTAAGGTCTCATCTCCTCGGCAAGCGCATACCCCAAACGAGTAATCGTCTCTTCATTCAACTCTTTTTCATAGATCCCACGGATATCATACTCACGATAAATAGACATAAAACCCTTTCAAATTAAACAATAACCAATTATACAACGCGGATAGTAAAAGAGTGATGTATGGGGTCAAAAACCCCATTCGAAGAATAGTATAGAAGTGTTACAAAAGTGTTAAGTGAGGTTAAATCGCCCTTTTAAATTCGGGATACGCTTCAAGTCCGCACTCACTGACATCCAGCCCTTGAACCTGCTCCTCATCGGATGCACGGAACGGGAATACTTTGTTGATCAAAAAGATAATACTAAAAGAAACGGTAAAAACAAAAACAGCTATCACTCCGACACCTTTTAGTTGATTAAGGAACGTAACGCCGTTTGCCGGATCACTTGCGAAAATTCCGACCGCCAACGTCCCCCAAATACCGTTTACCAAATGAACCGACAATGCCCCGACGGGATCATCAATCCGGAAACGGTCAAACAACGGTACGGCGAACACGACCAAAGCGCCTCCGATTCCCCCTACCGCAATCGCATCGAGCATCGTATACAAATGAGGACCTGCCGTAACCGCTACGAGTCCGCCGAGCGCACCGTTGAGAATCATCGTGATATCAAAGAGTTTGTAGCGTAAATAGATGAGAGCCCCCGCGACAATCGCCCCAGCAAGCCCCGCTGCATTGGTATTGAAAATCGTCAACGCAACACTGTCCGCTGATTCTTTGGTTGCGATCGATCCTACCGAACCGCCGTTAAAACCGAACCATCCAATCCACAAAAGCATCGCCCCCAACACCACAAGAGGAATGTTGGATGCGGGGATAACACGGATCTGATTACCGCTATAACGCCCTTTACGCGCACCGATGATCAAAATCGCCGCGAGCAAAGCCCACCCCCCGGTGGAGTGGATCACGGTGGAACCGGCCAAATCGACCATGTTCAAATCAAAAATCGTCTCTTTAATCCAGTCACTCCCCCAGCTGATATTGACCGCTGTGGGATAGATCAGCGCACCCATGATGACCGTAAACAACGTCAATGGAAGCAATCGGGCACGTTCCCCTACCCCACCGCTCATAATGTTGATCGCTTTTCCGACAAACGCCATTTGAAACATAAAAAATGCCCATTGGCTCATTGTCGTGCTTTGAAAACTACCGAACGCCAGATGAAATCCGACCAAGATAAACGCCATCGACGCTACCGCATAGATCATGACGTTCACCGTCAACACGCTGGAGACATTTTTCGTCCGGACCAAACCTGCTTCGAGCATCGCGAAACCGGGAACCATAAGAATAATCAATGTGATGGAAAAAAGGGCAAAGAGGGTATCGATAACATACGCAGAATCCATGCAACACCTTTAGTATAAGATAAAGGTGTGCATTATATATCCAATTAAATGGATTTAAGAAGAACTATTGATTAAATTTTAATCAATATATTAAATGGCCTCAATATCGGTCTCACCCGTACGGATACGGACGATTTTACCGATGTCACTGACGAAGATTTTACCGTCACCGATTTTGCCGGTGCGTGCCGCTTCGACTACGGTGTTGACCACTTGATCCACCATCGCATCATCCACGACCATCTCCATTTTGATTTTCGGGAGGAAATCGACTACATACTCCGCACCGCGATACAACTCGCTGTGCCCTTTTTGACGTCCGTACCCTTTTACTTCACTCACTGTCATACCGGTGATACCGATTTCAGCAAGAGCATCTTTTACATCTTCAAGCTTGAATGGTTTGATTACTGCTTCAATTTTTTTCATTGTTTACTCCTTATAGGTTAAAGCCACGTTCACCGTGTACAGACTCATCAAGCCCTTGGCTCTCTTGCTCTTCATTGACACGTGAACCGCCGGTCAATGCCATTGCGATGTAGTATACCACGATTGTACCGACCAATGTGAACAATCCGACAACCAAAACAGATTCCGCTTGTACCATGATTTGTCCCATACGATCCCCTGCATCTTTCAACGGTCCAGCCCAAAGAAGTGCATTGTCAGTGTTTGGTGTATACGCTGCGAAGATACCGGTTGCGATAGCACCCCAGAGACCTGCCAAGAAGTGAACCCCAAACGCATCCAATGAATCGTCGTAACCCAATTTTTTCTTGAGTGCCGTTACCCCGAAGAACGCGATCAACGCTCCCATGATACCGATGATAAATGCACCGTTAACCCCTACGAATCCCGCTGCAGGAGTAATTGCGACCAACCCTGCGATAGCACCTGTCGCTGCACCCAAAAGAGTCGGTTTTTTGAATACCATGTACTCAACCACAATCCAAGTAACCGTAGCTACCGCAGCCGCAATCGTTGTTGTCAAATAAGCCAAACCAGCGATAGCATTCGCACCAAAAGCCGATCCGCCGTTAAATCCGTACCAACCGAACCAAAGAAGTCCTGCACCGACAGCTGTCAAGATAACGCTTGCCGGTTTCATAGCCGTTTTCGGATAACCCGCACGTTTACCGATCAATAGAGCCAATACAAGACCAGCCAAACCACCGTTCATGTGAACAACCGTACCACCCGCAAAATCAAGTGCACCTTCGTTGAACAAATATCCGCCGCCCCATACCATGTGTGTAATCGGAGCATAAACTACGATCGTCCAAATGAATGCAAATACCATCCATGTTGAGAATTTCATACGCTCAATGACTGAACCCGCCGCAATCGCTACCGTAATCGCCGCAAACGTCCCTTGGAACACTACGAAAACGAGTTTAGGGTAGAGTTGACCCAAATCGACACTGGCAAATTCGGTCCAGCTGATACCGCTAAGCATAATGTGATTGAATCCACCGATCACTTGGTTCATTGAACCCTCAGCC
This sequence comes from uncultured Sulfuricurvum sp., assembly GCA_964495485.1. Classification (GTDB taxonomy): domain Bacteria; phylum Campylobacterota; class Campylobacteria; order Campylobacterales; family Sulfurimonadaceae; genus Sulfuricurvum. The sequence continues at coordinate 47,568 of CAZBVJ010000011.1, forward strand.
GTACCGAATGCAATTGAGAAGCCGGCAATAACCCATGCGATGAAAGAGACTGCAAATGCTCCGAAAACCATTGCATACGTATTAAGAACGTTTTTAGCACGTGTCATACCGCTGTAAAACAAAGCCAATCCGATTGGTGTCATCAACATAACAAGTGCTGTTGACATCATCATCCATGCAGTATCACCTGAGTTAAGTACAGGTGCCGCTGCTTCTTCAGCAAACGCTGAAACGCCGAGTAGCGAAAGAGCTAAAAGCCACTTTTTCATTTTCTCTCCTTAATAACTTGAATGTCGAGTACCATTGTACAAAGTAATCCAAACGAGAGAGTGCAACAATATGATTAAAATTTAATCAGTTTAGGATATTAAATAAAAAACACCGTATTTTTATATTATAAGGAAAGAGAATAAGGAGAGTCTTTTTACAAGGTACTATTCCTTGTAAAAAGTGTTGAAAAATTAAATTGCGTCGCTGTCGATTTCACCCGTACGGATACGGATGATTTTTTCAATATCGCTGACAAAGATTTTACCGTCACCGATTTTTCCGGTACGTGAAGCTTCAATCACCGTATCGATCACTTTATCAGCCATATCGTCGCTCACAATCATCTCCATTTTGATTTTCGGGAGAAAGTCAACCACATACTCGGCACCGCGATACAATTCGCTATGCCCTTTTTGGCGTCCGTACCCTTTGACTTCGCTTACCGTCATACCGGTAATACCGATCTCGGCTAATGCGTCTTTTACATCTTCTAGTTTAAATGGCTTGATAACCGCTTCGATTTTTTTCATGTGAATCTGTTCTCCATGTGAAAGTTGAGACAATTGTAACCTCTATTTGATTAATTTAGCAAATTGACCCCTCTTTTAGACTTTAAGGCACATTCGGATATAATCAGCCACTTTATCTTCAATCTTGGGGACTTCATGAACGATTTGCTCGACAACAGCGAAATTAATGACATCAATATAGAAGACACACTCAAAAGCAGTTATCTCGATTACTCTATGAGTGTTATCATCGGACGGGCGCTTCCCGATGTCCGTGACGGTCTAAAACCGGTTCACCGCCGTATCCTCTATGCGATGGATAAACTCAACCTCTCCGCAGGGGCTAAATACAAAAAATCGGCCCGTATCGTCGGGGACGTTATCGGTCAATACCATCCGCACGGTGACACCTCGGTCTATGATGCGCTGGTTCGTATGGCACAGCCGTTTGCAATGCGTGCACCTTTGGTTGACGGTCAGGGGAACTTCGGTTCGGTTGACGGTGACAACGCGGCGGCAATGCGTTATACTGAAGCCCGTATGACCCGCTATGCGGGAGAGCTTCTCAAAGATTTGGACAAAGACACCGTCGACATGGTGGACAACTACGACGGTACTACCCAAGAACCGGAAGTTCTTCCCACCCGTGTACCGAATCTTCTCATCAACGGTTCTGCGGGGATCGCCGTCGGTATGGCGACCAATATCCCGCCGCATAATCCGAATGAAGTGCTCAGCGCTCTCGTTTATCTTGTCGACAATCCGAATGCGTCACTTGTTGACATCATGCAATTCATTAAAGCTCCCGATTTCCCGACAGGGGGAACCATTTACGGGAAAAAAGGGATTTTGGATGCGTATGAGACCGGACGGGGACGTATCCGAGTACGTGCAAAAACTCACATTGAGAAAAAATCAAACAAAGATGTCATCGTCATCGATGAACTCCCGTATCAAGTCAACAAAGCCCGTTTGATCGAAAATATCGCCGAACTGGTCAAAGACAAATTTATCGAGGGGATCTCTGAAATCCGTGACGAATCGGACCGTGAAGGGATCCGTGTCGTTATCGAGCTCAAACGCGACGCGATGAGCGAAATCGTCCTCAACAACCTCTACAAATCGACCAATATGGAGACGACTTTCGGGATCATTATGCTCTCAGTCTTCAATCAAGAACCGAGAATTTTCACTCTTTTAGAGATGCTCGGACATTTTATCAACCATCGTAAAACGGTCATTATCCGCCGTACGATTTTCGATCTTGAAAAAGCCAAAGCCCGTGCCCACATTTTGGAAGGTTTGAAAAAAGCGCTCGATCATATCGAAGCGATCATCAAACTCATCCGCGCCAGTGCCGATGGTGAAACCGCTAAAAACGGTTTGATCTCTGAATTCGGATTTTCACCGATCCAAGCCCAAGCCATTTTGGACATGCGTCTCCAACGCCTTACCGGTTTGGAACGTGACAAAATCGAAAACGAACTCAAAGAGATCTTGGCACACATCGAATACTTAGAGAGCATCCTCCGAAGTGAAGAAGTTCTCAAAGGGATTATCAAAGACGAATTCATCGAACTGGTAGAGCAATTCAACGCTCCGCGCGTCACCGATATCGAAGACAACTACGATGATATTAATATCGAAGATTTGATCCCGAATGAACCGATGGTCGTCACTATTACCCATCGCGGTTACATCAAACGGGTTCCTCTCGCCGCCTATGAAAAACAGATGCGCGGCGGTAAAGGTAAAGTTGCCGTAACCACCTATGATGATGACTTTATCGAGAAATTCTATACCTGTAATACCCACGATACATTAATGTTCGTGACCGATCGCGGACAACTCCACTGGCTGAAAGTGTATAAAATCCCTGAGGGTTCACGCACTGCCAAAGGTAAAGCGGTCGTTAATCTCATCAATCTCGAAGCCGATGAGAAAATCCGCTCCGTCATCCCGACGACCGATTTCGACGAAAACAAATCGCTCGTATTCTTCACTCAAAACGGTATTGTCAAACGTACCGCATTAAACGAATTCTCTAATATCCGCAGTAACGGGGTTCGCGCCATCGTTCTGGATGAAGATGACACACTGATCACCGCCCATATTGCGACCGAAGAGACCAAATACCTCTTCATTGTTACCAAATATGCCCAATGTATCAAATTCGAAATTGAAAAAACCCGTGATCAAGGGCGTAGTACCCGTGGGGTTCGCGGTATCAAGTTCAAAATCGAAGGGGATGTCGTTGTTGATGCCAACATCATTAAAAGCGATGAAGAAGAGATTTTGATGGTGAGTGAAAAAGGGATCGGAAAACGGACCACCGCCGAAGAGTACCGCCTCACGAACCGTGCCGGATCAGGTGTTATCGCGATGAAACTCAATGCGAAAACCGGAAGTACTGTTGTCGGATGTGTTATGGTCGATGAGACGATGGATCTTATGGCATTGACCAAAGCGGGTAAAATGATCCGTGTCGATATGCAGACCATCTCGAAATCGGGACGCAATACCAGCGGTGTCTATATCGTCAAAGGAGACGATGTCGCGAGTATCTCACGCTGCCCAAAAAATGATGAAGAAGAGAATAACGATGAGTCTGAGGGGAGTGAACCGACTGGAACTTTAGAGTTGGAATAGTATTTGCTATAAAGCTCTAACTATTCCAAATTCTAAGGAACCCTAATATGAGAATTGCAGCAGCTCTTGCACTTGCTCTCACTGTATCCGGACTTCATGCCGGTTTTTTTTCCAGTGACGAGCCAACCGCTCAGGTTAAATGTGTCTACAGCGGCACGGATGGTCACTGTGTCGAACCGATTTTAAAATCTCAAAATGAACTTGTTATTACCGTGGTTGGTCAAGGGGTAGCCCCTTCGGTAACCGCCTCCCCTGCTCAGGCCTACGCTCTTGCCAAACGTTCTGCCATTGTTGACGGATACCGCCAAATTGCTGAAAAAGTTCGCGGAGTACATGTTGAGGGGCAAGATACCATCAAAAACCTCATGTTGACCAGCTCCAGTACCCGCACCTCCGTTGAAGCGCTTGTCCGTGGAGCCAACATTACCAATACCACTTTCAAAGAGGGTCTGTGCGAAGTCGAAATGGAAATCGCCCTTTCATACTCACGCTTCTTACAGTAATCGCCTCATTAGTAGCGGCAGCCGATGAATATTACATCGGCTACCGGCTTGTTGCTAAAAATGCCCAACCCATCAATGAAACCCTTGTCATTTCCAAAGCGATGCGTCCTTGTGTTAAAGCAACATCGTCATCCTCATTAAGACTGATTCGAAGTGCCGATGAATCGCTTGAATCGCTTCTTCAAAGAGAACAAACCGCCTTCTTGGAATTTGCCGCACTCCATGACGTTCATATCAAAAACAACGAAACAGTTTATCCGCTCTCGACACAAAGTATTAACGCCCTCACCCTCCCCACACGCTGTTATGCAGTCGACTTTAATGATGAGTTAGTTACAATCACCCCAACACAATAAGGGATCTTTTTTATGAAAATTGCGATAGTAGAAGACGATATCAATATGCGCAAATCGCTTGAAATAGCGATGAGTGATTACCCCTCCTATGAAGTCCATACCTTTAAAAACCCCAAAGATGCCCTTAAAAAACTGGATGATTCTTTTGAACTCATTATAAGCGACATTAATATGCCGGGGATGGATGGACTCGAATTTGTCAAAATACTCGGTGGAAAATATGAAGTCATTATTATCACCGGCAATGCAACCCTCACCCGCGCCATCGAATCGATCCAGCTCGGGGTCAAAGATTTTCTCCTCAAGCCATTTGAAATCGAAACCCTTGTTGCAGCGATTGAACGGACGGCAACCGTTGTCAAAAAAACCGCTTCCATCGCCTCATCATCACCTGCAAACGGCTCATTTTTAGGGAGTTCTCCCGCTTTGGAAAAACTTCTATCCCGTACGGCAAAAGCAGCCTCTACCGATGCAAGCATCATGCTTTTAGGGGAAAGCGGAGTCGGGAAAGAGGTTTTCGCCCGTCATATTCACGACGCTTCACCCCGTTCATCCAAACCGTTTATCGCCATCAACATGGCAGCTATCCCTGATAATTTGATTGAGAGTGAACTCTTCGGTTTCGAAAAAGGTTCCTTCACCGATGCAACCGAATCCAAAGCGGGGCAGTTCGAACTCGCCGAGGGGGGAACACTCTTTTTGGATGAGATCGGGGAAATGCCCTATCCGCTTCAGGCCAAACTTCTCCGCGTTCTTCAAGAGAGAGAAATACGACGTTTAGGCGCCTCTAAAAATACCAAAATCGACGTTCGTATCATCACGGCGACCAATGCCGATTTGGATCAAAAAATCAAAGAGGGGCACTTTCGCGAAGATCTCTATTATCGGCTTAACACGATCCCACTTCACATACCTCCGCTTCGTGAGCGGCGAGAAGAGATTCTCTCGATTGCCAATGCGGCGCTGGAGCGCTATTGCACCCAATACGGGTTTGAACCCAAATCGTTCTCATCCAATGCATGTAACGCATTGGAACACTACAATTGGCCGGGTAATATCCGAGAACTTATCTCCGTTGTCGAACGTGCCGCTATTTTGAGTGACGGAGAGATCATCGAGACTGATGATCTCTTTTTGGAAGCGAGAGGATTAGGGAGAATTTAGCACCTATTCGCTATAATCGCGGGAAAATATTCACGGGTGATACCCCTCACCCTCAAGGAAAGCTTCCTATGAAACGTTATAACGTTGCGATCGTCGGCGCAAGCGGTGCCGTCGGAGAAGAAATTTTACGCATTTTCGAAGAGATCGATTTCCCACTCAACAAACTTGTCCCTTTGGCCAGCGCACGCAGTGCCGGAACCACCGTATCGTTTAATAATAAAGATTTGGTCATCAAAGAGTTGACTCCAACAGTATTCACCGAAGAGGAGATTGAGATTGCCCTTTTCAGCGCGGGGGGAAGTGTTTCGGCAGAGTTCGCCCCTTATGCCGCCGAAGCGGGAGCCGTCGTCATCGATAATACCAGCCATTTCCGTATGTTTCCGGATGTACCGTTGGTCGTTCCAGAAGTGAATCCCGAAGACATCGCTCAATGGAAAAATACGGGTATTATTGCCAATCCAAACTGTTCTACCATCCAAATGGTTCAAGCGCTCAAACCTCTTGATGATGCCTATGATCTTCAGCGTATCGATGTCAGCACCTATCAAGCGACATCGGGTGCCGGAAAATCGGCGATGGAAGAGTTAGTTGAACAAATGCAGGCGTTTTTTGCGTTTAAACTCGACGAAGTAGAACCGAAAAAATTTGCCCACCGCATCGCTCTCAATGCTATCCCGCAAATCGACTCGTTCACCGACAGCGGATACACCAAAGAAGAGCTCAAAATGGTGAACGAAACCCAAAAAATCATGCACAAAAATATCGAAGTGAGCGCAACATGTGTCCGTATTCCGACATTGCGCGGTCATGCCGAGACCCTCACCCTCACATTTGACGGTGCCGTGGATGCCGATGAAGCACGTGAACTGCTCTCAAAAGCACCGAACATTATCGTTTTGGATGAACCGGAAAAAAGCATATATCCGATGCCATCGCTCTGTATGGATCAAAACGAAACCTTCGTAGGACGTATCCGTAACGATCTTTACCGTGAAAACGTACTTCACCTATGGGTTGTTGCCGATAACCTCCGTGTCGGTGCGGCAACTAATGCCGTCCGCATCGCCCAAAAATGGGTAGAGATGCAAGGGGAGTAAGATGAATTTCATCGAAAAACTCTTCGAAAATTCTCTGTGGAGTACCCGTTTTATCATCATTCTCGCCGTGCTATTCGGTCTTGTAGGGGCATTTGTCCTCTTCGCCGTTGCGAGCGTCGATGTTTATAACACCGCAGCCTATGTGATTCAAACCTACGCTACACATCAACACCCTGAACACTTCCACGAAGAGATTGTTGGTGGAATCATCGGTGCTGTCGATCTCTATTTGATCGGTGTGGTTATGATCATCTTCTCATTCGGATTGTACGAACTTTTCATCTCCGATATCGATCCCGCCAAAGACGAAAACGGCACAGAGAACCAGCTTCTCGCCGTCCATTCTCTTGATCAACTCAAAGATAAAATCTCCAAAGTTATCGTCATGGTTCTTGTCGTCGGCTTTTTCCAAAAAGTGGGACATACCGTATTTACGGGTGCATTGGAGCTTCTCTATCTTGCCCTCTCGATTACAGCGGTAGCGGTAGGACTCTACTTCTTGAGCAAAGTCGGTCATCACGACCATTAACATATTATTATTTAGGATTCACATATGAGCAAAATTTTCGTTGATGCCTGCTTTGGCAAAGAGACCCCTTACACTCCGGTATGGATGATGCGCCAAGCGGGACGATATCTTCCTGAATATATGGAAGTTCGCAAGCGTGCCGGAAATTTCCTCAACCTTTGCCATGCCCCCGATATGGCGGCAGAAGTAACGATCCAACCGCTCGATCTCGTCGGCGTCGATGCGGCCATTTTGTTCAGCGATATTTTGGTCGTTCCGAACGAAATGGGGATGAAACTCGACTTCATCAAAGGTGAGGGGCCCGTGTTCGATCATCCGATCGCATCCGAAGAGGATTTGGATCAACTCATCGGTGGTGAGGAAGCGGCTTCCAAACTCACCTACGTTTACGATACCATCAAAATTTTGAGAAAACAGCTGGATGAGCGGGGCGACAACAAAGCACTCATCGGTTTCACGGGAGCACCGTGGACTCTTGCGACCTACATGATCGAGGGGCAGGGGACCAAAACCTATAACATCTGTAAAAAGATGATGTATTCCAACCCTGAACTTCTACACAAAATCCTTCGCAAAGTGACCGAGGTAGTCAAACTCTATATGGAGAAACAGATACAAGCCGGTATCGACGTCGTCCAAATCTTCGATAGCTGGGCGGCAGCAATTGAGCCGAGCCGATACGATGAGTTCTCGTGGAGCTATATGGTGGAAATTGCCGAGTATCTCAAAGGCAAATATCCTCATATTCCTGTCATCATGTTCCCAAAAGGGATTCCGGCATTTTTGGATAAAGTGTACGGAAATTTCGACGTATTCGGTGTCGATTGGAGCACTCCGATGGCATTAGCAAAAGAAAAATTAGGGAGTCGATACGTCCTCCAAGGAAACATGGAGCCATGCCGTTTGTACTCCAAAGAGCAAACCACCGCATGTGTTGAGGCGATCCAAGAGATTATGGGCGGTAAACGCCATATTTTCAACCTCGGGCACGGAATTCTCCCGGATGTTCCGGTTGAGAACGCACAACACTTTGTCCGCGAATGCCAAAGAGTCAGTAAAAAATAATGTCCACTATCTTCGGTCCCGTCTTTTCCCGCCGTTTCGGTGCGTCTCTCGGGATCGATCTCTCCTCATCCGCTAAACAATGCAACTTTGACTGTCTCTACTGCGAACTCGCCCCTGCCCCAGCAATGGCACACCAGCACACGATCACTCCGGTAGAGACGATCATCACTGATTTAAAAGAAGCACTCGCTAAACACCCCTCTATTGATGTGATCACCCTCACTGCTAACGGTGAACCGACAATGTACCCGCATCTCGATACCCTAGTTGAAAAGATAAACGGGATTAAAGGGACAATTGCGACGCTGATCCTCTCCAATAGTGCTTGTTTGAGTGATCCAAACGTTTTCAATACTCTTTTAAAACTCGATCAGGTAAAACTCTCACTCGATGCCGCAACCCCAGATGTATTCAACAAAATAGATCGCCCTGCCAAAGGGATAGAGATCGAAACCATCATTGAAAGTATCCACCGTTTTTCTGAGGTGTTTCAAGGGAAGCTGTTTATAGAGATTTTGTTCGTCCAAGGGGTAAATGACTCAGAGTCTGAAATAGAGGCCCTTGAGCGCGCCCTACTCGGTCTCCACTGTACAAGGATCGATATCGGTACGATTGATCGTCCCCCGGCCTACGCCGTAAAAGGGCTCACCTTTCAAGAACTCTATGAGATCGCGCACCATTTTGATCCACACTTACCCATCCATATCGTTTCACGTACACACGCCCAAGCGGCTCCAAGCAGCTACAGTGATGATGAGATACTCTCTACCCTCGACAAGCGTCCTTTAACGATGGAAGATATTGACGCATTGTTTGATCCGGACTCCAAAAAACGGTTTAATCGCCTATGTGATGAAGGGAAAATTGCTCAAATGGAGCGCTCAAACATCCACTTTTTTGTTCCAACTCAAAATATTGGTCGAAAACGCTCAAAATAAGCTCATTTTTATTGACATTCGCCCCTTCATAACGTATAATTACGCCCTCATAAACATTCCGGATTAGCTCAGCGGTAGAGTAGGTGACTGTTAATCACTTGGTCGCTGGTTCGAATCCAGCATTCGGAGCCATTTATGATTTTTTTTCTTCTTTTACTGTTCCGGATTAGCTCAGCGGTAGAGTAGGTGACTGTTAATCACTTGGTCGCTGGTTCGAATCCAGCATTCGGAGCCACCCTTTATAAACCCCTAAAATAGTCACATTTAAATGAAAAACTTTCAAAATTGTGCCCACTGTGTCCAAAAATAATCAAATTTTCAATTTAATACATCTTTGATAGGTTTACCTGTAAGATAGCTCTATGGAAAAAACTTATGAACATCAGAGCGTATCGGAAGCAGATTTCACACTTAACAATATTCTTGATATCTCCAATCAAGGATTTTGGGATTGGAATGCAATAACTGGCCATGTTCAGCGAAGTCCGGCGTGGTTTCGTATGCTTGGATATGATATTAATATTTTCAAAAATGACGTTTTTACATGGGAAAATGTTATTCACCCTGATGATTATGAACGAGTTATGAAACATTTTGAAGATTATATTAATGACAGAGTATCTGAATACAAAATTGAATATCGATGTAAAAAATATGATGATACTTATCTTTGGATTCAAGATACTGGCAAAGTTGTTCAAAGAATAGATGGGAATGTAGCTCGTATGATTGGAGCTCATACCAATATTGATGAAGAAAAACTATCCAAGGAAATGTTGCTTCAACAGAACAAAATGTTACTTAGTAACAATATAACCCTTGATAGCTTGGTGAAAGAACGTACTGAAGAATTGACAATCATTAATAAAAAGCTTCAAGAGCAAATCAATCAAGTACAAATGCTCGCATCACATGATGCACTTACGGGTTTATACAATCGAGGCAGTTTTCAAAAATTATTTGAGAAGGAAATGCATCGCTCCAAGCGTTATGCCTATCCTTTGAGTGCTGTATTGTTTGATATTGATGACTTTAAAAAAATCAATGATACTTATGGTCATTTAATTGGCGATGAAGTTCTAATCGGAATCTCTATATTAGTTTCAAAAATTATTCGCGATAGTGATATTGTAGCACGATGGGGTGGAGAAGAATTTATTATTATTTTTCCAGAATGTGATCTAGAGAGTTCAAAAGCAAAGGCTGAAACCATTCGAGAAGCAATTGCAAATGAACTATTTCCAAGTTCAGTACATGTGACGTGTAGTTTTGGAGTTACAACCTATTTGAAACAAGATACTGCTGATAGCCTTTTTATCCGATGTGATAATGCACTTTACAAAGCAAAAGCAAATGGAAAAAATAATGTTTACACTCTTTAATCACCTATTCAAGCCACCCTTCTTAAAACCTTTTTTCATACGTCATTAGCCAATTTCGGCCTTCGCGATGTATTCCATTATGTTTAACATCATAAGATGGATAAATGACCGATTCTTTGAACAAATTTTTTATACTAAGTGTCATACTGGACGTATTATCAATCTCATACACAATTGTCTCATCGACTACCATCGTAGCACCGTACGTTTCAGTTTGCCCATTTTGACGAATATATCCTTTTTTCGGACCACTGTAATACCAAGCTGTATTGAAATTCACATTCTCTGTAATCGGTAATAAAAAATATCCCTTACTCAATATTTCAGATACTTCAGGGCTAGTATATTCTACTGGAGTAAAATAATCAGGTGAAAAATATTGGGTGCGTACATAGGACAAATTATTCATCCATTCGGCACCGTTACCGAATCGATAGAGATATTCGAGTTCTATCCCCTTGGCATCACGTTTTTTATGGTTCATATAGTCATAAATAAAACCGGGTGGTTCATTTTCGACCCTGTCAATCACATCATTCATTATTGAGTAGAATAAATTACCTCGAAACGTTGCGACATCATTTTTATAGGTATAGGCTGCCTCATAAGTATCAATCCGTTCAGGGCTTAATGCCGGATTTCCATTTTTAAATCCATCTTGAGGAGCCTGAAATGCTTCAACATAAGCTGGGGAACGATAAGAACGACCATACACTGCTTTTAAAACATTATGTTCATCAAGTCGATACACACTTCCTAAACGATAACTCAACATATTTCCGAATAACTGAGAATCATCCGCTCTCACATTAAATGAAATATCCCAATAATCGTTTAGGTTCATAATATCTTGCATATAAACCGATTTAGTCCACTGATCATTATCTCCGGCCAACCACCCGTATTGACCTTCCAAATAAACAAGAGTGTCACTGTAAATGACTGGACCACCCGTATCTTGATCACGAATCGTTGTTCCAAAAATATTTTTGATCGTATCAATTTTTTGAGCACTTACCCCGACCATCCAGTAATGATCCTCGATATTCTCCCCTCTCAGATTCATTTCGGCATACGTATTTAATTGCTCGTATGTCGGATTAATACGCATTCTAATACCAAATCCTCCGTAGTTTTCATATACCGTTGAATCAAATGTAAAAGCGTAATAATTCAATCCGATTTTTGATTCTAAACTCAAATCACCCGCTACATTAGAGGTATTCCGTACTTCAAAAACACCACTTTGATTCTTCTGATATCCACCGCTTACCGGTTCCAAATCTTCACTCAATCCGTAGAAGTTATCGGTTGTTTCCGATTTGAAACGGGCAAGGATCTTCCACTCATCGTTTTGAATATTTACCCCAATTGAAAAGTCAGAAAAACTTTCCAAACTATTATAATCGGAACGTAAATAGTCAGCCTCTCTTGAAGAGACAAACTCTTTTCCGGCAGGGAGCGTTTTATTGTTCGCCTGATAATAACTGTCAATTCCGATATTCCAGTCTCCGGCGCGAATATGTTTGACAAATCCCCCTTTCCCGTATTCATAGCTGCCGACTGAGGCAAAAATTTTATCCTCTTCGCCACTGATTGAACTTTTGGTAATGACATTAATCGCACCGCTAAACGCACCTGGACCGTAAACGGTCGAAGCCGAACCGCGCAATACCTCGATCCGATCGATCAGCTCCACCGGAAAATCGAGATAATAATAACTTGTGCTGTACAAATCGCTCCCAATATCGACTCCGTCAATATAGAGTTTATATTTATCAAACACAAACGTATCGGGATTATAAGCGCCTCGGATAATGACCTGTTTCCATCCGGTATGAAGTATCGAAGTTTCTACCCCCGGCAACAGCCCAAGCGCCTCGTGCAAATTGCGTATCCCAATTTTTTTGAGTTTGTCGGCATTTATAACGGAAACAGTAGAGGGTTGATAATCGATATTGAGTTTGGTTTTGGTGGCAATTTCACTCACTTCATCCAATAATGAAGAAATATCTTTTTCTTCAGCATTGAGCGAATTTGTTGCCAACAATAACGCAATCAAAATGGCCGAATATCCACGCATTCAACTCTCCAAACACTTAATCAATGCTACATTGTACCAAACTTTAAAGAAGTATTAACAAAAACTTATATAATATTGATTTATGTTATTCGGTATTGGATTATACTTATGAACTCATTGATAGGCAAATTTGCCATCACATTTTGGCTTCTTTTCATCGCGGTTATCGCACCGATGGTGATTTTTAATCATATCAACTACTCTGATGTATTGGAATCGGAAGAACATTCTAAAATCCAACTGGTGACCGAGACCCTACACCCTATGATCGAAACCTATCTCAGTTTTGAACAAGATGAGCTCCTCAGCGAAACATTGGATATCTTTTTTCGGAATCGAAGTATCATCAGTGTTATCTTAACCGATATTTATGAGAAACCGCTCTATGAAAAGCATCGCTCATCTTCGGATACAAAAGGGTTAGTCACACTATCCAAAAGAGTGCAAGACCCGATTACCAAAAAGCCTTTGGGGACACTCTATATCCGCTATTCCAATGCTCATTCTCAAGAGTTAACCAATAAACTTTTCGATCGATTGGTTCTCCTCTCTCTGTTCGCCTTAATGCTTTTCTCGTTTGCCTTTCTCTACTTTCGAAAACAGTTCTTTGTACTGACACAAATATCGGAATGGATAGGGGGATATTCATTTGACAAGACGACAAAGCCTTTCAAATACAGTAACCACAATCGTGAGATTCAAACCATAATCTCCTCAGCCAACAAAATGCTCGGAACCATCGAAAACTATAAAGAGCAAATGGAACATATCAATGCCAAACTCGAACAACGTATCGAAATCGAAGTTGCCCAACGACGTCAAAAAGAGCAACTGCTGATACACCAGTCCAGACTTGCCGCCATGGGAGAGATGATCGAGAACATTGCCCATCAATGGCGACAACCTCTCAATGTCATCGGATTGGCAATGAGCAATATCGATATGAAACGTCAGCTCGGAATTCTAGATGATGCGGAACTTCAAAATAACAGCGAAATAATAACGACCAATATCACCTTTATGTCCAATACGATTGACGATTTCCGCAATTTTTTCAATCTCAATAAAGAACAAGTCGCTTTTAAGCCAATCAAACCGATCAGCGATATTTTTCACCTCTTGAGTGAACAGCTCCATTATGCCAAAATCACCTACGCCGTGCACAACAACTGTGATGAAGAGATATATGGCGTTGTCAATGAATTCAAACAGGTGATTCTTAACATCATCAACAATGCTAAAGATGCTATCATTACCCAAGAGGGGGGTGGGAAAATCGATGTTCATTTACGATGCGGAAAAAAACATCTCTTTATCGATATTTCCGATACCGGAGGGGGAATTAACGCAGAGGTCATAACACGGATTTTTGAGCCCTATTTTACGACCAAATTTCAAAAACAGGGAACCGGAATCGGACTCTATATGTCGAAAGTGATCATCGAACAACATTTCGGAGGGAAAATTAGCGTTTCCAATGATGAATTTGGTGCTGTATTTACGATTCAACTCCCATTGAGACGATCATGAAAAAACTGATTATCGTGTTATCATTTCTGATCCCTATAACCTTATTTGGAGGGTACTACGACACTTCGCTACTCCAAATCGGTGCAAAACTTTTTCCAAAAATCATATTTATCGAAAAAGGGACACTGGAGAGGATTCAAACATCGATCCATTTGGTAGTAGTAGCATCTTCTCAATATCAGGAGAATGGACGAAGCTTTTCAAAAATGCTCCAAACCCAATACCCCGAGGGGATCAATAACTATCCGATTCGTATCACACTAGCTACACCCAAAGAAGCTTTACAAATAAAAAATGTTCATGCTTTTGTTTTGATGATGCCGCCCGAAGATCCCCAAACCCATTCAATTATCGCACACTCCTCTGAAAACAAAATTCTCACATTCTGTTTCGATCAAGCACTCTTGAAAAGCGGCGTTCTTCTCTCTCTACACATCGGCAAAAGCGTTAAACCCTACCTAAATATTACCACACTGAAAGAGGGAGGATATACCTTTGAGTATAGTTTTATCAAACTCTCTACCCTTTATGAATAACTGATTCAGAAGACTTTAGCCACCGATTTTATTCGTTTCCGGATCATAATGGTCACACGAATAGCTGCGGAATCCATTAACCATGCGGATTATATTTTTAATCGGAGTGGGGTTAAAGAGCCGACGGATATTATGGTTATTGACACAATCTTCGCACCGTTTCACCACACAATGGATCGCGATACTCACCACTAAAACCCCCTGCATTGAATCGATTGAGAGGATGTGATCGATACACTGCTGACCGTTTTCAATACCGTGATCGATGATCACTACATCGTATTTGTCTTTTTCGTAAGCAATAAATAGCTCACCCAATGTTGTTGCCGTATCTATCCCCTCTCCAAATGCCTCTTCAAGTAACATCTTTCGAGTTTGGAGTTGAAATCCGCTATGATCAATCATTAATATTTTCATAAATGAAATTATTGCTAAAAGAACTTAAACATAACAATCAATAAATAAAAATTTAGTTATAATTTTAAAAAATTTGATTATGGAAAATGATGACAAGCAAACGAATTCTTATTATTCGTAGCGGTGCGCTAGGAGAGACAATTTTCGCACTGCCGGTTATTGAAGCCTTGCGCCGCCAATATGGTTCCGATATCATCATAGACTGGGTAGGCACACCTGCTGCTGCTGCTCTTTTCAAGCTCGATAAACGCATTCACCGAATATTCCACCTGCGTCATCGAAAACTCCCCATTTTTTTGAACAACGAAAAACGAGCAATTATCAAGCACTCCGAAAAACAACCTTACGATTTGTTAATCAATTTAGAATCCGGCCGTGTTTTTTTCTCGTTAGCAGAGAAAATAGCGGCAAAACATAAATTAGGAATGCCTTACAACCAAATTCGCCCGCTCCCTTCACCACATGTTATTGATAGTCTAAAAACTATTTATGAAACGGTCATCGAGCCTTCCATACTGGAGAACGCTTATCCCGTGCTCTATGGTGATCCATCCGAAATGGTTCGTAATATGTTTCAATTACCAGAACACTATATCGTAATCAATCCAAGTACAAGTCATCATAAAAAATTTACCCATAGAGCCTGGCCTACAGAACACTGGAAAGAACTTATTGATCGTTTAGCATCGAAATACCATTTGGTTGTCATAGGAGGCCAAGGCGAAGAGGCTTTTTTCAACCAATTACGTCCGTTTACTTCATCCGTCATCGATTTGGTCGGACAAACAAGTTTAACCCAATTAATAACAGTAATTCAAGAGGCTGATGCGATTATTACTGCTGATACAGGGCCATCACACATAGCATCAGCTGTCAATACACGCACATTTGCCTTATTTGGTCCCTCTAATCCCAAAGGGACTGGTCCGTACCAAACCCCTGATAATCATGTACATATTATCTCGATGAATTTGGAGTGCAGTCCCTGCAATGCGACTCCCCGTATCAAGGCATGCAGTGATAATCAATGCATGAAACAAATAACACCTTTGATAGTTGAAACAACTATTGAGTCTTTTGTCACACAAAAATGATAGAAATTTCCGACTATAAAGGGAAGTAGGCTATAATATCATTATGATTAAACCGCACAAAATATCCCTTATCATAGCCGTTTATAAAAACGTTGAAGCACTCAAAATTTTGCTCGATGCCCTATGCAATCAAACACTATTGCCGGATGAAGTTATTATTGCAGAAGACGGCGAATATGAAGGTATGCGAACATTTCTGGAATCCCAAACGTTCCCGGGCCTGATTCATCTGACGCAGGAAGATACTGGCTGGCGTAAAGCTCGTTCTCTTAACAATGCTATCAAAAAAGCATCAGGTGACTATCTGATCATAATTGACGGCGACTGTATTCCGCATCCCCGTTTTATTGAAGGGCATATTGCATGCAGTGAACCTGGTAAAGTATGCTGCGGGAAACGTTCCGAACTGGGTGAGAAATATACGAAAATGATCTATGATGGAAGCGTTTCGATTCAAAATCTCACTAAAAATTATCTCTTTAATGCCGTTTCTCATCACCGTGACGGTACCCGTCACTATGAAGAAGGGATATACATCCCCTACACGGGCTGGTTTTACCGTTTTCTCAAACAACGGCATGTACGCTATATCATCGGGTGCAACTATTCTTGCTATAAGCAAGACATGGTAGCTATTAACGGTCTCGATGAAGACTACTCAAAACCATCTGTAGGCGAAGATATTGATTTGGGATGGCGTTTTAGAGGCCTTGGTATTGAATTGAAATCATGCAGAAATGCTGCAAATGTTTACCATCTATACCATAAGAAAAATTTCAATTCGGATACACTGCGTGAAAACGATGCCATTTTAAAACGCAATTTCGACGTACAACGCTATGTCTGCCGAAACGGCCTTGAAAAATCAACCGATGAAAGGGATTCATGAAAGGGATTATTTTAGCCGGTGGAAGCGGCACGCGACTTTACCCGATTACAAAAGGGGTTAGCAAACAACTTGTCCCCATCTACGATAAGCCAATGATATACTACCCCCTCTCCGTTTTAATGCTTGCCGGTATTCGTGAGGTGCTTATCATCTCTACTCCTACCGATCTTCCCCGTTTTGAGGAGCTTCTTGGGGACGGTTCTGATATCGGTATGCATTTCGAATATTGTGTTCAGCCTTCCCCAGACGGATTGGCGCAAGCCTTTATCCTCGGTGCTGATTTCATAGGATCGGATGATGTGTGTCTGGTACTCGGAGACAACATCTTCTACGGACATGGTCTGACCCAAATGCTTGCTCAATCGGTGCGCAATGTCACGAAAGAGAATAAAGCAACCGTATTTGGGTATTGGGTAAAAGATCCTGAACGTTACGGAGTAGCAGAGTTTGATGCACAGGGCAATGTCCTCTCGATTGAAGAGAAACCTGCCCAACCAAAAAGCTCGTATGCCGTAGTAGGTCTTTATTTTTATCCTAACAGTGTCGTGGGTATTGCTAAAAACGTCAAACCCTCCGATCGAGGCGAATTAGAGATCACCACTGTCAATCAAACCTATCTCGCACAAAATGCACTGAAAGTAGAACTCATGGGGCGGGGATATGCATGGCTTGATACCGGTACCCATGAAAGTTTATTGGAAGCGAGTATGTTTATCCAAACCATTGAAAACCGACAAGGGCTCAAAGTTGCCTGTATCGAAGAGATAGCTTTTGAGATGGGATACATTTCCAAAGAGAAACTATTGGAACTCGCTCAACCTTTGAGTAAAAACCAATACGGTCAATACTTAATCCGCAGAGCACATGAAGGGAAAGCGCGCTAATGACGTTTACCCGTACCGATATCTCCGATGTCATCATCATCGATCCGGTCGTTCATGGAGATGAACGAGGTTATTTTGTCGAAACGTTCCGTCATGACAAGCTCGAAGCGTTTGTGGGATTTACCATCCCTTTTTGTCAAGATAATGAGTCCAAAAGTTCATATGGGGTTCTACGCGGTTTGCACTATCAGCTTCCTCCTCATGCCCAAACCAAACTGGTTCGGGTCATTGAGGGTGAAGTGTTAGATGTAGCCGTTGATATCAGAGCAGGTTCCCCAACGTTCGGTCACCATGTAGCCATCAAACTCTCTGCTGAGAATAAACGTCAGCTTCTTATCCCCAGAGGATTTGCTCACGGATTTGTGGTTCTCTCTGAAACCTGTACTTTTGCCTACAAAGTGGACAACTATTACAGCCCTGAGTGTGATCGGGGAATTGCATTTGATGATCCCGCTTTAAAGATTGATTGGATAGTACAGAAAGAGAAACTACAGCTCTCCGCCAAAGATACCAAACAACCGATTTTAAGCAATGCTGATTTGTTTGAGTATGGAGTCAACCTCTATGTATAACATACTGGTAACGGGAGCCAACGGTCAACTGGGTAGCGAACTCCGTCATCTCATTGCTACTCAATCGCTATCCGCTTATCACTTCTATTTCGTGACGAGAAATGAATTCGATCTCTCCAATCTCTCTACAATGGAAGATTTTTTCGAGGGGAAATGCTTTAATGCGATTATCAACTGTGCTGCCTATACCGCCGTGGACAAAGCTGAATCTGAAAATGACCTCGCCGATGCGATCAACCATCGATTTGTATCGATGCTCGCCAAAATGGCTAAACGGGATAATAGCGCGCTGATTCACGTTTCAACCGATTATGTATATGATGGCAAAAATCACCGTCCTTATATCGAGAGTGATCCGACCGATCCGCAAGGAGTCTATGGACGCACTAAACGTGACGGAGAAAATGCTATTCTCGAAGTTTCTCCTGCAAATACTATCATTATCCGCACCTCATGGGTCTATTCCTCGTACGGTAATAACTTTGTAAAAACGATGCTCCGTTTGGGCAAAGAGCGAGAAAGCCTCGGTGTTATCTTTGATCAGGTAGGAACTCCAACCTATGCACGAGATTTAGCCCAAACGATCTTGGAAATTCTTCCTCTGATCCGTAATGAAAAACCTGAAATCTACCATTACTCCAATGAGGGAGCTGCAAGCTGGTACGACTTTGCCAAAGCGATTTTTGAACATAGCGGTATAGAATGCAATATCAATCCGATCACCACTGATCAATACCCTACACCAGCATCTCGTCCCCATTACAGTTTGCTCAATAAAGCCAAGATCAAAAATGATTTTAACCTCTCGATACCTTACTGGCGTGATAGCCTCAAAGCATGTTTAGAACAATTAGGAGAAATGAAATGAAAACCATTTTAGTCACGGGATGCGCCGGATTTATCGGAAGCAATTTTGTCCCTTATTTTTTAGCCAAATATCCCGATACCCGTCTTATCAATCTCGATCTTTTAACCTATGCAGGGGATATGAATAATCTCTCCGATGCACCGCAAAATGATCGTCATATCTTCGTCCAAGGGGATATCTGTGATCGTCCTCTTATCGAATCTCTTTTTGAAAAATATGATATCCGTGGTGTTATCCATTTTGCCGCAGAATCTCACGTCGACAACTCTATTAAAAATCCCGGTGTCTTTGTCCAAACGAATGTCAACGGTACTTTTACCCTTATCGACGTTGCCTACAAAACGTGGATGGAAAAACCGTTTGTTTATAAAGCGGGATTTGAGGGGTGCCGTTTCCACCACATAAGTACCGATGAAGTGTACGGAACCCTCACTGATGATCCGAATGATCTCTTTAGCGAATCGACCCCTTATGCTCCTAACTCGCCATATAGTGCGAGTAAAGCGGGATCGGATATGATCGTACGTTCCTATCACCACACCTATGGGATGAATACCGTCATAACCAACTGCTCGAATAACTACGGACCGAAACAGCATAATGAAAAACTAATCCCGACCGTTATCCGCAAAGCGCTTTCCGGAGAGAATATTCCCGTTTACGGTGATGGCAAAAACATCCGTGACTGGCTCTATGTGCTTGATCACTGCAAGGGGATTGATCTCGTCTATCACACCGGACGAAGCGGAGAGGTGTACAACATAGGCGGACGCAACGAGCGCAACAACAACCAAATTGTTGATCGTATCTGTACATTGCTTGACACTATGAAACCGCGCGATGATAAGAAAAGCTATAAAGAGCTCATCACTTATGTCGAAGACCGTGCCGGACATGATCGACGTTATGCCATCGATGCCACCAAACTCGAAACCGAACTGGGATGGAAAGCCGAAGAGACATTTGATACCGGGATTGTGAAAACGATCGAATGGTATTTAGGGAAGTACTGCGGATGATTCCGATCAATGTCAAGAGCATTGAAACATCCAAACTCTTTTCCGTATGTACACTTGTCACGAATATCAAAGAATACGAAGAAATGGTTGCTTCCTTCCATAAAGCAGGTTTTACGGATGAAAATTCGGAGTTTCTCTACGCCGACAACACGGCCAGAAACGAATACGACGGTTTTACCGGTGCACGTGCTTTTTTAACCAAATCAACTGCACAATACGTAATTATTTGCCATCAGGACATTCTACTCTCCTACGATGGCTTCGAACGTCTAAGTGCTTGCGTGGAGGAGCTTGAAAAAACGGATCCGCATTGGGCGATAGCCGGCAACGCCGGATACGTTGATTCGAACCGCAAAGCGATCCGTATCAGCGATCCGTACGGAATGGATGTTGCCAAAGGTCCGTTCCCGGCAAAAGTCCGCAGTCTGGACGAGAACTTTCTGATTGTCAAAAGATCAAGCGGGCTGACCCCTTCGCACGATTTACGGGGTTTCCATTTCTACGCGACCGACTTATGTTTGATCGCCGATATTCTGGGATACAACGCATACGTCATCGATTTTCATCTCTACCACAAAAGCGGCGGAAATTGCGATGAGAGTTTTTTCAGCGCCAAACAAAGACTGATTGACAAATACCGCCGTATTTTGCAAAGCCGTTTTGTCAGAACCACCTGCACACCCCTTTATTTGTCCGGGTGTTCTTTTCTCAATGCCCTGTTTAACCGAAAACTGATGTACAGCCTCAAAAAACGGATCGATTTTATCCATGCCAAACTCTCATAATCCGAATATTTCGATTGTAATTGCAACCTACAACGGAGCAAAGTATCTTCCGGAACAACTCGATTCCATCGCGGCCCAAACGATGCCGGCGTACGAAATCATCATTCAGGACGACTGTTCCGAGGATGAAACGGTGGCGATTATCCAGAGCTATAGCTCAAAGCTGCCAATCAAATTGTTTCAAAATCCTCAAAATCTGGGGTATATACGGAATTTTGAATCCGCCCTCTCCAAAGCACAGGGAGAATTTATCGCTCTGTGCGACCAGGACGATGTATGGAAACCCGAAAAGCTTGAGTGGCTTATGCAAACCATCGGGACAAAATCACTCGCATACGCCGATTCGATGCTGATCGATTCAGACGGCAACCCGATAGGAAAAACCCTTTCTAAAAAGCTCCGCAACCGTTTTATCGAAGCTCCCTCACCGCTATGTTTTGTGTATGACAACTGCGTATCTGCACATGCGATCCTTTTGCGCCGTTCCCTTCTGGAGCACCTTTTCCCTTTTCCGAGATACCTTTATTTCGATGCGTGGATCGCGGCATGTGCTGCGTCGCATAAAGGGATAGGATATATTGACGAACCGTTGGTCGGATATCGTCAACATGCCTCGAATACCCTGAGTATTCACCACAAGTCCAAACGCTCTTTTCTGGAAAAAATGTTTTCCAAAGTAGCCAAAAAACGTGAAGAGCATGTATCAAGGGCAGCAATCATCGGCGACCTCTTGCGTATTATGGAGCTTGACGAAACACAGCGGAACGTATTGATTCGATTGCAGCAGGCTCATGCTTCCTTTGACTCCCGATGGTTCAATCTAGGCATGTTTTTTCTCCTTGTACAATACCGCTCGTTGCTGTTTGCGATCACCCGCCGCAACTCTTTTGCTTTAGCGTTCAAAAAATCGATCGGATTGAAGCTGTACCGCTTCTTACCCTTCCTCTAAAGGTTCCGGATGCTTGTCTCCATTATCACGATCAACTACAATTCCGCCGAACATACCCGCCATATGGTCGAGTCGATCCGCGAGGCTGTGTCGGACACGTTCGAATATGAAATCATTGTCGTCGATAACGCCTCCGAAAAGGAGGATTTCGACCACCTACAAACGATCGCATCCCACCCTCGCGTTCGCATCGTTCCCAGCCGCTTTAACGGTGGATTTGCGATGGGCAACATGCTCGGGGTACAGCACGCACAGGGACGGTATTATCTCTTTTTAAATAACGATACCCTGTTGCAAAACGATATCCTGAGCACCTTTTTTGCCTACGCCGAAAATCATCCCGACGCAGGCCTACTCAGCGCTCAGCTTTATGATGAAAATGGCAGACGCAGCACCTCTTTCAAAACATTCCCGTCTCTTTCCAAACAGCTGCTGGGTTCAGGATTCGCGCGGTTCATCGGCGCCAACCGTTTTCCCGGAAACAAAACCGTCCTAACCAATCCCACCGAAGTCGGAGTCGTAAGCGGCTCCTGCATGTTTTTCCGTCGGGAGCTTTTCGATCGTATTGGCGGGTTTGATACGGCTTTTTTCCTCTATTGCGAAGAAGAAGATATTTCCAAACGGGTATGGGATGCAGGATCACAAGTTATTTCGCTCCCAAATGCCAAAATTACCCATATCGCCGGTGCCAGTACGGGACGTAATCTTGCAATAGAAAAAGAGTTTTATATTTCTTACACTCTTTTGCTCAACAAACATTTCCCCTTTTGGCAATCTTCCCTAATGAAATTTTTGCAGATATTCAAACTTCTGCGCCGTTCATTACGGTCTACCGATAATCTTAGATTGTTGATTTTTATGCTTAGAGGGGCTCCGATGAAGGAGAGTTTGCGATATCGGCAATCCCTGAAGGAAAACCGATGATTCCTACGATACCGATTTCTCCGCGAAAATGGACGTTGATAGCCGTTGTCTTCATCGCCGTCATATTAAGTACCGTTTACAGTTTTAATACACTCATCGATCCCTTCGGAAGCCGGTCTTGGGTTGTTGAGCAACGTTTCAAACCCATTGTAAAAGAACGGAGTGAAAAATACCATTATATTTTCAACCAGCAAAATATTCAAAAATTCGATTCTCTGATTATGGGCAGTTCACGTACGATGAAAATCGTTCCCTCCAACCATCCCCAAATGCAAAAGTGCTATAACTTTGCCGTCAGCATGGCATCCAATCGCGAAAAACTCTTTATTCTGAATGAATGGCTTCAATATAAAAAACCTCATACACTTTACCTCGGAGTTGATTTTCTAAATTTTCACCGCGATGTCGAGCACCCCGATCAACCGGTTGAAGCGCGTTTCATTCAAGGAAACGAAGGCAATTATCTCTCACACTACGCTCTTAAAATGGCGATTAAATCATTAAAAAATTCCATTCGCAACAAACCGGAAACGTTTTTCGAATCCGACGGCTCCATCAATTATTACAGTGACGATCAAAAAATAGCCGCCAAACAATTCGATTTTTCCGCACAGCGGTATCAGAATATTGCCCGTTCAATTTATAAAGAACGGTTCATTGACCTTCCGTACGTATATACCCCAAAATCACTTGAATACCTGCGCGAAATAAAACACCTGTGCGATGTACATCATATCCGACTGATCGTATTCATCCCTCCCGAACAATTGGAAGCAACAAAAATGATCATCAACAATCCGCAACTTAATCAATTTTATCAGCGCTACAAACGCGATATCGTCGCTTTATTCGGCACAGTGTACGATTTCAGCGGCGGTTGGGAAGAAAACAAAGATCAGCGAAACTTTTATGATGTGTGGCACTATCGAAGTGTTCTCGGAGACAAAATGGTGAGAAAATTCTACGGGGAAAACACTTTCGGAACCGTTCTGACGGAAGAAAACATTGATTCTTATCTGATACATTTCCACGAAAATATCCGGTAAAACTACGATGTTATTCAACAGCTACGAGTTTATCTTTTTATTTTTGCCAATCACTTTTTTCGTCTATTTCTGGCTAAACAACAAACGTCTTACTCAGGCTTCGAAAGCGTGGATGGTATTTGCCTCCCTCTTCTTTTATTCGTGGTGGAACATTATCTATCTGCCGCTGATTCTCGGCTCGATCCTTTTTAACTTTGCCGTCGGCTCCACGATCACCAAGATGGGTTCTGCCGAATCTCCTAAAAAAGGGTTCTCTCGTAAAGCGGTGCTGGCCTTTGGTATCGTCTCCAACATCGCGTTGTTGGCCTATTACAAATACATGGACTTCTTCATTTCCAATGCCAACACCGTTCTAGGTACGCAGTGGGATCTGATGCACGTCGTCCTTCCTCTTGGTATCAGCTTCTTTACCTTTACCCAAATCGCTTATCTCGTTGATGCTTATCGTGATGAAGTCAAAGAGATGGATTATCTCAACTATACCCTCTTTGTCACGTTCTTTCCTCACCTCTTAGCAGGACCGATTCTGCACCACAAGGAGATGATGCCTCAGTTCGATTCGCTCAAGAGCAAGGTGATTAATTATCGCAATATCGCCGCAGGATTATTCCTCTTTTCAATCGGTATTTTCAAGAAAGTCGTCATCGCCGATACATTCGCTCAGTGGGCCAATGCCGGTTTTGAAACCACCCAGGCACTCAACCTAATCGAAGCATGGGCCACCAGCCTTAGCTATACGTTCCAGCTTTATTTCGATTTCAGCGGCTATACCGATATGGCGCTGGGTGTTGCGCTGATGTTCAATATCAAGCTCCCCATCAATTTCAACAGCCCTTATAAAGCGCTCAATATCCAAGACTTCTGGAGACGTTGGCACATCACCCTCTCCCGTTTCCTGAGAGACTACATCTATATTCCCCTCGGAGGTAACCGTAACGGTGAATTCCGAACCTACTCTAATCTCTTTACCGTCTTTCTCATCGGTGGACTTTGGCACGGTGCATCATGGATGTTTGTCATCTGGGGAGCATTGCATGGCTTCGCCATCGTCCTCCATCGTGCATGGCAGCAAATGGGCCAAAAAATGAACACTATTCTCGCATGGTTCATTACGTTCAATTTCATCAACATCACCTGGATCTTCTTCCGTGCAGAAAATTGGACTCAAGCCAAAAATATCCTCGCTGGTATGATCGGGGGCTCTCTCGTTTTGCCGCTAGGAAGCTTTTTAGAGCACTACGATCATTTGGGATTCATCTCCTTCAGCGACAGCTGGCTGGCTAATATCTATGCAGACAAATATATGCTATGGTATCTAGGATTCGCGATGGGAATCACCTTCTTTCTACACAACTCCAGCGAATGGCTCCAGAAGATGAAACCCAATGGTATTTTTCTCATCGTTTTTATTCTCATGTTTGTAATCTCATTTTCTCATCTAAGTGGTGTGCATGAATTTCTATACTTCAATTTTTAACTTACAATCTCCGAAAATCTGGGTTTGCAAAGGAATCACCGGTATTCTCCTACTTATCGGGGTCCTCTTTTCCTTTAACTACGTTATTGACCCGTACAATATGACCGGATGGAATCCGCTGAATATCAAATATAAATTTGCCCGTGACGATCGGAGCGAAAAACTCAATTATTTTAAAACCCTTCCTGCTTTTGACACAATCATCATCGGAAGCAGTCGGGCATACAGCATCAATCCACGTAAAGTTTCCGAACTTATAGGTGGAACAGCATACAATTTCGGCGTAGGCACTGCAACTGTCGAAGATCATCTTGGAATATTGCTTTACCTTGAAAAACAGAAAAAGTTACCAAAAAATCTGATTATCGGAGTGGATTTTTATACATTTAATCCCAATATTCCACCTAACAGCTATTTTCTACGAAACAAAGACCTCAATTTCTTATCGTATGGCGAACAAAACGTTAATGAGTACTGGCCAAAATTTTTTTCCTTTGACGCCACCAGAGCATCAATAAAAACTTTGAAACATCACCTATTTCCTGATGCAACAGAAAAACCGCGCTTCGATTCTCTAGGATGGGGCCTATTTTACATTAATAATTCTACTCGGAATATGGAACAAGAAAAGATTATTACTCTTCAGGAAATTCGTCAGAACAAAACAATACTTTATTCAGATTATCAATATAGACATATTGATAAAAAGCGGATTGCCTATTATGAAAAGATCAGAAAAATATGTAAAAACTATAGTATCAACCTCTATATTTTTACTACTCCATTACACCCTTGGCTCCTGCAAGAATTGCACAATAACACAAATACAACTCATGCTTTAAACGAATTTGTAACCTATTTATCGACTTATGAGAATTTCACTAATTTTTATACCGATGTTGAATTCACTTCTGATCTCTATAATTTTGGCGGTGCGACTCATACAACAGGGAATGCAGGGGATATCATATTGAAAAAAATCCTTCTCAAACCAAAACCTTAATGATAATTTGCTAAACTTCCATATAATGTATATATCTCAAGGATTGCGATGTTATTCAACAGCTACGAGTTTATCTTTTTATTTTTGCCAATCACTTTTTTCGTCTATTTCTGGCTAAACAACAAACGTCTTACTCAGGCTTCGAAAGCGTGGATGGTATTTGCCTCCCTCTTCTTTTATTCGTGGTGGAACATTATCTATCTGCCGCTGATTCTCGGCTCGATCCTTTTTAACTTTGCCGTCGGCTCCACGATCACCAAGATGGGTTCTGCCGAATCTCCTAAAAAAGGGTTCTCTCGTAAAGCGGTGCTGGCCTTTGGTATCGTCTCCAACATCGCGTTGTTGGCCTATTACAAATACATGGACTTCTTCATTTCCAATGCCAACACCGTTCTAGGTACGCAGTGGGATCTGATGCACGTCGTCCTTCCTCTTGGTATCAGCTTCTTTACCTTTACCCAAATCGCTTATCTCGTTGATGCTTATCGTGATGAAGTCAAAGAGATGGATTATCTCAACTATACCCTCTTTGTCACGTTCTTTCCTCACCTCTTAGCAGGACCGATTCTGCACCACAAGGAGATGATGCCTCAGTTCGATTCGCTCAAGAGCAAGGTGATTAATTATCGCAATATCGCCGCAGGATTATTCCTCTTTTCAATCGGTATTTTCAAGAAAGTCGTCATCGCCGATACATTCGCTCAGTGGGCCAATGCCGGTTTTGAAACCACCCAGGCACTCAACCTAATCGAAGCATGGGCCACCAGCCTTAGCTATACGTTCCAGCTTTATTTCGATTTCAGCGGCTATACCGATATGGCGCTGGGTGTTGCGCTGATGTTCAATATCAAGCTCCCCATCAATTTCAACAGCCCTTATAAAGCGCTCAATATCCAAGACTTCTGGAGACGTTGGCACATCACCCTCTCCCGTTTCCTGAGAGACTACATCTATATTCCCCTCGGAGGTAACCGTAACGGTGAATTCCGAACCTACTCTAATCTCTTTACCGTCTTTCTCATCGGTGGACTTTGGCACGGTGCATCATGGATGTTTGTCATCTGGGGAGCATTGCATGGCTTCGCCATCGTCCTCCATCGTGCATGGCAGCAAATGGGCCAAAAAATGAACACTATTCTCGCATGGTTCATTACGTTCAATTTCATCAACATCACCTGGATCTTCTTCCGTGCAGAAAATTGGACTCAAGCCAAAAATATCCTCGCTGGTATGATCGGGGGAAACGGTATACTTCTCCCCGAAAAATACGCTAAGTATTTCGGAGAAATCAACTCCCAGATTCTCCAATTCGGAAGCGTCTATGAACATATCAACGGCAAGGCCCAAACCACTGTCTACATTATCCTCGGATTCGTCATGGTCCTGATGCTCAAAAACTCGATGGAGTTATGGAACGGATTTAAACCCACCCGATGGAACCTTGTCTTCACGATCGCCATTTTTCTAACGGCCGTATCGATGATGTCGAGGGTTTCCGAGTTCTTGTATTTCAATTTCTAAGGTCCTCTGTTGAAGACGAAAACATGGGTCAGACGCTTTATCGCGGGTGCCCTCATCATCATCGGGATTGTTTCTAGCATAAACTTCATCGTAAATCCCTATAACATTTTCGGACATCGGCTAGACAGTTTTGCCCCCCGCAAAGGCTATGTCTTATCAGACCGGATGAGCAAATTTTACATCGCCAACCGTCTGGAACCCAAAACAATCATGATGGGAACATCACGCATCGGATTATTTAAAGAATCTCAGTTAGCCCCCTATTTGGACGGACCAATCTACAATGCATCGATGGCCGGTTCGACCATCGACGAGCAAGCCGCCTATATCCGTTATATGGTCGATCGGGGGTACGTTAAAAACGTCGTCTGGTCACTCGATTTTTTTGCGTTCAACCCGACCAAGCCTATCGATCCCGCTTTCGAAGCGCAACGTCTGTCCGATGCACTCTATTTGAATGACTATCTCATCTCTCTTTTTAGTTTTAAAACGTTCACGCGAAGTTTCAAAACTGTAAAGAAAAACATCTTCTCATCTCCAGAACCCGACGAAATGACAGGGCAGCCGTTCACACGTAAAAGGGTAGATTTCAATATCAATTATATCCTTCACCAATATGCGACTGATGCAACATTTTTAAAATCTGAAATTTTTAAAAATCCTTCGTCAATCAATCCAAAACTTGCCCTGGTACAGGAAACCGTTCAATTTTGCAAAGAGCGAAACGTTACATGTACCCTCTACACAAGCCCTGTTTATTATCGCCATATCGACATGATATACGGCATAGGACTTGGAAATACATTCGAATATTGGAAAAAAGGGCTGGCCGATATACAGCCTTACACTGATTTTTGTACCTACAGTACCCTTAGCAAGGAGCCCATGAAGTTCCGTGATAGTTCCCACGTCATCGGAAAAGTCGGAGAGACAATTTTTGCCCGACTTTTTTCAGACCAATATACAGTTCCCGACGATTTCGGTATTTTGCTCACCCCGGCAACCGTAGAAGCCCACATTACCAAACAGCGCCAATACCAGCAACATTTTTCTCTAACCGATTCCCCATCCGGTACAAGCAAGGACTAATATGTTTTCTAAATTGAAATTTTACTTTTTACGACCGCTTTCCTTGCGACACTATCTTTTGACTCTTATAGGCGCTTTGAGTTTCTTCGTACTCTATCATGCGATAGTATGGTTTTCTTTGACATCAAAGCTGCTCGATGTCCCTGCCCCCTATCAAGTCGGCGACTTGGCGCGTATCGGTTATCAACTTCCTTCGGTCCATTTGCGCGTCAGAGAAGACACCCTTCCCAAGAAACATATTGAATTTGATGAATGGAAAGGAGAGCAAATTGATCTTATTACGATCGGAGATTCTTTTTCTAATGGCGGTGCTGGTGGTCAAAACCGCTACTATCAGGATTTTATCGCCACACAACATAACCTGACCGTAATGAACATCAATCCTTCATTGTTCGGCGAAAATTATTTACAAGCAATTACGGCATTACTGTCAACAGGTCTATTGGATGAAATCAAACCGAAAGCTGTTCTTATAGAGTCAGTTGGACGATATACTTTAGGAAGGTTTGCAAAAAAAATTAAATGGGATCAAAATATCACTCGTAATGAACTGTATAATGATTTAAAAAATGGTAAATGGGGAGACGGAAAACCCAAAAAAGAAGATCTTTCGTTTATTTCCACCGCTAACTACAAACTTCCTTTGTATAATCTTTATTATCAATTTTCACCCAATGCGTTTGATTATTCGAATGCTTATAAACTTCCGTTGAACCAACCGATGTTTAGTGTCAAAGCGGCTTCTACTCTTTTGGTGTATGAACACGACATCACTTCACTTGGTAGTATAAATCTCAAAAGCGTTGCCTTAATGAATGACAATTTCAATCGGCTTGCCGATATATTGGCCTCTAAAAATATCAAACTCGTCTACATGATCGCCGTCGACAAATATGACCTTTATCACGATCATATAGCCAATAATCACTATGGAAAAAATCTTCTTTTCGACCGATTACGACCCATGGAGAAGCGCTACACCTTTATTGACACAAAAGCAATTTTAGAAAAAAAAGTTCAAAAGGGAATCAAAGATATTTATTATGCTGATGATACACACTGGAGCCATCTTGCATCAGCAACGATTGCCCGCGATACTTTTTTCGATACCTTGACCACACCTTCAAATTATTAACCAATGAAAGCAAAAAAATGGGTGGGTGTAATTTCTGGAATATCTGTCACCGTACTCATTTTGAGTACAAGCCTATTAATATGGTCAGATAGTTATTCAATCCTACATTCACAATCTACTGATTTTATCGATGAACCCAATCGAAATTTTTTGAAAGTCGAACACATTCTTGCCAATCCAGATCGGTACAATAGTATTATCTTCGGATCTTCTCGCGTAGGAGCCATTCTTCCTTCAAATATTAAAGATGCTAAAGTCTACAACATGACTTACTCCGAGGGTATCCCCAGGGAACATCTTCTGAATCTGAAGCTTTTCATACAAAGAGGAGTGAAGGTTAAAAAAGTTTTATTGGGGCTAGATGAATTTTCCTATCAGGTCCCTTTCGAAAAACATCAACAGCAATGGATTACGAAGGCACATCCTTTAGCTACTAAATCATCATGGTTTAACTTTTACGCTTTCTATTTTTTTCGTCTTCCAACACAACATGATAAACGACAATTTTTAAAAAAATTTATCCATCCGGAACAAACAATTACTATGGATATTGAAAATCAAGAAGCTTTTTATAACAAATTTCTAACGCTACCCAAATCATTCCGCCATGATGATCCAATTTATTTAGCACCTACACTCTATCATGGGAATACACTTAATACTACTCTGCAAGACATTCGTGATATTGTCAACCTATGCAAGACACATAATATTGAGCTCATCGTCTTTCTAAATCCAATCCATCATAAAACCTATATGCATACTAATAAAGCATTACTAAATCATTTCCGAAGAGAATTAGCATCGATAACTCCCTATTACGATTTTAGTGGGCCAAATGCCATAACGACCGATAATCGTAATTTTGTCGATACATCACACTACACTGTGGATGTCGGAGATTGCCTTCTTCAGTACATGAATCAATCTAAACATCCGCTTCAGTGCCCTATCTCGTCAAATGATTCATCATATTTCAAATCTTTGAAAACTAAATAAGAATATAATCTATTTATGAAACCATCTATCCTTACTCATCTTAAACAGCTCGAAGCCGAAGCGATCCATATAATGCGTGAGGTAATTGCAGAATTTGAAAATCCTGCAATGCTTTACAGCATCGGTAAAGATTCCTCTGTAATGCTGCACATCGCACAAAAAGCTTTTTACCCTGCTCCGCCACCGTTTCCTTTAGTACATGTGGACACAATGTGGAAATTTCGTGAAATGATCGAATTTCGTGATCGTCGTGCTGCGGAAGTAGGAATGGATCTAATCGTACATGTCAACCCGCAAGGGCAGGAAATGAACATCAGCCCATTTGAGCATGGTTCTGCACTTCATACCGACATCATGAAAACCGAAGGGTTGAAACAAATGCTCAACCTCTACAAATTCGATGCCGTTTTTGGTGGAGCAAGACGCGATGAGGAAAAAAGCCGAGCAAAAGAGCGAATTTACTCATTTCGGGATAAACACCACCGTTGGGATCCGAAAAATCAACGCCCCGAATTATGGAATATCTATAACGGTCGGCATCACAAAGGAGAGAGCATTCGAGTGTTCCCTCTCTCCAATTGGACGGAGCTTGATATCTGGCAGTATATCTATCTGGAGCAGATCCCCATCCCTTCTTTGTACTTTGCCGCAGAACGCGATGTGGTGGAAATGGGCGGAACCCTTATCATGGTCGACGATGATCGGATGCCCGAAAATTTGCGCCGTACAGCCAAAAAAGAGCTGGTCCGTTTTCGTACGCTGGGATGCTATCCCCTAACCGGAGCTGTCCCTTCACAAGCGACGACACTGCCGGAGATCATCCAAGAAATGCTACTCACAACCACATCAGAACGTCAAGGGCGTCTTATCGACAACGATTCTGCTGGGTCAATGGAAAAGAAAAAGATCGAAGGGTATTTTTAATGGCACATCAATCGGACCTGATCGCAAGCAATATTGAAGAATACCTCAAAGCGCATGAGAATAAAGGGTTGATGCGCCTTATCACCTGCGGAAGTGTAGATGACGGTAAAAGCACCCTTATCGGACGGCTTTTGTATGATTCGAAAATGATTTTTGAAGATCAGCTTTCAGCTATCGAAAAAGACAGTAAAAAACTCGGCACACAGGGAGGTGAACTTGACCTCGCACTGCTGGTGGACGGATTGCAAAGCGAACGCGAACAGGGGATTACCATCGATGTCGCTTACCGCTTTTTTTCGACCGATAAACGCAAATTTATCATCGCCGATACCCCTGGACATGAACAATACACCCGTAACATGGCTACAGGCGCATCAACAGCCGATTTAGCAATCATTCTGATTGATGCGCGGTACGGAGTACAGACACAAACACGCAGACACTCTTATATCGTCAATCTTTTGGGGATCAAACATATTATTGTCGCCGTTAACAAAATGGATCTTGTCGATTTTAGTGAAATACGTTTTAATGAAATTCGTGATGAATATACTGCCCTCTCAAAAGAGGTTGGGATCGAGAATCCGATTTTTGTTCCGATGTCAGCCCTCAATGGAGACAATGTAGTGAATGCCAGTGATCGTTCGCCGTGGTACGACGGTGAATGCCTTATGGATATTTTGGATACGATCGACATCTCCGACAAGAGCGATGCCAAGCC
>CAZBVJ010000012.1:0-67225 GCA_964495485.1 uncultured Sulfuricurvum sp.
GCCTTATGGATATTTTGGATACGATCGACATCTCCGACAAGAGCGATGCCAAGCCGTTTCGATTTCCGGTCCAATGGGTCAACCGTCCAAATCTCAACTTTCGGGGCTTTTCCGGAACGATCGCATCGGGCAGTGTCAAAGTCGGCGATGAAATCACGGTTCTTCCTTCGGGGAAAACCAGCCGTATCAAATCGATCATTCCTCCGATTGCACAAAACAACCTTTCTGTTTCAGGCAACAACGGTGCGATCGCTGCAATCAACGAAGCATTTGCCCCGATGGCGGTCACCCTCACTACAGAAGATGAAATCGATATCAGCCGAGGGGATATGATTGTCCATTCAGAACATCTTCCGAGAATTTCCAACAGCCTGAAAGTGATGATGGTATGGATGGCGGATGAACCGATGCACGTAGGTAAAAATTATCATATCAAATCGGCAACCGCCGTCTTGGGAGGCAGTTTTGATCATATCAATTACAAAATTGATGTCAATACTTACGAAAAAGCTTCCGTCGAAGAGCTTCAACTCAATGACATCGCATCGTGCAAGCTCATTTTAAACCGTCCCATCGCGGCAGATCCCTATCGCCTGAACCGTTCGACGGGGAGTTTCATCGTAATCGACCGCATCACGAACAGCACCGTCGGAGCAGGAATGATTATCGATGTGAGCCGCAGAGATTATGAAAATGCGGCACAGCAGAAGAGACGCTATAGCGAAGCCGAAATCGAGCTCAATGCCTATATTCGAAAATATTATCCTGAATGGAATTGTAATGATATTCATCAACTTTAGTAGAAGAGACTGACCAATGGATGGGATGCTGGTTGTAGCGGGTGCATTGACCGGGTTGCTTGTTGGTCTCAGCGGTGTAGGTGGAGGTGCCTTGATGACACCTCTACTTCTGCTCGTGTTCGGTGTCGCTCCGATGGCGGCAGTTGGGACTGACTTGTGGTTTGCTGCTATTACGAAGCTATTTGCGACCCGTGTCCATCATGGCCACGGATTGATCGATTGGCAAGTTGTCAAACGACTATGGATTGGAAGCCTCAGCGCTTCGGCTATCACCATAGTATGGATGAAATTCTATCCAATCGACGATTCCTCAGTCGAGTTACTCAAAACTGCTATTGCCATTGCTGTTTTGATAACTGCAGTGGGAATGCTCTTCCAAAAACCGCTGCACGCACTCGGAAAAAAATTCCGCACCACAGAAGGTCAAAAATTCAAATCTGTTCAAGCTCCACTGACAATTTTAGCAGGGGCATTATTAGGCTTTCTTGTTTCATTAACTTCGGTGGGTGCCGGTGCATTGGGAGCTGTCTTTTTAGCCTACCTGTACCCTTTAAGACTAACTCCTGCTCGTTTGATCGCTACCGACATTGCCCATGCCATTCCACTAGCCATATTTGCTGGAATCGGTCATTTAATCATTGGCAATGTTGACTTCGGATTACTAGGAATGCTCTTAATCGGCTCAATTCCAGCCGTTATTATTGGAGCAATGCTCTCATCACGTCTCCCACAAGGATTCTTGAGAAGTATATTGGCGGTTGTCTTGACTGCTATCAGTATCAAGCTCTGGCTTTCGATTATAAGCTAAAGGATAGTGATGAATAACAATATTGTTTGGCATAATCAACATGTTACAAAAGCCACACGTGTAGCAAGAAATTCTCATAAACCATGTATTTTATGGTTTACTGGACTAAGCGGTTCTGGAAAATCAACTATTGCCAATGCTACTGAATATGCGCTTTTTGAATTAGGATGCCATACCTATTTACTCGATGGCGATAATGTTCGCCACGGCTTAAATAAAGATCTTGGATTTGAGAATGAGGATCGTATCGAAAATATTCGTCGTATAGGAGAGGTTAGTAAACTCTTTGTCGATGCTGGCCTTATTGTCATTACCGCTTTTATCTCCCCATTTTTAAATGATCGTAATTCTATACGCACGCTTGTAGAAAAAGAGGAATTTATTGAAGTCTTTATTGACACACCACTCAATATTTGTGAACAACGGGATCCCAAAGGATTATATCAAAAAGCAAGAGCAGGGAAAATCCCAAATTTCACAGGAATCAGTTCACCTTATGAACCCCCCATAAAACCGGAAATACATATACAAACCCATAATCAAAGTATCCAACAATCCGCTGAAATAATTATCACTTATCTCAAGGATAATGGGTACATTCATGCTTGATCAAATCAAAATAGAAGATATCGTTCTTATCGCACATCAAGCTGGAAATGTGATTATGGAAATCTACCAAAAAGATTTTCATATTGAATATAAAGATGATAAAAGCCCTTTGACAATAGCAGATAAAAAAGCAAATGATCTTATTATCTCCGAGTTGAATAACCTTTCCATTAAACTTCCAATCCTGTCTGAAGAAGGAAAAGAAATACCTTACGACGAACGAAAAAACTGGGAGTACTTTTGGATGGTGGATCCACTCGATGGAACCAAGGAATTTATCAAAAAAAACGATGAGTTCACCGTCAATATCGCACTGATTCATAACCATGAGCCAGTCCTCGGTGTCGTATATGCTCCTGCACTGGATGAAATGTACTGGGCAAAAAAAGGGGAAGGAGCTTATAAAAACGGTCAAAAACTTCCACTTGATATCAATCCAAATCCTTCAAAATTATTGAGAGTAGTAGCAAGTAAATCCCATCTTACACCCGAAACGGAAGCGTATATTAATCAACTTGCACTAACAACGGAATCAATTGAATGTGTTTCAAAAGGAAGTTCACTCAAACTTTGTATGGTAGCAGAAGGCTCAGCCGATATCTACCCCCGCCTCGCTCCAACGATGGAGTGGGATACAGCAGCAGCAGATGCGATCGTCCGAGAAGCAGGTAAAATGAGCTATCAAAGTGATAAAAACATCCCTTTGCAATATAATAAAGAAAATTTATTAAATCCGTGGTTTATTGTAAAAACACTGCCATTTAGTCGTTAGATGTCGTAACAAATACTTTAGATAAGAACTAAAAGTATTCTGCTTGGTTTTTTTATTATACAATCTATATATCAGCAATAACCGATTATAATTTTTTATAGAAATACTCAGCCATGATGTCAGTTAAAAGGAAGTTCTTTATGCAGCAAAATTTATTTTCTGAAGAGGGTAGAAAAATTATTTTTGTAGGAGGTTCTCCCCGATCCGGTACAACTATGGTTCAAAGAATATTAGGAGCCCATTCCGATGTTTTTGCAGGACCTGAATTTGACAACATACCTTATATAGTAGAATTAAGAAATTGGTTATATGGTAGTTTAGAGAGTGGAAGAATAAAAGTTTTTACAGACCAAAAACAAATTGATATGTCTATTTGTCAATTAATTGAATCACTATTATACCCAGTGATAGAATCAAACAACTGCTCTTATATCAGTGAAAAAACTCCTTCAAATATATTAGTTT
This sequence comes from uncultured Sulfuricurvum sp., assembly GCA_964495485.1. Lineage (GTDB taxonomy): Bacteria > Campylobacterota > Campylobacteria > Campylobacterales > Sulfurimonadaceae > Sulfuricurvum. Next base: position 3,455 of record CAZBVJ010000012.1, read on the forward strand.
TTAATGAACTTCTAACAATATGTCCTCAGGCAAAATTTGTATTTGTTCTCAGAGATCCACGTGCAATTGTACTATCAATGAAAGAAGTAAATAAAAGGGGAAGTCATTTTTCCGGGAAAAAAATGAAAGGGTTTACCGCTAGTATAAATGAATCTATTATGTATATTCTTGAGTGTTTCAATGCAGGTTTTGAAGCACATAAAATATCTCCAGATAGAATATACATTGCAAAATATGAATCTATAGTTCAAGAACAAAAAATTGAAATACAAAAAATGTGTTCTTTTCTCAATTTACCTTTTGAAGAAGAAATGCTAAATCTAAAAGAAAAATCCTCAGCTAATCTATCAGATCTTAAAGCTGATAATATTTGGTATGATACCAAAATGCTTGATAGGAATATCGAATCATCAGAATTAGAAAAATGGAAAACAGTTTTTAGTTCAAGTGAACTATTTTTTATCAATAAGATATTTCGAAATAACGAAAATTTAAAAAAATTTCATTATAACTTTGATATGCAAGACGTAAATATGTGGTCTTCTTTTGTAGGTACATTTTATTATCTAAAATATAAAATTCATTTTTTCTATAAAAATTATAAAATACTTAAAAAGAAACGAAAACAAGCTAGACAAAAAATCACATTTTGACCACCTAACTTGATTCATAAAGATTTACATACTATATCTAAATGTTTTTTTTGATTCAGAATAAATGATCGTAATTTTATTTTTATACTGTATTGTTACAAATTAAAAATACTAGCGTTTTTAGTATATGATAATCAACTAAGTTAGACTATCAAAACAAAATAAAATGTCTAAAATTTGGAGAAAAAATGAATAAGCCATTAGTAAGCTTTTTAATACCCTACTATAATCATAAACAATATATCCAAAAAACCTTAGACTCCATCTATTCTGATACTTATCCTAATAAAGAAATTATAATTATCAATGATGGTTCAACAGATCACGATGATTCTTCTATCAACTTATGGATTAAAAATCATAGTAATGACATTTTAATTAATTATATAAAACGTGAGAATAGAGGCTTAACAAAAACATTAAATGAACTTGTCTCTATTTCAAATGGGAAATACATTGCAATAATTGCTAGTGATGATTATTTCATTAACAATACAATTACCGAAAGAGTCGCATTACTCGAAATGATATATCCCAAAAAGATGATGCTTGTATCCGACGCAACTGTCGTAGATGATCAAGACAACATCATCTTCGAAAGCGCAATGTTTGAACAAAGAGGGGCGCCGAAAAAAAATTACTTTACGGACAAGGGATTAAAAAAAGAGATCATCAAACGATGGTCCATCGTCGGTCCGACTGGTTTTATGGCCAAAGAGCTCTTTTCTGTTGCAGGCAGTTACGACGAATCACTTTTGATCGAAGATTGGGATTTTTATTTACGGGTTGTCGCTAAAGACCTATTGCTCTTTTACGATGCTAAAGTGGCTGCCTATCGATGGCATACCGATAACACAAGCCAGAACAAAGAGAGCGAGAGGAAAAGAGATATTGAGTTGTGTCTGACAATGAAACGAAACATTCACAATTTTTCTTTTCCTTACAATATCATGCTATGGAAACGGTATAGAAAATGTAAAAGAAGGCTTGGAATACAATAATTTGCTACTATTACTCATTCCACTGATGAAGTTTTAGTGTTATCATTTTAATATTCTCATGATTCAAATGGGACCCTATCGGCAAACTAAGTACTTCATTATGTATTTTTTCACTTACTGGAAAAGATTCCGTATTCCACTCTTTATATGCACCTTGTAGATGTGGTGGAATAGGATAATGAATTAATGTTTGTATTCCATAATTACTCAAATATTTTTGCAATTCATCTCTTTTTTCCGTTCTGATAACAAACAAATGCCAAACATGGTTATCTTGCACTCTAACAGTTGGTAAAACAATTTGATCATTTTTAATATTGTTCAAATAATAATCTGCGATTTCTTGTCTTTTTTGAATTTCGTCATCTAAAAATCGTAGCTTAACTCGAAGCATTGCTGCTTGCATCTCATCGAGACGACTATTTACACCTTGATAAAGGTTTTGATATTTTTTATGACTACCGTAATTTCCTAGCGCTCGGACAACTTCAGCTAATTTATCGTCGTTGGTTGTGACTGCACCGCCATCACCCAATGCTCCAAGATTTTTTCCGGGATAAAAACTAAATCCGCTGGCATCACCGAGATTCCCACAGCGTTTATTCCCATAATAGGCTCCATGCGATTGTGCAGAGTCTTCGATCACTTTAAGGTTGTATTTGCGGGCGATGGTTGTGATCGAGTCCATATCGCACGTTTGACCGTAGAGATGTACAGGAAGTATCGCTTTGGTTTTAGAGGTGATTTTTTCTTCGATTTTCGTGGGATCGATCAAATAGGTGTTTATATCGGGTTCTACGAGAATAGGAACAAGATTGTTTTGAGAGATAGCAAGGATAGAAGCGATGTAGGTATTGGAAGGGACGATCACTTCATCGCCAGCCGCCATTATCCCCATCTCTTTATAAGCTCTTAGGATAAGTATGAGGGCATCAAGCCCGTTTGCCACACCAATAGTATGTTTGGTACCACAATACTCCGCAAACTCTTTATCAAATGCTTTGCATTCATCTCCTTGTACATACCAACCACTATCAATAACACGAGTACATGCTTCGATTAGCTCAGAGCGATACTGCGCATTAATATTTTTTAAATCCAAAAATGGGATCATGCTATCTCCAATTCATAAAAATCATGTACAACTGCTCTTGCTCCAAATCCTTCTTTTTGCGAAATTAAACCAACATTTAAATATCTACCTGAGTCTTCATTTGATATACCAAAATCGAAATATGTTTTATTTTGATATACTTCATTAATAAGCTTATCAATGACAAAATCTAATGCGCCAATATTTCTACCTTCAAAGGAATTTGCCAAATACTGAGTATGAACAATTGTTTGATTTTCAAATATCAATGTTCCTGCTAAAATAGTATTATCTTTAATTGCAACGAATAATTTTATGCAATCAGGAAATAAATTCGCTAATCTCTCTATTTCTTCTAAACGATGTACTGGTTTGGCATTATGTTGTTGATTTAATGTTTCTTCTAGAACTTTCCAATAACTTTGAAAATCTTTCGATTCTTGAAAAACCAAATTATTTTTCATTGCTTTTTTGACAGCCCTATTTCTTTGTTCTTGATATTTTATTTTATTATTTAAATATATTGTTGTTGTGACATCTCTTCTTATTAATTTTGCATCATTTATAAAAAGTGCATATCTATCTTCTTCAGCTGGCTGAATATGATAAATATAAGGAATACATTTATATACGATTTTTTTTATATTTTCATTTTTTAAAAACTGTTCCAATAACTTAAAAATTTCTAACATAGTTTCAGTTTTCATCTTATCATCTACTAAAAAGCCACCAAATGTAAGTCCCTGATGAGAATATAAAATATTCTCTTTTATATTTGCAGGTAATATTGCAATTAAATTATCAGCAGTATCAAATATCATAAGAGAAAAATCTTCAAATCTATCACTATGATATTCCATATAATCTCTTTGAAAAAAGAAATGTCCATTCTTAGAATTTCGTACAAACTTATTCCACAATACTTTATAATCTTGTATGTATTTACTTACTCTCACAATCTTTGTCCAATTTTTAATAAGTTTGAAATATCAAAAATTTCTTTTTTTGTCTCGAAATCAATAAGATTTCCTATTATAAGAATTCCTTCTGATACCTTTATGTATGCTTGATTATCCTCAATATTAATAACTCTCCCTAAATGCATTTCATATGTAACTTCTTTCAATTGATAAGATGAAATTTCATAAAGTTCATTTTTTATTCTAATCATTGGTAGAGGATATGGTCTGACCAATGCTTTAAAAAGCATCTCAATGTATTGATTACTTTTACTAAAATCTATAATACAATCATCAATATTTCTTTTAGCAACCCAAGTGGCTTCTTCTCGATTTTGTTTTTTAGGAATTATTTTACCTTCTATAAACTCTTTTACAACTCTTCCTAGATTTTTTAATACATATTCATCAAATTTATTCATTATTTCTTGCGAAGTTTGATTATCATATCGTATTTTAAACTGTTCTAATATATCACCATCATCAATATACTTGTTCATTATATGTATACTAAACCCTAATTCTTTCTCAAAATTCAACATAGCCCAAACCAGTCCATGCATTCCTCGATATTTAGGAAGTAGTGAAGGATGAGTATTTATTATAGTTTTTTTCTTTAATACATCTTCTGAAATAATAGAATGATAACCAGCACATACAACTGTATCAACATCATTATCAAGCATACTTTCAATTTTTTTGTCAGTATTTCTGAATAAACTGATTATTTCAGAATCATCAGTTATAACATTGATATGAGAAAATATTGTTTGTAAAGATTTAAACGCAACAATTCCACCATGTCCAGAGCCAGCAAAAATTATTTCATTGGACATTATTAACTGCCTTTAAAAATTGATCATAATCTCGTATATAATCACTCTCGTCATAATAAGCGTCAGCTAATACTATCAGTACACAATTTGGACTAAAATCATACATCTCTCTCCAAATTAGCCCCTCAATCAATAACCCCTGTGTTGGCAATGCAAGTTCGATATATTCCTTTTGCGTTCCGTCATCTAGTAAAAATTTACAACTTCCACTCACACATATGGCAAGCTGTTTTAAATTTTTATGGGCATGATAGCCTCTACGGACACCCTGTTCTGTACCAAAAATATAATACACTCGTTTTACATCAAAAGGGATATTATGGTTCTCTTCAAGTGCAATCAATGAACCTCGTTCATCTCCCTTAATAATCAAATCAATTGTTTGAATTTTCATTAGTTCTATACAGCTTTTTAAATAATTTAATGCAACATCATATCTGTCCACTACTAAGAATTAGTTTAGTGTGTATTCAAACCTTTCTCGCATCGATATAAACCCAATACTTCTCTTTCACGCATCCTTGCCACCTGACTACTCGCATCTCCTCGATTGTGTGCTTTATGATAAAGATGCATGACATTAGCAGCATTTTTGCATGACCGGAGCTTAAGGCCGTAAGCACGAAAACGCCAGTCCAAATCCATGTCATCGGACACTGCTGTTTCACCGTAACTTTCATCAAATCCATTGATCGCTATCATATCGTCGCGAAAACATGCAAAATTACATCCTAAAATAGCACTACTTCGATTCTTCCGATCAATCAAATTTTTATATACCCATCCATTAGGATTAATATATATTCCTTGTTTAAAACGGGCTTCTTTGTCGAGTAATAATTGAGGAGCAAATTTCCATAACGATTTTTCAATTTCCCACGATTTTAACTCACCGTTTCGTACCGAGATTGATAAATTTTCTGGCAAATTCAAACGTCTTCCGGATCGGACAATCCCCCTTTGTGCCAACGTTACATGCGATTCAACAAACGTTGAGTAGGGGATGCAATCCCCATCTATAAAAATCAAAAGATCTCCCTCCGCTGCCAAAACGCCATTATTTTGGGATCTTGCTTTTCTTACACCTTTATCTTCTTGAAACGTATGTTTGATAGAAATTGACTGCACTGAACGAATATACTCTCGCATTACATCATTTTGAGCATCTTCAGCAACAATCAACTCAAAATTTTTATAGGTCTGGTTTTCTAATGCTTTAACAATTAAATCCAGCGCCTGAATATCTTTATAGACAGCTACAATAATGCTCGCTTTCATACATTCTCCAATAATACTCTCAAATACTGAAACTGCTTCTGACTCTCAAACACATCCAGTACTTTTGCTCGTCCCGCCTCGGCAAACGTCTGACGGAATACACTGTCGCGATACAACATCGCCAATTTTTCAGCTAAATCATCACTGTCGAATGTTTTAAACAGCAATCCGTTGACACCATCATCGATGATCTCCAGCGGTCCGCCGCTGCGGCTTGCGACAACACACACCCCGCACATCATCGCTTCGATCAGCACCAATCCGAACGTCTCTTTTTCGGTTGCGAGTACCATCACGTCACAACACTGCATCAATATCTGCGCTTCATTCGTAAATCCGGTAAATACCGCAACGTCGGCATACTCGTTTTGAAGTTTTTGGAGATACGCTTCATCCATTGCATGACCGACGATCAATGCTTTGGCATCAATACCATGTTGATGTAACGATTTCACCGCTTCGAGGACGATATGCTGCCCCTTTGGTTCTTCAATCCGTCCGACGATCCCCACGGTAAAAGAATTATCCAGTCCAAGCTGATGACGGCGCTGAATTCGCTCCTCTGCAGATATCAAGGTAGGTTGCTCCGCACCGATGTAAAGCACCTCTGTTACAGGTCGAATATCCTCAGGGATAAACTTCTCGATCTGGGATTTAACCTGAGCGGTAACCGCGAGCATGCCATCGAGATTTTTATAGAGGAATCGATGATAAAAATCGTCTTTGAAGCGGGTCATTGTCATATGACGCGATTGAACTACTTTGGGACGACGTTTGGAGAGGAGTTTCGCGATGATCGCAAGCGGTAAATCTTTTGTCCAGTGCAGATGGAGAACATCGATCTCTTCCTCATCGAGGATACGGGCAAGCGCTCTCGCATTGAGCCACGAGAGGAGGACATTACGCCGTTTTAGCGTTGCAAAGCGATATGCGGTGTCCTCATAATAGCTCTTTAGCTTCCCTTTTTCATTGATAACACTGATACATGAGTCTCCTAAATAACGGGATGCGCGCATCATATAAAGCTCCAACCCGCCGAGATCGGGAGAGAGGCACAGTTCACAAATCTTTTTAGCCATGACGCTGCTCCCGATTCATCTCATATAGTTTAATGTATTTGTAAAAATTGGTCGCCATATGGGAAAACGCGATGATCAGCCCAGCATACCCGTCCAAAAATCCCCTCTTTAAAAAATAGGTACGGAAAAAGGAGTAGAGTCCGTTGAAAAACGCCTTGGCCGGAGTCGGGAATTTTTTACCGACATGATCGTGTGCAAAGAGGGTCGAGTAGCGATCCACTTTGATAATAAAATCGGAGATACTCATGTAGCTGTAGTGCTTCATGTTTCCTTCGATATTCTCTTTTTTCATCCCCTCGTCAATAATATTTTCATGTACAAAATTATCATTGAACCGTGTCACCCGCTTATTGTAGAGACGACGAATTTTTTGGTTATTCCAGCCAGAGTGGCGGATTTGAATCTCTTTGTAGTAAGCCAAAAAATTGACGATATAGATTGTTTGGGGGTCGAGTGTTTTGGTTTGAAGGGCATGCAGCAATGGTTCATCCACCACCTCATCGCTATCGATAATCAATACCCAATCATACTTTGCAAAGCTTGCCGCACGGTTTTTCGTCGTCCCGAATCCGTCAAATTCCCCTTCGATCAGATGAACGTTAGCAAAAGTGCGGGCGATATCCTGCGTCCCGTCAGTTGAACCGTTATCATAAACCACGACATTGTCAAATTCAGACAAACTTTGTAACGATCGCGCAATCGTCTTGGCTCCGTTTTTAACAATCATCACCGCCGAAACGTTCATCATCATCCTTTTATCATCTTTACCACGGTTTTACCCCAAATTCCCAACTGTTTGAGAGGTTTAAAGAGTTCATCGGGTGTTTTCAAAGCGTCCCCTTTGATCCGGTAAATCAGCCCCCCTATCCCATCCCAGGTTGGGTTAAGCGCGTTGCCGATCCGAAATACGTAGGAGTAGTGCTCCTTGGCTAAACGTACCGCTTCATCGTTATATTTTCCATACGGTAAAACAAACGATTCTACCCTGAATCCGAGATTCTCTTCGAGCGCGATTTTAGAGCCAAAAATCTCCTGTTCCAGATCGATTCCCTCTTCGCTCAAGTTCACATGGTTCATCGAATGAGACGCAATGGCTACATGAGAGCTTAGAACCATCTCGCGTAGTTCCGCATAGGTACAAAACGGGGCGAATGTTTTGTAATTATCCCCCTCATAAATCTCATGATGTTTAAGGGATAGTCGACGTTCCGGCATAACGTCCGTATCATTTAAAATATAGGTACTTGGGACGGCGAGGAGCGCTTTGAGATTGTATTTTTTCAACAATGGAAAGACATAATGGTAAAAATCGTAATACGCATCATCAAATGTGAGACAAATCGGATATTCTCCCTCTTCACCGGGGAATACCGTCGTATAACGCCCTGAAATGAGCTTTAAATGCGCCTCCATCATCCCCTCCGAGTTCGATAACGGAAGATCATCACTGTTGATATGGTGATACATAACGACGGAGAGCATTTACACCTCTTGAAGTGTTTCAGGAATAATAAAGTATCATACCATACCCTCACTTACTCAAAGGTCATTATGCAGTTCAAATGCGATTTTCAGCCCCAATACGCCCATTTGGAAAAATCTTTTGGGAATATACGATCCATTTTTACGCGTGACAATCACACTATCCACAAAGCCCGTAACGAACTCAAAATTATTGAGCTGGACGGAGTAAAAACGGTCGTCAAATCATTCAAAGTTCCCCATCTATTCAATCGGATCGTTTATACGTTTTTTCGTCGTAGCAAAGGGTATAAATCGTATCACAATGCTCTTCGATTACGCTCACTCGGTATCTCCACACCCGAACCGATCGCTTTAATCGAGTTTTTCTCTGCCGGATTGTTGGCAGATAGCTATTTTATCTGTCTCCACTTCGACTACGATTTCACCATCCGCACCCCCCTGCTCGAACCGTTAGCAGATCGTGAAGCTATCTTCACCGCTTTTGCCGCCTATACGTATGATTTACATCAAAAAGGGGTATGGCATTTGGATTACTCCCCCGGCAATATTTTGATCAAACGGACCGAAAGCGGCTATCAGTTTTCCATCGTCGATATCAATCGGATGGAGTTTCGCGACATTTGCCCATTGGATGGGTGTGAAAATTTCAACAAACTGTGGGCATCCGATGAAGAGTTGGAGATTATGGGGCGCGAATACGCCCGTCTCAGCGGATTAGATGAAACACTCACGATCGCTGAGATGAAACGGCATAACGATGAAAACAAACGGACAAAGAATTTTAAAAAGAGACTCAAACGAGTTCTAAAAGGCGATTTTTCATCTCCTGTTTGACTCTCTCAAACATTGCTGCTCTCCCGTCGGGATTTAACGGAATCATAAAGTGGTGCTGTTTGTCTCCAATGCTCTTCCAACGTGCGGCTGAAGCAAAGAGAGTATCGGCAAAAAAGGTAAAGGTCTCACACCCCACCGCATTGGCCAGATGGTAGGTTCCTGTCGAGGTACTTATAAACAGTTTAAAACTGCTAATAAGTAGTGCAAAATCGACCACACTCCCGCGTGAGCGGTATAAAATCACCCTGCTCTCTCCCAACAGCTCTGTTGCCTCCTCATAGAGTTTCTCCTCATCGGGGCCAAACGTCATCACCACATCCAAACGCTCATCCGCCTCTGCAATTCGAACCAATTCAATATATTCCGCTAACGTCCAGTTGGCATCCGATGAGCCGCCAAAACCGGGGTGAAACGCGATGACGGGTTTCGTAATACCGTATTCGGCACAAAAAGCTTCATACGCCTCTTGTGCTCCATCGAATGTTAAGAGAGGTTTGGGAAATTCCAACACTATGTCAGGAAAAAGGGCTTTGGCGAGTTCGAGGTTGTATTCAAACTCCGCCATTTTCACTTCGCTGCGTCTTTGGGTGATGCGGCGGTTATAAAAGATTTGGGCTATTTTGGTTGCCGGAGCGATACGGATAGGAATACGAGCAATCCATTGCGCCAAGGCCACACGGGTGTTGGAAAAGAGGGTGATGGAAGCATCGATATCGGCTTGTTTGATTTTAAACGCCAGTTCGAGAATATCGCCCCCAGTATCGACGATCACCTCATCGATAAAACCACACGATTCGGCGAGGCGACGGTTCAGTGGAGCGACGAGTGCGATGATGCGGTTGGAAGGGTTATGGTGCTTTAACACATACAACGTCGGCAAAGCGGTAATAAAATCACCCAATTTATCATTTCGCACTACCAATATATTCATTTTCCACCCTTATATTAATGCAGTTATTTTACCCAATATCGCTATAATCTCACCATGAAAGAACCGTTTGCCTGGGATAATTATTCCGATCAGCCCGCAATAATCAAAAATAAAGCACTCAAGCGTGCCATGCGCCGTAGTGCCCTTCCCTCACTCATTAAAACCTTTTTGATCGCACTTATCACCTTACCTTTTGCCCTCTTGCTCATCCCCTTTATCAAAAATCGTACCATCAGAGGTGAAGAGTTTTTCGGGATGGGGGTCAATCTGGACAAAGAACCGAACACTACCCCCTATCTGATCGAAGAACTCGGTCTTAGCAAACTCCTCATCCGTATCCCCCTTTGGGAGATGGAGAGGTTCCAAGAGTATGTAGCGTTCATCCGAAGCTTCAAGAACAAAGAGATCACTGTAGCCCTTTTGCAAGATCGTGAGCACATCACCTGTGCGGATATGACACGCGATCATTTGATCCAGATTTTCGAAGCGCTGGAGGGGGTATGCAATACTTATGTCATCGGGAGCACCATCAACCGAGCCAAATGGGGATTTTTCAGTGTCAATGAATATCTCGATTTTTATGCCATCGCATATAATTTGAAAAAAACACGCTTTCCCCATCTCAAGCTGATCGGCTCCAATGTGATCGATTTCGAGTACCACTTTAGCGCCCACACCCTCTTTAACCTCGCGAAGATCCGCTACGATGCGATCGGTTCTTTGCTCTATGTCGATCGTCGCGGCGCACCCGAAAACAGCCAAATGGGATTTAACCTGATGGGAAAAATCAATCTACTGTTTTCGCTCATGACACTCAGCCCAAAAACATCGAATGACCTCATCATCACCGAAACCAACTGGCCGATCAAAAACACCGCACCCTATGCCCCCACTAGCGAAACAGAGTGTGTGAGCGAAGAAGATTATGCCGCTTTCATGGTTCGCTATCACCTCCTCGCCTTTGCTTCCCAAAAAGTGAGCTGTGTGTATTGGCACCAGCTCATCGCTCCGGGATACGGGCTCATCGATAATCGTGAGGGGATTTTACGAAAACGGAGTGCGTTTGAAGCGTATCGGATAATGATCTCCCACCTCAAAGATGCAGAGTTTACCGATTTTTTTCACCGCTCCGAGGAATACAACCTTATCTGCTCAACACCCAGAGGTGAACTACACGTTATATGGACACTTGCCTCAGCACCACACTATACCTATAAGGCTCTATCGTGAAACTATTGGTTATTCTCCCCAACTGGCTCGGTGATGCCATCATGGCCACTCCCGCAATCGAAGCCCTTTGCGTCATCTATCCCGAAGCTGAGATTACCCTCGTCGGTTCGTTTGTCAGTATCGAAGCGCTCAAATATCACCCTCAGTGCAAACGCCATTACATCGATGAGACCAAAAAAGGGGGGAATCGGTTTCTCAATACCTACCGGTTTGCCAAAGAGCTGGGTGCTCATGATATGGCGATCACCTTTCGCAATCAGCTCCACTCTTCACTTTTGCTCTTTTGGAGCGGAACACCGATCACAGTATCGCGAAGCAGTTGGCATTCACGAGCGTTACTGACTCATGCCATCACACCCAATCACCCATCCCATCTGGTAGAACAGTACCGCGACATTGCCCAAAGTTTGAGCGATCAGCCACTGGTACTCGGCAACCTCAAAATCCATATTCCGTCGCACCGCTATTTGCGCCCGACACTGGGAATCAATCCCGGGGCAACGTATGGCAGTGCCAAACGGTGGTATCCCGAAAAATTTGCCGAAGTAGCACGAGAGTATGCCGATAGATATGACATACTCCTCTTCGGTGGCCCCAATGAAGTGGGGATGGCCAACGAGATCGAAGCAGCACTAAAAGGGATCCAAGTCACCAATTTTGCAGGCAAAACGTCGATCGCCGAGCTGTGCAGTTTTATCGGAGGTTTGGATCTGTTCATCACCAATGACAGCGGCCCAATGCATGTCGCGGCGGCGTATCAGGTACCGACGGTCGCAATATTCGGTCCGACCCGCCATTTGGAAACATCGCAGTGGAGAAATGAAAAAAGTGTTATTGTCCGGCACGATATGGAGTGCGCTCCGTGTATGAAACGAGAGTGTCCCCTAGGACATCATGAGTGTATGAAGAGTATTACGGCGCAAGAAGTGATAGAAGCTATCAAAAATATTATATAAAAATTCCCCGAGCATCCATACCAGAGCCGCGCGCGATGCAGTAGTGCAAGGAGTCGCGCAGGCGATTTGCTCGGGGAATGAGGTTTTTTGCTACTTTTTGCCGGAACAAAAAAGTAGATTAGAAATCAAGTCTCATCCCAAAATACCACGCATCGTTATAAACAACATCGCGCGTTTTAAGATCGGTATCGATAGTACGGTACCCTACCCCGATACGGGCATTATCGATAGGCTCCGCATCGATTCCAATCCGTGTCTCCATATACCCATCCCCCTCTTTGAAACTCAACACCGAAGGGGCGTAATACAACGCACCGTTGAGATAGAGCGGAAACGGTGTATTGAGCGGCAATCGAAGTTCCGCCTCAACTCCCAATGGAATTGCGGCATAACGTTCTCCGTCGATCTCCGTATATGCGGCTTTTATCCCAAGCCCCACTTTCAATCCCGGAACTCCGTTAACGTGTCCCATGCTCATAAACGACACCTCCATCAGCGGATCGGGATCGGTGATCGTTTTGGAGTTATTGTTATCCCCGTTCAAAAATCGTGCGCCGATATAGGCGTTGCTCATCGCATTTCCCATACGACCCATATCGAGTCGAATCTCACCGCCCACCTCTTTGTCGTTGACGTTTACACCCACTTGATGTGCCGCAAACGCCGAAGCACCCATCCAAAGTGTTAAAACTAATTTTTTTAGCATGTTGTCCCCTCGTTTATCCGTGCAATCGTAGCGGTGGTACTTTTACCATCAACGAACTGCACCAATCGCAACTCTCTAGCAAATTCCGCTCCAACGACCTGTTTCCCTTCATAATCGCCCCCTTTGACCAATATATCGGGAGAAATATTTTTGATCAACTCATGGGGTGTCTCTTCACTAAACAATACCACATAATCGACCGATTCGAGCGCCGCTAAAATGTAGGCGCGATCATTTTCGGTATTGACCGGACGGGTTGGACCTTTGAGCTCTCTCACCGAACTGTCCGAGTTGAGCCCGACAATCAAAACATCTCCGTAGCTTTTTGCCTCTTGGAGGTATTTCACATGGCCTACGTGGAGAATATCGAAACAACCGTTGGTGAATACCACCCTTTTCCCCTCTTTTTTAAGGCGATCGGAGAGGGCATAGATCTCCTCTTTGGTTTTGATGTGCATTTCCGAGCTGCTTTGGTGGAGGCTCGACTCATACTCTTCGATTTCACTGAGCGTTACGGTAGCCGAACCGATTTTGCCGACCACGACGGCAGCGGCATGATTGGCAAACGGTGCCGCTTCATCGATAGAGAGTCCGCTGGAGAGAGCAAATGACAAAGAAGCGATCACGGTATCCCCAGCCCCCGTTACGTCATAGACCTCTTTGGCTACGGTCGGGAACCGACGCATACTCTGATCAAAAATCGCGATGCCATCCTCTGAGAGGGTGATCATCGAACACTCCAAAGCACACGTCTCTTTGAGCGATAAAAGGGCTTTTTGAAGACTCTTATCGTCGTTGATAACGATACCCGTCGCTTCGGAGGCCTCTTTTTTATTCGGGGTGAGGAGGTAGGCTCCTCGATATTTACGGTAATCTTTCCCTTTCGGATCGACGAGTACTTTTTTACCCCCCGCTTTGGCAGCGGCAATGACTCCGCCGGCAACCGCATCGGTGATCACCCCTTTGCCGTAATCGGAGAGGATGATAATGTCGCACGTATCGATCACATCGATCACATACGAGACGATAGCGCGTTCGCTCGCTTTTTCGATAGCCTCTTTGGATTCACGGTCGTATCGGAGAATTTGTTGATTGGAGGCGATCACACGGCTTTTTTTCGATGTTTTACGTCCGCTTTGCTGAATCAAACCTTGGGCGTTTACCCCGATCTGAGAGAGTAATAAACGAAGTTCCTGACCGTTTTCATCATCGCCGATCACCCCCGATACACTCACTTTCGCCCCCAAAGCGACGAGGTTGTTGATGACATTACCCGCACCTCCGAGTACCGTCGTCTCGCGTGCGATATCCACCACCTGAACCGGTGCTTCGGGAGAGATTCTCTCACACCCGCCCCACAAATAATGATCAATCATCAAATCCCCGATCACAAGGATATGGGGATGTTTACCATGCAGCGATTTCATGAAAGCTCCTGCTCAAAAAGTCGTTTGATTTCGGGAACATACTCGGCAATCCCCTGCTCAAATTCATATCGCGGAGCGTATCCCAAAATCTCTTGTGTCGTTTGAATATCGGCTTCGGTATGAAACTGATAGCGTCCGATATAGGGGTTGGGGATATATTCGCACTCGAACGTCGTCCCAAGTTCATGCTGGAGAATATCGACCATCGATTGAAACGATCGCGCTTTCCCCGTACCGACGTTAAAAACACCGCTCTCTTTAGGGTGCATCGCTAAAACATTGGCTTGGATGATGTCTTCAATGTAGATGAAGTCACGCAAAATTTTGTCCGAATTTTCAAAGAGTTTCGGATTTTTTCCCGCCAATAGCTGATGACCGAATTGCACCACCATCGATGACGTTTTGTTTTTGAAAAACTCTCGTTGCCCATAGACGTTGAAATAGCGCAACCCGACGATCGAAATATTGGGATATTTTTGGGCATATTGGCGTCCGAGATGATCCATCATCAGTTTGGAAAACCCGTAAACGTTTTGCGGTGCTTCACGTCCGACGCGTTGCGGCGAGGGAGCGTCACCATAAGTAGCACCCGAAGAGGCATAGATCATATTGGCACCATGCTCTACAGCGATATCGAGAAGGTCTTTGAACGCATTGACGTTCGTTTGGATCATCAGATCCTGTTCCAACGCCGTCGTATCGGAAATCGCCGCTTCATGAAAGATATAGTCAAACTGATAATTTTTCCCCAATTCCGCCAACAAAGCTTTATCGTTGATATCGCCGCTGATCACCGTTCCGCGAAAACCGATCAGATTTTTGAAATGACCGAAACTTTTGAGATTGCCGTTAGAGAGGGTTTGGGTCGAGCGAAACAAATCGAGTACCACGACATGGGCATCGGGATAATGTTCCTGAAAATAAAATGCGAGATTTGAGCCGATAAATCCGGCTCCCCCCGTAATTAAAATCGTTTTTCCGTTCAAATCGACATCACTGTAACGCATCAAAAGTCCTTTGGATAAGGTAGTATCATATTGTAACAAACTCTACATTAAACCTTAAATAGTTAGAGTGCTTTAAGATTCATAGGAATATAATAGCGCTCAAATTTTTAATGGAGAAAACAAATGAAAAAAATTGCTCTTGCAATGTTGTTCGCTGGTGTGTCTTTGATGGCTGCTGATGGTAAAGCTTTGGCTGGTAAATGTGCTGCCTGTCATGGTGCTTCTTTCGAGAAAGCTGCTCTTGGTAAATCTGCAATCGTTAAAGGTCAATCAGCTGGTGCCATCGAAGCTTCTTTGAAAGCATACAAAGCTGGTACACAAAACAAAGCTGGTATGGGTGCATTGATGAAAGGTCAAGTTGCTTCTATGTCAGATGCTGATATGAAAGCTCTTGCTTCTTACATCGCAGGAATTAAATAATTCCTCTTTCACCGCTTCGGCGGTGAATCCTTTCTTCATTCTATCTTTATTTGAATTATTCTGGACGATACTCTTCTTTTTTATTTAACGACTCTTTTTTACGTTGTTGATTAGCCGCGTCATTAAGTTCTGCTTCGTCATCATACAACACTTGATTCATCATCTTTTTTTCATCGTCGAATTGACCGTTTTTGATTCCCCACAAAAAGGCGATGAGTGCAATACCGCCCAAAAGGAGTGATGCACCCAGCATCATCGCTACAACCCAGCTATCCATATTCCATTCCTTATTAACTTATCTCTACTTTTCTGTTTAGTCAGAAAAGTAGCAAAAGAACATACCGCGATCCAAGAACGCTCGCGTGACTCCTTGCACTACTGCATCGCCCCTAAAGGGATTTCCTTTGGTCACACGCGGCTTTAGGGTTTGGATCGCGGGAAATTTAAAATTCTATTTATAGAGCCAACGTACCCGCATCGAGTTTCCGACAACGAGTAATGAGCTAAACGACATCGAGATCGCCGCGATCAGCGGTATGACATACCCCATCATCGCCAGAGGGATCGTGATCGAATTATACACCAACGAAATACCGAGATTTTGTTTGATAAGTCCATACGTCTTACGGCTGATCGCAAACGATTCGGCTAATGAGGAGAGAGAATCGTTCAACAGCACGACATCACTCACTTCAATCGCAATGTCACTGCCGCTCCCCATCGCGATGGCAATATCCGAAGCTGCTAAAGCCAAAAGATCATTTACACCGTCTCCCGCCATCACAACCACATCCCCTTGAATGTGCAATGTATCGACAAATCCTGCTTTCCCTTCCGGAGAGAGTTCAGCATAGAGTTCGGAAATTCCAACTTCAGATGCCACTCTTCGTGCCGAAGCCTCATGATCTCCAGTGAGCATCACGACACGAAGCCCCATTGATTTGAGCACTTCTATTGCCTCTTTTGCCCCCGCTTTGGGGAGATCACGAAGTTCATACGTCGCCACCAAAACCTTATCCACAGCATAATAAAAAAGACTTTTATCGCTAATGGATTCGACTGAAATCCCCAGTTCGTTCATGAGCTGCGCATTCCCTCCGGCAACCACTACACCCTGATACCGTCCCACCATACCCCGTGCCGGAATCTCTTTTATCTCTTCAATGAATACCGTCTCGATCAAATCGTACCGGCGATCCAAATACTCCATCACCCCACGGCTGATCGGATGTTTGGAGGAGGCGACCAGAGTTGCTAAAACTCCGATCTCAAAAGGGTGATGACTTTTCATATCGGTCACTTCGGGTCTTCCTTGGGTAATGGTTCCCGTCTTATCCAACACTACGGTAGTTGCATGCGCCATCGTCTCGATCATGGATGCCGATTTGAACAAAATTCCCCGCTTCGCTCCCAATCCAAGTCCCACGAGTGTCGCTACCGGAGTTGCTAGTGCCAATGCACACGGACAGGCGATAATGATCACCGAAATCCCCACCATGAGCGAACGGTCGAAACTGTGCGGCCAAAAATACCAGCCCCAGAACGTCGCAATCGCCAAAAAAAGAATGGTTGATGAGAAATGCTGAGAGAGCCGATTCGCCAACTGTTCGATGGAGGGCTTTTGTGCCATTGCATTTTCAAGCAGATTAACGAGGGTAGAGAGGGTCGAATGGGCAAAATCTTTAGTTGCTCGATAGTGAATCAGAGCATCGATACTCGTCGTACCGCTGATAATTTTATCCCCCACACGTTTGAAAATCGGCTCTGACTCCCCCGTGAGATTGGATTCATCAAAGCTCCCCTCTCCTATCACAACCTCTCCATCGATCGCAGAGCGCTCGCCGCTGCGGATGAGGATTACATCCCCCTCTTTAACCTCGTTGACATTAACTGAGCGGATATTCTCCCCCTCGACAATACTCACTTCACGCGGAATATGTTTTCCGATGACATCGAGAGTATCGGCGGCATTTTTGCGGCTGAGAACTTCCAAAAACTTCCCAAAAAGGACAAACGTGATGATCATCGAAACCGAATCAAAGTACGCTTCCCCTTTTTCCAAAACGGTGATATAGATCGAATATAGATACGCTAATGATGATCCGGTCACCACCAGCAAATCCATGTTGATCGTTTTGTTTTTCAAACCGTAGTACGCCCCGCGATAAAAAACCCATCCGCTGTAAAAAAGTACCGGAGTTGCCAAAAACCACTCGGCAACATTCAATATCGTCTTGATATCCTGAGTGATACCCGTGAAATACCCCGCATACTGAGCCACTGCCACCCACATGATATTCATCGTTGCAAATGTCGCCACTGCCATACGAAGATAATAATCTTTTCGCTCTTTGTTGGCTCTCACTTCTTGGAGAGATGCATCATAAGGGAATGCGTTGTAACCGATGGCACGGATCATATCAATAATTGCGGAGAGTTTTAAAACATTGGGATCCCACGTAATACGGGCTTTGTTCGTCGTAAAATTGATCGAAGCTTCAATGACCCCCTCCATTTTATGAAGCGCTTTTTCATTAAGCCATACACATGCAGCACAATGGATCCCCTCGATCACCAAAGAGACCTGTTTCAACCCCTCTTTCGTCTCGGTTATGAATTGTTCGGCAAATGCGGGAGAATCAAAATTGGCCGAGTCCTCAAACTGCTCCGTTGGAGGTACAAGCGTCGTTTCACCCATTTTGGCATAAAAGCTATCAAGCCCTTCATCCTTGAGGAGATGAAAAATACCCTGACACCCCTTGCAGCAAAAACGGTGCTCTCCGTCATGTATCATCACCGAATCTGAAAATTCGAGATGACAGTGATCGCATTTGACTTTAGACATAGTAGAACTTCCCGAGACTCTTATTTTTTTTGACCTGTTTAAAACTGCTCATTACACCTTGAATCACGATATAAACCCCTTTTTCGGCATTGCGGGCATACCCCAACGCCATAGAGAGATTCGCCGTTGCTTCGAGCGGATCGATCTGAAAAGGGACCATAGCACCCGTAAACACCACCGTTTTATCCAATTCCAAACTATCGATATAAGCGGCACTCAGATCGATCGTATCGGTACCGTGGACAACTATCACAATATTCTCATCGCACTGGGCGATCGTTTTGCCCAAAAAAGCGCGATCCTCATCATCCATCTCCAGAGAATCTTTGTAGATAACCCCATCGACAGGGATATTCACCACCAACGTTCCGAGAATCTCCTCGATGGCACGGTTATCGGTCGGAACAAAAAGCTCCCCCTTGATCGGATCATACCGTTTATTGAACGTTCCGCCGGTATTGATAATTCGCATTAGAGCAGCTCCCGCAATGAATGGATAATTCGGTCGGCTTTCGATTCGGCTGCTTCTGCGGATAAAAGTATATTCATCCCGACACCGGCACGAAGCGCTGCCTCAATATCCCGTTCGTTATCGCCGATCATCACGGAGCCTTGCATATCCAAGTCATATGTTTTTTGAGCTTCCAAAAACATTCCGGGTTCAGGTTTGCGGCATTCGCATGCGCCGTCGATACTTTCATGATGAGGACAGTAGTAGATTTTCTCGATAGTAATCCCGAGCGCTTTGAAATGCTCCACCATCCATCGGCTGAGCACTGCAAAATCCTCTTCGGTATAGTAACCGCGTGAAATTCCCGACTGATTGGTGACAATGATGATCAGATACCCCTGTTCCTGATAGGTTCGGCATACGTCGTCAATCCCCTCCATAAGTTCAAAATCTTCAATCTTATGAAGATAATTCTTCTCGACATTGACAACACCGTCACGATCCAAAAACAGGGCTTTGTTCACCTTAGGCTACTCCGCCGCCGAAAATCTCTTTTTCGATAATGTCACAAATCATATGCTCGATCAACAAATGGGACTCTTGGATACGGGGGGTCGCATTAGAGGGAACCACTATCGCGTAATCGGCCATTGCGGCCATTTTACCGCCATCACGCCCTACCAAAGCAACCGTTGTTATTCCGCGATCTTTTGCCGCCGTAAACGCATTGATGACATTTTGGGAGTTCCCTGAGGTAGAAATCCCGATAAAGAGATCCCCCTCCTGTCCCAATCCCTCTAGTTGACGGGAGAACACATACTCATAGCCGTAATCGTTTCCAATCGCGGTGAGATTGGAGCTATCGGTCGTGAGGGCAATCGAGGGGAGTGAAGGGCGATCAAACCCGTAGCGTCCTACCAACTCTGCCGCGAAATGCTGTGCGTCGGCAGCCGATCCGCCGTTCCCGGCAATAAGGATTTTTTTCCCTTTGCGGTACACCTCAACACACGCCTGCGCCACTTCGACCAAAACATTGACCAACGCATCGTTTTCGACAATCGCTTTTTTTGTTGCGGCAGAATCGTTGATTTGATTAATTATGTAATTTTTCATCCTGTTTCCTTAGTATTTAATCCCTGTTGCCATCCGGATTCTCTCGATTAGGGGCTGCGCCGCAGCACCCGCTTTTGCAGCACCCATCTCTAAAATCTCACGCACTTCATGCTGATGCGCCTCATAATAGGCTCGACGTTCGCGATACGGGCGGAAATACTCCCACATCACATCGTGCAAATGGAGTTTGAAGTGGCCATGCCCTTCACCGCCACGCTTGTAGCGCTCTTGCAAATCACGTTGCCCATCCTCATCCAAAAAGAGTTTGGCGAGATTGTAGACGTTACACCCCTCATACTCTTTAGGCTCTTCCATCGGTACCGCTTCGGTGACGATCTTTTTGATTGTTTTCTGGATTGTTTTTTCTTCTCCGAAAATCGTGATCGTATTACCGTAGCTTTTCGACATTTTTTGCCCGTCGATCCCCGGAACGGTCGCTACGTTCTCATCAACCCGAAATTCAGGAATCGTGAAAACATCCCCATATTGATTGTTAAATTTGATGGCAATGTCACGCGCGATCTCAACGTGCTGAATCTGATCTTTTCCGACCGGAATCACCTCGGAACCAAAAAGCAATATATCCGCCGCCATAAGGACGGGATAGGAAAAGAGGCTGTGATTACTCGCGATCCCTTTGGCCACTTTGTCTTTGTAGCTGTGCGCCCGCTCCAACAATCCCATCGGGGTAAAACTTGAGAGAATCCAATAAAGTTCCAACACCTCTTTGACATCCGATTGAACCCAAAACGTACTTTTTTGAGGATCCATACCGAGCGCCAAAAAATCAGTAGCGGCTTGCATCGTCAGTTGTGAAAGGCGCACCCCGTCGCTGAGCGATGTCATCGCATGGTAATTGGCAATAAACGCGAAGACTTCATGATCATTTTGCGATTCCACCATCGCTTTGATCGAACCAAAATAGTTTCCGATATGCAAATCACCGGAAGGTTGAATACCTGTTAAAACTCTCACCATTACTCCTTGAATAGTGAATATTTTACCGCAACGTCTCTTAAGCTTCCTCTTAAGAAAATCTATGCTATATTTTTCGATAGTTCAAAACAAAGGATTTACGATGAATACTCAAATTCGCTCCAAAGATATCAAACTAACTCAACATCTAAACGATCACATCGCTACTGCAATTGAAAATTTTAAACGCTTTCACCTCGACATTACTACGGTTAACGTCATGATCTCCAAAGAAAAAAAAGGGGTAGGAGTCGAATTTGACATCCATATCGCCCACGCTCAGCCCGTAGTCATCTCTGATACTGACGAAGATCTCGATACCGCCATCGATCTGGCTATTGAACGTGCTAACAAAGCCCTCCGCCGTTTGCACGACAAAGTCAAAGACCATCACACCTCCTCGATCCGTGACATGGAAGTAGTGGAAGAAGAAGCCATTTAATTTAAACGCCTAAGGAATTCATCCCTTAGGATACGCTTGCCGCTATGGCACTAAAGCTTGCCCCTAAAGGGGCAGATTTTGGAGGTTTTAATGTCTAAGTTAAATGTCGTTTGTCCCCACTGCGGTGGAGTTAATGCCATTCCGGTAAAAGAGTCATACGCAAAGGCATCTTGCGGCCACTGCAAAGGCTCGCTCCTCGATACCAAACCTCTATCGGTTGATGCCTCATCGTTTGATCGGCTGATGCTCAATGATGAACGTCTCATCATCGCCGATTTTTGGGCGCCGTGGTGTGGCCCGTGCCGAAGCATGGCTCCCTCTTTTGAGGAGGCGGCACGGCAATTCCCTCTCAAAGCCCTCTTTATCAAAATCAATACCGAAGAGCAGCAGCATCTCGGGGCACGGTTCTCTATCCGATCGATCCCGACCGTCATCGCCTTTAAAAACAACCGTATTATCGATCAGTTCAGCGGTGCTTTACCGACACCTCAAATTATCGCTTTCGTCAAAAAACACCTGTAATTATTAATCTTTTTAGGGTAATCTTCGGATTATTTTACTAACAGGAGAGAACCATGTACAGCTGGATGCTTTGGTTTCATATTATTTCAATGGTTTCATGGTTTGCGGTTCTCTTTTATCTCCCGCGCCTCTTTGTCTATCATGTCGAAAACGGCTCCAACAACGGTTTTGTGGAAGTGGTCGAAGTGATGGAGATGAAGATTTACAAATACATCGGTGTTCCCGCATTTTGGGCAACGTTTCTCTCCGGGATCGCTCTCATTGCGATGTCTACCAATCATTATGGGACAAATGTATTTGCGATGGGGGGATGGATGCACGCCAAATCGACACTGGTCGTATTACTGATCGTCTATTTCTTCTCTCTAGGGCGTTACCGCCTCAAACTCAAAGAAAACACGGCATATAAAAGCGGAAAGTTTTTCAGAATGTATAACGAAATCCCTACCCTTTTATTGATGGGGATCGTTGCTCTCGTCGTTGTGAAACCGTTTTAGGACTAAATAATATTTAGTCTTAAACTTTTTTCTAGTTGAATATTTGCTTGCATTAGTTTTTTCCGAATGAACATGAATATTAAAGTTAATCGTTCTGTTTCAGTTAATGCAGCAAATTTTTTTTCTTCACGATTAAACTGTAATGCCAATTGTTCATAAGCAGTTTTCAATTGCTTTTGATAATTACCTGACAATGAGCCATTATACATGGAACTTAGCCATGACTCATCCACAATAGTTTCTAAATTATGAGCAAACCTATTTCTCAGTGTACCAATAGCCTTGAGAGGCTTTTCAAGTTCCTTTGCCAAACCCAACGAGCAACAAAGCAAAACCTTTGTGTAGTAGTCAACGTGAATGTCTTTTTCATAATTTTTATAAAATGGCATTGCAAAAAGTAAAAACTTATCAAGTTCATGTTCAATATATAAATGAGCGCGAATTACCATTCCAAGATGATCTTCGTTATTTAAAGCATCATAAAATCCATCATCCGACAGTTCTTTAATCTCACTCATTTTCAATCATCTCGACCCGATTTACCACATAGAACGTTTTTTATGCGGTTGCGGCTTCTTACTCACTTTTTTCGCTTTCGCTTTAAAGAGCACCGGAGTCCCCTCAAAATCAAACGCTTCTCGTAACTGATTCGTCAAATAGCGGCGGTAGCTGAAATGGAGCCCCTGCGGTTTGTTCATAATCAGTGCGATACGCGGCGGACGGATATCGTACTGCGTCGCGAAATAGAGACGGATATTCATCCCATTGATACTCGGCAAGATATGTTTGCGCATCGCCGCTTGAATCACCTCATTAAGTTTACCCGTCGAAATACGCTGTGAGTAGTTCTCATTGATTTTAAGAAGCATATCGAAAATCTTGTGCACCCGCTGTTTGCTTTGCGCCGAGATCGTGATGATCGGAGCGTAGCTGAGGAATTTGAACCGATCGCGCACTTCGGCGATGATCTTATCGTAATCCTCTTTCGGTGCCAAGTCCCATTTGTTGAGGACGATCAGACATGCCAGACGGTTTTTATCGACAAATCCGGCGATCTTTTCATCCAAATCCATAAACGGCTGTGACGCATCCAAAACCAATAACGCGATATCGGCAGTCTCCAACATCTCTTCAGTACGCATCAAGGCATATTTCTCGATTCCGAGGATTTTCCCCCGTTTGCGGATACCCGCCGTATCGATAAAGGTGATCTGTTTGTCGTTGTATTCGATCGTCTCATCGATCGGATCAATCGTCGTCCCCGCTACCGAACTCACCACTGAACGGTCTTCGCCCAAAAGGGCGTTAAGGAGGGAGCTTTTACCGACATTGACACGCCCGATAATCGCTACTTTCATTTTATCGGTATCACCCGGTTCATACTCTTTGACGATGCCGCGATAAACTTCTTCGAGCGTTTCGATCGAGGTATCTTCCTCTTGGTCATCCTCTTCAGGGATAAAGAACCCGTCGTCCTCCTCATCCTCTTCCTCTTCCCATTCATCATCATACGATGCGCTCATCGCCGCATCAAATCCGTCCATCTCATCGTCGGCTTTAAGCGCTTCCGCTTCAGGGGTGACGATCGAAGATTCGGGCAATTCCGAAGCGATCCAGTTGAGCAGTGGCAAAATTGAGCGGTTATGGGCAACAGAGATACCGAAAATACGATCTGTTCCAAATTCGAAGTATTCCCAAAGCTTCTCTTGCATCTTGTCATTATCGATTTTGTTGACCACGAGAGCGATCGCTTTCCCCATCGATTCAAGTTCGTAAAAGAGCTTTTTATCATCCTCTTCGGGAAGGCTCTTACCGTCCACCATAAAGAGAATGATATCGGCTTGATGAGCCGCTTTGAGCGATTTTTCTTTGATACGGTCATACAACTCGCATCCCTCATCAAGCCCTCCCGTATCGAGGATCTCCACCTCTTTGTCCACCACTACGGCGACCCGCTTTTTGACATCACGGGTGGTTCCTGCCTGCTCGGAGGTGATCGCATCACGCACTTTCAGCAGACGGTTAAAGAGGGAACTTTTGCCGACATTTGGACGGCCGATAATAGCTAACTTTTTCAATTCAGTAGCCTTTTTTTGAAAATTAATCCTTTATTATAGCGTAGGTGCCCTTATGCTATGATTGCACCATGATAACGTATACCTATGAACACTTTTTAAACGACCTGAAACCCCTCTCAAAACAGTGCGATTCCTTTCAAGCCGATACGATCCTAGCGATCGCACGCGGGGGGGTGACGCTGGGACATGCCCTCACAATGAGTTTGGATATCCGAAACCTTCAAACTATTCGGGTTGAGAGCTATGACGACATGACGCAACGCGACGATGTGAGTATTTTAGGAGATTGTGATTTGAGTCGCTCAATGAGAGTTTTAATTGTAGACGATATCGTCGATAGCGGGAAAACGCTTGCCGCTCTCCTTCCTGCATTACAAAAACAACACCCTCAAATCATTTTTAAAACGGCAGCCCTCTTTACCAAACACACTGCTCTACTTCAACCCGATTTTTCGGTGCATGAAGCTACCGATTGGATCGATTTCTTTTGGGAAAGAGATTATCTGTAAAGCAATTAAAAAACTTAAAACACTAATTCGCTATAATCCGCTTTAACCACAAAATTACCATTTCCTCCAAGGATTTTTATGCCTAAAGAATACATTTTTACCTCTGAATCGGTGACCGAAGGGCATCCGGATAAAATGGCCGATCAGATCAGTGACGCGATTTTGGACTACATCATCGAAAACGATCCTAAAGCTCGCGTAGCGTGTGAAACGCTCGTTTCCAACGGTTTTTGTGTTATCGCCGGTGAACTCAAAACGACCGCCTATGCACCGATGCAAGAGATTGCCCGTCAGGTCGTTCGTGAAATCGGCTACACCGATGCAACGTACGGATTCGATTACCGCTCATGCGCCGTGCTCAACGGAATCGGAGAACAATCCCCCGACATCAACCAAGGGGTTGACCAGGAGAGCGGCGAAATCGGTGCGGGTGACCAAGGTTTGATGTTCGGTTACGCGTGTAAAGAGACCGACGTTTTGATGCCGTTGCCGATCTATCTCTCTCACCGTCTTGCGGAGCGTTTGGCACAGGTACGCAAAGAGGGGATCATCCCTTACCTTCGCCCCGATGGAAAAACCCAAGTGAGTATCAAATACGTCGATGATAAACCGGTATCGGTTGAGACGGTTGTCGTATCGACTCAACACGCTCCTGAAATTTCTCAGGAAAAACTTCATGCCGATGTAATCGAAGAGGTGATTAAAAAAGTGATCCCCTCTGATTTGATGTCGCCGAATATTGTTTATCACATCAACCCGACAGGTAAATTCGTCATTGGCGGACCTCAAGGAGATGCAGGACTTACGGGACGTAAAATCATCGTTGATACCTACGGCGGAGCTTGCCCTCACGGCGGCGGAGCATTTAGCGGAAAAGATCCGACCAAAGTAGACCGATCGGCTGCGTATGCCGCCCGCTATGTGGCGAAAAATCTCGTTGCATCCGGTGCGTGTGAACGGGCAACGATCCAAGTCTCCTACGCTATCGGAGTGGTGAAACCAATCTCGATTATGGTCAATTCACACGGAACCGCCGTTGTGAGCGAAGAGAAACTGGAAAGCTGCGTCAAAGAGCTTTTCAACCTCACCCCAAAAGGGATTATCGAATCGCTTGATCTGATCCGTCCTATCTATCGTAAAACATCGGCTTACGGCCATTTCGGACGTGAACTCCCTGAATTTAGCTGGGAAAAAACCGATAAAGTGGATGCCATTCGAGCCTATCTCGGCCTCTAATAATTGATAGGTATTATCGAAATTTATTTTAGGTAACACTTCCCCTTATTCAACACCCCAAAACCCCCTAATTTTTAGGTGGGTTTAAAATTCTTCTGTTATAGTTACCCCATATTTATTAACCAAGGAGAATCCTATGGCAGTAGTCATTAATGATACCTGTATTAACTGCGGCGCTTGTATTGATGAGTGTCCGGTAGAAGCGATCGTAGACGAGGACGATAACCCAACGGGTGAAGAAGTTTACTACGTTTACGGTGACAAATGTGTTGAATGTGTAGGTCATCATGATGAACCAGCATGTGCGACTGCTTGTCCTACAGAGGGTTGTATCACATGGGATGAGATCGGTGCAAGCCCAGCTCACCGTGATGATGTTACCGCTGAGATGCGTTCTTCTAAAGCAAACGTCGTTAACTAATTCTTCAAAGCAACCGAAAGGATTTGTTTCCTTTCGGTGACGCCTTTTTCCTTCTCTCATTTTCTTCTTTCATCTTTAATATTACTTAAATTATTGTTTCGCTATAATCCCGTTCTATTTTTTACACATAAAACAGGAGCATTGATGGAACAAACGTTGTCAATCATCAAGCCTGACGCCGTCGCTAAGGGTGTCATCGGAAAAATTTTGGACCGTTTCGAAAGCAACGGCCTTAAAATCGCGGCTATGAAAAAAGTCCAACTTTCACGTCAAGACGCAGAAGCGTTTTACGCAGTACACGCTGCACGCCCTTTCTTCAACGACCTTGTTGATTTCATGGTAAGCGGTCCGGTTGTCGTATCGGTTCTCGAAGGTGAAAATGCGGTTCTTAAAAACCGTGATTTGATGGGGGCAACCAACCCTAAAGAAGCGGCAGCGGGAACTATCCGTGCTGATTTCGCTGAAAACATCGATGCAAATGCGGTTCACGGAAGTGATTCAGCTGAAAATGCTGCGATTGAAATCGCATTTTTCTTTTCAGGGCGCGAAATTTCGTAATCACCATGAAAATTGCATTTAAAAAATTGAGCACACAACCGCTTCATTTTGAGGCAAATCGTGACAATGCTTTTTTTTCGGGTGATTTAATCCTAAAAAAAAGCAATCTTGCTCAATTAAACGGTACAATTACAGGGAGTATTTCGATTCCTTGTGATCTTTGTGCCGAAGAGGTTGAACGATCATTGAACGAAGAGATCGCTTTTTATCTAAGCGATGGCATTTATGAGGGCTCCGATGAAGAGATGGATGTGGTTGAAATCGACCACTCTATCATCGATATGGAAGAGCTTCTACGATCGGAAATCGAACTTATCAAAAGCGACTATTTTTGTTGCCCCAATTGTGAAGGGACTTCGCTCGATCGCGAGTTCTGATTAAATCTAAAAAAGAAAGGGATACATACTATGGCAGTACCTAAAAGAAGAGTGAGCCACTCACGCGCCGCTAAACGCAGAACTCACTATAAAATTTCTCTTGCTCGTCCGGTCAAAGACAAAGACGGCACGTACAAATTGTCTCACTACGTTAATCCGACTACCGGTGAGTACAAATAATCGATGATTAGAATTGCAATTGATGCAATGGGCGGGGACTTCGGTCCCGAACCGATTGTAAAAGGGACACTTGAAGCGCTTAAAGAAGCAAAGTTTCAACCAATTCTAGTTGGTAAAAAAGATGAGATCTTATCTTTATTACCCAAGGGCTATAAAGATAAGATTTTAATTGTCGAAGCGGATGATGTCATCGATATGGGTGACGCGGCTACCGATGCACTCAAGCGTCAAGAGAGTTCGATCTACAAAGCGGTCGAACTGGTACGCAACGGTGAAGCTGACGGTGTCGTCAGTGCCGGACACAGCGGGGCGACGATGACGGTGGCAACGCTCCGTCTCGGGCGTTTGAAAAATGTTTTGCGTCCGGCTTTGGTAACCTCCATGCCGACCAAAAGCGGAAAACGAAGTATCTTGATGGATGCGGGGGCGAATGTCGACTGCAAACCTGAACACCTCTTCCAATTTGGTATCATGGGGTATTTTTACGCCAAAGACATGTACAAAATGGAACACCCGCGTGTCGGGCTCCTTGCCAACGGTGAAGAGGATTCCAAAGGGAATGAGATCACCAAAGAAACATTCAAACTACTTGAAGGGCAACCAGGATTCATCGGTAACGTCGAGGGGAATAATATTTTCGATGGAAGCTGTGACGTTATTGTTTGCGACGGCTTTATCGGAAATCTCGTCCTTAAAGCATCCGAAGGGGTAGCTTCAACAATCAGTTACTTTATCAAAGAGTACATCCGAAAATCTCCGATTGCGATTACGGGTGCCCTCTTGATGCGCAAAGTATTTAAACTGTTGAAAAAAGAAATTGACTACGCTGAAATCGGCGGGGCTCCTTTGGTCGGTATCAAAGGGTGTGCTATCGTCAGTCACGGCAAAAGCAATCCAAAAGCGATCAAAAATGCTATTTTTCAAGCCATTCGCTACGTTAATACCGGCGTTAACGAACATATTGAAAAGCGTCTTGAAGAGCTAAAAAAATAATCGTCGATCCCGTATAAAGGTTAATTATGTACGCTGCGTTTCGTTCCATTGGAGCTTATGTTCCCGCTAAAATCCTCACCAATGCTGAACTCGAAGTGATGGTCGACACCAGCGACGAATGGATTACGAAACGGACGGGGATCAAAGAGCGCCATATTGCCGCAGAAAACGAAACCACCAGTGATATGGGGGTCAAAGCGGCTGAACTGGCAATAGAGCGTTCAGGACTTGAGAAAAACCAAATCGATATGATCGTATGCGCGACCATCTCTCCCGATTATTTCTGTATGCCCTCTACCGCGACGATCATCGCTACCAAACTGGGGCTTGAAAAAGTTACCGCATTTGATCTCTCCGCAGCGTGTACCGGATTTGTCTATGCCCTCTCAGTTGCCAAAGCATTCATTGAGTCGGGAATGAAAAAAAATGTCCTCATCGTCGGTGCGGAACGCCTCAGTGCTATCACCGATTATACCGATCGCGGAACCTGTATCCTCTTCGGTGACGGTGCCGGAGCGGCAGTGATCAGCGCTACGGAAAACAAAGCCGAAGCGATTATGGATATTCATACCGGTTCAGACGGCGCATACGCCGATTTATTAATGACCCCGAACGGCGGAAGCGGTTCTGTGCATGATACGCTTGATCGTGAAGCGGCAGGATGTTTTATGCAAATGAAAGGGAATGAGACCTTCAAAGTTGCCGTCCGTACCCTCACAAGCGATGTTGTCGAAATTTTAGAGCAAAATAACATAGCCTCTTCGGAGATTAAACATTTCGTTCCACACCAAGCAAACTACCGCATCATCAAAGCGGTGGGCGATGCCCTTAACCTTTCGGATGAACAAGTCGTCCTTACCGTTGAAAAATACGGCAACACCTCCGGAGCCTCAATCCCGATGGCGATCAACGACATCTACGAATCAGGCCGTTTGCAAAATGGTGAGTTGATGCTCCTTGATGCGTTCGGCGGCGGTTTGACATGGGGAAGCGCCCTCGTTCCGTTCGCAGGAAAAGGGAAATAAAGCCCCTCTTTTGCTACAATAGACAACTTATTTTGAAGGTTGTCTATGATTTTTTCGAACTCTCTCATCTATATTGAACTCCACGAATCACAAATCCCTTGGCTCAAAATTTTTACCCATACCCCTCGCAAAGAGTTTTCCGAGTGTACTTCTGAAGAAAAACAAGCAATTTGGCATGCGCTCGATGTTATTGAAAAAGAGATGCTCGAGTACTTCCGCCCAGCCAAAATAAACATCGCTTCGTTTGGTAATATGCTGCCGCGTGTCCATTGGCATATCATGGCACGATTTGAAAATGATGAGTATTTTCCGGAACCGATGTGGGGTGTTAAACAGCGAGAGGGATTTGTGTTAGAGGCTCCGATGGAGCCGTTTTTAGAGAAGATGAAACGAGAGTTGGCCTCTCATTTCAATTAATAACGCGGTTTTGGAGAGCGGTTTTGTCCGCTAAAACTGCGTGAACGCTCACCGCGATCATTTCCGCCACGCTCGCCGCGATCCGTACGTTCACCACCGCCATTGCGGTCATTATTGCCACGGTATCCGCCGCCGCTGCTGCTGTTGCGGTTTCCACCGCTACGGTTACGGTTAAATCCGCCCGGACGACGACCGTTTCCACCACGCTCGTTTCCGCGACGCTCTAGATTGTGAAGAATTTTTTCCAAACGTTCCGCCGCGATACCGATCTGATTCGGTCCTTGAACCGTGTTACGCTCCATCAATACAGAGATCAATTTATAAGCGATTTGTTCTTGGTCGTAATCTTGTTTGAGCAAATCGAGAATTTTGTGCGCTTCATCGTAAATATGCTGTTTTTCAATCTCATTGACCAAACGGGTTACTTGAGCCTCTTTGACATCATGTTTGCTAGGGATATAGGCGTGCTCCATCGTTGTACCCACTTTGGCACGGATACGTTGGAGCTCTTTGAACTCCAACGGAGTTACAAGAGTAATTGCCACTCCTTTTTTACCCGCACGTCCGGTACGGCCGATACGGTGAACATAACTCTCAGGGTCAAACGGGATATGGTAGTTGAAAACGTGGGTAACACCGTCGATGTGCAATCCGCGTGCCGCAACGTCAGTTGCGATCAAAACGTCGATAGCATCGGTTTTAAGCCCTTTGATAACGCTTTCGCGTTGACGCTGTTCCATATCGCCGTGAAGCCCTTTTGCAGAGTATCCCGCAGCAGAGAGGACGTTAGAGAGGCGATCAACCTCTTTTTTGGTACGGCAGAAAACAACCGTTTTTTGAGCATCTTCCGCATCCATCAAACGGATAATCGCATCATCACGCTCAGACTCTTCGATGACATAGTATTGTTGCGAAATATCGGTATTCGTAGTTTCGGTTTTGGTGATCGACGCGAAATATGGGTTCACCAAAATACGTTCCGCCAATTGCTTAATCGGTGCCGGCATAGTTGCCGAAAAAAGCAACGTTTGGCGTTCGGTCGGCAAATAGGTGAAGATTTCATTGATATCGTCCAAAAAGCCCATATCGAGCATCTCATCCGCTTCATCCAAAATAACGGTTGAGGGGGCAAATCCTTTGAGCATATCACGGCTAAGCATATCCAAAAGCCGCCCCGGTGTAGCGATAATCACTTGCGCTCCGCGCTCGATCAAATCGATTTGGCGGTTGTATGAGCTTCCACCGTAAATCGTAACGGTACGGACACCCAAATGTTTACCGAATTTGAAAATTTCATCGCTCACTTGGTTCGCCAATTCGCGTGTCGGAGTGATAATGAGGGTTTCAATCCCCCCTTTAAGATTCATTTTGTTCAAGGTCGGCAATCCGAATGCCGCTGTTTTACCCGTACCGGTATGCGCTTGTCCTACAACGTCACGCCCTTCCATAATGACGGGAATAACCATCTGCTGGATCGGACTTGGGGTTTTAAATCCCGCATAGTTGATGCTCTGCATGAGCTCTTTTCTAAGTCCAAATGTTTCAAAAGTGACCAAATTTTCTTCAGTCATCATTTCATTGTCGATATTCATAGTATAAACCTTTGATAGATACGCCATCGGAAATGTCCGACCAGTTACGCTTGCCCTTACGGGGTAAAGAATAGAACTCGCTGAGTTCTGGATAAGACCCTTCTTATCTTCGGAGGGTACCTTGGAAGACGATACGGCGTATCGCATTAAAAGGCACCCAAAATTCAGATGGAATGGTAGCAGAAGTTTGCATAAAGTACCCTGATGATATCACTAGAGTAAAAGATAAAGATAACCTTTAGTTTCAAATCGTCCTATTTTTATCGAGAATGTTTAATCTTTAACGATTATACTTCCGAAAATTACTTATTTAGGAGAGACACCAATTATGTATAACGTAAAAATGGAAAAAGAGTGCGGCTGTTTCAAACGCAGCGGCATGGAAAGCGTCAAAACATTTGGAAATAAAGACGATGCACTTATCGAAGCGCAAGAGTGGGCGGCGGAGATGAACGAAACGTTCTGCCAAAAACATAACTTTTCAATTATCGAAGAGGGAAATGATTTTATCATCAAAGTAGAGATGAATTAAGGGGCATCAGCCCCTTTCACCCTATAGCTTCACATTTAATTTTTTGATTACCATCTTCTTCGACCAAATCGGATCTTTTAACTCTAACATCTCCCGAATCTCATCATTGACCAATCGATACGATACGACTACCGTTGCCTGATCGGCGCTGACTTCGGTAGGAACAATAAATGTTTTTGAACCGTTAGCAGGGATCGACATACTTTCAACCGTCTTCTCGGCTAAGTGGGGGATGGTCGGTTTCCCGCGCTTCGTTAAAAAGCGGGAGGTGAGAGAGACGGCTTCAGTTTTTACCGCTTTTCCCCCCTTGAGATACTGTGCTTCAATCAAAATCTCGCGCGATCCGAATCCGCTTGGCAAAGCATGCGGTTGAGGGTTGGTCAATGTCACCTCCAGCCCTCTTGCACCTTTGCGCACATCGACCCTCAAAGCATCTTTCCACAAGCTCTCGGTATGGGCTCCGATAAAACTGTGGGAACGGATCAGACGTTTGGTCGGTTTGCCGTTGGCGCCCGGCAATGTCGAAGCAACCCCCTCTTTGCGTGGCCCCATATGGCAATCAACACACTGTTTCCCGCCGTTTTTAAACTCGGCTTGCATATTGATGAAACGATGTCCCTCTTCAGAAGTATCATTTGCATGACACACAAAACAGAGCTGATTAGGATTGGTATCCATGAAATCACGTTGTTCTACTCGGTGGTACGGTGATTTGGCATCATCATAGGGTCCCGTCATCGTCCCCGATTTCATCCACGTTACGCGATGGATCCCCCGCTTATTTTCAGGTAGATTATCATGAATTTGATCAATATTGTGACATACGACACAATTGATCCCCTCACTGATTGTATCACTTTGCAATGCTTTGGTCGCAGCAGTCCCTTGGTCGAGTTTTAGTGCCGCAATCGCATCGTATTCAGAGGATGTAGAGGTGACCGAAATACGCGGATTATGACAGGCGGCACACTCGATTTTAATCGTATTGAGCGATTTCCCGTTACTCTTACGGGCAACATAATCGATTGTTTTACGGAAATACTCATCATTCGCGTAATGGGACTTGGCATGCCAAGAGCCTTCCCACTCTTTGACAATATGACTATGGCACGATTTGCATTTTCCGGAGTCTTTGTATTTGTCCCCTACTTTCACCGCTTCCGCCCCGTATAAACTCAACCCCAAAAGACCCAATAGCACTAAACGAACCATGAATACCCCTTATCGATGTTTATCTAACCAAACCATTAACCCTTTTTGCGCATGGAGACGGTTTTCTGCTTCCTCGAAAATAACACTTTGTGATCCTTCCAACACCGATTCGCTCACTTCAACGTCACGATACGCGGGGAGGCAGTGCAAAAAGATCGCATTTTCATCGGCAAGTCCCATAAGAGCTTCATCAACGATATACCCTTGGAACGCTCTCAGACGCTGCGCTTTTTCTTCCTCTTGCCCCATCGAAATCCACGTATCGGTTGTCACGACTGTGGCCCCTTTGACTGCCTCTTTGGGATCATTGGTGATGGTAATTTTAGCCCCGCTCTCTTCGGCAAATTTCATCGCATCGGCGATGATAGCGGGATCACACTCATACCCTTTAGGCGTTGCGACTCGTAGTTCAAATCCGAGTTTGCTTGCCAACATCAACCAAGAATGGGTCATATTGTTCCCGTCTCCGATATAAGCAACAATAGGATTTTGATCTTTTCCGCACTCCATCATCGTCATGTAATCAGCTAATAGCTGCACCGGATGGTAGCTGTCGCTGAGGCCGTTAATCACCGGCACTTTGGAATAGCTCGAAAACTCTTCGAGCATCGATTGCTCATAGGTGCGGATCATCACCATATCACACATTGACGAAATGACGCGTGCCGTATCTTTGACCGGTTCACCCCGTCCCAAATGGATATCGCGGTTGGAGAGAAACAGGGCATGACCTCCCAGTTGATACATCCCCACCTCAAAACTGACACGGGTACGGGTTGAACTTTTTTCAAAGATCATTGCCAGTGTCTGATTGGCCAATCTCGGAACAAAAGTTTTCGCTTTGACTTCGGCTTTAATCTCTAGCCCTAGATTGAGGATCTCTAAAATCTCCTCTTTCGAATAGTCTTTCAACGTTAAAAAATGTCTCACGTTTATCCTTCGATACAAAAAACAATCATATCATAAAAAAAATTCATTAACTCAAAAGTGTGGCAACTTCTTTAGCATGATAGCTGATGATAATATCAGCCCCCGCACGTTTAAAGCCTGTCATCGTCTCCATCATGACGCGGTTGTAATCGATCAGCCCTGCAGCACCTGCATGTTTGAGCATGGCGTATTCACCGCTGACATTATAAACCGCCAACGGAAGCTGTGAAGCTTCACGGATATCACGGATGATATCGAGATACGCCAATGCCGGTTTGACCATCAAAATATCGGCTCCCTGCGCCTCATCGACGAGGCTCTCACGGATCGCTTCACGACGGTTTGCCGGATCCATTTGGTAGGTTGAGCGATCACCGAAACTCGGAACCGACTCAGCAACATCGCGGAACGGTCCATAATAGCCACTCGCAAATTTGGTCGAATAGCTCATGATCGGAAGATTCACATACCCTCCCCCATCGAGTGCGTCACGGAGTGTCGTAATGATCCCATCCATCATCCCAGAGGGGGCGATCATATCGGCACCCGCGCGTGCATGAACGAGTGCCTGTTGCGCCGAAATTCCCAAAGTTAGATCGTTATCAACCGTCTCATGAACGTGATCGAGGATACCGCAATGTCCGTGATCGGTGTATTCGCAAAAACACAGATCGGTCACCACAAACATTTTAGGAAATGCACGCTTGATAGCTCGCACTGCGGTTGCGATGATCCCATGATCGCATAGCGCATCACTCCCCACCGAATCTTTCACTTCGGGGATGCCGAAGAGGATAATTGAATTAATCCCTAAGGTTTGCAGCAGTTCACACTCTTTGAGTATTTCATCCAAAGACATTTGATAGACGCCGGGCATTGAGGAAACTTCGGTTTTGATCCCCTCTCCCGGACGGACAAATAGAGGATAGATAAAATCATTGACGGTAACATGGGTCTCACGCACAAGTGATCTGAGTTGTGAATTTAAACGGGTTCGGCGAAAACGCTCCATAAATGGCTCCAAAAAAAAGTAAAGCAAGTTTAGCAAGTGTTAGATTAAGAAAAGAAAATTATAATTGCCCCATGAATACAACAACCACTTTCGAAAAATCATCCATTGCCAACCTCCCGAGTAAATACGGACATTTTAAAATACGGGTTTACAAAGAGGGGATACAAGAACACCTTGCCATATTCACCGAAAATTTTGAAAAACAAGAGTCCCCTCTCGTCCGTATCCACTCCGAGTGTCTCACCGGAGATACCTTAGGGAGCATCAAATGCGACTGTAACAATCAGTTACACAAAGCACTCAAGCTCATCGCCGCCGAGGGTGGACTCATCATCTACCATCGCCAAGAGGGGCGCAACATCGGTTTGCTCAACAAAATCAATGCGTATTGCCTGCAAGATCAGGGACGTAACACGATTGAGGCCAATGTGGAACTCGGTTTTGCTCCGGATCAACGCACCTACGATGTCGTACGAGAGATTTTCGAAGATTTCGGCCTAACTAAAATCCGCCTCCTAACCAATAATCCGGCAAAAGTGGATGTTGTTGAGGGGCTTAATGTAGAGATCACAGAGCGGGTCCCGGTCATTATCGATCCGAATCCCCATAACGAAGGGTATCTAAAGGTGAAAAAAGAACAGATGGGGCATATTTTTTAGCCGTTTCTGACAATTAATCCACTTTTTTAAGATAGAATCGATTATCATAAAGAAAATTTGAGGCTTTTAATGCGATTCATACTATTATTTTTCACCCTCTTTTTACCCCTTTTTGCCCTGAGCAACAACTACAAAGTGATCCTCGAAGAGTACAAAACCAAAGGGGAAGCACGCAAAGCGTATGAAGGCTACCAAAATGACCCCTCTTCGCCGATCGCCCAGTACCGGGAAAATGAAAATTTCATTCTTCACTTCCGAAAATCGGGGGGGCGCTATATCATCGCCGCTGAACCGTTTAAAAACCCTGACGATGCGAAAGCTTTTAGAAAACACATCCTCCCATACCACCCGAAAGCCTCTGTTTCTCAAGGGATTGCCGATGATATTCAGTATCTTTTAGCCATCCATCGGAAAACACTGAAGGAAAAAAACTCTCCCCTGCCGCAGCCCATTGCTGAGATTACGAATGAATCGGCAGAACAAAGTTCCCAGCCTCTCCCCGCTCCATCCGAAGCTAAGGGTGACAACACAACCTATTACGGCTGGACCCTTTTGATTTTTTCTCTTCTCGCCATCAGCTATATTTTATGGCGCGAACGCAATTACCGAAAACTCGAAGCACAATACGGACACCTTTCCAAAGAAAAAGAACTCATCCAAGACTCGATTCAAGCCAAAAACGATTTTATTGCGATGATGAGCCACGAAATACGGGCTCCGATCAATGCGATCATGGGAATGAGCCATTTGGTACTCGAATCGCGTCTTACCGTTACGCAACGCTCCCAAGTAACTAAAATCAAAGACTCCGCTTCACTCCTGCTCAATCTGATCAACGATATTTTGGATCACTCAAAAATCGAAGCGGGCAAAGTGACGATTGAGCAGATCCCTTTCGATCTCAATTCACTGCTCGATGACATTTCCAATATCGTTTCCCATAAAGCGAATGAAAAACAGATCGAACTGGTATTCGATATCGATCGCAGTGTCCCCCATAAACTGATCGGTGATCCTTTGAGATTATTACAGGTACTCGTCAATCTCCTCAATAACGCCATCAAATTCACCGATCAAGGCTCTGTTATCCTCCGAGCGCGCGGTCAGCAAATCAGCCGTCTCAATCTCAAAATCCATTTTGAGGTGGTCGATACGGGGATCGGAATGGATGAGACTCAAATTTCCAAGCTTTTCCAATCTTATTCCCAAGCCGATGAATCGATCGCGCGCAAATACGGCGGTACCGGATTGGGTCTGGCTATCTGTAAAAACCTCGTTTCGCTGATGGGGGGGACGATCCAAGTCAGCAGTTCTCCCAATGTCGGCAGCACCTTCTCATTTGACATCAAACTCCACTCCGATTTCGATTTTGAAAAACGGCACTACCGCCTCCCGACACCGGAGCTTATGTCTAAAAATGCCCTCGTTTTGGACGATAACACCGACAGCGCCGCTGTTTTAAAAAGGGGATTGGAATATTTTCACTATGAAGTGAAAACAACCGTCGATTCTTTGGATGCGGTTGCACTGTTCCAAGCTTACAGCTTCGATATTGTCTTTATCGATACCCAAATAGCTTTGTGCGGAGAATTCAAGCGTGAACTTCAAAATCGGATTAAAGAGGATGATCTCAAACTCGTCTGGATGGGAGAAGATATCAAAAAACGGGGAGGATTCATCCTCTCCAAACCCTATAACCAGCTCGATATTTTCAACGCCATCCTCTCTATCTACGGCTACATGGATCAGAGCGGAAAGCATCAGAACAACACCAAAAAGCTCAAAGAGAGTCTTAAAAAATTTGCGGGAGACACCCTCCTTCTTGCCGAAGACAATGAAATCAACCGCTCGATTATCGCCGGATTGCTTGCCGGAACCGATATCGTTATCGAAATGGCACAAACCGGCCAAGAAGCGCTCGATCAGCTCCAAGCCAATCCAAGAATTAGTGTGATTCTAATGGATATCCAAATGCCGATTATGGATGGATTCGAAGCGGCTACAAAGATTCGTCAAAATCCAGATCATGATCGCATACCGATTATCGCAGTAACCGGAAATACCCTTGAGAGTGAGATTCAACACATCAGCAATGCGGGGATGAACGGCCATGTTGCAAAACCGATTGATGTCAATACGTTTTACACAACACTCTATTATGCGTTTGAAAAATCACTCAACCACTCTACGAAAAATGGATCAACTGCACCCAATATTGGCTGAGTTTAGATAAAATTGGGTTTATGATTCATTACCCTAACAGCAAGAAGATCCATTGAAACAATTACAAGCTATGCTCGAAGCACGTCATATCGATGTCCCTGAAACCTTTTTAGCCCATGTCGAGCAGTATAAAATTCTTTTAGAAAAATGGAATAAAATCCACAACCTCACGGGGGCCAAAACCCTGCAACAAATTGATGAGTTTATCGTCGATGCGATCACCCCCATCACGTTTCTCCCTCCCCTCAAAAAGGCGATGGATATCGGTACCGGAGCGGGATTTCCGGGGATGATTTTAGCGATGGCTCTCCCCCAGACTCATTTTACATTGGTGGAGCCGCTCACCAAACGATCGAGTTTTTTGCAATTCGTCAAAGCTGATTTAGGGCTAGATAATGTTGAGGTCAAAGGGGTTCGGGTCGAGCAGCTCCCGAGCGAGCCCTATGATCTGATCACTTCGCGCGCCGTCACCGATACGGGGATGTTACTGAAACTCTCCGAACCATTTTGCGTCAAAGGGTCTCTTTTGCTCTTTTACAAAGGGGAAAAAGTGTATGATGAAATCGATGAAAGCCTTGATTATGAAATCATAGAAGCCCAAAATCGTCACTATTTACTCATAAAGATGTAATTTATGCTGTTGAAACTCTTATTGCTTATAGGTATTGTTTTTGTTGTCTATACCCTGTTTTTCAAAAAAAAGTCTCTGCCCTCCGATTCTGACACTGCCTCACAGGATGAAACGATGATTCCGTGTGCCAAGTGCAACACCTATGTCTCCCCCAAAGAGGCGTTGATGAAAGAGGGTAAATATTACTGTTCGCACGAATGCATGAAAGGATAACGTATGCTTTTGTTTGGTCACCCCTATATCCCATCCCATCCGTTTTACCATATTGACGCCATCGAAGCGATTCGACATACCCCGGCCAACTCGATTGTTGCCCTTTATTTTGTGCCGGAGAATCTTGACATTATCGAATACCTGCGTCAAAACGGTGTCCGTTTCGCCCTCCATGTCAAGACCCCTTCCGAAGCGGTCATTGCCGAAAATCTCGGAGCATCGTATCTGATTGTTTTGCCCAAAGAGGCGGAAGAGGTCCAAAAAGTAGCGGAACACTACCTTTTTGATGCCAAAGTTTTAGGGTATATCGAAGAGATGGAAGATTTAGCAGATTTGATCGAACTTCGGCTGGACGGAGCAATTTTTGCCGATGCGATGATTAAAGTAAACTCCTAATCGATCCAAACCCGTTTTAAATCTTTATCCAGACACGCAAGAATTTCATACCCGATCGTCCCGACGCTTCGGGCATACTCGTTTGCGTTATCAAAGATCAGCAACGCTTCTTTGTCGCTTGTGAATACCGCATTATCCATCGAAATACGCCCTCTCAACGCAATCCCTTCAGGTGTTGCATAACGATTTGAGGCCAAACGATCAAGTCCATTGGCATATCCCAAATCATACGTTGAGACCGTTTCATCTTCAGTAGCTTGATAGATACCGTTATACCCGATCCGTTCCCCTCTTTTGAGAGTACGGGTGGCAATGCGCTCTCCCCACAACGATAATACCGGTTTTAGCTCAGGTGAAAAAAGCCCTTTATCCATCTCCATACAGCCATACAGAGCTATCCCCGCACGCACCATGTCGTCACTGCACCCGCGAGATCGAAAAATACCTGCCGAATTTGAGAGGTGGAATCGAACGCTCCACCCCCATTTTTCTGCCAATTGGGATGAACGAGCTTTTACCTCATCAAAAATATGGCGTTGCCAGAACCACTCGCTACTGAGGGTATCGGCACTGCGCAAATGGCTCATAACACCGGCACACACCAATCCTGCATCCGCCATCCGTTCAAACGCCTCTTCAAGTTGATCGGGGGTGATTCCGTTACGATGCATTCCGGTATCGACTTTTAACTCTACCCGAGTTCCGGAGGGGAGCTTCTCAATCCAATCGAGTGAATTAATGACATACCTAAACTTTTTGCTTGGTTGGGTCGGAACATCTCCCAAAATAAGGATATCCTCAAAAAACGGCTCTATCTCCAATGCTTCCCGTTCCAAACGAACTACCGCATGGGCAATCCCATATTCCGCACACGCTTCTGCCACCATCACGGCACCGTGCCCATACGCATTGTCCTTTAAAACAACGGCAATTTTATCTTTGGTTCCAACTTGGTGTGCGATAATGTCGAGATTTGAAAAAAGTGCCTCGCGGCTAAGCGTAATGTATCCCATTGTGTCCCTGCGGGTATGTAATAATGCAATTATAATTCAAGGTTGATTAATGCGATATTTCCCTGCCGAATTTGAACCCCAAAGTTTTGTTCAACTCATTTTTCCCCATAGCCAAAGCGATTGGAGCGAGTATCTCGAAGAGGCGCGTGCATGTTTTGTCAACATAGCGACAGCCATCGCCCGCTATCAACCCTGCCTCATTGTCTGTGACAACATTGAAACCGTCAAAGCCTATTTTGACGACCAGACCAATCTGATCTTTACCCAGTATCAAACCAACGATACCTGGGCACGCGATTGCAGTGCCCTCACCGTTATCGACGAAAATGAAGATGAACCGATCCTTTTGGATTTCACCTTTACCGGATGGGGCGGAAAATTTGACGCTTCACTCGATAACGCCATGAGTGCCGCCATTGCACCGATTTACAGTGCCCCAATGGAAAAAGTCGATCTGATTTTAGAGGGAGGCGGAGTCGAATCCAACGGTATCGGCTCGCTTCTGGTGACCGCTGAAACGATTCTCAACCCTAACCGTAATACTCATCTGAACAAAGCTCAAACCGAAACAATCCTCAAAAAAGAGTTTGGGGTTGAACAGATTTTGTGGCTAAACCACGGCTATCTCGCGGGTGATGATACCGACAGCCATATCGATACCCTTGCCCGATTTATCGATACCGATACGATTATGTACGTCAAATGCGACGACGTCAATGATGAGCATTACGACGCACTCACAAAAATGGAAGCAGAGCTCAAAGAGTTACGTGATTTAGAGGGAGAACCCTTTAATCTCATCGCATTGCCGATGACAAATCCTATCTATTACGACGGAGAACGTCTCCCTGCCACCTATGCTAATTTCCTCATCATCAATGATGCGGTACTGTTGCCGGTCTATAACGATCCGCACGATCAAGAAGCGATAGAAATTTGTAAGAAGGCGTTCAGAGGGCGTGACATCGTCCCGATAGATTGTTCGATTCTTATCCGCCAACACGGGTCACTTCACTGCGTTACGATGCAATTCCCCGAAGACGTATCCATCCGTTTTTAACGGAAGAGGATACTAAATCCGCTATAGAGAAAATAGCCCGAAGCGATGAACAATACCGCTAAATAAATCTTTTGTTTCCACGTTTTTTTCATAGGTCGAAGTATATCGACTTAACACTAATGTAACACTTCTTCCTTACAATTCTTGTTAACACTATTGTAACATTTAAGGAATGAAGATGAAAAAAATAACTCTCCTCTCGATGGCGGCTGTTGCTGCGCTCGCCGTTGAGCCTATCACGATCCAAAAGATCACCGTTGAAGCCGATGCACCAAAATCCGATGCCAAAAAAGTTGAAGCTGATGAAATGGTGAAATTCTCTCGTCAATCGGATCTCGGAGAAATGCTCTCCAATACATTGCCAGAAGTAACACTTGTTCGTAACAGTGGTGTCGGAAACGATATTATCTTACGCGGACTTCGCAAAGACAACATCAATGTCACTATTGACGATGCGAAAGTATGCGGCGCTTGTCCAAACCGTATGGACCCACCGGCGATGCACGTTTCATCTGCTCAAATTGCTGCTGTCGAAGTTCAAGAAGGTCCTTTTGATGTCACCCAATTTGGAAGCCTTGGAGGAAAAATCAATGTTGTTACCAAAGATCCTTCCAAAGGTCTACACGGTGAAGTTTCTGCGACACTCGGAAGTTTTGATTACCGCAAACTATCTACTACCCTAGAGGGAGGCAATGATTCTGTGCAAGCGGTGGTAGGATTTAGCCGTGAAACCAGTGCACAGTATAAAGACGGTAACGGACGTACCTTAATCGAGCAGACCAACCATTTATTACCAACCACTCCAGCAACACATCCACAAGAGTATAAAGCAGCCAATGCTGATATGAATGCCTATGATCGAAACAATTTTTGGACAAAAATCGTCGGTAATATCGGTGATAATCAAAAACTAACCCTTAGCTATTTCGGAGACCGTGCAGATGATGTTCTCTATCCACGTTATCGCATGGATGCAGCTATGGATAATACCGATATGTTCAATGTAAAATATCAACTCTTTAATCTCTCAGATTTTTCGGATGAACTCAAAATTGAGGCCTATCATTCAAAAGTCAAGCATGAAATGGGAACCTACTTTCGTGTCGGAATGGCACCAGCTTATGCCGTAACTATAGCTCCAGTTGATGCCACTATTAAAGGGGCTTCTATTGAAAATACCTTGACGGTAGCATCCACTAAGTTATCGATTGGCCTTGATTCAAGTGTTCGGAATTGGGATGGAACACGTTACGCAACAAACAATCCATCAGTTGTAACCGTTTTGCTACCAGATGTTGATACTAAAAATATCGCTCTCTATGCTAAAGCATCTAAAACAATCGGAAATTATGATATCACCGGTGGAATTCGTTACGATGATACCACTATCGATGCTGATCTAACCAAAACAGGCTATTCTACTGCACAAGATAAGGATTATAATAATATAAGTGCCAACTTGATGGCAAAATACAATTATTCCTTAATGACAAATGTATTTGTCGGTATTGGACAATCCATACGTGTGCCGGATGCAAAAGAACTCTATTGGCTAAATAGTACACATAATAATTTAAATGAGACAATCAATCGTGAAATCGATTTGGGTGCCGAACATACTGCAGGAAACGTCCACGTAAAAGGAACAGTGTTTTATAGCGACCTAAAAGATTTCATCTACCAATACAAAAATGGTGCTGCAACAAGTACATGGGCCAATATCGATGCCAAAATTATCGGGTTTGACCTCCAAGCCGATTATCTTCTAAACAATGACTGGCGTATCGAGTCAGGCATAGCATACCAAAAAGGGTCAAAAAAAGATACAAATCAGCTTGATAATCTAACAACACAAGTGCAAAGCGATAAAGACCTTGCTGAAATACCGCCAATGAAAGGACGTATTGCACTTGTATTCGATTCGGGAATGAACTACATGATGACTGAATGGATCGGTGCTCGTTTTCAAACCATCGACAGTGATAATGGTGAAAAAGATGTTGCAGGATATGGCATTTTAAATCTAAAATACGGGCATGATTTCCAAAACGGATTTTCTTTAAATGCCGGAATCAATAACTTTTTTGATCGTACCTATGCTGTTAACAATGGCTATATCGGGAATGAGTTAGTGACAGGGGTAACTGGATCAACAGATCCGCTTGTTCTTAACGAACCGGGTCGTAACTTCTACGCGACTCTCTCTTACAAATTCTAATCCATGCCCTTCGGGGCATCAACGTTTCGTCAATTCTTCAACATTCTCCAAAAACCATCCGAAGCCGAACATCAATCCCGGTGTTTTGGCTTTGCTTTCGTCAAATACG
Source organism: uncultured Sulfuricurvum sp. (assembly GCA_964495485.1). Lineage (GTDB taxonomy): Bacteria > Campylobacterota > Campylobacteria > Campylobacterales > Sulfurimonadaceae > Sulfuricurvum. The sequence goes on from CAZBVJ010000012.1 coordinate 47,789, forward strand.
AATCGTTTCGCTTCATCTAAAGAGATCTCAATCACTTCGATCGATTCCACATCGACTCCCCCGCCGCTACCGACACGCATCGATTCATTAACGCGTGCAAAATATAGGGTCTGTACCGATCCGGCGAATCCGACCGCCGTGTAAAAAGAGGTCACCTTGCAAATCGCCTCAAGCGGTACATGAAACCCGCATTCCTCGACAATCTCCTCATGCGCAATCTCAACCAGAGATTTCTCTTTATCAACAATCCCCGCACACAGCTCATAGGTATATCCATCGCCGTTTTTAAGATAAACAGGTGGACGAAATTGTTTAACAACGATCAGAGACTGATTCTCTTCATGATAGAGCAAAATGGCCACACTGTCATGGACACCAACCATGTCCCATTTTCGTGGAAGCCCGTCTTGAAGATACTCCATCCGTTTAGGCTGAACAAACGCAGAATCGGTACATTCCACAATCTTTACATCGCTAATCATAACACCCCTTTAAAAAGGTCGCGGCTTAAACGTTGCACTGTCAACATAATAGGTTTCGTGAAAATCAAAATAGGGTTTTCGTACCGGTTTGGTTTTCAACGCATTTTTAAACTTGATATCCATTTTATTTCGGATAGCATTGAATGCTTTAGCCTCTTTACCGCTAAACCCTTCGGTCTTTTTCTTCATAACACTCAGAGGATCGATTGCCGTACTCCCTGAGTACATTCCAAAATGGAGATGCGGACCTGAAGAGAGCCCCGTATTTCCGACATACCCGATAATATCGCCTTGTTTGACATGGGAACCCGAGTGAATCCCCGCTTTAAACGCTTTTTGATGCGCGTAGAGACTCGTTAAACCGTTGCTGTGACGAATTTTAATCGTTTTCCCGTACCCATTAGAATAACCAGCATAATTTACCCGGCCATCCCCTGTAGCTAAAATAGGTGTTCCGGGGCGTGCACCGAAATCAACCCCCAAATGGGCACGATAGCGGTGTAATACCGGATGATAACGCCGTTTGGTAAAGCCTGAAGTGATACGGGCATTGCGCATCGGCAGTTTGAAAATAAATTTCTCATACTGCCCCCCCTTCTCATCGTAAAACCGTCCGTCCGTGTGTCGATAAATTGCCACTCTTTTACCGTTTACTTCTACCATCGCACCGTGTACTTCCGGCATGGAAAACGGTTTGCCCAAACGGTATTTCTGAGTATAGACCATAATAATCGGCGCACCCGGTTGCAGCCCTTTACGAAAATCTACTTTCCCTTTGAACATTTTGACAAATACAGAAGCGAGATTTTTAGAACCAGTAGCTTTGAGAATATCATCATACGGAAGAGTTTGGATCGGTACATAAAGGGTCTCAGTATACTGCTCACTGATAATCGGGGTTACCTTCATCTCATACCGTTTTTTCGGGGTCAAATAGATCTGGAGTTGAAGTTCGTCATTGACAGGGATCAAAATCTGCCGTATAAAATTTTTGTTATCAACCACCATCTGGCAATTGGCCGCAAAAGGGATATCTTCAGTGAGTTTTTGATCCTCTTTATCGAGGTCGTAATACACTGAAAGAGGAAGTTTCTTTCGCTCTAAAAAGGTAAGAAAACTCTCTCCGTCTTTCCATTTGAAATGTTTAACTGTACCGCCAAAGAGGAGAAGAGGCAAAAGTAACAAAGCAAAAAAACGGCCCATTCTCATCCTCAGGTTAATCTCCCGCATCACGAACGATGCGGGTAGCTTTAGGGGGTTGTAGGGACATCTGTCCCTGCCACTTTAGGGACTTTGTTCCTAAAGTGCTTCACATCAGTGAAATAAAAAAGATTTAAATGATAGCAAAAATTCCATTTACAAAGATGTGATAAGCTATAATCACTATAACTTACTTTACCCAAAGGTTACCATGATGCGCATCTGGCTTACAACTTTACTCGCTTGGGGTGTTTTGAATGCATCCTCTATTACAGCGCCCTTACTCGACGTTCAAAATTCCCGCGCGACGATTATCGCTGAAAATTTACGGGAGGGGATGAGCGGTGTTATCGTTCGAAAATTTGATGCCACCCATAGTACCATTATCGCCAATGCTCGTGTCGAACAACTCAATCCTTCCAACGGTAGAGCCATTCTCAAGCTCAGTGAATACGACGGTTTACGCCAAAATTCACTCCCCAGCGGAAACTGGTCAGTTCAACCCTCAGACGTAGCCGTATTGGCAAACGACTATGAACGTGCTCTTCTTATCGCCCCCAACGATGACACGTACGATGCCATTACCAAAAGTATCTCCGGTATCGAATGGATCCATCCGGACAACTATGCAACCTACCTCTCATACGAGGGGCACCCCACCCCTCTCACAGAAGATTTCAACCGTTACTGTACCGCCAATTCGATCGGACTTTTATATGTACAAAGCGCCAATACCCTTTTTACCCTCGATTGTAAAAGCTTTACGCTTCTGCAAACAACACCTTCACTCATAAAAGAGCAACAAAGTTCGACCCCGTTTTACAGCCGTATTCCAACTATCCGAGCGGCATGGTGGGGTGAGGGGAGTTCACGTTTGGAGAGTTATGAACCCTATTATCTTGAACTCATCGCTTTAAACAATACCAAAAACAAAGAACTATATGAGCTCTACAAAGCAAAATTTAGTGAAAAAAGCGCACTATTGCGCTATTTCGAGATCAAGGAATAACCGATGCTGAGCGCTCAGGCTTTAGATTTTTTTACCACATTACTCGGCAAAGAGAACGTTTACAGCGACAAAGCCCACCTCATTGCCTACAGTTACGATGCGACACGAGAACGGTTCGAACCCGATGCCGTCCTTTTTCCCCGTCACGAGCAAGATGTAAGCGATATTTTACGTTATTGTAATGAACACCGTATCGTAATCGTCCCTCGCGGTGCGGGGAGCGGCTTTACGGGCGGTGCGTTGCCGGCCAACGGCGGAATCGTATTGGCGTTTGAAAAACACATGAACAAAATCCTAGAAATCGACATGCAAAACATGGTTGCGGTCGTTCAACCGGGGGTCATCAACAAAGAGCTCCAAAAAGCGGTCGAAGAGGTAGGTCTATTTTATCCGCCCGATCCGGCGAGCCAAGAGTACTCCACCATCGGCGGGAACGTCAATGAAAATGCCGGGGGAATGCGCGCCGCCAAATACGGCATCACCAAAGACTACGTCATGGCGATCCGCGCCGTCCTCCCCAACGGAGATATTATCAAAGCGGGTAAAAAGACGATCAAAGATGTCGCAGGGTACAATATTTCCGGTATTCTGATCGCCTCTGAGGGAACCTTAGCAGTAACAACTGAAGTGACCCTCAAACTCCTCTCCAAACCTAAAATGACCAAAACGGCAATGGGGATTTTCCCAACTGTCCATGAAGCAATGGAGGCCGTTTATAAAACGATGGCGAGCGGTGTTACTCCCGTCGCAATGGAGTTTTTAGACAATCTCACCATTCGTGCAGTGGAACAAACGTATCATAAAGGACTCCCCGTTAATGCGGGGGCGATTTTGGTCACCGATGTGGACGGAAACCTCGAAGAAGATCTCGATTTTCAGCTCGATGTGATCGAGCGGGTATTCCGTGAGAACGGATGCAGCGAGTTTAAAATCGCCCAAGACAAACAAGAAGCCTCTGATTTGTGGTTTGCACGTCGCAACGCCAGCCAATCACTCTCAGTCTACGGCAGTAAAAAACTCAACGAAGACGTCACCGTTCCCCGTTCGGCACTTCCTGCACTGCTCGAAAAATTCTACGCCATCGCTGAAAAATACAACATCAAAATCCCATGCTTCGGTCACACGGGAGATGGAAACGTTCACACCAATGTTATGGTGGACGGTAAAGACCCTGAGCAGGTCAAGATCGGGTATCAAGCGATCGAAGAGGTTTTCCAAGCGACCATCGATTTGGGGGGAACACTGAGCGGCGAACACGGTATCGGTTTGGCAAAAGCCCCTTACATGGGGATGGCATTCACCCCTGAGGAGATGGCTCTGTTTCAATCAATTAAGCGGGCATTCGACCCCAACAATATCCTTAACCCGAGTAAAATGGGGCTTGAGTAATCGATGAACCTGAAAGCGGCTTTGAGACATATACGGCTCTTTTTCCTGATGCTTTTTGATCGGGAGATCACCGTCTATGCCTCAAGCCTCAGCTTTTACACTATTTTTACCGTGGTACCGTTACTCATCATTTCACTGAGTCTTATCGCGAATGTCCCCGTTTTCCAAGATCAGTACGCAAAAATCCAAATCTTTATTTTTGAAAACATCATGCCGGTGCAAACGGCGGCGATTGCGGAATATCTGGACTCGTTTTTCAAAAATTCGGTGCAACTGGGGATCATCGGTTTTGCCACCATGATAGCCTCATCCCTCCTCTTTTTTCAAAATTTTGAACACATCGTCGGCAAGATATTCAAAGCCTCCAAACGGGGCATTTGGGAGGCCATTACGACCTATTGGACACTCATTACCCTCACTCCCATCGTATTGATCGCCTCTATGAGCCTCAAAGCCTATTTGGAAGCCAATATAACCGGTTTTGCCCTCAGCGCCCTCTCGATATTCCCATTCCTCTTACTCTGGGGAATATTCTTCCTCATCTACAAAATAGCCGTTAATGCTGAGGTTTCGATCAAAGCAGCCGCAATCAGCTCATTTATCGTCGCGATCGTTTGGGGATTGGCGAAAAACAGTTTTATCCAATACGTTTTTTACAACAAAACCTACGCCACGATGTACGGTTCGTTCTCGGCACTCATTTTTTTCTTTTTATGGATTTATGTCTCATGGATCATCGTCATCTACGGGATGAAATTATGCTATTTGATAAATCGCGCTACCCAGCGTGAACGTTCCCAAAATTCCTAAAGCCCAAAACGCCTCTTTTCGCCACATCGCACCCAGTGCCAAGATCACGCTTCCCCATCCGAGCATCATCGAAATCTCTACCGATCTAACCTCTGCACTCTCAAACATTCTCAACAAATACGGATCGAGAATTTCCCCCTGACCGATACCATGGAGTACCAACACAAGGGGATAATAAACATTAAAGAGGATATTCATCCCGATTGAAGAGAGATGAAACCACCCGAAAGTTCCGAATATCGAGAGCGATATGGGCAACATGGTGATATAGAGCCACACATTGAGGGCTAAAAATATCTGCCAGGGCTTCCAATGTTCATAATAGCGGATAAAAATAAAGATCAGCAGCACCCCAAACGCGCTAAACCAAAACGCCATAGAAAAAAAGAGCTTCGGGAAAAAAGCGAGCAGTATGGAGAGGGTCACCGCGAGGGTTTGAAACGAGACAATCTTAATCCCTCTATCATAGAGCCAATACCCCACTGCAATCATCCCAAACGATCGAACCATCGCGGGGTTAAACTCCAACGCCCACAGATAAAATCCCAGTAATCCCAAAATAACGATATAGATATCGCGATTACCGTGACGGTAGGGGAAATAACGATTTTGTGCCACACGATAAACCGGATGAAGGAGAAAAAATCCAATCATCGAGAGGATTGCGAAATGGTACCCGCTTATCGAGATCGCAGCACTCAGTCCCATAGCACCGATCAATGTTTGAAAATCTTGGGACATCGGAGTCGCAATAAACAACGCCCCATAGAGTTCCCTCATCCATGAGTCCTCATGCGCCGAAGCAATTGTACGATACCACCGCTCTTTCAGACTGAGAGCAGGATAAACTTCCACAATCACTCCACGGATATGCATCCCCCGTAGATACTCTAAAAAACCTACTTTCGTGACTTGAAGCTCTACTAACACCTCCCGTCCGCGCAGATCACGCAGATAAGGAGACATAGCAGATCGGACATACGAGCCGTTTTCAAGACGGAGTTTCATCGAGGTTTTTGGTTTATCACCGATCAGCCGTACCTCTTGGTCGATAACGGAGGCACGGACTAGAGGGTCGTCGAATGTTTTGAGTTTTGTAAATTGGAAATATTCATAGGAGAGAGACAAGGAAGCAATTATGAGGAGAAACAAAGCAAAAAGAGCGCCGCTTTTGAGATCAAAGAGATCGACACGCTCTAACTTAGACATCAGATAATCGGCATCGACACGTTATCTTCCGCAACATTCATTGTCGCACTTTTCATGTCAATCGTTTCATAGACGATTTGCGCCGCACCAAATGTCGGTCGATCGACGAAGCGGGTAAATTTTTTCTGGAACATCAACTTCACATGTCCCGTCGGACCATTACGCTGTTTACCAATGATAATCTCCGCCTCCTCTTCCTCTTTTTCGACGTATTTGGAGACAAACTCTTTCCCCGCTGCCATCGCCTCTTTCTCCCGCTCTTTCTCCTCTTTGTAGAGGTAGACGTCGTTACGGTAGACAAAAAGAATGATGTCAGCATCCTGCTCGATCGACCCCGATTCACGGATATCGCTCAGCATCGGACGCTTATCGGCACGCGATTCAAGACCGCGATTGAGCTGAGAGAGGGCGACGATCGGTATCCCCAGCTCACGGGCGAGCATTTTAAGCCCCCGCGAGATCTCACTCACTTCGAGGTGACGATCTTTTCCCCCTGTCCCGTTCATGATTTGGAGATAGTCGATGACCGCCAATTCGATCTCAGGATGACGCGATTTGAGCTTGCGGAGTTTGGAGCGGAGCTGATGGATATTGACCGAACCGTGATCATCGACGAACAGTTTGGATCGACGCATTTTATCCACCGCATCATTTAGCTGCTTGTACTCTTGCGGATTCATATCTCCGACCCGCAAACGCTGAAGCTGAATCGAGGTCTGAACGCTGAGCAGACGGAGCATCAGCTGCTCTGCAGGCATCTCCAGTGAGAAAAATGCCACTCCACGACCTTTATCGAGAAGATTTTGTACCATATTGAGGGCAAACGAGGTTTTCCCCATCGCCGGACGAGCGGCGATAATAACGAGATCCCCTTTACCAAAACCAGTTGTCATTTTATTGAGTTCGGCATATCCCGTATCAACCCCGACAAGCACCGAGTCACCCCGTGCTTTCATCTCTTCGATGTACGCCAGCGTATCATCGGCGATCGAAGGGGCATCTTTAAAATCGGTTGCTTGGGAACTTTGGGTGATCTCATAGAGTTTTTTCTCCACCAAATCAACCACATCGGTGCCATTAAGTTCTTCTTCGAGGGTCACCCGTTTAATCTCGGTTGTGAGGGTCAATAGATGGCGCTTGATCGCTTTGTCTTTGATCTCCTGAACATACGCTTTGGTATTGGCAATCGGATTGGCAGTGAGGATATCCACCATCACCCGTTCGTCAAATTTTTGTTTAGCGGTAAGCTCTTTACGAATAAACTCCTCATCGATCGGGAGATCACGATGCGCCAAAGAGAGCATGGCGCGGTAAATTTCCTGATGCGCCGCGAGATAAAAATCCTCCGGTGTCAGAACTGCATCAAACTCATCAAACTGTGCGGGATCGAAAATGATAGAGCTGAGGACAGAACGCTCAAACGCTAAGTTATATAAAGACTCTTCCATCAATCTTCCTCTTTTGCCATTTTTTCGACCTCTTCGACGAAACGATCGACCAATTTATCCTCTTCGAGACGGGCAACCACTTCCCCTTTGACCATCACCAATCCTGAGCCTTTGCCGTACGCAATCGCGACATCGGCGTGCTTCGCTTCTCCGATCGCATTGACGACACACCCCATGACGGAGAGATCGAGCGGTTTTTTGATGTGTTTGACTTTGGCTTCGATAAGCGAAACAGCGGAGACCAAATCGGCTTCTATCCGTCCGCATGTCGGGCATGAGATGATATTGGGACCCTCTTTGGCAACCCCGCTGTCTTTGAGAATCGCACGCCCTACCTTGATCTCCTCTTCGAGTTCCCCCGTGATGGAGACCCTCATCGTATCGCCGATCCCCTCTAACAGCAGTGTCCCCAACCCGATCGCACTTTTGATCGTTGCGTGAAACACCGTCCCCGCTTCGGTCACTCCCAAATGGAACGGATAGTTATTTTTGGGGCGCAACATCCGATACGCTTCAACAGTACGTTGAACGTCACTCGCTTTGAGAGAGACTTTGATATCGGTAAATCCGAGATCTTCGAGGTATTTGATGTTGTACTCGGCAGACGCAACCATCCCCTCCGGAGTCGCACCGTAGCGCTGTTCGAACTCTTTTTCCAAACTCCCCGCATTAACCCCGACACGGATTGGGATACGCCGTTCTTGACACGCTTTGACGATCTCTTTAATACGCCCTTTTTCCCCGATATTTCCGGGATTGAATCGGATACAATCGACCGTCTCTGCTGCGATCAGGGCAAGCTTGTAGTTAAAATGGATATCGGCGACGAGGGGGAGGGAAATCTGCTCTTTGATCGCTTTGAGTGCATAGGCATCTTCCTCATCGGGAACAGCAACACGGACAATGTCGCATCCCGCGAAATGGAGGCGATTGATCTGCTCCACGGTCGCGTTCACATCCGCAGTACGGGAATAGGTCATGGATTGTACCGAGATGGGCGCATCTCCGCCAATAGCGACATTGCCGACAAAAATTTGTTTGGTTGGGATACGTTTTATCATGAAGAGATTATACCATATTAGACTATCTTATTGCCGTTCATGGTGAGCTTGTCGAACCATCATTTTACCCTTCGACAAGCTCAGGGCGAACGAAATAATCAATGTTATTACGTAAACTCTATGGGGTCCATATCGATCTCACACAGCGGTGATCTAATCTGCTTGATAGCACGGATAAGATCGGTACTTTTGTTCGAGCGAAGCAATATTTGAAAGCGGTATTTATCGGCAATCTTCTCGATGGGCGATGCACCGAATCCCACAATCTGTACTTGTCCGATCTGCTCCAACTGCTGCACTGCCCTCTCCATCTCAGCTTTTGCTTTCAGTCCGTTTTTATGGGCGTACAACAACCGTGCCAGCTTTTTGGTCGGAGGGTATCGGTCTGCTCTGATTTTCATCTCTTCAATCAAGAACTGCTCGTAATCATCCAAATAGCTTCGGAAAAACGATTCGTTAAAACTCTGTACAAGTACCGTAGCATCTTGCTTTCGACCGCTCCGCCCCGCAATCTGTATGAGAAGCGATAACGCCTTCTCCCGTGCGCGATAGTCACTTTGGGAGAGGAGATTATCGATCCCCATCACCACCGCGAGGGTAATATCGTGATAATCATGCCCTTTGGAAAGCATCTGTGTTCCCACCAGTAAATCAGTCTCACGATTGTTGAACGCTTCAAGCGCTTTGATCAGTTTGTTTTGGGTCGTGATCACATCACGGTCAAACTGCTGTACCCGCAGTTCTTCACTCAGCCTTTTGAAATGTTCCACCGCTTCTGCCGTCCCCAACCGTGTCGTACGCAACGCACCGCTTTGACACTTCGGACACACTTGAGGAAGCACTTCGGTGTAGTTGCAGTAGTGACATTTGAGGGCACGGGAGTTTTTGTGCTGGCTCATCCCGACACTGCAAAACGGGCACTCGACATGGTAGCCGCAACTCTCACACACCGTGTATTTGAAATTGGCTCGCGTGGGGATAAAAACGATCCCCTGATGACCCGTAGCGAAATTTTCCATTACCTTCGCATCGATGTTTGGGGTCAGTGCTTCGAGTGTAGGTTCAAACACAAACGTCCGTTTTGAGACAAAATATCCCCCCCTCAACCGAAAAGAGGGGAATTTGACATACGAGCTCACACTCGGCGTCGCACTCCCCAGCACCACCGAAATTTTTAACAGATTGCCCAAATAAATCGCCATATCCCGTGCATTGTAACGGGGTCGGGACGAGGATTTATAGCTCTCATCGTGCTCTTCATCCACCACGATCAGCCCCAGATCTGCTATCGGCAAAAAGAGGGCTGAACGGGGACCGACGATAATATGTGCCGACCCGTCATAAATCTTTTCCAATGTCACTTTTTTTTGTTTAGGGGTCATCTTGGAGTGCCACAGCACTACCGCATTACCAAAATGATTTTTAAATCGTCTCTCCATCTGTGGGGTGAGGGAGATTTCGGGTAGCAATAACAAACACCGCTTCCCCTCACTCAGAACCTCATCCATACGCTTCATATAGATTTCGCTTTTTCCCGCACCCGTATCGCCAAATAAAAGCGATACATTCTGGGATCGGATAAAATCGAGGGCTTTATTTTGATCTTCTGAAAGGGTAATCGTTACAGGTAAATGTTCGTGGTGAGCTTGTCGAATCATTGACCCTTCGATAAGCTCACCACAAACGGGAAAAGGGATAAAAAGGTTAAGCGCTTCCCCCAATGAACATCCGTAATAATCACTGATAAAGTTTGCGGTTTGGATTTGAAGTGTTGAGTAATAAAAGGATGTCGCTCCACCGATCGGCTGAGTTGTAAAATCTGGCTGTTTACACTCACCAATGACTACTCCTTTGAGAGTACGACCGGAGAGACTCACCTCCACTTCGGTACCGATAGTCAAAAGTGTTTCTGAGTGATAGGTGAGAGGTTCAAGCGGAGAGCCCAAAAGGGCTATAGAAAAAAAATGCACGGTTTCAAATTAGTTCGTAAGCTGATCACAATATGTACCTGACGTACACATAAATTTTCCATCATTTGGAGTATAGGTAAAGGTGTTATTAACATTCATCACACGGAACACATATGAGTTGTTAGTTCCACTCCAGTGCCCATTTTTACCGCTCTCCGCTTTTATTCCATATTGCAATAGAGTATGATTGGAATCATTTCCATCAAACAACATACCAGTTGTTTTTCCATCCAACTTTGTAATATAATTACTTTCACCTTTTAACAATCTACCCTGACGCTCACTCACAATTGCTGCACGAATAGCTGCTACATCACTACGACCTTTTGTAATTTGTGCATCATCACGAGTCGCAGCTAGACGGGGAATGGCAACCGCCGCTAAAATCCCTAAAACAACTATGACAAAAACGAGTTCAATCATTGTAAAAGCATTTTTTTTCATTTAGTTTACAACCTTCATATTAAAAATTAATACGTTACAGTATTTCCTCTCAATTTCATAGGATAATCTTGTAAATTAAACATTTTTTGTAAGGGAGCGCATAATACATCATTTTGATTATCGCCAAAACTCATCATTAATACTTCCATATTAGCAGTACTATTAACTTCTATCGTCAAACAATCCTGAATATGTCCAAATTTTATTATTGCCTTTGATGGTTCCAATACTGCTTCGTGATTACGTTCAAGATTTTCTAAGTGATTTGACATTAGTGTGAAATCATCCTCAACTTTTCCATTTGCAGTAGCATACACAGCAATCTCAACCATTGCTTGGTTGATCGATTGCGCCATTCTAACTACATTAGCATCATCTCTCGTTGCGCTGAGTCTTGGAATTGCTACTGCGGCTAAAATCCCCAATATCACAATTACAAAAATCAATTCAATCATTGTAAAAGCTTGACGCATAACTACTACCTTCTTTAAAGTAGGACAGGAAATGCTGCACCTACTTCTTTGTTCAATATTTAGAAAGTGACTTTCGAACCTTTGATAGAAATCGTTGTATTCGTATCAACAGCACTAGCCAAACCTAAACGTTGGTTAATACCCAAACAAATAGCGTTTGTAATATTTTTAGATTGCGTCGTCAATGTACCTGCAGTCCCATCATACGTAATACGCACACATTCAGTTCCGCCAGATTTATCAGATATTTTAGCCTGATTTGCAGTATTATAATCAACTTCAGGACCGCGAACATTTGTCACCGCTTCCCATTGTGCTTTCGTACTTACATTTAAATCACCTGCAGCTGTATATGCCGCTGATGCATCTGTAACAATTTGTGTTGCATTGGTAGCAAGCGTAGAAATTTTAGCATCATCACGTGTTGCAGCCAAACGCGGAATTGCTACCGCAGCCAAAATACCCAAAATAACGATAACGAAGATCAACTCGATCATCGTAAAACCAGAACGTTTCATAAGAACTCCTTGAATTATAGTGTTAGATTACACTCGTAACCTTAGCATCATTATGAACTTCTCTATCTTATAAAAGGTTTAAATTCCACATTTCATCACAATTATCGGGTATTTAAGCTCACTGTGGCATAATTTCCGCAAAATAAATGTGAGTGGAGCACTCTATGAAAATCGCTGTACCTGTAATCGACGAATCTCTCAAAATGGCGGGGAATGCCGGTCACACCCCCTATTTCGCTATTTTTAACCTCAGCGGCGGGATGTTTAAAAGCTTTACCTTAGAAGGGCTTCGTGCCAACCCGAAAGTTGCCGGAGAAGAGGATCACCACCACGATCATGATGAACACCATACGTGTGATCACGATGAGGGTGACATCGAACATATCCGAGCCCATGATGTAATGGCCGATACTATCGAAGATTGTGATTACCTCGTCGTCAAAATGGCGTGTAAAAACACTGCTAAAAGTATGAGCAACGTCGGAGTTAAACTCCAAAAGTACAATGGAACCGAAGCGCTGGCTCCAAAAATATTGACTGAATTGGCACCACAATTCAAATAATCCTCCACTTTAATTCTCGTTTATAAATTGGAGGCGTATAATTCGCAAAATCTTTATCGACGTACAGTACGCCGATAAGCCCTAAAAGGTATAAAAACACCATGATTTCCACAGAGATTGAGACGATAGGTATTAAAAACAGTGGGAAGATTTTCCATAACCTCAGCTATGAAGAATTGATCAAACACGAACTTGACAACGGTGAGTGTAAATTGGCCAATAACGGTGCGACAATGGTCGATACCGGTATTTTTACGGGACGCAGCCCCAAAGACAAATATTTCGTCAACCAAGACCCTTCCAACAAATATATCGCATGGGGCGATGTAAACAAAAAAATCGACAAAGCCGTCTTCGATGAATTGCTTATCGTTGCCAAAGAACAACTCTCCGGAAAAGATCTATACATCACTGATGTTTTCTGCGGCTCAAGTGCGACAAGCAAACGTTCTGTCCGCTTTGTTTCCGAAATTGCATGGCAATCCCACTTTGTTAAAAATATGTTTATCCGACCGACAGAGAGCGAACTCGAAACTTTCAAACCTCAATTCACCGTTCTCAACGCATGTAAAGCGGTCAATGAACAATGGCAAAATCATGGTCTTAACTCCGAAGTGTTCGTCCTTTTCAGTGTCGAAGACAATCTCTGTATCATCGGCGGAACATGGTACGGCGGAGAGATGAAAAAAGGGATCTTCTCGATGATGAACTATTGGCTGCCGCTTGAGGGTAAACTCTCAATGCACTGTTCAGCCAATGTTGGCCAAGAGGGTGACACGTGTCTTTTCTTCGGTCTCAGCGGAACCGGTAAAACAACACTATCGACTGATCCTAAACGTGCATTGATCGGAGATGATGAGCACGGTTGGGATGATGAGGGTGTCTTTAACTTCGAGGGTGGTTGTTATGCCAAAGTAATCAATCTCGATCCGAATAACGAACCTGAGATTTACAATGCTATCCGTCCGAATGCCTTGCTTGAAAACGTCGTATACGACGAAGACGGAATTGTCGATTATACTGACGGTTCCAAAACCGAAAATACCCGTGTTTCTTACCCTATCGAACACATTGAAAACCACCAATCAAGTCTTCAAGCACCGCATCCAAAAAATATCATTTTCCTCTCTGCCGATGCGTTTGGGGTATTGCCTCCGGTCAGCAAATTGACTAAAGAGCAGGCAATGTACTATTTCCTCAGCGGATATACGGCTAAAGTTGCCGGAACGGAACGGGGTATTACTGAGCCGGTAGCCACATTTAGCTCATGTTTCGGTGAAGCGTTCTTGCCGCTCCATCCGACCGTATATGCAAAACTTCTCGGGGAGAAAATCGATAAACACGGCGTTAACGTCTATTTAGTCAATACTGGATGGACCGGCGGCGGTTACGGTGTCGGTAAACGGATGAGCATCAAAGATACCCGTGCGTGTATCAACGCAATCCTCGATGGATCGATTCAAAACAGTGAATTCGACACAACCAATACTTTCGGATTCCATATCCCTAAAACGCTCGGTGATATCAATCCGGTAATTTTGAATCCACGTAATGCATGGGCAGATCGTGATGCGTATCTGGTTCAACGTGACAAACTTGCTGCACTCTTTATCGAAAACTTCAAAAAATATACTGACGGGCAAAGTGAGTTTGATTACTCCGCTGCCGGTCCACAACTTCCTAAAGAATAATATCTTCGTCATTCCCGCGAAAGCGGGAGACTAGCTTCAAAAACCTGACCTTATGCAGTAGATTTATTTCCCGTCATCCTCGGGTTCAAGGAAACATCGCTACGCGAGCGGTACCCTTGTTTTGACCCGGGGATCTATCCCCATCAAGCAAAGCTGGATTCACCACAGGACTTCGCCCGCCTTCGCGGGAATGACGGTGGATATCACGGTTCTACGAGGTTAAACGTCCCAGCCGTTTCATTGTATTCCCAGTAATCGTTACCTTCAGGTCTATTCGCTAGATCACGATTTGCTGCGCCATTTCCATCCGTTCGTGTAGCCGGACCATAGTAACGGGGTGGATTAGTACTATCATCACGGCTCCAATCTCCGTTATTTGCATTTCTTAAAAGATTTCCAAAAGGATTAGCAGCCGTTCCCATCTGAGTTGCTGTCGGATATCCTGTAGCGTTAAGTGGCTGCGTAGAGGTGTTTTGTCCATTTCCCCAATCAAAATCGCACGTATTGGTGATCCATTCGCCGTGGATCGCGTCGAGTGCGCTTTGGACTGAAGAAGCGGTGGCAAGTTCGGAAGTGGATTTAGAGTTGTTGGTGAGGTTAGCAAACTGCGGTATCGCTACCGCAGAGAGGACGCCGATAATGACGATAACGAAGATCAGCTCTATAAGGGTAAATCCGGAATGAACTGATATTTTTTTCATTATTTAGAAGTTAATCGTTGCATTGGCTTCCAGTGCACCAGTAAGTGTCGTATTAAGATCTTCAGCACATTGCGTATCACTTGTCGCATCAACAAAATTATCACAATCAATCGTGTAATTCACATTACGATTCGCTAGGTCAAACGTAATCGTTGAAACAACACCCGCAGGTGTCGTATAGGTATATGTCCCTGCATTTGCAGCCGTTGCATACGTCCACCCTCTTCCAGTTACTGTTACAATGTCATCAAGCTCAAACGTTGCATTGTTTTCCAAATCCGCTTGGTTTACAGCAGCATTTACCGCACCTTGTGCAGTATCGATCGTCGTTTTGATAACTGCTTTAACTTCCGCATTTTGTTTTAAATTTCTAAACTGCGGAACCGCTACCGCTGCCAATACACCGATGATAACGATGACGAAGATAAGTTCTACTAACGTAAACCCTTGACGTTTCATACATGACTCCTGAAAGCGCATTTCTTGCGCATGATAAGATAAACTATTATCGTCAAATAAAGCTTAAGCTTTAATGATAAAACTGATTTTTAAATGAGAAATGGGTTAAAAAGGGACACAAGCCCGAAGGCTTGTGTAGGGTATTAGCAAGAGTAAGTAGTTTTGAATTCGAATGCTGTCGGACGAGCCTCATAAGGCCATACTTGCGTTTCGAATTTGTAGTGCTGATAAGTGTCGATAAACAACGGAGTCATAACCGGTTGCAAGAACTCGTTATCACGGATCAATGCTTCGATAGCACCGCGCAATGTATGTGGCATTTGCGGGATCCCTTTTTCACGGATCTCATCAAGGCTAAGTTCGAACAAATCTTCATCCATCGGTCCAACCGGAACCATTTTGTTTTTGATACCATCAAGTCCAGCCAACAACATTGCGGTAAACGCAAGGTATGGGCACGCTGTAGAGTCCGGGAAACGCATTTCGATACGTGTCGCTTTTTCACCCGCACCGTATGGAACACGGCAAGAAGCAGAACGGTTTTGGCTCGAATAGGTAAGGATTGAAGGAGCTTCGAATCCAGGGATCAAACGTTTGTATGAGTTGGTTGATGGGTTAGTGAACGCCGCAACTGCACGTGCATGGTGGAAGATACCGCCGACGTAGTGAAGTGCCGTTTCAGAGAGGTTGCTGTATCCACCCTCTTTGTAGAACGTGTTTTTACCGTCTTTCCAGATTGATTGGTGAACGTGCATACCATTCCCGTTGTCTCCGTAGAGTGGTTTAGGCATGAAAGTAACGGTTTTGCCGTTAAGGTGCGCTACCATTTTGATAACGTATTTTAGTTTTTGAACGTTATCCGCCGCTTCAACCAACGTTCCGAAAACGATACCGATTTCACCTTGACCTTGAGCAACTTCGTGGTGACCGAGAACGACTTCAAGACCCACTTGCTCCAATGCCAACATCATCTCAGCACGAAGATCGACCATAGTATCGATTGGTGCTACCGGGAAGTAACCCCCTTTTGTACGTGGGCGGTGACCTGTGTTGAAACCGTCTTTAAATTCTTTTGCGTCGTTCCATGCACCCTCTTCGGTATCTACTTCGTAGTACGAGCAGTTCGCTTCATCACGGATTTTGACGTCATCAAATACGAAGAATTCATTTTCAGGTCCGAAGTACGCAACATCACCGACACCTGCATTTGCAAGGTGTTCAAGCGCTTTTTTAGCGATTGAACGCGGGCATTTTTCGTATGCTTGTCCTTTGTAAATATCATAAACGTCACAGAATACGATGATGGTCGGATCAGCAGTAAAAGGATCCATAAATGCAGATTCTGCATCCGGTTTCAAAAGCATATCGGAACGGTTAATTGGCTGCCATGCATCGATTGACGAACCGTCAAACGGAAGACCGCCTGTAAAATGACTTGCGTTAACCGCACTCATACGATAGCTGACGTGGTGCCATGTCCCTTTCATATCGGTGAAACGAAAATCTACGAACTGAACGTCGTTCTCTTTACAAAAACTGAAAAACTCGTCGACACTGTTTACGAATTTACCCATGCAAGACTCCTGAAAATAATAAAGTTCAAGCAGTATATCAAAAGTTCCTAAAAAATGGAGAGAAAACGCTGATTAAAATTTAATCATTTCCCTTTTTCTATTACGATAAAGTGCGCATTCACTGTATCCGTAATCACGCGCGAGCGTTACGACCTCATCGGCAAAAAGGGCGATTTGATCGCTTCTATGGGCATCGGAACCAAAAGTGATCGGAATTTGGAGTTCGGCGATCGATTCGAGCAATTGCGCAGACGGATATGCTTCGGCAATCGGTTTGCGGTATCCCGACATGTTGATCTCTACGGTCATCTCCGATTTTTTAATCGCGTGCAATGCCTTTTTTGCCAATACGCGGATATCTTTAGTAGGGAGAAATTTAAAAACTTTGAGCAAATCCAAATGCCCTACGATATCAAATCGCCGACTCATCGCCATCTCTTCGACAAGACCAAAATAGCGCTCATAAACCGTGTTGATATCGACGCTCTCGTATTTGCCGATAAATTCGGGGTTATCAAATCCCCAATCATCGATAAAATGGATACTTCCGATCAGATAATCGCAAGGACGGTTCAATACCCTCTCATCCATATACCCCGGCAAATAATCCACTTCGTATCCCAACAAAACGGTAATTTGATCACCGTACGCAATTTGGGCATCCCGAATCCACGATTCATACAGCTCCATCTGCTCGAAACTCATCCGGTACGCAGGGTCATAATGCATCGGCGCATGATCCGAAAATCCAAAATACTCGATACCCGATCGTATCGCCGCTTCGACGTATTCATTGACGCTTCCGGTAGCATGATTGCACAAGAGTGTGTGATTATGAAGATCAACTTTCATTTTTATCCATTGAAACTAAAGATTTACATGTTATTATAGTGCAATTTAATCGTTAGAGGTGTCATGATGACGCAAGAAGAGCTAGATGCGTTAATGAGCGGTGAGATCGATTTGGATGAGGCATACGAAGAGCCAGAGCTCTCTGAGACGGTAGAAGAGGTAGCTGAAGAGGCTCCCCAAACGCACTACAATGAAACCGATCCGGATAAGTACCGTGTTTCGGCGATGCACAGCTGGCCGCCTCCCCCTCCGACCGATGATAACAAAATGGTTCATCAGCTCGATGACGTTACCAAAGAGAGTGAAGCGAAAGCATCCGAAATTTTCGATCTGATCGAGGGGATCAGCAATGACCTCACAGTCGGGGAGAAAGAGGTTAAAACTCTTCGTACCGTTCTCAAAAGCAACATAGAGCTTTTCACGACGCTGAACACCAAGTTTCCAAATGTCGAAGCGTTCAAAACCCAATTGGAAAACAATGTCTCGGCTGAACAAAATTTGGATACGATACTCGAAATTTTCCAAAACGGTGGCGATACCATTATGAATGTCATGGACATCATGCAATACCAAGATATTCACCGTCAGAAAATTGAGAGGGTCATCAACGTCATGCGCGCCCTTTCAACCTATATGAACCACCTGTTTGAAGGTAAAATCGATGATGACAAACGGGTCAGTTCCGCTGTTCATATCCATGGAGACACCACTACCGAAGATGTCGTAAGCAGTGATGATATCGAAGCATTACTTGCATCGTTTGGGAAAAAATAAATAAACTAAACGGTACAATTCGTCTACTTTATTATGATGGAAAGAGAGCCGTATTGAAAAAAGTGGAGCTTCTATCCCCTGCGGGGAACTTAGAAAAACTCAAAATTGCCATTGATTACGGCGCTGATGCCGTTTATGGCGGGGTAAGCCATTTTTCGCTCCGTATCCGATCTGGCAAAGAGTTTGATATGGAGAGCTTCAAAGAAGGGATCGATTACGCCCATGCGCGGGGTCGTAAAGTCTACGTCACGATCAACGGTTTCCCGTTCAACTCTCAACTGCGCCTTCTTAAAAGTCACATCGAGCAGATGGCGCAACTCCAACCTGATGCCTTTATCATTGCCACTCCGGGTGTCCTTAAACTCGCCCATCAGATCGCTCCGGATATGCCGCTGCATCTCTCAACCCAAGCGAATGTACTTAATGTCCTCGACGCTCAGGTCTACCATGAGATGGGGGCAAAACGGATCATTGCCGCACGGGAAATCTCCCTCAAAGATCTCGGTGAAATCAAAAAAGAGCTCCCCGATCTAGAAGTTGAAGTGTTCGCCCACGGATCAATGTGTTTTGCCTACAGCGGACGATGTCTCATTTCGACCCTCCAAAGCGGTCGTGTCCCCAACCGTGGGAGCTGTGCCAACGACTGCCGATTCCCGTATGAAATCTATGCCGCAAGCCCTGAGACGGGAACCCTGTTCAAATTGGTCGAAGAAGAAGGAATCGGAACCTATATCATGAATTCCAAAGACCTCAATCTCGCAAGCCACATCAAAGAGATACTCGATGCGGGATGCGTCGATTCGCTCAAAA
>CAZBVJ010000013.1:0-61799 GCA_964495485.1 uncultured Sulfuricurvum sp.
GGCAAAACGGTTCCGTTGCTTAGGGTATGCCATGTATCAAGCCCTAACGCCGTAGTTCCCACAAAGAGATGTTTCCCTTTGAGTATTTGGGGATCAACCGTGCCGCTGAGAACATCGTACGCCGATACTTTACGATACGATTCATACGGATAAAAAGTCATTAATTTGGAAGAAGCAGACAAATTATGATCAGTCAACGCCGCCGCACCAAGCGTCGGAATCACTTCATCACGGTAGCGTACAAACATATTGATTCGGCGCAATACCCCATCGCTATCAGCACCCGCATGGATATGTCCTATGGCATAGGCATTTTTTTGATAAAGAGGCAAACTACACACCAGTGCATCGATGGTATAAAGGGGATCACGCTCTATTGGATTGATAATCGGGTGATGCGCGGGGAACAAACACTCTTTCGCCTTTTGGCTAGCATCGCTGAAAACCGGCAAAATAACATTAGCTTGAGTGAGCGAATGGGCCAAAAGGCGATCATTATCGCTCAATTCATCGGGGATCCCCTTAATCGTAATGTTGAGATCAAAAAAATCGCGGTAAAAGCGCTCTAATATTTTCGGAGAAGATCGATCCTGTTCCGAAAAGACGACATCCAAGGCAATGGTATCGGGCTGTGCTTCTGAGAGCCTATGAATCAGCTCTGCGGTAATCATCCGAGGCCATGGCCACTGTCCGAATGCTTTGAGACTTTTATCATCGATCTCTACTACGACCGTATGATCCGGAGTGTGATAAGAGGGGAAATATAGGCTGGAGCGATCCAAAATTTGATAATCGAGTTGGGGCAATAACGAGGAGTTCCACCACAACAGGTAGAGCGCTCCCGTCGCTAAAACGGATAGAACCCAAAACGAAAATCGTCTCATCATTTAGCGGACAAACACTTCGACACGGCGGTTTTGCGGTTCGGAAACACCGTCTTCGGTCGGTACGATAGGATCGTTTTCACCATGTGAAATGACATTGACCCGGTCCAAATCGACTTTTTTATCTCTCAAAAATGACTCTACTACATGTGCTCTCTCAAGCGCCAACTCATAATTTTTTTGGGCATCCCCCTCTCGATCAGAGTGTCCGATAATCTCGATAGAAGCAGGTGCGTAGAGGGAAAGTATCCGTATCACTTCATCCGATTGCTCTTTTGAAGCTTGCGAAATCTCAGAGGTTCCCGCTTCAAAATAGAAAAGAAACGAGTGAGGCTTAGAAGGGAGAGCATTCAACACATCACCGTATTTTTCGGCAATGACGGCAGGGTCGACTTTTTCGATACGCTTCGGTTCTTGTTTGCTATCTCGCAGAGTTGTCGAATAATAGGGTTGATCGATCGTTACTTTACCCGCATTTGTCGATACATCAATGGCATTATGGGTAGAGCTATTATCCAAAAGGATAACTTTGGTCTCGGGTTGTGAGGTTAAAAAAGGGAGGGCGAGAATAAATGCGCTCCATGCCAAAAATGGTTCCATTACTCCGCCTCCACCAAAAATTTGGTTCCCCGAATTCCGACAATCCCCTGAGGAACTTTAAAACTCACCTTTTCAGGTGCCAATTTGCCGATTTTCCCCGATTCGAAAACGGCACTCCCTTTATTCAACGAAACGTTTAGACGAAATTTGTTGGCGGCCGGTTCAAAAAGGTATTCATCGATAGAAAACGTACTTTTTGATCCCAAGGCGATACGGGTTCCATCATTGAACGAAATACCCACCGTTGACTTCTGCGCGGTCTGAATCACATCATGAGGATAGAGTTTTTCCCCTTTTTGCAAAGGACGGAGATCGTTTTCTCTTTTGAGTGTCGATTCGCCTTGGATACTTTTTACAAATGCTACCGCTTCGGCTGCCGATAAACTCAATGTTAAGCACCCAATCATCAGAAACATTTTCACCATTTTCTCTCCTTCACTACAGAACACAATCGTTGTTGGTGTAACTCTATCCAATCATCACTTACAAAATATTTCATCTCTTTAGAAAGTTTAAACGGAACCTTCACTATAATATCCCCCATTTTAATAGAGGTCAATTTTTTTGAAAAAACGTTTAGCGGTAGCATTCACCGGTCCCTCCAACAGCGGAAAAACCACATTGATCCTCAAAGTGGCACGCAAACTGATCCATGAGCACCATTTAGAGGTTGCTATCATCAAAAACGACCCCAAAGACAAAGCGCAATTTGACGTTCCGGGAAAAGATAGCTACAAATTCAGTGATACGGGTGCCGAGGTGATCGTCACCTCCCCTACCCGCACCACCTATTTCTCCCAGCGTCACAAAGAGCTAGAGGATCTTGTAGCACTCTTTGGAGAGTTTGATGTATTGCTCGTCGAGGGGTTGAAAAATCTCCCCCTGCCGCGTATCAGTATCTTTCGGGGACAAATCGATACCGATTATTTTCCTTAT
This sequence comes from uncultured Sulfuricurvum sp., assembly GCA_964495485.1. Lineage (GTDB taxonomy): Bacteria > Campylobacterota > Campylobacteria > Campylobacterales > Sulfurimonadaceae > Sulfuricurvum. Next base: position 2,421 of record CAZBVJ010000013.1, read on the forward strand.
ATGAACGCTTTGGCAATCGATGAGAGCATCGATACCGCACACTATACGATCCCCGATGGGATCGATATTCTCGATCTCAACAACCCCGATCAAGCGATTGAGTGGATTTTAACACACGCAAAGGTAATGAAATGAATCTGATTTTAGAAGCAATCCAAAAAAGTGCCGTACGGATCAAACACGCAATTGATGTCAAAGACATCGGTTACTCCCAAGAGCAAAACAGCTCCGGCGAAACCCAACTCCAACTCGACATCCAAAGCGATTTTATCATCGAAGAGGAGCTTAGCCGTGTGGCAGGCGTTCATACCATCGCCAGCGAAGAGAAAGAACATCCAATGGTGCTCAACGAAAGCGGACACTATTACATCGCGTTTGATCCGTTGGACGGTTCCTCTCTCGTCGATGTCAACCTCAGTGTCGGTTCGATTTTCGGTATCTATGAGGGAGAGTTCAGCCCAACCAAAATGGTCGCATCATGCTACGTCGTTTACGGCCCCCGTGTCGAACTCGTATTTGCGGATGAAGAGAACGTCTCCCTCTACCTGCTCCAAAACGGCGAATTTGAATTTGTCAAACATCTCCATTTAAACGAAAAAGGGAAAATCATGGCTCCGGGCGGTACGCAACAGTACTGGGCGCCGTATCATAAAGCAATGATTGATAGTTTCTTCACGCGCGGTTATCGCTTACGCTATTCGGGCGGCATGGTTCCCGATTTGCACCAAATCCTCCTCAAAGGGGGCGGTTTGTTCAGCTACCCGGGCGCGAGAGACAAACCGGAAGGGAAACTTCGGATGTTGTTTGAAGTATTCCCGTTTGCCTTTATCTTTGAAAAAGCGGGCGGTAAAGCGGTGGATGGCTCAAAACGGGTACTTGAAAAAGAGCCTCGTCACGTTCACGATACCAGCCCCTGCTTTTTTGGCTCCAGCGATGAAGTAAAAGAGGTTTTGAGTGTCTATGCAACAGCACAATGAGTATGAAGAGCGGCTCGATGAAACAATGAGCGCAGTGCAATCATGCCAGCAGGAGCGCTCGTTGGAGAGCTGTTATGTGTGCGAACACTGCATCGGATGTGACATCCGCTCCAAATACATCCGTGCCGTTTATGAGAGTATGTCCAAAGGTGAAACCGGCGGGTTTGATTTTTAATAAGGAAAACATAATGAAAAACTACATAACTACCCCTATCTATTACGTCAACGGTGAAGCCCATATCGGACACGCCTACACCACATTCATCGCCGATACTCTTGCCCGCTATTCCCGTCTTTTGGGAAATGAAACCTATTTTTTGACCGGAACGGATGAACACGGTCAAAAGATCGAAGAGTCCGCGCAAAAACAGAACAAACCGACTCAACAATTTGCCGATGAGATTAGTGCGACGTTTCGAAATCTATGGAACGAGTTTGATATTAGTTACGATCAATTTATCCGCACTACCGATGAGTCCCATAAAAAAGGGGTTCAAGCCGCATTCGCGAAAATGTACGAGAACGGTGACATTTACAAAGATTTTTATGAGGGGAACTACTGCGTCAGCTGTGAAACATTCTTCCCTGAATCTCAGCTCATGGACGGCGGGTGCTGCCCGGACTGCGGCAGAGCTACCACTATCGTCAAAGAAGAGAGCTACTTTTTCCGTCTCAGCAAATATGAAAAACCTCTATTGGAATATTACGAAGCCCATCCGGAATTCATCCTCCCAAAATCACGCCGCAATGAAGTTATCAGTTTTGTACGCGGGGGATTGACCGATCTCTCCGTCACCCGAACCAGTTTCAGCTGGGGTGTCCATTTGCCGGAATCTTTGAACGAACCGAAACACGTTATGTACGTTTGGCTCGATGCGCTGATGAACTACACCACGGCACTCGGATACGGTACCGATGAGGCAAAAATGGGATTCTGGCCGGCTAACGTTCAACTCGTCGGTAAAGACATCCTCAGATTCCATGCAATCTACTGGCCGGCGTTTTTGATGAGTTTGGGACTTCCTCTCCCTAAACACATCGCCGCCCACGGTTGGTGGACACGCGACGGCGAAAAAATGTCTAAATCCAAAGGGAACGTCGTCGATCCCCGCGAAGTTTCCAAACACTACGGTGTTGAGAATTTCCGCTATTTTATGATGCGTGAAGTGCCGTTCGGGCAAGACGGAGATTTTTCGCAAAGAGCTTTGATCGATCGGATGAATTCCGATCTCTCGAACGATTTGGGGAACCTCCTCAACCGTATCATCGGAATGTCTGAAAAGTACTCTGACTTTAACATCGACAGCAAAGATGTAGCACGTTATCATGTCAAAGAGCTCTCCGATGCCGCTGAATCTCTTAAAATGGCAGAAAACTATCTTTTCGAGCTTCAACCACACCGTTATCTCGAAGAGTTATGGCGCGTCTTTACGATCGGCAATAAAGCGATCGAAGAGCACGCTCCATGGGTTAAAATCAAAGAGGGGCGCAACGATGAGGCGCTGGCAACGGTTGCATTGGTGGCTAATCTTTTGGCAAAAGCATCTGTATTATTACACCCTGTCATGCCTAAAACCACTGCAAAAATTGCTGATGCTCTCGGTTTTGATATCTCCACGGAAAGTTATAATGAATTGATCAAAAACGGCGAATTGCTAAAACCATTCACTATTAAAAAAATCCCTCCTCTCTTCCCGCGAGTTGAAGAGCCACTTATGGCTGAAGCTCCGAAAGCGATGATTGAAGAGGCTCCTAGAGCAGAGCCGAGAGCCAAAATGGAAGACAAAAAAGAGACAACCGTATCGGAAGACGGTCTCATTACCATCGATCAGTTTTTCCAAACCTCGATCAAAATCGGAACCGTACTCGATGCCGAAGAGGTACCGAAAAGCTCCAAACTCCTCAAACTCAGAGTTGATTTGGGAGAAGAAACGCCACGTCAAATCGTTGCCGGAATCCGTGAGTATTACAGCGCCGAATCACTCATCAATACGCAAGTGTGTGTGGTGGCGAACCTCAAACCGGCAAAATTGATGGGATTACTCTCTGAGGGGATGATCCTCGCGGCAAAAGATGCCGATGGACTTTGCCTCGTGCGACCTGAAAAACCACGCCTTAGCGGAAGTTCGGTGGGATGAGACTTGAAAACATCCTCGCACTGACCAAAGGATCGCTCCTCGGAGATCCTTCCGTCACTATCTTTGAGAATGTCGTATTTGAATCTTCCAAGGTAAAGCGCGGATCATTGTTTGTCGCCTATTCCCCCGATGATATCCCCGAAGCGCTCCAAAACGGCGCATATGGAGTTATGTTCGACCGTCCCACCCAAATCAGCGACAGCGAAATCGCATGGATCAAAGTCGATGATATCGACAGTGGCCTCAAAAAACTGATCCGCTTTTATCTTCTCGAAAAAGAGCTTCAAGTCTATTCGTGTGATCCGATTACCCTCAAACTCTCGATGATGATTTCAACACCTCCAACGTTTTGCAATATTGAGGGGTCTATGCGGGAAATTTGGGAAAAGCTCTGGCCTCTGGAGAAAAAATCGATCGTTCTTTTCTCCCCTGCCCTTACCGATCCCGATATTTTTGTCGAATACTCAGGGCTTATACGTGCGCAGGAAAGTACCATTACGATTATCGAGCAGACTCTCTTTGAGACCTCGTTTATCCATAACGATACGTTTTATGAGCGGCAGATGCTCTCACCGTTCTTTATCCCTTATTTGGAACATCTCCTCTTTTTTTACACCTTTTTGCGAATTCCGTTTCAGATTCGCGGATTCGGTAAAATGGGTCATTTTATCCCTGTCTTTACCAACTCACGGTTGGAGAGCAAAGAGTTCGGAAGCAGTGATCGGGTTGTAATTTTTGAGCCCTATTTGGAGCTAATAGATGAGCAGATTGATTTTCTTGACGCACAGGCTTCATGGGCAAAAATTCTTTATCTATTGCCGGAAAGTATGAAATCGAATCTCACCATCGGTGTCGAGAATATCCATTTTTACCGCTATCCCGAAGAGGTGCTCAGTATTCTGCAATCCAAAACCTTTCACTTTGCCCTAGTAGCCGGAGTCGACAAAGGAATTTTAAACCCTTCTCGCTCATCAATGAAACAGCTCGAACTCGATTTCTTTTAACCGATACGAATCTGTTTTAATTCCCCCCTCAGAGCCTTTTCATTCTCTAAAATTGTCCGAACCAGTGCATGAAACTCTCGGGAGTGGTTCATATGTTTCAAATGGGCTAATTCATGCACGATGATATAGTCAATATGCTCATACGAAAGCTGCATCATCATCGTATTGAGTGTTACGATTCCCTCACTGTTACAGCTTCCCCAACGCCGCCTCATTTTTTTGAACCGTATCTCTTTGGGATGTAAATTCATTTTTCGTGCATAATGCATTACTCTGGAAGGAAGCGTCAATTCGGCCTCTTTTTTATAAAAACCGATGTAATATTTTTCAATATTAATGCTGTTTTTTACTTTTTCGAGTCTTTTAACTAAATGTGAGAACTGTGCAACCGGTAGACATTCACCTCGAAATTTGATGGTTTCACCCAGTATATGATCCGTTGTCGGAATAGCAGCGATGTGTGAGAGTTTGGATGAAATCCACCCTTCCCGCTGACGTAAAATTATCCGAATTCGTCTCTCATCTTTGATCGGAGTCCGTACGCATACTTCACCCTGATGGGTAATCGTAATATAGGTGTTTCGATTGCGCGGACGGTAGTGGATCGTTATCGGTGAAGTATCGGCATTAAACATAATCGATTGGATCAACCGCTCCCGCACGTTCAAAGCCTCTTAGACGGAGGCGGCAGCTATCACATACGCCGCACGCACGTTCTTCGCTTTGATAGCAGCTCCATGTCAAATGGAGCGGCGCTCCGAGTCGAATAGACTCTTCCACAATCTGCGATTTTTGCAGATGCACGAGCGGCATTTCTATCGTGATGGCGGTCGTCTCTTTGGTTCCCAGATTGGCGGCATTTTGGAATGTTTCAATAAAGCTTTCACGGCAATCGGGATAACCGCTGCTATCCTCTTCAACCACACCGATGGCAATCGCCTCACACCCCTCTTTTTCAGCAATCGCTGTTGCGATTGAGAGAAATATACCGTTGCGAAACGGGACGTAGGTGATGGGGACACCCACTTCTATCCCTCCGGTCGGCACAGTTAGAGTGTGATCGGTCAATGCCGAAGCTCCGATCGTTTTGAAAAAATCGAGATCAATCTCGTATTTTTCACTCACCCCCAAATCGTCACAAATCGAACGGAAGCAGGAGAGTTCTTTGATTAGCGTACGCTGGCCGTAATTGAAATGGAGTGCCACGATATCGTAGCCGCGTGCGCGCATGATGTAGGCGACGAGGGTCGAATCCATCCCGCCGCTCATGATACAAAGTGCTTTTTTACTCATATATATATATCCCTTTTGTGAGATTTTACCAAGGGTCGCCTTATGGTACAATGTCAGAATGATAGAACTAGACAACCGAACCGACACAACCTATGATTTTCAGCTCATTGAGCGTATTGCAGATTACCTAAGCGATGCAGAGATTGAGTTGATATTGACTGACAATGACGAAATAGCCGAAATAAACCATGAATTTCGCGGTATCGACAAAGCAACCGACGTATTGAGTTTTCCCAGTGATCCGTTCCCCGGTGCGCCGATGGGAAGTATCGTTATCAGTGTTGATAAAGTAGAGAGTGTCGCCAAAGAGTTAGGACATAGTGAGAACGATGAGCTTGCCCTCCTCTTTATCCATGGAATGCTTCATCTTATGGGATTTGATCATGAAATCGATAACGGTGAGATGCGTCTCAAAGAGATCGAACTCATTGAGAAATTTCAACTCCCAAAAAGTTTGATCGTTCGAACCCTCGAAGAATAAACTTTCCTTCTGCCGTATCCGAAAGATACGGCTAGCTTTAGCGGGTCGTAGGGACAGTTGTCCCTGCCGCTTGGTGGGTTTCACCCATCAAGTGCTTCAGATTATTTAGTGATATACCCAAGATCATCAAGCTTATTATAGATCCCCGATACAATTCCTCCGGTCGCTTCCCCTCCGTGACCTCCGTGTTCAACTAACACCGTCACGATAAACTGCGGATTATCGGCAGGTCCGTACGTGGTAAACCAAGCATGGGAACGACTAAAATAATCCATAGAGTGTTCGCTTTGGCGCTGTTTGACATTTTGGGCGATTCCGGTTGTTTGCGCCGTACCGGTTTTGCCGGCAATCGGAAACCGAGTATGAACATACCCTTTTGCCGTCCCCCCCGGATCGTTACAAACCCCTCTCATGGCATTTTGGACGATCGGGAGTTTCTCTTTTTCCGCTTGGGTCAAAACATCAAGAGGAGCAGGAGTATTGGGATTGTTTCCGATCGATTTGGCGATATGGGGGATCGGCAATTTACCCGTAGCCATGAGCGCGGTAAACTGTGCCATCTGCAACGGGGTAACCAAAAAATCCCCCTGCCCGATCGAGGTATTGAGTGTTTCCCCCTGATACCACGGTTTGTTGAATTTCTCCCTTTTCCACGCTCGGCTCGGAACCGTACCGATAAACTCATTCGGTAAATCGATCCCCGTTTTTTTACCCAGCCCCATTCGGATAAGATTGGTACTCATCCGCTCGATTCCTACCTGTAAAGAACCTTTGTAAAAATAATCGTCACAGCTTTGGGTAATCGCTTTGGAAAGGTTGGTGGTTCCATGCCCCGTCCCTTTCCAGCAACGAAACGCACGATTCCCCAGTTTCATCGATCCGCTGCATTGTACGGTTGAGTTTTCATTCAACATTCCGGAGGTTACATAAATCAGTCCCATTCCGGTTTTAACAGTAGAACCGGGTGGATAAAGACCGTTGATCATTTTATTGGTAAACGGCGCATCAACACTTGTCATCAGTTCATTCCAATCTTTGGAGCTGATCCCTGAGACAAATTTATTAAGATCATATTCCGGATAACTGCCGGCGGCATAGATCGCACCGTGAATATCCATAACGATGATCGATCCTACCCGTTTTTCAAACGATTGAGAGATAAAGTTTTGGAGTCGCATATCAAGATTAAGGACGAGGTTGCGATTCTCTTTGGTTGCACTTCGTCCAACCTCTTCAATTTCAACATTATGGGCGTTTACTTTGATCCGTCGTTCTCCCGCTTCCCCTTGTAAATATCGGTTATAGTATTTTTCGATTCCGTTTTTACCGACATGACCCAAAAGCTGAAGGGTCGGATCGGCATCAATCTCTTTTTGGTTGGCTTTAGCGACATAACCGATCAGATGGGATGCAACCGCACCGTAAGGATAAAGTCTTTTGGGAGATGGAGAAATACGGATCGTTTCTCGGAGATTCATCAACGCATAGAGAGGAATAATCGTCTCATGCGGCACAAAATCAACAACGTCGATAAAAACATGATTATAGTACGAATCGTGTTGTTTATAGAGTTTGGCGATTTTTTTCCCATCCAATGTCGGAATCATCGATGTAAGGTATTTGATTTCGGCGTCAAGTTTTGTCGTATCTTTCCCTTTTGTCAAATGGGGAGCCAAAGCGATTTTAAATCCCAACTCGTTGATCGCAACAGGTTCATTGGTACGATCCAATATCTCGCCTCGAACCGGAGCTGAGAATTCGGTTTTAATACTGTTGTTTTCAGAGAGAGTCTCATAATAGTCGTTTGACTGAACGGCTAGATGGAAAACACGCACGAGCAAGCCGACCCAAATGATGATAAAAAAACTAAGTAGAAGTTTGATTCTCATACTAACGTCGCTATTACCATAAATTCAATCACCATATAAAGAAGTGTATGCCAATCGATTTGTGGCGGGATCAAGAGGAAAACGCCGTTGGCAATGCTCATAAATATCCAATATCCCGGATAGGCTAACGCGACCATAATGGCACCCATACATAAACGGCATTGGATGAGCTGTTCGAGCTTGGGGAGAAGATAGAGCGATAAGAAGGTGAAAAAAAGGAGCGTGCTTCCAAACCAAAACCCTTTTTCCGCTTCAAAAATCAACAACATTATCGACACGATAATCAAGCCGAAAAGATCGTGTTTACTCAACGCATTATGATAAGAGTAAAACAAAATTGCCAACAGCGGCGGTAGAATCAAATAGATACTGCTTAGACTGATATAGAAAACGAATAAAACAACTAAAAAAAGCTGATTTATAACGTTTTGATAAGAGAAACTTCGTTGCATACCGGAAAATGTTTGCATTTAATACAATCAGCCCAAATTTTATGTTCGGGAATAGACTCTTTCGGGATCTCCACAAATCCTAGCCGTTCAAAAAAACGTTGTTGATACGTAAGTGCCAAAACCTCTTTGAGCCCCAAACGACGACCCTCTTCACACGCTTTTTCTACCAAAGTACTTCCGATATTCTGACCTCGGTACGATTGATCGATGATCATTGAGCGTAATTCCGCCAATACTGGTGAGTGGATGTGAAGCGCTACAAAACCGACCAGTTTTTCGCCATCAAGCGCCAAAAAATAAGAGCGGATGTTGGTTGCGATCTCATCATTGCTGCGCGGTAAAATGACACCGCTCTCAATCTCCGGCGCGACAAGCTGCTGCATGGCGGGAATGTCATGCAATGTCGGTTTTTTATAGGTTATCATCGGAATCACTTTTTAAAATGTGATAAAAATGCTCAACGATTTTATCGACACCGCGCCGCTTGGAGTTGGATACCATCAGTGCGCCTGGGAACCGTCTTTTAAGCTCAGAGAGCTCTTTTTGGTTGAGTTTATCGATCTTGGTGAAAATGGTCACAATAGATTGGTCGGGAGTACAAATCTCTTCAAGATAGTGGGCAACGGAGCGGTCGATCTCCAAATCGGGATGACGGCAATCGATAAGATGGACAAAAATACGGATCTGTTTTCGCTGTGAAATAAAATCGGTGAGATTACTCTCCCAATCGGTTTTAAGCGATTTGGCCACCTTCGCATATCCGAAACCGGGCAAATCAACAAATTTGGCTAAGAGCCGCTCGTTAGTGTCCCGATCCGCGAAAACAACGTCAAAATAGTTGATAAGGCGTGTTTTCCCCGGAGTCGCGGATACTTTTGCCAACGATTTGCGCTGTGTCAATGAGTTAAGCAACGAGCTTTTGCCGGTGTTTGAACGGGCCATAAAGGCTACTTCGTTTTGGTACTCGTTTTCGGGAGCCAACCGAATATTAGGAGCCGATGTCAGGAAAACAGAATCGATGATTTCGATCATTTAGGGACACTTTTCGATTTTTTGTCTTGGATTGTAAAAGTCATGACGACCGGCTCATTATTTGCGCTTTCAGCCGAAGCGTGTCCTTGAGTCGTATTGACAACTACCCTATCCCCTTTAACGCGGCGATAATCGTCCAAACGAATCAAATCGACCTTTTTGGAAAACTGATATTCGCTTTCGTTGGGAAGATAGACGGCGCTTTGAGATTTTCCTTTATATTTTTCACCCATTTCGGTAACGATATAAAATGAGACCTCACCCTCTGCCAAATATTTGGTCGGCTTGTTCTCTTTGTCGGTATAAATAGTCACTTTGGAGGCATTGAGTTCATCATGCCCTTTGGTCACTTTGACATTCCCGTTGAATACCGAAACCCCCTGTCGTTGATCGGCTTTGAACGTATCTGAGATCACTTTTAACTCTTCACCAAATAGAAGGGTGGAAAACAACGGGGCAAAAATTAATAAAATTCGTAACATATTCTATTTCCTATTTGAGTTGGTAACGGATCTGAACCCGTTCAGCCGATACCGTATCGTATTGGGTGTCGTAGACCAATTTATCACCGTCGATACGATGAGCTTTTTGGGTTATGACAAACGATCCGTTAGTCCGAATCGTAGAGCGTTTGGTATCGTATGTCCCCTCACGGGAACGAAACTCCAATCCATCATCACGAGCGTAATGGACATTTTGTTTCAAATCGATCCGGTCTGCTTTGTATTCGACCTGATCCGAGGTGACGAATTGGAATAAATGTTTGGTATTATCGCTAAATTTTGCTGATGTTACCGTATAGCGATCCTCAAATTTCTCCCCTTTTTCCCCTTCCAAAACATGATCAATTCCCCTTTTGGAAATTTCGTAGAGCTTGAACTGACTCAATTCGATTTGAGGGATCTCTTTTGCTTCCTCCGCAGAGGTGAGTTTCGGGGTAAAATACCCGAACATTCCTAGCAAAAGAGCCAAAAGAAAGATAAAAAAGAGGTTGATCGACATTTAAATCCAGAATCCTAAAAATTTTTCTTCTTCACCGTTGCGACGGATCACTTTTTCGATCATTTCACGGACACATGCATCGCCACCGCGCCGTTCAAGTACTTCGGCAATATTTTTCAAATACTCCGATCCATCGGATGGGGTATAGGCTTGACCCGCCCATTGGAGGAGATTATAGTCATTGAGATCATCGCCGATCACCGCCACTTCATGAGACTCGATCCCCAGTTCCGAACACATCTGCATCGCAACGGCACGTTTGTCTTTAACCCCTTGGTAGAGATGGGCGATATCGAGCTCTTTAGCACGATGTTCCACAATCGACGAGTTACGTCCGGTGATGATGGCGGCACTATGACCCATTTTTACCCATGTTTTGATCGCAAACCCGTCTTTGACATTGAAATTTTTAAGTTCCAAACCATCGGTGGTATAGATGATTTTGCCATCACTCATGCAACCGTCCACGTCCAAAATCAACAGTTTAATCATAAAACCCCTTTGGTGCTCGGAACACCCGCACGATCGTTTCGGGCCAAAGCACGGCGAAGGGCAACCGCCAATGATTTAAATGCCGCTTCAATGATATGGTGTTTGTTTTTACCCCGAACCATGATGATGTGTGCGGTAATCCCCGCATTAAAGACAACCGCACGGAAAAACTCTTCCGCCAACTCGGTATCAAAAGAACCTATTTTCCCTGATACTGGAACATCATAAACCAAAAACGGGCGATTGCTTAGATCAAGATCACAACACACCGCCGCCTCATCCATGACAATGGTAGCACTTCCGAAACGTTCTACCTTCTCGATCGGATAGATCGCTTCACGCAATGCCTGACCTAAAACAATTCCGATATCTTCAACACTGTGGTGATCGTCGATATGGATATCTCCCTCACACGTTACGCTCAAATCGATTTGAGCATGTTTGGCAAAACTCTCCAACATATGATCCAAAAAGCCTACTTTGGTGGAAATCGTGCTTTTACCTTCCCCCGCAATGCGAAGCGATAAATCGATATCGGTCTCTTTGGTTGTACGTTTTTTTTGGATCATCTTATTCCCTTATGATAAAGGAGCCTTCAAAATAGCCCCGTGAAATGAAATCGCGCGCTTCGGCTTCACTTTTGAATCCACCGAGCCAGACACGAAATAGTCGTTTGTTATTATACTCTGTATCTTTAATAATTGCCGAATAGCCGTTATAGGAAGCGTATTTTTGCTTTGTGCTCATAGCCCCCTCAAATCGCTCAAAGGAGCCGATTTGGACAAAAAATGAACTGAGTACCGATTGTTTCGGCCCTTTTGCAAGGGCGCTCATATCGATAGTTTTCATCGAACTTGGTTCAAATCCCAGCACTTCAAGCACTACCGGAGCCGTCCCTTTTTTATCAACGCCGATCGCTTGTGCCGCCGCATAGGAGAGATCGATTATACGGCTTTCAACAAACGGACCCCGGTCGTTGATACGGACAACGGTTTGAGCATTATTGTCGGTATTGGTTACCCGCACTACGGTATTCATCGGTAACGTCTTGTGCGCCGCCGTCATAGCGTACATATCGTACCCCTCGCCGTTGCTGGTCGATTTGCCGTGGAAATCGGGACCATACCAGCTGGCACGTCCGCTAAAGGTATCTCCGACGCTCACAACCGTTGGATAGTACTCCTTTCCCATCACCGTATAGGGACGCATCGTCGCTTGAAGCTCGCCGTTTTGTTTATAGACGGTTGAAGAGCTCATCGCCAACTGTTGTGAGGGGTATTTTTGAGAGGGCTTGGTCGGCTGATACGAATAGGAACCAGTTTTTGTCGTACAACCGCCCAAAAACAGTGCCGTAACGATCATTAGAGCTTTAATCGTCAATCTTGATCTCCTCACCCTCTTTCAAAACATTGGTAGCAAAGGGGTTTTTTGCTTTAATTTGTTCTAATGTTACATTATACAATTGCGCGACTGAAAGTAGGGTTTCACCCGATTTCACGGTATGAAACCGGGTATTTTTAAGATAAGGTTTCGTGATAGGGATCTGGATCCGACGATTGGCCAAACGCTCTTCACTCCCCATCATATTCTCCATCATAATGGAGTTTTTCGGAACATTGTAACGTTTAGAGAGCTGTTCAAGCGTCTCTCCCGATTTAATTTTGTGCATCACGAAATACCGTTTCAATGATTTTGTACGATATTTCTGACGGAAATCATCGAGCTTCTCTTTAGGGATATAGACGGGATAGGCTTGTTCGTTCGGTGGAACAACCCCTTTTTTAAGATGGGTGTTAAGGCGAACCAAATTTTTCTTCGGCATTTCCAAAACCGCCGCAATCCGATCAATATCCTCCCCCTCGGGCAAATAGATGGTTGCCAGCGGATTTTCGTTTGACATAGCGGTAGAAGAGTCCCATTGGATTTGGGATAAAAAGAGATCATCTTTGGATAAAAATGACAGAGCGATCACTTTTCGGATGTAATTTCGGCTCTCAGCGGGTATCAGATCGCGCTTGGGATCTGTTAATGTATGAATGTCGCTCGTCCCGGCTTTACGGATCGCTTTGAATAGCCTGCCGTCTCCACAATTATAGGCAATCAGCGCCAAATACCATTTGCCGAATTGTTTTTTTAGAGTGCTCAGATAGGCTATCGCGGCACGGGTCGATTTGATATGATCTCTCCGTTCATCGACAAATTGGTTCACTTTGAGTCCCTGTAATTTTCCCGTTGACTCCATAAACTGCCATAACCCTGCCGCACCGCGATGCGAAGTTGTCTCCGTCCGTAGCTGAGATTCAACCAAAGCAACGAATAAAAACTCACTGGGGAGATCGGATTGAGCGATCAATGAGGAGAGCAACGGTACAAATACATCGGCATTTTCTGACGTATCAGCAAAACCTTGAAGGGTGCATTCTCTCTTTTTTTGCGTATAAACATCATGTAAATAGGGGTCTTTGAGATACGAAGCGGGAATGTCGAAATGACTCAGTATTTCGATTTTTTGGCGATCGGAGGGATCAAATCCAATCGCACTACAAATCAAAGGGAGACAAAGTAATACTAACCATTTTACCTGCATCTCCGCTCCATTGGTTTCTATCCTAAGCCAAATAGATGCTTTGCGTTCGAGGTCGTCAACGATTCGAGCACATGAACATCCATCTCCAAAATCTCCCCCATTTTATCGACAACATAGCGGGTATAGGAGGGTTCATTTCTAGTTCCCCGATGGGGGTGAGGGGTGAGATAGGGACCGTCCGTTTCGATCAACAGTTTTTCATGGGGAATTTTGGGCAAAACGTTGATGAGTTTTTTTGCATTTTGAAACGTCACTACCCCGCCGATGCCGAAATAAAAATTCTCTTTTGAGAGGGAAAGCAGTTCATCATCGGCGTTATAGCAATGGAGTACTCCGCCGACTTCTCCCGCCCCCTCTTCGAGGAGTACCATTTTTGCATCATGCGATGCATCGCGAATATGGACAATGAGCGGTTTTTTTACTTTTTTCGCAAAACGGATCTGTTCACGGAATACATGATCTTGGCGGATCTTTTCAGCTATTTTCTCTTCATCTGAGCCTTCAAGACGAAAATAGTCCAAACCGCACTCTCCGATTGCAACGCATTTTGGATGGGCTGCATAAGATTCAAAATCGAGTGCTTCGAAATTCTCCATATCGTAAGGGTGTACCCCAACAGCAAAATAGACATTATTGTAGGTTTCGGCCAATTCAACCGCACGATCCAGCGTCCCTGGATGGGCCCCGGGGATGATAAATGCCTCAAGTCCCGCCTCATGGGCGCGATGGATCATTTCATCAAAATCGTCGCGATAACGCTCATCATCTAGATGGATATGGGTGTCGATGATCATTGCTTTCCTCGTGAACGTTCAAATAAATCTTTTGCAAAACCGCGCGCTTCGTCACTGATCGCATCGCCGCTGATGATACGGGCGATCTCTTCGATCCTCTCCGCATCACTCAATTCGCGCACACGGCTCTCCCCATCTTTGTAGACCAAAAAGTGCTGTTGCCCCATAGAGGTAAGCTGCGGCTGATGAGAGATTACAAAAATCTGATACCGTGATGAGAGATGGCGGAGCACTTTGGCGACGCTCATCGACTCTTCGCCGCTGAGATTGGCATCGATCTCATCGAGCATCAATACGCCGCCGCTGTTTCGGAGATTCTCGACCCCCAAAGCGAGCAGCGCAAGACGCAGACGATTGAATTCACCGGAGCTGAGGCGATCAAGTTTGGTTCCCGCAAGCCCCAAGACTACTTTATCACTTCCCATTTCACCCAATACGGTGTTTTCGATCTCCAACGTCGCTTCACGCAAATAGAGCATTCCCAAATATCCGTTTAGTTTTTCGAGGGTGTTCGAGAGGATGGAACGGCGTTTAGAGGAGAGAAGTGCCGAACTCTGATCTAGGATCGTTTTCAATGTCGCAATTTGACGTATAAGATCCGATTTTGACTCTTCAATCGTCTCGTAGGACTCCAATTCCAACCGTTTTTGATCGCGATACGCCAATGCCTCTTCGACACCGCCATAGCGCCGTTTCAACTCCGCAATCTGTTCGATACGGTTGAGCACCGATTCGACCGAGACCTCTTCTAGCTCCTCTAAGCGTTCCAATGCACTTTCAAAGAGACTTCGCAACTCATTCATTGCATCGTCAAAAAAAGCACTCTCGATTTCTAAGAGACCCAATGCGTTGCTCACGGAGGATTCATGGGTGAAAATCGATTCGGCTTGAGCAATCGCTTTTTCGATTTTCTCTTTTTTGGAGAGCTGTTTTTTGATCACGTTGAGCTCTTCATCCTCCCCGATACGGGGTGATATGGAATCTATTTTATGGATCTCGAATTGGGCAAACTCTTTGAGATCGGCCATATTTTTTTCCCGATCTTCGATCGTTTTTAACGCTTCCGAGAGGGATTTGTACTCTAAAAAGGATAAACGATGTTCTTCGAGCGTTTGAGCGTAGGCGGGATCAATCGCAATAATCCGCCGATCGAGCATCTCCAACAACGCCGAGGGCTCAAAATCGCTGTAGTCTTTGAGGCTCAAGTGGCGAAGATATGAACCGCTGATCGTCTCCATAGAGGATTTAGAGGTACTTTGCGTGTTGATGAAATAGCGTGTTTTCTCTTTTTTGACTTGACGAAAAATATTGGGAGATTCATTTTGAATTCCAAAGCGATCTTCGTCGATTTCCCACGCAACCGATGACTCACAGATTTGCGCTTCGACGCTCTCCAAAGCGACCGATGCCAAAATTGACCTCATCAGAATCGACTTACCGCTTCCGCTGGGTCCCGTAAAAACAACCAAACCGGGGTGAAATTCGAGTTCTGCTTCTTTAAAAGTTAAAAACTCTTTGACATAAAATCTCTCTATCACCGATTAGTTCCCCCACCCTAATTTCTCTTTGAGTACTTCAAAATAGTTGAATTCATTACGGTGAATCAAATGCGCCGCACCGCCGGCAAGTTTGATATGAACCCTGTCGCTGTCGCTGATTTCGACCAAATCCTGACCGTCAACAATCACCAAGGCACTCGGATCGGGAGTTTTCATTTCAATCTCAAAATGTCCAGGAAGGACAACCGGACGCTGGGTCAGCGAGTGGGGACAAATAGGGGTGAGTGCGAACACTTGGGTCAGAGGGAACATCACCGGTCCGCCGGCTGAAAGGTTATAGGCGGTTGAACCCGTCGGGGTCGATACCACCACTCCATCTCCATAGTAGGTGTTGAAGCTTTTCCCATCGACAAATGTCTCCAACCGGATCATTTTGGCGATAGAGGGGCGGGTCAAGACGATATCGTTAAAAGCATAGATGGTTGTATCCCCATTCGGGGTGACGATGGTCGCTTGCAAAATCGCCCGCTGGTCGATTCGAAATTCCCCTTTGAGCATTTGATCAACAAACGTCTCCAACTCAGAGATATCGATATCCGCCAAAAATCCAAGCTTCCCCGCATGTATTCCCAACACCGGAAGCTGGTAGCGATAGGAACGGCGCACCGCAGAGATGAGTGTGCCATCCCCTCCAATCGTCACCAAAAAATCGCTGTTTTGACACATCATATCAAAAGGCTGTCCCATGGTGCCGATCATGCCGCCGCTGATATTGTCGATAACCACCTCGATGCCGCGTGATTCAAAAATCCGCTTTGTTTCAAAAAACATCTCTCGAAGTTCAGGGGTAGAGGGGCGGAGGAGGATACCGACACGTTTAATATTCGTTAATTTCATACTATTCTCCCCTCTTTTTTGACTCTATTATAACCTAATTCATTAACAGCTCAAAAAACTATCGCATTTTGTAATATTCTAAAGCGATCCCTTCCCGTAAACCATCATCTACAATAACAGCCTCTTTAAAATCCATCACTTCATAGATCGCAATCACCATCAAAATACCGGCGATAATCAGGTTCTCTCTCCCTACCCCGACAAAACGTGTTCTCTCCCCCTCATCCATCGATAACAGCTCATCGTAGACACGATAACAATCTTGAAGAGAGAGGGTATAACCGTTGATTTTTTCCGGATCATAGCTCGTATAATCCATTCCGAGCAAATACGCCGCAATCGTTGTCGGTGTCCCTGCGGTCATCACCAAAGATTCGTACGATCCGTCCCCTAAGCGCTCAGCAATCAACGTTTTGAACTCATCAATATTACGCAGTATCCCCACTTTGTCCCGAGCGCTTTCACTGAGGGTCACAATTCCTCTGTTGATACTAAACGTCTCGACCTCTCCACGTGCATAACGGATCAGTTCCGTTGATCCCCCTCCAATATCGCAAAGTACGAATGAATCGGGTCTATTGCCTAAAATATCCAATCGATAGAGGACGGCATCGAGGGTTAATTGTCCCTCTTTGTCGGCGTCGATTATTGTAAATTGGATTCCGCTCTCCTCAAAAATCTTTGCCACAACTTCCTGCTGATTTGAGGCTAATCTCATTGCCGCAGTCGTATAGGCAACCACTTCTGATGATGAGAAATCGATCACCCTTTTCGCCTCATGAATCGCATCGATGATCCGTTGTACGGCGGATGCTCCGATTGTCCCGCTCTGATGAAGCGATTCGGCAGTTTTGACAATTTTCTCAAAACTTTTCCCCCATCTGATTCCGTCAAACTCAATGCATCGAATCGTATTCGATCCCAAATCGATGGCAATCATTTGGCACAAATATCCGCTAGACGGATCGAAGGGGTCCACGATTCCATTGAACCTTGTTTTAGATTATCCAGATCTAGATTTGACCCGTACCGCTTTTTGACATATTCATAAACGGAGTAAATCCCCTCATCGATACCAAATATGGCGACATACTGACGAATACCCCTCTCAAGAACTTCCAGAGGCTCTTGTTGCTTCAGTTTCTGCTCCAGCTGAGCACAATACGCCTGAGCCATGACAGTTCCGATCGCCGCAAATTTGTCCGTTATCGAAAAATAGGGTTCAAAAAATGCCAGTGTCTCCAACGCCTCACCCCGTGCAGCGACACGCTGTGCCTGATCGACCAAGAGATTCCATTGGCGCTCCAATACCTGTGCTTCAGGAGTTTCATACAACAGAGGATAGGAACTCAAATAAGAGAAGGCATTGGCAAGATTATTAGAGGTAATGGCATCGTAGAACAAATGTTTGACCCGTATCGTATCGGCCATCTCCTGCGCTTCGCTCGAATAGTCGGGAAAGGCGGTTAAAATTTCGCACGCCTTTCGCGCTGTCGCATAATCACCGCTCATATACCCTTTGTGTGCCTGAATATAAAGTTTATCGGCATAATCCATGATAGCGTTGTATTCGGAGAACTCTTTTAGAAACGGATGAGCTTTAATGAGTTCAAAAAACTTTACAAAATCGCGATTGGCAATCACTTTTTTCATATACTCATACATACGGCGCTGATCGAAAAGCTGTTGGATTAATGCAGTTTTATCCGAAATCCCCCGAAACGGTGCCAATATCTGGCGTGCCTGATCATCACCGTTGGGGGTCAAAATCAACTCTTGCGCTTTCAAGAAGAGCTTTTTCCACCGCAATTCCATTTTACGGTATGGTTCGGAGTCTTTGAATGCCGGATATTGTTTCGCCATCGAATAGGCCAACGGAAACCGTCCCGCTTCAATATAGTTTTGAAATTGGGCGTATTGTTCGTACGCTTTCATAATTTGATTGATAAGGGCATTCTTTTTGGGGATTCCGGCGAATAAATCGAAAAGTTGTTTTGCCTTGGCACGGTCGTTTTTTTCCAAATAACGACGCGCTTTTTCTAATACATCTTCCCAAACCCGCTCTACTGCTTCATAAGGTTTGGAGTACAGAAGCATCGGGTTGTCTTCTAACGCTTCATAAAAAGCCTTGTAGCGCTGCTCGCGTAACATACCCATATAGCTCTCCTCATTTCCAAACAGCGAATATATCCGCACATTCCCTTCCGCCGTTCCGATAGCGAGCCTAAAGCCATCAACTATAAACGTCATCGACGTAATGGATTCGGATTCTTTGATATAGCGCTGTTTAACCTGTTCAAGCGTATGAAGATCATACAAACCTACCAGTCCGAGCTTTGTTGCGACAAAGGCAAATTTTTTATCGGCACTTGCCGTCATAGTCGTTACATCGTCATTCATTTTCGGTAAACGTTTAATGATTTTTCCGTTTCGCATATCCCAAACAATCAATCCCCCCTCTTTATCGACAGAGAGGAGACGTGCTTCGGGGAGGAACTGTATCTTCATCACCGCACTGGAGTGGCCTCGTAACTTTAGGGGATGTTTCATTGTGGCAATATTGAGCAGATTGATAGTACGGTCGTAGCTTCCGGTAGCAATCCATTGGCCGTTATCACTAAACGACACGGTCGTGATAAAATCGGAATGGGGCGGCATCGAAAAAGCCAATCGCGCTGTTTTGAGTACCCACGCAAACGCTTTTCCGTCTTGCCCACAGGTGACACAATATCTGCCGTTTGGGTCTAATCCGACACTCTCGATCTCCCCGTTATGGCGTCCGACTTTATACAACAGCTCTTTGGAGGTGACATTAAAAACCGCCGCTTTATTGGTGCCGGGGATCATCGATATCGATAAATCACCCTCATTCGTCATATCGACATGGGTACCGACAATTCTATCGTGGGTAATACTGCTTTTAAATCCGCCCACCACCGAATAGCTTTTGAGATCAATGAGACGAAGGGCATTTTGGGCATCAATAATCCCCAATTTGCCCCCCTCTATCGCTTTTACCAAGAGTATGGGTACTTTAATATTGAATAATTTTAAAATATCCATACGCTCTCTTTAGTGCTCTTCACTGCTTAAATAGCGGTGTTCTTTAAGGAGAGCACGAATTTGGGATTGATGTTCTTCCCCTTTGGTCTCCAAATGGATCATAACGTTGGCATCACCATACGCCAATGTTGTAGAGGTACGATCATAATCGATATGGACGATATTGGCATTCAACCCTTGGAGCATTTCGGTGAGTTTCATCAATGCTCCCGGTTTATCGACTAATGTCACGGTGAGCTTCATCTTTCGCCCCGATTTGATCAACCCTTTTTCGATGATGATGGACAAAAGGGTGACATCCATATTCCCTCCGCTGAGGACAATACCGATTTTTTTCCCTTTGAGATCACTCAATTTGTCATGTAAAACTGCCGCTACACCGACGGCACCTGCCCCTTCGACAACCAATTTTTGACGCTCAAGCAAAAACAAAATTGCATTGGCTATCTCTTCATCATCGACACTGACAATCCGATCAACAGACTCTAAAATATGTCCCAAGGTAATTTCAGAGGTATCCCGCACCGCGATACCGTCCGCAATGGTACGAACTGAGGTGCTGTCAATCGCTTTTTTGGACTCAAATGACTCTTTCATCGCCGGAGCACCCAATGCACTCACCCCGATCACTTCGGTTTTCGGTGAAAGGGCCTTGATCGCGGATGCCATTCCGGAGATCAATCCGCCGCCGCCGACCGGGATCACCACCGCATCGAGATCATTGATCGATTCGATCATCTCCAAAGCAATCGTCCCCTGCCCTGCCATTACCGCTTCATCGGCAAAGGGATGAACGAAAACCATCCCATGTTCATGCCCGTACTGTGATGCGTAGGCATACGCTTCATCGTAGTTGCTCCCCGCCAATATGACCTCGGCACCGTAATAGCGTACCCCGTTAATCTTCGTCAGAGGTGTCGATTCAGGCATGACGATCAGCGCTTGAATACCGAACATTTGAGCCGCCATCGCCACACCCTGAGCATGATTGCCTGCACTTGCCGCGATAACCCCTTGTTGGCGTTCACTATCGCTTAGTGTAGCAATTTTGTTATACGCCCCCCGTATTTTAAAAGCACCGGTAACTTGCAAATTTTCTTTTTTGAGATAAACCTCGATGCCGCATTGTTCACTCAATCTCGGTGCATACGCAAACGGCGTCTCTACCACCGTCTCTTTGATACGTTTATGCGCTTGATAAATAGTTTGTAAATCGATCAAAAATTCCCTTTATCCATGGATGAGGCGATGCTCTACCATACTACAATGATTCTGGACGACACGCATCCCCGCTGAGCGTGCTTTTTCGGCCGCTTCATTATTTACAATCCCTTTTTGAGCCCAAAATACTTTGACATCTCCCCGTTCAATACACGCATCGGCAATAGCATCTAGAGCATCCGGCTTACGGAAAATATTAACCATATCGACCGGAAACGGGATTTCGGCAAGTGAACGGTACACTTTTTCCCCTAAAATCGTCTCCTCTTTCGGATAAACAGGGATAATTGTGTATCCAGAAGCTTTTAAATATTCAGCTACCCGATAGCTATCTTTTGAAGAATCGGGGGAAAGTCCGAGAACGGCAATTGTTTTTACATCATCTAAAATAGATTTAATTTCATCATTGCTAGCGTTTACAGTAGGGAATTCACATTCCATAAAAACTCCTCAATACGGATAATAATTCTCTTATTATACCAAATATCTTGCCTTGAATTTTCTAATGGCTTTTTTTATGATTTTGCCTAAATCTTTCTCTCCTGTGCTATAATAAATTCACAAAAACTGTTTTACACATGTGGTGATTGATGAAGACAAAAAATAGACGTATATTTGCCTTATTTTCCCTGATGCTTATCGGTGGATATGTTCTGATAGGGACCGCACTTTATCAATACATGCACCAATTCGCCGAAGACCAGAATAAAAAGAAGCTGGATCAACTCCTTCTGAATCAGCGCGCACTCCATCTCTATCTTGAAGATGAACTCAAGCCTGTCATCTATAAACTAAAAGAAGAGGAAAAACTCTACAAAGGTTTTTTTGATCCGAAACTCCTCTCATTTACCTATATCGCACGTGGTATTCATAAAAATCTCAATACACTTAGAGATGAACACAATACTACACGAATCTATTATAAACTTGCTACCGATAATCCCCGAAATCCGGTCAATAACGCCTCTTTTAAAGAGTTAGAGTTGCTCAATTATTTCCGTGCGAATCCAAGCGTTGAAGAGTTCAGTACGATCATCAAAGAAAATGACCGTCAATATATCTATTACGCTATGCCGATTGAGCCGAATAAAGCATCCTGTATGAAATGTCACTCTACGCCCGATAAAGCTCCGTCAGAACTCGTAGAAGCGTATGGAGATACAGCCGGTTTCGGTGAAGTTGAGGGTAAAATTCGTGCCATCATCTCTCTAAAAATGCCTTTTGATGATGAACTCGACGAAGCGAATAAAATCTTTTATATCCTGATGGGGATATTAAGTCTTTTTATTGTGATTCTCTTTTTGACCGTTTGGTATTTTATGCGCAGATTGGATCATACACAGCAAATCATCGAAGAGAAAAATCAATCCCTCTCTATTCTGGCAGAGCGGGACGGGCTGACCGATCTCTACAATCGCCGAAGTTTCGATACCGATCTAAACACTTTGATCAAACGTCAAAATCTTGCCCTTATCATATTCGATATTGATTACTTCAAATTCATCAACGATACCTATGGGCACCAAAAAGGTGATGATGTTCTCAAAGCGCTCTCGGATCTCGTCCGTTCCAATCTACGTGATGAAGACCACCTTTACCGCATCGGCGGAGAAGAGTTTGCCATCCTGACCGACACCAATATAGAAGAAGTTGAACAACTTGTGATACGACTTTTATTTAAAGTTTCCAATTATGATTTCGGTCTGCATGAACCGGTCCATATCAGCGCAGGGATTGCCATCAAATCATTAGACGATACAACCAGCAGTTTGTATAAAAGGGCAGATGATGCACTATACGGTGCCAAAGAAAAAGGGCGTAACTGTTACGTCATTATGGATGATTGAAAAACGAAGTTAGGTACAACGTAAGCCGGGTTCTGGATCTAGCGATAATTAATCTACTGCCATGATCACTCATGGCCTCTAGCGAAACAATAGCGATGTAGGACGCTAACCATCTGTTTCTTGCTGCGCGGTTGGGTTTACATAGCTCTCCTAGTTGCCTAAGAGACTGGTGGGCTCTTACCCCGCCGTTTCACCCTCACCGATACCGAAATACCGGCGGTCTACTCTCTGTTGCACTGTCCCTCACGTTACCGTGGCCATCCGTTAGATGGAACCGTGTCCTACGGCAGCCCGGACTTTACCTCTTGAGCTGTGACTCAAGCTATCGCCTGTTGTACCTGAATGCAATTATAGGGGAATTGTGATTAGAGTTGGCTATAACTCGCTCTGTTGTTTTTCAAAAGCTCAAAAAACTGATCCTCAGGAATCGGTTTGGAAAAATAGTATCCTTGGTAGTATCCGCACCCTTTTTCTCGTAGATATTTCTCTTGGTACTCCTGTTCAACTCCCTCAGCAATTACATGGAGATCAAGGGTCTGCCCCATCGCGATAATAGTATTGATAAGAATATGCTCATTGCTGTTTGATGCAGAAATATCATCCACAAAACTTTTATCAATTTTCAATGAATCGATCGGGAATTGACGCAAATAAGACAATGAAGAGTATCCGGTACCGAAATCATCCATACAGATATGTATACCCAAACTTTTAATTTTTTTCAAAATTTCCAATGTAATGTGCAAATACTCCATCATAACACTTTCGGTAATCTCAATGGCAAAAAGAGCTGGATCAATATTATTTTTTTTGACAGCATCATATATGTCGGTATACAAATGCAAATTTTGGAACTGGCGTGTTGAAACATTGCATGAAACATGAATATCGATATATCCATTTTCTTGCAATCGCCCGATCATTGCCGCGGTTTCTTCGATAATCCATGTCCCTAGTTTTAAAATAAATCCGGTATTTTCGGCAATCGAAATAAATTTGTCCGGATAAATCATCCCCTTGTCATGATGGTTCCATCGAATTAGCGCTTCAGCTCCGATAATCTTCCCGGTTGCTATCTCAATTTTTGGCTGATAATAGAGGAGGAATTCATGTTCTTCCAATGCACGATGCATATCATTTGCAATCATCACCTCTTCGTGTACCTGTGCGTTTAACGATGCTGTGAAAAAACTAAACTGATCTCGCCCCTCTGATTTTGCTTTGTACATAGCAATGTCGGCATATTTCATCAATTCATTGATATCTTTGGAATCATCCGGATAGATGGCAACACCGATACTCGTAGAGAGGCGTAATAGATGCTCCAAAATGATCCATTCGCTACGAAAGGTATCCAAAATTTTGGAAATGACCAGTTCCAAACTTCTCGGATTTGTAAAATCGTTGATAACGATGATAAACTCATCTCCCCCAATCCGTGCTACGATATCATTTTCACGTATAATTGATCGAAGTTTAAGTGAAACCGACTTTAAAAGTGCATCTCCTACATTATGTCCCAACGTATCGTTGATGTTTTTAAAATGGTCCAAATCCAAAAACAAAACAGCAAACTTTCGCTCGTTCCGGTTGGCATTTGCAACCATTAATTTGAGCTGAGTATACAAGTTATAACGGTTGGGAAGTCCTGTCAGTGAATCGTGCATAGAAGCATGACTTAACTCCTCATTCAGACCTAAAATCTGTTTCTCCGAACGGTTTAGCTCAACCCCGTATTCGATTTGCATTTTGATAATGTATCCGATGACCAGTGCTTCAGCCGTGACGAATATACCATGAAGCATAACGATATCCCAACCGCATCCGTAATTAAAGACCATAACCGGCATACCGAATAAGGAGATCTCATAAAACTGTAAAAAATTAAAAACAGCATGATGGATGATAGTCGTCGCAGCAGCTATAAATACTGGAACGGCATCTTTATACAGTGATAAAATCGCCAGAGCAATAAAGACATGGAAGTGCATCTCAATGCGCCCTAGATGCTGTTGGATGTAGATGAGCGAAAAGAGCATCATCCCTACTCCCACTAAAGCCCGCATCACTTGCGTCCCTTTGAAAGAACGATACGAAAAAAGCAAGACCGCAGTAATCAATCCACCGCCCATAAAACCATATAAATAGGTGCCGTAACTGATCGATGTGATGGCGGTGGCAATGATCCATTGTATCAACACCAATACGAGCATCACTTTGTCTGCTTTTATAAAATGGTCATTAAAATTTTTTTGTGCGTAATCGGGGACTTCCGGTATCGCAAAAAGATTACTGTTAATAGTAGAATTCATTCGATATCATTTAGTATTTTTTGAATATCTTTAACAATAACAGAACGATTGATGGGATGGGTAGAATAGATATTTTTCAGTATCATATCCCCTTCTTTGTCAGTAACAATAAGATAAAAATGATCGCTATGATCTATTTCACCCTCTTCAGATAGACTCTTTGCAAAAAACACCCCTAAAGTACGATCAATGCTCATCAACTCTTGCGGTGTTAAATATACACCGCTGAAATCGTGATGAAACGATTTTGCAAAACTTTGTGCTTGTTCGGAAGGTATTTCAGGCATCAGATTGACAAATACCATTTGTGTCGATGAATGCAGCGGTTCAAACTCTTTTGAACGATATAACTCGCTTATTTGTTGTAATATCGGAGTACATACCTTCGTACACCCTACGTATCCGAAAAAAACCAACCTTATTTTTTTCTCTGATGGCTGAAGATAGGGAGCTTCGATGGGTTTGTCTACGACCATTTTCCCCTCGGTAGTCGCAGAAAACGTCATCATCTGTACCAAAGGGATTAAAAGGACCAAAACAATCAAAATACTAAAAGCTAAAATAACTTTTTTACGCATCATGTTTTGAGCCTTCTTTGATAGACTCGATCTCCAAAAGAGCATTATTTAGCGATTGTTTTACCTCTTTTAGCTCTTTGCTTTTTTGGAGTGAGATAAAAAAGGTGACAACTAAAAAAACAAAAAACAAGATAAAAAGGAGAAAAAGTGCATTCAAAATCTCTTCTTGATAGATCTCGAGAAAAGTTTTCTCTTCATGAACAATGACCGATTGTCTAGCGATATATTCCGAAAGAATCAGCCGAGAGTTCATTAAAGCTCTTCGATCGAACATATAGACATTCGGGCTTTGCGTGATCGGAGATATATTATTGAGTAGATTTCCATTTAAATAGCGATTCATTAATTCAGCGGCACTGGAACCCTGTCTCATTCCACTGGTGACCAAACCGCCTACTACCCCTCCGATCATATAAGCATCTTCCATACTGCATAAAATCAAATTTGACTTCTCTTTTAACTGAGCGATCGATTCTTGAAGCGATAATGTTGAGCCATTAGAGTCACTCCACCCTCCGATCGTTGTCAACACCACAAACGATTTAGGGGCAGTAGGCAAGGCTTTCATTACCTCCTCAATTTTGGGAGAAGCAATAAAATGAAACTTGTATTTTGTGTATTTGGAAATATGACGCTTCACGTCGCTTTCAATAGCTTTGTAGGTATCCGATCCGTCTCCAATAATCCATATCTCTCGTGTTTGAGGAGAAAACTGGCGAATGAGCTCGATATTCGGGATAATCTCTTTGGTTTCAAAAACTCCCGTATAGCGATCTCTATCGAGATTGTTGATCAATGAAAGATCATTGACGCCGGAAAAAAATACAGGAGTCGATGAGAATAAAGAGGTATGATGATTAAGAAAAAATTTTAGCGCATTGTCGTCCGTTACATAAATGGCATCAGGTTTAAATCCCGAGTATTTTTTCTGTAAATATTCAAGAAAAAAACGTTGATAACCATCGGAAAACTTCAAACGTTTGGTATCTAGATACTCAACGACAATTTGATGTTCTGTCGAGCTTATACCTTTAATTGCAGAAACAAAACCTTCATGTTGAAGCTTCGTCCATCCATACTCTTGAGAATAGGAATGAAGAATAAATATTTTCTTTTTAGTCTCAGCCTGAACCAAGCAAACAAAGCCTATAAACAGAAGAAAAAAAAGTTTTTGCATTAGTTGCCATATACATTAAAGTTATATAATATTATATCACAATGGGACAAAAAAACAGATCAAAAGAGGTAAAAAGGGAAACGAAATATTTAATGAACAAAGACACTTTAGATGTCTTTGAATCACTCTCAATCAGAAATTTTATAGATCAAACGTCCGGCGTATTCCATGTAGAGGCTTTTTTTATGATCTTCGATCTCACTAGCATTCATCAACGCGTAACTGGTGATAATTTTATCCAAATCATCTTCATGGTGTTGCTGCATCAGCATCTTTTCCATCACGGCGATTTTCGTCATGATCTCGTCAAAATCATAGCGGTAGAGATCTTCGCTCACTTGTTTGGCGATATCCCAATATTTCGATTGCGGAGAGCCGCCGAAAATATCGTCTTCGTCTTCAAATAATACATCAAATTTCGACATATTTGTCTCCTGTATAAAGTTATCGTAGAGTAGCGAATCGTTGATTAATCGCAGTTAGCACTTGGTAGATAAATTGATTTTTTTAAGAGAAAGTGGGGATTTCCGCCGAAGCGGAAACATCAAGAGGCTTTTTTAGCCATCGCCTCAAGAGCATATTTTTTACCGAGGTCGTACGCTTTGTTGTTTACATCGTGTACTTTTGCCGGTACTTTCGAGAGCATAACTCCACGAAGCAATTCATCATCCAACGCTTTCATGTAGGTGTTTGCAATCGCCAACGCTACGACCGATTGGGTAATAACGTTACCGATTTCGTCTTTTGCAATCGTAATAATGGGAATCTCAACGATGTTCCATTTTTTGCGGTCTTCTTCAGTAGGGTGAACCAAGTTCGGCTCAACAACGATAGTACCACCTTCAGTTACCCCGTTTTTGAACAAGTTGTAACTTGCTTGGGCAACGGAAAGCATGAAATCGATCTCACCGTCGTTTGCATACGGATAGAAAATCTCTTCATCGTCCAACGTAATATCAACAACGGTAGGCCCTCCACGTACTTGTGACGTGTAGGTTGCCGTTTTCAAACCGTGTCCACCTTCTTTGATTTTTGCCGCAGCGAAAATTTCTCCAGCAAGAAGAACACCCTGTCCACCAACACCTGTAAATCTCATTAATGTTCTAGCCATGTGTCTTTCTCCTTAAATTTTCTTCGCGAAATCGTCTTGGGTAATCGCTTTGCGTTTACCTTGGTGGAACGCTTTAACATCTTCGTACATATCGCAGTATTCACGAGCGTTTTCGTCGTGTTTCAAAATACCCGTCGGGAATTTGTTCAACTTCTCTTCATCAGAGAGCGCTTCCCATTTTTTGAGCGGAGTGGTAATGCTGTCGATCCACTCAAGGTTCTCCATCGCACTTTGCATTTTGTTTTTACGTCCGAGGTTGATATGGCAGTTTGACATGACGTCAAAGAATGCAAAACCACGGTGTTGGAACCCTTTTACCAATACTTTTTCCAATTTTTTCGGATCAAGCATAGTTTCACGCGCTACGAATGACGCACCCGCTGCAATCGCAAGGTCACATGCGTTGAACGTAGGGTCGATGTTCCCCGATTTTTGGCTCACCGTCCACATACCCTGAGGAGTGGTCGGAGAGGTTTGTGAGTTAGTCAACCCGTAAATGAAGTTGTTGATCATGATAAATTTGATGTCGATGTTACGGCGGCATCCGTGAATCGTGTGGTTACCACCGATTGCCAATGCGTCACCGTCACCCGCAACACAGATAACGTGTTTGTCAGGGTGCATCAATTTGATCCCCGTTGCAAACGCTACGGTACGTCCGTGCGTTGTATGAACGGTATTGAAATCAACGTATGACGAGAAACGTCCCGAACATCCGATCCCTGAAACGACACATACATCGTCTTGTTTCCAACCGCAGGTTTCGATTGCACGAATAACGGCTTTGAGGATAACACCGTCACCACATCCCCAACACCAAAGTGTCGGCATTTTTTCTAAACGTAAATATTGGTCATAATTGAAAGCCATTAGATGATCTCCTTCACTTTGTTAACAATTTCGTATGGAGAGATTGCTCGCCCGTTAACTTTATACAAACCGTGGATATCAAGACGGCTTGAAACACGCTCCACTTCTTCGGTGTATTGGCGGATGTTAAGTTCAACACACAATACGTTTTTCACTTTATCGGTGAAATGCTTGATACGTGCCGCCGGACTTGGCCACAACGTAATCGGGCGGAAAAGTCCCGCTTTGATTCCCGCTGCGCGAAGGTGACGGATCGCCTCTTTCGCTGCCAATGACACCGAACCGTACGCGATAATCAATACGTCGTTCTCTTCGAGATCGTCACACATAAACTCTTCGTTAAGCTCAAGTTCGTCGGTATGATTCATAACTTTATCTTCGAGACGTTGAATCAATTTGCGGCAGGTTTCGATCTCTTCGGTCGGGAACCCTTTCGCGTCATGATGTAATCCCGTAAAGTGGTAACGGTACCCTTGGAACATCGGGTTAAGAACCGCAGGCTCATCGGCACCGACACCGTACGGACGGTAATCTTCAGGTGCTCCAGTGAACTGTTTACGCGGAACGATCCCTTTTTTAACTTCTTCCTCTGTCGGGATCATCGCTTTACCGTGCATGTGACCGATAGTCTCATCCAAAAGGACAAATACCGGCTGCATGAAACGATCCGCCAAATTGAATGCGCGAACCGTTTCGGTATAACACTCTGCCAAGTTACCTGCACAAAGAGTGATTGAACGATAGTCACCGTGTGACGGGTTTTTTGCTTGACGAACGTCCCCTTGAGATACACGGGTAGGAAGACCGGTTGATGGACCTCCGCGCATAACGTTGACAACAACCAACGGAACTTCTGCCATTTGAGCAAGACCGAGGTTTTCGGCTTTCAAAGAAATCCCTGGGCCTGACGTAGCGGTCATAGTACGGACACCTGCCATACCTGCACCTACTGCACACGCTACACCGGCAATTTCATCTTCCATTTGAATCGCAACACCGCCGACTGCAGGAAGCAAATCAGAGATAGTGTGCATAACTTCTGATGATGGAGTAATCGGATATCCTCCGAAAAACATACATCCTGCATCGACAGCCGCTTCAGCCGCCAAATCGTTTCCGGTTGAAATTACTTCTCTCAATTCCATATTTTGCCCCCTTTAAGCGCTAAGCTTCATGTATTTATTTTTCTTGATAGCTTCAGCTCTCTCTTTTGCCTGATCTGAAAGTTTTGCAAATTTGAACTCAGATTTATCCGCTACATAGATAGCAAAATCAGGACAATTCAATTCACAATCGTTACAGCCGATACACGCTTCCGCCGCAACAATCTCGATCATTGCTCCAAGTGTCGATGTTGGCTCAAGTCTCATAGCAAGAACTCCCGCCGGACATACTGATACACAGATATCACACGCTTTACAGCGTGCTTCATCAACCCACACCGGAGTGTTTTCTGGCGCTTTAATTATTGACATTCCTTCTCCTTGATTAAGTTAACTAATTTATTTTGCCGATAGCACACGAAACAAAGCTTTTGGCTTTGAGAATCGTATCTTCGCCAAATCCTCTCTCATCGGTTGTTAGAGGATAACCGAGGCTTCTTAATATAGCCTTAAAGTGTGCTGATTGCGCCTCGTCAGCAATCTCTACCGTTACTTTTCGAGGCTCGCACGTGAGGTCCACTTCAACCTCAGTAAAACGGGCTTCTTGAAGTGCTTTGGTGATCGTATTGGCGCAACCGCCGCAACGAATATTTGCCACTTCAAAAGTCTGTTTCATCGTTATTTTCCCATCACTTCCGCAATCGCTTTACCGATATCCGCAGGGGAAACAACAACTTTTACACCGGCCGCTTCAAGAGCCGCCATTTTTTCTGCCGCAGTCCCTGAACCGCCGGAGATAATCGCCCCAGCGTGTCCCATACGTTTACCCGCTGGTGCCGTTTGACCCGCTATGAACGCAACAACCGGTTTGGTGATGTGTTCTTTGATGTATGCCGCCGCTTGGATCTCCAAGTCACCGCCGATCTCACCGATCATAACGATCGCATGAGTTTCCGGATCCGCTTCGAACATCGGAAGGAGTTGTTTGTACGAGAGACCGATGATCGGGTCACCGCCGATACCTACCGCTGTCGTGATTCCAAATCCCTCTTTTACCACTTGGTTCGCAGACTCATAAGTCAACGTTCCCGATTTAGAGATCAAACCGATATTCCCTTTTTTGAAAATGAATCCCGGCATAATCCCGATTTTACACTCATCTGCCGTGATGATACCCGGACAGTTCGGCCCGATGGTCATCATGTTCTTTTTCACCGCATACGCTTTTGCGTACATCATGTCTTTAACCGGAGCACCTTCGGTAATGATAACCGCAAGTTCGATCCCTGCATCAGCTGCTTCCATAACCGCATCCGAAACGAATGCCGGCGGAACGAAAATCATAGAAACCGTAGCTCCTGTAGCGGCTACTGCTTCAGAAACCGTGTTGAAAACCGGTTGACCGAGGTGCTCTTGCCCCCCTTTACCCGGAGTTACACCACCGACGATTTTGGTGCCGTATGCCATACATTGCTCAGCATGGAACGTCCCCTCTTTACCTGTGAAACCTTGTACGATTACTTTTGTATCTTTGTTGACCAAAATTGACATAAATTATTCTCCCTTCGCTGCTGCAACGGCTTTGCGTGCACCGTCTGCAAGATCAGTTGCTGCGATAATGTTAGCGATTCCCGCATTGTTGAGGATATCTGCCGCTTCTTCGGCATTGGTTCCGTCCAAACGGACAATTACCGGAACATCTACTTTGGTCAATTTTGTCGCTTCGAGAATCCCGTTGGCAACACGGTCACAACGGACGATTCCACCGAAGATGTTGACGAAAATTGCTTTTACGTTCGGATCTTTGAGGATGATTTCAAACCCTTTAGCAACGGTTTCCGCGTTTGCTCCGCCGCCCACGTCGAGGAAGTTTGCAGGTTTACCACCCTCGTAGTTGATGGTATCCATCGTACCCATGGCAAGCCCTGCTCCGTTAACCATACATCCGACATCACCGTCGAGTTTGATATAGCTGAGGCCGTATTTGCCCGCTTCGATCTCGGTCGGCTCTTCTTCGCTCAAATCGCGCATTTCGTTCACTTGAGATTGGCGATACAATGCATTGTTGTCAAATCCCATTTTCGCATCGAGTGCCAAGAATTTACCGTCACCCGTTTTGATCAATGGATTGATCTCGATCATCTCCGCATCGTGATCCATGTACACTTTGTAAAGAGCCGAAGCAAATTTGATAAAGTTATTGATCTCTTCAACCGGAAGGCCAAGACCGAAAGCCAATTTACGACCGTGGAACCCTTGGAACCCTGTCAACGGATCGATCGAAACTTTGATGATTTTTTCCGGTGTATTGTGCGCTACGTCTTCAATCGCCATACCCCCCTCAGTAGATGCCATCATGATCGGCATCTCAGACGCACGATCGAGCAACATACCAAGATAGTACTCTTTTTTGATATCCGCACCCTCTTCGATATACACTTTTTGAACCAGTTTACCCTCTGGACCTGTTTGATGAGTTACGAGAGTCATCCCCAAGATTTGAGCCGCCAATTCGCGTACTTCAGCAGTTGAACGGGCAAGTTTAACCCCACCGCCCAATCCGCGTCCGCCGGCGTGAATTTGAGCTTTAACCACCCAAATATTTCCGCCGAGCTCTTGAGCAGCTTTAACCGCTTCATCGGGTGTAAACGCAATATGACCGCGCGGGGTCGGTACATTGTACTTTTTGAATAATTCTTTTGCTTGATATTCGTGAATATTCATCCATTCCTCCTGTTGTAAGTTTACGCTATTGGTCTTGTCATCTCTTCAGGGATGACGTATTTATCAAACTCTTCCGCTGTCAATAGACCGAGTTTAATCGCGGTCTCTTTAAGCGTTGAGTTCTCTTTATGTGCTGTTTTAGCAATTTTTGCCGCATTTTCGTACCCAATGTACGGATTGAGCGCCGTAACCAGCATCAACGAATTGTTGAGATACGCATCGATTTGATCACGTACCGGCTCGATCCCTACTGCACAGTTGTCATTGAACGACACAATCGAATCGGCTAACAAACGGACCGATTGCAAAAAGTTGTAGGCAATGACCGGTTTAAATACGTTAAGCTCAAAGTTCCCTTGGCTCGCCGCAAATCCGATACACGCATCATTCCCCATAACCTGACACGCTACCATCGTTACCGCCTCAGATTGGGTCGGATTGACTTTACCCGGCATGATCGATGAACCCGGCTCGTTTTCAGGGATGGTGATTTCACCGATACCGCAGCGAGGACCTGATGCCAACCATCGAACATCGTTCGCGATTTTCATCATATCCGCCGCCAAAGCTTTAAGCGCACCGTGTGCGTAGACCAGTGCATCATGGCTGGTCAACGCATGAAATTTATTCGGAGCGGTGACAAACTGATGACCCGTAAGCTCGCTCAGTTTTGCCGCAACACGCTCTCCAAGTTCAGGGTGAGCGTTCAATCCTGTTCCCACTGCCGTACCGCCGAGGGCAAGTTCACGTACCGATTCGAGAGAATCCTTCGCCATTTTTTCACATTTGTTGAGCATCTCAACCCAACCGCTGATCTCTTGACCCAAAGTAAGAGGAGTAGCATCTTGCAAGTGGGTACGTCCGATTTTGACGATATCGCTGAACGCTTCGCTTTTGGCGATCAACGTTTTACGAAGATGATCAATCGCCGGAAGTAAACGGGTTTCCACTGCGATAACCGCCGCTACGTGCAACGCCGTCGGATAGGTGTCGTTTGAGCTTTGCGATTTGTTAACGTCATCGTTAGGGTGAACCAATTTTTGAGTTCTAAAATCTCCACCGAGGATCTCAGTCGCACGGCTAGCCAAAACCTCGTTGTTGTTCATGTTCGACTGTGTACCGGAACCCGTTTGCCAAACAACAAGAGGATAATGGGCGTCGAGTTTTCCCGCCAACATCTCATCAGCTGCTTGAGCGATTGCATCGGCTTTCTCTTTGGAGAGCATTCCCAAATCGCAGTTGACCAAAGCAACCGCTTTTTTGAGATACGAAAACGCTCTGGTGATTTCGTACGGCATTTTCTCTTCGCCGATTTGAAAGTTTTCCAATGAACGCTGTGTTTGCGCTCCCCAGTAGGTGTCGTTCGGCACCCGAACTTCCCCCATCGTATCTTTTTCGACGCGATAACTCATACATTAGCTCCTTCAAAAAATTTATTGGCATGCAACGTATCGATCAACGACTGTACCGAAGCACACGATTGGGCAAACATCGTTTTCTCTTTTTCATCCAATGTCACTTCGATAATTTTTTCAGCGCCGTTTGCCCCCAACATTACCGGAACACCGCTCACAACGCCGCTGAAACCGTATTCACCTTCGAGATAGACGGCACACGGGTGAATCTGTTTGGTATCTTTCAAAATCGCTTCAACCATAATCGCAGTAGACTTCGCAGGGGCGTAATACGCTGATCCCGTTTGGAGAAGTGCCACAATCTCAGCACCCCCTTTTCGCGTACGCTGAACAATCTCGTCAATCTCCTCGGCTGTCAACACATCTGATAAAGGAACACCCGCTACGGTAGAGTAACGCGGCAACGGTACCATATCATCACCATGACCGCCCATGACTGATGCACGGATTTGTCCGCCGCCGTATCCGAGTTTCTCTTGGATAAAAGCAGCCATACGGGAACTGTCCAATACCCCTGCCATGCCGATAACACGGCTGCGATCAAAACCGCTCTCTTTGAGGGCGACGTAGGTCATAGCATCTAGTGGATTGGAAACCATGATTACGATAGCATTTGGAGAGTATTTTGCTACTCCCTCGATCACCTCGCGGGTAACTTTAGCATTGATCATCAACAAATCATCACGGCTCATCCCTGGCAAACGAGGGCTCCCCGCTGTCACTACGACTACATCGCAATCGGTCATATCCGCCATTGTTTCCGCAACACGTACGACCGTGTGAGACCTTACAGCCGCAGCCGCTTGAGACATATCGAGTGCTTTACCTTTTGCAATTTCGATTTTATTATCGCGCAAAATTATTTCATGGCATGAGCCGAGCATTGCGAGAGAGTAGGCAACCGTAGAACCGACGTTCCCTGCCCCTACGATTCCGACACGTTTTCCTTTTATCATTTTCGTACTCCTTGTGTCATTGTAGATACGCCCTCTTCTAGCCACTATACTCACCACTGCTTTTGACTGTCAAAAGCACCGATAAGCATACGGTTAGAGGACCAAAATAAAGACGATAAACCGCCTTTACTCTAGAGAGCAAGCTCTACAGAGTAAAAACGATTGTCCGGCAAAACCGGACAAAAGAGAGATTAGATGCTATCGATGATTGCGTTCAACGTAGCTGAAGGACGCATTGCCGCTTCCGCTTTCGCATCATTTGGATGGAAGTATCCACCGATATCTTGCGGTTTCCCAGAAACAGCCATAAGCTCTTCCATGATTTTCGCTTCGTTCGCTTCCAAAGCATCCGCTACAGGAGCAAATTTAGCCGCCAATGCCGCGTTGTTGCTATTAGCAAGAGCACGCGCCCAGTATTGCGCTACATAGAAGTGTGACGCTTTGTTGTCCGGCTCACCCGCTTTACGTCCCGGTGCTTTGTTGTTGTCCAAGTAACCTTGGTTCGCAACGTCAAGTGCAGCTGTTACTGCAGCAAGATCCGCGTTTGGATTTTTTTGCTCGATCATGCGGAGTGACTCAGCCAATGCCAAGAACTCACCGAGTGAATCCCAACGGAGGTGACCTTCGTTAAGGAATTGTTCAACGTGTTTCGGAGCCGATCCGCCTGCACCTGTCTCGAACAATCCACCACCAGCAAGCAACGGAACGATAGAGAGCATTTTCGCCGATGTTCCAAGCTCAAGGATCGGATACATGTCGGTCAAGTGGTCACGAAGAACGTTACCGGTTACTGCGATGGTATCGAGACCTTTACGGATACGCTCGTTAGTGAAACGTGTAGCCGCTGTGATATCCAAAATGTGGATCTCAAGACCCTCTGTATTGAATTCAGGCATATATTTTTTCACTTTTGCGATCATTTGCGCATCGTGGGCACGGTTTTCATCCAACCAGAATACTACCGGAAGTTTTTCGATTTGACCACGCTCGAACGCAAGACGGATCCAGTCTTTGATCGGGATATCTTTAGCACGAGACATACGCCAGATATCACCCGCTTCACAATCGAAACTCATCAATTCTGTACCGTCTGCCGCTGTAACGGTTACTTTTCCAGCTTCTTCTAGTACAAAAGTAGTTGGATGTGAACCGTACTCTTCCGCTTTTTGAGCCATCAAACCGATATTTTGCATTGTACCCATTGTGCTAACATCGTATTGACCGTTTTTAACACAGTCCGCTACCATCTCAGCATGGAACATACCGTATGTTGAATCCGGAATAACCGCCAATGTCTCAAGCGCTGCACCGGTACGATCCCATTGTTTACCACCCTCACGAACAACAACCGGCATAGAAGCATCGATGATAACGTCGTTTGAAGCGTTAAAGTTGGTTGTCCCTTTGTCAGAGTCAACCATTGCGATTTTCGGACTGTCAGAATCGACAACCGCTTGGAATGCCGCTTTGATTTCCGCTTCTAACGGATGACCTTTGATTTTTTTCTCAAGATCCGACATACCGAGATTTGGGTTAACGCCGAGTTCTTTGAATGTGTCCGCATATTTTGCAAATACACCTTCGAAGAAAATCTCGAACGCGTGACCAAACATAACCGGGTCAGAGATTTTCATCATAGTCGCTTTAAGGTGCAATGACCAGATTACACCTTTTGCTTTTGCCTCTTCGATAGATGCTTTATAGAAAGCACGAAGCGCTTTAACTGACATGAATGTACCGTCAAGTACTTCACCTTCCATCGCGTCAATTGATTTGAGTTCTTTGCCGTTCAACGCGATCGTAACTTTTTGGGCTTTGTCCATAGTAACCGATTTCTCGTTACCGTAGAAGTCCCCTTTTCCACCCATGTGCATAACAGCCGCTTTTGAGTTTTCAGCGTATGCACGAAGTTTGTGCGGGTTATTTTTTGCAAAGTTTTTAACCGCTTTAGCCGCACGGCGATCCGAGTTACCTTCACGAAGAACCGGGTTAACCGCAGAACCGAGACAACCGCTGTATTTTGCTTGAATCTCTTTTTCTGCATCGTTTGCAGGATTTTCAGGGTAGTTAGGAATATCATACCCTTGAGATTGAAGCTCAGCGATACAGTCTTTCAATTGACCGACAGATGCCGAAACGTTCGGGAGTTTGATAATGTTACCTTCAGGCTTTACACAAAGCTCACCAAGTTTTGAAAGTTCGTCTTCTGCAAGACCCATCGCCGCAAGAACACGCCCAGCAAGTGAAATGTCACTTTGTTCAAGCTCTACACCGCCAGCTGCACAAAACTTAGATGCGATCGGGAAGAATGAATAAGTTGCTAAAGCCGGAGCTTCATCAATTTTCGACCAAATGATTTTTGCCATCGGGTTCTCCTGTTTTTATTTTTGTACGAGCATCATAACACTTACCAAAGATTTTTATCTCATTAGTGACACTTTAGGAGCAAAAAGTTTCTAAAATGTTTCATTTTGTAGCATTTACTATGTTTTGACGGTGTGTAGAAAAGTAACTACTGTAAATATGCTCCCCATTTTTGCCACGGACGAAATAGAGATAATCGGTTTGTTTCGGATAGAGGGCTGCATGGATGGCATCTTTTGAAACATTGCAAACCGGATCAAGCGGCAAACCTTTGTTTTTATACGTATTATAGGGAGTTCTATCGGTTCTAATTCGACGTGCTGTTACTTTTTGATGAGAATATTCACCGTAATTTAATGTCCCGTCCATTTGCAAACGCATCCCTTTTTCATTTCGATTATCGATCACGGAGCTTACATACGGCATATCGGCTACTGAAGCTGCCTCTTTTTGAATGACGGATGCTTTTGTTACTATTCGTAACCATTTTTCTTCTGAAAAGGGTTGTTTGTACTCATCTGCCCATTGTTTCATCTTTTTCTCTGACTCACTGAGCAGATAGGTTATCAGCTCTTCTTCACTGATTTCATTCGGAATACTGTAGGTATCAGGGACAAAACTCCCCTCTTTGAATGGAGCGTGTTTTTCATAGGCTTGTTGTAATCGGTTCAGATCCAAAGAGAGTTCGTCACTCAATTGAGCGAGAAAAATAACCGTCGTTTCACCCGGTATCAATGTTATTTGTCGAGTCGCGGCTTTGGCAGTGGTCAATTTATAGAGATATTCGATACGTGACATCTTTTCAGATCCCAAATCGATCCATCCTTGCTGAGGCTGTCCCAAAAGACGCAGAAAAAAAGCATCAATTTTGTAGAGATTGATACCCTCTTCTTGGAGGTGTGATATACTTTTAAAGACAGATCCTTGCGGAATATAGACGATTTTGGGTGATGTAACGGTAGAGAATAGGTAGGTCATGAAAGAGGCAATTATCACCAAAATCATCCCTAAAATCCATAGGTATATCTTTTTTGGTTTAGGGGCAGTTTTTTTTCTTGTTTTTTTCACGTTTATCGCTTTATTGGAAGGTATTCGTTTCGATCGTTTGAGCTACCAGGGGCTCATAATCGAGCAATTATATCTCAAATGGGAAAATTCACTCCTTATCAGCGCATCAAAAATTGATCTAACACACTACAAAAGTGACGATGAACCTCTTTCACTGAAACCTTTAGAAAAATTGCCCCCTCTAATCCGCAATACACAACCTTGGATCAAGGAAATCCATATACAATCACTCCAATATAAATCACTCTCATTGAGACTTGATTATCAACGAGGTAGTGAAGGTAAGATCCTCCTGCGTGATCAGAACCGATCGTATTCGGGTTTATTTCATCTTGATGAACACCGGTTCTCTCTTTCACTCCCCCGTTGGAGTTACGAGGGTGCCTATTTCAAAACCAATCTTTTCATTGATCTACCCAGACAACTCCTACGGACCGATATCGTCATTGATATTCAAGATACCCCCACCCTATTTATCAAAGGGAGCGGGGATCAGAACACAATCTCTCTTAACGCTCAGTTCAATGAGAGACTACAAACCATCAAGCCGCTTATCAAGTTTTTTCGTATCGATCCCAAAGTTGAACCATGGATTATTGATTATCTCCAAGCTTCATCGATAGAACTGGAAAGATTAGAGGGGATATTCCACTATAACAATCCCGAAGAGCTCCTCACCTCTCTCAAAGGAGAAGCAACCGTTTATGAGGCCTCTTATACTTTTGCCGAAGGATTTGAACCGATTCATTCCCCCAAAGTAAACCTATCGTTTTCCAATGGCAAACTTCACATTTCTCCTCAAAATGGTACATTTTATAATCTACCGACCGAAAAGAGCCATCTCTCTTTCGATTTTACGGCACCGCATACTCTGCTGGATATCCATTTGGAGAGCCAATATGCCGTTTTAAACTCGCCGATTCTAAAATTGCTGCAATATTACGAAATTGATCTCCCCATCCAACAAACATCCGGAACGTGTGCCGTCTATTTAGATTTAAATGTAGATCTTCATACATATAAAACAAAAGCCAAGGGGGTGTTCAAACCCTCATCGACCGAAGTTTTGCTCGGATCCACTCCGCTTTATTCCGATGGCGGTATTGTCACACTGAACGATACCTATGTCACTTTTGAAAATTTCTCCGTCCATTACGGCGAAGATGTCGCACATGCACGTGTTAGTGGAGAGTATGAGGCCTCAACTCAAAGAGGTGCCGTCAATATCGAGGCATATGACATCTCTCCCCTTTCCGATAAAGAGTTACTCCATCTTTATAATTCTCAAAATCCTTTGAAAGTGACCTATCTCATCACCCCTAAAGGGGATGAACTACAGGTGAAACCCTCTCTTTGGAATTTTATGGGTGAAAAACTTTTTATTGAAGAGTTTCGAGCCCCATTCAACTACCAAAAAACATCCGGAGTTCTCCATTCCGTCTCGTTTCTCCTCGCCAATTCAATACAAGGGAAATTGAGTGCTCTATTTGATGGGCAAAATCAAAACAGCGATATTCAGGTCACTATTAATTCTTTCAATCTTGATGAAATGAAATTAGCGCACACTCCGTTTACGCTCGATATCCATTACAATAACGATACTATCCAGTTTCACAGTTACCAAAGTTCTGCATGGAATCTTCATCAGCTCCCGATTCTAGTCTCCCCTTTCAGTGCATCGATACATAAAAATCGTCTTACTTTTGACCCAGTCGAGACCCTCATAGGTGATCTTTTCAAGGGGCGTATATCCGGCAATTACTCCCTTAATACACTCAAAGGGATAGTCACACTTGACAATCTAACTCCGCTTAGTCCGAAAATTGCTCCCCTTGTCGATTCTCAAGATCGATTGGAACTCACCATGGATGCTTCCGGCAAAGAGATTGTCTTAGATGCAAATCAACTCAAAACCCGTTTTATGACGATACCGAATGGGTGGAAAATCCAGATGGATGAGATTGCCCTCCTCTCTCGCCACTCCCCGCTTTTGCGGCAGTATCACATCAAAGAGGGGAATATCAATCTCTATTATTCACCCAAAACCAATATTTACACGTTTGACGGAAATCTCTATTATCCTTATCCGTTGATGATGATCAATACAAAAGCCGTCTCGAAATACCGCTTTAGCGGGATTCATCATGAAGGAGACACTTCCATAAGGGTCAATGATCGTCTCATTATCCGACGCAATGAAGAGAATATTGTAATCAAAGCCAAAAATATGGGGATAAATCTCCCTGAACTCTTCAAATTTTTATCATCCCAGCAACAAAGCAATAAACCAACCGTCTCTAAAGAGGGCTATCAACCCTCTATCAAAATTTACGGTGATAACAGCTATCTCTTTTTAATGAAAGATCGTAAGATCATGGCGGATCGGTTAGAAGCCACCATAAACAATGATGCCTTCGATGCATCACTGTATCATATGGATGGCAAAGCGACACTGACTATACGCAACGGAATCTTTTTTATGGACGGAAAAGGGTTTAATGATAAATTCATGGAACATCTCTTTGCCCTAAGTGATTTTTACGGCGGTACTTTTTCGTTTCAATCCAAAGGGACATTCGATAAATTTGAGGGGCTGATGAGGGTCGAAAATACGGTTTTAAAAGAGTACAAAATCCTCAATAATGTCCTCGCTTTTATCAATACCGTCCCTTCTTTGGCAACATTCTCCCTCCCTAATTATCACAGTAAAGGGCTGCCGGTTCAAGAGGGGTATGCCCATTTCAACTATGAAAATGACCGCCTTCGGGTCGATAATTTCACATTGAACTCTCCGGAAATGAAAATTTTAGGGGAAGGCGAAGCCGATATGAAAACGGATACGCTCAATGGTTCACTCACCTTTAAAACCGATTTAGGTTCAGCTCTCGGCAAAATCCCTATGGTCGGCTATATCCTTTTGGGTGATGACGGTTCGATCTCCACGACCGTCTCGATTAGCGGTAAACTGGATGATCCCAAAGTAGAAACGGCAATAGCCAAAGAGATTGTTACCGCACCCTTTAACATTCTTAAACGAACGGTTGTCTATCCGTTTTTATGGATGATTGACGATAAAAAGAAAAAATAGGAACTCACAATTCTCCTCCCCCTCTGATCACATCCATCCCGTATTTGTCTCTCATTTTAGTCAAAGCATCCGTTAGGCGACGCATCTTCGTGTCATTTTCATATTCTAAAATATTAAATGTTTTTGGATCGTGATGGATAAATTTGGTAGCACTCATTCCGATATATTTGACTCTAAGTGTCGGATAGAGATCAAGCTCTCTAAATTTTTCGAGGGCAAAGTGTTGGAGAAACCTCTCGTTGAAAAGACGGTAGACGGTATATTGTTTTTTTGAGCTTCCCCAGTTTTCGTATCCGAGTTTGAAATAATAGGTGGTCGGATTCACCCCAAGGGTCATGATCGTGTGACTCCAATGGCGCACCATAATTTGAATACGACGGAACAGCTCATCTCTATCCTCTACAGGGTGATCCATACTTCGTGACATACCGATCCCTTTACGACTCCGCGAAAGGGAAACAGGATCGTTATCTTCACCTCTTAAACGTCGATATAGTTCCTCCCCCTGAGTTCCCCATGAGGCAAAAAGATGAGGAGATTCCCACCCTTGCGCAATCGTTTTTATCCCGTATCGCTCCATCTTTTTCGAAAATGCTCTCCCTACCCCCGGAAACTCATCAATCGGAATATCTCTGACAAATGATTCAATCTGCTCTTTGTGAACTACCATTACCCCATAGGGTTTAGCTCTACCCGTTGCCAATTTGGCTATCCATTTTGTCCCACTCGCTCCAATCGAAACAGGGAGCTTAAATCTGTGGATAATCTCCTCTTGAAGCCACCGTATAAAATCTTCGGTTTCGTCCTCGTCGATCCATCCGCTCAAGTCGCCAAAAATCTCATCGATACTGTATTGTTCAACCACAGGGATAACGCTGGATAGGTATTCCATCAATTCATGGCTCATGGTATGATAAAGGAGATGGTTAGGAGGCAATACGATCAAATGTGGACAAAGACGTAGCGCTTCATGAACGCTCATCGCCGTTTTGACCCCATACGCGCGTGCTTCGTAACTGGCCGTCGTAATAATCCCCCGAATACTCTCTCCATCTTTAAAATAACTGCTGTTATCATACTCCGCATGAAACAAAGAGGGGACAAAAGCCCCCGTATTCATGGTCATCAGTTTTTTAGACTTATGAGGATT
The DNA here is from genome assembly GCA_964495485.1 of uncultured Sulfuricurvum sp. Classification (GTDB taxonomy): domain Bacteria; phylum Campylobacterota; class Campylobacteria; order Campylobacterales; family Sulfurimonadaceae; genus Sulfuricurvum. Next base: position 45,005 of record CAZBVJ010000013.1, read on the forward strand.
TCGATCAAAGATAAAAGGATCTCCACGCCCTCCGACAGCCATGGTTTTCCCTTCTAACATAGGGTTAACGACCCTCTCGCATGAACAGAAAAATGCATCTAAATCTAAATGGATAATCATAAACGAGATGATAAATCGATCTCACTCTAAAAGTGCTATTTATGTCACCTTGACATAAAATCATGCTTTTATACCAATGCCTAATATTTATACAATGATGTGAGAACAATTGTCATGGATTCATTGTAGAATTTTTTCAGATAAAAAAATCCGAAAAAGGAGCCGCAATGAAATTCGACGATTTAAAAAAAGAGGGGCACTGGCCGACGCTGCTCGCCGCTTTTTTGTATTTTGACTTTAGTTTTATGATGTGGACGATGTTAGGGCCGCTGGCCACCGAGATCAATGAATCCCTAAGTTCACGGGGTTTTGCGATGAATGACGACCAGACGGCGACACTGCTCGCGGTTCCGGTTTTGGCAGGGGCGATTTTACGCCTCGTACTCGGGATATTTGTCGATAAATTTGGAGCGAAAAAAACGGCATTGGTATCACAGGTGATTGTTATCGCTACCCTCTTCTACGGATACGCTATGGCGGATACAATTACCTACAACCAATTGCTGTTTGTCGCGCTAGGACTCGGGTTTGCAGGAGCCTCGTTCGCCGTTGCCCTCCCTCAAGCGGGGCAATGGTATCCGCCGCGTCTGCAAGGGACGGTTCTGGGAATTGCGGGTGCGGGGAATATCGGTGTTGTCATTGACTTTTTGTTTGCTCCTAAAATCGCCGAAATCTGGGGATGGCCGTCAGTTTTTCTGGTCGGCGGAGTATTATCGTTTATTGTCCTCATCGCCTATATGTTTATGGCCAAAGATGCCCCGACATCGGTCTATAAGCCCAATCCTAAAAAACTGGGCGACTATCTAAAACTGATGCGTGATCGGGATACCTGGTGGTTTAACCTCTTTTATGCGGTGAGTTTCGGCGGATTTATCGGATTTGCCAACTACATGAAAGTCTATCTGATGAACACCTACCAAGCCGATATGTCAGCCTTCGGTATCGATGTCATGGATGAGGGGAATGTCAAAGTAATCGCCGGATATTTCGGCGCACTCTGTATTTTTGCCGGTGCCCTACTCCGTCCGGTCGGTGGTGCCGTCGCCGATAAAATGGGGGGGATTAAATCCCTTTATGTGTTTTACAGTAGTATTATTGTCCTCTCATTGATCAGCGCGTTCGTCTCATTGCCGTTTTGGGCGGCGATTGTTGTAATGTTTCTCATCATGGCGAATCTAGGGATGGCAAACGGTTCGGTGTTCCAACTCGTCCCCCAACGCTTCGGCAAAGACATCGGAGTGATGACGGGTCTCATCGGTATGGCAGGAGGACTGGGTGGGACGGCGCTCATCAAAACGTTCGGATGGTCTCAAGGTGCTTACGAGGGCTACGCCGCAGGATTTGTGATCTTTGCGGTGATGACAATGATCGCCGTATCGGGGATCAGTCTGGTTAAAACACGGTGGCGTACCACATGGGGCGCGATATCAGGAGCAAAAATCTAGCCATGCTAAAGCTTCAAGCTTCCGAATTTATCCTCTCCAAAGATGCCACCACAGGCGATGATGCCTGTGCCTATAGCATTATCGACAATACATTATTGGTGAGCGTATTGTGTGACGGAGTCGGAAGTGCCGCGCGTGGAGGCACTGCCGCCCGCCAATGCGTCAAGTTTTTTATCGATCAGTTTAAAAACCGCCCCCGTGCATGGGATATCCCCAAAACGATGGAGGTATTTACCCGCCATATCAACAGCCTCCTGTTCAAAGAATCAATGACCCAATACGGAAAAATCGAGCTCCTTACGACGCTCACGCTTGCCATCATCGAAGGAGAGACCCTCTATACCCTCAATCTCGGTGACTCGCGTATCTATCTCCTTAAACACACCGGTGATTTTAGTCAATTGAGCCATGATCATACGATGGACGATGAACATCTCTCTCATGTCCTCACCTCCGCCTGCGGTCTGAGCGAAAATATCGATCCGATGATCACGACAACAACAATTGAGGTGGGCGATACGCTGGTACTGTGCAGTGACGGTGTCTACAACCTGTTGGAACATTCTGCGTTTAAAGATCTCATCCAAAAAGGGTTAGGCTCAACCACCATCATCCACAGCGCCGCCCAAACCTGCAATCCCAAAGAGCGTGATGACATGTCACTCCAAATTTTTCATATTGAGAGTCTCGATCCGCTTCATGCGATCAAAAACAAGCCGCTTCCGATACCGGAGAGTCTCCATGAGGGACAAATCATCGACGGCTACACCCTCATATCAGCGATGATGGAACATCGCCGTATCTGGAAAGTTCACAAAGATGCCCAATATTGCGTCATGAAATTTCCCCTCAACGATGATGAAGAAGCGCTCGACGCTTTTGTACGCGAAGCGTGGTATGCCAAACAGATCAGCCACAAAGCATTTCCTCATGCCTGGGTACCTGAGGAGAGAAGTATGCGCTATTATCTAATGGAGCTGGTGGAGGGGGTCAATCTCACCGAGTATCTCAAAAAGCGTCCTCTTTCGGTAGACAATGCCATCGAGCTTGGGAAATTTCTCCACCGTGCTGAAGCCCATCTGCTCCATCTGGGTCTCGTCCACGGCGATATCAAACCCGAAAATATCCTCGTTTACCAACGAGAGGGTGAAGCGGGAGTCCATTACAAAATGGTCGATTTCGGCTCCATCGTCGAGATTTTTTCCCAAAACTCCCGTGCGGGAACCCCCTCGTTTATCGCACCGGAGCGCTTTAGCGGCAGTGTTATCAACGAATCGAGTGAAATCTTCTCCATCGGGGTAACTCTGTATTGGGCACTCACGGCACACTTTCCCTACGGAGAGATCGAGCCGTTTCAGACACCTGTGTTTAAAACCCCCAAACGCCCCTCAAAGCTCAACAGCAATATCCCCATGTGGCTCGATTCGCTAATCATGCGCTCCATCGCCCTATCACCCGATCACCGTTATCGCCATTACTCCGAATTGTTCTACGATCTCAAAGATCCTGAAAAAGTAAAACCCTATTTTTGTATTTCTACACCCCTAATCGAACGTTCTCCGGTGACTTTTTATAAAATCGGATTTATAATTCTGTTATTGTTCGAGATATTCACGTTTTATCTCTACGTCACCAAATAAAGGTTATCAATGCTCTCTTCCGCCTGCCAAGATACCATCCGTGCTGCCGTGTGGCTCTCTACCAAAGAAAAAGGGGAGTTTCATCGGATTGTCCACATCAGCGAAGAGCTCGATCTACCGTTTCATTTTTTAGCCAAATCGCTCCAAAAACTGGTACATGCTGGGATTTTGGTTTCACAGCGGGGAGCCGCAGGAGGGGTAACCCTCGCCAAAGAGCCCTCAGACATTACCCTCATCTCGATTATCGAAGCGGTGGACGGCACCGTATTTTTTGATAACTGTGTTTTGGGTATCGGAGAGTGTGAAGCGGAAAAACCGTGTGCCCTTCATGCCCAGTGGGATGTTTGGCGTCAGGAGATGCTGGAGATGTATTCGGCAATGCGCCTCAGTGAAATCACCGATGACGTATTGCTGCGGAAAGTGAAGCGAATATAAATTAGCGTTTAGCGGCTACTGTCCCTTTGGGGTGCTGAAACCATCCCAGATCACGGTAATCACCATGCGGCTGATTACGGCGTACTTTCACCACCGTAAACATTCCCCCCATCTCGATCGGACCGAACGGTCCGCGCCCCGTCATCATCGGCAGGGTATTTTCGGGGAGCTTCATCCCCATTTCCGCCATATCTTGCATCTCTGCCATCCCGTTTTTCCCCATCGGCATGTACATGTAATCGGGCATAAGATCGCTGATTTTTTCGGTCAAATCGTCTTGTTTCACCCCGATCATGTTGGGGACATTGTGCCCCATCGGCCCCATCGTATGGTGGGATTTGTGGCAATGAAACGACCAATCCCCCTCCTCGGTCGCGACAAACTCGATAGCGCGCATTTGCCCTACCCCTACATCGATCGTCACTTCCGGCCAACGTGCACTCTTGGGAACCCAGCCGCCGTCCGTGCAGGTCACTTCGAACGTGTGGCCGTGCATGTGGATCGGATGGTTCGTCATTGTGAGATTACCGACACGGATACGGACGCGATCCCCGACACGGACGTTCATCGAATCGATCCCCGGAAATACACGGCTGTTAAAACTCCAGATATTGAACTCGGTCATGGTCGAAGGATTCGGGGTATACGTTCCCGGTGCGACGTCATAACTGGCAAGGAGAAAACAAAAATCCCGATCCACTTTATGTTCTTTGGGGTTTTTGGGATGGATAATAAACATCCCCATGCACCCCATCGCCATCTGTACCATCTCATCGGCGTGGGGATGGTACATAAACGTCCCGCTTTGACGGAGGGTAAATTCATAAACATAGGTATCCCCAGGGGCGATCTGCGGCTGGGTCAGTCCCCCGACACCGTCCATCCCGTTGGGCAAGATCAGTCCGTGCCAATGGATCGTCGTGTGTTCGGGAAGTTTGTTCGTGACGATCAACCGTATACGATCCCCCTCCACCGCTTCAATGGTGGGGCCCGGAGAGGTGCCGTTGTATCCCCAGCAGTTTACCACCATACCGGGGGCGAACTCTCTCACGACCGGTTCTGCGATCAGATGGAACTCTTTGACGCCGCCTTTCATCTCATAAGGCAACGTCCAGCCATTGAGGGTGACGACGGGATTATAATTTTTTCCCTCTTTGGGAGTAACCACTGTAGCGGGAGAGAGGACCCGTTTGGGATTTTTCACTATGGTGAGTTGACGCTTTACACCACCCGTATGAGCACCATGGTCATGTTCAGATGCTTTAGCATTGGAACTGAGCGCCGCAGAGGCAATCAATGCCGCACCCAAGCCCAGGAAATCGCGTCTATTGTGTTCCATTAGAGTTTCCCCCCTATCGTATATTCCAAATCGGCATGCGCTTTTTGGTAATCACCCAACGCATCGAGTGCCTCCATTTTACTCTCACTGTATCGGCGTTGATCTTCGAGAAGCTCATAAATGCCATCCAGCATTCCGTTATAAAAGAGCTGGGTCTCTTCGAGTATCTGCTGATTCGTTTTGACGATCACCGCATCCGTCTCTTTCGCGATGTCATAACTGTATCGGTAGCGGGCATACCCCTCGCGCACCTCTGAACGGATAGTGACTGCTCTCTCGTAGAGACGGTGGACACTTTGATTGTAAATCGCCTGTGATTTGCTCACCCGAGCCTGTCCGAAATCAAATATCGGGATGGGAAGTTTGATCCCAAAGGTATTGAACCGTTTTTCGCCCGTTGTTTTTTCACTCTCCACCGAGAGCTCCACCTCATCCAAAAGACGAGTATTTTCACTGTATCCCGCTTGGGTTGCGGCGTAATCTACCGATTTGATCGCACTGCGCATATCGAGACGGTTCGAGATAGCCCGTTTTTCCAATCCCGTTTCCGCAATCACCTTCTCCGCAAGTGTGAGCGATTCTGTACTCAACGTATAATGGGTCTGTTTCCCGTACAACCCTAATGCAGTGTTCAACGCTTCGCGCGCCGAAGCATTTTCCCTCTCCAGCTTCATCAATTCGATACGCTCATGCTGATAGGAATCTTGGATTTTGAGCATATCCCGTTTGGAGAGATTCCCCGCCGTATACTGACGGATCGCAAGTTGAAACGAGGCTTCATACGATTTGAGGATTGATCGGCGCAGATTTACTTTCTCTTCGGCTACGCGGGCATCGATGTAGAGCTTCTTGGTATCTCTCGCATGACGCAGTACCGTGTCCCCGACGCTCAGCATCGCCTCTTCGAGTGCCAATCCGCTAAGCTCTCTGCGCAGCGGGATCCACAAAAGATCCAAAAACGCCACCTCCACGCTGAGTGTCGATGTTGTGATACCGTTGCTGCGCCCGATGCTGTAGCCTAAGAGCGGATTACGCATCAAGCCCGCTTCAACCAGTTCGCTCTGGGCGATACCGATCTCTTCATACGTTTGCTGTAAAGCACGGTTATTGATCAGCATGATCCGAAGGGCATTCTCCTGCGTCAAGGGCTGAGACAAAAGTTCTTGGACGCTTTGCTCTACCCTCTGTTCCTCTTGCGGGGTTTTGATCCATTGGAGGTTTTGGATACCTCGTTCGGAGGTGAGCTGATCCAGCGAACGAAACGCCTCTTGCTGAGAGAGGGTAGAACATCCGCTAAAGAGTACAAGTGCCGTGATCGATGCGGCGGCGCTCTTGGCTACCATTGTTTTGCCCACCCGTGGCCCGTGACATTTTGATCCTCTTTTTGTACGCATCCGTTATCCTCGACCTCTACCGGTTTTGAGGGGGGAACATAAACACTTTTTCCGCTTGCTGCATCGCTTGAAACGGGAGATGCGACAGTGCTATCCGCACCATAAACGACCAGAGCTACCGAGATCAAAAAGAGGAACCGTTTCATTGTTTTTTCATCCGGACAATGATCTGTTTTCCCTCTTTTTGGACAAATTCAAATTTGACCCGATCCCCAACCTCCAGCGGATGGGTGAGCTCGTGATCGATCACCTCGAATTGCATATTCATGGCAGGCCATTTGAGCTCAGGAATCGGATCGTGAAAAATACGAAGGGAGTCATGATTTTGCGCTAACGATTTTACCGTTCCGGTTGCGTGAGTCGTCTTTTCACTCACTACCGAATGTTGCTGATGATCACGGTGTTCATCCCCCATCCCAAACACGGCACTCCCGCTGAGCAGCGTTACGGATACCAATACTCTCAAAAATTCTGTTTTCATGACGTTGTCCCCTCTTTTTGAATTCTACTTCAAAAAGTGTACCACAGAGGCTGAACAAATAATTTAATCAAATAATAACGGTGTTAATACTTTTTATCTCACCACATCTACAAAACGATCAACAAACAATATAATGATTATTTTTTATACAATTTATTGTATCTATTTCAGACTTTTTACTCTACAATTATTTCAGACAAAATAGTCTTAATAAGGAGTTTCCCATGAAAAGCTTGAACGTATTAGGAAAAGGTGCATTATTGCTATCCCTCGCTGCGGTTGTCGCTATGGCGGCACCGGAGAAAAAAGATCTCAAAATCGGATTTATCCCGCTAACCGACTGTGCAACGCTCGTCATCGCCAAAGAGAAAGGGTTCTTTGCCAAACACGGTCTCAACGTTGAACTGAGCAAAGAGGCATCATGGGCAAATGTCCGTGACAAAATGACGGTGGGTGAACTCGACGCTTCACATATGCTCGCCGCAATGCCAATCGCTTCGACACTCGGAGTAGGAAGTACAAAAAAAGATATGGTTGCCCTCATGGCACTGGGTCAAAACGGCGATGCGATCAGCGTATCGAACAAAATGTATGATGCGATGATGTCGGCTGATCCGATAGCAACGAAAAAAGGCTCTGCGAGTGCCCTCAAAAAAGTGATCGCCACTAAAACGATGGGGGTTCCCGAATTCGGGATGACATTTCCTACCGGAACCCATAACTACCATGTCCGCTACTGGATGGCCGCCGGAGGGGTCAACCCTGACACCGATGTAGCCCTAAAAGTCGTCCCGCCACCGCAAATGGTTGCCAACATGACCGCCGGAAACATCGACGGATACTGTGTGGGTGAACCGTGGAACCAACGAGCCGTTATGGGAAATATCGGTAAAACGATCGTGACAGGGTACCAACTCTGGCAAGACGGTCCTGAAAAAGTGCTCGGTGTCCAAAAAGCGTTTGCCGATAAAAATCCTGAAACAACCAAAGCGATGATTAAAGCGGTGATCGAAGCGGGGTTGTGGCTCGACGCATCATGGGAAAACCGTAAAGAAGCTTCTAAAATCCTCTCATCAAAAGCCTATGTCAATGCACCAACCGACGTTATCGACAACTCCATGACGGGAACCTATATGTTCACCAATGGAGTCACTACCCCCATGCCGAACTTTAACGTATTCGGTAAAAAACAGGCTCTCTATCCCTACTACAGCCATGGTCTATGGCAAGTAACACAAATGATCCGCTGGGGACAACTCGACAAACCCGTCGACATGAAAAAGACGGTTGAGAGCGTCTACCGCCCTGATCTGTTTGCCAAAGCGGCCAAAGAGGTGAACTACACTCTCCCCGCATCGCCTTGGAAAAAAGAGTCTAAATTTATCGATGGCGTAACGTTTGACCCGAACAAAGCAGTCGATTACATCTACAACGCTCCGATCAAATCGCCAAAAATTACCAAAGAGGCGTTGGCAAAAGTCAATAAATGGTCGGTCTCCGCCAAATAAGCCCAAAAGGATCTATCATGGTTTCAAAATACGTCAATCCGGTATTGCTCCCTCTCCTTTTGTTAGGGGTGATCGTAGCATTCTGGTCTTATATCGCATCACTTATCAGCGGATTTCCAGCCCCTGCCGAAGTGTGGAGCGAACTCCTCGTCGTCCTCTCCGATCCCCTCTACGATAACGGAGCGGGAGATCAGGGGATCGCCCTACAGCTTGCCAACTCGTTGATGCGGGTATTCGGCGGTTTTGCCCTCGCTATAGCGGTAGGTATTCCGGTGGGATTGCTCATCGGCATGTCCAAAAATGCCTATGCGGCGATCAATCCCTATATCCAAATCCTAAAGCCGGTTTCACCGCTGGCATGGTTGCCTTTGGCACTCTTTGTGTTCAAAGAAGTCAATACGACCGCTATTTTCGTCATCTTCATCACTTCGATCTGGCCCATCATCGTCAATACGGCGCTAGGAGTTCGAAGCGTCAGCGAAGATTACCTCAATGTCGCACGGGTGCTGCAACTCACGCCGTTTGAAAAAGTATTTCAAATCATCCTCCCCGTCGCCGTACCATTTATCTTTACGGGAATGCGATTGTCTTTAGGTATCGCATGGCTCGTCATTGTTGCCGCAGAGATGCTTACTGGAGGGGTGGGGATCGGATTTTGGATTTGGGATGAGTACAACAATCTCAACTATTCCCATATTATCATCGGGATTATTCTCGTCGGGATTATCGGGTATATCCTCGATACGTTGATGGGGTTGGTCGCCGATTTCTTTGATTACCGAAAGCGAGGTCTCAAATGAGCGCAAAACCATTTTTGAAAATCGATAACGTCGATAAAATATTTCCCCTCGGCGGGGGCAAAGAGTACGTAGCACTGCGCAACGTCAAGATCGATATCCGAGAAAACGAAATCGTCTCGATCATCGGGCATTCGGGATGCGGAAAATCGACGATCCTCAATCTGATCGCGGGATTGGATACGATCAGTAACGGTACCATCTTGCTCGAAGACCGGCATATCCTCTCACCCGGACCGGAGCGGGCGGTGGTGTTTCAAAACCACTCTCTCCTTCCGTGGCTTAGTGTGTATCAAAACATCGAGATGGCGGTACGCAAAGTACTCGGAGAAGAGATGAGTAACAGCGAGATTCGTGATCATGTGATCAAATACATCGACATGGTCAATCTCAGCCATGCGAAAGACAAATATCCGGGTGAGATCAGCGGAGGGATGAAACAGCGTGTCGGAATTGCCCGCGCCCTCTCCATCCAGCCGAAAGTATTACTGATGGATGAGCCCTTCGGAGCACTCGATTCGCTCACACGGGCGAATCTCCAAGATCACTTGATGCGCATCCAGATGCAAACGGGCAATACCGTCGTTATCATCACCCATGACGTCGATGAAGCGGTATTGCTCTCAGACCGCGTCATCATGATGACCAACGGCCCTGAGGCGACTATCGGAGAGGTTCTGGAAGTCAATCTTCCCCGTCCCCGTGTCCGTTTGGAGCTGCAACATGATCCGGAGTACCTTCGCTGCCGCGAAGCGATTGTCGAGTTTTTATACTCCAAATACGCCAAAGATGATGAATAAAATAGCGAAACAAATATACATTCTAAAGTTTAAAAAACTCTCGGCAAATGGCGATAATCTTCTCCTGCCGTAGTTTTCCCACCGGTTCACTCTGACGAATATCATGAACGTGATCGATAAGCTCTCCGATTTTAGGGGGGATCCGTTTTGTTAGATACTGACGCAGAGCCGAACTCACCGCAGGAGCCCGTCCTGAGGTATTGATCCCCACGCACAAATCCCCCTCAACGATCAATGCCGGAAAGATAAAACTGCACAATGCAGGAGAATCGACACAATTGACAGGAATTTTGGCTTCCACACAATAATGATAGATTTTCTCTTGCTCCGAGAGATCGTCCAACGCCCCTATTACCAAAAAGCGTCCCTCTAAATCGCTCATCTCATATCCTCGCTCGATAATTGCCATCGGATACTCCATCGCACGTATCTCATCATGAATCTGAGGAGCGATCACCGTAAGAGTCGGAGCAAACTTCACCAATTGTTCAATTTTACGGAGGGCTACTTCTCCTGCCCCGATCACGACTACATCCTGATCTTTCAGATCGATAAACATGGGGAACAGTGCCATTTTAAATCCTTAGCAACAGATTGATTAAAAAATAATCAGGAATTTGTTTTTCTTATCGCTATTTTACACTAAACTTTTTAAAGATAAAAAAGTCTGAATAAAAGACCTCAAGGAACCATTATGAACGGAAAACTCTATTTAATCGGTTGCGGCCCGGGTGATGCCGATCTGCTCACCTGCAAAGCACTCAAAACCATACAAAAACTCGATGTCGCCCTCATCGATCATCTCCTCACCCAAGAGATCATCGATCTCCTCCCCACTACCACCAAAGTGGTCTTTGTCGGAAAAGAGAAAGGAAAACACTCCTTTCCCCAAGAGACAATCAACACCATGATTACCGATTACGCCCATAAAGGATACACCGTCGGGCGCCTCAAATGCGGTGATCCCTATATCTTCGGTCGCGGTACCGAAGAGGCGATTTATGCCTCGCAAGAGGGGATCGAGACAGAAGTGATCCCCGGAATCTCTTCAGCTCTCAGCGGCCCCTTATCTGCGGGTATCGCTCCAACTGCACGAGGTGTCAGTACGGGTGTCTCCGTCGTCTCCGCCCACCTCTCGGGAGATCGGGTGAATCTTTCCTGGATTCCGATGCTGGGTGTCCATGATCATACCACGGTAGTGCTCATGGGGCTCAGCCGTACCCGCCAAATCGTCAAAGAGGCATTGGATCAAGGGGTAGAGGCGTCATTACCCGTCGCGATCATCTCAAATGCGACCACGGCACTCCAAAGTAGCATTATCACAACACTGGGGAATCTCGGCATTGCCGCCAAAAGCGCACCGAAACCGGCGATTTTAGTGTTTGGAAACGTCGTCAATCTGGCACAGGTTCTCCCAACCTACCGCTATGAATCCAAGGAGAGCCGTTATGACATCGCTACAGCAGGCTAACTTTGAGCGCAGCCTCAAACGTCACAAAACCGAATCGATCAAAGAGGCCTTCAACGCCGCAGAGGCGTGGGAACGGCTGATGGGGTATGCCCAAAGCGGATACGCCTCGATTACCGAAGAAGACAAAGATTTCGTCCTCAAAAGTTTCGGCGTATTCGACCGTCCCGCTACCCCAGAGCGGTTTATGATCCGCGTGCGGATTGCAGGAGGAGCGTTATCGGTTGAGCAAGCAATGGCGGTATCTGAGGTCGCCAAACGTTTTGGGCGTGACTATATCGATCTCACCACTCGCCAACAGATCGAACTGCGCTATGTTAGAATCGAAGATCTCCCCGAAGCCCTCCGCATACTCGAAAACGTCGGTCTCACCAGCTATCAAACGGGGGTGGATAATTTTCGTAACATCCTCCTCGATCCACTCGATGGATTAGCCGAAGATAACCTCATCGACTGCCACGCTATCATGGAGGAGATTCAAAGCGTATTTTTAAAAAACGACGAGTGGATCACCACCCTCCCCCGTAAATTCAACATCGGAATCAACGGCTCTCTCTCCAACCGATGCAACATTTTTGGTCAGGATTTTGCCCTCGCCCTCGCTCAAAAAGATGGTATTTACGGCTTTAATCTCTATCTCGGAGGACGTGTCGGACATTTAGCCCAAAGTGCCGATATGTTTGTCCACCCATCGCAGGCCAAAGCGGTATTCGTCGCCGTAGCATCGCTTTTCAAAACCTACGGGTTTCGAGACAATCGAAACAAAAACCGCCTGAAGTTCCTCATCGATGCCGTCGGTATGGAGGAGTTCCGCCAAGCTATTATCGTCTCACTCGGAGAAGATATGCCTCAAGCGGGAACAACACTGTGTGATGCCGAGGGGGGAGATCATTACGGCAGCATTGCCCTCAAAGACGGAACACTTGCCCTCTATGCCGCCGTCCCCAGTGGGGTATTCAGCGGAAGCGATTTAATGGAGGCCGCCCGTATCGCCCAATCCCAAAACGGTGCCATCCGCCTTACCATCGAGCAAAATTTGATTCTAACGGGGATCAGCGATGAGAATGCCGCCCTAGCATCTCCTCTCTTTCTCAAATACCCTAACCGACCGTCTCCATACATGGCGAACCTCATCGCCTGTGCTGGGAGCGAGCACTGTCCGTTTGGTGTTATTCCCGGAAAACCCGATGCAATAGTGATGAGTGAGTATTTAAAACTCAACGTCCCCATCGAAAACGCCAAAATTCGTCTCTATTGGTCAGCATGTATCAAAGGGTGCGGTATCCACGGTGCAGGAGATTTGGGATTTGTGGGGTGCAAAGTACCTCGTGATGGGAAAACGGTACTGGGGGTCGATATCTTCCTCGGCGGCAGTCTCAGCCACAATGACGAAGAGGCAAAACTCTTTCTAAAAGGGATCACTCTCGAAGAAGCACCACACTATGTTGCGGAGTTTATGAAACTTTTTAAAACGGCCCGTTGCGAGGGTGAGAGTTTGGAGCAGTTTATTAGAGAACTTCGCTCCCACTATGAGATCAGCGAGATTGCCGATATCGTCCGCCACAACTATGCGATGATGCATGAGGGTAGAGCTGATTTTCAGAGCTTGGGACGGATCAGCAGATGAGTCTTTCAATCGGTACGGGGTGTCCGTTTTGCGGAACAGGATGCGGCTTAAGTGTCGAATGCACCGACAAAGGGTTCAAGGTCAAAGGGGACAAATCCAACCCCTCCACCCACGGAGATCTGTGTTTCAAACCGATTCAGATGGCCAAAGGGCTCGATGCCAACCGTCTCACCACACCCCTCTATCGTATCCATAAATCCGAACCCTTTAGAGAAATATCATGGGAGGATGCGATCACTATACTAGCGGATCAGATTAAAATCCTTCCGCTAGAATCGCTCTATTTTTACCTCTCCGGGCAACTCCTTAGCGAAGAGAGCTACCTCTTTACGAAACTGATCAAAGGGTATTTGGGAACCAATAATGTCGATGCGAACTCCCGTCTGTGTATGACAAGCGCCGTGGTCGCCCACAAGATGGCATTTGGTAGTGACGGTGCGGTAGGAAATTACGCCGACCTTGACGATGCCGACGTGATCCTCATCAGCGGTTCCAACCCCGCGTGGGCACACCCTATCATTTTTCGACGCATCTTAGCGCGCAAAAAATCCCATCCCGAAACCCAAATCATCGTTATCGACCCGATACGCACCGAGAGTGCTGAAAAATCAGACCTCTGGCTCGGACTTCACAGCGGAAGCGATACGATGCTCTACAACGCCCTCTTGGCTGAAATAGATCGACGTGGCGGATGTGACAACGATTTCATTTCCCGCTCCTGCGAAGGGTTCGAGCAAACACTCGATGCCGCACAAGCGATACCGTATCACGAAGCCATACAATCGTGCGGATTATCCATCGATGATACTGACATACTCGTCGATCTCTTCGCTTCCGATAAAAAAATAGTAGGGTTGTGGTGTCAAGGGCTGAATCAAGCGGTGGATGGTGTGATGCGTAACCTCGGATTTATCAACCTCTTTCTCGCCACCGGACGCATCAACGCTCACAAAGGGCTCCCTTTCTCCCTAACAGGTCAACCCAATGCAATGGGGGGACGTGAGGTCGGTTATCTTTCCAACGCCCTCCCAGGTTACCGCGATGTCCGTAATCCAGCGGATCGCATTGCGTGCGAACATCACTGGAATCTCTCCTCGGATACCATCTCTCCCGAAGTGGGGATAACGATTACCGATGCGATGGATGCTATCATGGAAAACCGCATCAAGCTGTTATGGGTCGCCTGTACCAATCCGCTCCTTACCCTTCCCGATGTCGAAAAAACGAAAAAAGCACTCATGAACGAAGATCTTTTTCTCATCGTTCAAGATTGCGTTATGAGTGAAACCGCCTCGCTTGCCAACCTCGTTCTTCCGACCGCCTCATGGGGTGAAAAAGAGGGGAGCATGACCAACTCGGAGCGTTTCATCAAACGTGTAAGGAGATTTAAATCTCCTCCGAACGGTGCTAAAAACGACTCCGAAATCGTCTGTTCCGTAGCTAAAACATTAGGGTTTTCAGGATTTAATTTTGTCGATACGTCAGAGATTTACGATGAGTACAAACGGTTGACCCAAGGACGCCTATGTGACCAAAGCACCCAAGAGTATGAGAATCTCTCCTATCAGTGGGGCGGTGAACGCCTCTATAAAAATGGAGTGTTTGCTACCGCTTCACGCAAAGCGCAGTTTCACCCTATACTCTCCTCCGCACCGCAACTCAATGAGGATGAGTTCGTCCTCCTCACCGGACGTACCAAAAAACAGTGGCATACGATGACCCGAACCGGAGCTATTGCCGAGTTGCTCAAAGATGAAGAGGAAGGGTGTCTCTTAATCAATCCAGCTGAAGCGAAGGAGAGAGGGTTGAGTGAGGGAGATCGTGTTGTCATTTCAAATGGCTTGGGAAAACTGTGCCTCCCTATCCGCTTCGGTACGTTGGCATATCGCCACCTCTTTGCACCCTTTGGGTATCCGAAAACGCCGATCAATACCCTCGTTCCGGCAAACAATGATCCTATTTCATTTCAAAGTGCCCTCAAATCTGCTTGTGTTAAACTAACTCCATCTCTTGATATGTATCAATATTGAATTATCAACGATTGGGTATGTTATCATAAGAATTTGAACTTCAAAAGGTTTGGAATGAACGTTTCACCCTCATTTGCCCTTCCCCTTAAAATCGTTACACCCTATTTTCTATTCGGGGTGGTTGCGTATTCATTTTCAATTGCTTCATTAATACTCTATACTCCTGCCATTGATCCTACGGATCTTCGATTAATCGGTACGATACATCTTTTTCTATTGGGATTCGTAATGATGATTATCATAGGTGCAATGGGTCAGCTATCGGTTGTTGTAGGGGAAGTCTATCATCGATTCCCCTCAATGTTTCATTGGATATTTCCACTCTTCGCAGCCGGTATTGCGCTCTTGGTGCTAGGATTTTATCGTTATGAATCACTCTTGCCCTACGGCAGCGCATTAATTTTAATCGGATTAGGACTATTTGCCGTCAATCTTTTTTTCACCCTTTCGCATAGCCGACGACGCACTGCAGTTACACGTTCCATGCAATGGAGCACCCTCTTTTTGATTACGGGAATTCTGATTGGAAGTTTTATGGGATTAGGATATGCCGGCATACTCGATATCAATCCCTCTCAATGGCTTTATAGTCATCTCATAACCCTACTTGGCGGATATGTTTTATTGAATATAATGGGGGTAACTACGGTATTACTTCCGATGTTTGGTGCCTGTTCACGCCCCTCTAATAACGATCATGCCATCAGTTTCTATACGATGATCATATCGGTTCTTTTGGGATTACTCTATGGCATTTTTTTCGATGAACGGATAAAATCATTTTCTCAACTCATAGGACTGTTCTCAATACTCTACTATATGTGGACGCTATATAAAATATTTACATCACGTAAACGAAGTTACGCTGATATCTGGGAACGATCTGTAAGTACTGCATATATATCATTAGTTATAGCATTGATTGCCATTATATTTGGCTGGGTAAGTGAACATAGAGTATCATCAATAATCGGGTTTTGGGTTTTATTTAATGGATTTTTAGCTTTTCTAATATTCGGACATCTGTATAAAATTGTGCCGTTTTTAGTTTGGTTTGAAAAATACGCCCCACTAATAGAAGAACAATCGGTTCCTACCCTACAACAGTTGACTCCTAATAAATTAGCAAATTATCAATGGTTGATTGGAATCATTGGGCTTGTATTATCAACATTTTCAATCCTATTTCAAATACATTATTTATGGTACATAGGGATAATAGCACTGATGTTATCGGGTATACTCATATTTAGAATTATTGTCAATATTTTAAATCATGAGTTTCAACGTACAGAAATATAAGGTTTTAATTTCATTACGGTTTTAGGACCGATACCTTTAACATTAACAAGTTCGTCTACCGTCTTAAAGCCTTTGTGTGCCTTACGGTATTTGATGATTTCAGCCGCTTTGGAAGGTCCGATTCCACTCAGAGCTTGCAATTGTGTCGAATTTGCTTTGTTAATATTCACAGCACCAAAACTCAGAGAAAAAAAGAGGAAAATGAGCAGAACAATTTTAACCATATCTAACCTCAAAAAATAAATTTTTAGATTTTAGCGTGTAAAATATGGTTTGTCAAATGAACCGCTTGTTTTAGTAATGAGAATAATATTGAGTGAGTTAAAGATTAGTAAGGCTTTATTTTTTGATTGGGTGCTGTTTTATAGGTTATTGATTGAATATGAAAGAAGAAGAAGGAGAATTCTGC
>CAZBVJ010000014.1:0-61634 GCA_964495485.1 uncultured Sulfuricurvum sp.
TATGAGATGGATATGGGTGGAATTACTCCATTTGCAAAAGCAGGTTTGGGGTATGAGTGGTACACTAATACGCATCCAACAGATTTCGATGGAATGCTTCTCGATGCAGGTCTTGGAATGAAAGCGGATATTACTAAACATATCGCTCTTAAACTTGAAGCTTTGTACATGTACAAAATGAATCGTAACGGTGCTTTTGATTCAAGTAACGGTGAAGTTCATAACGTAGCGGCACTTGCCGGTTTAACATTCAACTTTGATGAAAAAGCGGCTCCGGTTGTTGCAGCAGTTGCAGCTCCGGTTGTTGCAGCAGTAGTTGCACCTGAGCCTAAACCTGCTCCAAAACCGGTCGTTGTTCCAGCACCTGCTCCAAAACCGGTCGTTGTTGCAGCTCCAATCGACAGTGACAAAGACGGTGTTTTTGATCCTCAAGACAAATGCCCGGCTACTCCGGCAGGATTCAAAGTTGATGCAGACGGATGTCCGCTTAAAGCAACATTGCACCTCAACTTCGCTACCGATTCAAACAAAGTTGATGCGGAAGGTACGGCAAAAGTAGCGGCATTCGCAAGTTTCTTAAAAGATAGTCCGGCATATAAAGCAAGCATCGTAGGCCATACCGATAGCACAGCTTCAGATAAATACAACCAAAAGCTCTCTGAAAAACGTGCAGATATGGTTAAATCAATGCTCGTCAAAGAGGGTGTTGAAGAGTCTCGCTTGAGCGCGTCAGGTAAAGGTGAGAGCCAACCGGTCGCAACCAACAAAACCAAACAAGGGCGTGCCGAAAACCGCCGTATCGAAGTAGAACTTTCTCACTAAGTTCTATCTTTTTTCCCCTTACGGGGAAATCTCTTCACTCTTTTACTTTCTCTTTAAATTTCGTCATGAACTTCTCTATCTTCGGAGCAATCACCGCATAACAATACCCCTGTGTAGGATGTTCGTTGTAATAGTTTTGATGATACGCTTCGGCGGCAAAAAATTCAGGCGCAGGCGAAAGCTCCGTAACAATAGGATCCATCCACTCTTTTTGAGCCTTTACCATCGATTCAACCGCTTGCTCTTTTTGTCCCTCGTTGTAGTAGTAGATCACTGAACGGTATTGGGTTCCGCGATCCGCCCCCTGTTGATTGAGTGTTGTCGGATTATGAATCACCCAAAAAATCTCCAAAATCTCTTCATAGCTGATGATCTTAGGGTCATAGGTGATTTCAACTACCTCGGCATGTCCCGTAGCACCGGTGCATACCTGCTCATAACTCGGGTTTTTGCGTGCACCTCCCGCATAACCGCTAATGGCACTCGTTACACCGACAACACGGTTATACACTGCTTCGATACACCAAAAACATCCTCCCCCTAAAAGTGCTTTTTCCATCATTGTCCTTTATTTTCGATGCACGATTATCTACTCAATCGCCTTTTGTCTCTTTAAACTCATACCATTGAATCGTTTTTTTAAGGTGGTTATTTTTTCATCAATTATTTGAATAGTTTATACTTTATTCACTCTATAATGTCACCGTTTCGTCAAACACGTTATCGTACGGTAACCATTTACCGATACGATTCCGTTTATATTACACAAAGGAGAACCCAATGGAAAAAATGACTCCGTTAGAAAAAACGTTGCTCAAAAAATTACGTAAATCCAAACGTGCCAGCTGGATGGTAGGCTAATCGCTTTTTTGCTCACCGGGGCAAAATTCTTCTTTTCATTCTAACCTGTTATAATTCTCTTCATATTCGTTTATTATTGCTTTGCTCTTCATTAACATCACTACGTCATACTGTCAATCGTTTATTCAATATCTAAACGATCAAGGAGAAATCATGTTTCGTCCCACCCTTTTGGCTTTGACTACGTGTGTAACGCTCACTGCATCAACCCCCTCTCCGATAGCAATGGCCAATGATTTGAACCTCTCTACGGATCAAATCAAACAACTACAGCGGATCGATGCGACATTGGAGCAGGTGAAGCGAATTTCAGATGCAAAGAAAATCGAAGTGCTTACGCCGGAACAGAGAAAAATGTATCTGTCAAAATACAAAAATCAATGCAATTTTAACTAGGATAGTCGATGCTTCAAGCTCTGATGGTCGAAGATGACCCCGATATCACAACACTGCTGGTCAACTACCTCAAACACTACGGCATCGTCCTCAATGCCGTTTCTACCCCCTCAGCGGGGTTGAATCTGCTCGAAAACGACCATTTTGATTTGATCATTTTGGATTTGACTTTGCCGCAAATGGATGGATTGGAGTTGTGCAGAGCGATTCGTGCCAAAACCGATATCCCGATCATCATCTCCAGCGCCCGAAGCGATATTAACGATAAAGTGATCGGTTTGGAATACGGTGCCGATGATTATCTCCCAAAACCGTACGAACCGCGCGAACTGATCGCCCGAATCAAAAGTGTACTTCGACGCTATCGTCCGAATATGGAGAAAAAAAACAAGTCGTTTATTTTGAATGAAGGAGAACAAACCATTCACTATAACGGAGACATACTTGCACTTACCCGTGCCGAATATGAAATTCTCTCTTTGTTTATCCTCCATCCGAATCAAACACTTAGCCGCGATTTTCTCTCCAACAACTCCGAAGCGATCTCATGGGAGAGCTCGGTACGCACTATCGACGTTATCATTAGCCGTTTACGCCAAAAAATCGAAAAAGATCCTAAAAATCCCCGATTCATCCACTCTATCCGAGGAAGCGGTTACCGCTTTTCAGGCTAATGCACAGTATATTTTTACGCATCACCCTCTTTTTTCTTACAACCGTAGCGGGGATTGGAGCGGTATTTATCATTCAGCATCAGAAACTCAATCAGGAACATCACCAAAAGCTTGTAACGGAAGCCCAAACGCTCCTGCTGATACTACGAAAAAGCATTATTCTCGATCCACAAGCACGCCGTTCGTATCTACAAGAACAAGGATACAGTATTGCAGAACCTCACACAGATTTTATTCGGACCCTAAAACCTGCATTTTCTGCTATCCCCCAAAATTACCCTGAAGCGATCCAAGATTCCCTCCAGGAGGGGCGGATTAAAATCCTCAAAGATGAAAATCACCTTTATGTTTATCTTACCAAAGCGACTCCCCCCTTACTCATCCTCAAAACCAACGCCGCACAACAATCACATTGGATAGAGATATTGTTTGGTTCGATACTCATTGCACTTTTAATCTTATATTTGTTGATTATTCGAGCCCTTTTGCCTCTAAAAGCTCTGATCCGTTCTATCAACCAATACGGTGCAGAGGGGGTCTATCTTCCCATCCAAAGTATCCAAAAAGATGAGATTGCGATGGTTTCACGCGCACTCGATAACGCAATGCATAAGAATCAAACCCTTCTCGAAGCACGCAGACTCTTTTTACGCAACATCATGCATGAGCTCAAAACCCCGATCACCGTCGGAAAGCTCGCCCTCCCGTTTCTCAAAAACAAAGAAGAAAAATCGATTTTGGAACGGGCATTCAGCCGTATGGAGAACCT
Organism: uncultured Sulfuricurvum sp.; assembly: GCA_964495485.1. Classification (GTDB taxonomy): domain Bacteria; phylum Campylobacterota; class Campylobacteria; order Campylobacterales; family Sulfurimonadaceae; genus Sulfuricurvum. The sequence continues at coordinate 3,523 of CAZBVJ010000014.1, forward strand.
CATCGCCGAATTGGTACGGCTAGAGCAGATCACCTCCGGAGCTCTCTCACCCCAAATCCACCTATGTAATCCCGACGAGTTGGTTAAAAAAGCCAAAAACCTCCTCTTTCTCACAGACGAAGAGGCCGTCCAAACCACGTTTAACAATACCCTTTTTTATGCCGATTGCGAAGTATTTGTCACGGTATTTAAAAATTTAATCGATAACGGTCTCAAATACAGCAGTGATCATAACGTCCATATCGTTCAGCACCAAGGGAGCATCGCTTTTTATAACAAAGGGGAACCATGGCCTGAGGGGTGTACATTGGAGAGCGTCAGTGAACCTTTTTTTCACCGTCATGAAAATGCCCAAAGTTTCGGGCTAGGGCTCTATATCGTCAAATCGATCGTAGATGCCCACAATTTTACCCTTATTTACCGCTATGAAGAGGCGCATCACTGTTTTGAGATAGTGTATAACCTGGCATCACGCGATTGAGACGAATCTCGAAACATGCCCCTTTGGAGGTGTTATAGACGCTAAGTTTCCCTAAAAAGTGTTTTTCGATAATCATTTTCGCCATATACAATCCGATTCCTGTCCCTTGGGATTCAAATTTGGTCGTGAAATAAGGATCAAAAATCTTATCCATAATCTCCATCGGAATCCCTCCGCCGGTATCTTCAATACCGATCGTGCAGTATTGATCATCTTCGGAACATCGGATACGAATAATCCGCTCACGCCCCCGATGCTGTTCAATCGCCTCACGTGCGTTATTGACCAAATTGATCAATACCTGTTTTAGTTCATTGGGGTAAACCAATACCGAAATTGTTGTGTCAATATTCCGTTCTATCGCAATTTTTTTCCGTATCAATAAAGGTCCGAGAAGTGCTTCGACATCATTCATCAGTGTATTAATATTGACCAAGACTTGATCACGGTCTTGTTTGAAAAAGTTTCTAAAATCATCAATGGTTTGAGACATATATCCGATTTGCGCTTCGGCGATTTCAATCACTTTTGCCGATTCACTGTTACCTTGTAAGACACAATTGAGGTTTAATCGTGTCATCGAAAGTCCCAGAATATTGAGCGGCTGCCGCCATTGGTGGGCAATCGATTCGAGCATCGATCCGATCTCTGCCATTTTGGCTTGTTGCATCAACAGTTTCTCTTGTTTCCGGTTTTTCTCAACCGCTTTTTCAATCTCTTCCTGTAGCCGCTGATTAAATGTTTCGAGTTCATCAGTACGTTGCCGAACCAACGTATCGAGCCGACGGTTTTTATAGGCAATCAACATAAAGATGACACTCATAAATCCGACAATCCCCCAAACCAATCGATAATCAATCGGTTTGGATTGATCCATCACCAGCCATTTACCGTGAATCTCTTGGTACTCTGATGGGGTAATCGATGTTAACACTTTATCGGAAATCGAGGCTAACAATCCCCAGTCATTCCGAAATGCAAATGCCAATTCATAGCGGTAAGGGGTCTCTCCTACCACCTTAAGCCGTTTCAGATTATGTCTTTCAATAAGATAACTGGCAACACCCAACCCCTCAAGTGATGCATACACCTCACTGTTGGCAACCATCTGCAAAGCGTCCAATGAGGTATCGGCAATCACGGGAATAATCTCCGGATAATGGGTACGCAGCAACTCTTCGGTAGCGTAGGAACGGACCACAGCGACTTTTTTCCCTTTTAAATCTCCCAAATCGTTCACGAACCCGACATCCGAAGCGGCAACCACAACAATCGATTGTTTGAGATAAGGGCGACTAAATACCATACTCTCTCGCCGTTTATCGGTGATAGCGGCACACGAGAGCATATCGATCTCTTTATTTTGAAGCGATCGAATCGAATCGCTCCACTGATTTCGGCTGTAGTCCACTTCAAAACGGATTCCCAGCCGCTTTTCAAGTAGTGCCAAATACGACGCGCTCACACCGCTGTGACGCCCTTTCTCATCAACCGACTCGATCGGAGGCCAATTTTGATCGATCCCCACCCGAATGACAGGATGGGCTTTGAGCCATGCTTTCTCTTTGTCACTTAATTCAAGCACGTTATGGTTATAGATCAACGGTGCAAACGAGGGGACCGAAGGGGCAACGCCCATTAACCGATACCCTTGGGCAATCATCTCAAGACGTACCGGATCGACCGTTCCAAATGCCACATTTGGGCGAAACGCCAACTCTTTAAGGACTCTTCCCTCATAAATGAGTGCATCCAATGATTTTTTTTGGGGGTTGTAATTTTTGTAGATCAGCTCTGCCGTCTCTTCAATATGATCGAATGCCCAAAGCCATCCACGAATAGAAGCGGTATAAAATGCTTCTGTCCGTTGAGGATGGTTGATTGTCTCCTCTTTTGTGGTAAACAAAATATCGCTGTAAAAATCAAATCCGTAATCTTTGGGATGGATTACATGCGGTTCAAACCCTTTTTTTTGGAGGATATAGGGTTCATTGGAGAGGTATGCCACCATCGCATCGGTTTCACCGCGAATCAGCGATTCAACATTATAACTGTGTTCTTGAAGTTTAAAATCCGAAGTTTTCAAGCCGACACTTCGGAACATCGCCTGCATCTCAGCACCCTCTACCGTATCGTCAGTCAACATCACCCGTCTGTTTTTTAAATCTTTTGCCGTTTTAATGTTGGCATCTTTTCGGGTGAGAAGCATCATAGGAGAGGATTGGAACACTGCTGCCATCAACACGATCGGAGCACCGTTAATGTAATCGACGATCAATGAAGAACGCCCGACACCGTATTGAACTTTCCCCTGTGTTACCGATTTAAACGGATCTTGCTTCGTATGCGCATCCAATATCGTAACATCGAGTCCGGCATCACGATAATACCCTTTCTCTTTCGCGACATAATATCCGGCAAACTGAAATTGATGAAGCCACGGCAACTGAAGCGTAACCGATTCTTTAGCCCATCCGATCGTAACAAAAAAAAGTAATAACACCCATAATTTTTTCATAGCAAAGAGTGTAGCGAAAGAATTATATTTTCATACTTAGAGAGGCTTATGCTCTGTTTGGATAAAATCGCGACACTATTTACACCATAAGGTCTCTGTTATGTCGCTCAAACACACTCTTCTTGAAACCATCTCCCGCCGCCCCCTCATCATCGACGGGGCGATGGGGACTCAGCTTCAAGAGCGTAGCGATCGCATCCCGACCGAAGCGTGGGAGGGACTAGAGGGGTGCAACGAACTCCTCAACGTCACCGCTCCTGAGGTGATGAGCGACATTTTTCACGCCTACCTCACGGCGGGAGCCGATCTCATCACCACCAACACCTTCGGTGCCTTTAGCTGGGTTCTCGATGAATACGGGATCGCTCATCGCGCTTACGAGCTCTCCCGTGCAGGGGCGGCCGTATGTAAAGCCGAGTGTGACAAATTTTCTACTCCCAATCACCCCCGATATGTCCTCGGTTCCATCGGACCGGGAACCAAACTCCCCTCTTTGGGTCACATCCACTACGATGAGATGTATGCGGGATATTTGGAGTGCTGCTTAGGACTCATCGACGGAGGATGCGATATTTTCCTCCTAGAGACGTGCCAAGACCCGCTCCAAATCAAAGCGGCACTCCACGCGTGCGAAGCCGCAAATAAGGAACGTCGCACTGAACTCCCCATCATGGTCTCCGTCACCATCGAACTGGCAGGCTCTATGCTCATCGGCACCGACGCCCAAACCATCGCGACGATTTTGGAGCCTTTCGACATCCTCAGTCTCGGTTTTAACTGCGGTACGGGACCGGAACAATACGCCAAACACGTCCGAACCCTATCCGAAGTGTGGGGCAAACCGATCTCGGTCCACGCCAATGCCGGATTGCCTCAAAATCGGGGCGGCTACTCCTATTATCCAATGGGACCCGATGAGTTCGCCAAGCTCCAATGCGATTTTCTCTCGTATGATGGAGTAAGTTTCCTGGGCGGATGCTGCGGAACCACCCCTCAGCACATCCGCGCACTGGTCAACAAAGTCTCATCGATCGCCCCCAAAAAACCGACCGGCTACACGCCCCCCTCGGTTGCATCGCTCTTTAACACCGTCGAGCTGATCCAGCAACCCTCCCCGCTCCTCATCGGGGAACGCTCCAATTCAACCGGATCCAAAGCGTTTCGGGATCTGATCATTGCCAGCGACTATGAAGGAACCCTCAGTGTCGGACAAGCCCAAGTACGTGACGGCGCACACGCTCTCGATGTCAACGTCGAGTTTGCGGGACGTGACGGTGCCGTGGATATGGAACACGTCATGCGTCTCTACAACCAAAAGATTCCTCTTCCTCTGATGCCCGATGCGACGCGGGTCGGGACGATGGAAGCGGCTCTCAAATGCATCGGTGGAAAACCGATCATCAACTCGGTCAACCTCGAAGACGGCGAAGAGCGGCTTGATGCGATCTGTTCCCTCGCCAAAAAATTCGGAACTGCCCTCGTGTGTCTCGTGATCGATGAAAAAGGGATGGCAAAAACGACCGAAGACAAAATGCGGATTGCGGATCGGATTTACGATCTATGTGTCAACCGTCACGGAATCGATCCGCGCAATCTGATGTTCGACATGCTCACCTTTACGGTGGGGAGCGGCGATTTGGAGTACCGTGATGCGGCGATCCAAACCTTAGAGGCGATCCGTCAACTCCATCAAAAATACCCGAACGTCGGCTCGACGCTGGGGCTCTCCAACATCTCGTTCGGTCTATCGATGAATGCCCGTATCTATCTCAACAGCGTCTTTTTGCACCACTGTATTGAGGCGGGGATGACCTCGGTTATCATCAACGTCAAACATATCGTACCACTTGCAAAAATGTCCGAGGAAGACCGCGCCATCTGCGAAGAGCTATTGTTCCATCCCGACGATCAATCCTTATTCAAATTTATCGAGCACTTCAGCGATAAAACCATTGATAATAGTAAAAATGATGAAGCGTATGAGGCGATGAGTGATGAGGAAAAAATCGCGAAACTTCTCCTCGATGGCGACAAAGAACGGATGATCCCTCTGGTCGAAAAAGCCCGTCACACCATCGATCCCGACCGTATCGTCAACGAAATCCTCATCGATGCGATGAAAGTGGTCGGGGAACTCTTCGGATCGGGGAAAATGCAGCTGCCGTTCGTCTTGCAGAGCGCTGAAACGATGAAGACGACCGTCGATTACCTCAACCCTTACCTCTCCAAACAGGAAAAAGAGACCGATACTACTCTCGTCATCGGTACCGTCAAAGGGGATGTTCACGACGTGGGGAAAAACCTCGTCGACATTATCCTCTCTAACAACGGCTTCAAGGTAATCAACATCGGAATCAAAACCGAACTCGAAGAGTACCTCGATGTCATGAAAGATCAGGAGATCCACGCTATCGGGATGTCTGGATTGCTCGTCAAATCGACACAAGTGATGAAAGAGAATCTCGAAGCCCTCGCTGCCAAAGGGATTACCACTCCGGTACTACTCGGCGGTGCGGCGCTCACCCGCAGTTTTGTCGATGATTTCTGCCGTCCGATCTACAACGGTCCGATTTTCTACTGCCGTGATGCGTTTGACGGGGTTATCGCGATGAGCCGCATCGAAAAATACAACGCCGATCCAAGTGTGGGTCTTGATACCCGTTTGGGTGGTGATATGGTCGAAAAACCGGCCAAAGAGGTGATCGATGTCGTGATCCCGCCGTTTCATGAGTTAAAAATGCCATCACGGGAGATCAAAATCCCCACCCCGCCGTTTTGGGGACGACGGGTTCTCCGCAAAGAGAGTCTCGATTTTGATATGGTATGCGAATGGATCAATAAACGATCCCTTTTCAAACTCCACTGGGGGTACAAACGTGCCGGAATGGCGGTGGCCGAGTATCAAAAACTCATGGAAACCAAAGTCTACCCTGCGTACGAGCGGATCAAAAATGAGATTGTGAAGCGGGGATTGTTTGATCCCACCGTCATTTACGGCTATTATCCCGTGCGCAGCAGCGATCAGGAGATTTTAGTTTTCGATGAGAGCTATGGATGGAATGTCGATGAAAACGCCAACCGCCAACCCCTCGACGAAGTGATCGGCAACGCCAAGTACGTCTTTGAATTTCCGCGCCAGCGCAAAGCGCCCCACCGTGCACTGAGCGATTTTTTCACCCACACCCGTGATGACGTATTGCCGCTCACCTGTGTCAGTGTCGGAAGCAAATTCAGCGAGTATGAAAAAGAGTTGTACGCTTCAAACCAATATCTCGAATACAATCTCGTCCACGGGTTCGGAGTAGAGTTGGCTGAAGCGCTCGCCGAAGTAGCGCACAAACAAATCCGCCTCGATCTGGGGATCGCCAGTGAGGATGAGGGATTCAGCCTCCGCGATGTTCGGCTCAACCGTTATGCAGGAGCACGCTACAGTTTCGGATATCCGGCGTGTCCTGATTTGGAGCAAAGCCGCATTATTTTTGCTTTACTCAAACCTGAAGAGTTTGGGATTACCCTCTCCGAGACGTTCCAGATCCATCCGGAACAGAGTACAACAGCTCTGGTCGTCCATCACAAAGAGGCAACATATTACAACATCTAGAACAAAGGCCAATTTTCCTTTATGTTATAATTACCCCTATAGTGGCGGAAGTCGAGGCAAAGTGATTGATTGAGAACGAACAACAAATTTTAGAGCAAACAAAACGACTATCGGTTTTGCTCGTCGAAGATAACGAAGCATTCCGATCCCGTATCGTAGGGGTATTGGAGGAGTATTTTTATCGTGTTGATTCGGCTATTGACGGAGAGGAAGGGCTTGAGAAATACACCCAATACTTCCATTCCAAACAAAAGCACTATGACCTTGTCCTCTCCGATATCCGTATGCCGAGAATGAATGGTGTAGAGTTCTCAAAACATATCCGCAAGCTACGTGAAGATCAGCCGATTATCATCCTCTCTGCCCATACTGAAGCCGAATATCTCCTTGAATTGATCAATCTTGGGGTAGCGCAATTCATCACAAAGCCGGTTCAATACCCCCAAATGTTTGATACCCTCTATAAAGTGTGCAGCAGAATCAACCCCTCTGGCCCGATCAAAACTTCCGAATCGCATATTATCGAACTCAGCAACGCTGTTTTTTGGGACAAAGAGAAGAAAATTCTCCAGGATAAAGAGGCACCAATCTCTTTAACAAAATACGAAATTCTGCTGATGGAACTATTGACCTCTAAATTTGAGCAAGTGTGCGATACCGATGAGATACTCAACCACTTTTACATCCATACGATTGATGTAAGCCCCGATAATTTGAGAGGGATGATGATGCGATTGCGGAAAAAATTGCCGGAGAAAGCGTTGAGCAGTATTTATGGGATGGGGTATCGCCTCTCATCAATTCATTAGAGACAACCTTTTGTCCCTTTTTTGTTCCGGCAAAAAAGGAACCAAAAAACCTCATCTTCTTGAATGTTCGCTTCGCACGACTTTCGCACTACTGCTTCGCGCGCGGCTCATTTAATTCAAGAAGATATTAACTTTCGGAGTTGCCCCACACCTTCTCGATCCATTCCCCCATCTTCGCTTCGTATCCGCTGTTTTTAAATTCGACAAATGTGAGGGGTTTGGAGAGATATTTTTGTTCAACCCATCCCCCAAAGTCGTGCGGATAGAGATATCCTTTATGCTGTTGGCGCAAATGCTCGGGGATATCGAGGATTACTCCGTTTTTCACCGCACTTTGCGCCGCATTGATCGCATTATATGCCGTATTCGATTTCGGTGAAGCACACAGATAAATGACCGCTTGAGCAAGAATAATACGCGCTTCGGGATACCCGATCTGCTTGACGCTCATCATCGCCGAGGTAGTGAGAGTGAGAGCTTGAGGATTGGCATTGCCTACATCCTCAGACGAGAGAATCACGAGACGCCGCGCGATAAATTCGGGCGGTTCTCCCCCCTCGATCAGCCGTGCGAGATAATAGATCGCCGCATCAGGATCGGAGCCTCGGATGCTTTTGATAAGGGCGGAGGCGAGATCATAATGGACTCCCGCTTCAGAACTGCCCAGAGACTGTGCCGCAGGGCGGAGCGATTTGAGCAGTTCGAGGGTGATCGGCTTGTTCAGTGCGGTTGAGACTTCGAGAAGTTTGAGCATCGCCCTAGCATCCCCTCCCGAACTGGCAATCAGATATTCTCTTGCCTCCGCATCCATATCTACGGACGTTCGGACTAACAAATCCTCTAACGCTTCATGCGTGATCGAATGAAGTTCAAACAAAAGGGATCGTGATCGCATCGCCGCAGTGAGGCTAAAATAGGGATTTTCGGTCGATGCTCCGATCACTAACACACTGTTTTTTTCCATAACCGGGAGTAACACCTCCTGCTGGTTTTTCGCCAGGCGGTGTACCTCATCGATGAAAATCAACGGTTTAGTGAGTGAACCCTCGTATTGATCGAAAATTTTACGGAGTTGCTCGATTTTCAGAGATGTCGCATTGAACTCATAAAACGGCAGATCCATCACTTCCGCGATGATACGAGCCAGTGTTGTCTTGCCGCAACCGGGAGGACCGTAAAAAAAAGAGTGGGTAAGATTACCGCTCTCACACAAAGAGCGGAGGGGAGAATCAGGTGAGCACAAATGGCTCTGACCAACTACATCATCAAATTTTTTCGGACGTAAAAGATAAGTATAATCAGCCATAAAGTTGGTGGTTAGCCGGCAATGACTTTAATAACCACTTCACGTGCTTGACGGGGACCATCGAACTCGCCGAAAAAGACCCCTTGCCATTTTCCAAACATTGGGCGCCCGTCATGCACAGGGATAGTCACCGATGCCCCCATTCGGGAGGATTTGAGGTGAGCTGCAGCATTGCTCCCCACATGAGAATACTTCCCATCACTTGGAATTACCGTTGAAAGAGCTGAGAGTAAATCGCGACGAAGATTTTGATCCGCGTTTTCGAACAAAAAGACGCTAGCGGTCGTGTGTGGCGTAAAGACCACACAAATCCCTTCTTTGACACCGGAGGTGATCACTGCCTCCTTCACCTGTTCGCTAATATCCATCAGCTGTGTTGTATGACTGGTCGGAAATGTCATGATTTTCATTTTTTATACTCACCTTTTGCAAATTTTTTTTCGGGTTTGAATTTATTCGTTCCATACGGTTCATTGGATGGTTTGGGTTTCGGCTTCCGTTTCGAATCCTCTTTCGGTTTACGGTCCATTTTCCCCTCCGGTTTCGGAGCTGAAGAGTGGGACTTTTGTTTTTGCTTTTCGGCTTTTTCTAAAGCCTCCAAAAATTCCCGTAGGGATGCGTATTCGCTTCGCTCTAAAAAGCGCACTTTTCCGGTCGGGAGATTGTTAAGATCTATCCCTCCGAAACTGAGCCGTTTGAGATCCACCACTTCGGCGCCGAAATGGGCAAAAAATCGGCGAAGCTCACGATTTTGCCCCTCACCGATAGCAACTTTGAGGATTGAATAATCCCCTTGGTCTTTTTGTACTTGATAGGCGTAAAAAGGGGCAAAACTCATCGGACCCGAATCAGCGTGTTCATGCGCCCCGGCACTCGCATCTTCGAGCTCCAGTCCCTCTCCCATAGCGATTTTCATCGCTTCCGTGACGGGACCTTTGATCTTGATTTTATAGACCCGCTCCATCTTGGAGGTCATCAGTGCGGTGGCAACACGGGATGCATCGGTCAAAAGGAGAAGCCCTTCAGAAGCAAAGTCGAGCCGTCCCACAGGGATATAGTGGCGATACTGTTTCGCGAGCGAATCGTAAATCGTTTTACGTCCCTGAGGATCTTTTTTGGTTACCAATTCACCGCGCGGCTTGTTATAGACAATCACGGTAAACTGATCAGTCGGGGTGATTTTGTTACCGCTAATCATCACCGAATCGTGTTTCTCATCGACCTGAGTGGCGGGGTTGGTTTCAATCTCGCCGTTGATACGGACATATCCGTCTTGGATCGCCTTGTCCGCTTCACGGCGCGAATAGGTGGAATAGTGGGCTATAAATTTATTGAGACGCATCATGAGATACCTGCTTCCACGAGGGTATGAAGATGCAATGCACCTTGAATACGGCGATCTTTATCAGTCACCACCAGCAATTGAATTTTTTTCGATTCAATCAATACCAACGCTTCACTCGCCAACATCATCGGATCATCGATAATAAGGGGATTTTTCGTCGCATACTCAGAGGATGGAGTATCAAGGGAAAATGATGTGTTCATCAATGCACGGCGGATGTCCCCATCGCTGAGCAACCCGGAGAGTCTCCCCGATTCGTCCGTGAGCATCACCGTCCCCAGGCGCCCTTCGCTCAGTTTCAAAATCGCCTCTTTGAGCGGCGTTTTTTCATTCACGATCGGCAGGTCTGCCGTGCGCATCAAATCAGATACTTTGACAAAAAGCCGTTTGCCCAATGCTCCGCCGGGGTGGAACGACGCAAAATCCTCTTTTTGAAAATTTCGGGCCTTCATCAGACACACCGCCAACGCATCCCCCATCGCCAATGTCAACGTCGTCGATGACGTCGGCGCTACATCGAGCGGACATGCTTCTTGAAGGACATTGATATTGATCACCTCATCACTGTAGCGTCCAAGTGTCGACTCAGCATTGCGGGTCATTCCGATGAGGGGAATGTCGAACCGTTTGATATGTGGCAAAATTGAATTAAGTTCCGGAGATTCTCCGCTGTAGCTGATCGCGAGCACCGCATCTTCACGACCGATCATCCCCAAATCCCCATGAAGCGCTTCGGTAGGATGGAGAAAAAAACTCGGCGTCCCCGTTGAGGCGAACGTTGCGGCGATTTTCGCTCCGATCAGCCCCGATTTGCCGACACCGGTAATGACCAATTTCCCTTTGCAGGCCAAAATCATCTCAACGGCACGCGGAATCTCCTCGGAAATCCGTCTTTTTGCATCAAGGAGCGCTTGTGCTTCAATTTCAAGTGTGTTGCAGGCTATTGCGATATAATCGTTGTTCATAAATTAGATTATAGCTGAAATGGGCTTTATCCATGCAAAATCTCTATACCGAAGTAACGTCTCTTGACCAGCGATGCGTCAGCCAATTCGCCCTCAGCGAAGAGGTGATGATGGAACATGCCGCAATGGCGATCGCCCGCTTCATCGCCAACCGGTTTAAACCGAATGGCTCGGTTTTGATTGTATGCGGAAGCGGCAACAACGGAGCCGACGGATTGGCACTCGCCCGTTTATTGGAGGAGGAGTATCGGGTATCGGTGCACCTCCCCTTCGGGGCGAGTTCTCCTCTCGCACAGCTTCAACGCGAACGTACCGAAAAAGTGGGACTCAAAAACACCTCCATCGAGGGGGAATACGACATCGTTGTCGATGCATTGTTCGGTTCAGGACTCAATCGTGTGCTGGGGCCGACCGCGATAGAGACACTCCAAACGATGAACGCCTTGAAGGGGTACAAAATCGCCTGCGATGTCCCCAGCGGACTCTACAGTGACGGTACGCTCGATCAGCACCATTTCAAAGCCGACACAACCGTTACGATGGGATCATGCAAGCGCTCTTTATTTAGCGATGCCGCCAAAGAGATCACCGGAGAGATCCTCATCGCCGATTTGGGGGTTCATCGTAATCGCTATGAGATTCCATCGACATGGAAACTTTTAGAGCAAACCGACTTGATTTTGCCGCACCGCGTTCACACTTCTACCAACAAAGGGAGTTACGGACATTTGGCCGTTGTGTGCGGCGAAAAAATCGGTGCCTCGGTAATTACCGGTTCCGCCGCACTTCGCTTCGGCACGGGACTCGTCAGCCTCATCAGTAATGAAAACGTCACCATCCCTTATGAGCTGATGCAGAACCACTCTATCCCTTCTTCGACAACCGCCATTGCGTTAGGGATGGGACTGGGAACCGAATTTGGAGACGATGAGCTCAATTGTTTACTGGACAACACCCTCCCCCTCGTGTTGGATGCCGATATTTTCGTCCATCCGATGTTCCCAAAACTTTTGGAACGAGAGACTATCGTCCTCACCCCGCACCCCAAAGAGTTCACCCATATTTTACGCTCTTGCAGCATTGCCGATATCGATGTAGCAACACTCCAAAACAACCGTTTTAGCTATGTCGAGCAATTTTGTGCCGCTTATCCGAATGCCGTATTGTTGCTCAAAGGGGCCAATGTCATTATCGGCTCAGGCGAGGAGTTTTATATCAATCCTTACGGAACCGTAGCATTGGCCAAAGGGGGGAGCGGCGACGTTCTTGGAGGGCTTGTCGGCGCCCTCCTCGCCCAAGGCTATACGCCGCTTAATGCGGCGATTCAGGCCTCATTAGCCCACACCCTCGCGGCACGCGGTTTCGATAAAAACAACTACGCCCTCACCCCATTTGATCTTATCGAAAGAATTTGTACTTTATGAAAAAAATCGTAGCCCTCTTCAGCGGCGAGGGGACAAACCTCGCCAACCTCATCGAAAAAATCCATCTCAAACACGGTGCGCTCATTTGTGCCATCACCAATAATCCCGATGCGGGAGGAATTGCCAAAGCTCGAGCGGCCCATATCCCCGTAGAGATTTTAGATCATCGCGACTATGAGAGTCGCGAAGCTTACGATGCCGCACTGGTCGATCTGATTCGTGAATACAATCCCGATCTCGTCGTTCTCTGCGGCTTTATGCGGATTCTCACCTCCGTTTTCACCTCCCAAGTACGTGCCATCAACCTTCACCCCTCTTTATTACCTGCTTTCAAAGGTGCCCGTGCGATTGAACGGAGTTTCGAGAGCGACGAGAATGTATGCGGTGTCACCGTCCATTGGGTCAGCGAAGAGCTGGATGCCGGTGAGATAATCTTGCAAAAAAGTTTTACCAAAAATCCTAAGGATACTTTAGAAGAATTTTCGGCTAAAATTCGCGCTATCGAGCATGAGATCCTCCCTCTCAGCGTCATAAAAATTTTAAACGATTAACCACAGGAGAGCAACCAATGCATACATTACAAATCGGAAAATATACTCTCGGAAGCCGTCTCATCGTCGGAAGCGGAAAATACGACTCGTTTGAAACGACCAAAGCGGCAACGCTTGCGAGCGGTTCAGAGCTTATAACCGTCGCGGTACGCCGTCTCAATATCACCAACCCCAATGAGCCCAATCTTCGTGATACCTTTGCCGATACCAACGTCAAATTTCTCCCTAACTCGGCAGGATGTACGACTGCTGAAGAGGCGATTACCCTCTTTCGCCTCACCCGCGAAGCGACGGGGATTGATCTCATCAAACTCGAAGTGATCGGGGATACCCAAAAAACCCTCTACCCAGATGTTTTGGAAACCATTAAAGCGTGTGAAGTATTAGCCAAAGACGGATTTACGATCATGGCATACACCTCGGACGATCCGATCATGGCACGCCGCCTTGAGGATGCAGGCGCTCATGCGATCATGCCTCTCGCCGCTCCGATCGGTTCGGGTCTCGGTGTTCAAAACAAATATAACATCGTGTTTGTCCGCGAAGCGGTAAAGGTACCGATTATCGTCGATGCGGGGATCGGATGTGCATCGGATGCGGCGCTCGCTATGGAACTCGGAGCGGACGGTGTTTTGACGAACACGGCAATTGCACAGGCCCAAAATCCGATGCTAATGGCGGAAGCGATGAAGAATGCAGTAATCGCAGGAAGACTCAGTTATTTAGCGGGACGTATACCGAAGCGTCCTTACGCCACGGCGAGTTCACCCGTTGATGGGATGATTCAATTTTAATACATTCTATACTTTTCTTTTCATAGAAAAGTATCAAAAGAAATCGCCCTCACCCCAAATCGCTGACGGTACGCTTGTGCACTACTGCACGCGACCTTGCTCTTGGTGTGGTGTGAGGGCATAGTTTATTTAATTCACTAATTTTCGCAAAGCGAAAACAAATAACAATCTATCCCCTGAGCATCCTTGAAAGCCACGCGCGAAGGCAGACGTGCCGAGAGTCGCGTGAGCGATTTGCTCAGGGGATGACTTTCTTTTGTTTCTTTTCTTTCTAGAAAGAAAAGAATATCAAACTTCTATGTAGTCCAAATCCTCATGAAACGTCTCACGCGTAAAATAGAGCGCCGCCAACGCGATCGTAAAGACCACAGCCCCTACCGTTACCGCTGAACCCAAAACCCCCATACTCTCTTTGAGAAGCATAAAACTCGACGTGATCGGCACCACCGATCCACGAACGAAATTGGGAACAGTGGTAGCAACAGTTGCGCGAATATTTGTTCCGAATTGCTCCGCCGCCATTGTGATAAAGAGCGCCCAGTAACCGCAAAACACTCCAAGCAAAAATACCGCGATATAAAACGATTGCGCGCTCGCACCGGAAAGGGTGAAATAATAGAGAACGCTGAGGAGTGAAAGTCCCATAAAGATCGTATAGGCACGCTTACGGCTTCGCATCATTTGTGAGAGATATCCGCTCGCCAAATCCCCGATAGAGAGACCGATATAGGTATACATCAGCGCTTGTCCCGCTGTCACTTCCCCCTCGATGGCAAGTGCTTTGGCAAACTCAGGAGAGAACATCACCAAAATCCCGACAACGTACCATAACGGTATCCCGATGACGATGGCTTTGATGTATTTAGTGAACAATCTCTTATGGGTAAAGAGAGCAAAAAACTGTCCCCGTTTAACATCACTGCCGGAATGATGTTGAAACATGGCCGATTCCCGAACCCGAAAACGGAGCACCAAGAGCAAAAAGCCCAAAACACCACCGAAAATATAAGCGTTTCGCCACGCAAAATGCTCTGCAACGATATTTGCCGCCACGACTCCCAATACCCCAAATGCGGCAATACTCATGACACCGTATCCGCGAAGCTCTTTAGGGAGGATCTCGGCGACCAGCGTTACCCCCGCCCCCAATTCTCCCGCCAAACCGATACCGGCAATAAAGCGGAGCAACGCGTACTGCTCGACGTTAGTAACAAAAGCATTGAGCAAATTCGCCACCGAATAGAGGATGATCGAGGCAAAAAGAACTGAAAGTCGCCCTTTTTTATCCCCCATAATCCCCCAAAGTATCCCGCCGATCAGCATCCCCGCCATCTGAGCATTCAGGATGATCGATCCCCAATAGGTAATCCCCTCTTTATCCAATCCCAACTCCGTGAGACTCTCAACCCGTACAACTCCAAAAAGGATCAAATCGTAAATATCGACGAAATACCCCATCGCAATAACAATGACGGGGAGAGTCAACACTTGTCTAATCACACTCATGCTCATTTATTCAACTCACTGTTCTTAGATCCATAAAACCAGTAAATCGCCATACCGATCAACGACCACCCGATGAATCGGAGCCATGTCTCAAACGGTAATCCCGCCATCATAAAAATGATGAGGATAAAATTGAGCGGCATCAATATTTTAAATGCCGGAACTCTAAACTCCGGTTGGATCGTATTTTGGCGACGCAATACGATGATCGCGACCGCTACCATCAAATAAGCAAACAAAGTCCCGATATTAACCAATTCCGCCAGCGTTTTAAGTGGAATCAATCCTGCCATCAGACTTAACAGTGCCCCTCCAATCAGTGTCGCTTTAAACGGCGTATTGTATTTAGGATGGATCGTGCTTAAATTTTTTGGTAGCAAACCATCCCGCGCCAATGCGAACAAGACCCGCGTAAATCCAAGCCCCATAACGAGCATCACCGTCGTAATCGTAACAACAGCCCCTAAAGCGATAATATTAGCAGCAAACGGCTCATTCACTTGATAAAGGGCAAATGCCAACGCATCAGGAACATTGAGTTTATCGTACGGTACGATCGCCGTGAGGGTAAAGCTGACAAGAATAAAGAAAATGACCGAAATCAACAGCGAGAGAATAAGCCCCCACGGGATGTTTTTTTGGGGCTCTTTCGTCTCTTCGGCTACCGTGCTGATCGCATCGAATCCCAAATAAGCAAATAGGATGAGGGCAGCACCGTGCCACACTCCCTCCCATCCAAACGGAAAAAAGTTGGTGAGGTTATTGAAATCGATATGGGGAATCCCCACCACGACAAACGTGATCAATACCGCAAATTTGATAAATACGATCGCCGTATTGACCCGTGCGCTCTCTTTGATCCCAATTGCCAACAACACAAAAATCGCCAAGATGATCCCAAAGGCGCTGATATCGATATACGTTCCCGCTGATGGATTATACGCTCCGCTCAAAGCTACCGGAATATGGATATTCAAACTGTTTTCTAAAAATCCACGCAAATATCCCGACCACCCCGTCGCAACGGCAGCTGTCGCTACACCATATTCCAGGAGCAAATTCCATCCGACAAACCATGCGAACATCTCTCCCAATGATGCAAACGTAAAACTATACGCACTCCCAGCTACCGGATAGGCTGCACTCAGCTCGGCATAGATGAGCGCCGTGATACCAATCATCACCGCACCGAGTAAAAAGGATAAAACAATCGCAGGACCTGCCATAGTTGCCGCAGCTTGTCCGGTAATAACGAAAATACCGGCTCCAATAATCGCCCCGATTCCGATAAACGTCACATCCATCAATCCTAACCGTCGATGGAACTGTCCCGCACTTCCGCTCATATCTTTTTTTCTAAAATACTTATTCATTCCCATTTTACCCCAATTATCGATCTTCACATTTCTCTCTGCTAAGTAATCGATTATACATAAAAAATCTTGATAACAAGTTTTTTTCTTCATTGCTCTTGACAAAAGAGATAGTTTTGTCTATAATTTCGCCTCACTAATTAGCTCACTCGGGTTTAGTTAGTTGAAGGTCGGGGTGTAGCTCAGTATGGTTAGAGTACTTGGTTTGGGACCAAGGGGCCGAAGGTTCGAGTCCTTTCACCCCGACCATTTTTTTCTTTATGTATCTCATTTTCAAAACAGATTCTTTTACAGATGGTGGGTGTAGCTCAGTCGGTTAGAGCATCAGGTTGTGGTTCTGAGGGTCGTGGGTTCGAGACCCATCACCCACCCCATTTGTTTCTGGTTTGAAACTCTTCTGATACGCGATGTTTTAGAAGGATGTGCGTTCGTAGCTCAACTGGATAGAGTAACGGACTTCGGATCCGTAGGTTATAGGTTCGAACCCTATCGGGCGCACCATATATACTCTCGCGTCCTTAGCTCAGCTGGATAGAGCAATGCCCTTCTAAGGCATCGGTCAGAGGTTCGAATCCTCTAGGGCGTACCACCTTAGACTTCTTTTTTATGCGGATGTGGTGAAATTGGTAGACACGCCAGACTTAGGATCTGGTGCCTCACGGTGTGAAGGTTCAAGTCCTTTCATCCGCACCACCAACTCTTTTAAACCCCCTAAATTACGACATTTCAAAAATACCCTTGATAGTTTTTTCTAAAATGCTTGCACTTTCAGTTAACGATGAATTCAGTATAACTTAGTATGGGATAAGTATCGATACCAAGAACAGCAATCTGAATCGCTGCTACGCCTGTTCCATTACCGTCTGCATCATAGTAGAGTGCTCCGGTTGTGTTGTTATAGACGATATAGTCATTGAGATCTTGCGCCGTACCGGTTTCATTGGATACAAAGTAATCGCTTAACAATGCTTTTGTTGTTGCATCAAACGTTGCCGTCGTCAGTTTTTTGAAGATTGCGTTTTCGAGTTGGATCGTATCTTCTCCTACGGTAAAGTCAGTGATCGTATCCATGTTGAATACGGTAGCGGTACTGAGTTTGGTATTGAATACGAAAGTATCGTTACCCAATCCACCTGTGAGAGTATCGTTGCTCTCTTTACCGTTTAGGATATTGTCTGCATCATTTCCGATGATGACATTAGCTACTTTATTACCGGTAGCACTGATCGCGCTTCCCTCAAGTGTCAGGTTCTCGAAATTGGTTTTAAGGGTATAATCGATTGAACTGATAACCGTATCCGTCCCCGCGTTCGCAGCTTCGGTGACACTGTCTTTGAGATTATCGACATGATAGGTATCATCTCCTAACCCTCCGGTCATCTTATCGATTCCGGCTCCGCCGTTTAGGATGTTGTTTCCGCTGTTTCCTTTGAGGATATTGTTGAGAGCGTTTCCGATAGCGTCGATATCGTTATTACCCCCTATTACTTCTACTAGGGTAAGATTTTCGAAATTGTTTCCGAGAATATAACTAATAGCAGAACATATGCTGTCCGAACCTTCATCCTCATTCTCAATGACTGTATCTCCAATATCCTCTACATAATAAATGTCATTACCCGACCCACCTTGCATCATGTCAGCACCAAATTTTCCATCAAGTAAATTACTTCCCTGATTTCCATATATAACATTGTTCATCGCATTTCCATAGGCACGAATTGATCCCGTTCCATTCAAGACAAGCGTTTCAATGTTGTTGCTTAACACATAAGAAGCTGTAGAAAAGACGATATCCGAACCTTCACCTACATTCTCGATAATGATATCGTTGGGATTATCAATAAAATAATCATCATTACCATCCCCTCCTATCAGGGTATCAGCTCCACCTAAACCATTTAGCGTATCGTCACCATCATATCCAATAAGAATATTCGCACGACCATTACCTCTTAATTCATTATCCAAGCTATTACCATTTGCAATAATGGCATACCCTTTGAGGATCAAGTTTTCAATATTTTCCCCATGGGTTTTCAGATCAAAATTGATTGTAGAGACCACAGAATCCACACCTTCGTCAAGATTCTCTATGATAACATCTAGACTATTATCTACAAAATATGTGTCATCATCCAATCCTCCGCTCATAGTGTCGGCTCCGGTTTTTCCATCAAGGATATTATTGCCGTCATTTCCGATAAGTGTGTTAGCGAGGGTATTGCCATAGCCGTTGATATTGTGATTTCCCGCTAAGGTCAGATTTTCTACATTTGAACTCAGTGTATAAGTAATACTGCTATTGACGGTATCGATCTCGTTGAGCAGTGTCGATGTCTCGATCACTTTATCCCCGATGTTATCCACATAGTAGGTGTCGTTACCCAAACCGCCACTCATGCTGTCTGCCCCGATTCCGCCATCCAATACATCATCAGCATCATCACCTTTAAGCACATCAGATGCCACACTGCCTTCAATCAAAGAATATGTCACTTCAGATACCCCAAATGCGGTAACATTTTCTATGGTCTCTCCACCATCGGTAAAAGTGACTTCTACACTGATAATTTTCCCTTCATCATCCGATGCTAGTTTATAGGAAGTGGTATTGGCACCTTCAATGGCATTTCCATCAGCAAACCATTGGTAGGAAAACAGTCCCATTCCGTCTAAGTCATTTAATGTGACTGATAATCTTAAAGTTACTCCGACCCGCATTGACCCGATAATTGTGACTTCTCCTGTCGGATCATCATTAACGGGCGATACCTCCTGAATTGCAACGGCATCGGTAAAAGCTGTACAATCAGTGATCCGGTAATTCAATGCAACCGTTCCGTTAAAATTTGGCTCAAGTGTCAAGGTCCATGTTTCATCCCCATTGTCCATCAATATTCCTTCCGACACGCTCAAATCCGTAATTTTCAGTTCGTCCGAATCACTGTCTATAGCGTTTACAAGCAATTGGGATTTTGTAATAACAACAGGACTATTGTCTTCATCAATGACTTCCAGATCAGTGATACTTGTAACAGGAAAATGATTAGGTCCGCTCAGTGAATAATACACTCCGCCAACCTCCAACAGTGCATCACCGTTCAGTGCCATATAATCGCTACTCCATCCTCCTGCACCGTTGGTTGCCCACAGATTTATCATAATTCGGCCGGGGTGACTGGGCAATTCACTATCACTTTCGTCCGCAACATAAACCAGCTGTCCGTCAACATACCATTGAATCGCATTTTCTTGCCATTGAAACCCATACGTATGAAAATCTTCCGAAGCGTCAAATCCTAGATCGATCACTACGGGATGTTCCACTCCGTTTGTCCAATAATTAACCTGGATCTGTGTCGGATCATCCCCCTTGATTTCTATATCGATTTCATCGTGCAGATTACCGTCACTTTCTCCTGTGTAGGTAAAAAAACCGTTAATGGTTCCTGGAGTATGTGACGCTTTGAGCAAAACTTCGTAATATCCGTATCCATAAAAATTTTTGGATCGATACTCACCTGAAAGTAACGTATTATCAACTTCTGATAAACTGATAGTCATCACTCCATCACTAAACCCTATCTGATTTGCGTCCCAAGTATTGGCAAATACTCCTCCATTTCCCCAACCATCCGATAGTGACCATATTGAACTGTCATAAACTTGTAGATAGTCTTTAATATCACTCCCAACATCAGCCGATAAAGCAACCGTCTGATCCACAAAAGCTATATTTTCAATATCAAATAACGTATCAATACCATCACGACCATTAACAGTATCTTCGACCCTAATACTTCCGTCTATATTATGTGTCACTAAATATTCAGATACTATCGAAGAGAAAACAGCAGTATCATTTCCGATCCCACCGTATAGAGTATCATTACCACCACACCCTTCCAATGTATTCCCATTATCATTGGCGCGCAATACATTCTCTAGATCATTCCCAATCCCTTCAGATGATCCAATAGCCAAAGTTAAATTTTCAATATTCTCCGCCAGTCGGCAATTCACCGATGCGATGACAGTATCAACTCCTTCTAACGTCTCTTCCGTCACAATATCCGTTATCTCGTCGACATAATAAATATCATCGCCAAGACCTCCTTGTAGGATATCATCACCTGATTCTCCATTAAGAACATCATCACCGAACCCACCGATCAGCAAATCATTGCCAGTTCCACCATTCAGCATATTATCAGCATCATTTCCAGTGATAGAATCATCACCCATCCCGCCAATAACATTTTCAATCGTTGTTCCATAAGCAATACCCAGTGCATTTTCACCGGTATAAATTTGATCGTATTGATTATAAAAAACATCGCTAATCCAAGAATCATAAAAATTAGTACCTAACTCAGCATACAAATTCGACTGTTCCTCACTGATCTGAACTTCTATAGTACGATAGTTGATGCTACTGTAAGTACCTTCTATGAGATTAACAGTATTTACGTGTGTAATAGCACTAAAATCAAGAGTATCTGTTCCGCCGGCATCCGAAATCGTCTTATAAAACGCTTGAGAATTAAAAGTGTAAACATCATCTCCCGTATGATAATTGATATTGGAACCATACATCGTTTGCAAAGCGGCAATATCATACACCATAAGGGTTTGAGCATATTGCCCAATATACATTGCGGAAACACTCATATCCGTAATCGTAAATTCAGGGACATATGGTTTGTAATCTGTATAAGACATAATCGTATTGATACAATTGTCCAGCTCAGTTGGCAAAACTGTATCACCTTCAAAAGGGTGTTTCAATCCCAAAGCATGTCCCAATTCATGCATCAATCCTAGGTAGTTATAACTTCCTGGCAAAAAATCCTCTATGGCATGGGAATATTTGATCCAGATATCTCCTCCGTGCTCATCCAGATCATTAGGCAAAAATGCATATCCCCAATAAGCACTGTCAACATAAGATGTAAAAGCGATTCTGATATCGCCATATGTAGAAGTATCTTCTCCGATCTCACTAAAATTAAGATCCGCAATACTCGCAAAGTGCTCGAAAATCTGACGGGTAAAATCTTGTTGAAAAATATTTAATCCACAAACCGATAAAGCATAAGGTTCAGTGTACCCATCGATCCATGTCGGAGACATATATGTAGTCCATGGAAAGCTGAAGGTAATATTTGCGCCTGTGCCAAATACACCACCCCATTTGGTTCCAGTCCCCCCCGTTAAAGAATCAACCCAGATATCACCTGTATACTCATTTGTAAATGCACTGACACCCATATCTTATATCCTGCCTTTCATAGTCGGCTTGTGAGATTATATAAAATCAGTTTCTATAGAGTGAAAATTGAATTATTCATGTTGTAATACTTTAGTTCTTCAAACTGAAAAAAATCCTTTTAATACCCTGCCTCATGTAATTATAGCTTCTAAATACATAGTGTCAAGCGACATTTAAGAATGACCAGTTTAATGGAAGTGTTCTACTAAAAATTGAAAGTTTTTTTCTACGATATGATAATCATTCATTCATCTACACCACCATTATAAACTCCTAATTTAGACACTTCTGCACAATAAATTTTCCCCTTACCCGATCGTAACCCTATTTTTCCCATGTTCTTTTGAGTGATACAACAATCCATCCGCTCTACGGTATAAGGAGTCTTCGGTATCCTCGATATGCGCTTCCGTGACACCGACACTCACCGTGATTTTTTTATCCGGGATCGTTGAGAGTGTTTGTTCGATACTTTCGCGAATTTTAGTACCTACCTCAGCGGCATTGGAAAGAGAAGTATTATGACAAAGAATAACAAACTCTTCACCCCCTACCCGGAAAAGGGCATCGGTCGTTCGTATAGACTTCTGAACCGTAAAACATAATTCGATCAAAACGATATCCCCCATCCGATGTCCGTACTCGTCATTCACCGTCTTGAAATCGTCAATATCGAGGATAATCATCGAAAATGGCACCTGATACCGTTTTTTGAGGGCCAGTGCATGTTCCACCGTCTCTTTATACGCTTTGACATTATTCACCTGCGTCAATGAATCGGTATTGCTAAGATTGATGCTATTGACCAGTTCGGTATTATTCAGGGATGTTCCGATAATGACAAATGTCAAACTGATAAGATATAAAATCAGCATCAGCGTCGATTCCAGTGGTGTCGACATCACAAAAATCACGCCGTAGTGAGCCGATAACGCGATAACTTCAATCACGACAAAAAAGAGCACGCTCAATAAAAGATCGATCCGAATCCGAAATGATGCGAGAAGCAATAGAGGGAGTAATAAAAAAATCAGATACTGAAAATGGAACGAAAGCCATACTACTAAAAATGCGCTCGAGCCATATCCGGCGACCCTTTTCCACTCCTGTAACGCCGGTTTGGAAAACTGTTTATAGCTGTTATAGAGCGGATAGACGAGCAAAAGCCCTAGCCCGTCGGAAAAAATCAACCAGATGATATACCCGGCTACATCGTTATAGTCGATATAATGACCCGCCGCCAAATTAAAAGAGAAAATCAAACTGCTGATAAAAGTGGGGATCAACATCCCGTACAGGGCGAACGGAAAGAGTATTTTGGCACTGCTAAAATCATTGCCTACACGACGTTTGATCAAATACGACGCCAAAAACGGAGCCAGCGTATCGGCGAATGCAGAAATACCCAAATGGACTAAATAGAGTGGTGTTCCGTTTGCCATCCCTCCGTAATTAGCTGATAGGCTACCGATAAAAATAAACGGCAGCGCTTTAAGGCCGAAAATATCGACCAAAATAACCGCCAATCCTAACGGAAGCCACAACAAAGCAATATTTTCGGGATAATACGAAAAAAGCCAAATATCAAATAATGCGATGATATAATAACTTAACGATCCCAACGCCAAATAAAGATACGATTTCAAATTATGCTGTGAAACTATACTCATCTCATCCCATCGCTTCATCAAATTGATTCACTTTTTCCATCGCTTCCACTATCAGCGGTTCCAAAATTTTATACTCCAATCCATGTTTCGATAAAAACCGCTCTATCCCCTCTGAATCAGACATTTCAATCGCCCTTACCGTTGTAAGCAGCTCACCATAAAAGCCGTCCCCCTCAAATAACGCCCTCTCGATTTCAGGAGCAACATTGAGTCTTTTCAGAGCTTCTCGATGCGGAATATGAAAGAGGAGATGGATCAACGAAAGCATCCCAACAAAATAGGCGGTCGCATTTTGTGATTTGGTCGGGTTCGGTGTGATCAATCCCAATAGTTTTGTCATCAATTCCGTCCGATTGACCACCATGAGAAGCAAAGGGATCGTGTTTTTATCCGATTCTTGCGCCTCGGAAAAAAGGAGCAGCATAATCCATCGCGACAAAGGCTCCCGACCCATAAGAGTCAATACGTGCCGTATCGAAGAGACGGGATTTTTGAGGGAAAATACGGCAGAATTGATAAAACGGATCAGTTTCAGAGTGATCATATGATTCATCTCAAATGCTTTGACCAAATCATCTATCTCCGCTTCACATTGGAGCATATTCCAAAGCTGCATCACCGAATCGTGTTCCAGTGAAAAAGAAGAATTTTCAAGGATTTTAGGTTTGGAGATAAAATACCCCTGAAAGTAATCAAATCCTTTGCCTACACATTCCGCATGGATATCATGCGATTCAATTTTGGCGGCGATAACAATTGAACCTGAATCTTTGAGTTTTACAACATCATCACGCTTGATACGAGGACTTCTGGGTATATCGATTTTTATAAATTCCATATAGGGGAAAATGGGGGAAAATTTGGTGATATTTTCAACAGTGTAGGCAAAATCGTTAAGGGCAAAACGGTACCCCTGAGATGAAAGCTTCTTGAGATGTTCGATCAACCGTTCATCGACACTGCTCTCTTCAAGTAATGCGTAGACTACCCGCTCTTTCGGCAAAAGGGCCAAAAGATCATGAAAAATAAAAGGGTAATCGGCTCGTATAAATCCGATTCTTTTCCCCAAAATCCTATTAATTCCAAAAGCGCTGTGTAAATCATTGATTAATGTCGAGGTCGCATGTGTAGTATCATTTCGACCCGCAT
Source organism: uncultured Sulfuricurvum sp. (assembly GCA_964495485.1). GTDB lineage: Bacteria > Campylobacterota > Campylobacteria > Campylobacterales > Sulfurimonadaceae > Sulfuricurvum. The sequence continues at coordinate 28,290 of CAZBVJ010000014.1, forward strand.
AAAACAGATCATACGCAAAAAGGGCCCCGCGCTGGTTGACAATCGGCTGTCTTCCGATATAACTGCTCCCCATTGCTACTCCTCCCTCTCTATCAATGAAGCAGAAGGCTCATAAAAATAGTACCCCTGTGAAGCTTCGATTCCTATTGCTTTTACCTGTACATATATTGCTTCGTTGGCTACAAATTCGGCTACGACACTAATCCCCATCTCATGAGCAAAATCGCAAATATGTTTAACGAAAATTTGTGCGTTCCGATCATGCGGGAGATTTTTGATCAAAGAACCGTCAATTTTAAGAGTATCGATGTTGAGCTTGAGCAAATGGTCAAAGTTTGAGTATCCCGATCCGAAATCATCTAACGCAAAACTGCATCCAATCGATTTAAAGCGATCTACAAATTCACTCACAGAACTGTAATTTTCAATCCCTTCACTCTCTAATATCTCAAAAATCATCAAGTGGGCAACACTGTTTTTTCGAATGATAGATTCCAAATAATCTGCCAACTCAGGGTTAATAAGATCTTGAGTTGAGAGGTTCAAACTTACCGGAACGGATGTGTGTTTAAACCTTGCAATGACCTTTTCAACCATCATTTTTGTCAATTCGGGATACAGTTTTGTTTTTTTGGCAATCTCCAAGAAATACAACGGAGAAACCACATTCCCCTCATCGTCAAGCAAACGGATCAACGCCTCATATTTGATAATTAATCCGGTATGATTGTCGACAATCGGCTGAAAATAAGGGATTATGCGATCCTCATCAATCGCTTTTTTGAGCTTTTTGTACCATGCAACATTATTTTCCTGCTCTTTTTTGGACTCTATTGTAAAGAGTTCGATACCTCGGCGCCCTTTTTTGGCTTGTTTCAACGCAGCCGTAGTATGCTCCAAAACACGTTCACTGTTACGGGCAACCCCTATGGTAATCGTTAAAACGACTTCTATCCCCTCGATACTAAACGTCTCTTTTTGGGTTGAGATAATCAGCTCTTCTAAAATAGCCATAAAATGGTGTAGATCATGACAATTTGTCACCATCAATCCATATTCATCGCTCCCCAATTTGAATAATGAAATATTCCTATGAGGCTTTATTTGTCTCAACAACCACTGAGCATACACCGTTAAAATTGCATCTCCGATACCCACTCCGTAGACTTCGTTGATATCACTAAAACGGTCAATATTGATAATTGCCAAAGCACTTACCGATGGGTTAGCTAAAGATTCTACCATCGAAAAGCGGTTGGGTAAATCGGTGATCGCATCGGTTGTTAAATGATATTCTAATTGCTCCCGCGCCCGAAATGAGTGAACGGCAAAACCGATATCCCCCGCCAACTCTTCAAGCATTGCAATCTCTTTGAGCTCAAACCCTTCAAAACGTTTTGAATAGAGTGTGATTACCCCAAGAGGCGGTGTTCCTACAGCACTGATCAAAGGTAAAGACACCAGCGATCCGAATTGCCCTTTTTCAGCAATGAATTGCCACAATCCGGCTCCGTTTTCCCGCTCGATATGTTCAATCACAACGGTAAGACTCTCGTTCATCGCCCGCACATTTGGATCATTCACATCCTCAATACTGTTCGAGATTTTCATCTTTGGGGATACAAACTCACCCGTTATGTCAGAAGAGGCTTCAATAACAAGAGAATCCCCATGCTTGAGGCCAATAAAACACAACTCATATCCGGGGTGCTGAGAGAGTCGAATACACGAATGCGACATCAATTCATCAGTATTTTTCGCCGTAATCAAAAATTGGTTGATATCGGCAACGGTTCGAAGAATACTGTCCAAATAAACCGCTTCGTTTAACGCCTCTTTTAAATCGGCTTTTTGTACATGAAGCGAATAAAATGAGTGGCTCAGCGTCTGATCCAAAATCGAAAGTTCTTCAATGAAATGATTCTCGTTCTCCCCTTTTTGTTCTTGCGCCCGCCGAGTCATCTTAACCAGTGGTATCATGACAAACGTTCTAACACCGCTTAGAACACCTAATGCGACAATTCCCAATACAAGAAATAAAACGATACCGTACAAAAAAGCGATACGGTTGAGACGTTCAAATACAAACGCTTCATCCAGCTCAATCAACAATAATGCACTCTCTTTTTGAGCTCCGATAAAATAGGGAATTTCTGTTGAATAATAAAGATGTGAATCTTTTATGAGCTTATCGGTAATTTGATTGAGCGGAAGATAGTGCTGACCGATAACTCGACCGCCCATCGAACGGGATGATGATATCGCTATTGTTTCACCATCTAGCGAAAGAGAGAGGGTTTTAATCATTCCGTCAATTGCACTTGTTTGATCAAGAAGCGTTTGCAGGTTCTCCATCCGATTGGTTTGAAGAGATTTTTGGATGTCTTCTTCAAGCCCAAATATACTTTGGTTGATCGATTCAGAGAGATAGCGGAGTGTTCCGGAGCGTTCTATCGTGTAAAAACTACCCGAGAGGATAGCAATAATCAAAAAAAATCCTCCCAAACTCCATAGAGCGAAATGTTGAATTTTCACGGCAGAAGCCTATCGGTTTGAATATTCTGATTATGCAGATGTTCTACCATTTGATCCCGATTTGAGCCATCGAGCCATTGAATTTGGGTTGTTGTAAGGATAAATTCATCATACGATTGCCCCTCCAAGTATCCTTGAACGGTGGCGTAAAATTCTTGAGGATTTTTATGCAATTGTGCCAATGAACGCTCAAAGATTTGTTGAAGCCGTACAAACTCCTCTTCTCGCCCGATAATACGCTTTTCGTCTACAAAAAGGGCATCAATAACAAAAAAAGTCTCCATATTCCTCGTTGAACTCAATGGGTGGAATCCCCGTTTTAACAGACCCGAGAGATAAGGCTGATAGGAGATAATAATAATCGGTTTTCCGGAAGATTGGAGAATACTGATACTATTTTGAGAGGCATCAATTTTATGAAATTTTGCAGGGTTCAACTGATTTTCTCTCATAAAGGCGTCGAAAAAATCATCATTGAGGGACCCTTGTTCCAAATAGACATCAATAGATTCTTTGAAGGAGCGGATCTGATCGAGTGAGAGATTTGAGACAATCGCATCAGCTCCGTACGAGCGATCGATTAAAAAAACCGGTTTAATTCTAGAGGGATCTTTGAAATGGAGCAACTCATACTGTGTAGCGGTAAACCCTTGGGTAAATCCCCGTTCGTACATTCTGGCATTATCACTTAAATCGACCAGCCAAATAAACTCAAACGGAGTCTCTTCGAGCCACCCTTTTTCCTGAGCATAAATGAAGGGGGTAAACCCTATCCAAGGATTGGTAGAAATCTGGATTTTTTCGCGTTCCGTACTGTGATTCGCATAATAGTACAAACCGCTGCTCAGCAGGATCATTAGGAATAATGCGAAACTCAATATCCGAGCTTTTTTCACGCCGAACTCGCTTTTTCTACAATTAAAACCCATAATAACATAAAAACGTATAAACTACCTCAATCCATAGAATTGCTCTTCATAATCAAGTAATTTTTACGTTTTAGATACAATACGGCCATAACATACTAAGGAAGAGGAAAACGTGCGATTTTTTCTTTGGATAGTGAGCATCGTCACGCTCTTAAGCGGATTTGAGGGTTTTAATGGGAAAACATTACTTCTGACTTTCTCCGACTTTTCAGGTCACATTACGATGAATGAGCGAAATATCTCGGTTCTCCCTCACCCCTCACTATCGCATCAGGGGATTGCGTGGATTCCTATCGATTATTATACCCCCTCGCAAGAGATGAATCTGACATGGCACAGTGATTTGGGAGAGGTCAATATTCCCCTCTCGATCAAAAATTTTGAGTACCCCACCGAAACATTGAGTGTCGACAGCGCCAAAGTGACCCCCCCTCCCGAAGCCCTTGAGAGAATAGAGCAGGAGAAAGCCGAAGCCGAAGCTATTTATCATACCATAACCCCAAAACGTTATTGGAATAAGCCCTTTATCTATCCCATGGATAGCGTTATTACGAGCCAGTACGGCTCTGCACGAACCTATAACGGCGTTTTAAAAAGCTACCATGGCGGAGTTGATTTTCGTGCCCGTACTCCCCTTCCGATACAAGCCGCTAACGACGGAATCGTTGTGTTGGTCAAAGATCGCTACTATGCGGGGGGAACAGTGATTATCGATCACGGAGAGGGGCTTTACAGCTGCTATTTTCACATGAGCCGATTCAATGTCAATGTAGGCGATACCATTACGCGGGGTCAAAATATCGGATTGAGCGGTGAGACGGGGCGGATTACCGGACCGCATCTCCATTTTGGGCTGATGGTATCAGGCCTCCAAAGTGATCCTCTCGATTTCATCGATAAAATGAATACACTTTTTCCAAAGGAATCCAATGAAACGGTTGCTTCTAACTAGTTTTCTCTTAACCTCATCTTTGAGTGCGTTTTCAACCACTAACCTCCAATATCTTTACGGAGAGTTTGAAGGCCCAACATTCCTCGATACCACCAATGGTGCCAAACAGACGGTTACAGCAGAGCACTACCGCACCTTCGAATATGGGGATATGTTTATGTTTGCCGATTATGCCTACACCCATAAAGGGCTTCAATTTACAAACAAAAAAAACGATCTCTACGGTGAATTTTCTCCCCGTCTGAGCCTCGATAAAATCGGCGGATTTTCATCTGCGAGCGGAATTCTCAAAGAGACTTACGCTTCATTTCAATACAATCGCGGAGATGAGTATCATGCATGGCTGTACGGTATCGGTGCCGATCTCGATCTCCCTGGCTTCAGTGTATTCGGTCTCAACCTCTACCGAAAACACCAAAATATGGGGGATCACACCTATCAACTTTCGCTCAATTATTACGCCCCTTTGGGGTATGGCTGGCATTTTGAAGGGTTCACTGACTGGACGACACGCGATTTTTTGAGTCAAAATCAACTCTTATTCGATCTCTCACAAACAGCAGGAATTGAAAAAGGGAAACTTGAAGTAGGGACGGAATGGCACTATTACCATGAAAACAGCTACCATACCGATAACGATGTGTTTCAGATAATGGTGAAATACACTTTTTAGTCTTTTTTCAGGGCGGCCCAAATAAATCCGCCCAATCCTGCACCGACAACTATCACCAAAAATCCGACTTGAAACCAATCCATTACGCTCATTGTACCGCCTCCTTTAAATCTTTCTCTTTCAACTGTCCGCACGCGGCACTGATATCAAGCCCTTTGGAATCACGGATCGTACAGAGCACTCCGTGTTTGATCAAATACTCTTGGAAATTAACCATATCGGCTTTGGTCGGACGCTGATAATCAGACCCCGGATAGGGGTTGAAATAGATCAAATTGACCTTTGATTTTATCCCGTGGAGGAGTTTGACCAGTTTTTTCGCTGAGGCGAGATCGTCGTTTTTCCCTTTGATCACCAAATACTCGAACATCACCCGTTTACGGGTATCGATCGGAAACCGCTTCACCGCTTCAATGATCGAAGCAATATTGTAGGCTTTGTTCATCGGGATCAGTTCGGTGCGGAGCTCGTCATCCACGGCGTGAAGCGAGATGGCGATATGAACCCCCAAATCCATCTCTCCGAGCTTATCAATCTTGGTACTCAGACCGCTCGTTGATACCGTCTGGCGTTTACCGCTGATACTAAGCCCCTCTTCGTCTTTGAGGATGGTAATTGCTTTCGCGAGATTATCGAGGTTATCGAGCGGTTCTCCCATCCCCATGTAGACGATGTTGAGACGGCGATGGGCAGCCAGACCGTTATCCATCTTGACCGCCAACACCTGAGCAACGATCTCTCCAGCACTCAAATCACGAGTAAATCCCCCTTTGGCGGTGAGACAAAACGAACACCCCACCTTGCACCCCACCTGCGTCGAGACACAGACGGTAAAGCGCGCTTCGTGTTCGATATTCCCCTCATCATCGATGGATTCGTCTTTCATCTTGAGCCACACCGTCTCGACCGTTTTTCCATCACTCAGTTCAAAGAGGTATTTGATCGTTCCATCGGTAGAGCACTCTTTGCGGACGATTTTGAGGGGCATGATGTCGTATTCATTCGCCAACTCTTCTCGCATCGCTTTGGGGAGATTTTGCATCGACTCAAAACTCATCGCGTACTGATGATAAATCCATCCCCATATCTGTTTCGCGCGAAACGAGGGCTTCACCAACTGAGCTAGTTCAGCTTTGGTGTAGTCGAGAATGCACTTCTTAGCCACGGATTAACCCTTTTTCTTTCAAATGTTCACGGAGCAATACTTTGGCAAATCCGTGGTTGGCGATAAAATCGCGGTGAGCATTGGTATCGCAATAGTTGGTGATGCAAAACACACCTCCTGCGGGGATGCCGAAAACCTGCGCAACTCGCATCACGCTGAAAAACTCCATGTTTTCAATCCCCAAGCCTAACGCGCGAAATTTCTCCATCGCACTCTCTGATGTAGTGATATAGTTAGAACAGTTGATGATAACATCTTTGACCTCTTCTGTTTGTGCCGAAACGACGTTATCGATCGGGGTATAGGCACTTTTATCCAAAAATCCTAACTCGATGTTAGCGGCCGTTTTGGACTCGATAATGTCGTTGATTTGATGTTCGCCATAGCTCCCCGCACTCCCGATAAAAAGGAGAAATTCGGGTTTATGGACCAAACAATGGCGCGTCAGATTGATCGCACTGTCGATCAGCCCCACCCCTATCGGTGTCGCAAAATCAAACGTCTCGTTATTGCCTGCACAGAGAATCATCGCACACCTTGTTATTTACTAAATCGAAGAATACTACTTTTAGATTTAGACCTTGATTTGATTTGCAAATTTATTTAATTTTAGTCTTTTAAATATCTCTGTCATTATACTCAATACGTCAACATCAACTGAGACTTATTGTCCGTTGATTTATTGTCTACACTTCTGTAACATCAACGTTATGAAAAATCAAGAAGAAATCCTCCTAAAAAAATTAGCAGAAAAAATCAAAGAAAGAAGAGTTGAATTAAAGCTATCGCAAGAGAAGCTTGCTGAGATTTGCAATTTTGATAGAACATATATTAGCCTGCTGGAAAGATCAAAAAGAAATCCCTCTTTTTTAAATCTAAAAAGACTTAGCTCGGGGTTAAATATAGAATTGTCAATTTTACTAAAGGATGTATAGCATGGATGAAAATAAAAAAAGAATTATTGAACTATTTAATCAGAATGTAAAAGAAAAGCTTGTAGATACGAGTAATTTAAATCAAAATCATGATGGCAAAAAAGGTCATTGGCTAGAAACTCAAATGGGTATAGCTCACAATGGAGACAATAAGCCAGATTTGTTTGGTTATGAAATGAAAAACAAAACGACATCTGGAAAAATTTCTTTTGGAGACTGGTCGGCTGATGAGTATATTTTCTTGCACGGCAGGGGTAAAAAGAAAATCAATGAAATAAATGTGAATTACCAGATAACAAGAAAGCAATTTTTAGAAATTTTTGGGAAACCAAATCCTGACAAAGAAAATAGATTGTCATGGTCTGGAACTCCATGCCCAACGTACTATGGAGACATTACTATTTTTGGGCAAGAATTACTAATAGATGAAAATGACAATATCGTAATTCTTTATCATTATTCAAAGGATACAAGACCAGATAAGTTATCAATAGTACCTGCAAATATGCAATGTGAAAATTTGATTTTAGCAAGATGGAAAAAAGAAACATTAAAAAGAAAATTGGAAGATAAATTTAATCAGCTTGGTTGGTTTACAGTTTCCACAGACAGCAATGGTAAATATGAAAAAATCCATTTTGGCGAACCAATGAACTATGAGTCATGGATTAGTCTCTTTAAGGCAAAAAAAGTTTTTTTTGATAGTGGAATGTATCAAGGAAACAACAGACCATATTCTCAGTGGAGAGCTACTACCGGTGTTTGGCATAGCTTAATTAAAGAAAGTTACTAATCTCCGTGTAAAAATATACACTTATAAAAGATCACAACAAAAAAATTTGATGTTTTATTGCCTAAAAACTCAAAAAAAGCTTAGAGTATATTGTCTAAAGTCTTTTTTATTTCATTTGATATTGCTTCTATAACTGGTACTGCAACGCTATTTCCAAACTGTTTATAACTTTGAACGTCGCTAACAGGTATCTTGAATTTATTTGGAAAACCTTGCAATCTTCCAGCTTCTCTTGGAGTTAATTTTCTAGGATTTTTATCTTTTTGTTCTATAAGTATTTCAGAACCGTCTTTATAATATCTTGCGCTAATTGTACTTGTGTATTCAGACTTTTCATTAAAAATGGAATACCCAAATCCATTTCCTTTTATTTTATGTTCCTCTTTGCGTCTTTGATGTCCAAGCCATAATTTGTCTGAAATGGTATAGCGTTCATCAACACTTTTATCTAAGATTTTTTCTAATTTTGAAGGTTTTCTTATATTTTTCAATTTTTCAAAATTAAACTCTATATCCAAATTATTATCTTCATCTAAAAAAGCAATAATATATATTCTTTCTCTATTTTGAGGTACACCAAAATTTTTTGCATTAAGAATATCTGCAAAAACTTTATATCCCAAATCCTCTAAAGTCGCTTTAACTACTTTAAAAGTATTACCTTTGTCATGGCTTTTAAAACCTTTGACATTTTCTAAAAAAATTAGTTTTGGTTTATGATGCTTAGCAATTCTAGCAACATCAAAAAAAAGCGTTCCCCTAGTGTCTTCAAAGCCTTTTCTGTGTCCTGCAACACTAAATGCTTGACATGGGAAACCCGCTAAAATAATATCGTGAGGTGGAATTTTTTCAGCTTCTATTTTTGTAATATCGCCATAAGGTTCTTCACCAAAATTAGCATAATATGTTTCACGTGCATATTTGTCTATCTCAGAAGCAAAAACAAAATCTATTTTTTCTCCAAATGTTTGTTCAAATCCTAATCTAATACCACCAATACCTGCAAACAGATCGATAGCTTTTAAACTGTCTTTTTTATCAATGTCCATATTAAATAAGTTTCTTCCCATAATGTGTGTCATAGTCATGCTCCAATTTAATTGAAACAAGAATATGTAAAAATTTGCTTTTTATACAAAAATATTGCAATTTGCAATATTTTGAAAAACAAACTTGATTTTATTACAAAAACATTTGCAATTTAAAATCTCATAAAGCCTTCTTTGATAGGTTTTCTTGCGTATAGATCACATCTCTTTTGATCATTTCTAAAAAGAGGGGCTTCATGTGTTTGTGTTCGCGGACAATGTCCACTTTTTTATGCAGATCTTTTTCAATCTGCTCTTTGATAGCGACCATGTCAAATAACGAGGGTTTCATTTTCACAAAAATATCGATGTCACTGTTCTCTTTGGCTTCGTCACGAGCGTAGCTTCCAAATAACCCGATTTGTTCAACATTGTATTTGGTTTTAAACTCTTGCAAGTGTTGTAAAAGGTAGTCTAAAATATCTGATTTTTTAATATTCGTCGTCATAATATCCTCCTTTACTCATAACTTTTTAGTGTGTCAATTATAGCACATGAATAACGTTAGAGTCGTACCGGAATCCCCTCAGAACTGAGGTAACGTTTGAGATCCATGATGTCAATTTCTCGGTAGTGGAAGATACTCGCCGCCAAAGCCGCATCGGCACCGTGTTCAAACGCCTCTTTCATGTGTTCCATCGTCCCCGCACCCCCGCTGGCGATAACCGGGACGTTGACCATACGGCTGATTTGTTCGGTGATTGAGAGATCAAAACCCGCTTTGGTGCCATCGGCATCCATCGAGGTGAGCAAAATTTCCCCCGCACCCCGATCAACCGCTTCTCGTGCCCAATCGAGAGCATTGATCCCCGTATCGACCCGTCCGCCGTTGAGATAGACATTATACTGATCTCCTGTCCGTTTAACATCGATGGCAACAACGATACATTGGCTGCCAAAACGCTTTGCCCCCTCATCGATCAGTTCAGGACGTTTGATGGCGGCAGAATTTACACTCACTTTATCGCATCCGACATTGAGCAGTTTATAAATATCATCGAGTTTACGGATTCCCCCTCCGACAGTGAGGGGAATAAACACTTCACGGGCGACTTGTTCGACAATATGGACGATGGTATCGCGCTCTTCGTGGGATGCAGTGATATCGAGGAACGTCAGTTCATCCGCCCCCTCTTCATTGTACCGTTTGGCCACTTCGACAGGATCGCCGGCATCTTTGAGCCCGACAAAGTTTACCCCTTTGACAACACGCCCGTCTTTGACATCCAAACACGGAATGATCCGTTTAGCAAAAAAGTTTTCAGACATAGTAAACAACCTGATGTGATTCTTGTCGCGTAGTATAACGACCATTACCAAAAGTAACGATAAAGAGAGAGATTTGACAAACTTCATTCAAACACTCCACAAAGAGAAGTTTTTGTGATTTAATAAGCTATTAACACTTAATCGGGTACAATCAACGAAATGCAAAAAGATCGTGCCGCAATTGCCAAAAAGAAATTTGGCCAAAACTTTTTAAACGATGAGAGTGTTTTACAACAAATCATCCAATCGATGCCCGATACCCCACACCGCATCGCGGAGATCGGGCCTGGATTAGGTGATTTAACTAAGTATTTAGTTGATGTCAAAAGTGTCACCGCTTTTGAGGTCGATACCGACTTGTGCAAGCATTTGGAGCACCAATTTGCCGATGCCATCGCCACCAACGCTCTAACCCTCCGTTGCGGAGATGTTCTAGAGCATTGGAAGAGTGAGCTTTTGGACGAACCGTACGATTTAGTGGCCAATCTGCCCTATTACATCGCGACGAACATCATCCTCAAAGCCCTCGCCGATCCGGCGTGCCGAAACTTGCTTGTCATGATACAGCGTGAAGTGGCGGAAAAATTTTCCGCCGCACCCGGAGAGAGAGCTTTTGGAGCGCTCAGCGTTATAACGCAGAGTGTGGGCGATGCGGAGATCGTATTACACGTTCCACCTACCGCATTCGACCCGGCTCCCAAAGTCGATTCGTGCGTACTGCTCATATCGAAACGTACGAACCGTAATGATGAAGGGTTTGAAGAATTTTTACGAGCGGCTTTTACACAGCCTCGTAAAACCCTCCACAAAAATCTCTCCTCGCGCTATGATGGTGCTATTTTGGCCCAAGCCTATGAAACGCTTGAGCTTGAAAAAACCATCCGACCTCACCAGCTCTGCACCGCTGACTTTCACCGGCTCTATAGCCTTATTCAATAATTTTTTATAGAGCATCACCATACGATTAAACCAATCAATCTTTGAGTCTATGCAAGGCTCAACGCAAGGAAACAATGATGTCTGATGAACAATCTCAACCGCAACCCCAAGGTGAAAACCGCCGCCCACGCAACCGTCGCCCTTTTCGTAACCGCAATCAGAACCGTCCTGAAAACGGTGAAACCAAAGTAGCCGCAAGCGGTGAAACACGTGATGAAAATCGTCCTAGAGAAAATCGCCCACCGCGTCAAGAGCGCCGTCCTGATAACCGTCCGCGAGAAAATCGCCCACCGCGCCAAGAGAACCGTCCTCCACGTACCACTCAAGCTGAAGGGGCTGAAACGGCTGCTGCTGAAACCGAAACAAACCGTTCAGGACGTGATCGCGGTCGCGGCGGACGCAGAGGAGCGCCAAGTGCTCCGATCGATAGCAATTTACGCGATTTTGTGGTCAAAAACCAAGATGCCCACAAAAACCGCCTCAATCCTCACTACAAACTCGATCTTAACAATAACGACAAAGTGCGTATTACGCCGCTTGGAGGATTGGGTGAGATCGGTGGGAACATCACCGTTATCGAAACCGAAAACGAAGCAATCGTTATCGATATCGGAATGAGCTTTCCGGATGAAGAGATGCACGGTGTCGACATTCTCGTCCCAGATTTCACCTACCTACGTGAAATCCGCAAAAAAATCGTCGCGATCATTATCACCCACGCCCACGAAGACCATATCGGAGGGGTACCGTATTTCTTCAAAGAGATGCAATTCCCGATTTACGGAACGCCGTTGCCGTTGGCAATGATCGGAAACAAATTCGACGAGCACCATATGCGTGATTTCCGCCGCTATTTCAATCCGATCGTCAAACGTGTACCGTACAAAATCGGAAACGATTTTGAAATCGAATGGATGCACATGACCCACTCGATCATTGATTCCTCCTCGTTAGCGATCACTACCAAAGCGGGAACCATCATCCATACGGGAGATTTTAAAATCGACCATACGCCGGTGGATGGATACACCGCAGACCTCCATCGTCTCGCCCATTACGGTGAAAAAGGGGTTATGTGTCTTTTATCCGATTCCACCAACTCTTATAACAAAGACTGGACACCAAGTGAACTCTCCGTCGCTCCCGGATTTGACCGTATCTTCTCCAAGGCAGAGGGGCGTGTCATTATGTCAACGTTTAGTTCAAACATTCACCGTGTCTACCAAGCGATTTTGGCGGGGATGAAATATAACCGTAAAGTGTGTGTCATCGGGCGTTCAATGGAACGCAACCTTGAAGTGTGTATGCAATACGATTACGTCAAACTTCCGAAAAACATCTTCATCGATGCCGAAGAGGCCAACCGCATGAACGACAAGGACGTACTCATCGTCACTACCGGGAGTCAGGGGGAGCCAAGCTCTGCCCTTTTCCGCATGGCGATCGGCGAACACCGCCATATCAAAATCAAACCAACCGATCTTGTTGTATTGTCGGCACGTGCGATTCCGGGGAATGAGGGGTCAATCTCCGCAATGTTAAACTACCTTCAACGAGGCGGCGCGAAAGTTGCGAATGACCGCGATATCCACGTATCGGGTCACGCGAGTATCGAAGAGCAAAAGTTAATGCTCCGTCTTACCAACCCGAAATTTTTCCTTCCGGTGCACGGAGAATACAACCATATTCAAAAACACAAAGAGACAGCGATCACCTGTGGCATTCCTGAGCGGAACATCCTTCTTATGAGCGATGGTGACTGTATCGAAGTGAACAGTAAAATGATGCGCAAAGCGAAAACCGTCAAAACCGGTAAAACTTATATCGATAACCAAAACAATCATCAGATTGAAGATGATATCGTCATCGATCGTCAAAAAATGGCAAGTGAAGGTATGGTGGTACTCGTCGCCCAAGTAAGCGCGACCGATTCTCATCTCCTCTCCAAGCCTCTCGTCACCAGCTTCGGTTTGGTTGCCGACCGACACGATAAAGCGTTTGCGGCGGAGATGGAAGATGTACTCGAACACTTCCTTGTTAACCTCAAACCGGGACTTATCGAAAATCCAAAAGCGTTGGAAAACGATTTGCGTCAAGTGGTACGCAAACACATCTACCGCAAGATGAAAAAATACCCGCTCATCGTACCTCATGTATTCGTGATGTGAGTTCAGCATTAGAAATGACACCTTCGTGTCATTTTGCTGAACGAAACCATAGGCGATGTACGTAGTACCGCCGACGGCTTGGCATAAAATAGAAATTTTAACCCCATCTTCGCTATACTCTCCCAAAACTACTTCCAAAGACGCACCCATGAAAGTAACCCTACACCACTATACACCACTTGTAATATGTTCCGATGCCATTCGTACCTGCTGGCAAAGCTTTGATAAAAGCGATAATGGCGGTGAAATTGACCGTGCCCTCATTGACCGTGTCGGCAATAAATTCAAACACGCCTCTACGTTAGAGCATATCGTTTATAACTTCTATATCGAAGGGATCAGCCGTGCCTTGCTCCAAGAGCTTGCGCGCCACCGTATGGCGAGCCTCAGCGTCAAAAGCACCCGCTACACCCTCAAAGAGCTCAAAGAGGAAGAACCCTTTAGTATTGATCACAAAGAGCGTGCCAAGAAATATCTCGTCATGAGTGACGTTGAAATGGTGGATGAAATGAGTATTCGAGCTCTCGAAAATCTCCGTGCCGTGCTCGCAAGCGGTATTAGCAATGATCGGGCAAAATACTGCCTTCCGGAGAGCTATAAAACAGAACTTACATGGACCATCAACGCAAGAAGTTTACAAAACTTTATCTCTTTACGGAGTGACAAAGCAGCGTTGTGGGAGATCCGTGATCTGGCACACAACGTCTATGAAGCTCTTCCTGAAGAACACCGCTATTTATTTGAAAATTCACTCAAAGAGGAACATTAAATTATGAAAAAATCTCTATATTTAGGCACTGTTGCCGCGATCGTATTATTGAGCGGATGCGCTGAAAAAGAAATTGCGATCAACGGTCTTATTTGTCCGGCAGGAAAAACCGAAGAGAATATCAAATCCGATTTTCAAGAGTGCCGTTATTACGATCTAAAAGCGGCAACTGAAGCTTCCAAAGCCCCGATTACAGTAGAGTGTCAAAAATGTCTTGAGAGTAAAGGGTATCGCATCGAGCAATAAATCGCTCTTTGAGCGGTTAGGCGGTTTAAAACAATATAAAGAGGGGAAAGTGCTTTAGGGATGACCCCTAAAGCGTTTAGAAGATTAAAGCGCTGCTTTTGCTTGAGCGGTGAGGGCAGTAAATGCCGCTGCGTCGTTCATAGCCATGTCAGCAAGGATTTTGCGATCAAGTTCGATACCGGCACGTTTAAGGCCGTTCATGAATACTGAATAGCTCATTCCGTTTAGGCGGCATGCCGCATTGATACGGATAATCCACAATTTACGGAATTCACGTTTTTTCTGTTTACGGTCACGGAATGCGTATACGAGTGAGCGTTCGAGTTGCTCTTTCGCTTTACGGAAATGTTTGTGACGTGCACTGTAGAAACCGCGTGCAAGCTTCAATACTTTTTTATGGCGACGGCGTCTTACAACACCTGTTTTTACTCTTGGCATAGTTTTCCTTTCTTGACCCGGTTCATCTTAATTTTAATGACGGGGTGCCGCTTTGCGGACTTGCCCAACGTTATGTTGGAGGGTTAATAGGGGTTTAGCCTACGATCATCTTTTTGATAGCTTTAACGTCTACGTTAGCAACCACTTTAGGGGTGTTTTGCTTGCGTCGAGTTCCAGCATCTTGTTTTGTCAAAATGTGGCTGCGGAACGCTGTACCACGTTTGATCTGACCATTTTTTTTCACTTTAAAGCGCTTTACAGCACCTTTAACCGATTTCATTTTTGGCATCGACTTGATCCTTTCGCAAAAATTCTCTAAACGAGACGCGGATTATACCATAAAAAAGCTATTTATTAACTGATTAGAATAGGAGAGGCTCATGCCGAAGCATGAGAAGGAGACGAAGAGGATTTATTTTTTATCGTCTTTTTTCGGATGGATCATCATATTACAATAACGCCCTTCCATAGCCGGAGCTTTGTACATCGTTCCGATATCTTCGACCATAGGCCAGACACGCTCTAAAACCGCCGCTGCTGCCTCAGGATGAGCCATTTCACGCCCTTTCAAAAAGACGCGGAAATGGACATGTTTTCCCTCTTCGAGAAACTCGCGGGCATGTTTAACTTTGTAGCTAACATCGTTTTCAGCAATTTTAACCGAAAGCTTGATCTCTTTGACTTCCACTTTGGTTTGCTTTTTGCGCGCCTCTTTTTTCTTTTTCTCTTCTTGGTAATGAAACTTACCGTAGTCCATGATTTTTGCAACCGGTGGTTTAGCATCCGGTGAGATCAAAACAAGGTCAAGCCCTAGCTCATTTGCTTTATTCATCGCTTCATTGATCGAAACGATACCCATTGCCTCACCGCCGTCAATTACACAACGAACTTCAGGAACCCTGATATCTTCGTTCATCAGGACTCGGTCTTTTTTATTACTCAAAAATGCACCTCATTAATTTTTTGTTTAACCAAGGAGAGGAACTCCTCTTCACTTAGATTATATTGCTCACGTAATCGTCGATCCCGTACTGCAACCGTTTTGTTGTTTACCTCTTCATCACCCAATACGATAATCATCGGTACACGCCCTTTTTCCGCTGTGCGGATCCGTTTGTTGAGACTTTCGTTTTTATCGAATATCTCAAAATCGGCACCTAGGTCGATAAGTTTAGCCGCCAATTCCCGCGCATATGCTTCGTGAGTAGGGGCAATCGGAACGATAGCCACCTGAGTTGGAGCGATAAACATCGGAAATTCCCCAGCGTAATGCTCCGTCAATATACCCACAAATCGCTCAAAAGAACCTAAAATGGCGCGGTGAATCATCACCGGCTGGATTTTTGCGTTCTCTTCACCGTTGTACTCAAGCTCAAAACGTGCCGGAAGGTTGAAGTCAAGCTGGATGGTTCCGCACTGCCATTCCCGTCCGATCGCATCGGTAATTTTGATATCGATTTTCGGACCGTAGAATGCACCGCCCCCCTCATCGATCTCATACGCGAGGTTGTTTTTATCCATCGCCGTTTTCAGAGCGTTAGTTGAAATTTCCCAAACCGCATCGTCACCGACCGCTTTTTCCGGCTTGGTCGAGATCATCATTTTGTAGTTAAACTCAAATGTTTTCATGATTTTGTCAACGAAATCAACTACTTCGATAATCTGCCCTTCAATCTGATCGGCAGTACAGAAAATGTGGGCATCGTCTTGGGTGAACTCACGGACACGGAACAACCCGTGCAACGCTCCCGTCATTTCATGGCGGTGCACTACACCGTATTCGAAATATTTGAGGGGAAGGTCACGGTAGGAATGCAAATCGTGTTCATACACTTTGATGTGACCGACACAGTTCATCGGTTTTACTCCGAACTCCAGCTCATCGATGTTGGTGAAGTACATGTTTTCACCGTAGTTTTGATAATGCCCCGACACTTTCCATAAATCGCTTCGGAGCATCTCAGGACCGCGTACCGGTTCATAGCCCCGTTTACGGTGCGCTTTGAACAGCAACTGCTCCAAACGTGAACGCATACGCGCACCTGCCGGAAGCCAGATCGGGAATCCCGCACCCACCTCTTCACGGAAGGTAAAGAGTTTCATCTCGGCACCGATTTTGCGGTGATCGCGCTTTTCAGCTTCGGCAATCATGTCAAGGTGCGCTTTGAGGGACTCTTTATCGGCAAAGGCAATTCCGTAAATACGGGTCAGCATCTCGTTTTTGCTATCCCCGCCCAAGTAGGCTCCCGCGATCTTGGTCAGTTTGAAATTGCGAAGCAATCCTACCGTCGGGAGATGGGGACCACGGCAAAGGTCTTCAAACTCCCCTTGCTTATAGATCGATACCGTCTCGGAAGGGATACGATCCATTACAGCCTGTTTGAGGTGATCGTTCGCGAATTTAGTACGCGCTTCCTCTTTGGTGATTTCGTAACGTTCAATCGTCTCTTTTTTCTTGACGATCTCCTGCATCGTTTTTTCGATCGTTTTGAGATCCTCTTCACCGATATGTGAGTCGACTTTGAAGTCGTAATAGAACCCCTCTTTGACGACCGGACCGACAAAGAATTTTGCTTCAGGATAGAGTTTTTTGATCGCTTCGGCCATCAAGTGGGCACATGAGTGACGGATCACTTCCAGCGCTTCGGGAGAATTGTCGTACGCAATCTCTTCTCCGCTTATCCCAAGAGCCTGAGCGGTTTGCAAATCGACGATCTGATCGTCATGTTTAATGGCAATAATGTCCATACGATTGAACCTTAATTGAGAAAATATCGCGGATTATACGGAAATGTTGATTGGATTACGATTAAAAAATTAAAGTGGAGAAAAATTTGGGTAAAAAAGAAGAGATGGTGGCCCTAACAGGACTTGAACCTGTGACCACTACCATGTCAAGGTAGTGCTCTACCAACTGAGCTATAGGACCATAAACAAATATAGGACTGGAATTATACTCGTGCAGAAGTTAAAAGACACTTAACTTTTGCACGTTTGCGGTCGAAAGTTCAAAATCAATAGCCAAAGAACCGCTACATCGATCATCACGTCGGCAAAATTGAAGACCGCGAAATCAAATCCACAATGCCAATAGACATAATCGACCACCCCTCCGTGGATAAAACGGTCATACACATTGGATAAACCCGCCCCTACCATAATACCGACGGGGAGGATAAAACACTGTTTTCTCAGCCATAGCGTGTACCCGACAACACCGCCGAGCAATGCCAGCTGTATCCATTTCAACGCCTCTTCCAAAAAGGCAAACATCGAAAAGGCGACCCCTCGGTTGTAGACCAAAATCAAATCGATACACTCGGTGTAATAACGATATCCGTCTACAAAAAGCCATTTGATATTCTGATCGACGATGAATATCCCCATCGCCGCCAACAGTAAAATTGTGAGCGATTTAACCATTGAGCGCTTTCTCGAAAAAAGAGACCAAACGCTCCATCGCTTTTTCCATCACTTTGGCATCTTTCCCCTCCAACAAAATACGGAGTTTGTTTTCGGTTCCCGAATAACGGATCAGATGGCGCATATGTTCCGCTTCGACCGCTGAAAGCTCAAGATCAAGCCCTTTGATCTGATCGAGCGGTTTTTTCGTTTTCACTTTGATATTCACCAGCTTTTGCGGGTAAAGTTTAAACGGTCGGAGCACTTTACTCGCTTTTTCACCTGTCGTTAACAGCAATGATAAAACCTGCAATGCACTCACCAATCCATCACCCGTTTTAGCATAATCGAGCAATACGATATGGCCGCTTTGTTCACCGCCGAAATTGAGTCCGTTTTCACGCATTACTTCCAAAACGTATTTATCACCGACATTGGAACGGTAAAGCTTAAGACCGATTTGCGCTAACGTATCTTCAAGCGCTTGATTGCTCATTACCGTTGCGACAACGCCGTCCCCTTTTAATTTACCGGTTTTATGCAAGAAAAGGGCAAGGGCACCCAGAATTTGATCCCCATCAACCTCTTCTCCGTTTTCATCCACCACGATCAGTCGATCGGCATCCCCATCGAGTGCAAGTCCGATATCGGCACGATACTGTTTGACCGCTTCGCGTAAATCTTTGGTGTGCATCGCTCCGCACCCCTCATTGATGTTAAAGCCGGTAGGTTTATCGTGGAGTACAATCACTTCGGCACCTAACTCTTCAAGTACGGTCGGTCCTACTTTGTACCCTGCGCCGTTTGCCGTATCCAAGACGATTCGCAATCCTTGGAGCGTCAATTCTCGGCTGAATGAGTTTTTGAGCTGTACGATGTAGCGGCCGATCACGTCGTCTATCCGTTTGGCACTCCCGATCTTTTTGCCGGTTACCTGCCCCTCTTCCAAACGGTTTTTATCATGTGCAATGGCTTCAATTTCTGCTTCGATCTCTTCGGAGAGCTTATTCCCCTGTGCATCGAAAAATTTAATGCCGTTGTCTTCGTAAGGGTTGTGACTCGCCGAGATCATAATACCTGCATCACACCGCATATTGAGTGTCAAAAAGGCGATAGCGGGAGTCGGCATCGGACCGATTTGAACGACATCGTATCCCACAGCGGTAAGTCCCGTAACAATCGCATTTTCGATCATATAGCCACTTCGACGGGTATCTTTGCCGACTAAAATCTTTTTGGTTCGGGCATGGGCACTGAAATAGATCCCTGCCGCCATTGCGACCCGCATCGCCAACTCTGCCGTTAAAAACGAACCCGCTTCACCTCGTACACCATCGGTTCCAAAAAGCTTCATAAATATTTTCTTCCTTTTTACAGTTAGTTTTTCTTTTTTATTTCAAATTCTATAAATTTTAACTTAAATTTAATTTTCTTTAAGGTAATATTCCACCCTAAATTAAACCTCGACAAGGATAAATGCCATGGCAAACCATAAGTCAGCATTGAAACGTATCCGTCAAACGGAAAAACGTACTGAACGTAACAGATTTTACCGTACACGTATTAAAAACATCGTTAAAGCAGTTCGCACTGCTGTAGAAGCCGGAGACAAAGACGCAGCACGTGCCGCTCTTGTTATCGCGAACGCTAATTTGCACAAATATGTTAGCAAAGGTGTCTTGAAAAAAGAGACTGCTGCACGTAAAGTTAGCCGCCTTCACCTCGCTGTCAATAAATTAGCAGCGTAATTTTTTGCCCTCGGGCAAAATTCCTTCTTTAAAAATTTTCTCAAAACGCCTCTTTTAGGACACACTCATGTTATCCGACAAACTCACCCCCTTTATCAACCGTTACAATGAAATCACAGAACTGCTTAGTGCTCCCGATATCGGCAATGACATCAAACGGATGACCGAACTCTCCAAAGAGCAATCCTCGATCCAAGCGATCGTTACCAAAGCGACGGAATACAAAAAACTCCTTGAGGATATTGAAGAGAATAAATCACTTGCGTTTGATGCGGAGCTGGGTGAACTCGCCAAAGAGGAGCTAAAATCCCTCGAACCGATGGTGGAACCCCTCGAAGAGGAGATTAAAAAACTCCTCATCCCCGCCGATCCGAACGACAAACGTAATATCTATATTGAACTACGTGCAGGTACAGGGGGAGACGAAGCGGCGATTTTCGTCGGAGATTTGTTCAACGCCTATGCCCGTTATGCGGATCTCAAGGGGTGGAAAATCGAATTGATGAGTACCAGCCCGAGCGATGCGGGAGGGTACAAAGAGCTTATCGCACTGATCAAAGGGGAAGGGGTCTATTCACGGCTCAAACACGAAGCGGGTGTCCATCGTGTTCAGCGTGTCCCCGCGACCGAGTCCCAAGGGCGTGTCCACACCTCGGCAATCACCGTCGCCATCATGCCCGAAGTCGATGATGTCGAAGTGGTAATCAACGAAAACGACCTCAAAATCGACGTTATGCGCTCAAGCGGTTCGGGGGGACAAAGTGTCAATACGACCGACTCCGCCGTTCGTATCACCCACCTCCCGACAGGAATCGTCGTCACGAACCAAGATGAGAAATCACAGCATAAAAATAAAGACAAAGCGATGAAGATCCTCAAAGCCCGTATTTATGATATGCAGATGGAAGAGATCAAAGAAAAAGAGATGTCGGAGCGTAAAGAGCAGGTGGGGAGCGGGGACCGCTCAGCGCGTATCCGTACTTATAACTACCCACAAAATCGGATCTCCGATCACCGTATTACCCTCACCCTTTATCGACTTGAGGAGATTATGCAAGGGGGATTGATGGATGATATTATCGAACCGTTGATTGCCGATGCGCAAGCACAGATTATGGAGAGAGCGGGACTCTAGTCATTAACTATCCATGATCCAACCCCTAGAGCCGTTCCGGAGGCAGTAGTGCCGAGAGGAACGCAGCGTTCTTGGATCATGGTATGCTCTTTTGCTACTTTTCTGGCTAAACAGAAAAGTAGAAGAACTTTATTCTCTCCAGTAAGTTTCAAAAACCCCTTTCACTTCCCCTTTAAAGGTGATTGTCCCCTCATCAAGTCCAAGATAGAGTGTTTCTCCGCTTTTTGGAAAAACACGGGCGTTATCGGCAACCGCATTTTCAATCGATGCACGATAAAAACAAGCCGCCATACCCGTTCCACACGCCAGTGTCTCATCTTCTACACCCCGTTCATACGTCCGCACTCGGATCGATCCGTTGCTCTCAACATGGGCAATATTGACATTTGCGTTGTATTTGTGACGAAGTTCTCTCGCCATCGCGATATTAAAATCATTCATATCCGCATCAAACGTCACCAGATGGGGAACGCCTGTATCGATGAGCCACCAACGCATCTCATTCTCAACAATGTCATCATTAACAACATACGGTGGGGTGAGATCGCTTTGAACCATATCACCCTCTACAGATGCTTTGATCACCCCGGCACCCGTTAAAAACTCCATACTCTCACCCGCTAATCCAAAACGGTAGGCGTAATGGGCGCACGCACGGCTCCCGTTTCCGCACATTGATGCGGTGGAGCCGTCGGCATTATAAAATTCCCACTCAAAATCATGGCTATCGTGAGGGATAAGGACAATCAATCCATCCGCGCCGATACCGTTTTGACGATCACAAAGAGTACGGGCTAGTCCGGAACGATCTGCCCCGTGAAACGCATGAAAAATGACAAAATCGTTACCACTGGCACAGTATTTGGCAATTTGAAGCATATGAATCCTTTTGGCGACGAATAGCGTAATTATAGTAAATAATCCCTCGAATCACCTAGAGCCATTTTTTTGGCACTCTTGCAAAAATAAATGCAGCGTTCATGAGAGGGATGAGTTTTTTTGTTTACTTTTTTGACGGAACAAAAAAGTAGATAATACTACACCTTAGGTGCAGGATAGAGTGCTTTAATCGTCTCAACGAAGTGTTCACATTCTCGTTGTAAATGTTTGAGGTTGGAGGAGTTATCAATCACCCATGTTGCGCGGGATTTTTTCTCATCAATATCCATCTGAGACTCGATACGTCGTAACGACTCCTCCTCGGAGAAACCGTTACGTTTCATAAACCGCTCCAACTGCAACGCTTTGGGGGTATAAACCACCACCGAATCTTTGATCGGATATGACGAGGTCTCAAAAAAGAGGGGGATATCGATCAAATAGGGGTAACCGAGGCGGTCTTGCTTCTCGCTCTCCTCTTCAATAGCAGCACGAATTTTGGGATGGAGAAATAATTCAAGCTCTTTTTTCGCTACCGGATCGGCAAAAACGATTTTCCCCAATGCAGGACGATCCACTTTGCCATTTTTAACAAACTCATCCCCGAATCGTTCGACTACCCAAACAGAGTTCTCATCCAAAATACGATGCGCAATCGTATCAGCGTCGATA
The DNA here is from genome assembly GCA_964495485.1 of uncultured Sulfuricurvum sp. Taxonomy (GTDB): domain Bacteria; phylum Campylobacterota; class Campylobacteria; order Campylobacterales; family Sulfurimonadaceae; genus Sulfuricurvum. Next base: position 51,025 of record CAZBVJ010000014.1, read on the forward strand.
ATGCGTAGACCATTAAGACCAAGCAAAGATGCGACAGTACTTTTGCCCGTCGCTATCCCCCCCGTCAATGCGATGGCATATTCAAATGCCATTAGTTACGGATAATGCCCAAATAATTTTTACGGATATATTGCGGCATAGCAAAAACGCCGATATGGACATCGCAGTTATAAAACTGCTGCCCCTCCAATAAATCACTGCGTTGCAAGATCAAATCTGCGGTTGGATGATACTCTTTGGAACACAACAATAACGTCTCACCTGCTCCGTTGTAATAGGGCATGATGATCTTGAAATAGTTCCCTAAAATCTGCATCAATTTGGTATTTTCCTCAATCTTCTCCAAATCGGGGTGCTTGCACACCATCAAACCATCCTCTTTGAGGAGACGATTAACGTGAGCGAATACGGCACTGTCATCGGAGATCGTATCCAAAAGTAACACATCAATACTTTTGTCTCCTCCGTTGCGAAAGGTGCCGAGAAGATCATTGGTATTAACCACAGTGGTCTCAATTTCACGGTAACGCCCCAATTCACCTTGCAATAGATCGCTTTGATCGCTCACAAGCATCACGGAACGGGGATTTTTATGGGTACACATCGCGACATGGGTCATCATTTCGGGTGCAATAAATGTTTTCATATAAATAGCTCTCTTCTCGTAAATTGGGAATTTTCGAGCGATTGTAACACGCAGAGATTAAAACGGTTTGAATATTCCATTTATCCTCGGAGGTTAAAGGTTAACGCATCGGTCTGAAGGTATAATTTTAACCAATTATTACTATAAAAAGTGAGGAGTGACTGTGTGCGCTGAAAGAATTCAACGTTTTTTGATGGCAATTGTATTGACCATAGCATTGGTTTTATTTACAATGGGGCAAATTCAAGTGGCCGTCGTTATTCAAACTTTCGTCATTTTGATGGTTCTCGTATGGGCATTTACCGATTTTTGCCCCTCTTTATGGTTCTTCGGAAAAGTTTTCGGTAAATGTCCGAAAAAAGATTAATCCCCTAAATTTCCCCTAACAACTCATCTGTTATAATTTCCACATTATAAACAGATGAGGGACTTCATGAGCCAAATCAGCTACAAAGATGCCGGTGTCGATATCGATGCAGGAAACAGTTTTGTCGAAAATATCAAACCACTCGTAAAATCGACGTCAATCCCTGGTGTCCTTGGGGGAATCGGATCATTTGCGGGAGCATTCGAACTCCCTAGCGGTTATCGCGAGCCGGTTATGCTTGCAGCAACCGACGGCGTCGGAACCAAACTCAAACTTGCAATCGATTCGGGTATCCATGACACAGTAGGGATCGACTTGGTCGCAATGTGTGTGAATGATTTGATCTGTAACTTCGGAACTCCGTCGTTTTTCCTCGATTATTACGCTACCGGTAAACTCGATGTTGCTGCCGCCACGGCGGTTGTCAGCGGTATCGCTGAGGGGTGCCGTCAAGCCGAATGTGCCCTTATCGGCGGTGAAACGGCAGAGATGCCAGGAATGTACCACTCGGATGATTATGATTTGGCAGGTTTTGCCGTCGGTATCGGTGAAAAAAGCGAACTCGACCGAAGCGATAAAGTGGCTGCTGGAGATATCCTCATTGCATTGCCAAGTTCTGGTCTCCACTCCAACGGGTTCTCGTTAGCCCGTAAAGTGTTGTTTGAAAAAATGGGGATGAAATTCGACGATGCGTTTGACGGAAAACCGCTCATCCAAACCCTCCTCACCCCGACCCGTATCTACGTCAAAACATTCAAAGCCCTCAAAGATAAAATCCAAGCCCTAGCCCATATCACAGGGGGCGGAATCGTCGAAAACTTCCCGCGTGTCCTCCCAGAGGGTCTACGCGCCGTGATCACCGAATCGTCGATCCGTGTATTGCCTATTTTTGAACTTATCGGTCAGCATGTTGAACGTGCTGAAATGTTCCGTGCATTTAACATGGGTGTCGGAATGATCCTCGTTGTCAAAGAAGGGGATGTTGCGGATGTATTGGCAGCAACCGATGGATATGTTATCGGTCATCTCGAAGCGGGTAAACGCGAAGCGGTACTCGTATAATTTCTACTCTTTCTTTATAAAAATACCACAGATTATTCATACTTTTCTCTTTAGCGAGAAAAGTATCAAAAGAGCATACCGCGATCCAAGAACACTCGCGTGACTCCTTGCACTACTGCATCGCACGCGGCTCTAGGGTTTGGGTCGCGGGGATTGTTTATCTATTTTCGCATTCTGCGAAAATCATTTCATCCAATAAATTTCTGCCTTGCGACACAACCTTGAGCTAGGTCGCTCGCAGTAGTGTGAAGCGACCGCCAGCGATTTGTCGCAAGGCGATTTCTTTTGCTACTTTTCTATGAAAAGAAAAGTAGTTAAGCTATTTGAGCATATCCGCTCTTGGGAACGTAAACGTCGATTGACGTAAAACCACCACTTTATCTTTTGCATCCACTGCATACGCTTTAATCGTAATCGGGATAACGGTGTCTTTACGATCATCATTTACCAACATTTCATCGGTGTAGAGGATAACCACTTTTTTCTTCACAACGCCCGGTTTTACTTTAAACGGTTTTTCCGGTTTCGCAATTTTGATTTTCCCTTCCATGCCGGCCGGTGCAATCACGTCGAAATAGTACTCATGATCTTCATTCAACGTGTTTTGGAGCAAGAACGTATAGGCATTATCAACTTGTGTTTTGCCCGCATCATTCGTTGTGATCGAATACAAACGGTTCTCTTTATTGATATTTAGGAGCATGTACTCTTTGGTACTTCCCATCATTGCCAACACAATACTGACAATAACCAATACAGCAATGTAACCTAAAATTTTCGGTCGGAAATAGTGGGTTTTCCCTTTCATATAAAGGGTCTCTTTTTCACTTGACCACTCAACCAACGACGGTTTGCCGAGTTTACCCATAACTTCCGTACAGGCGTCAACACACTCTAAACAGTTAATACATTCGAGTTGCAACCCTTTACGGATATCGATATGGGTAGGACATACGGTGACACAGCTTTCACAGGTCGTACACTCGGCATTCGTATTAACGGCAAGCAAATCTTTTTGCTTGGTGAACATCTTCTCTTTTTGGTCGTTATAGATCTCTCCACCGCGATTTGGGTTATAGATAGCCATAACCGTATCATCATCATACAATACCGATTGGATACGTGAATAAGGACATACATAGACACAGAAGTTCTCTTGCAAGAAAATGACGTCATAGACCAAGAACGCAACAATTCCTAAAATAGTCCCTACCAATACAGGATGATCTGCCGGATTTTGGATATACGCCATAAAATCTTCCGGCGGGACGAAATACCACATCAAATCGGCAGCCGCAATAAACGCAAGAGCAGTCCATAGAAGGATAGCTACAAGACGCTTCACTTTATTTTCCGCCTTAGAATAATCAGGCTCTTGCTGTTTATTTTTAATCCGTTTGCGAAGACCGAGGAGTTTGGTTTCGATCAAATCACGATAGACAACGCGGAAAATCGTCTGAGGACACATCCATCCACAAAACACCCGTCCGCCGAGAACTGTAATACCGAAAATCCCGATAAAGAGGATCATCAGCAAAAACGGCATCAAATAGAGCTCTTGCATGTCGAATTGGATAAACATCAAGTGGAGTTTCAATTTATCAAAACTCAACAAGAAAAGGTGGTTGCCATCGATTGTAATCCACGGAATGACCAATGCGATAATCGTTACGATACCGTAAAACCAATACCGTTTAATACGCCAAGGTGTCCACCCTGACAAATACTCTTTCCCTTTTGGGGAGACTGTTTCTTCACTCATTATACGACCTCCATCATACAGTTAAGTTAATTGTGTTCATCAATAGGACAACGAATCGTCCCTATGACGGTTGCTTCGGCATTCGAGTCATGAGAGATGCCGATGACTCCGCTCACAACTTCTTTCAGCTCTCGTGATTCGATATAGTCTTTGAGAGAGCTTCGGCTTACCCCTAAGACTCTCGCTATTTCGCTCACACTCTTTCTCTTTTTCAACAATTCAATAATCTGTTCAAGATACATATCAAATTTAGAGGACGATTTCGACCCGCGAGGACGACCGATCCCTTTTTTCGCATCATCTTGGATAATCTGGCGCAACTGATCAATCAGTCCAAGAACGACCATTGTATCACTTTTACGATCAATTATTACGCCAGGTTTAACCAAGTGAATCGTATTGTTGTTTTTCAATAAACAGCTAAACATCTGAACGACATCTTCGATGCAACTGCTCAGTGTCCACGTATCGTAAATTATCAACGTATCGCCATCCAATGAACGGAAAAACCGCACCACTTCGTGACGTTCGCTAAGCCGCTTATTTTGAGAAGTCTGATCAACCATCTCTTCGTTGATCGTTATCCCTTTCTGATCGGCATAACCGTTGATGAGCTTAAGCTGTTCATAGACACCATCAAAATCTTTGTCCGGACGGATATAACTTACAGTCATTGTATGTTTAAATCCTCTCTTATGCTTAATTTCATCGTCATTCTATCCCATTATGACGACTAAAGTCAATAGAAAGTTTTATTTTTTCGTCATATTCTCCGCGTTAATAATGATAACCTCGCATTGAAGCTCGATATAAAACCTCTCTTTGACCCTTTTTTGCGCTTCCTGTATCAAAAATAGGGCATCCTCATAGGTTCCTCCCCCTAAATTGACGAGAAAATTGGCGTGAACTTCGCTAAACGCCATCGAGCCATGCTTGAGCCCTTTTAACTCCACCGCTTCGATCAATCGTCCAGCATAGTCCCCCGGAGGGTTTTTAAAACAGCTCCCGGCGCTCGGGTCACTCGGCTGGTTGGAGCGCATCTGGTTGAACATCTCATACCGCTCTAACGAATACCCCGATTCCGCTTCAAATACCGCTTCAAAGATCACTTCATCAATCGATGTTTTACGGTAGCCGTATTCGATCTCCTCTTTGCGTTTCCATCCACTTTGGGTGCGAATAGCGATGAGATGGTTGAAAATCTCATACTCTTTGAGTCCGGCATTCATCTTCAGCATCCCTCCCACCGTTCCGGGAAGCTTGGAAAGGTACTCAAAATGGGCGATATCGTTTTTTTTGCAAAACGAGACCACGCGCCCTCCCGGTGTAGCGGCACCGATATGAAGCCCATCGGGCTCAAGGCGGATAAAATCGTACTCTTTGGAGAGCATCATAAGCGGTGGCGGGGTAGGAGAGATGAGGACGTTATTCGCCGAGCCGATGATCAAATGCCCCTCAGGAACCTGATCGTTTTGAATGAGAGCGACCTCGACAACCGGACCGATACGGATAGAACTGAATTTTGAAAAATCGACGGTTTTGGTTTTCATTGCATAAACGTCGGGATCATGTTAAACATCCGGATCGTGAAATCTTGCATTTCATTCATCATCCAAGGCATGGTGAGGATGATCACAATCACGACACCGATAATTTTGGGAATAAAACTGAGAGTCATCTCATTGATTTGCGTGGTAGCTTGGAAAATACTCACCGCCAAACCTAAAAACATCCCGACCAACAATGCGGGAAGTGCCAAAATCAACGCGATTTTAAAGGTCTCGATTCCTAAACCGATCAACTCTTCTTGCATCATTTTATGAGTACCTCAATTCGGTGTATTCCAGAGGGATCATAAAATCTCGCGGATCAATTTTAGCATCAAAAAAACCGTGTTGATACCCTAGATCGAACAAAAGTTCGATCGCTTTGTATTGTTGCTCGCTGAGGGTAATCGATTCATCGTTGGCGTAAAGTTCGAGATATTTCTCCAGCGTCGGCGCATCGATACGGACGAGATTACGCTCCATCAACATTTTAGAGAGGTTCTCTTTGTGATCACGGGCGATTTGTACCGCTTTGGTCAAAAGTTTTTCGTATTCGATTGCCGAGGTGATCGGGAGGGATCGGCGTATCGCCATCCCTCCCAGCGGAAGAGGCAGCCCCTCCCCTCCCAGTTCACACCATACGTCCCACAGCTCACGCTCTACTTCCAATGAGTCGTCGTACCCCAAAATCGATTCATGGATCAAGACCCCCGCATCGACCACTCCATCCAAAACCGCTTGTTCGATCTCCAAAAAATTCATATAGAGTATTTTGGCATCGGGGTAGGCGATCCGAAACAGCAGGGCGTTGGTGGTGTATTTTCCGCTCAAAGCCACTTTGAACCGTTTTTTGAGGATCGTCTCTTTTTTACGGATCAGTTTGGGGCCGTACCCTTGGCCGAAACTTACCGCCGTTCGGAGCAGTGCGTAGTCGTTCCGGATATGGGGATAAAGGCCGAAACTGATCGCACTGATATCATAAGTCCCTTTAAGTGCCTCGGTGTTGAGCGTTTCAATATCCAACGCAATATTGTCAAAGGCAGTGTTCTCTTTCGTAACCCATCCGAATTTGATCGCATAATACATAAAGATATCATCGGCATCGGGGGAGTGGGCAATCACCATATTTTTCACATTAATTTCCTACAATGAATCACAAATCAATTAAATTTTAACCAAATAACGCTAAAATATCTCTATTCCAGAATGCGAATTATTAATATTGCAATTTGTCATATTTTAAAAATATATTTCAATTTGTCATATTATGACGCAAATTAAATACACTAATACTCTCAGGAGAGCACCGCATGATGGATCCACAAAAACTAAAATCGCTTGAATTGGCGATGAAACAAATCGATAAAACCTTTGGAAAAGGGACATTGATGCGTTTAGGGGACAAAGAGATTGAACCCATCAACGCTATCAGTACCGGTTCATTGGGACTTGATTTGGCACTCGGTATCGGCGGCGTCCCTGAGGGACGCGTCGTAGAGATCTATGGACCGGAGAGCTCGGGTAAAACCACTCTCAGTCTTCAAATTACCGCAGAATGTCAAAAAAAGGGTGGCGTTTGTGCGTTTATCGATGCCGAGCACGCCCTTGATATCGGTTATGCCAAAAACCTAGGGGTCGATGTTGAAAACCTGTTGGTTTCACAACCCGATTACGGCGAACAGGCTTTGGACATTGTCGAAACCATCGTACGTAGCGGCGCGGTTGATCTGATTGTCGTCGACTCGGTGGCGGCATTAACCCCCAAAGTCGAGATCGAAGGTGAGATGAATGATCAACAAGTGGGGGTACAGGCGCGGCTCATGTCCAAAGCGCTCCGTAAACTCACCGGTATCATGCATAAAATGAACTGTACGATTATCTTCATCAACCAAATCCGGATGAAAATCGGAACGATGGGATACGGTTCACCCGAAACGACAACCGGCGGAAATGCGTTAAAATTTTACGCATCGGTCCGTATCGATGTCCGTAAAATCGCTACGTTGAAACAAGGTGAGAGTCAAATCGGGAACCGTGTAAAAGCCAAAGTGATTAAAAACAAAGTGGCACCGCCGTTTCGTCAAGCGGAATTTGATATCATGTTCGGTGAAGGTATTTCCAAAGAAGGGGAACTCGTCGATTACGGCGTAAAACTCGATATCATCGACAAGAGTGGTGCATGGTTCAGTTATGAGGATGTAAAACTCGGTCAAGGGCGTGAAAACGTCAAACAGAAATTCAAAGACGAGCCGGAATTGGCTCGTAAAATTGAAGAAAAAATTAAAGCCGCCATGGGTGTCAACAACATCATGGCGATGGATGAATCTGATTTAGGAGATATAGACGAATGATTTTTATTGATGAAGTAAGCGCAATTGAAGTAATGGACTCCAGAGGGAATCCAACGGTAAAAGCAACAGTACAGTTGAGTGATGGAACGCGAGAAAGCGCGATTGTTCCAAGTGGTGCAAGTACCGGAAAACGCGAAGCGTTGGAGCTCCGCGACGGTGATAGCCGTTACATGGGCAAAGGGGTTCTCAAAGCGGTAGAAAATGTCAACAATCAAATCGCCGATACGATTATGGGACTTAGCCCGTTTAATCAAGCGGTAGTTGATGCAACTATGAAAGAGCTTGATGGAACCGAAAACTACTCTAATCTCGGAGCCAATGCGGTTCTCGGCGTCTCTATGGCGGTAGCCCGTGCGGCGGCAAAAAGCCTTGGTATTCCACTTTATCGTTACCTCGGCGGAGCCAACGCAATGGTTCTTCCGGTTCCAATGCTCAACATCATCAACGGCGGAAGTCATGCCGACAACAGCGTCGATTTTCAAGAGTACATGATTATGCCTATCGGATTCACCGATTTTGCCGAAGGGCTTCGCGCATCGGCAGAGGTATACCATAACCTCAAAAAAATCCTCAAAGATCGCGGTGCCAATACAGCCCTCGGTGATGAGGGTGGATTTGCACCGGATTTGAGTTCAAACGAAGAACCGATCCAAGTGATCATGGAAGCGATTTCCAAAGCAGGATACAAAGCGGGGGAACAAATCGCCATCGCACTTGACGTTGCAGCCTCTGAACTTGTGTGCGAGGGGGGATATCGTTTGGATTCTGAAAACCGTACCGTTACCTCTGAGCAGTTGGTAGACTATTATGCCGACCTTTGCGGAAAATATCCAATCGTATCGATCGAAGACGGCTTGAGCGAAGACGACTGGGCAGGATGGAAAGTTCTTACTGAGCGTTTGGGATCAAAAGTTCAACTTGTTGGAGATGATCTGTTTGTTACCAATGCCTCTATCCTTGCCGAAGGGATCGAAAAAGGGATTGCCAATGCGATCTTGATCAAACCGAACCAAATCGGATCAGTCTCTGAAACGATGCTCACGGTTCGCCTTGCGCAACGCAATGGGTATAAATGTGTTATGTCACACCGCTCAGGCGAGAGTGAAGATGCATTTATCGCCGATTTTGCGGTTGCTCTCAACTGCGGTGAGATCAAAACCGGTTCAACCGCGCGCGGTGAACGAACTGCCAAATATAATCGTCTTCTCGAAATCGAAAACGAAGTGGTATACGGCGAATATCTAGGGAGTTCTCTCTTTAACTGATGCAGCAAAACGAAGAGCAACTTCTCGATGAGGAGAGAGAGAGTTTTACCGAGCGCTATTTCGGTCTCTCTACAACCAAATTTCTCCTCGCTTCGGGGTTTGTGCTTGTCGTCGGCATTTATATGGGATTTATCTTTTTCGGTAATAATTCTCTAAGTGTCCTTCTCGATTTAGAGGAGCACCAAGATTATCTCAGTGAGGACATCGAACGGTTAAAAGCTGAAAACGCTGCTTTGCAAAAGCAGTATTTTGAGCTTAAAGAGCTCGATGCAGACTCGCAATAGAACGGGAGACGCATGAAATACTCACTTATCCTCTCTTTGCTCCTCACAACCTCCTCGATGGGGCGTGAAAACCCTTTTTTCGCCCTTGATCCCTCTAAAACACAAAAGACCACCTCTAATGTCATTGAGAGTAAGTCGCCACTAAACAGTGTTAGCTACACCCTTCCCGACCAAGCTCGCGTACTCAAAGAGGTCACGTTCACCATTCAAAACGTTGATGGGAGCATCGAAAACCGCAAAATCGTCATCGATCAAAGTGTCGATTGGCATCGGCCGATCCAACTCTCGCAATCGGGTGCAGTGTCGGCAAAAACTCCTACACCAAAAACTTCCTCATCGGCTGATTTCGGATTCATACGCTTCACTACGAACGGCAAAACACTCACAATCAACACGACCGATCCCCTCTCTCGCCATTTTGTCCTCAGTGATCCGAATCGGATCGTTCTCGATTTCAAACGCTCCGCTTCCTTTCTAGCGGAAGAAAAAAGTCTTAATTCAGCCCCTTTCAAGAGCGTTATGATGAGTAATCACAGTAAATTTGTCCGTGCGACAATCACGTTGGATGGGCGGTATAGCTACGCTTTAAATCAGTCAGGAAATAGTATTACGGTTATTTGTAAATAAGAGAGAAGGTTCTCTCCTAGTGGAGAGAAAGAGGGATTATTTTACGGCAGCCAATGCAGCTTCGTAGTTTGGTTCTTCAGTAATTTCTGGAACGATCTCTTTGTACGTTACGATACCTTCTTCGTTTACTGCGAAGATAGCACGGCACGTCACACCCGCAAGTACTGATCCGCCAAGCAATACACCGTATGCGTTTGCGAAATCTTTGTTACGGAAATCTGAACATACAGTCAATTTGTCAATTCCTTCCGCTTGGCAGAAACGTCCTGCTGCGAATGGCAAGTCCAAAGATACGATTGTCGCTTTAACACCTTCGATAGAAGCCGCTTTTGCATTGAAGTTACGAGTTTCAGTAGCACATACACCTGTATCCAATGATGGAACAACGATGATAAGTTGTTTAACACCCTGCGCTCCACCTACTACTACGTCACCCAAACCAGCTGAGTTAACAACGGTCACTTCAGGAGCTTTGTCTCCAACATTAACTTCATTTCCGAGAAGTTCTACGTCTGTACCTTTGAATTTAGTCGTTGCCATATTGGCTCCTTGTTTGTGTTTGTTTTATTGATGGGAGAAGTATATTTTAAATCGGATAATTTCAGTCTGAATTATGAAAGAGATGTAATGCATTAAGCATTCCTAAAGTTTACAACGGGGATTAATCCCTATCTCCTGTGTCGATTTAAACCCGTTCAA
>CAZBVJ010000015.1:0-60785 GCA_964495485.1 uncultured Sulfuricurvum sp.
TGCGGAAACAGGATTTGAACCTGTGACCTTCGGGTTATGAGCCCGACGAGCTACCGGGCTGCTCTATTCCGCGGTATAAAAGTGTAACAGTGGTGGATGGGGAAGAGGGATTCGAACCCCCGAATGACTGGACCAAAACCAGTTGCCTTACCGCTTGGCGATACCCCAATGTTCTCGTTAAGAGGCCGAAATTATAGACACTTTTAGCTGATTTGTCAAGAGCTTCGACAATAACGTTATTCAAAAGGGGTAATTTTTTGATTGTGATAGTTTTTTAACCCTTTTATCTTATAATTACAACCTATATTTAGAGAAAAGAGTATCTATGTCAGCAGTGCAACGGGTTTTGGAAGCGATTGAAGAGTTTAAAAAAGGGCGAATGGTCATCATGGTTGATGATGAGGATCGCGAAAATGAGGGGGATTTGGTTTATGCCTCCGTGTTTTCGACTCCCGATCATGTCAACTTTATGGCGACACATGCCAAAGGGCTGATTTGCGTCGCTATTAACCCCTCTATCGCCAAACGGCTTAATTTGGAGCCGATGGTAAAATCCAACACTTCGATGCATGAGACGGCATTTACCATCTCCGTCGATGCAACCGCGGCAACAACCGGTATTTCTACGCATGAGCGGGATATGACGATCAAAATCCTCGCTAATCCGCTCTCTCACCCCTCTGAATTGGTTGCTCCGGGGCACATTTTCCCTCTGATTGCCAAAGAGGGCGGTACGTTGGTGCGTATCGGACATACGGAGGGATCGGTTGATTTGTGCCGTCTCTCAGGATTGGCGGAGTCGGCAGTTATCTGTGAGATCATGAAAGAAGACGGGACAATGGCGCGTCGCGATGATCTCGATATTTTTGCCGAAAAACACAACCTCAAAACCGTCTATATCTCCGATATCGTTGAATTTCGTCTCGCGAATGAGACACTGGTCAAAGCGGTATCCGAGGAAGAGATCGAATTTTTCGGTGTAAATGTCAAAAAGTACGAATTTGCCGATCATCAGGAGAACCGTCATACGGCGATTGTGTTCTATAAAGCAGGAGAGACGGCAAATGTGAAAGTACACAATGTGGTACCGGATATCGATTTGTTCCTAAATCAGAGTAAATATACCCATCTGATCGATTCGATCAACTATCTCAAACACAATAGCGGTGTACTCCTCTTTATCAACAAACCGCCGCATCAGCAAGCGAACATGAAAGAGTACGGCATCGGTGCCCAGATTCTAAAATCGTTGGGTGTCAAACATATGCGTCTTATTGCTGAATCGAAAAATGCAGAATTTACGGGTCTGGGAGGATTCGGTTTGGATGTGGTCGAGATTATCGATCCGGCATAATAGGATTATTTTACTGCCGCTTTAAAGCCGATACGCGCAATTGCGCGTATATGAGCATCCCCAATGCGATTCCGACTGAATCCGCCACAATATCTTCAACTGATGCAAATCGCGTCGGCAAAAAAGCTTGAACAATCTCAATCAACACCCCATATCCCAAAAGCGACCAGCTAATTCGCCGGATTGAATGGTGATAGGCGAGTGCATAGAGAACGCTCAGTGTCGTAAAAGCTACGGCATGATTGAGCAAATCGTTAAATGAAGCAACCGGAGGGAGGGCACTGTAATCGGGTAAAACGGCTAGAATCGAGATAGAAATAAGGGCAGAAAAAAAGAGAAGGCGAAAAATCAATTTTTCATCGCCTTGATAAACGATTCGTAGATGTTTTCGAGTTGGAGATCTTGTTCGAGAATCTCAGTGTTGTCTTGAACCATATAGTGTTCCAATACCGCGACGCGGCGGAGAAGGTATTCGAACATCTCTTTGTTGATGTCGGGGAGTTTGTTGTGGCTGAACGGATCTTTGTCACGCCCTTTTTGGATTACATGGGCGGGGATACCGATAGCGGTAGAGTTTTCGGGAACTTCACGGACAACAACCGAGTTGGCTCCGATTTTGGAATTGGCACCAACGGTGATGTTTCCGAGCACTTTGGCTCCGGCACCGATAACGACTCCGCTACGGATCGTCGGGTGGCGTTTTCCGGCGACGAGGCTTACCCCACCGAGTGTTACCCCCTGATAGATCAAAACATCATCTTCGATTACGGCAGTTTGACCGATAACGACCCCAAAACCGTGGTCAATAAAGACGCGACGTCCGATGGTGGCACCCGGATGGATATCGATATTAGTAACGATTTGGTTTAGACCCATGAGGATACGGGCGATTGATTTGAATCCGCGACGATAGAGGCGATTGGAGATACGGTACCAGAAAATCGCCCAAACCCCCGGATAGTTGAAAAAAAGTTCGATTCGGGAACTGATAGCGGGGTCGTTTTTGTAAACGTTTGAAAAATCTTCGGCTATCTCAGAAAAAAGTCCCAAATTGAATCCTTAGCGTGTGGTTCGGAGGTACCCGTTTTGGTAGAGGTACATTTCGAGTTTTTGAAGTGTATCACTTTTTTCTTCTTCTGTCCTAAAATCACTCAATGCAAGTTTATTTTTAAGGTTGGTAAGAAGTTTGGAAGCATCATAGCCGATATCTTCAAGAATATTGAGAACATTGTCCGATTCGGTGAAATTTTCGATTTCGTAACCGTTTTCATTGATGAGGATCGTACATTCGCTCGGGTGGGTAAAGAGGTTATGGTTCATCCCCAATGTCTCCTGATAGGCACCGACGTTGAAAAACGCGAGGAAATACTCCTCTTCGTCCAAATCGATGTCGTGCAGGTAGAGGGGAGTTTCGGGTTTGAAACGGATCTCCCCGTCACTGTCGCAGGTGATATCCCATAGCGATGCGGCGCGGATGGCGGGGACATCGAGACGATCGAGAGGCATGATCGGAAACTGCTGTTGTAATCCCCAATAATCGGGGATACTTTGGAAAATGGAACTATTGATCAAATAGCGCTCTTGGAGTTTAACCTGTAGCCGTTCAATATCCGGCAACGGGTTGTCTTGAGAAAGATAGAGCGACTTTTTGATGATCTGATGGACCAAAATCTCGGCATTTGAGCGGTCTTGAAGATCGATGTGTCCAAGGTTGAAGAGGGTGAGAAGCGATTCCATGTGGTCGAGCGCATCATGCATGTATTCGATGCAGGTACGCGGAGAGAGGAGATCGTTTAGCTCACGCAACTCTTCGATGAGGGGAGGGTTGTGCTCTTTGAGTTTGAGCGATTTGGGTTGATAGTCGTGGCTGAACAGCTCCAAAACGGGGGCAATCAAAACCGAGTGCGACGCGACGATAAAACGTCCCGATTCGGTGAAAATATCGGGATGGGAAACCCCTTTGGCGTTCATGATTTCACGGAGCAAAAAGACGACGCTATTGGAGAACTCTTCCAAGGTATAGTTACGCATCCGTGTCGAGGTGTGCTGGGAATATTCCACCGCCAATCCTCCCCCGATATTGATCGCCCGGAGGTTATCAGCACCCATTTTTTTGAGTTCGGCGTAGATATTTCCCGCTTCACGCAAAACCCGCTTGAGTGTTGCGATCTCTTGCATCTGGCTCCCGACGTGGAAATGGATCATCGAGAAATGCTCTAACATGCTGCTCTCTTGAAGCATCGTCATCGCTTCGATGAGCTCCGTGGAGGTGAGTCCGAATTTTGCGTTTAACCCGCTGCTTTTTGCCCAGATACCGCTCCCCTCGCTTTGGAGGCGTACACGGATACCGATATTGGGGACTTTGAGGTTGCAGCTTTGGGCAACATCGATGATCCATTCGAGTTCGCCTAGCCCTTCGATTGTGATGGTGATATCGTGTCCCATTTGTGCCGCCATGAACCCCAGCGTGACCATTTCTTCGTCTTTGAAGCCGTTGACGGTGATCGGCGAACCGATCGGGGTTTTGGCCATCGCGAGGGCGAGTTCAGCTTTGGAACCCGCTTCAAGCCCGTAACTGTAAGGTTCTCCGTGCTCGACAATCGCATCGACCGCTTCGGGAAATTGGTTTACTTTGAGGGGGAAAACGGCATGGAATTTTCCGGTATAGTCGTTTTCGAAAATCGCACGGCGAAAATTCGAATAGAGCGCATCGATCTGTTTGCCGATGAGATGGGGAAATCGGAGGATCAGAGGGCCGCGCAGGTTGGTTTTACGAACCTTTTGGGTGATTTCGAGGAGGGAGGGGGAGCTTTTATAGTTGACTTTGATCTTCCCTTGGTCGATCATAAAGTTGTTTTCGCCCCAAATGTCTATTCCGTAGGTTTTCACTTCCTCTCCTTTATACAAAAAATTCGTCTAGCGGGATAAGCGATTCAGTTTTTTCAACCAAATCTTTGACCCAAATAGCATTTTGATTCAACTCATTTTCACCAATGATAGCACAGTAGCGGGCGTTGATACGATCTGATCCTTTGAGGTGATCTTGAAGCTTGCGTGCTCGATACTCTACGACTGCTTTTTGGCTCCGACGTGCTTTTTCCGCCGCCAATAAAACCGTATTGAGTGCTTCAGGATCCATTGCTCCGAAATAGTACCCCTCACGTTCTTTTTCCGGCATGACGATGAGTTCCATCAACCTCTCTATACCTAATGCAAACCCCACCGCAGGGGTTGGTTTCCCGTCCAAAAACTCGATGAGACGGTCATAACGTCCGCCGCCGGCGATGGCACTTTGGCTTCCGATATTGTCGCTGACAAACTCAAATGCCGTTTTGGAGTAATAATCCAATCCGCGTACGAGATTGGTATCGATCTCATAGGCGATATTGTGCTGATCGAGGATCGATTTGAGGGTGTCGAAATCGTTTTGGCACCCCTCGCAGAGGTTATTGATCAGTTTCGGAGCGTTGACATAGAGGCTCTGACAGTGTTCATTTTTGCAATCGAGGACGCGGATCGGATTGGTGAGTTTACGACGTTCACAGTCACCGCAGATCGCATCACCGCAACTCTCGATGAAACTGACGAGCTTTTCGCGGTAAGAAGGCATACAGTGTTGATCTCCGAGTGAGTTGAGTTTGAGTCGGTAGCCGATCCCCAGCGCTTTGAGGATATCGGAGACCATCATAATCATCAACGCATCTTCGTAAACACTCTCTACACCGAAACTTTCGATACCGAACTGATGAAACTCTCTTAAGCGCCCTTTTTGGGGACGCTCGTAGCGAAACATCGGTCCGTGATAATAAAAGCGGTGGATGCCCCCTTTTTTATCGAGCTTGTGCTGGATAAAGGCACGTACAACCCCAGCTGTCCCCTCTGGGCGCAGACACACGTCGTTTTCCCCTTTGTCGATGAACTGATACATCTCTTTGCCGACGATGTCGCTGGATTCTCCGACGGAGCGTTTGAACAGTGCCGTCTCTTCGAGCAGGGGCGTTTCGATATAATGAAACCCGTATCGCTTGGCGATGGTTGAGGCAGTGGTGATAAAGTATTCAAAACGTTCATAGTCCTCGGAGAGGATGTCGTTCATTCCGCGCAAAGATTGGATCATAAGGTTCCTTTGATAAAGGTGGTGATTTCGTTGGTAATTGTATCGATAGATTGTGTCGCATCGATTACGACGGTTTGAATTCCCAGCGCATAGGCTGATGCGATGAGAGCATCTTGGATAGAGAGAAGATACTCGATCCCCCGAGATTCGATCACGTCATGCTCTTTTTGGCTCAGACGATGTGCAAGTTCTTCGGGGGTCAATTTGAGGATAAAGACCATATCGGGAAGGGTACCGTTGGTTGCCAGACGGTTGAGCATCACGAGGGTCGATTCATCACACAGATTTTGGACACTCGCGTACGCCATCCCCGATACGGCGGAGCGGTCGCTGATGATAAGACGATTCATATTAGGCAATATTACTGATTCGGTATGCTCGGCACGATCAGCTAAAAAGAGCAACAATTCCGCTGTTTTGCTCTTGAGATTGCCGTGCAGGACCATGTTGCGAATATCGACTCCTGCAGGGGTGCCTCCCGGTTCTTTGGTAATAACCGCCTCCGGAAAAAGAGATCGAAGCGCGTCAATCTGAGTGCTTTTGCCGGCGGTATCGATCCCCTCTATCGCAACGTACATGATTTCATACTCCCGATTACATTTTGGACGGGTGATGGGAGCAAATGCTCCGTTTTACCGTTGAATTTGAGAAGATTCCGCACAATCGAGGAGCTGATAAAAGCGTGTTTGAGTTTGGGCATAAGATAGACGGTTTCGATAGATGGATCGAGTGAGTTGTTGAGATACCCCAGTTGAAGCTCGTATTCGAAATCGCTCACCGCGCGCAGTCCCCGAATCAACACCGTTGCTCCGAGTGTATTGGAGAGCTCGACGGTGAGATTGTCAAATCCGACCACCTGTACCCGTTCCAAATCTCTGACGGCGAGCTTGACCATATCGACCCGCTCTTGCAACGTAAACATAGGCTTTTTATCTTGGGAATCGGCAACGGCGACAATCACCTCGTCAAACAACCTAATCCCACGCTCGATAATGTCGTAATGTCCGTTGGTGATGGGATCGAATGTCCCCGGATAAAGGGCTATTTTATGCAAAATCATCCCACCTTTTATAAAGATCGTTTTGGATACCGAGCAGATCGAACCATTTGCCGATCATGAAGTTCTCCATAGACTCCAAATCCTCTTGATCGCCGTAGTAGGCGAGGACGGGAGGGGCAATGATGACTCCCATCATAGAGAGCTTGTGCATGTTCTCCAGTGCAATCGGAGAAAAAGGGATTTCACGCGGTGCCAGTACTAATGTACGACGCTCTTTGATCATGACGGCTGCCGCACGGGTGATGAGATTGTCGGCGATACCGCAGGCGATTTTAGCGAGGGTATTCATGCTGCACGGGGTGATAATCATTGCGTCGGCACCATACGATCCTGAGGCTACCGATGCCCAGATCTCATCGTTTTTGTGGAGGGTGAGATTCTCCTCTTTTTCCAAAACGATAGAGGCGTGATCCGATACAATCAGATGCTTTTGGATATCGGCGGGGAGGGCGCGGACGAGTTTCAGCCCCAGTGCCGCACCGCTTGCACCGCTGATCCCTACGACGATTTTCATAATAGTTCCACCCGATTTTCTCCGATTACTTTGGCTTTGACCCGTTTGCCGTCACTTTTTTGGATCGTAATAATATCATAGAGTGACCCCTCTTGTACCGCAGTTGCTCCAAACTCGACGATAACTGCATCATTTTTGACCTCTACAACCACTTTTTCGTTTTTCAGAACCATCGGCATCGTCTCAATTTGGCGTACGCTCAGGAGGTGATTTGGTTTGAGGTTGGATCGGTAACGGGAGAGTTCGTGAGGGAGCTGCGTTAAAGGGATATCTTTGAATGTTGTAAATGGGATTGGTTTGAAAACAGTGTTAAATCCGTTTAGTTTCTCTTTGCGAGTGACACTTTGTGAGGTATGAAGGACGGCGAGCGTAGCGTGGACACTGTAATCAAGATAACGGCGTAAACCGCTCGAATCGACAATGTAAAATGTCCCCTCGGAGGAGAGGTAAAACCGTTCGTCGAAAAATCCTTTGGCATCTTTTGCCAATGAGGGGAGATATCCTCTTGGGGTTATGATGATGTCGTCGATTTTGATGGTGGGATATTTTTCGATGAGTTTTGATTGGAGCTGATTTTTGAGGGGGGAAAAATCGACAGGGCTTTTTTTGATGAAATTGACAAAACGGGCTTTTGACGTATCGATTGTAATCCCGTTGAGTTCAAAGGTTTTGGCAATGATTTGAGAGTCTATCCGGTAATGGTTCTTATCCTCTGGTATTCGGAGAATTTCAAACTTTTGAGGGAGCTCGGGGAACAAAAAATCAGATGTGATGGTATGATTGTTAAAAAAATATTCATTTTTGAGTTCATGAGCGTATAGTAGAGAGGTAAAAAACAGCCCAATTGTGAATAACAGAAATTTAATCATAATAGAGATTGTAACACACCTCACGTTTTATTTACGAAAAATGAGATATCCTTGTGTACCAATAAGCAGATGGATTGTAAAGTATGATAGTTACACCCCGTAAAACTATGCCGGATTTGAGTGCAGACGAGAGAGCACAGATTCGGCAAGAGCAAATTTCGATTGCTTTTAAGCAATCGTTTCCATCGTTATTTCCCCTTTTGTTGGCTGCAATTTTTGTCGAATATCTTTTTTGGAATACCCCGGTTCAAAACATGATCGGCGTATGGTTCGCTTTTGCTTTATTGACATTAGTCATCCGTGTGATTTTTTTGTACCGCTTTTCCCGTAATAAAGAGGCGATTCATTGGAACAAAGAAGAGAAAAAATTTACGGCCATTATGCTCTCTTCAGGTATCGTTTGGGGAAGTTTAGGGCTGTTTTTCTTTGATTATCCAAATATCGTCCATCAGTTTTTTATTTTTGCGATGCTTGCAAGTATCGGAGCGGTAGCATCTGGAACCATCGCCTCTTTGTACAGTGTGGCTATTGTTTTTTTAGTGGCATTGATCGCCCCTTTGGCGTTGATTTTGTTTTTGCACGGCGGTTTGGAATATCAGATTATGGGCGTACTGGTATTAGCGCTGTTGTTTTTGTTAGTCAGTGCAGCACGTCGAATTCATGGAAATATCATGAGCGCTTTGATTTCAAAACATCTTCATGAAAAAGCGTTGCAAAAAATTCAACTCACTGAAGAGAAATTCGAGACGATTTTCAAAGATGCACCTGCGGGGATTTTTTATTACGATAATGATCTCATCGTTATTGAAAGTAATAATGAAATGCTTCAAATCCTCAAAATACCGCGTGAAAAAATGATCGGATTGGATTTGAAAATTTTGCCGGACAAATCTTTGGATGAAGCACTGAGAATGGCTGTTACAGGGGACAAATGGTTCTATGAAGGAGCATATACCTCTATGATCAACGGACTAAAACTCTGGATCAGTTTGCGAACCTCTCCGATTTATAACACTGCGGGGGAGATTGTCGGAGGGGTCGGAATCGTCGCCGATATTACCGATCGGATTAATGCCGAAGAGAAAATCAAACACCAAGCCTATTTCGATTCGCTCACTAATATCCCAAACCGAATACTTCTTAAAGACCGGATTGAACAAGCGCTCGCCCATTATCGTCGCCATCGAGGACTTTTGGCAGTGATGTTTTTGGATTTGGACCATTTCAAAAGTGTCAACGACTCTTTGGGCCATCATATCGGTGATGCGTTACTCGTAGAGACGGCACATCGACTCAATGCAATCTGTCGAGAGGGGGATACCGTTGCCCGTTTGGGTGGAGACGAGTTTGTAGTGTTGCTGGTTGAGTTGGGAAAAGATCCCAACACAGCGGCAAAACGTGCTGAAAGTGTCGCTGAAAAAATTCATGAAACCCTCTCACACCCTTTTGAATTAGGGCAGTTCGGTCCCATTATGACCAGTTCCAGTATCGGTATTGCGCTGGTCCATTCGGATAATCATAATGCTGATGATCTGCTCAAATTCGCCGATACCGCCATGTATCAGGCGAAAAAAGAGGGGCGTAATACGACCCGCTTTTACCAAGAACAGATGGATCATTGGATCAAAAAACGGCTGTTTATGGAAAATGCCCTTCGCAATGCTGTCAAAAATGGTGAACTTGAGCTCTATTACCAGCCGGTAATCGAGATAGCGACGAAAAAAATAATCGGAGCCGAAGCGCTACTGCGTTGGAATCATCCGGAGATGGGACTAGTGATGCCCGATGATATGATTGAAATCGCCGAAGAGAGCGGATTGATTGTCGGTATCGGTGAATGGGTTTTACGTGAAGCGTGTACCCAATTCGTCAAATGGAGAGTAAATCATGTCGGAATTTCACCGATCGAGAGGATAGCCATCAACGTCAGTGCGGTGCAGTTTCGACAGAGTGATTTTGTCGATAAAGTGATCCATATCGTCGCCGAGAGCGGCATTGTCCCCTCAATGCTCGAATTGGAACTCACCGAATCAGTCATTGTCGATAAGATCGATACCGTTATTGAGAAAATAAAACGTCTGCGCAAAGCGGGGATTGCTATTTCGATGGATGATTTCGGTACGGGGTATTCGTCGCTTGCCTATTTGAAACGGTTGCCGTTTACGACACTCAAAATCGATCGTAGTTTTGTGCGGGATATTACGATCGATGAAGATGATGCGGCGTTGGTCGAGACGATACTTTCGATGGCGTCTATTTTCAAACTCGATGTGATCGCTGAGGGGGTAGAGACGATCGAGCAGTTTGAATTTCTCGCATCCCACGGCTGTCAATATTTTCAAGGGTATCTGTGCAGTAAACCGGTACAGGTTCCGAAATTCGAAGAACTGCTTCTTCACGATATCCAAAGCTGTAGTTCAGGTGTGTAGAAGCTCTACGGTTCGTTTTATCGCTTTATCGATATGATCGACAATATTTTCCTGTCCGATTTTTTCATCCAGATGGGAATTACGTATAAATCGGTGCACTTGGTCGTTGACACCGGAGAGGATGAGTACCGTATTTTGTGCATGGAGTCTTTCGTGCAGCACTTCTAGTGCATGAAGCCCTGCCGCATCGATAAGCGGTACGTAACGCATCCGTAGGATAAAAACACGGGGCGGTTTTTCAAACAGCATGAGGGTATCCACCAGCTTTTCGGCAACACCGAAAAAGAGAGGCCCTTGAATCTCATACACCTCAGTATTCTCGGGAATTGTTTTGTTGACAATCGAATCGGGGTCTTCCTCTTCGTTTTGGATCGCTTTGATCTGTGTCGCTTTCATCATCTGATCGATAAAGAGGATCGAGGCGAGGGCAATTCCCGCTTGGATCGCGAAATTCAGATCGACCAGTACGGTCAGTCCGAAAGTGAGAATCATCACGATCCGATCACTGCGGGGTGCCATCATGATTTCTCGAACGTGTTTAATCTCCGACATATTCCATGCTACCACCATGAGTATGGCGGCCAGGGCGGCAAGGGGAACTTTGATAATGAGGGGTGCAAGAAGGAGCATAAACACAAAAAGCCAGAGGGCGTGCATTATCCCCGCTACCGGAGTGCGTGCTCCGGCCTTGATGTTGGTAGCGGTACGGGCGATCGCACCTGTGGCGGGGAGACCTCCGAAAACACCCGAAGCGACATTGGCGATTCCCTGACCGAGAAGTTCGGCATTGGATTTGTGGCGTGTTCCGGTCATTCCGTCCGCGACGACGGCGGAGAGGAGTGATTCGATCGCTGCCAAAGTTGCGATGGTAATCGCATCCGGCAGAAGCAATCGTAGTTTCTCAAACGTGATGTTGGGCCAAACGGGGGTTGGGAGCATCGAGGGGATAGAGCCGAAACGACTCTCGATTGTCTCTACGGGCAGATTGAACACCCATACTACGAGTGCGCTGAGTGTCACGACGATAATAGGACCGGGGATACTGGGGAAGCGTTGCTTGGCAAGCACTATCACCCCGATCGATGCGAGGGCGAGGATGACGGCGACGAAATTGGTTTCACCCAAATGGGCTACGTAGAGATAGAGTTTATCGATAAAATCAGGGGGAATCGTCTCGATGGAGAGCCCGAAGAAATCACGGATTTGTGAGAACGCGATGAGCAACGCGATTCCGGAGGTAAATCCGACAATGACGGGGTAGGGGATGAATTTGATGAGCTCTCCCGCGCGGATGAATGCCATAATCATGAGGATGATCCCCGCCATGATGGTGGCAAGTACCAACCCCTCGTAGCCGTGTTTCATCGCGACCAAAGAGACGGTGACGATAAATGCTGCTGTGGGTCCACCGATCTGGTATCGGCTTCCGCCGTGTGCCGAGATCAAAAATCCGGCAACAATAGCGGTAAAAAGTCCTCTCTCAGGTGGGAGATTAGAGGCGATAGCGATTGCCATCGCCAAAGGGAGTGCGACGATTGCGACGGCCAAACCGGCAATAGCATCGGCGATAAAATCGGACTTCGTATATCCTTGGCGTTTGAACAGGGTGATAAGTTTCGGCTCCAGAGAGTCATGGAGAGAGCGAAGCATGGGTAATTCTTTCAAGAGTAAAATTTTCCTGTTAGTGTAGCACTTTTAGGAGAGCAAATATCCATTCCTTACAATCATGGCGTTAAATATTTAGGCTATAATCGATTTAAAAAAAAGAAAAACAATGCTAACCATTATCGTAACCACACTTTTTTTGGCACTTATCATCAATATTATCGTCAAAAAAATTCACCTTCCGACAATTATCGGCTACATTTTGACGGGGACGGCAATCGCGTATGGATTTAATCTCCATGATGCGGTGAGCAATCACGACCTCAAAGAGATCGCCGAATTCGGGGTCGTATTTTTGATGTTTACCATTGGATTGGAATTTTCCATCGCCCACCTCAAACGGATGAAAAATGAGGTATTTGTGGCGGGGAGCCTCCAAATCGTCATTACCTCTTCAATCGTTTATCTCATCAACTATTACCTTTTGGGGCTGGATCAAAACTCATCTTTTATCATCGCACTCGTCGTTGCTCTCTCATCGACGGCGATTGTGTTGAAAATCCTCAATGAAAGCGGTGAAATCAACCGACGGCATGGACAGCGTTCGCTGGGTATTTTGATCATGCAGGATATTGCCGTAATCCCGATCCTTTTGATTATCGGATTCATGAGCTCTCAAAGCGGAAATATTTCAGATATTTTGAGTGAAATGGTGGTCGGTGCAATCGTTTTGCTCTCCGTGTTGTGGATATTCGGTAAATATTTACTTGAGCCTTTTTTAACTCAGATCATCAAAACCAACTCCGATGAGCTGTTCGTCGGCAGTGTCCTTTTTCTCGCGATCGGGGCTTCGTACATCGCTCACTATTTGGGATTTTCCTACTCTTTGGGGGCATTTATCGCTGGTATGCTGATTGCTGAGACCAAATACAAATACCAAGCCGAAGCCGATCTGATTCCGTTTCGCGATCTTTTGCTGGGGATCTTTTTTATCACGGTGGGGATGCAGATTGATGTCGTTTCGTTGATGACCCAAATCTCTTTGATCCTTATTTTATTGATCAGCGTGATGGTGTTGAAATTCACCATTATTTTTTCGATTGTACGATTTAACGAAAGCAAAAGGGTGAGTCTCAAAACAGCATTGAGCTTACTTCAAATCGGGGAGTTTTCGCTGGCGATTTTGGAGCTTGCCCGATCGAATGATCTGATTGCACAGCCCTATTCGCAGGTGATAATCGCGACGATTGTCCTCTCGATGATTGCTACCCCGATTATTTTAAAACATCTTACGCAGTTAACCGACCTCTTTATCAAAACCGAAGAGAATGAGCCTGAAAACAGTATCGATTCGGATGAGATACGCGATCATACGATTATTCTGGGATTTGGTGAGTTTGGGCGTAACGTTGCGAGGGTGTTGCAAGAGAGGGGTGAATTTTATCTCGCGATCGAAAATAACATCAATACGTTCCATGCGATTCAGCGGATGGGTGAACCGGCGCTTTTCGGAAATGCCCTCAAAAAAGAGGTACTCAAAAAGGCGAATATCCAATACGCCAAATATGTGATTATCGCGATTGACAACCCCTCAAAACTCTATCATGTCTGCCAAGTGGTTCAGCAGTTTATCGATAATTCCAAAATCATTGTCAAAGTCCACTCGGTACACGAGAAAAACATCATTTCTGAACTTGGAATTACCAACATTATGGTAGAAAATGAGATCATGAGCGAACAGGTATCGCGATTGATTATTGATTAGTCCGTAAGCGGATTTAGTCGCAATGCAGCAGTTTTTTCCGCATCGCAAAAAGTGATATCCCCAATACGATGCCGGCACAGGAGACAATCCCAAAGAGGAGATCAGAACCGTAGTGATCCCACATCCACCCTCCCATAGTGAGAGAGATAAATGTCGCTAATCCTATGGAGGTGTAATAGATCCCGTATGCGGTAGCTTTGTACTCTATCGGAGTGGTATCGGAGATGATCGCTTTGGCGAGTGCGTTGAACCCTCCGGCAAAGAAACCGTAGATGCCGAATCCGATCCATACCCCCCAGATACTCTCAAAACACATCGCCAATGCACCCAGACCGAACGCGATGTAGATCAACGATAACAACGATGCTTTGCCGAATCTATCGGCGAGTCGACCGATCGGAATCGCAAAGAGCGATTGGGTGAGGTTGTAGAGTGCGTAGGCGAGGGGGATCATGATCAGAGCCAATCCATTTTCTTCGGCTTTGAGAAGCATAAAGGAGTAGTTCATCGCAAAGAGGCTAAAGAGGCTCTGAAAGATCACTAACCAATAAAACGGTGCGCTAAGTGCTCGGGGAGAGAATCGTCTCGTGGAAGGTTCGAACGGCGCATCAGTGACGAGAAAGATGAGGATCGCCATCGAGATGAGTCCGGGGATGATGCTGATGGCAAATACGGTACGAAAACTCTCTTCGCTCTCCCCCAAATACCATAAAACGCCAAAAGCGGTAAGTGCACCTGCCAACGCCCCTGCGCCGTCCATCATTTTATGGAAACCGAACACAAATCCGCTGATTGCTTTGGGGGTAGAGGCACTGATAAGGGCATCACGCGGAGCGACCCGTATCCCTTTTGAAAGTCGATCACCGATACGGATAGCGGCAATCATCGTAGCGCTTTGGGCGAAAAAGGCGAGCGGTTTGATGAGGTTCGAGAGACCGTATCCCAAAACGGTGAGCCCTTTGCGTTTGCCGAGGCGGTCGGAATAAAACCCCGACAGGGCGATCAATAGTGCAACCCCCAGCTCCGCCGTCCCCTCAATAAGTCCGATTTCGCTTTTGGTGGCGTGTAAAAACCGCTCCAAAAAGATAGGGAGGAGGGGGAGAATCATCTCGGTGGAGAAATCGGTAAAAAAGCTGTTGGCACCGAGGGCGATGATGTTGCGGTTAAGTGAGCGGATTTTCATCCCGCTATTGTAACTTAATACAGAACGATTAGGCGATTAGCTGTGCTATCTCCTCGACACTTAAAACTCGTCCCGTTGATTTGACAACACTGTCAATGACGAGTCCCGGTGTGCTCATAACACCATATCCCATGATTTTTTGGATGTCAGAGACTTTTTCGATCTGAACAAATTTACCGCTTTGTGCGACCGCTTGTTTCACTTTCATCTCCAACTCGTTGCATTTGGCACATCCTGTCCCTAAAATTTCGATTTTCATGATTGACTCCTATAAAATGGTGTTGAATATAAATCCTATCCCCATGATTCCGGCTCCGATGATCGCAAAAAAGAGGGCGATGAGACGGATGTGGAGGATCTGTTTGAGGATGATCGCTTCGGGGAGGCTGAGGGCGGTGACTGCCATCATAAACGAGAGCGCCGATCCCAGCAGCATCCCCTTTTGGGTCAGCACCTCCACCAAAGGCATCACCCCCGCCGCCGAGGCGTACATTGGTATCCCCATTAATACGGCGAGCGGGACGGTATACCACGCATCTCCACCGGCGTATTGGGCGATAAACTCGGCTGGGACGTAGCCGTGAAACCATGCCCCCACGCCGACTCCCACCATCACCCATAGGTAGATTTTGCGGAAGATGTCACGGGTATTATTCCACGCTTCGGTTACCCGCTCTTTGAAACTTGGCGTGTAAGTTGGCAGTTCGATATCTCCGGAAAGGGGAGGGACTTGAATTAGGACGTAGCGCTCGACGTTGAACCGCCCGATGATCCATCCGCCGAGGATCGCGACGGCGAGACCGAATCCGATGTAGATGGCGGTAATTTTCCATCCAAAGAGGCCAAAGAGCATAGCGATGGCGATTTCGTTGTTGAGTGGAGCGCTGATGAGGAAGCTAAACGTCACGCCGATCGGGATGCGTGCCTGCAAAAATCCCAGAAAGAGGGGGATCGCCGAACAGGTACAAAACGGGGTGATGATCCCGAACAGCGCCGCGAGGATGTTTCCGGTAAACTCCCGTTTACCCGCGAGGTAGGCGCGCACCTTTTCGGTGTTGAACCACGTCCGCAGAAACGAGACGGAGAAGATGATGGTCAGCAGCAGAAACCAGATTTTGATCGTGTCGTAGAGGAAAAAATGGAGCGCACTGCCCAGTTGACCCGAAAATCCAAGCCACTCTAAAACGATTTTTCCGCTCAACTCCTGCCACATGATCAGTCACACAACTCGGATCTGACGATCGGCAGAAGAGTTGCTTCGATCAGATCGAGGGTTTTGGCGTACTCTTCCACTGCTTTACCTGATGGGTCTTCGAATGCGACATGGATCGTTTTTACCGCTTTAGGGAACATTGGGCATGTCTCATGGGCGTGATCGCATACCGTGACGACGAGATCGAATGGGGTGTCAATGACCGTATCGATCACTTTGGAGTGGTATTCGCTTCTCCAGTACCCTTTTTCTTCGAGTAACACTTGTGCATATGGGTTGACAGCACCGCTGGCTTTGACCCCTGAGCTTTGAGCAAATACACAATCACCCATTTTAGCATTGATAAGCGCTTCGGCCATGATAGATCGGCAGCTGTTGCCGGTGCAGAGGATAAGGACATTCTTCATAATTTACATTCTCCTGTTTCGGATAATTTTTTAAGTGGAGGGAGTTCAATCCCCAAACAACGGATTTCAGCTAATGCTTCGTTTCGGAAACGATCCAGTGGACTTCGAATCGAGTAGTACGCCCACGTACCGCTCCGATCGACCCGCAAAAATCCACCGTCTTTGAGGATTTTAAGGTGTCGTGAGAGGCGTGACTGGATCATTCCGAAGCTCTCCTGGAGATCACAGACGCACAGTGCGCCGTGGGTGTCCAAAAATGCGAGGAGTTTTACCCGTGTTTCATCATTCAGTGCCGATACGGTTTCTAAAAATATCTCCATAAACTACCTCCGAATAATGACAGTGTAACAAAATAAAAATAATATATCAAGATATATTGATATTATGATACAATTATCCTAATTTATTTTTGGAGAAGCTCTCATGGCCTTGGCAATAGCCCTATTTTTAGTAACACTGGTATTTATAATATGGCAGCCACGCGGATTGCAGATCGGGACGACGGCGGTCGTCGGTGCACTTGCGGCGGTGATCCTTGGTATCGTGAGTTTAACGGATGTATGGACAGTAACGTCAATCGTGTGGGACGCGACGCTTGCGTTTATAGGGATTATCCTCCTCTCTATGGTGCTCGATGAGATTGGATTTTTCGAGTGGGCGGCACTCAAAATGGCACGTCTCTCCGGCGGAAACGGGAATCTCATGTTCATCTATATGATGATCCTCGGAGCATTGGTTTCGGCATTTTTTGCCAACGACGGTGCGGCACTGATCCTCACCCCGATCATATTGGCGAAGATGAAATATCTGAAAATGAATCCCGTTGCGATGTTCGCCTTTTTGATGGCAGGGGGCTTTATCGGCGACAGCGCTTCCAATCCGCTGGTGATCTCCAACCTCACTAACATCGTCACGGCGGGATATTTTCAAATCGGATTTTGGGAATATGCCAGAGAAATGTTTTTACCGAATCTGCTCAGCATCCTCGCCTCTATCGTCGTATTGTGGCTCTTTTTCCGCAAGGATATTCCGACCCATATCGACGTCGAAAATCTTGCCACACCCGAAAGTGCGATCAAAAATCAGACGATGTTCCGCCTCAGCTGGCCGTTTTTGGCACTGCTGATGGTCGGTTATTTCATCGGGGACGCGTATCATCTCCCTGTATCGCTGTTCGCCCTCGGCGGCGCTTTGATGTTCCTCGCGATTGCCACCTATTTCAAGGCGACCAAACCGATCATGACGATAAAGGCCGCCCCGTGGCAGGTGGTATGGTTCAGCATCGGACTTTATGTCGTCGTATATGGACTTAAAAACGGAGGGCTCACCACCTATCTCGCGGGAATTATTACGGAGCTTCAGAGTATGGGGAACGTCTACGCCGTGATCGGGACGGGATTCCTCTCCGCCATCCTTAGCTCAGTGATGAACAATATGCCGACCGTTATGATCATGGACATTGCGATCGCTGAGGCGGGGAATAGCGCATTGGCGTATGCGAACATCATCGGATGCAATCTCGGACCGAAAATGACCCCGATCGGCTCTCTTGCCACATTATTGTGGCTTCATGTATTGGCGCAAAAGGGGGTCAAAATCGGGTGGGGCGAATATATAAAGGTGGGGTTGATCGTGACACCACCGGTGTTGCTCGTAGCCCTTTTAGGATTGTTATAATAGAGCAAACACTTTTGGGAGTCACACGATGAAAACTTTGCTTCTTTTGATTGGTATCGTCCTCTCCATCTCGGCGGTCGATCTGAAAGTATGGGGCGGAAAAGCGGCATTGCTCGATGCAGAAGAGCAGCGGGTCATTTTGCACAAAGGGACCGAACGCCCCTTTGTCGGCAGATACGTCTATACTAAGGAGAAAGGTATCTATGTGTGCAAACTCTGCGGCGCTCCCTTGTATCGTTCATCGGATAAATTCATCTCCCATTGCGGATGGCCGAGTTTCGATGATGAGATCAAAGGGGCGATCAAACGGATAAAGGATGCCGATGGCTACCGTACCGAAATACTCTGCGCACGATGCGGTGGGCATTTGGGGCATGTGTTCAAGGGGGAAGGGTACACCCCAAAGAATCTCCGCCATTGCGTCAATTCGGTCTCTATCAAGTTTGAGCCGAACCAAGGCGAATTTGAAAACAATTCAATCCGTTAAGATAGCGGTATCGAAGAGAAAATCCGTGCTTTTTCAAAATCGAATCGGTTATGTACAATCCTAGACCTAATCCGCTTTGGGAACCTTCATACGTTCGATTGAACGGCTTGGAAAATTGTTGGTTTTCATTGCTGAGCGGATCTCCGATATTGCATATTTCGATGGAGTGGGAGAGTATGGTCAGGATCGGTTTTGTTTCTGAATATTTAAGGGCATTATCGATCAGATTTTTCAATGCGATAGCAAACAATTCAAAATCGACTCGGACAATGAGCGATGAATCTTCCCCTTTGATAGTCAACGCTTTTTTATCGCAAAGTAGAATGTCACAAGTGTGGTCGAGGATATCTACAAAGCGGTATTCTTGCAGATTAAGTCTCCATTGGCCACTGCTGAACTGCTCCATTTTAGAGAATTCTCCCAAAAGATAATCCATCCGATTAAAAATTCGGTTCAAGCGCTCTTGCTCTACTGATGGTGAGAGACAATCTGCGGTGAGTGCACCTTTCATAATCGGCGTTTTGAGTTCATGCAAAATATTGCGTAAAAACAAAGAACGAGCTTCTTTCATCGCGGCAATTTTTTGTAAAACGGTGTTGAACTCTTCGGCAATCTGGGATATTTCATCTTTCCCTTTTAACACGATATTGAGAGTTTGATCCCCCTCTTTGTACTGCGTGATTGACTTTTTGAGCCGATGCAAAGGGGTAAGCTTTTTCCGAAGATAGGCGAAAAAGGCTAATATGAGTATATCGATAGTGATAAAAACAATCCAAATTGGGATCAAAGAGGATGATGTTAGGCTAACAAAGATCGGCGGCGGTGGCGGCGGCGGAGGAAGCAGAAATGGTTTGTGATTGATCAACATCTGTTCATGCAGCACAAAATGGAGGTGATGTTGTTGTTGTTGAGCGCCATACTCCCTTGCAAAATGCTCTAAGGCAATCCAAAAAAGTCCATTAATCAGGAGAAATATTAGTATAAAAAAGAGGCTGATTAGTCTTAGAATAGAGTGTTTATTGATTGACAAATTTATATCCTACACCCCGAACCGAGACGATATAACGGGGATTTTTAGTGTCGTCGCCGATTTTTTGGCGTATTCGTCCCATGATGACATCGATACTTTTGAGACTGCTTTCGTACTTGATTGAGCCGATGTTCATAAGTAACTCCTCACGCGATATGACCGATCGATCCTTGTTAATCATATAGGAGACAATATCGTACTCAGCTTGGCTCAGTTTGAGCAAGGTGCCATGGCGGGTAATTTCATGCCGTTGATCATCAATTTCAAAAGGAGTCGACGTTTTGGGCATTGTCGGATGGATACGTCGCATAATCGCATCAATACGAAAGATAAGTTCTTGCGGATCATAAGGTTTTGGGAGATAATCATCCGCACCTCGTGAAAAACCCATCATTTTATCCCGTATATCGGAGCGTGCCGAAGAGATGATAATCGGGATTTGGCTCTCTTGACGAATCAGTCGGCATATCTCCATCCCATCCATTTGAGGCAACGATAGATCGAGGACTAAAAGATCAAAAGATTGCTTTTGAAAGAGGTTCAGTCCCTCAAGCGGTGTGGAAGCAACCGTCACATCGATAGCATCTTTGAGCATACGGCTCTTTAACAGTTGTGCTAGCTCTATATCATCTTCAATCATTAAAACATGTATCATAAAGTGATTATATCGGGAGAAAAGTAACAACTAAGTAACATGCCCGAGGGCATGATGCGTTAGGCACTAACGCTAAGAAGCGATGTTGTAGAGGCAGTAGCAGTGTTGTTACTGCTGTAGTAGGAGAGGAGCTTGCCGAGCCAATCGTTACTCGCATGCTTAAGAGTTGTAGACTCCGTGGAAGTTCCCTCGGTTGTTGTCGAAGAAGCGGTTGAGGAACCCTTTTTTTCGCCTTGTTCATCTTCGAACAATGCGGAGAGCTCATCCATACTGATCGTTCCGTCTTGATTCGTATCTAAAGCCGAAAAAATCTCACTCAATGAAGATTCAGACTCTTCAGAAGAGGTTGAAGATTCGCTCGGTGGCGGTGGTGGTGGCATTGAGCCCATTTCACCTTCTGGAGGCGGTGGTGGCATATCGCCGTTTTGACCTTGTGGCGGTTCAGGCGGTTTCATATTTTTGAGCGCCGTTACGAGTTCTTCAGTACTCATGCTTCCACTGCTGTCGGTATCCAGCACTGTAAAAATATCGCTTACAGATGAATTGGATGAGTTAGCGGTCGTAAATTCGGATGAACTGATCGATCCGTCTCCGTCACTGTCCATAGTACTGATCATTTGCGCGGCAATATCTTCAAAACTTGGTTTTGACGATTGCGAAGTAGAAGAGGTAGAAGAAGTATATGACGCATACGAACTGTAATTCGATGATATGGTCATTGGAAACTCCTTGGTAGGTGTAGCAAGAATGAAAATTCTTACTCACATGACAGAATAAAGGAGTCTGAGTAACTTTTGAGTAACAATTATCCCTTTATGACGTCGTAATCTTCGGGGATAGTCGGTTTGAATTTGGAACTTTCGATCGGTTTATTCTGAACCGGAGCGGTAAATTTGATCACTACTTTATTATCAAAACCATCGGTATAACTGATGGTACTAAGCAAATCGTTGTTAAAAAGGATCGTATATTTTTCCCCTTTGATGGTGGCGACGTATTTGTTTTCATCCACTTTTTTCGCTTGTTGAACGATTTGTAAAAAATCGATCTCCCCATCGAGGGTACGGAGCGTCACCTGTTCTATAGAAGGTTCTACGATCGTAATCTTTTGAGCATTTACAAAAACACTTTTTTTGATCGGCTTTTGGTACATCCAGAGGGCATTTTGAGGTTTTGCCGCCCACAACTCTCCGGTGTATCGAATCGTTTTACCATTATCATCGGTGATGGTTTGCTCGAATTTGGAGTTAAACGATTGGATATCTTTGGGTGCGGCATTGAGTGAGACCGCCAAACATAAAAAAGCCGTTAAAAAACGCATTGAGACCCTTTGTAAATCTAAATTTCGAAATTGTATCGAAACCTCATTAACCAAAACCATAGATTTCGTATGATAAAATCAGCGACTTTTTAAATACTGTTCATAATGAAGGCTTTCAATGCTCCAAACGTTTCTCGGAAAAATCTTCGGTACCAAAAACGATCGTGAAATCAAACGATACCTCAAGCGGGTTGCTCAAATCAATGCTCGTGAATCTCACTATGCAGTGATGAGTGATGAAGAGCTGCAAAATGCTTTTAACGTGTTGAAATTACAGGTACAAAATAACGAGAAATCGACAGATGACGTTTTGGTCGATTCATTCGCGATTACCCGTGAAGCGTCTAAACGTGTTTTGGGGATGCGCCATTTCGATGTCCAGCTCATTGGGGGAATGGTACTGCACGAGGGGCGTATCGCCGAGATGAAAACAGGGGAAGGGAAAACCCTCGTCGCTACGTTGCCGGTCATCCTCAACGCGATGGACGGCAAAGGGGTCCATGTCGTAACCGTCAATGACTACCTCGCATCGCGTGATGGTACGCAGATGTCCGAACTCTATGCCTTTTTGGGATATTCTACGGGGATTTTGGTCGAGAGCGGTTACAATCCGGCGAACAAACGGGAACAATACGGGTGCGATATCACCTACGGAACCAATAATGAATTCGGATTCGACTATCTTCGTGACAACATGACCTACAGCAAAGACCATATGGTTCAACGTGGTCACTCCTATGTTATCGTAGACGAGGTCGACTCGATTCTGATCGACGAAGCCCGTACACCGCTCATCATCTCCGGTCCAACCAACCGTACGTTAGATAACTACATCCGTGCCGATCAGGTTGCCAAAGCACTTACCAAAGATGAACATTTTACGGTCGATGAAAAAGATCGCCTTATCCTCATTACCGAAGAGGGGATCGCTCGTGCCGAAGAACTTTTTGGAGTTGATAATCTCTACAGCATCGAAAATTCCGCCCTCTCTCACCATTTGGATCAATCGCTTAAAGCCAATTACATCTTTGAACGCGACGTAGACTATGTGGTTCAGGAGAGCCAAGTCGTGATCGTTGATGAGTTTACCGGACGTCTCTCTGAAGGGCGCCGATACTCTGAGGGGCTGCATCAAGCATTGGAAGCCAAAGAGGGGGTTGTGATCAAAGAGGAGACCCAAACACTCGCCGACATCACCTACCAAAACTATTTCCGTATGTATGGCAAAATCGGTGGTATGACCGGTACGGCACAAACCGAAGCGACCGAATTCGCTCAAATCTATAATCTCGATGTTGTATCGATTCCGACCAATGTTCCGGTTATTCGTCAAGATCTCAACGATTTGATCTACAAAACCGAAGCGGAAAAATTTGCCGCCGTCATCAAAAAAATCAAAGAGCTTCACGCTCTCGGCCAGCCGGTGTTGATCGGTACCGCATCGATCGAAAAATCAGAAAAATTGCATGAGTTGCTCAAAGCCGAAAAAATCCCTCATACGGTATTGAACGCGAAAAACCATGCCCAAGAGGGTGAGATTATTAAAAACGCCGGTGTTCAGGGGGCGATTACCATCGCGACCAATATGGCTGGGCGCGGGGTCGATATCAAAGTGAGCGATGAGATCAAAGCTCTCGGCGGGTTGTATATCCTCGGAACCGAGCGTCACGAAAACCGCCGTATCGACAACCAGCTACGCGGGCGTGCAGGGCGTCAGGGTGATCCGGGGACATCTCAGTTTTACCTCTCTTTGGAAGACAATCTTCTCCGTATCTTCGGTTCGGATAAAATCAAAGCGATTATGGAGCGTTTAGGTGTCGAAGACGGTGAGTATATCGAATCGGCGATGGTGACTCGCGCCGTTGAAAAAGCGCAGAAAAAAGTGGAAAATATGCACTTCGAAGGGCGTAAACATATCGTTGAATACGATGATGTCGCCAACGAACAGCGTAAAATCGTTTACAAATTCCGTAATGAACTTCTCAACCCAGAATACAATGTGGGTGAAAAAATCGATACTATTCGTGAAGAGTATGTAGATCGTCTCCTAGCCAATGCCGGTATTTTCAGCGGTATCCCTGAAGAAGAGATCGATGTAGAGCGCCTTGGATTGATGTTACGCGAAGAGATGAACACGATGCTGGATCCCGCTATTTTTGAATCACTCTCCTACGAAGTAATCCGTGATACCTTGATCCGTGCGCTCAAAGCGCAATACGAAGAGAAAATGTCGGTTGTCGATCCGAAATTGCGCAACGATATCGAGCGTGAAATCTATCTCAAAACCCTTGATACCGCGTGGCGCGAACACCTCTATCAAATGGACAGCATGAAAACCGGTATCCGTCTTCGTGCGTATAACCAAAAAGATCCGTTGGTCGAATACAAAAAAGAGAGTTTCAACCTATTCAGCGAATTGGTAGAGACGATCAAAGTCGATACGATCAAAACACTCCATGTCATCCAATTCCGCGTAGACAGTGCTGAAGAAGAGGCAGAGGCGTTTGCCCGCCAAATGGAATTGGAGAAAAAACAAGAGGCGTTTCAAATGTCTCTCAATCAGGGTGAACACGCCCAAGACGATAAAAAAATCTCCCGTAACGATGATTGCCCGTGCGGAAGCGGATTGAAATACAAAAACTGCTGCGGCAAATCGGGACCTAAAAAAGGGGTATTTGCCTCTTGAACATCGTCCCCTTTCTCGTCAAACGGTTTTTACGCTTTGACAAAGAACAACCCTTCATCTTCCTCTCCGCTCTCCTCGCATTCTCCGGAATCGCATTAGGGGTGATGGTGCTCATCATTGCGATGGCACTGATGAACGGTTTCGACAACGAGTTCAAAAAGAAACTCACCGTCATGAACTATCCCCTCACTATCCAGCCCAAATTTTTCGGTACCGTCGATACGGCATTGGTCGAAGAGTTGAGAGCTAAATTTCCCGATTTGGCATTTAGCCCCTACGTCACCTCTGCTGTTCTCGCTCGTAGCGGTGATCAGATGGAGGGGGGATATCTCTTCGGTGTCGATTTCGCTCAGGAAGCAAAGGTTAACTCGGTATTGGCAGAGGGGTTGAAAGAGGGAGCTCCCGATGGGTTTGAGGTGATGATTGGGCAAACCCTCAAAGAGGAGTTTATGCTCCAAGACGGGGAGAAACTCACCTATATCTTTACCCAGATGGAACCCGGCGGTATGGTGCTGGCACCGAAAATGAAACGCTTTACTCCTATCACAACCTTCAATTCTGGGCTTAGCGCGTACGATAAAGGGTTCTCCTACACGACGATCGATGCGATGCAGCGGATTCTCGGCATCCCTGAAAACCTTTACGACGGTATCCATATCCACTCCCCCAATCCCGAAGCCGATATCCACCGTATCGCCGCCGTCCTTCCCGATACTGTTTCGATACGGGGATGGTGGGAAGATAACGGCAACTTTTTTGCCGCATTGAAAATGGAGAAAATGTCACTGTTTATTGTCTTGATGCTCATCATCCTCATCGCCGCGATTAATATTATCTCGTCGCTTTTGATGACCGTTATGAACCGCCGTAGCGAGATTGCTTTGCTAATTTCACTTGGTGCTTCCAAAGCGGAGGTGAAAAAAATCTTTTTGATTCTAGGGGTTGTAATCGGTGTGCTGGGGATCACCACAGGGGCGATTTTAGGATTTTTAGGGATGTGGATTCTCGGGACGTTCGAGATTATCTCGTTGCCTGCCGATGTTTATCCCACCTCGACCTTGCCGCTTGATTTGAGTATGGTCGATTTCTTCTCGATCATCGTCGGTGCCTTTGTGATCGTGTTGCTCTCGGCTTGGTATCCGGCAAAAAAAGCTTCCGAAGTGGATGTATTGACCGTCTTGAGAAATGAGTAGTATCTAGTTATACCTTCATAATTGATCACTTTACGCTTCTTTAAGATAAACAGCGCTTTCAAGTATCTCTTCATCTATGGGATGGCGATATCTCCATGTAATATAAACACAATGTTCGTTA
Organism: uncultured Sulfuricurvum sp.; assembly: GCA_964495485.1. Taxonomy (GTDB): domain Bacteria; phylum Campylobacterota; class Campylobacteria; order Campylobacterales; family Sulfurimonadaceae; genus Sulfuricurvum. The sequence goes on from CAZBVJ010000015.1 coordinate 25,687, forward strand.
GATTCATCGGATTCGATATCGAGTAAAACGGTATCTATGTTCATTGTTTTATCCACGATAGAGCTATTTGTCGTAAATCGGGCAATGAGATCGATAGTGGGGAGATTGACACATTGAATCGGTTCTCCCGATAGGAGATTGGTGAGTTGAATTTTTGAGGATTTTGGGAGATAATCGTGCAGTATCATATCGGGATGGGCATAGTGATAAAATCTCTCATTAAAATCACTTGGCAATAGAGGATGGAGATGCTCTAACCACGCTTCATCGTAGGTTCCGCTATAAATGAGCCGTTGAGACCATGCTCGATTGAGTGCACCGAATCCTTGCGGTGTATAGGAATGATAAGGTTTTTGGATTGGATCCTCGATGGCTTCGATCTGAGGGGCAGGGGACATGTTGTTTTTTTGTTTTTTATGGAGGCTACCGCAGCCGATAGGATTCTCCTCTTCTCGCGCCAAAATGGTTGTTGTTTCCCCCTCGGTGATGGTGATCTCTCCTCCGTAGGCGTATCGGTAGCGTATCGGGACGTTATCGGTAGCTTTTGCCGTCGTATCGAGTCTCCAAAAGCCGGTAATGGCCTGCCGTCTCCAAAATCGTTCGCCCCATACACGTAGAGATGTATCCAGTAAACATTGATTGGTATTAGAGTGAACCGATAGATTGCATATCCATGTTTGTTGGGGCGATGAGGTGCGGGCAACACCGTTTACAATAATGTCGGTTCCGCTCTTGTGGGGGAGATAATCGGAAGGGTATCGGATTTGCTCATTGGCTTCATCATCGTAAAATATATCTTCATCGTGCAAATTACCTTGATCCGCATCGGGAATGAGGTCCCATATTCCCTGTTTATCGGTTGAAACGAATTTGTATTTGATCCGGCAAACCGCACTCATATAGAGTTGATCTGTGGAAGCTGTCGTCTCCCATGTTGCGGCAGGAAACGGGGTATAATTTACAAAACTCATATCAGTTAATATCTACTAATTTGCTTTTGATTTCAACGTGTTCATTCCCTACAATCGATACTTTATTCCCTTGGATCATGATGGTTCCGTCTTCATTCATTATCATTGAACTTGCACCGACTTGGAGCTCGTAGCGTTTTCCTACGAGAGTGTATTTTATGGCACCCACTTGTTCAGTACTGCTAATCCCCACCGATTCATTTTTACTAGCTCCTACGCTTACTTGATAGCCAGCACCGATAGTGAGGGCTTTGGCTATGTCTATGGTTTCGGTTTTGCTTTTGTTGACACGTTCGGTTCGGTAGCCGTGGATAGTAACGTCTTCGTTATTATCCACGGTCTCACTGCGATCATGCTGGATATGTTCGGTTGCGTCATGGAGGACCAGAAGACTGTAATCTCTCTGCGCTCGCATATTGAATTCTTCATGGTTCTGAGCATCTTCGAAAAGGATTTCATTATACCCTTCGGTGTTTTTGTACTGAGGAGTAGTCTGGGTCTTGATGTAACTTTGAGTCTTTGTTGATGGAAGATCATAAGGGATCTTGTTCTCACCGTTATGAAGCATCCCTATGATGATAGGACGATCAATGTTCCCGTTGATGTAGCTGATGAGCACTTCGGAATTAACACGAGGGAGAAAGCGCATACCGTAGTGATCCCCTGCATAAAGGGTATTAAGAGGAACATAAATACTGGTAGGGTATTTGGGATCAAAGTGCATGATGACTCTGATCTCTCCCTTTTCATTTACGTCTATCTCATTGGCACCTTTGGTGGTCTCCTTATCACCTTTGGAGACGATGGCGGTATGGACTCCCTCGATACGTGGTTTGGTAATCGTATACGGTGGTCGATAGACAATAGAAGAGGGGATGGCACGAAATGTGACTTGGTACTCTGCTTTAGGGGCTTCTTCGGTATTGATGAACTCATCGAGGGCATTGGGGAAAGAGCCGCTATAGCGACACGAGAGGATAATCACGTCATCGCGTTTAAATACCTTGGTATCATTGAGAGTAACCCGGATCCCGTCTTTCATAGAGAGCTCTTTACTCTCCCCCTCAACATAAAACCCTGAAGCATAATCACGCTGAGCTTCAAGAGAAGCATAACGGTTTAAATCTTTCGAGAGAGAACCCTCAAAGGTCTCTAAACGATCATGCTGCGTATAGAGTTTAAGATCATTACGCAGTTGAGCACTGTAGGTATTGTCTTTTAGGGGTTCGATCGATTTAGAGAGTTTCGTAACACTCATATCCAAAGAGGGTTTGAGAGGATCATAATAATCGTGTACCTGTGATGAGGGCTCAAAGCGTTTAGTCGTGTTATACGTACACTCTATAGGTTCTGTCCCCAGTGCATGTTCACTCAGCTCACACAAGGTGAGATTATAAGGATTAGAAGAGGAAGAGTCTATCAGTAATACCAATCCCTCTTCTTCACACAACATGGTGATAAACTCATAATCGCTTTGGGCATACTGGGTGCAGGTATGACGAATACTGTAACGCAGAGGATCGGCTTTAACACTAAGGCTGAGATGGAGCAGTGCCTCATAGCGTCCGATGATCTCGGTGATGATGTCGAGAACGTTTTTATCTTGGAAGATCTCATATCGACGATTGAGTGAGAGATAATAAAGAGGAGAGACAACCTCAATACGATAAAGCTGTTTGCGTCCAACACTTCCGGCTTCTTGTGCCATAGAGACTCGTCCATGGATAGTTGTAGAGTTCAAAGGGCTTATCTCATCTTTGAGACTCACTTCTACTTCGGTATCTGCTATCGCTTCTACCGCAATATTCTCATCCGAGACAAAGAGTATATTGTAGCGATACCCTCGTGATACGGCACTCTCTCCCTCTAGCTCTAAGACACTGTAGCTATCCACCAATGATAGTGAAGATGCAGTGGTGTAGCCTTTGAGTCTTACTCGGCAGTTCACTCTGCGGTTAATGAGGGAATTTGCCCCTAAGAGGGTACTTAGTAAGGTCGCAGCGGTAGTGAGATTGGGGGTCATAGTGTCTCCTTGGATTGGTAGTTATTCATACCGGTAAAATCGCTTTACTAGCTATATTTGGATAAACTTCTCGTTTAGGGATGAGCTTTCGCCCATGAACTTTCTCAAAACGTGGTGTCACTTCTCTACCATATTCGTCGACATACCGCATATCATTACCGCCGCTTCCATCAGGACTGTCGTTGATGATGACGTCTTTGGTTGTCGAGGTAAATCCGTCGTAATGGGTAGCGACGTCTGTGGGATCGACTGCCGAGTGATGACGGTAAACCTCTTTAAAGCTTCTAATGTTTGGAAAACTCATCGCATTAGCGTAGTTTTCTTTTGTGTAGGCGTTGTATTGCATCATTGAAGGGGGAATTTTATAATCGGTATTATCCGGCATCGGTAGAAATGGGACGTCGCATCGTAGAGCGGCTTCGTACATCCGATGCAGCGTCACAAATGTGATGTCGTTAGTGATGTCGCGTATCCATTCGACGTTCAGCTTGGTTTTTAGAGATGGAAAGCTGACTTGTTCGGTTGAAAATTTTGCATTTTTCGGAAATTTTGGTTTCAGTGCGTTTGCCTGCGCGATGGCAGACCTCGGGGAAAGGTAAACGCCCAAACTCATACCGTGCGGTTCATGTCGCATCGGTTCATATCCACCTCCGACATCGGAGTGTACGCCAGCATATATCCATTCTCTATGAGAGCCACCAATAGGGTTAAGAGAACTTAACGGAAAGTTTTTACGTACTTCGTCATTGGCGATCATATGAATTATAGTGTTGGCTGATTTGGGAGCAAGATTAAAATTATATTCTTCGAAATCATCCGACATTTTGGTAAACGTCATCGTATATGGGCCTTCGCCGCGTGAGCCCATCTTCGTCGATTCGAGTTTCCATCCATTTTTATGCATCTCATTTTCAATCGCTTCTGCCGATGATCGATCGTATGCCGTGCGATCCGTTTGGAGTATCGCCCCCTCGACGATTCCAAAATCTTTTTTAAATCGCCCGTCACTTATGGATCGAATAAAGTCAATACTGTCTTCACTGTGTTTGGAAGGGTCTTTGGGTTTATAGTTAATATTATCTCCCGCGATTCCGAATGAACCGACCGTATCGTAAATGCCGACGAAGTTGAATTGAACGTTTTTAAAATGCCATAATCTTTTATTTTTTTCATAAAACGTATTGATGAAATCCCGTGCTTCGGCGGCTCCACGGCTAAACCCGAAGACATCGATAATCCGTTGGCGATAGACTCCATCACCGCTTCCAGTAGGGTGTTGTTTTAATATATTGAACACTTTATTCAAAGCACTATTAATTCGAAGCGCTCCACCACCGCCACCGCCTTTCTCATATTTGTCGGTTAAGATGGTGTATTTGGCATCTGAAGCAAGTTCGGCTGCATACACTGCCGGAATATAGTCATACCATTTTTTATCCCGCATATCTCGTGTACCGACACCGTTTTCATAGATCATCAAACTTTTGTGTTCTGTTTTTTGAGCATCGAACCAATTTGCGGCATTGGTTTTTTCTTTGTATGCCGCACTACAATTTTTATAAAGTTCGCTGAGCTTGGCAATATTACTCTGTGAGTGTTCGGGGGTGTCGTTCATTTTGTTATTTCCGGTACCGTCAAAAAAGACGCCGATATGTAGAATCTTACATGCCATTAGTTACTCCGGATCATTGATACTGGGAACAGGACGGTTGGGATAGGGTAGATGGCGAAGAGAAGTTTGCATTAACCATTTAGTTATCTTGTCACCATATTGTGTATAATCTTTGCCATATACGGTAAAATCTATATAAAGTGCTGCTTCACCAGCATATCCTTCGAAGGTAGTATTCGGTTGTTTAATAAAATCGACGATGTATTGCCATTTGGGATCGCTATCGAAATAAAGACCGATCCGCCCGCAGAGTTCGATAAACTGTCCTGTTTCGCGGATGTTGGCAGGGCTGACGCTACCGTCTTCGTTTTCCGTTGGAATACCGTATCCGTATTTATTTGCTTTTGCGACACATAGACGCATCCAGCGGTAACGTACTTTTTTAGGGGTACTGCCCCAAAAACCGGGGTAGTGTTTTTCCATCTCTTCTTCCATCTCGGTAAGGAAGCTTTTAAATTCGATCCGTTTGAAAAATGCATCGTCCGCTTTTGTCACGGTATAATTTCCCATTTTTTTCTCCAATTCATCGTATTTTTGTGTTAACTCTTTTTCATGTTTGGCTTCTTCATCCGTTAATCCCCATTCGGCTTTTTCATCGATATTTTTTTGCCAGCTCAAATCTCTACTTTCCGGCAGACACTCGAATCTCAGATAATCGGTACAGTATCGCCCCTCTGCAAATACGGCTGGGTTATGAGTAGGGAGATCCGTTGTATCTATGTGACGTGGGTTGTTGTCACTGCATGAGGCGAATATAAAAGGGATAAGCAATATCAAATATATATTTAATTGACGCATTCTTTAGTACTCCCTAAAAATATATTTCGAATGTTCTTTTTTAAAAGCATATAAAAAAGAATACTATACGCTATAAGTAAAGAGAAATAGAATATAAACATCACTTCGTCTTTCACAATCAAAAAATTATTTAATCCTATATAAATCATAGCCACACTAAAAAATATAGCAAGAAACCAAACATACTTTTTCTCTTTTTTCATAAAATATGCGACAATAAAATGAGCGATGCTGATTTTTAGTATTAGCATTGTTTTATTGGCAAAACTTTCACCAGCTTGTAAAGCACCTCCTAAAATAAACATAAAAGATCTAATGATTAAACCTAAGATACCCAGCATAATTATGAAGTAAAATATAGATCTTATTTCAATAAATAACAATTTATTTTCATTCATACTTGTTCTTTTAAATTTATTTTGTCTTTATATATTTGATTTTCATTGAAAGAAAATATATGTAGTTTTGATATATCGTATTCATCTTCACAAAAATAAGTTTTGATTCCTCGCGAATAATGGTCGCTCATCAGTGAAGATTCCCGAAAGATTTCAGCAAACATCGAAGGGCGGTAAAAGGTAAAATACCCTTTACTTCCATCAGACGAATAAATGACAAAAAAATCTCGCATTCTCTCCAACATTTTTCCGAATCCCTCTTCACTCCAAAAAAAGAGCGTTCCCCCATGTCCATAATGTTTGAATATTTTTTCGATGTATGGATGATGAGGCGGAATCAAGACGAGATAGGGTGCAACATCATTCATCGAAACGGCGAGGTCTTCGTCTTCAAAAAGTGAAGCGTGTTTAAACTTCCATTCGGATTCGAGTTTCACGCAGAGGTTTTTGTATTTTTCGGCATTAATAATGACATAAAGGTAGAGCGGGGTTTCATTCTCTTCTACCTTGGGCGGAAGGATATGTCTCATAAGTTGTTCAGTCATCATGAATCTCCCCTCATCGCATTCATCATACATTCCCAACAAATCGGTTCGGGACTCCATGAGCCTTTGTCGATATAAACTTTGGGCGCAATTATTTCAACATGTTCAGTGCCCGTTATATCAATATCCTTTCCTTCAATCAAGACAGTACCGTTTGCGTACATCGTGATCTGAGTCTCTCCGACACGGATCTCATACTTCTCCCCAACAATAGTATGCTTCAACACACCCACCTCTTCGGTAAAGGTCATCCCCACCGATTCATTTTTACTAGCTCCTACGCTTACTTGATAGCCAGCACCGATAGTGAGGGCTTTGGCTATGTCTATGGTTTCGGTTTTGCTTTTGTTGACACGTTCGGTTCGGTAGCCGTGGATAGTAACGTCTTCGTTATTATCCACGGTCTCACTGCGATCATGCTGGATATGTTCGGTTGCGTCATGGAGGACCAGAAGACTGTAATCTCTCTGCGCTCGCATATTGAATTCTTCATGGTTCTGAGCATCTTCGAAAAGGATTTCATTATACCCTTCGGTGTTTTTGTACTGAGGAGTAGTCTGGGTCTTGATGTAACTTTGAGTCTTTGTTGATGGAAGATCATAAGGGATCTTGTTCTCACCGTTATGAAGCATCCCTATGATGATAGGACGATCAATGTTCCCGTTGATGTAGCTGATGAGCACTTCGGAATTAACACGAGGGAGAAAGCGCATACCGTAGTGATCCCCTGCATAAAGGGTATTAAGAGGAACATAAATACTGGTAGGGTATTTGGGATCAAAGTGCATGATGACTCTGATCTCTCCCTTTTCATTTACGTCTATCTCATTGGCACCTTTGGTGGTCTCCTTATCACCTTTGGAGACGATGGCGGTATGGACTCCCTCGATACGTGGTTTGGTAATCGTATACGGTGGTCGATAGACAATAGAAGAGGGGATGGCACGAAATGTGACTTGGTACTCTGCTTTAGGGGCTTCTTCGGTATTGATGAACTCATCGAGGGCATTGGGGAAAGAGCCGCTATAGCGACACGAGAGGATAATCACGTCATCGCGTTTAAATACCTTGGTATCATTGAGAGTAACCCGGATCCCGTCTTTCATAGAGAGCTCTTTACTCTCCCCCTCAACATAAAACCCTGAAGCATAATCACGCTGAGCTTCAAGAGAAGCATAACGGTTTAAATCTTTCGAGAGAGAACCCTCAAAGGTCTCTAAACGATCATGCTGCGTATAGAGTTTAAGATCATTACGCAGTTGAGCACTGTAGGTATTGTCTTTTAGGGGTTCGATCGATTTAGAGAGTTTCGTAACACTCATATCCAAAGAGGGTTTGAGAGGATCATAATAATCGTGTACCTGTGATGAGGGCTCAAAGCGTTTAGTCGTGTTATACGTACACTCTATAGGTTCTGTCCCCAGTGCATGTTCACTCAGCTCACACAAGGTGAGATTATAAGGATTAGAAGAGGAAGAGTCTATCAGTAATACCAATCCCTCTTCTTCACACAACATGGTGATAAACTCATAATCGCTTTGGGCATACTGGGTGCAGGTATGACGAATACTGTAACGCAGAGGATCGGCTTTAACACTAAGGCTGAGATGGAGCAGTGCCTCATAGCGTCCGATGATCTCGGTGATGATGTCGAGAACGTTTTTATCTTGGAAGATCTCATATCGACGATTGAGTGAGAGATAATAAAGAGGAGAGACAACCTCAATACGATAAAGCTGTTTGCGTCCAACACTTCCGGCTTCTTGTGCCATAGAGACTCGTCCATGGATAGTTGTAGAGTTCAAAGGGCTTATCTCATCTTTGAGACTCACTTCTACTTCGGTATCTGCTATCGCTTCTACCGCAATATTCTCATCCGAGACAAAGAGTATATTGTAGCGATACCCTCGTGATACGGCACTCTCTCCCTCTAGCTCTAAGACACTGTAGCTATCCACCAATGATAGTGAAGATGCAGTGGTGTAGCCTTTGAGTCTTACTCGGCAGTTCACTCTGCGGTTAATGAGGGAATTTGCCCCTAAGAGGGTACTTAGTAAGGTCGCAGCGGTAGTGAGATTGGGGGTCATATACAAGCCTCTGAAACTTTATTAGAAAAATCAATGTACTCATGAAAAAAGTGATTTTTATACTAAATTTTTAGATGCAATAGAGCCGAAGCTCTATGTTTTAGGCGCTTTTGCCTACGCCGATACGCCAGTCATCTTCTCCTGACGTACTTGCTGTTTCATGTCTCCATGTTATTTTACGGTATGCAAACGATACGTTTTCTAATGGTGCAACATCGGTAACGGTCAATCCAAGCTCTGAGTCCATAGAAGCTTGGATATCGACGATAACGGCATCTTCAAGTACGACGCTGAAATAGTGCTCCGGTTTACCGGTATAGCTTGTGCGGTACCATTTGAGTTCAACGTTGGTCAACGTTTCACCTTTGGTAAGTGCATTATAAAGAAGCGGTGAAGATTTATCGAAAAGTTTGGTAACGACCAAAGGTTGATGTGAACGTTGGCCGGATGGTTGCCCTGAACTCGGATCACGTGGGATTTTGATATTGTGTGAAAAACCTTTTACGAGGGTTTCGTTTTGGTGACCGTCTTGGTATACATTGCCGACAGATTCAGGTGTGAATGCCCCCTCTGTAATTAGACCTTGTGTACTTCCTTTGATAGAAATAAACACCGGATTGTTCATTTTAACTCCTTATTTAATATTAATTAACGATGTATTGTATCGATATAAAATTAATTACAACTAAAAATATTATATGTTATTTTAATTAATACTGTTATTTTCTAAATATTTTCTGTAGTTTCATACTGATTGATAATGAAACTGTGCGTTTGATCGGATCGGGATTCAGTGCATGTTTAAACCAACTTCTGAGATGGTAGGGGAGCTTTTTAAATTCTTTCTCCGAAACGGCATTTTGTTGCAGCTCTACCGAACTTTTAATGTAGGGAAGTTTCCCGCAATAGAGTTCAAAAAAAATGACCGCCAACGAAAAAAGGTCACTTTTTTCATCTGGGATATGCCCGTTTATCACTTCAGGCGAAGCATATAGCGGATTGAAAGCCTTTATACTTTTATAATCAAGTTCAAATGTATTGTGTTTTTTATTATTTATTGATATTCCAAAGTCGAATAATCGTAATGAACCGTCTTCCAATATCATCAGATTTGTTGGATTGATATCAGCATGGATCATATTTTGTTCATGAAGATATTCAACTGTAGTCAATACAGTGTAGAACAATTTGTTGAGATCGGATCTATTCCAATCGGATAAGGGGATTTCACTAAGGAGGTTTCCTCTCATGTATTCCAGTACGATGTAAGGAATATTAATCTGCGAATCGATTCCAAAATCCATCACTTTGACAATATTGGGATGTGATAGTCGGGAGAGATGTGAGTATTCTGCATACATAAAAGCATCGATATCGCTTTTTGTTGATAGATGCTCCAGCGGAAGCTTGATAGCAAGCTCCCGATTATCTCCGTAATATTCAGAATAATCATCACGTGCTTCAAAAACAACGCTCAAACCACCGGTTCCGATTTTTTTCCCTAATGTGTATCGGTTGTTCAAGCTTTTGTCGATTTGAGTGATTCGCATAGAGGAGGGGGGAGCGGATTCGAGATTTTTAATTAAATCATCATACGTTGTCATGTAAATCCTATATTTCAACAATGACGGCTGTGAGGTTGTCATTTGCCTCTTTGGATAATACCGAGGAGATGAGCATATCCAAGCCGATTTGGAGCAGATTGCAGCTTAATGCGTCTTTGATAAATTCCGGTGTGATATTGTCGTATAAACCATCGGAACATAATAAAAAAACATCCCCTTCTTCAACTTTGAATTTTTTAACCTCTAAGGAGAGATTAGCGGGTGCCGATAAAGCGTTGGTGAGTACTTTTCGTGTTCCGTTTGATGTTTGGATATCTTTTGCGTGATCAAGGGTGACGAGCGAGAGTTTATCACCTCTGAGCAGATAGCATCGGCTATCTCCGGCATGGATCGAAACCCCTTTGTTCCCTTCAATATGGAGGAGCACTAACGTAGTGCCGATAATCGCATTGGGTCCTATTTTTTGGGCTTTCTTTTTGAGAATCATATGGATATTGTAGAGTTGCGCGGTTATCTCTTCGATTTTATTTTCAAAACTTCCACTCATCTGCATTTTTTCGAAAATATCGGTGACAAGATGACTGGCGTAATTTCCCTCTTGATGCCCTCCCATCCCATCACAAACAATCCACAATGAGCGCTCGTCACTGACGTAATAAGAATCTTCGTTATTTTTCCGGACGTGACCCGGATGGGTAGCGTAATAGCTTTTTTGCACTTACATACGCTCCCTTAAGATGAATTTATGAATCGGACTGTCAGGGGTAAGCGCTTTAACTGCGGTTCCGTTTATACTAAAAGAACCTTTGTTTTCATTGTTCGTGTATTCAACGGTAACGGTATCGGCTCCGGTCGGTATTATTCTCATCCGACCAAGAAGTTTGAAAAGAGCCCATTCCCCTTCATGATTGAACGAAGCGACCGGATTGTTGTCCAAATCCAAAAGTTGAAATTTGGCGTCGGCATTGCCGCTTTGTGCTGGCCAGAGTGCTTTGCGTGCCTTGATCGGGCCGTGTTCATAAACGATGTAACTGTCATCATAACGCAAAGACATGCTTCCCAAGTTTTTCCCCAAGAGATTAGGTTTGATATAAAGCGATGTCCCCAACATATCTCCTCGGGCAAAGAACATCCTGCGGATATCTCTGGCAACAAAAAGTGATTCGATGAGTTTGGGATCGATTGCCATTGCGGTTCCGTCTATCCTTTTCATCTGATAGCCTCGACCGACTGGATTGAGGTTGACGAATGGATTGACGTATTCGCTTTGAAACCTATCTAAAACTCCACCGGTTCTGAAAAACTCCTCGAAATCGCTTAAGGCGACATCGGAAGATCCTCTTGGATTAAACGGGTATTTATTGGCAAGTTTGTTTTTGTAGAACGGATAGACCTCAGCCATAAATTGTTGGTTGATGTATTGTTTGCCCTGAGACATCAATTTACCTACACCGTTCATAGAACGTGGAAGCCAGCGACTTACCGGAGATGGGAGGGGACTTATCTCGGAACTTATCCCCATCCCTTGACCGCTTGCGCGACTGATAAGGGCGTTAAAAGCATCGGCAGGAGAACCAGATCCAATTGAATTGCCTGATTGCGCCGATGCGTTTTCAAAGCGTGTCATTTCGGCTTGAAGCGTTGCTCCCACCACTCCCTCTTCGCTTATAAGCTGATGGAAGGGTTTAAAGAAGTCGCGAATGGTTTTAACCGTAGCATCGGGAACAATGTTTTTGGCTTGATCCGATGCAACTACGGTTGCCGTATTCCCGGATTTAGTTGCATATTTTTCCATTGCTTTTTTCTCAAGAATCTCACTGATCGAATAGATGTCGGTATGGTGTTTTAGCCCTTTTAAAACACTGATTATCGGCGAATCTTGAGAGGTTAATATCTTCATCTCATCAGGTGACATATCCGAACGTAGATAAAGGTTATTTAACGCTTCCATCCAGATTCGTTTATAGTCGGCAAAATAGTAATTTTGAATTTTGGCGTAGACAACATCGAGTTCACTATCTTTGAGCTCGGTAGAGTACCCTAACACCCAATTCAATCGGATAATCTCTTTGAGAAGAGTTTTTGAATCAAGGGTAAAGATTTTTTCATACCCTTCTTTGGTATAAAACCCCGGAATAATAAAGTTGTTTCCGATAAACAAAGGTGCATTGGCACCCATCTCTTTTGAGAATTGGAAATCTTTGAGATTCATCTCTTGGGCTTTGTCTTTGATCTGTTTATACAAAAGGGCTTCTTGCCCGAATCCTGCAAGTTTGTTTCGTGCGATTTGTACTGAATTCTGATCGAGATCATAAGGTTTAAAGCCATGAGTCAAGAGCCGTTTCCAGTGAGTGTTGAGGCTTTTTTGACGTTCGAGGTCATTAGGATACTCCAAAGCCCACACCCTCTCCATCCATTTTTCAAGAAAACGGTTGTTCCGTTTATCTTCCTTGTTAAGCATAAGGTAGGCTTTTGTATTTTCCCATGTTAGATCGTAATTATCCAATTGATTGAGCATATGAGATTTTAAAACAGTGCCGGTTTGCGGCAATAGGATTCGTTCTAGATAGAGATAGTAAAGCACATCGATTTGCTCTTGGCGTTCATCAACTTTGAAAAAAGATAATTTCCAAAATCGGTTTGAACCTTCGTTTTCATCGTTGGTTTTGATGGCATAGAGGGTATTGAGGAGTTTCAAACGGTGTTCAAAATTGTCATTTCCATCTACCGCTACACGATCTTCATGGTAGTGTTTTAGCTCTAGATTCAATGTTTCAATGGTTTGGGAATGACGGTTGTAATCGATAACCCAAACAACACTGATGAGCGCAACAAGAACAACGGCAACGATAACACCGACGTATTGACGTATTTTTTGTTTGGTAAGAGTTGTTGAATCCATCTTGATAATATTGGACTCGCGAAAGACAACGTCGTTTAAAACTTTGTTGATAAATAACCCTTTGCCGGTAAAATAGATCCCTCTTATCATTAACGGTGCACGGTAACGGGTTTGGGCGAATCCAATATCGATGAAGATTTTAAGCTTCTCAAAAACGTGTGAAAACTCATCACAGAAAAAGAGAATTTTCGACCGTGATGCGCTATCCCACTCTTGGTGCATTCGATCAAGGATAGAATCGTCCAACCGTTTAATCAGTGCATCGAATTCAGGCTGAACGATAGAACTATCGATATTTTGCTTTTCATCAAAAGTAATACCGAGAATTTCATTTTTTTCAGTATCGTTGAGCGTCGAGAAATATTCGTTGAAACCAGGAATTTTGTCGGTTTTGGTGACAAACAGATAAATCGGAATCGAAGAGGTAAAAGCACCGGAAAGTTCATCAAACCGATCTCTTAGCCCTTTGGCGTAGTGTTCGAGTTCAGCACTGTTTTTATCCATAAGCGTTTCCACGCTGAGGGTTAATATGACTCCGTTAATAGGGCGCTTCCAACGTTTCTTTTTGAATAGTTGTAAGAACGCTTTCCAAACACCTTGATCTACCGAGCCTGCCTCTTGGGCAATGAATTTTCCCGGCATGTCTACAAAAATGGCATTCTCTGCGAAATACCACTGAAACGATTGGGTTGGACCAGTTTCGATAACGCTGCGCTGCTCATAATCAACGTTGAGCGGAAAATCGAGTCCGGAGGATTCGATTAATGCGGTTTTCCCCTCTTTCTCTCTCCCTACCACCAGATACCAAGGTAATTCATAACTGGCATCACGGTTGCTGTAGATACTGGAGTTTTTGATGATTTTTGTCGCTTCGGTAAACCGTATTTTAAGATCGGAAATTTTACTATTGACGATATCGGCGTTGGTCTTTTCATGTTCACGGAAGAGCTTTTGTGCCTCCCGCTCTTCAGGTGTCTCTTGTCTACCGTAGAGTTTTAGAAGCAAAATTACCATAACGGTACCGAAAAATATTGAGGAGCCGATTAACAGACGTAACGAGAGGGATGATAGTGAATCGAACATATCATCACCTAAAAAGATGGTAATCATAGCGATACAAAAAGTTCCAACCAAAACCCAAAAACGGGTATTTCTAAGCAGCTTTATGTGATTAAATCGATCCATTGATGTCCTTTGAAACTAAATGGTTTGGTTTTGTATCGGTAATCTCATGCTGTATGATTGACATAAGATCGTTTTCTTGTGCGTTCAAAGTCAGTGTGAAGATCGTATAAACAAGGCTTAATACGATGAAACTGCCGAGTACGAGGGTGAGATAGGATGCTTTGTAAAAGAAACGGTGCTGTTGTGTTGAGACGATATGATCGGTATAAAATTTTTTGCTTTGTCTTCCGTGTACTGTCTTGATCTGTTTGTAGAGATTATCCCGTATCGATTCAAGTTCCATTTTTCCTTTGGTTTGGATCCGATATTTCCCCTCAAAGCCCAATGAGATACAGACATACATAAATTCCAAAAGATGGATATTGTTTGCGGGTGATGCCAAAAGCTTAGTAAGAAGCTGAAAAAACTTTTCTCCGCCGTACGTTTCGCGAAAAAAGTGGCTTAGTAGACTTCCGTGTGCCCAATCGTTATCTTTTCCCCAATAGGTGGTGCAGATCAACTCATCCAAAAAAGTACACAGTAGATAGCGCGTAACCGATACTTGCGAATTGTCAAGATTTTGGAGTGCTGCATTTTGATTGAATGTTTCGATCTCTTGGGTCAAAAGGGTATGAACCCCTCCCACATCACCCACATCATAAGTATGCAGGAGATGATCCATATGTTTAAAGAGGGGGGTAGCCAAGGTAATAAACAGATTGTTTCCTTGAACGATCTCTCCGTTATGTTCGTGAAAAAACGTATTATACGTCTGTTGCGGTTGCGGTGATTTTATTGTATTGGAAAAACTCTCTGCTGTTTTCGTCGGAGTGGTAAAACCCGTCAACCGATTGTCTGAGTCAGAGGAGGGGATCAAGACTGTTTTATTATCCATTTCGTTTACCTTTCCCTTAAGCCTCTTTATTATTTCGAATAGCCCATAAAGTGTATTCGATACCTTCGATTTCACCGGTTAGATGGAAAGCCATACCACCAGAACTTTGTAACGTCTTTTTCTCTTCGCCGCTTAGCTCGATTTTGAGATAAATATGGTTCACCCGATACGGAATTTGACGTGGGGCCGCCGGTAACGGCTTGATCTTAAATCCGGCGAGATGGTAGTTGACCAAATCCCGAATTGTTTCGATAGTGCCGATTTTAAGATTGTCGAGGAGAAGTTTTTTCACTTTTTCGGTTGAAACATCTGCACTTACGGCAAGGACAAATGCTCCGGATTCGATGAGTGATTTGTCTTCGATTTTGGCGACAAATATCCCGTATTTGCGTTGTTCGATTGGAAGTTTGAGACTGTTTTGTTCCAAAACCATACTAAGCATGTTTTTCAGCTCGTTCAGCAGCAGTAAAAAGCTCTCTTTTTGATCATTGTGGTCGTAGGTGTATTCTCGAATCAGTCGTCTCTCTTTTTTCATAAAAACCGAAAGTTCGGCTCCTAATGAGCTGAGTTCCAGAAACAGCGACTGGGGATGAACCTTCTCTTGAGAGAGATAAAAATGAAATCGGCTATGAAAACGGTTGAGAAGCTGAAGTAATAGATAATCCCCAAGCTCAGCCGCCTGAATCGTGACATCACTCAATTTTTCGGCCAATTTGATCATCCGAAAATTGATTACACTCATGATCTCTTTTAACTGTGTGATGAGATAGTGAGATCGATGAAGGTGTAGATAGGTCGGCACAAAATTCTCTTCGAGGTTGACCGAACCGCTGGCCGATACCGATCCTATACGAGCGATGGGGATGACTCCATACCCCTCATTTAGCTCTTCTTCACGCAGCAACCGAAAATTGTGTTGTGCCAGTAAAAGTTCAGTATGGGAATTTTCCCCCACATTTGTATTGGGAATATCGCTTTCTCGGCGGGCTATTTTACGGGTAGGTTTGATCTCCTCTTCAAACGAGACCGTATCAGCATGGTACATCATGAGCGGTAAGGAGAGATAAATTAATTTACCTGTGTCGTGAGGTGTAACATCCATAATCAATCCGTGCGATTTGATCGTAAGGTCTATCAATGTGCCATCAGGCATAATCCCATACGCACGGTTGATGACCAATTTGCCGGAATTAA
Source organism: uncultured Sulfuricurvum sp. (assembly GCA_964495485.1). Classification (GTDB taxonomy): domain Bacteria; phylum Campylobacterota; class Campylobacteria; order Campylobacterales; family Sulfurimonadaceae; genus Sulfuricurvum. The sequence continues at coordinate 41,901 of CAZBVJ010000015.1, forward strand.
GAAACTGTAGATCGATTTCAAGCTCAAACAGCCCCCATTGATTTGGATTTGATTCGTGTGTCCGTGTCCGAAGCTCATATTCGAAATAGCGATCATTTTGTTGAAAATGTTGAGGGCGGATAAATAGTCCCTCTCTCCATACGACTCCGTTTGTCATTGTTCAATTTCCTTGATAGTGTTGTTATCGATTAAAATATCCATGCGGTTATATTTTTTTGGTTTAAGCGGTTTAAGCAGACGCCATGTGGCATTCGTTTCGATGTTTCTAAAGCTTCCGACAATTCCAAAATATTTACTGTTTTCATCTAAAAGAATTTTGTAATTCTGCTCCTCATTAGGGATAATGACATGTTTGGATTGGGAGACAAGGTCACTATCGAGCCGTTTTTTTGCCTCATCGCTCAACGCCCAAAAATCGAGTTTGGTAAATTGATCGGCGTTTTTGAGTTCATAAAAGTTGAGCATCAAAGGGGAGGGGATATCGTTTTTGTTGGGATTTAACCGGCTGCCCGATTTAACAACAAGTTCCAAGTGGGAAGGTTTGTCGGCGCAATTGCTCATAAAGAGTGCTATCAGGATCAACGGCACGGTTCGAAATACAATGTTCATAGTTTACTCCTAGTGTAAGGGATGAGCGTTCTGGGTTGATAATGAGATACTGAATGCAACTTTTTCGTACTCTTTGGCAAAGTGGGGGGTCAGCATCTCCACACAAGAGTCGGGATCATCGTTGAGCCGATCAAACATTTGGGTATAGGATTTCCATATTTGACACGCTCGTGGCATTGGTCCTCGTAATGTACCCATCGATTCAAACTTGTATTCCAAACTTTTAGGGGCAAAATTAGCCATGGCGATCCCCATGAGATTTTTGGATGCCCCGTGCAACGCAATGGTATGTGAATCAAGCTCGTTAAACGATTTGTAAATGGCTGTGGAGAGTTTGGAGAGACCGAGCTTCCCGCTTACTTTTTCGTTTTCGAGCAGTTGTGTTGCCGATTTACCGAGTTTTACCGGATTGTTCTCATGGGTTTCGATCGTCAAACTACCGAGCCGTAGATCTTGTTTTGTTTTCTCTTTGATGTAGAGGGAATGTCGTAACCCTTCGAGGGCATTGATGATGACATCTGATAGCTCGTGCATTAGGGAATCACGTTCATGTAGACTTAGATTTATAATCTGAATCCCGAGTTTCTCTTCCAGAATACGGAGTGATTGCGCTAAATGTTGATCGGAAATTTTTGTCGGCATCGCTTTATTTGGCTGTTGATTTGAATACGTCGGAACTTCGATATGCTCATCAAACAGTTCTCTGCGCTCTTCGATATCAGAATAAAATTCATTATCCGTTGCATCTTCCCCAATCATCACGGAGAGGTTATTCCGATCATCCAACATCTCCATTACATCAACGTTGGGAATATGGTTTAACTCGGTTTCTTCTGCATCCGATGTATCGATCGGATCATCAAATAAAAAATCATCATCCGGTATCAGTTCGTTGATCGCTTCGAGCGGTTCAGGCTCTTGGGTAAAACTTCCGACGATATAATCATCACCGTATTCGTTGTCGCTGAAGCGGACTTGTAGCTCATGATCCCCGATGATGTAGATTTCAGAAGCACTGATTGGATGCGATACCCCTTTGGGGAGTTTTTTATAGGGGTGTTTTAAAAAAGTTCCGTTGCTGCTTTCATCTCGTAGATAGTATTGGCCGTACTTGTATTCTACATAGACATGTTTCCCTGAGATGTAGTTCTGAGGATCGGTTAGCTGATAATCGGCATCGCTTGCCCGACCTATAAACCCCTCTCTTTTGTTAAAACGTAAACTTTTGTGAATTGATCTATTTTTGCCGTTTTTGATCACATCTAAAATGAGTTCCATATTACTCTCCGCTTTTGATTGGTTTTTTTTCAGGTTTTACTTGATAAAGAGGTTTGTATTGCTCTATGCTCCCTGAGCATCCGGTAAATAGTATCCCTATCAGCGATACGGTCAAAAGAGTAAACAGTGTCTTCATATCATGCTCCTTTTATAACTATTTCATTGGTATCATTAAGTCCAACTCGGATGGTATTTAACGTATTACCCTCAATACTGCACTCTAAAATTTTTTGTGACAGTTTTGGCATGAGATTGGTATTAATGATTAACTCGATATTACGTGCTCCCGTATCGGTTGCATTGCTGAGAGCGACGATATGATCGAGAAGTTTCTGATCGTATTTGAAACTGATTTCACGAGCTGTTAGTTGTTTCTCGATCCGTTTCAATTTCAATGCGGCGATCTCTTTGAGTGCATCAAGCGAGAGATTCATGTAGGGAATGACGTTCATTCGCCCCAACAGTGCGGGTTTGAGATAATCGCTCAAAATCGGTAAAATCGCTTGGGTCAGAGGCGCTAATTCAATATTGTCGTAATCGTTGCAAATTTGGGTAATTGCTTCGGTTGCGAGATTGGATGTCATAAAAATGGTGGTATTTTTAAAATCGATGGCACGCCCCTCGCCGTCGTTGACGATCCCTTTGTCAAAAATCTGATAAAAGAGATTGAGAATATCGGGATGCGCTTTTTCAATCTCATCGAGCAATACGACGGAGTAGGGTTTGATACGGACGGGATCGGTGAGCTGTCCGCCTTCCCCGTAGCCGACATATCCCGGAGGTGAGCCGATTAGACGTGAGACAGTGTGCTTCTCTTGGAATTCGGTCATATTAATCGTAGTTAGAAATTGCTCTCCGCCATAGAGCAGATCGGCGACGGCTCTCGCGGTTTCGGTCTTTCCGACGCCACTGGGTCCTACGAGCAAAAAGACTCCGGCAGGGGCATTTTCATTTTTCAATCCTGCCGCCGCAATTTGTAAAAAGGTGCCAAGATAGGTGATCGCCTGATCTTGTCCGATAACACGATCTCTCATTTTGTCTTGTACCTGCATCACATTCTTGGCTTGTTCTTGCACCATGCTTCCCAAAGGGATTCCCGTCCATGAAGCGATAACCTCGGCGATCTGTTCCGCCGTTACATTGTCATAGATATAGCGGCACTCTTCTTGCATTGACTGTAGGCGTTGATGCTCTTTTGCCGCCGCGTCTTTTTTCCCGAGAGTACGCAGTTTTATGATTTCATCAACCAGTTTTTTTTGTTTATCGTATTCATGTTCAGCCTTTTTTAGCTCTTTATCCCGTTGTTTCAGCTCGAAATTGAGCGATTTTATCCGTTTGCTGTAATCTTTGAGACCGTTCGCTTCATCGCGGCGGAGAGAATCTAACTCTTGATGGAGACGTAATTGCTCCGTTTCAATTCGCTGAATCGTGTACGGACGATTGGTTTTACTGATTTTGACATTGGCACAGGCGGTATCGAGAACATCGATCGCTTTGTCCGGCAATTGTCTGCCGGTGATATAGCGCGCCGAAAGGGATGAAGCAGCTTGGAGGGCGGCATCTTCGATATAGACTCCGTGTACTTCTTCGTATTTATGGGCAATACCCCGTAAAATAGTGGTCGCATCATCGATACTCGGTTCTAGGAGATTGATCTTTTGAAATCGGCGTGAGAGGGCGGGATCTTTTTCAAAATATTTACGGTATTCCAACCAAGTTGTCGCGGCAATCGTTCGGAGTTCACCGCGTGCAAGGGCAGGCTTGAGTAAATTTGCGGCATCACTTCCCCCTTCATTTCCCCCTGCGCCGATCAGTGTATGAGATTCGTCAATGAATAAAATGATAAATTGGGTACTCGACCGTATGGCATTGATCACCCCTTGGAGCCGTCGTTCGAATTCACCTTTAATGCTCGCGCCGGCTTGCATCGCCCCTAAATCAAGAGAGAGCAACTTCGCTTCATGAAGCTGTACCGGCACCTCTTTATGGATGATTTTGAGCGCTAATCCCTCGACGACAGCCGTTTTACCTACCCCCGCTTCTCCCACTAGAATCGGATTGTTTTTACGGCGTCGCAATAAAATATCGATTGCTTGTCGGATTTCGTCGTCTCGGCATAGGACAGGATCGATTTTTCCCTCACGTGCCAACTCGGTTACGTCGGTTGTATACTTTTGGAGATCTTCATCGGAAGTAGACGGTGAGGCTTTGGGGGAAGAGGGGGGATTTTTAACGACAGATGCTTCTTTGACCAATCCTTGGATCAACTCACTCGCTTCGATGGCATCGATTTTTTCAAGCACTTTAAAATAAGCTGTATTGGAGTATTTTATGCTGTTTTGAAGCATGGAAATCAGCAAGGCCGCTTCGGTGATTTCACCCAGCTCCATTTCCAATTTGGCAAACATATAAGCATCTTCGAGCCATTGTACGAGAGAAGGGGAAAACACCGGACTGCTGCTTTCGCTTTGGTGTGTTTTGACACCGTTTTGCAGAACTTTGAGCATATGTTCGGAAGCAATAGTATATTGTTTTAAGAGGGCATTAAACACACTGTATTCGTTTTCGAGCAATACAAATAGCAAATCTTCTATCAAAATCTCTCCACCGCCCCGTGCGATACACCGTTGTGCAGCGTTTTGAAGAGTTTGTTTTACAGTAATATCCAGTGATTCCACCAGTTTTTTAAGATCGAGTTTCATTTGTCTCCTTGATATGAAAATAACACTTCTAAATTCTCACCAGGCGTCCCTATGACGCTGTTGATTCCGAGATAACCGCATTGAGGGTTTGAAAGTTCGCACGGGAGGATATGATCGTTTTGGACCTGCAATTCAACATCGTACAGGAGCGGCTCTTGGAGCATAAAATCGATCAGTTCATTGACCTCATCCATTTTTGTGCCGTGAACGCTGTAGGCGATTAGATCTTCCCATCGTGCTGACTTTAAAACGATTCTAAATTTATTGTTTTTACTTTTGATCGATTCTCCGGCAAGAAAATCGTTTCCCAGTGTACAATTCGCACTCCCCAGATGACAATGTTGCCATGCGGGGATTGAGATGGTATGGGTAATACACTGCTCTATCTCTAAAGCATCATGAGAGAGATAATGTTTCAACAGAGGCAACAGCATCCCTGAAGATTTTTGCCGCATACTCAAAATACCGAGATACGGCATCAGTTTTTGGAGTTTTAATCGAGAGTTTTTGGTGTTATGCTCATGATATAACCCTAAGAGCGATAACATATATTTTGAAAAGGTGTCTTTTAAATCGTGTTGATATTGGATGTAATAGCGATATTTCATCCAGATCGGGTAGACCAGCTTTTGGAGATGATGGTTATAAATGTCCAAGTAGTCACGCAAAACATGATCGGTATCCACGCTTTGTAGAATCATCTCGCTGTAGTGTGATGGAAGTGGTGATGAACTCCCGAAAATAGCCAAGAAATTGAGTGTCAGTTCAATAAACATCCCATCGTTGTTTCGTTTCAATACCGCTGATGAGAGATCCGATTTTTGGAATGCCAAACTTGGATTTGCACGAAAATAGATCTTTTGGTAAAGTTCATCACTGTTCAGTTTAGGATAGTATTCGCGCAAATACTGCATCGATATACGGATGGCTTGCGGGAGGGTAGCACGTGCTACGATCTCTTTTAAGGCTTGATTTATCTCTTCGGTACTCATCATATACTCACAATAGGGGTTGATAGCCCATTTTCGGTGACCATTTAAAGGTATCGTGATCGATCATTTTCACTTCCAATTTATGGAAAGAATTGATATTGCAGTAGAGGGCGAAAAAGTCGTTCAATACCATACAAAAAAGATAGGCTTCACCGATACCGGTAAATTTGGTAACGTCTATTTCCAAAAAGGTTTGAATTCCACGAATCGGGAACCCTTGATAGATCATTTCTGTTTTTTGGTGGGTAATAGAGAGAAGCCCTTTAATCATCAATTCATTCTTTTTTTTCACTTTCATATCATGGGCACCCAAAAAGTCATAGGTGCTTAAAATTGCACTCAAAATTTTGACATCGGTTAAAGAGAGATGATTTAACGACATATTGGAGATGATTCTCCATAAAAAGTCGTTGCCGATTGGGGGAGGATAGCTCTCTGTCGGTATAGTGAGATTTTTAAATTTCAAATGGGAACCATTGGAATGGGGATCGGCTACACAAATCGCCCCCAAAGCTAAAGTAGAGGGGAGGGATCGGTTGGTACACAGCATTTTGATCGAAATGGTCGCATTGGCGTAGTCGCTATGTTCAAACAACCCATCCGAAGAGGCGAAGCGGATATAGCTGTAGGTTCTTTCACCGTTATCGGAGAGACGAACCCGTATCGAGTAATATTCATCATGATCTCCGTAATCGAATGACTCAAACAGTAAGAAATCTTCATAACAGTTTTTACTCGGTATCCATCCTCGGACACTTTCTACCAAAAAGACTTCGCTCTCTTCCCGATCAAATTCGGAAGCGCTCAAAAGGTATTCCTCTTCGAGGGGGGTCTTTCGAATCGGAATCGCATCAACTTCAAAAAGGTTGATGATTGGAGTGCAGTAGAGGGCGAAATTATCTTTGGTCAATGTTTGTGCTGAGGCAAGCCGCTTTGAAAAATAAAACCGAAATCTAAAATGGCGGCTTTTCTCTAATGTCTCTTTTTCGATCCCAAAGAGTTTGTCCAAATGGTTGATATCAAGAAAGAGAAATTTTTGTTCATAGGCAAAGTACTCTTGGAGTACCACATAGCCGTCAAAAATATTCTGAGAGTAGGGGAGTAGACGCTCATCACTCTTAAAGCCGACCGGAGTGATCGAGTGCGCGGGGAGATGAATGGTTCGTAAAACCTCTTCTTGATAGTCGAGTATCTCTACTTCAACCATTTCGGTATATTGCAGAAAATAGAGATAAAGCTCTTTGGCGATAAATTTGGAGCCGTTGAGATAGAGTCGTAAGCTCTCCATATCACACAGATCCAAACTCCCCTTGCAACTCATCATAAAATCGAGTTCGAGCTGGCTTTTACTGCCGTGTACGACATATTTGCTTTGATGAATCTCAATAGGATGGACGACCGTATCGTAGCAGGTGCGAAATTTGTATTGTACCCCCTCGCGTGTCGGAAGACTTAACACTTCGCTTTGACGTGGAACGACATGGGGAATATTCTGATCGCGTAGCGGCTCATAGGCTATAATCGAATACGATGGGACGGGGCGGATATAGTTTGGCCACAACAGTTGTGCTAAATTGTGCGATACTTCAGGGAGTTCTTCATCAAGCTGCTGACGTAAGCGTCCTGTTAAAAAAGCAAATCCCTCAAGCATCCGCTCGACATCGGGGTCTTGCCCCTCTTTGGCAAGGTAGGGAGACAACCCCGGATTGCGCAGGGCAAACTCCTCGCCCAATTTTCGTAATGAGCCCAACTCATGAAGATAGTAATCGTTAATTGTCATCTTTTAAAACCTTAATCGCGCCGTTGCCTAACAAATTGGCTTTAAACGTCACTCTCTTGTGAACTTTATTGAGTCTTAAATACCCCTCGATATAGACGTTCATCTCATTGACATCGAGACGCTCACGTGATATCCCGACACGGGCATTAAAGAGACGGGGTTCGTATTTTCGGATACAGATTTCGGCACTTTTTTCGATGGTTTCGATCGACTCTTTTTGACTCTGCTGCATATTATTCAAATCGGGTCTGCCATAATCGTGAACGGTCTCTGCCGATCCGGCGTTGGTGGAAAAAATGCGTGAAAGATTATTGGCAATGGATTGATACATCGCCTCTTCATCATTGGATGCTTGTATGTGCATCGCAGAAGATGACAGCCTTTCAAACAAACTTCCTTTGTACGCCATCTTTTATTCCTTGTCCAGTTTTCCGACGAGAGATAGTTCGAAGCTTGCACCCATGTATTTGAAGTGGGGACGCAACGACATTTTTACCCGATACCAGCCCGGATTTCCTTCAACATCTTCGACGACGATCTGTGCTTTTTTAAACGGCCGTTTACTCCGAATCTCTGCGCTCGGATTCTCCTGATCGGCGATGTACTGTTTGACCCATCGGTTTAGTTCGCGTTCCAAATCGGAACGTTCACGCCATGTACCGATGTATTCACGCTGCAACACTTTGATGTAGTGAGACATACGGGTAATCGCATAAAGGTAGGGGAGCTGAGTTCCCAATTTGTAGTTAAGTTCTGCCTCTTTCCCCTCAGGTGTATTGGCAAACAGTTTGGGTGCTTGAGCAGAGTTCGCCGCAAAAAACGCCGCATTATTGCTCCCTTTTCGCATAGTCAGAGGGATAAATCCTTGTTCGGAGAGTTCATACTCGCGGCGATCCGAGACCAATACTTCGGTCGGAATTTTCATCTCGACATCGCCCATGCTCTCAAACGCATGAACCGGTAGATCGGTAATCGCGCCGCCGCTGCTCGGTCCGATGATATTGGTACACCAGCGATATTGTGCAAAACTGTTGGTCAAAGCGCTTGCAAATGCGTAAACGGTATTGCCCCATAGATACGATTCGTGATTGTCGGAGACATTCTCTTTATAGACGAATTTGGCTACGGGATTGTTTTCCGGATCATACGGGGCACGTAACAAAAAGCGCGGAAGGGTCAACCCTACATAGCGTGCGTCTTCGTTTGTCTCTCTAAAGCCTCTCCATCCTGCAAATTGCGGTGAGCCCATAACGTCTTGAAGATCTTTAAGATCCGGTAGCCCTTCAAAACTCTCCAAACCGAAAAATTTCGGTCCTGCCGCTGCGATAAAGGGTGCATGACTCATTGCAGCAATTGACGCTACTTTGTTGAGAAATTTTATATCCACGTTTGAAGGGGAGAGTTGATAATCGGCGATAATTGTCCCGACAGGTTCTCCTCCAAATTGTCCATAACCGGCACTGTAGATATGTTTATATAATCCCGATTGAGTGATGTCGAGGCACTCCTCAAAATCATCCAACAACTCCTCTTTGGATACATTGATGATCTCCATCAATATGTTGCTTCTAAAATCGGTTCGTTCTACAAGCATGTAGAGCCCACGCCATTTCGATTCGAGGGCTTGAAATTTTTCATGATGCAAAATTGCATCCATTTGCGCACTGATTTTGGTATCAATTTGAGCGATCATCCGATCAACGATCGATTTGTTTACTTTCTCTTCCGAATTACCTGATTTCAAAAGCTCTTGGATCAAAGCACCTACACCGTTTTTTACAACACTGTAAGTTTCGTCTTCGCGAGTAAGATTCGTCTCTGCGATGATATTGTCTAAAAGATTTCCGCTAAACTCCGGGGAAAATGATTGTTCTCTTAATTGCGTAGTCATCGGTCTATATCCTTTAGTGTGTTGATGTTAATTCGTCAAGAAGTTTTTGACGTTCCGCTTCATCGGAAATCGCATTTTCAATCGCTTTTCGAAATGCGGGGACATTTCCCAAAGGCCCTTTTAGAGCAATCAATGATTGTCGAAGCTGCATGAGTTTTTTCATTTCGGCAACGTTTTCGACAATGTTTTCCGGTGAAAAATCTTTCATACTTTCGATGGTAAGATTGATGGTCATATCGCTTGCTTCATCCGCCATACGGTTTGGTACGGTAAATTCCAGCGTTAGATTCTGATTTTTCAGAACATCATTAAAGTTTTGTTTGTTGACTTTAATAACCTTTTTTTGTTCAACCGGTTTTTTCTCTTCATTGGGATTAAATTCTCCCAAAACGGTAATTTTGTAGGGAATTTCAATCTCTTCGGATTGATCTCCGGTCGCCGGTTTATAGGTGACGTTAATTCTCTCTTTCGGTGATTCGGACTGTTTATTCATGATGACTCCTTTTAAAATTTAATGTCGACAGCTTCGGCCGAATCGACTCGGCAAAGCCCTTGGTAAGCACTCTCTAATCGTGAATGATCCAACTGAGTGCGGTTGAACGATGTGAGCAGCAGTTTGTAAACTTGCGCTGCAAGACGAGGTTGCCACTCTTCGAGTCGAAAATGTGAAATATCCTTTTCAAGCTCTTCTATCAAGGCGATTGCCATTTGGGGCTTTAGGGCTTCAACGGCAATCTCTGCATGTAAAAGACGCCATTTGAACTGCTCTTCTTTATCGGCTCCGTTTCGATAAGATCGTTGTAAAAGATCCATTGCACCCGTGGCATCCTTTTTTTTCAAAAAGGCGATGCTGCTCTCTTTTACCTGTTCATATTTTTCATTTTCGTTGTCACCCCCACTGAGGGTATGGGTACCCTCCCTTGAAATAGTTTCGTTGATCCAGGATTTAAGCTCCGATGAGACGAACGGTGTTCCGTCTCGAAATTCCAGATCACTGATCTTATCGTTGGAGCGGATAAAACCGACAAGCATGTTTTTAACTTCCAATGCGGCTTGGGTATGTTGTTCGGATTCGAGTAATTGATGAACTTTAAAATGGCCGTCAAGCCAAAACGGAGAACGTAAAAGGATGGTCTCATAGATTTCAAGTGCCTCTGCGGAATTGCCGCTATTTACACAGTTTTCCGCCTCTTCAATCCGCTCTAAACTAGGAGGATTCAGCATAGTCTTACCGTTTTGAGATTCAGGTAAACCGTCAATCTCAAGCCAACAGATCATCCGTGTCAATCGTATTGATCGCAAATCGCTCATCTCTTTGTTCCGCCAGTAACGGCTTAGAACCTCAGTATTTTTTTTGATTGTATTGAGCATTTTGATTGCATCGGCATCGGAGGATAGTTCGCCCCCTGATCCATCGGTGGGTGTGGGTGGCGTAATGATTTTTTTGGCACTCTCTTCACGAGACTTTTGTTCCACTTCCAAAGCATGAATTGCCTCTTTAAAAAACAGCGTATCGTTTTGTGTCATTGATTGTGCGGTTATTTGGAACTTTTTCAATAATTCTAAAAAATGTTCTGATTGATGAAGGGGAACCATTAGTCGGCGTTCTTGGATCAGATGCGAAGATAGAGCCGATTCAAACCATTGTAAAGCATTTATTTTAACCCGATTAGAGAGGGGGAAAAGGGAACTTCCGAAATGTTCCATTAGAGCATTAAGGGTTTGAAATGCACTTTCTAACCCCTCGAATTCATTGAGTTTATATTGTGCATATGCCCACCATGATGCTATTTTAATGTCTTTTGTATGTTCACATAGAAGATGTCTGCTTAGTTCACTTACAAGCTTCCAATCGGTAATAGAGCCCTCAATCAAACTGTTGATTTTATCGATTTCAGTTTCGATGGATATAAAAGAATCGTCGTATTTTGTATCGCTTCCGCAAGGTAAATTGTCTGAAATGGGGATGAGAATCATCTCTTGCAAATTTTCTCCTTTCGGTATAGATTGTATATTCATATGAATAAATGTTATTTTTTGGATTGACATCTTACCGTTTAATTCTTTACAAAAACTTTTAAAAATAAATTTTAAAGAATGAAAATGATTTCAAAATGTTAATTAGTGATTTATTTTAAGATGCTATTATTTAATATTAAAACGTTTTGGAGAAAAATTTGTGCTATAAAAGTGTCGAGAGATATCTAAATGATCAAACAGAAAAGATTTTACATTGTGCGTAGAATGCCATTTGGTACTCTTCATCGGTAGGTATGACTAGCAATTGTACTTTCGATTCTTCGTGATGAATGGCAGTAGAGTTAGATTGATTGAGTGTTTCGTCGATGCGTATCCCTAAATGGTCGAGGGTTGAACAAACCTCATTGCGTACCAACGGAGAATGTTCACCGATCCCGCCGGTAAAAATAACGGCATTTACCCCACCTAGGATAGCCATATATTCACCGAGCTGTTTGCGTAAGCGATAGCAAAACATCTCGATGGCAAGCGTCGCATTGATATCTCCCGATTCTTTGGCATGGATGATAGTGCGCAGATCATTGGTTCCGGCAATCGCTTTCAAACCGCTTTGTTTATTTAACAAAACTTCTACCTCATTGATCGTAAGCCCTTTTTCCCGCATCAAATAGCCGATGATAGAGGGATCGATGCTTCCGCTCCGTGTCCCCATCATGAGCCCTTCGAGCGGGGTCATTCCCATGGAGGTGTCGATGCTGATCCCTTTGGCAATCGCGCAGGCGCTGACGCCGTTACCGATATGGAATGTAATGAGGTTGAGTTCATCGATAGGTTTTCCCAACCACTCTGAGCCTTTTTGACTAACGTAATCGTGTGATGTGCCGTGAAATCCGTATCGGCGAATATGATAGTTTTTGTACAGGTCATGGGCAATTGGGTAGCGATAGGCGTATTCGGGCATTTTTTGGTGAAACGAGGTATCAAAAATTGCGATATGGGGAACTTTCGGGGCAATGTTTCGTGCCGCGATAATCCCCTCCAGATTGGCTGGATTATGGAGCGGTGCGAGAGGGATGAGATGGGTGATCTCCCGGATAACCTCATCATTGATTATCACTGGTTCATGAAATTTTTCTCCCCCGTGGACGACACGATGGGCAAACCCCTCAATCTCGCGTAGGTTGATATTGTGACGAACCAAATCTTTTTCCATTTGGATAAAAGCGTCGTGATAATCACTCACCTCTTCAATCAGACCGTGGTCGATAAGCTCTAAGCTTTTAGCTTTATAGACGCTGTATTTAATCGATGAACTTCCGGCGTTGATGACGATGATACTCATCACTCTTCCCCTTGGGCTTGGATTGCGGTAATTAGTACCGTATTGACGATATCGATAACATTGCAACCTCGGCTCAAATCGTTGATCGGTTTTCGAAGTCCTTGCAACACGGGACCGATGGCGATAGCACCGGATGAGCGTTGTACCGCTTTATAGGTGTTATTCCCCGTATTTAGATCGGGAAAGACAAAAATTGTAGCGCACCCTGCCACAGCCGATGAGGGGAGCTTGAGACGGGCAACCTCGGGATCGATCGCGGCATCGTATTGAATCGGCCCTTCAATCAGCAGTTCAGGTAAAAGCGATTGCGCGATATGGGTCGCCTCTCGGACTTTATCGACATCGCTTCCGTGTCCGGAATCTCCTGTAGAGTAGGAGAGCATCGCGATTTTGGGATCGATTCCGAATTGTTTCGCGGTTTTAGCCGATGCAATCGCGATTTGAGCCAGTTGTTCAGCATTAGGGTCTTGGTTGATAGCGCAGTCGGCATACACCAACACTTGGTTTGCCATACACATAAAAAAGAGGCTGGAGACGAGGGTGATCGGAGGCTCAGTTTTGATGATTTGGAGTGCGGGGAGGATCGTGTCTTGAGTTGTGTGGATTGCACCTGAGACCATCCCATCGGCATCACCGTTGTAGACCATCATGGTACCAAAATAGGTTCGATGGATCATTGCATCGTGCGCCGTATGTAAACTGATCCCTTTATGTTTCCGTATTTGATAAAACTGGTCTACGTATTTCTCCATGAGGGGAGAGTGAATCGGATCGATGATGGTTGCTTTGGAGAGATCTATCCCTAACGTACCCGCATGACTTGTGATACGATTTGGATCACCGAGCAAAATCAGCTCAACTGCGTCGCGTCGGAGGAGGATATCGGCGGCTCGGAGTATTCGCTCATCACTGCTTTCCGGTAGAACAATACGTTTACGGTTGCGATGAGCACGCTGAAAAAGACCGTATTGAAACATTGACGGAGTAACCACATCCGTATGCGATGTTTGAAGCAGTTTTATGATTTGCGTCCCATCCACCGCACCCATAAACTCCCCCATTGCCATAGCGATTTTGCGCTCATGCGCGGGACAAAATGAAGGGATGATATGTTCGATGAGGATCGCGCTGTGATAGGTGTCGTGCGGAACACTCAAAATGGCAATGTTAGAGTTCGAAATCCCTTTTAGGAGTTTTAAAAACGGTTCAGGCGGGACTATTCCTCCGGTGAGTACAATCCCTGCGATGGATGGAAAATCGCTGGAACGGTTGGCATACATGACGCTCAATATCACATCCAAACGATCCCCGGGGACGATAATTAAATCGCCATCTTCAAAATGCTCAATCAGATGCTCGACACTCATAGCGGCGATTTTGGGCTGTTTAATGGAACGCTGCAAATCTTGTTGTGTTCCGAAAACGAGATCGGCACCGAGCGATTGTTTTACCTCAGCAACACTCAGTGCGCTTAACGCTTCCACCTCTCTTAGGAAAAACATGGGAGTAGGGGAGTCATTTTGATGATCCTCAAAATGAGTATAGTTCTCCGGATCGAGACGATTTACGATGACGCCGAGCAAATCGATGTGTTGGTTCTTGAGTGACAATTTCTCTATTGCGATCTCATGCGTCAGGTGCTCAACGGTTTTTGATTTGCCGTTAACGACACACAAAAAGGGAGATTGGAGGTTTTTAGCTAGGGTATGGTTGAAATTGTGTGACAATATCGTTGAGAGCGAGGAGGGATCAAACCCCTGCATTAGAACAAAATCGTATCTGTTTTCGATTCTGTGGTAGTGATCGATGATAGTTTCAATCACTTCGGATTCCCGATTCTCGGAGAGGAGGGTTTCGAGTTCATCCAACGTATAGCTAAAACACTCTTGTTCGGATTGATCAAGACCGAAATGCTCTCGCATGAAGCGAATATCAGTATCTTCTTTTGATACAGCGATCGGCTTATAAAAAGCGATTTTGTTGAGGCGACTTTTGAGGAGTTCCATGATCCCGATCGAGACAAACAATGATCCGGCATTGGGTTCGAGTGAAGCGATGTAGAGATTTTTAACACCCATTGAAAAACTCCTCTGAATTGTAGGAGCATATTAACATGAATAAAAGAAAAAAGGAAGTTTAAAGTGGTGACCCCAAGGGGATTCGAACCTTAAAAAACTGCTTTCCGAGCGATTCCTTATAATTCTTTTTCCCTAATTTGTGGGCTTAAAGAGGATAATTAATCTATCTCGATATCATACAGTATCTAAAGAGTGGTCACCCATACGGTCACCACTGGGGGACTATATGGCTATTATCTTCACTGATTATATTCAAGTTACACATAAGGGGAGAGAAATCCCTTCCCTTAAAATCCATAAAAGCAATGATAGCAAGTTTATGTTTGATTTACGCATCAACGGTGTACGTCAGCGTAAAGTTATTACCGTCAACGGAGCAACACGGGGGAAAAATATTGAACTCGCCGAATTCGCTCTCAAACAATATATCAGTGAACAATCCAAGACTTCATCCAAAAGCGCAACCGCAAGTCCTCAAATGAGTATGAACGATTACTTTGATCGTCTCTCAGATATCAAACGAAACAGTTGGTCGGAAGATCATCGATACAAAATGAAAAACTTTTTTGATAAATACATCAAAGACATTATCGGAGACAAACCCGTATCGGCTGTTAAATCCTCAGATATCACCACTATCGCCTCAAATATCTCTCATCTATCCAAACGATCACAAAAACGTTTAACGGAAGTTCTACACCCTTTATTTGAACTCGCAATCGAAGATGAATCGATCCAACTATCCCCGATCAAAAAATCCCACCGTGTCACTCGTAAACTTGTCGAAGAAAAAAGAGTTATTCATAACGCCGTGGATAAATACAAAAAAGTGTATCAGAGCATCCATAAGGTTTTCAAAGACAATCCAACCATGAGAGCGATAATGCTCTTTGGATTCTATGGACGAAGAAAAAATGAGGTGCTATCCCTCACATGGGAAAATGTTGATCTCAAACATAAAACATTCATCATTCCAAAAGAGGAAAGTAAAGTGGGTGTTGATTTGGAATTTACCCTATCCGATGATATTATCGAAGCTCTCGAAGAGATCGCAACCTATACGGGAAAAGAGGGGTTAGTGTTTAAATCTCCAAGAGGAGGGCAATACACTGAAATACGAGATCATATCTATGCTATTCGTACCGATACTAAGATCGAAGAGTTCGGCTTTCACTGGATGCGTAATTTAGCTGTATCGGCTCTATCGGCTCAGGGAGTGGATGCGATTCACTTATCAGCATTGCTCGGTCATACTGATACCCATACCGTCAAGCAGTATTTATCGCTTCAACGGAAGGAATCAAGTGGGATGGTGCAAGAGGTTTCGAAAGGTTTATTAGCTAAATGACTTTTTTAAAATTGAACTTTTTCAGTATAAACTTTTTTTCTAATAACAACTGTTCCTGCTAATTTATCATGCCAACCTTGCTTTTTACTATCCCATCCAATCCAAAAAAACCCCAAGAATAATGGTAACATAGCAGGAAGGTATGCAAAATATCGTCCGAACGCTTGAGGTGCAGTTAAATATCCACCACTATGCTCATCTACTACACGAAGACCAAGAGCTAATTTTCCAGGCGTTGCAGCTCTATTAATCCAAAAAATTACTGTTCCAATAATGGGTAAAATCCACGAAAGAATTAAATCGGCTTTACCTCGTATTAATTCATCACTATTAAAATAATTATCCCCATATATCCAAAATAATATAGGAAGAGTAATCATTGAAAATAAAATGGTATCAATTACCGTTGCACCAACTCTAATCCAAAAACCAGCATACTCGATTTCATTTTCAGTAATAACATTCATATTTTGCCTTATGTTCATTTTTATAATTTTAATTTGTTAATCTTTAATAAAACTGATAAATCTTGACACTTCATTTCAAACCCGCTAAAATTTTCCCGACCCGATCAAAAGGGTACATTAAATTTTTTGGTTCCTAGAACCGCATTACAAGGTTAAAAGAAGCGTAATAATTTAGAAACAAACATAAGGCATTAAATTAGGCATAAACAGCATAATTAGTCATAATGTTGCGTGAAGATTCTCCAGTAAAGAGTTTAAGAGAAGCGCCGAAGACACCCAGAGCAACGAAGAGCCGCATAACCGCCACGAGTCATACTGCAAATACCAAATAAGCACAATAGAAAAACCAATAGATATTTATTTTTGTCATTAACGTGTCGCGCCGTTTGCCCCTCCTGCGTGGGGCTATGCCCCTTAGCAGGGACGAGGCGCGCGTGAACCTACCTAAAGACCACCACGGTTTACCGTGGCGGCAACAACGAGTCGAAGTGTTTGTGTAACACGATCAGCTCATCGAGGCGTTAGGATGATGACGGGGGTATATAGTAATACCCCCTTAGAAACAAAAAATAGATAAATACTCGCGGCTTTTGGAACCCTATTAAGGGTTAAAAATGAATACTACTCTCAATGCTCCATTAGGAACGGAGCACGAAGAACTAAACGGCGTTGCTTCTATTGAGGCTTACAATTTCCCGATCGCATCGGGTATCGATTCTCTATACTACTTCATCGAATCCAATGGAGCCTATAAAGAATTTTACGATCAATCGATTTCTTCTGTTGTGGAAAAAGCGAAAGAGACAAACGGCGGATATATCCCCAAAGACACTCTAAAAATAAAAATCTCTGATATTGAATTTACCTATTTGGGTAAAGAGCAGGGATTCTATTTCTTTGCCGATAGCGCAGGTGCTTTCCGTGTGGGCTTTAAAGACCCTAATACCAACAGAGGCGTTCAAGATATACGTGTACAGCTTCAAGGTCTCGGAATCTATGCTATGGGCTTGGTAAAACTTTCCGAATACATCAATAACGTCATTTTAAACGAGATCAGCACGGATAACTATTTCATCACGCGCGCCGATTTCAATATCTTTTGCCAATTCGATTTGGGAAGCGTGATTGTTCCTGAACACATTACGACACGCAAACGGAAGTTTGAACGCATACTAGGCAAAAAGAATACCTACGAAACGCTTTACATCGGTAAACCACCCTCACGCCTTCGCATTTACGATAAAGCATTGGAAATGGATTACACCACCATGAAAGCGTATTTTCTATCACGTTATCTTGAACCGCTTGGTATCAAGATTGTGGAACCGTTTTGGAATTTCGAATTTGAATGCCATCGGGATTTTTTCAAGCAGTATAAAATCAGCACTTTGGACGATCTGCTAAGTAACGCCGAATTGCTGTTTCATAAAATGATGGAGCAAATACGCCTCATAGATATTACAACAATCAGTCAAAAAGATTTAGAGGCTGATCGACTCTATAAAGGCTCCAATCATACGTTATGGGATTATCTAGACAAATCGTACTCTTTCAACGCTAAAGAGCAAAATACGATTCCGCTAGAGAGAATTAAATATGCTCCTAAAGAGTTGAATGCCAACGATTTTATTGAAGAGTTTCGTACATTAGTCAAAAAATATGCGGATCACACCGTCATCGTCAATCACGAAGAGATAAGAGAGGTATTGCACGAATCACATTTATGGTTGAGCAATAAAGCGCAAAAAATTGTTAAACCGTTTATACCTATCGAACTGCAAACCGCTGATCGAAAATATTTAATGACTCAAAATCATGTCGCGGTTCCGATCTTGCCGAAGTCATTGGAACATGTCCATGACGACGAACTAAAAATTCTCCATGATCTTCTCACCAAAGCATTGCATCAAGAACTCGCTAAAGAAAATCAAGATTTGTCATTGATAATCAAACATACAAAATTAATCGATGAAGAGATCGAGCACAGAAGAGCAGGGCAAAAGGAGTTGGAACTATGGCACAAATAGATCTAATTACCAAAAGCGACTTGATAGCGTTTCAGAATAAAATCATGGAGCAATTAAAAGCACTGATACAACCCGAGAAAGAGTTTATTACCGAACCCGAATTAATCGATATGTATGGATTCAATAAATCGACATTGGCAAAAATGCGAATGAATGGTGAGATTCCATACTATAAATTTGGTGGAAAACTCTATTACAAGATCAATGAAGTGAACCGATTGATCGCAAATAATCAAGTTGGATAAATGATGAAAGAGAAAACTTAAGCCGAAAAGTGGTCACCCAAATGGTCACCCATGAAACCTTAAAGTGCTTGAAAGTACGTAAAATAGGGAGTTTAAAGTGGTGACCCCAAGGGGATTCGAACCCCTATGGCCAGAATGAAAATCTG
>CAZBVJ010000016.1:0-57451 GCA_964495485.1 uncultured Sulfuricurvum sp.
CGATGCTTCCCGTCCTCAGGCGATACGTGAAATGGAGGAGTTGCGCGCCATCGCCCCCGATATCGATCTGCAAAGTTTTGACAGTGCATTTTACGGGGAGATTCTCAAAAAAGCCCAATACGATATTGACGAAGAGGAGTACCGACCCTATTTTGAACAACATAGCGTCATGGAAGGGATGTTTACCTTTTTAAATGAACTGTTCGGTCTTCGATTTATCCGCCAAGATATCCCGTTGTGGGATGAAAAAGCCTCCGCCTACGATATCTACGACGGTGAACACCTCGCAGCACGGGTCTATTTCGACCTTGAAGCCCGCAAAGACAAACGAGGAGGGGCATGGATGCACAACTTCCAAACCCACCATTGCGACACGCAGGGGTGTACCCACCTCTCCAGCGCGTTTGTCGTTTGTAATTTCCCACCATCTTCCGAGACGTCTCCTTCACTGCTCCGACACGACGACGTCGTCACCCTCTTCCATGAAATGGGGCACACCATCCACCATCTGTTGAGCAAAGTGAAAGAGCACGGGGTGAGCGGAGTCAACGGCGTCGAATGGGATGCAGTGGAATTCCCCTCCCAATTTTTGGAGAATTTTGCCTATGAGCCAAAAGTGCTCAAACTGTTCGCCAAACATCATGAATCGGGTGAAGTGCTCAGCGATGCAATGATCGCTAAACTCATCCGTGCCAAAAATTTCCAAAGTGCGATGTTCATGCTCCGACAGCTCGAATTTTCCCTCTTTGATTTCGAGCTTCACTCGAAACTCTATCAGGGAGAGGCGATCCAAGAGCTTCTTAACTCCATCCGTGAACGGACAGCCCTCATCAAACCGCCCGCATACAACAAATTCCAAAACGGGTTCAGCCACATTTTCAGCGGCGGATACAGCGCAGGGTATTACAGCTACAAATGGGCGGAAGTGCTCAGCGCCGATGCCTACTATGCGATTGTCGATGAGGGGATTTTCGGCTCAGAACTTGCCCGCCGCTACAAAGAGATCGTTCTGGCCCGCGGAGGAAGCCAGAGCATGCAGGAGCTCTTTGTCGAGATGATGGGGCGTGAATGCGACTCCAAAAATCTCCTCCGTCTCAGCGGGATCGAATAAATGCGATTTCTCATCGTATTAGGTATGTTACTATCTCTAGCAGGAGGGATCGAAGTGAAAATCGCCAGTTACAACGTCGAAAATCTGTTTGATATGGTGTATGATGGGAATGAATACGAAGAGTACATCCCCAACGGCGATGCGGGATGGACCCAAGTTATCTACCGTGCCAAACTCCGCAACACGGCAAAAGTGATCCGCGATATCAATGCCGACATCATCGGTTTGCAGGAGATCGAATCCGAAACAGCCCTCAAAGAGCTCAAAGCCGAGCTTAATCGTCAAGGACTTTATTATCGTTACTATCTCTTTGCCCGAAACAAAAATTCCACCGTCAGTCCTGCATTACTGAGCCGCTATCCGATTCAAAGCGGGTGGCGCCATCCCATCAGCCACAACGGAAAAATGCGCGATATTTTGGAAGCCAAACTCGATATCAACGGACAATCCCTACGGGTATTCGTCAACCACTGGAAATCCAAAAGCGGTCCGGAGAGCCGACGGATTCAAAGTGCCAAACGGCTCATCCATCGTCTGGGTGAACTCCCCGAAAACGAGCCGTTTGTTTTGTTGGGGGATTTCAACTCCGATGTCGAAGAGTACCGCGTATTTCTGAAAAGCCGCAAACACAACGATACCGATGGGGTCACAGGGATCAATCATATCCTCCGAACGATCGATGATGAGGGGAACCCGATCACCTACGCTACCCTCACAGCGCCTTATCTCTACAACCTTTGGTACGATCTCCCCACAGAGAAACGGTGGAGCCACCAGTACAAAGGAAAAGGGGAAGCTTTGGATAACATGATCATCTCCCCTGCTCTCATCGATGGGAAAGGGGTCGAATACGTCAAAGGGAGTTTCGTACGCTTTGAGAGCGACTACCTATTTTACAAAGGGAAGCCCTATCGATGGCAACATACCAAAGGACATCCTAAAAAACATAAGGGGGAGGGGTATTCCGACCATCTCCCGATTTACGCTCTGTTTCGGATGTAATCTAGATTGGCTATAATGAGCGGATGGAAGCAAATAGACTCACCCGCTATCTCAATTATCAGCTCTATCACGCACGAGTCCTCCTCCATGCACTTCAATACAGTGCAAAAGAGGAGCAAATTCATGAATTCAGAGTAACGCTTCGACGTCTCCGCTCACTGGTAAAACTTTTTCTAGCCCCCTCGATCCCTTTCCCAAAAGCACTGAAACGTGCGATGCAGGAGACCAACGCCATTCGGGAACTCGATGTTCTGCTAGGTTCACTCTCCCATTCCAAATATCCGAAACTTTTCAAATACTTATTAAAACTTCGTAAAAAGAGTCTTAAAACCCTTTTTACCCCTAAATATATCGATAACACCCTTCAACTGATCGATGAATATACCTCTCTAATCTCAGAGGCTAATCCTGATTTTTTATCGGAAATCCTAATTCAAAAAGTCCTCACCCATTACCAACACTGTCTTGACACCTATTTAGCCCTGAAACCGGACAGTGATCCTAAAACTCTTCATCGTCTTAGAATCGAATTTAAAGATGCACGGTATGGTTTTGAGTTTTTAGAGATTGCCGATCTGCACCACTGCCAAGAGGTGATTACCCACTGCAAACAGCTCCAAAACTCGTTGGGAAAACTTCAAGATACCGTCAATCAAATCGATCTACTCAAAAAAATAGGTCAAGAACTCCCGATACCGGAAGTGAAAGAACTTTTAGAAAAGCAAAAAAAAGAGCTTCAAAAGTTCAAAGAGACCATTCGATCGGAGCTATCCCATAATGACGGAGATAGTCGTTCGTCCGACTAAAGGGTTTGGAACCGAAAAATCCCCGATACGACGAGAGAGGCGAAGGATGAGGGGCTTTGAGGATCAGATGTTTCGTTCCATCAATCAATGAGGCTTTTTTTCCTGCCGGTGCTCCCCAAAGGATAAAAACGATATGCTCACGCTGATCACTCAACGTCCTAATCACCTGATCGGTGAACCGTTCCCATCCACGATCTTTATGGGAAAAAGGTTCTCCAGCTCTCACCGTGAGGAGTGTATTGAGAAGCAATACCCCCTGCTCCGCCCAGCGGCTCAAATCCCCATTTTTGGGATAGGAACATCCGATGTCACTCTCCAACTCTTTAAAGATATTTTGGAGTGATGGAGGGAGGGGGATGCCCTGCTGTACAGAAAAAGAGAGCCCATGTGCCTGCCCTGCTCCGTGATAGGGGTCTTGCCCCAAAATCACCGCTTTGACGTTTTCAAAAGGGGTTGAGTTAAATGCGTTAAAAATATGAGAACCTTGCGGAAAAATCGTGTGGTGTTTTTTCTCTTCGACGAGAAATGCTTTGAGCTCTTCCATATACGGGTGGGCAAATTCAGCTTTGAGAGCCTCTCTCCAGCTCTCATGAATGATCGGATTGAGTCCCATTATTTGAGAATATCGTCTTCGAATATTATCATGTCGTAGATGCTCCGTTTTGTTACCAACGATTTTTCCGGCGGAACATTGGAGCTGTTACGCATCCGAGAGACTTCAGCACGGAGTTCGGAGAGTTCGCTCTCCATCATCTCCATCTTGTCTTTCAAACGCATCACTACATCGACTCCGGCGAGATTGACCCCAAGCTCACGGGTTAGGCGGAGGATCGTTTTAATCTTTTCGATATCACGCTGAGAATAGAGACGAATCCGTCCGTCAGAGCGTGATGGGGTGATCAGATTTTCCCGCTCGTACTGACGAAGGGTTTGAGGATGAATATCCAAAATCTTCGCAACAATACTGATCATGTAAACCGGTTCGTCAAAGTGGTGCATCTGCTACTCCTGAGGCAAAGATTTTTTCATCGATTCGACCAAATCCGCATCGATCTTATCCACCGGTGGTAACACGATATTGGCTTTGAGATACAAATCTCCACGTACATTTGACTGACGGTTCAACACCCCCATCTCTTTAAGGCGAAAACGTTGACCGTTTTTAGTGTTTTCCGGCACCTTGAGGGTTACCTCTTTTTCCAGCGTCTGAATCGCTACCTTACCACCGAAGAGTGCGGCATAGAGGGGAACATTGAACGTTTTGACGAGGTTATCCCCCTCTCGCTCATACTCAGGGTTTGCGGCGACGTCGATCCGCAGATACAAATCTCCGACTTGATTTCCCGCTTTTTTACCTTTGCCCCGGACACGAAGTTTTTCACCACTTTTGATTCCGGCAGGGATTTTAATATCGAAACTCTCTCCCGAGAGGCTGATGGAGTGTTTTCCCCCTAGAACCGCTACGGCGAACGGCACGGTCACGTTGGCATCGATATCAAGATTCATGCCGCCGAAACCGCCTCCTCCGAATCCACCCCCGCCAAAGCCACCGAAACCGCCTCCTCCAAATCCACCGCCGCCAAAGCCGCCCCCTTGACCGAAAATATTACGGAGAATATCGTCCAAATCGACATTCCCCCCTTGACCGCGTGCAAAATCGTGGAAGTTTTGACCGCCGAACATCGAATCGCCGAACTGATCGTATTTAGCCCGTTTCTCTTTGTCACTGAGAACCTCATAGGCGGCATTGATCTCTTTAAATTTCTCTTCGGCCGCAGGGTCTTTGTTCACATCGGGATGGTATTGACGGGCAAGTCTGCGGTACGCTTTTTTGATCTCCGCTTCGCTTGCTCCGGGAGATAATTCTAATGTAGTATATAAACTTTTTGACATCTTCAATTCCTACCCCATAGTGTATCGTTTTTCTTAGTAAAAATTATAGCACTAACTTTGAGTCAATGTCAATCAAGGTTAAAAAGAGGAGTACGCAGTATAGGGTTTTAGAGGGGATAAAAAGTTGCGCCGACTCGGCGCAAATGTTTTTAGTGCAAAAAGTGACGAACGCCTGTGAAATAAAGCGCCATACCGTGCTCATCCGCCGCTGCAATAACCTCGTCATCGCGTACCGAACCGCCCGGTTGGATAACGGTTTTGACCCCAGCGCCCGCTGCCGCATCGATAGAGTCGCGGAATGGGAAGAACGCTTCGGAAGCCAATGCCGAACCGCTGACGTCCAATCCCATCTCTTCAGCTTTTTTGAGTGCACATCGCGCCGCATCGACACGCGATGTCATCCCCATACCGACTGCGACCATTGCCGCGTCTTTGACGTAGACGACACAGTTTGATTTGGTGAGAGAGGCTACTTTGTAAGCGATCTCGGCATCTTTCATCGCCGCTTCACTGGCGGTGTGTTTTGTTACCAATTTAGCGTTTGCTACCTCTTCATGAGTCACTTTGTCCGCGTCTTGGAAAACAAATCCGCCGTCGATGTGTTTGAAATCGATCGCGTCGTTGCTAAGGACGATTTTATCCGCCCCATATTCAAACAATTTAAGACGTTTTTTCGGCTCGAATACCGCGCGCGCTTCGTCATCGATTCGTCCTGCAATGATCACTTCGAGGAACATTTCGTTCATTTTCTCCGCCAGCTCTTTGGTCACGACACCGTTAACCGCTACAACCCCGCCGAACGCTGAAATCGGATCGCATTTGAGCGCTTCGGTATACGCATCGAGAAGATTGTCACGGATAGCAAAACCGCAAGGGTTTCCGTGTTTGACAATACAGATGGCATTCTCATCCCCAAATGCCGCCGCGATTTTCACCGCACCGCTGATGTCGGTGAGGTTGTTGAAGCTCGCTTCCCCTTTGAGGGTTTTGAAGTTTTTACTGAAGAACGCATCAAACTCGTACAAACCGCCCTTTTGGTGCGGATTTTCGCCGTAACGGGTATCCATCACTTTGTTTCCGACGATGAACTGTTTCGCACCCATACCGTTGTTGAAACGTTTGTTCATGTAGTTGGCGATCATACTGTCATACGCCGCCGTATGCTCGTACGCTTTGATCATCAAATCACGGCGGAACTCAACCGTGTTTTCACCGTTAGCAATTGCGTTCAATACCAATGAATAATCGCTTGGATCGGTGAGGATAATAACACTGTCAAAATTTTTCGCCGCAGAACGCACCATTGCAGGGCCGCCGATGTCGATGTTTTCGATGATCTCTTCGAAATCGTCGGTTTTCTCAATCGTCGCTTTGAACGGATAGAGGTTGACACACACCAAATCGATCGCTTCGACGCCGAGTTCTTTGGCTTGGTCGAGATGCGATTGTTTGTCGCGTCGGTGCAAGATTCCACCATGCACAAAAGGATTCAATGTTTTTACACGCCCTTCGAAGCACTCAGGGAATTTGGTCACCTCATCGATCTCGATGGCATCGACACCCGCATCACGGAGCATTTTGTACGTTCCGCCCGTAGAGATGATTTGATATTCCAAGCCTATCAGAGATTTGGCGAATTCAACGATGTTGCTTTTATCGCTGACACTGAGCAATGCACGCTTCATGCAGTTCCTTTTGTTGGGTCATGCGCCCATAAATTAATGGCGGAATTTTAGCAAAAACTGCTTTAAGGTAAGGTAAAGTTTCAGAATGAATATTTTCACCCATCCCTTTGATTCCATCCTCGATGCAAACACCCGCATTCTATTCCTCGGAAGTTTCCCCAGTATCGCCTCGTTTGAGCAGTCATTTTATTATGCTCATCCGCGCAACGCTTTTTGGCCGATCATGGAGTCGATATTTGGCGTGAAATTCGAATCCAACGAAGCAAAAAAAACATTTTGTTTGGAAAAAGGGATCGGGTTGTGGGATGTGATCGGCAGTTGTGAGAGGAGCAATTCGAGCGATACCAATCTCAAAAACTGCATCCCCAATGATTTTGTAAAACTATTAGAAGAGTATCCCAATATCCAAGCCCTCGCTTTTACGGGGAAAAAGAGCCATAATCTGTTTCAGAAGTATTTTAAAGATTTGGAGATACAGAAGGTGCTTCTCCCCTCTACTTCACCGGCTCACGCCGCAATGAAATTCGAGGAGAAAAAAGAGAGTTATAAAAAGTTTTTAAAAGATTTTATCTGCCTCGAATGAGGCAATCTTTAGTGCCATAGCGGCAAGCGTAGTCAAAGGGATTCTATTCCTTTGGCGTTATCAAAAAAAATAGACCTTTTTAACTGTTTAAAACCTGCTCAAAAATATTTTTTGCCGTCTTCCAGCGATCCCCTTTGGCATTCATCATCACAATGACACAATCTTTGCCGTCTTTTTTAGCACGGGCGATGAGACACGGTCCCGCCTTGGCGGTATAGCCCGTTTTGATCCCGACGGCATATTCGTAGCGGTTCAAAAGGCGGTTATGGGTGTAAGCATAAAATTCTCTAGGCTTATTGACCGCGCGGTAGCGATGTTCGTTCATGCGGCTGATTTCGTTAAATTTACGGTTTTTGATCGCGTATTCTGCCATTTTCAATAAATCTTGAGGGGTTGAGAAGTGCCCTTTTTCATCATACCCACACGGATTTTTAAACTGCGTATGATTCATCCCGATTTTTTTGGCTTTGGCATTCATCATCTCGACGAAATGTTCTTCACTTCCCCCTACCGTGATCGCAATCGCTTTAGCCGCGTCATTGTCCGATTTGATCATCGCCGCTTTCAGCAAATCCTCCATAATTATGACATCACCTCGGCGGTAACCGGCGATAGTCGGTTCTACTTTGGTCATTTCACGGGTAATTTCAACCGATTTTTTTAGATTTCCGTGTTCAATCGCCAAAATCACCGTCATCACTTTGGTGAGGCTGGCAGGTTGCACCTCTTTGAACGGCTCTTTGGCATAAAGGGTCTGTTTTGCGCTCAAATCTTTGACAATCAGCGCTTCAACTTCAAGTTTACTCAATTCATTTTTATCTATCCCAGCATACAACGCTACCGAACAGCTCAAACATAGTGCAAAAAGTTTTTTTATCATCAAAATATCTCCGTTATTTATTTTGAACTTTTGAAGCAAACCGCATACCAAAAGACCTTTTTTCTATCCTTTTCTGGCGAAAATTTTCCCCATTTATACCATACCCATCAACACTTTGTAAATTTTTGTTATAATAAATTCATGTCAAATCAAACCAATCCATCTATCACGGTGACACATAGCGCTAATCAAACTTTAGTGCATTGCAGCGGCAGCTGGATACTTCCCCATTTAGCAATGATCGAATCTGAAATTGCTCAACTTCACCCAAAAGAGAGTTTGGTATGGGATGTTACGGATATTAGCGAACTTGATTCAGCCGGTGTGGCGCTTTGGAAACTCTCGCACGATACGTTTATTCGACAAGGAATAGACGCTACCATTATCGGGATTAATGCAGATCATATGAACCTCTATTCTCTCCTCTACGGAACCGAAAACAAAACCCTTCCCACTCCCTCTTCTCCCTCTTGGATATATCGGTTGGGAGAGGCAACTTATCAGAATGTGCAGGGGATCGGAGATTTCATCACTTTTTTAGGCGAATCGTTCGTTTGGCTCTTCTACACTCTGCTCCACCCCTCAAAAATTCGCTACCGCTCGATTGTCTCCCATATTTTTACCACCGGAGCCCAAGCGCTCCCCATCATCGCTATCAGCGCTTTTTTGATCGGTGTCGTTATCGCCTATCAAAGCATCGTTCAGCTCCAAAAATTCGGAGCTGATATTTTCATCGTCGATACTATCGGTATCTCTCTCACCAGAGAGCTTTCCCCTCTTATCACCGCCATTGTTGTCGCCGGACGGAGCGGCTCGGCATTCACCGCCCAAATCGGAGCGATGAAAATGACGCAAGAGATTGACGCTATGAAGACGATGGGATTTGAACCGTTTACCTTTTTGGTATGGCCGCGCGTTTTTGCATTGATGATCGTTATGCCGCTGCTCATTTTCTTTGCCGACATGATCGGGATTTTCGGAGGGATGGTAATCGCACAGGCGCAATCAAATCTCAGTTTTAGTGAATTCACCCATCGGCTTCAAGGAGCATTGGCCATCAAACACTACCTCATCGGAATTATCAAAGGCCCTTTTTTCGCCTTTTTAATCGCGATGGTAAGCACCTACCGTGGTTTTCAGGTCTCATCCAACACCGAGAGCATCGGGTTATATACCACCAAAAGTGTCGTCAATGCGATTTTTCTGGTCATTGCCTGCGATGCCCTCTTTTCAATCCTCCTCACGGAGCTGAAATTATGAGCCCAATCGTTATCGAAGCAACCGACATTGTGACCGCGTTTGGCGACACAATTGTCCATGACCGTGTCAGCTGCACCGTCCATCAAAACGAAATTTATGCATTGCTCGGCGGGAGCGGATCGGGAAAATCGACCTTGCTACGTGAAATGATCCTTTTGCAGCCGTATCAAAGCGGTACAATGAAAGTTCTCGGACACGATTTTAATACGATTACACCGCTTCAAACGCAAGAACTACGCCGCCAATGGGGGGTTCTCTTTCAATCCGGAGCACTCTATTCCTCCCTCACTGTGGGTGAGAATATCGCGATTTTGTACCGAGAATATACTGACCTCTCTTCTAAACTGATCGATGAACTGGTCAATCTCAAAATCAATTTAGTAGGTTTGCCGCTACACGCACGTCACCTCTATCCGAGTGAACTGAGCGGTGGGATGATCAAACGTGCCGCCCTCGCCCGTGCCCTAGCCCTCGATCCCAAGCTCCTCTTTTTGGATGAGCCGACTTCCGGTCTCGATCCGCTCAGTTCAAGACAGTTTGACTCTCTTATTGCCAAATTGCGGGATCTTTTAGGACTCACGGTAGTGATGGTGACACACGATTTGGATACCATATACCATATCGTTGATCGTTTTGTACTGTTGGGGGAGAAAAAGGCAATTGCCGAGGGGTGTCTGAACGACGTGCTCCAAATCGATCATCCCATTATCGATTATTTTTTCCAAAAGGGTTCTCATGGAATCAAAGGTTAACTATACCGCCGTAGGGATATTTGTACTCCTGTTTGGGAGTGCTTTGATCGCGTTTGCGTTTTGGCTAGGCAAATACAACCAAGACGAAGCCGCCTACCATCGCTATCACCTCTATATCACCGAGTCGGTTTCCGGGCTTTCCCCCGAAGCCGCCGTCAAATTTCACGGTGTCGACGTCGGAAAAGTAGAATCGATCCGGATCAATCCCGAAAACAGTGAAGAGGTGGAACTCACCCTCAAAATCGAAAAAACCACCCCGATCAAAACCGATTCGAGTGGCGTTTTAAAGTTCTACGGGATAACTGGGCTTGCGTTTATCGAAATTGTAGGGGGTTCCAAAGATGCTCCGCTCCTCACAACCAGCAAACACAACATCGCAACCATCCCCTCCTCCCCCTCGCTCATCAAACGGCTTGATGAATCGCTGAGCAACGTCGCTTCCAAACTCTCGACAACCCTCGATCGGGCCGATCGAATTTTTAGCGATCAGAATGTCGATAACATTGCCCAATCGCTGGAACATCTCCGCTCTCTCAGCGCTCAAATCGATGGGTATCAAGATGAGATTCAAACCCTCTTGGAAAGGAGTATCGCGCTAGAAACCAATGCAACCGATTCACTCGGAAGTATGAAAGAGGCCGCCATCAGCGTCAAAACGGCATCGGGTAATTTCAATACCCTCACCCAAACCAAAATGGCTTCCGTTCTCGAATCCCTTGCCGCTACCTCCCAAAAAAGCCATCAATTGATCCAAACCATCCAATCCAGTCTCGATCGGGGTGACTACAATGTTCAATCGATGGTTCAGCCGACAACGGCCGAATTGAATGATCTGATACAGCGGAGCCAAACATTGACCCAAGAGATGGAGAGTACGCTGCAAACTTTACGGGAAAGTCCATCCGATCTACTGTTTAAAAAATCAACCCCTAAGCCAGGTCCAGGAGAATAACGATGCGTTCTATCACTTTTTTAATTCCGATTGCCCTTCTAATAGGGGGGTGTTCTCCAACCCTAAACCCTCCGATCAAAGAATACACTATCTATCCAACCAAGGGTGAGGCTTCGGTTTCGAAACCGATATCCGCCAAAACACTGCGTCTCATGAGCTCAAAAACACTCCCCTCCCTCTCAAGCAGAGATTTGGTATATTTGCGTCAAAACGGCGAAATCGGAAACTATCTCTACACACGATGGAGCGACGCTCCCGGAACATTAATTGAGCGTTCTTTGCTTCACGCACTACAGGAGCACAAGCTTTTTACGGCTCTTTTAAACAGCACCTCTTCAGCGCAATCGGATTTAGTGCTAGAATCGGATCTGAGCGCTTTTTATCATCACTTTGATGGAGAATATAAAAGCCACGGAGTGATCGATATCACCTACCGTTTGATCGATTCTAAAACCAAACTCCCAATCGCTTCCAAACGGTTTTACATCACCAAAGAGGCCCCCACCGACAATGCTGAGGGGGGAATAAAAGCACTTTCCGATGCGACACAAGAGTTAACACGCCAATGCATCCTATGGATCCAAAAAGAGGTAATACAATGAATAATAAAATCGCTATCGTTTGTTCAGGGGGAGATGTTTCCGGGATGAATCCGGCACTGAAACGGTTTGTCGAATACAGCTATGCCAAAGGGCTAATCCCCTATTTCGTCCGCAACGGTTATGAGGGGCTGATCGATAACCTCATTACCCCCGCAACCTACCAAGATGTCTCCGGTATTATCACACGGGGGGGAACCAAAATCGGTTCAGCCCGCTCCTTACGGTTCAAAGAGTTTTCATTCCGTGCCGTTGCCGCTGAAAATCTCCGATCACACGGCATTGACAAACTGATTGTCCTTGGCGGAGATGGGAGTTTTCGGGGGATGGAGCGCTTTTATCATGAGAGCGGTATCGCCTTTTGCGGTATCCCCTCCACCATCGACAACGATATCAACGGAACCGATTACTGCCTCGGTGTCGATACAGCATTGGGGGTTATCCGCAATGCGATTGATCAGATACGCGACACCGCTTCCTCATTTCGCCGCGCTTTTGTCATCGAAACGATGGGGCGAAACTGCGGTTATCTCGCCCTTATTTCGGGGATTACATCGGGAGCTGAAATGTGTCTCATCCCTGAACTCCCGATCGATATCCACGAATTTGACGAATGTTACCGATCCCAAATCCAAAAAGGGCGTGACTATTTTATCGCCATCGTCTCCGAAGCGCTTAACTCCCGCGAAGTTTCGGAGTGGTTCGAAAAAGAGTTGGGGTTTGAGTCTCGGGTCAGCGTATTGGGACATATTCAGAGGGGTGGAAATCCTAGCGTTTACGATCGGCTTATGGCGTACAAATTCGTCACGTATGCGATTGATGCGCTCTTAGATGGGAACAACCATTCAGTAATCTGCTACAACAAAAGCCATTTCAACTTCAAAACCATCGATGAAGTGGCACTTCACCCCTATCAACTCGATCCTGAGCTACTCACCCTTGCCCGTGAGCAATTTCTTCCATCGCACTGTCAAATGTAGGGTAGTTAAACACAAACCCAGTTTCTTGAAGAATCCTCGGATAGACCTCCTTGGATTCGAGCATCACGATTGACCCCTCACCAAAGACGAGTTTGACCAACCATGCGGGGAGGTCAAAAAAAGTGGGGCGATGTAAAATCCGCCCCATCACTTTGGTCTGTTCAAGATTACTGATCGGCTCAGGTGCCGTAAAATTGACGGCTCCTTCAATCTCTTCATGTTCGATTAAAAAAGCCGCCGCACGAACCAAATCCTCCAGATGTATCCACGATATCATCTGAAACCCGTCTCCCATTTTTCCCCCTAGCCCCATTTTAAAGGGAGGGAGCATTTTTTCCATTGCCCCTCCCCCTGAGCCGTACACTACCCCAAAACGCATTAGGCATACGCGAGTAGTTTCCGAAGAAGCTTTAAGCGCTTCATGTTCCCAATCGTGAACCAACCCACTTAAAAAATCATCTCCGAAATCGCGTGAGAATTCATCATGCTGATGATAGGAATCGTATACCCCTACCGCAGAAGCGTTCAACCAAGTATGGGGGGGAATTGGACACCGTTTGTGTGCTTCGACCAATTTGCCGGTTGTTTCCAAACGGCTTTGACGCAAAAGTTTTTTATAACCATCACTCCAGCGCCCCAGAATATTTGCCCCTGCAAGATTGATAAGGACATCACACCCATCCAATTTTTCCACTAAACTCTCTACACTCGTCGTTGGTCGGACACTGATTGACGATACTTCATCTCCTCTGGCTCTAAAAAAACGTGCTAACGCACTCCCCACGAATCCATTCATACCGCAAATAATGATCTTCACATTTACCCTTTAGTGTCACGTTTAGATAGATTGTAACGGAAGTGTCTGTAGAAAAAAGATGAACCTATGAGAAAAGGAAAAAGTTTAAAGAAGAAATTAAGAAGCTGTACCCCAAAAGGGTACAAAAGTGAGGTTAGATCAACCGCAAGAAGGGACGTTTCCTGAATCAGAGCCGTATTCAAACAAGAAATCGCGAAGATCTTGTGATTGGCTTTTGAAAGCATCCCCGTTAAAGAAAGCCGCTGATTTGTCATTTGCGTGAGCCTTGACGATTTTTGCTCCGCCGTTAGCGAACAAATCATCCCACTCTTCTTGAGTATGCATTGCGGCACCTTTGGTTCCGTTACCATGACAGTTTTTACAGGTTTTCAAATAGGCTTTTTGACCTTTTTTAACATCGGCAGATGCCGCTGTACTCATCATCCCTACGGCTACAAGAGCAGCAAGAAAGCATGAAGCTGACTTTTTCATGTCGTTCTCCTTCGAAATTAGTAGTTTTAAGACACCTTCAACATTTTCGAAAAAACAGTGAAGGTGTCTTGATGCACTTTAATCATATCGGATAAAGGATAAATGGAGCTTTAACCGAATGTTAATGTGATGTTTTTTTAGATTTTTTATCAAAAATGTATCAAACTCTCACACTTTCAGATGTTTAGCACGCTGGGACATTTCCTGAATCTGAACCGTACTCAAACAAGAAATCGCGGATATCTTTTGCACGGTTTTTAAAGTTTTCCCCTTTAAAATAGGCTTCAGCAGGAGTCCCGATATGTTTTTTAACAATTTCGGCACCCTCATTGGCAAAAAGGTCGTTCCAACCGTCTTGAGTATGCATAGCCGCACCTTTTGTCCCGTTTCCGTGACAGCTTTTACACTCTTTGGTGTACCATTTTTGCCCTTTTCCTATATCAGCTGAGAGAGGGGTGATAACTATGCCTGCACACAAAGCGACAGGTAAAACAAATGAGAACAATTTCACGTCAAATTCCCTTTTACTATTTAAAATTCTAATAATCGTACCAAAAATTAGATGAACCAACAATTAATCCTCTAACTCTTCAATACTCTCTTCTTTGGTTTGACTTGCACGTACTTCGAGACGGATTTTGTCCTGACGAATTTTACGATATGCTTTGTACTGCGCTTTTTTGAGCTCTTCACCCTCAAGTCCTAATTCATCACCGATCTCTTGCGGTGAGAGTCCCGCTTCGTTCATCATTACCATTCGAAACTCTTTTTTAGTCAAATGGCGTTTGAGTGATGCATACAATTCACGCTCATCATCCCCGATCTCTACCGCATTGCACTCATAGATGCGTGCCAACACTTCGCGAATCGTTTTATCGGGGCTGTAACGCAACCACAATGAATTTTCTAACATTAAAATACCTTTGTAATAATCTGAGTCAAATCTTTCGTATCGACGATCACATTTGCCTCTTTTTTGAGGACCTCTTTGGCGCAAAATGCGACCCTCGTTCCGGCGTGAGCAAACATCGACAAATCATTCGCCCCATCACCGACCACCATCGTCTCCTCTTCGCTAATACCAAACAACCCTTGCAGACGCGTGAGCATGTCCCCTTTTGAGGTGTTGAACATCATATCCCCTCCAACAAGTCCGGTGAGTTTCCCCTCTTTGGCATGAAGGATATTCGAGAAATCGGCATCGTAGCCGAGGATGTTTTTCGCATAGGAGGTCGCCGTGCGAAATCCGCCGCTGAAACAGACCACTTTGATACCGCGCGCTTTTAACGCTGCAATCGTCTCTACCGCTCCGGGCATATAGGGGAGATTGTGACAAATCTCCTCAACCTTCCTAAACTCAAGACCGCGCAAAAGTCCGACACGCTGTTGGAGCGATTCGAAAAAATCAAGCTCTCCGTTCATCGCCCGCTCCGTAATGGCAGATACCTGCTCACCGATCCCCAAAGCCTGCGCAAAAAAATCGATTGTCTCGCCGTCCATCAACGTCGAATCAAAATCAAATACTGCTAATTTTATCAAAATAGATTTCCCACATTTTGTTATAATGACGCAATTATATCCAAAGGGACCTTTTTTGTTCGAAACCTTTATCGATAAACTACGTAACAGCACCTATATTACCCTAGAGACGACCCCATCACGTTCGGCTCAGTTTGCCCCGACGGTTGAAAAAATCGCCGCATTGGGGCTGGATAAGCTCGTTGATGGCTTCAGCACCACCGACAATCCGTTGGCAAAACTAAAATACAACGCCCTTTTCGCGGCGCAAATGCTCCAAAACCGTTTTAACAAACCGACGTTGGCAACGATGAGCATGCGTGACCGCAATCGTATCGCACTCCAAAGTGATCTTCTCGGCGCCAACGAAGCGAACGTCCGTGCCATCCTCGCCCTCACGGGAGACAGTGCCCACTACTCCGATCAGCCCCATGCCAAAGGGGTCTTCGAGGGAAACAGCAAACTCCTCCTTGACATTATCACGACCCTCAATAGCGGAACCGATATGGCGGAGCAAAAACTTCTCGCCCCCGTCCAAGAGATCTATCCGTTTGCCGTGATCGATGCGTACGCCAAAAGTGCGGCAACCTTGCAGAAAAAAATGACCAAAAAGGTTGCTCACGGAGCGATCGCCATTATCTCCCAACCGGTCTACGATCTAGAAAACGCCCGTAAACTGCTCGACATGATGGAAGAAGCCAACCGAGAGAATAATGCCGCTTGTGTCCTCGTTTTGGGCTATTTCCCGATTACGAAACTCCGTACCGCACGATTTTTAGATGAAAACGTTCCGGGGATTTTCGTCCCGCACACATGGGTCGAAGCGCTCGAAGCCGCATCACTTATCAGCCCAGAGGAAGAGTACTGCGTCGGATTTGAATTGAGCAAGAACCTTTTCGAAGAACTCAAAGCGCTCCATCCGAAAATCCATATCATGACCGCCAATCAGTTTGAGTTAGCCAAGGCGATTTTGAGCTAATTTCAGCCTCTTTTGGCTATAATCGATCATTATTAAATTGCAGGAATACTCTTTATGATCGATGTAAAACTTCTCCAGAAAAATTTTGACGAAACCGCCTCCGCGCTCATGCGCAAAAAAGTCTCTGCTGAGACGATAGCAGAGCTCAAATCCGCCAATGAAACCCTCAAAAGTGCCAAACAAGCCTACGAAACCCTCCAAGCCAAACAAAATGAACTGAGCAAACTCTTCGGTCAATACAAAAAAGAGGGTAAAAGCACCGACGAGCTCAAAGCCGAGGTCGATGCCAACAAGATCACGCTCGGTGAACTCTTGGATGCGCAACGTGCTGCCGAAGAGGCCCTCGATGCGATCATCATGCGTGTCCCCAACATCCCGGATGCGGACGTACCTGACGGGGAAGACGAAGAGAGCAACGTTGAATTGCGCAAAGTCCTCACCCCTCCGACGTTTAGCTTCACTCCAAAAGAGCACTGGGAACTCGCCGAGCAAAACGGCTGGATCGATTTCGAGAAGGGTGTTAAACTCGCCAAAAGCCGTTTCAGCGTTGTCGGTGGTATGGGTGCACGATTAGAACGTGCATTGATTAACTTTATGCTCGATTTCAACCGTGAACGGGGATTTGAAGAGTACAGTGTTCCGATGCTCGTCAACCGCCGCGCATTGGAAGGAACCGGACAGCTTCCGAAATTCGAAGAAGATCTCTTCAAAGTCGAGGAAGAAGAGCTCTATCTCATCCCGACGGCGGAAGTGCCCCTCACCAACCTCTTCCAAGACGAGATTTTAGCCTCTACCGACCTCCCGATCAAAATGACGGGATACACCTCTTGTTTCCGTAAAGAGGCAGGAAGCGGCGGACGGGATGTGCGCGGTATGATCCGCCAGCACCAGTTTCACAAAGTTGAACTCGTTGCTATCACAACCCAAGATCAAAGCGATAAAATCTTTGATGAGATGGTTGCATGTGCCTCCGATCTCCTCGCGGCATTAGGGCTTCCTCACCGTCTCGTCACCCTCTGTACGGGTGATCTCGGTTTCGGTGCGGCGAAAACGGTAGACCTTGAAGTATGGCTCCCGGGACAAAACACCTACCGCGAAATCAGTTCCGTCTCCAATACCCGTGATTTCCAAGCCCGACGTGCGAAAATCCGATATAAAGAAGAGGGGAAAAATCTCCTCGCCCACACCCTCAACGGTTCAAGTTTAGCGGTCGGACGGACGATGATAGCTATCATGGAAAATTTCCAACAAGCAGACGGTACGATTACCATTCCGACCGTTTTGCACAAGTACCTCTAAAAGGCTAAAGAGAGCTCATGGCTGACGTTCAAGAAGAGATTATCGTAATCGAAGAGGCGGATGCGGCCGGAGTCGCTGCCCCCGCTTCAGCGCAAAATGAACCTTCCGATCAGCCTGAGCCGTCCGGCAAAAAGAAAAAATTGATTTTGATCGGTGGGGCGGTTGCCCTGCTGTTATTGGCAGGAGGGGGAGCCAGTTGGTTTTTTCTTTTCAATGCCCATAGCGAAGGAGAAGATCAACCGATCGAGGCTCCTGTTCATAAAAATGCCAATCAACCGGAACAAGAGATCATTGAGCCCAGCGTTCTGGAAAATATGATTGAGAGAGCCAATTATCTCTACGCCAACGGAAATCAGGCAGAAGCGCTAAAACTATACGAAAAAATCGCTCTTCACTCTGAAGCGATCAGCCAGTATAACTTGGGGGTCGTCCAACTCAAAGAGGGGGATTATAAGGGAGCGCTCGAAAACTTCAAACGTTCTATCGAAAACAGTCAGAATCGATGTGTAAGCGCTATCAATGCGGCCGTGTGTTGTCTTAATTTACAACAAGAAGGCGAATTTAACCGCTATATTCAATTGGCACAGCAATACCTCCCCCAAGAGGTAAATTCTCCGATGTATTCGTATTATTACGCCCTCATCAACTATTACAAAGGGAACTATCTCGAAGCCCTCAGCGCATTGAAACACCCCACAACCGATGAATACCTCTCAACCCAAAATACCCTCAGAGCAAAAATCGGAGCGATGTATGGAAGCTTTGAAGATGCAATCGGTGCGCTAGAAAATCCGGTACAAGAGGAAGACTCTTTTAGCCTTGGACTCATGTATGCCAATTTAGGCGATTTAGCCCTTGCCAAAAAATATTTAGACGATGCCGTAATCCAAAACCCCAAACCGATTCAAGAGCAGCTTGCCCTCGCATTTGTCTATCTCAAATCTGGGCAGCAGGAAGATGCAAGCAAATTAATTCAAAGCGCTACCGATTCCTATCCAAAGGAAGTCTACACGCCATACCCTATCGAGGTTTATCTCAAATCGTCCCTCTTTAATCCTGATGACGTTCAACAAATCTATCGAGGGTATAAACAAAATAACCGGCATAAAATTTATCAAAGTCTCTTTTATTTTGCCCCGTATAAAATTTTCAATGCCGATCAAACCATCAGCTATATACGGAAGGGAAATGCAAATATTTACATCGACGATATCAGCAGCGCCAAAGAGTATCTCCAAAAAAGCAGCCGTTCGTCAAATGTTGATTACGGGATAGCACTAGCGATCCAAAAAGCGCTCAAATTCCGGCTCAAAGATGCGAATACCCAATTGGAAGCATTGCTCAAAAAAAATCCGCAGCACTCTATTTTGCATTACAATCTCGCTTTAACCTATGCTCAACTTGGCAATATCTCCAAAGCGTATGACCATTTTTTACGTTCCTACCATTTAGACGCCAATAATTACATGTCCGGTATTTTTGCAATTATGAGTGCGGAGATGATCGGCAAAACCAATCCGAAACTGAACTCGATTCTCAAAGAAAATTTAGCGAAAGAGCCGGAAAAAGAGGAATTTGTACTCTACCGAACAATGATGGATATCTCGCAAAACAATATCCCAAGTGCAGCGAAATGGCTTGATAACCCGTACAAAGAGAAACCTCTGTATTTGGCGTTGAGTGTTGAGATTGCGAAAGAGGTAGGAAAATATGAAACGGCTTCCAAAGCATCTGAGCAACTGGTATCTTTGCTTCCGAACGATATTATTCCTCACTTAATGGTGATTGATACCCATTTTAATGATCAAAAAACGAAGCCCTTCGCTTCATCAGCAATGAATTATCTCAAAAAACACTCTTTTCATTACAATGACCTCTATTATGGTCCGCAACTCACCCGGGATCGGATGATTTTAATGGCCATGATGACGGGCGGTTTAACTCCTCTTATTAAACGGTTAGAAACTGCCCTTCAAACTACGGCCGATGATACCGCATCGCTGATGGAGGCCTTGGCACAAGCCTATTTTTATAACCGAGAATTTGAAAAATCTTATACCCTCTATAATCAGTTAATCGATATCCATAAAGTTAGAGATGAGCATACATTGTTTATGGGCGCTTGTGCTTCTATAGGGGCTGAACACTATGAAAATGCCATCGCTCTGCTCGAACTCTCCAAGCTCAAAAATCCCAACTTTCTAGAGAGCCGTTACGCATTGGCACTGTTATACATGCAAATACGGAACAATCCGGCAGCTGTCCTTCAACTTCAGAAAATGGGCAATACCGGATTTGTCTCACGATATTTCGATTTTAGAATCGATACGGACAAACTCGCTAACGAACCCCAAAAATATCACGCTCTATAAAAAAGGCGACGAAGCATATAAAACGATGCGCGTAAAGGGCCATAGAGCAGATAGCCTGCCGCCAATATCGCCATCCCCTCAATCGGATAGATAAAAACTCCCATAGAAACGACAATGATTCCAATCAAAAAGCGGATAAAATGGAATGTTTTGAAGTTCATTTTTTTGAAACTCGGATAGCGGATATTGCTCACCATCAATATTGCCAACACAAGGGTAAGAGGGAGAATAAAAACTTTGTATGCTTCAAATTCGCTGTAGCGCTCAAACAATAGAATAGCAATCGCTATCATAATCGCAGCCGTAGGGATAGGGAGACCGATAAAAACACTCGGTTCAATTCTAGCCGTGGTCACGTTGAAACGGGCAAGCCTAACCGCTCCGAAAATGATATACAAAGCACTTACGACGATTCCGATACGCCCGTAAGCATCACCGATATAAAGATAAAGGATCAACGCAGGGGCTACGCCGAAAGCGACAATATCGGCTAACGAATCAAACTCAACACCAAAATTGCTGGCTGTATTGGTCAAACGGGCGACGCGACCATCCAACCCATCGAAAATAAGGGCAAGGAAGATAAACCACGGAGCCGTATCGAATGATCCTTCTAAAGCCAAAGCAATGGCATAAAATCCCGAAAAAATAGAAGCGGCGGTAAAAAAATTGGGGAGTAGATAGGCTATTGGGGGAGGAGATTGACGCATCGTGTTACGCTGCGTTCAAATACCCGATAACGCTCTCGCCAGCACGAACCGATGATCCTGCATTGACTGAGATACGGGTCTTTTCCGGCACATAAATGACGGTTCGCCCTTTGGCAAGAAATCCATAACGTGCACCCTCTCTGAACTTTTGCCCTTTTTCGAGTTCAATCCCGATCGGAAAACAACTTTGTTCGCTTAGGTGTTCGATAAAAATTTCATCACCGTTAGTGGAG
Source organism: uncultured Sulfuricurvum sp. (assembly GCA_964495485.1). Lineage (GTDB taxonomy): Bacteria > Campylobacterota > Campylobacteria > Campylobacterales > Sulfurimonadaceae > Sulfuricurvum. The sequence continues at coordinate 20,903 of CAZBVJ010000016.1, forward strand.
TGAAAAGAGAGTACCGCTTTTTCATTGAGCGTATCGGAGAGGGGATTGTAGAGAGGAAGTGTCGCACCGTGACGAATTTTGAACCCTTCAATGCTCCCATCAAATGGGGAACGGAGCATCGAAACGTCCCATAGTGAGTTCATAATACTCACTTTTGACATCTTTTGATCTTCTACTACAACCTCTTCCACAGACAAGACAACCCCATCGACACTGCTCATAATCCGACCCGCATCCGTTTCTGTCGAGTTACGCTCAGGGTTACGAAAAATGACCAGGACCGCCAATAAAAGCGCTCCGAAAACGAATTGAAACAGATGGAGCCCAGTCATCGTAAAAAAGATAAAAAGGGTGCCCAAAACAGCACTGAGAAGCCATCCTCGCGAAGAGAGGATAAAGGTATCATTTTGAACACTCATTTTTACTCCTTGTTACTCGTCGATGGTAATTTTAGAACTTACGGGAATCTCTTTACGAGGCTCCAATTTCGTTTCGATATTGTTTTCGATCTCGAATGCTTCAATGATCTCCCGAACTTGATCTCCGGTGATATTCTCTTTGGCATACAATAGCTCAACAATTTTTTCAATCGCGTCACTGTACTCTTCCAAACGGGTTTTGACCGCCGCATAACGTTCAGACAATGTGGTTTTGATGAAATTATCCATCTCTTCGGCCATTTTGTCACTGTACTCTTTCGCCTGCGTCATACCGCCGCCCAAGAATGAACTACGTTGTTTCTCAAGAACCATCAATCCTGCCACGTCACTCATACCGTACATTTGTACCATCGCTTTGAGGATATCGGTTGTCCGTTCCAAATCGTTTGCCGCTCCAGTGCTGATCTCTCCGATAAATACCTCTTCTGCCGCACGCCCCCCGAGCAATACGTCGATCTCCGCGATCAATTCGTGACGCTGCATCAGATATTTGTTCTCTTCAGGGGTATTTAGAGTATACCCGAGTGCCGCCAAACCACGCGGTACGATGGATACTTTGGAAACTTTTTTGGCTCCCTTGGTCGTTTCTGCCAATAGGGCGTGCCCGCTTTCGTGATAGGCAACGATTTTTTTCTCTTTTTCATCGATGCGTCGGCTCTTTTTGGAGAGTCCCGCAATTGCCCTCTCAACCGCTTCACGCATATCGGCTTGACGGACTGTTTTCTGACTTTTTCGTCCTGCTAAGAGTGCCGCTTCATTCACGATGTTTGCTAAATCGGCACCCGCCAACCCTGCGGTGAGACGCGCGATCTCTTCGAGATCGACATCGGCGTCTTGTTTTACCCCTTTCACATGAACGTTCAGGATATCGATACGTCCCTGATAATCGGGTTTATCGACGAGCACTTGACGGTCGAACCGACCCGGACGCAACAATGCCGGATCGAGAATCTCAGGGCGGTTAGTCGCTGCGAGGATAATGATCGGGGTATCGGTTCCGAACCCGTCCATTTCGGCTAAGAGCTGATTGAGGGTTTGTTCACGCTCATCATTCCCGCCCATTACACCTCCGGCAGCACGGCTTTTACCGATTGCATCGATCTCATCAATGAAAATAATCGACGGAGCATCTTTTTTGGCTTGTTCAAACAAGTCACGCACCCGCGCCGCACCGACCCCGACGAACATCTCGATAAAACTCGATCCCGATACCGAGAAAAACGGCACTTCCGCTTCCCCTGCTACCGCTTTGGCGAGCAATGTTTTACCCGTACCCGGACTTCCGACGAGCAAGACCCCTTTGGGGATTTTTGCTCCGAGTTCAACATAACGGTCGGGATGTTTGAGGAAATCGACGATCTCTAAAACCTCTTCTTTTGCCTCTTGGGCGCCGGCAACATCATCAAATTTGGTTTTCGGTTTCTCGGAATTGACCAATTTTTTAGAATTACCCATCCCTAAAATTCCGCCCCCCATGCTCCGTTGCATCCGTCCGGCAAAAAACATCCATATGGCGATGATAATGAGAAACGGGAACAACCATCCGAACATTTCGGTAAACCAGTTGCTCTCGCTGAATCCGACATAGTTGATCCCCTTCTCATCCAACAAAGGGATCAAGGTGGAATCGTTGCCGACGATACGTGTCGTATAGGCAACTTTACCGTTTCCGTCATTTCCGATAGCACGGATATAGGTTTGTCCGATAGATACTTTTTCAACCTGTTTATTGTTAATCAGTTTTTTCAAATCGGCATAGCTGATCTCTTGCGTTCGTGTTACGTTTTGACCGTTAACCTTGGCGCTCAAATCACTCTCATCTCCGATCAGCGCTTTGAACAATACGATAATGATGACCGAAAAAAGTGCGAAAGCGATGAGAGGGTTTTTATTAAAAAAATTATTGTTTTTATTATCCGGAGTCGGATTTGATTCGTTTTGAGACATTTACGATTTCCCTTTTAACGTAACTACCAAAGTTACCCATTCGTTTTCAACAATACGCTCGGTAAGTTCAAACGTTTTGTAGGCACGCAGAACTTTATCTTCATATTTATCCATTATCCCTGAGAGGATCAATATTCCCCCCTCACGTAACCGTTTTTTAAGATCACTGGCGATAAAAACCAATACATCGGCAACGATATTGGCAATAATGACATCGTACTGCTCACTGCTCTCTTGGATAGGACCTTCCCAAAGACTACGATAGGTAATATTATTTTGGGAAGCGTTGACAAGAGCGTTTTCAACGGAGAGCGGATCGGTATCGCAGGCATCGACAATTGCCCCTTTGCGGATTGCGGCAATTGCTAAAATACCGCTTCCGCACCCTACGTCCATCACCTCATCGCCCTCTTTGACGTATTTCGCCACAGCACGAAGGCACGATGCCGTTGTAGGGTGATGACCCGTACCGAATGCCAATGCCGGATCGATAGCAATGTTCAACATCCCCTCACGCGGTTCCTGCCATGTCGGATGGATATAAAAAGGGTCAATCTCGACAGGGGTTATCCCTTGTTGATATTGAGCAATCCAATCGTCATTTTTCTCTTTGGTAAGGTTCATCTCAACATCAATCACCTCACCCGTAGCCCGTTGCAATGCTTCGGCGAACTGCTCGATTCCCCACATGACGGTCTCTAAATCCTCTTCACTGCGGATAATGAACCCATCGTCGGTCTCTTCAAATCCTACCGGTAAAACATCGACCAAAAAATCACTAAACAACTCTAGATGAGACGATGGCTTAACCATCAGCATGTAATAGTAATCTTGCATTAACCCTCAGTACCAAGAACTGCGGAGAGTTTCTCTTTTAATACCTGTGGAGTAAAAGGTTTGACGATATAGTTGTTTACCCCCGCTTTGAGGGCGGTAATTACTTCCGCTTTCCCCCCCTCAGTGGTGACCATAATAATCGGAAGATCAGCAAAACGGGCATCTGCGCGCACTTTTTTAACCAATTCCAAACCGTTCATTTCAGGCATATTCCAGTCCGTGATCAACATCCCCATATCCGGATTTGCATCAAGAACACTCCACCCTTGCAGTCCGTCTTCACCTTCTAAAACATCTTCATACCCGAGGCGTGAAAGTGTATTTTTGATGATACGGCGCATTGTCGAACTATCATCTACAACCAATAATTTCAAAGTAAATCCTTTTGTCGATTCTTGATTTGAACAGAATAAATACCCAATGATAACCTATCGATCTTTGCGGTAAGTTTAAAGATATTTTTTGAGGTCTATTCTCCCCTCATAAAATGCTTTGCCGACAATCGCTCCGGCAATCTCGCCGCACTCCCGTAGCGCATCAATATCGCTACCGTCTTTAACCCCGCCGCTGGCGATGGTCGGAATGCCTGAAGCTCTGGCGATATCAAGGGTAAAATCGACATTTACCCCAGAAAGTGTACCGTCACGTCCCACATCGGTACAGATAATCGCTTCAACACCCGCATCGGCAAATAATCTAGCCAAATCGGTCGCCTTCATAGAGCTCACTTCACCCCACCCCTCAACCGCAACGTATCCATCAATCGCATCGATCCCGACAACGATAGGGTACGCAGCCGCCATCGATTTGACGAATTCGGGGTCCCGCAACGCGATAGAGCCTAAAATCAACCGATCGATTCCTAACTCCAAATAACGTTGGATCGTCGCTTCATCGCGGATACCCCCGCCAAGCTGAAGTTTCACATTGCAGTTTTCACGAATCAAACGGATTTGTTCGAGGTTTTTCGGTTCCCCCGCAAACGCTCCGTTGAGATCGACCAAATGAACCCACTCAGCCCCCATCTCTTCAAATGTTTTAACAAGCTCCCACGGAGTGTCCGAATAAATTTTAGCACTCTCCATCAGCCCCTTGGTCAACCGTACCGCCTTGCCGTCTTTGAGATCGATTGCCGGAAAAATAGTCATTGAAATCCTTATAAATTGATAAAGTTTTTGAGGATAGCCAAGCCGTTTTGATGGCTTTTCTCCGGATGGGGCTGAATCCCCATCACGTTCTCATGAGCTACCGCGCTTGTAAAGCGATATCCGTAAACACTTTCACCGATACTGTCGGAACTGTCGCTGCAAAGAGCATGATAGGAGTGAACGAAATAGAGGTAATGGGCTTCATCAAGACCCTCAAATAACGGATGATTTTGGGTAAACATCCGATTCCACCCCATATGCGGCACTTTGAGCGGCGTATGAAAACGGCTGGAATCAAACGCTACGACTCTCCCTTTAACCAATCCGAGTCCCTCAGTGAGCCCGAACTCTTCGCTTGATTCAAACAACAGCTGCATCCCCAAACAAATCCCGAGAAGATATTTTCCGCTTTGGGCAAACTCTTTGACCGCTTGATCCATCCCTCCGTGCTTTAAATGTTCCATCGCATCCCCAAACGCACCGACTCCGGGTAAAATAAGACGATCGTAATTTTTGAGTTTTTCGGGATCCGATTCAACAACAACACTCCGTCCCAAAGAATCGAACGCATTTTTGACGCTCGCCAGGTTCCCCATGTTGTAATCTACTATCGCTATCATAATCGTTCCTTGTCGTGAGTAAATCGGATGTATACGGCGAGACTCACAAGCAACACCGATACTCCACCGATAATATAAATGGCATTAAGCAGCATCTCGGGTGCCGTCATCGCAAATTTAAAAACCAGCATCAACGCTTCAATGGAGAGGGCGATGATGATCGAGCCTAAAAAGCGCACCATCGTTTTATGGATATCCGAGGCGGGATCTTTTTTGCTCCGCCCCAGAACCTCCTCTTCAAAGAGGGTTTTAACCAAATCAAATGTCGCCAAAGAGAGGGTCAGAAGGATTGTCGCTTCAAAGATGTCTTTGATTTCGATACGGTCATAATTTCCCATTCCGTATGCAAGGAATCCCTCAATACCTTTGACAAAAAGGAGTAACGCAACAAATGCCAGCGCCACCGAAAAAATCGCATATATGATTTTGAAAAACCGTCCCGCCGCCGTTTCAGAGGCTAAAGGGTGGGCGATCCGAAGTACTTCGGCGAGAGGCAGATCGATACAGGCGACGTAAACGATTTCGCCGTGTTCATTGAAAATCGGCTCCGATGCGGTAACGGTGAGTTCGTCGTTGAGGAGCGAAGGGTAAGGGTCGGTAATCGTACACCGGCGCTCTTTCATCGCACGGTAATAATAGGCGCGGGTAGAACGGTTTTCGCCGATATCTTCCTCTTTTTTCCCGTTTTTCAAATAGGTTGGGGTAACCTGATTTCCTTTGGCATCGAGGAGGTAGGCGGCTTCCAGCCCTTTTAGATCCCCTCTGATTTTTAAAAGGCGCGACGATAACGTCTCCACCGAAACGGAGGGGAGATGGTTGGGAAGATTTTTTTGGAAAAGGTAACAAAAATAGGCACGCGCTTTCGGGCGGATTTCTGAATACTGCTGAATATCTTGAACAACCATTTTCTCCCCTTTTTGATACGCTTTAAATTGATGCGGATTGTAGCTTAGTTGCGCTATAGTTACGCTTATGAAATCCGGAAAAAACAGAATCGCCATTGTACGGCTAAGCGCACTGGGAGACATCGTCAATACAGCCGTTGTCCTGCAAATCATTCACAAACACAATCCTGATGCATTGATCGACTGGTACGTTGAAGAGGCGTTTGCACCGATGCTTTACAACCATCCGCTCATCCATGAGGTTATTGCCGTTCCTCTCAAAAAAATCAAAAAAACAAAAAGTTTTTCTCTCCTTCGACAAACCATTGGGCATCTCCGTTCTCGCCCTGCATACGATCAAATTATCGATGCGCAGGGGTTATTGAAATCGGCCATCGTCACCTCTTTTTTAAAAGGTCCGGTACACGGATTTGATCGTCAAAGCGCAAGAGAATCGGTTGCGTCATGGTTTTACACTACGACATCGGCGATTGCGTATGAGATGAATGTCATCAAACGCAACGTGTTGGTCATCACCGAAGCGTTAGGTATCCCCTATGATGAGAATGCCATCATCAACAAAACACCTCTCTTTCCTCTCGCTAATAAACCGCTCGAACTCACCGAAACGAAAAATATCGCCTGCGTTATCGGTGCTTCATGGCCGAGCAAATGTTACCCTAGAGAGCACTTTGCCACCCTTTGCGATAATCTCCCTTATCCATGCCATCTCATTTGGGGCAGCGATGCCGAATACACTGATGCTCAATGGATTGCAGCACATACCGAAAATGCCCGTGTAGCATCAAAAATGAGCCTCAAGGAATTGGTCAACTTTATCGGATATTGTGATCTCACCATCGGAAACGATACGGGTCCGACCCATATGGCGTGGGCAATGAACAAAGCATCCATCACCCTTTTTGGTCCTACGAATGAGCGGATGATTTTCCCTACTGCCGTTAATATCGGTATTAAATCCCCATCACCTGTCAATATTTTAAAAATCAATCGCAACGATTTCTCAATCCAAGAGATTGACCCATCGATAATACTCCAAAAAGCCAAGGAATTGTTGTAATGTTCTTATATCGCCTCTTTTTAGTAGTGGACTTTCTATTAATGGCACTCCCTAAATCATGGCGCAAAAATCTGTTTATCTCTCTTGCGGACTTAGCCCATAAATTCGCCCCTAAACGCAATAAAGTAATTCAGCAAAATCTCAAATTCGCGTTTGATCAGAGTCTGAGTGATAAAGAAAAAGAGGAGATCGAGAAATATTGCTACCACAATCTTGCCCTCAATTTGCTCCAAACGATGGAAAATCGGCGCAATACCCCTGAGCAGATAGCCGCTCACGTCACCTTTAAAAATCGTGAGTATGTCGATGCGATACTCGCAGAGGGGAGAGGGATTATTTTCGTCTCTGCCCACTTTGGGAATTGGGAATTGGGGGGAGCGGCGATTTCGTCATTGATTACACCGGTCGCTTCAATCTACAAAGGATTCAAGCGCTCAGAATTCGACCCCTATCTCCATGAAGCACGAAGTCGGCATCGGATGGAGTTAGCCGAAAAAAACGGTGCTTTGAAACATATGACAAAAAGACTGAAACAAAACGGCTCCGTATTGATTATGATCGATCAAGCAAGCAATGCCAAATACGGTGTCAAAGCCGATTTTTTTGATCACCCGACCTATCACTCTTCAACGGCTGCCCTTTTGTCGAGTAAATTTAACACCCCGATCGTGGGGGTATACATCACGACCGAAGATGATGAACACTACACCATCACTTTTGATAAGCCCATTCAGGTCGAAAATAGCGATGAGGGATCAATACTCAAAGCTACAATCCAACAGGTGAATACCCTTGAAACCCTCATCAAAGAACACCCAAAACTATGGTTTTGGTGTCATAAACGGTGGAAAGGGGAATATAAAGAAATTTATGAAGGATAAGCTTTTGTAAGCACCTCATAAAGTTCTACCGGAGTCATATCGGGATTCTTTTCCCATCCGCTTTTCATTACGGCGTTATCTTCCAAGCCGTTCCAGATTTTGATGTAACTCCCCTCTTTGTATCCATGATCTTGACGGAATTGATTGAGGATATTTTTGCCGACGTAGAGGCGATACAACTCATCAAGATTCAAAGCCCCCATAACCGAAAGTCGGAAAAAGTCATCCACCATTTTTTTCAAATCGCCATCAATCGCCGGTTCAAGGGAACGACGCATGATGGTCTCAATTTTGAGCATCAGGGCTTCATCGGAGGCAAAAGCAGGCGATGTTGTCGAAGAGAGGAGTTTGTATCCTTCCGTTGCAGCCATCCATGTTGCCATCTGCTCATGGGTTTCATTTTCGCGATAAATACCGTCTTCAAGTACCAAACTCATCACAAAATGCCATACGTCTACGATTTCAATTTGGAGATTGGCATAATCGGTCGGTTGCGTAATGCTTTTCCAATGTTTCCAGCCAAACGAATCGATCATCTCTGCACTCTCCATGTAAATGCAACGGCGCCAGTTGATCCGTTTCCCCTCTTTGGTCACCCCTTTTTCCCATCCTTGACCGTTGGTCGCATCATTTAACTGCTGTTGAAGTTGTAACATTGAGAGTAATTTATTCATGCTAATCCTTTTAAAAGTATCAAATTATAGGTAAAATTTCCTATGCAAAAAATCAACTGCCATAAATGCCAATACTATTTCGTCACATGGGAAGCTCATCAACCCCACGGGTGCAAAGCATACGGGTTTAAAAGCAAATTTATCCCCTCCCAAGTTGTCCTCAGTTCGAGCGGAAAACCGTGCTCCTTTTTTTTCCCTAAACCTAACGTATCCAACTGATTTTTTTCCCAAATCCGAGGGTATTGTCGGTCATTTTGATCTCATCGATGCGAATACGCCATAAGGTCGGGTTCATAACACGGGCATACGGAAACGTCTCAAAATAGAGGTGTTTTAACGGTTCCGGACAGCTTTGCATCACCCCAGCATACTGAATTCCCTGAATCTTTCCCACCGTTTTCGTCTCCAATGCCACCGTACCGGCAACATTGGAATTGGACGCGACATGAGACATATGCTCCGTAGCCTCATCGGAGGCGACAATAAATGAGACGCTCTGAGGATCATACGCATAAAACATCGAACAGCACCAAAGACGATCTCCGCTGGTTGCCAGAGTAAGGAGATGGTGTTGTTGAATAAACGCGGTAATTTTAGACTCCATCCAACGCCTCCTTTATTTTTTCCAGCGCTTCGGATAGTTTGTCGGAAGCTATCGCAAAATTGAGCCGCATAAATCCCGATCCCTCTTTTCCGAAACTAAGCCCCGGGCTCAGTCCCAACCCGGCCTCTCGGACAAAAAATTCCCGCAGTTCCCGATCGCCAAATCCCAACTCTCGACAATCGAGCCACGCTAAATAGGTCGCTTCAGGGAGGCTGTAGCGTATCGGCGTCGACGAGAGGTCTTTTTTGATGCGCTCAGCATTGGAGGTGAGATGCGCCATAAGATTCTCATACCATTCCCCCCCTTTGAGGTATGCCGTTTCAAACGCAATATGGGACAACACAGCCCCATCCCCCCAGTGCACCCGTTGACGTTCCGCTTCAAAACGTCGACGCAAATCTTCAGACGGGATACAAACAGTAGAAATAGAAAAACCCGCCATATTGAACGTTTTGCCCGGTCCCAATAGCATTACGGTATTTTCCGGTGCAATCTGAGCGGTTGGGATATGGGTATGGGGAGCATAGACCAAATCACAATGGATCTCATCGCTGAGGATCACAATCCCCCTCTCTTCGCACCATCGGCAGAGTTCCAAAAGCTCCCCAGAGCTCCATACTCTCCCCACGGGATTATGGGGAGAACAGAGTAACAGCAGCTTCGTTTTATCTGATACCTGTTTGGACAACCGATCTAAATTAAATCGATAAATCCCTTTGTGATCTTGCATCAGAGGATGAATCACCAAGGATCGGTTATTATCACGAACCATGCTGTAAAACGGCGGATAGACGGGATCCATCACGATCACTTCATCTCCCGCTTCGCTAAAGGCGCGAATCGCACATCCGATCGAGGCGACGACGGAGAGGGAGTAGCTGAGCCATTCACGCTTCATACCAAAATCGTGATAGTTTTTAAACCACCCTATCTGAGATTCATACGCTTCGTCCCTCATGATCTCATAGCCGATGATCGGATGTTCTAATCGCTTCCGAACCCCCTCTAATACACAAGAGGGGGTAGCGATATCCATATCGGCAACCCACAGCGGCATCACCGATTCGGTGCCGAAAAGTTTCCCGCGTAAAACGTATTTTTCGGCGTTGGTAGCGGATCGGTCGATAAAGGAAAACTCATCCATACCGCTGTTTCCACTCACTCCACATCGATTCGATCCGAGCGTATTTCATTGCTTCATTTTCCCCCGCTCCGATCACATAGCGGAACCCCGCATGCTGGATGAAATGGCGGCGAAACGCGTAGCGTGAAGCCAATAACGCTTCATTCCCCGTCGAGATCCACGATCCCCCTTTGATCAGGTTGTGTTTGCCATCATAGGTCGGTTCGGTAAAATCCTCATACCAAGGATGGGTGAAAAACCCCTCAAACGGGGCCATCTGGCTCTGCGTCCACTGCCAAACGTTCCCTACAACATCAAACAGTGTACCATGCGCATAGGTATCAACGCTCACTGAAGAGGCGTAATGAGCCAAATTGATATTGGCGCGACTATCGTCAAACACATCGCTCTCCATCCCCCCCTCTCTGACCATGATACGCCACTCTCCTTCGGTAGGAAGGCGATACGTTTTCGCATCACGCGCGCTTTTCCACCGACAAAATGCCTCCGCTTCGAGGGCATTCACTTCTGCCGGCCAGTTCAGCGGCATCTCAATCTCTTGTGCAAGGGTTCGGAAACGGTACTCTCCATCCTCCTGCGGCACCCAAAAGGGGGGGTGACTCATACCGCGTATCTCTAAAAATTTCAGCCCCTCGTCATCCCACCACTCGGGTTGGGAATATCCCCCATCACGGACAAACTCCATAAACTCGCCATTGCTCACCAAATACTTCGATGCTTCAAATGGCGCGAAGCTTTCGTGCACACTGCCGTATTCGTTGTCCCATCCGTATATTCCGTGATCTTTGGACCCTTTCCCCATAACCACATCAGCGCCACCGAATGCAACCATACTATTTTGCGGTGCATCGCCCCGCATCGGTGAGATTGGAAAATCCTCGTGTTGCTGTACGTATTGAATCGGCATCTGACGGTGTAGAACACTGGAAGTTTCGATATGTATCCGCTCATGCTCGATCCCCATCCATATCGCCCAAAACGGATCACTCTGAGTGATCGGCAGAGTCATGGGCATCGTCATAATCATCTTATCAACAAGCGCACGAACCGCTTTGCGGTACTCCCGAACTTCATCCAACTTCGGCCATCTCAGTGAATCACTCGAAGCGTCCCACGTCATCTCATCGACCCCTACCGCAAAAAGCTGTTCGAAATGGGGATTTACCCGCTCTTTGAGAGCACCCGATGCGACCAGTTTATTGATGTAGAAAATCGCCGTATGGCCGTAATAAAAAATCATCGGGTGACGGGTCGGTTCGGATTGGCGGTAGTAGACCTCATCTCTTTTTAAGAGCTCAAAAAGAGATTCGAAAAGATCAAAACTCTGATGAAAATAAGCTCTCAATTCCTGCCGTTTGAGATCAATATCCGTTCCGTCCAAACGCACTGAACTCATCTGTCTACGAATCATAAAACCTCCGCATCCATTTTAATATTCAGATAGTATAATCATTGAATACTAAAAATGAGGAAAATGATAAAATACATCTCAAAAAAATTAGGGAGAAACCATGAAACTCGTACAAATCGATTTTCCTATGGAAGGGCCGTTTGGCGAAACCATGAGCACTGCATTCAAAGAGCTGGCGGAAGATATCGCTACCGAAAACGGTTTGATCTGGAAAATTTGGACTGAAAACGCCCAAACAAAAGAAGCGGGGGGAATTTATCTTTTTGATACCGAATCAAACGCGTCAGATTATTTGAAAAAACATACCCTTCGGCTTGAGAGCTTTGGAATCCATCCGATCCGTGCAAAAATTTTTGATGTGAATGTGCCGTTGTCGTTGATCGATAAAGCACCTTTGAATGTGTAAAAGGAGAGTATAAGATTATAGAGATATGGTCGGAGTGACGTGACTCGAACACGCGACCTCTACCACCCCAAGGTAGTGCGCTAGCCAAACTGCGCTACACCCCGACACAAAATGGGGAGTGCAAGAATAATCCAAACATCATTAATCTGACCTAAAACCCACTCTTGCTACACTCTCTGTATGAAAATAATCCACTCCGAGCTCTTATCCCCTTTTGATGGGGTGAGCGCCTTATTTACGACCCGTCACGGCGGTGTCTCAAAAGCACCCTATACAACCGCCAATCTCGCTTTCCATGTCGGGGACAATCCGGTTGATGTGCTGCACAATCACGATCTTTTAGCCACATCACTCGATTACCGCCGCAATTCGCTCATCCACATGCGTCAAATCCACTCCGATAACATTGTCATTATCGATGAATCGCATACGTTTGACAATCCCCCCGAGTGCGATGCCCTCATCACCAACCATCGTAGTACCCCATTAATGGTGATGAGTGCCGATTGTACGGGAATATTGCTCTATGATCCGATCCAAAAAGCAATTGGTGCGGTCCATGCGGGACGCGCCGGTGCCCTCAATCAAATACTCCCGAAAACAATCCAAAAGATGGCTGATGCATTTGGTTCCCACTGCACCGATCTGCACATCGTGTTAGGTCCCTCGATCCATGGATGCTGTTATGAGATTAACGAGACGATAGCCATCGAAACCCAAAAACAAGGGTATCCTCAAGCACTGCAGAGAGAAAATGGAAAAATCTTTTTGGATGTCAATACGATTTTACTGCAACAGTTACAAGAATTGGGGATTACACCGGAGCGGATCGAGGTGATCGATCATTGCACCTCATGCCGATGCGATGAATATTTTTCCTACCGTGCCGATAAACAGCATACCGGAAGAATTGCAGGGGTTATAATGTTGCGTTGATACGCTCTGCAAGCTGTTCGGGCAAAAGCCCCAGCGACTCTTCAACGAGCTTGGTATTTCCGTGCTTGATAAACTGATCGTCGTACTCGAAACTAACCACCTGCACATCAGTAATTTTTGCTTCGCTCAACCATTCGAGCAACGCACTCCCTACCCCGCCCATGCGTGATGAATCGCTAAATACATACCATTGCTTATGCTTTTGCGCCATAGTACGCAGCATTTCGGTATCAAGAGGCTTCACGAAACGAAGATCGAGCAACGAGGGTTTTTCCTCCATCAACGCTATTGTTTGCGCGGCGCGTCCGACACCGTTGCCGTATCCGATACAGAGTTTATCCGAATCGTTGTCGATTAACAGCTGACTTTTGCCCGTCTCATACGGAACCGATTCAGGAAGTTCCGATTCAAAAAACGCTCCGCGCGGATAACGGATCGCACAAGGATGTTCATAATCACAAGCATACTCGATCACCTGATGAAATGATTTCTCATCGCGTGGTGCGCACAGCGTCATATTGGGGATCAGACGCAAAAAACTGATATCAAACGCCCCCTGATGCGTTTCACCGTCTTCACCTACGATTCCGGCACGGTCCATTGCAAATACAACGGGCAAATCCATCAAACATACATCATGGATTACCTGATCGAATCCCCGCTGTAAAAAGGTAGAGTAAATAGTACAAAAAGGTTTGAATCCCTCTTTCGCCAATGCACCCATCGACGTCACCGCATGCTGTTCGGCAATCGCTACGTCCCAAAAGCGGTTCGGATACTTTTCGAGCAAAGGGGTCATTCCCGTACCGCTTGGCATTGCGGCAGTTACCCCGACGATTTTCGGATTCGCATCCGCCGCCGCCATCAACGCTTCCGTGTATATTTGGGTAGCACTTTTTGCACTGCTTTTGGCATTGGAAGCACCACTTTTAAGATCGAACGGAGAGACACCGTGCCATTTTTCGTGCTTCCCTTCTGCAATCTCGTACCCTTTTCCCTTGATCGTCTGAACATGAACCAAAACCGGTTTGCCCATCCCCCGTGCCATCTCAAACGTCTCAATCAGCGATTTGAGGTCATGCCCGTCGATCGGTCCGATATACTCAATCCCCATCTCTTCGAACATGATCCCCGGAGTGATGAGTTTAAACGACTCCTCAAAGCGCTTTGCCAGATAGTGCGCCCCCTCTCCGAAATTGTCGACAAACTGTTCGGTTTTACGCTTGAAACGTTGATAGAATGGGCTTGCCATCGCTGAACTTAGCATACGGCTGATGGCTCCGATGGGTTTGGCGATGGACATCTCATTATCGTTGAGGATAATCACCATCGGATATTTACGATCACCTAGCTCATTCATCGCTTCATAGGCCATCCCTGCGGACATCGCTCCATCACCGATTACGACCACCGGGACACGACTCTCCTGCTCATTTTTCAGGACAATCGCTTTTGCCGCCCCTACCCCCAAAGAGATCGACGTAGAACTGTGCCCCGCCACAAAATAATCGGCATCCGATTCGTCAGGCTTTGTGTACCCGCTAATCCCTCCGAAACGGCGGAGCGTTTCAAACTCTTCCCATCGATCGGTCAATAATTTATGGGCATACGACTGATGGGAAACATCAAAAATAAAAGGGTCTTTATACGGATCAAACACTTTATGCATAGCGACAATGATCTCGGTAGCTCCGAGCGTAGAGCTCAAATGGCCGCCATTGGAACTTACCACCTCTAAAATCCGCTCACGAATTTTTTGGGAAAGTTCTTCCATCTGGGGAAGCGAAAATTGTTTGATATTCATTAAAACGGATAATCCTCTACAAATAATTCCATGATACTACAGTATAAAAGGCAATACTCAAAAAACGGCTTTATGATTCAAGCAACAATGAACGCTTAAGGCGTTCATACCTTTTTTTGATTTCCGAATCGATATTCCCGGCATTACTGATTGCCACTACGCCTCCAGGGCTTATTGCACGATCTGAAAGTACTTCGATATGATTCAAAGAACCCACTTTTTCAGAAATATACCCGTGATCAGCAGGATTTACACGCAGTGTGATAGAAGAAGCGTCTTTGAGTTCTTCGATCAAATCGGTAGAAAGCTTTGCGGCAATTTTGGAACTGTGATCTGAAGTCTCGATACCGATTACCTCTTTGGCAATCTCCAATGCGGTGTGGGTCAGCTCTTTTTGGATCGAATCGAGGGCAATCCTAAACTCCTGTGCCGCGTTTTCAAGTGTTTTGATCGATTGAGAGAGCTGATCGTGTACTTTTGCCCCCATCGAATCGCTGGATGCTTTTTCCTCTGCGATTCCCGCCAGTTTTCCCTCTTCATAACCGGCTTTACGAGCCTCTTCAAGAGCAGCGGCGTGTTCTTCCTGCATGGCTTCAATACGCATCTGCATTTTTATGACGTTCGAGCTCATCTCATCGGCTTTTTTAAGCAATGATTCGATCAACTCATCTTTGGGAGACGCTCCTCCATCCCGGCGTCGCTCAACCATTACCGGTGCCTCTTCGGTGATCGTATGATGCATCTCCTGAGAAGCTTCACCTATGCTGGAACCGCTAAGCGACGAGAGTATCTTAAATTGATATTTGCTAATCGCATGGGCTGAAGCACGATCTTGTGAAATCACAACGTCCATGAGGATTAATCCACCATCTCTTCAGATTCGCCCAACTGCAAGACACCCTGTTCCGCCAATGCTTGAACCGCATCGACAATTTTACGCTGTGCACCTTCGACCTCTTTGACTTTGACCGCACCCAAAAATTGCATCTCTTCGATAAAAGAGTCTTTCGCACGTTGAGACATGTTGGCGTAAAACTTCTCTTTGAGCTCGTCGGCTGAACTTTTCAATGCCAGCATAAGATCGTTTTTATCAACCGCTTTAAGGATCTCACGTATACTGTTCGCATCCAAATCAACCATATCTTCAAACGTAAACATCATCTCTTTGATCGACGATGCCAACTCTTGATCAAGCTGCTCGATCTGCGCCAACGTCGCTTTGGAAACTTTTGCCCCCAAACGGTTGAACACATCGGCAACCGAACGCGGTCCGCCCACTTCCACTTTGTAAGTTGCCAATGCTTCGAGTTTGCTCTCCAATACCGCACTGACCCGCTTGATGATTGAGGGGGAAATATCCCCGAGTTTCGCCATACGCATCGCCACTTCGGCACGGAGATCATCCGGAAAAATATAGAGCGTTTCGGCAGCGGCGGATGGGTCCATATGGGCTAAAATCAGCGCAATGGTTTGCGGGTGCTCGGTCATAATAAAATCGGCGAGCTGCTGCGGTTTGATTTTTGAGAGGTAGGCAAAATTTTGACTGCTTTGCATCGTTTTGCTCAAACGTTCCAAAACCTTTTTGGCTTCTTCGGGTCCCAACGCTTTGTACAAAATTTCCCGAGCATAGTCCAAACCGCCGGTATTGAGATACTGATTGGATTGGATAATCGCGTAAAACTCTTCCAACACCGCTGCTCCGACATTTTTCTCAATAGCACGGTTATTGGCAATGTATTTGGAAATTTCGGTAATCGCTTCGACATTCATACGTGAAAAAATCGTACTGGTAACATCTTCACCCAGCTGAACCAATAAAATCGCGACCTTTTGGGTCATCGTCATCTCTTCGAAATTCGCCTGTTGAGCAGGGGTTAAATTCATGATGCCCTCCTATCGCTGCGCTTGTTTATTGGGATCACTCGGACCAGATTCTTCATCGATCAACGTTTGGATCAATGATGCAATCTCTTCCGGATGCTCTTCAGCGATCTCGCGTACTTTTTGGAGCAATACATCGTATTTGAGTTCGTCTTCATTGAAATTATCGCCCAATCCGAGTTGATTTTCCACTTTACGGCGCATTTGTTGTACTTTTTCAGCCAAATCTTCACCCTCATCATCGGATATTTCAAGATTCGGTTTATCAAATTCTTCTTCTTCTTTGCTAAATTCTAACATACGCTCTGCAAACGGAATGATAATTTTTTTGTAGGCAACAAATAAAATAATTGCGACCAGCAAGTATTTGAATATCGGAGCAAACGGCGAGAGGTAGGTTTCAATAAATTGTGAGGTTTTCGATGCCGTATCTTTAGGCTGCATCCCCTCTTTTGTCGTTTGGAACTCAAAGTTACGGATACTGACCTGATCTCCGCGCTGCTCATCGACACCGATCGACTGTTTAACCAATGCATCAATCGCCTGTAGCTGGGTCTCATCCAAAGCGATGTATTCCATCTCCTCGGTCGGCTGACCGTCGGGCCCTTTTTTCGCTTCATACTTACCGTCTACAACAACGGCTGCGGTCATCCGTTTGATACGGGCAAATTCCATTTTGGTGGTGGAAACGGTTTTTGAAATCTCATAATTGGTGGTTCCGGTGTTTTTTTCGTATTTTTCACCGCTTCCTCCGGTTGAGAGCCCCTCGACAGGGCCTACGTTGCTCACCGCACCCGGAACTCCTCCAACCGGTGCAGGAGAAGCGCCTTCACGTTTCTCTTCAGAGGTTTGTTCACTGCGAACAACACTCTCGGGATCAAATTTCTCCGAGGTGGAGCTTTGTTCGCTGAAATCGTATTCGATCGTCACTTTCGCAACAATTCGATCTTTCCCTCCGATGAAGGGGGCGAGCACATTGACTATTTTCTCTTCTTGTTTTTTCTCTTCTTTGGATTTATACTGCTGCTGTAATGCCGATAGTTCGCCCATTGCCGCCGCCGCATCATCATCACCGAGGGCTTCCCCCTCTGAATCAATCAACGTCACATTTTCCGGGGTTAATTTAGGGACAGCCGCAGCGACCAGTTTTTTGATACCACGGATCTGTTTTGAGGTGAGTTTTCCCCCATCTTTCAATTGCACCATAACCGATGCCGAAGGGGGAACTTCCTCAGAGACAAACAGCGTCTCTTTGGGAAGGGCGAGAGAAACGCTCGATTTCTCTACCGGCGCCAATGAATCGATAGAGCGGGCAAGTTCCCCCTCCAATGCACGGCGAAATTTTACCTCTTGGTCAAAATTGGTCGCACCGAACTCTTGCTTGTCAAAAAGCTCAAATCCGACATGCCCCTCTTTGGGAATCCCCATCGAAGCAATGGTAATACGCTCTTTATAGACGACATTTTTAGGGACCTCAATAACGTTTTCTCTCGGAATACGATAGGGGATTTTATCTTTTTCGAGTTGTTCAACCACTTTTGCGGCATCTTCCGCCGTGAGTTGGTCAAAAAGGACCTGATATTCATCCCCTCCGCTTGAGCCTTCCGAGGTATAGACGACTAAAAATACGAGAAATGCGACAATCCCCGCAACCGCTGCGCCGATAATGTTTCTTTGTGCTTGGGTAAGCTTTCCGAAAAAAACAGTGAGTTGCGCAAAAAGAGCTTTAAAATCCATTGTTACCTATTTTATACTAAAGGATCGGTGAGTTCAAAGAATCGATCATTTTGGACCGATGTTCCAATTGTGACGCGAATAGCGTTCAATCCGTAACTGCTTAAATCACGTACAATCATACCCTTTTTTAAGAGTTCTTGCGCAATTTTTGATGAATTTTTTTCTTCAGGAAGCGATAAAGTGGCGAAATTGGTATAACTGTCAATCACAGTGATCCCCTTGGAACGTGCAAACGCTTCATATCGAGCCATCTCTTTGAAATTGTCGGCGATACACTCTTGAACAAACCCTTCATCTTCCAAAGCAACTGATGCCGCTTCCAAAGAGAGGGTCGTAATGTTAAACGGAGGTCGAACTTTATAAAGCGCTTCGATGATCGGCGCTTGGGCGATACCGTATCCGACGCGCATCCCCCCTAATCCGTACGCTTTGGAAAACGTACCGAGAAACAAAACATTATCAAATCGTTCGATCAACTCTTTCGGTTCTACCGCAAAATCGGGATTTTTGAATCGCGCATATTCCATGTAGGCACCGTCTACGATAACCAATGTATCACTATCGACTTTCGCGATAAAATCGATCATCTCATTCGCCAATAGCCCATCCCCCGTCGGATTGTTCGGAGTACAGAGAAAAATAATGGAGGGTTTATGCTCTTGATACAGCGCATAAAATTCATCCATTTTATGCTCGCGAGATGCGGTTCGGATGATCTGGGCACCCACTTGCTTCGCATAGATCTCATACATCGCAAACGTAACGCTGTTCATCAGAACTTTGCTCCCCTCATGCGCTTTGGCATGAATCGCAAATTCGATCACCTGATCACTCCCGGCACCGATGACCAATTCATTCGGTTGAATCGCGTATTTGGCAGAGAGCGACGTTTTGAGTTTGACCATTGAATCATCGGGATATAGGGACATATTATCGATGATGGCACGTACCGCCTCTTTCACTTTCGGCGAACATCCGAACGGGTTTTCATTACTGGCAAGTTTGACAATCTGATCTTTCTCAATCCCATATTCTCGAACAACCAATTCGATCGGCTTGCCTGCTTCGTATACTTTGATGTTTTCTAATGCGCTGTTGAATTTCATAACTCTCCCTTAACATAGCTTCCCAACCATGTCACTTCATCTTGATGTTTTTGGATTAATGCTTGGATTTTCGATTCATCGATATGACCGAAAAAATCGATAAAAAACCAGTACCCGAATCCGTCATTATCCCGTGAAGGGCGGCTTTCGATTTTGCTGAGATTGATTTCGGCGTTGTTAAAATCTTCCAAGAAATGGACGAGTGCCCCCGCTCTCTGAGCATCTTTGAGTCGCACCAAAATCGATGTTTTGTCCTCACCGCTGACACCGTTTTTGAAATCACTGAGGATAAAAAATCGGGTCGCGTTGTTTTGGGTATCTTCGATGTTTTCAAACAGCGTCGGAACTCCGTAGAGTTTGGCGGCAATATGGGAACAAATCGCTGCTGCTTCAGGGTCTTTGGACGCCAAAATCGCCGCTTTCGCGGTCGACTCGACCGGAATATGCTCTACCGTATCCAATCCATGCTCGGCTAAAAATTCGCGGCATTGCCCAAATCCCTTATCTTTGGAATAGATCCGTTTGATGTGGTGAATTTTCTCCGCTTTGGTCGCAAATGCCATATGGATCGGCATATAAAGTTCGGCAACGATTTTGACGCTGCTTTTCCCCAACAAATCGAGTGTTTCACCCACGACGCCGTCACGACTGTTTTCGATCGGAACGACTCCGAATTTTGCCCGTCTTGCTTCAAGGGTTTTAAACACCGCTTCAATCGATCCGAGGGAGAGATAATCGCTCATTGCCCCAAAACGTGATTCCGCCGCCTGATGGGTAAAACTCCCCTCAGGTCCCAGATAAGCGATCCGTTCCGGAAGCTCCAGATTTCGGGCAACGGCGAAGATTTCCAAAAATACCGCTTCAATCGCTTGGCGATTGAGCAATCCCCCCGCCTCATCGCTAAGGGCGCTCAAACGATCGATAATCGCTTTTTCCCGCTCGGGACGATAGATGGCTCCGTTATTTTGATGCTTAATCTCACCGACACGACGCACCACCTCCATACGGCGGTTGAGTAACGCCACTACTTCATTATCGATCTCATCGATCCGCGCTCTGCACTCTTCCAATGTATTCATAGACTCTCCAATACCCCTTGCATGTCCGGATAAATCGCATCAGGATGTTCATCCGCTTTGAGGGAAAGGATGATTTCATCGGCATTGCGAATTTTTCCGCTCAACACGAATATCCCCCTCATCCCCAAACGTTGCGCTCCGACAAGATCTCCTTTGAGATCGTCACTGATAATCGTGACATCTTTAAATTCAAACCCGCTCTTTTGTTGATTCAACCGCTCTAACGCCTCCTTGAAAAAGGGAGCGCTCGGTTTTCCGACGACACTGTAAGACGTAGAGGTGGCAAACTCCAGCATTTTGAGGATTGCCCCCACTCCGGGATAACGCTTGCCGCTTTTGACATATAGGGTTGTTTCATGCATGCCGACGAGTTGCGCGCCGCCTAAAAGAAACTCGATCATCTGCGAATACTCATCGGGGGTAAAATTCTCTTTGATCGCGACCAAAACGATATCGGGTGAGACAAAATCGAGCCTATATCCCATATCGGCTATCACCCCCAAAAAGGGTTCTGAACCGTACGCGGCGATTTTTCGGGTTTTATCGACGTGGTTCTCCAACATCATCAACGGATCGAGATAATGCTCGCGGGGGATATTCAATCCGATCGAATTGAGATATCCCAAAAATTCATCGCTCGGATTTTTGGTGCTGTTGGTAATCACCATATAGGGGATGTGATGGGCATTGAGGTGGTCGATAAATTCAACCGCACCCCGAATCGGAAGTTTGGTATTATCGTCGATCAACGTCCCCTGCACATCAATGAAATACATTTTCAGTCCTCTAAATATTCGCGCTCTAGCGCAATCAGATCCTCAAACGTCTCCCGTCTTCGGATCAGACGAACTTTCTCCCCATCCACCGCAATTTCAGCAGAACGTCCACGGGTGTTGTAGTTGCTCCCCATACCGAAACCATAAGCACCGGCACTGTGAACCACCAAAAGATCATTATGTTCCATAGGGGGGAGAGGATAGTTTTTAGCGAGGAAATCACCACTCTCGCATACCGGTCCGACGACATCCGCGATGCTCTCTTCTCCATGTTTATCCAACGCTTCGATACGGTGATACGCTTTGTAGAGACTTGGGCGGATCAAATCGTTCATCGCACCATCCACCATTACAAAACGTTTTGTTCCATTTTTTTTCTCGTACAGTACTTTAGTGATGAAATATCCCGCATTTGCCGTTAAAAAACGGCCCGGTTCACAGATGATCGTCACATCTATCCCTTTTAAGGCTGAAAGTACCGCCTGCGCATAATCGTACGGTTGAATCGTGATTTCATCGTTATAGCGGACACCCAGTCCCCCTCCGATATCAAAAAATTTGAGTTCGATATCGATCGCTTGGAGAGAACGGAGCAGATCGGCAACAATGACTGCCGCTTCATAAATCGGTTCCAACTCGGTAAGCTGGCTTCCGATGTGAAAATGGATCCCGACCGGGTCTAAAGAGTCGGAATTTTTCGCTTGGATATACATCCGTTTTGCCGCATCGATTTCGACCCCGAATTTATTATCGTGCAATCCGGTAGAGATGTAAGGATGGGTTTTCGGATCGATATTCGGATTGACACGGACACTGATCCGGGCTTTAACACCCAGTTCACGGGCGATCATCTCGACCCGTCCCAGTTCCGCTTCACTCTCGACATTGATGTAGAGGATATCGGCTTCGATCGCTTCGCGAATTTCATCATCACGCTTGCCCACACCGCTGAAAAGGATCCGGTATTTCGGAATTCCCGCCAGCAATGCCCGACGAACTTCACCAATGGAGACACAATCAGCACCCGATCCAAGTTGGGCGAAATGTTTGACAACACTGAGATTGGAATTGGCTTTTACCGCATACGCTAAAATTGACTTACGACCTCTAAACGCCTCTTTAAGCGACTCGAATTGGGTACGCATCGCATCAAAATCGTACACATACAAAGGTGTCCCGTAAGTTTCTGAAAGGGCTTTAAAATCGATCACACATAATCCTCAATGATTAGTTTTGTCGCGATTTTACCCTAACTCTCCTTAGGGGATTTCCAAGACGCCAAAACATAAATAAAACAAGCGCTCCAATCGGTGCAATAACCCCGATTTCAGGGGAAAGGGTTTTGTTATTGGAGAGTTCTCCCATCATAAACAAAATGCCCCAAACGATCAATGTTATAAGAATCGCTGAAAAACTGAATAAAGAGAGGTTCAAGAAACGGCTGCTTACAGGTGCATAGGTGAAAAAAATCACCATCAAAACAGGAGCGAACCACGGAGAGATAAAAATTCGGTAAAGGGCACTTTTGATTTTGGCGACATCCACATTTTGGTTTTCAAGGAGCTTCAATGCATCGAAAGCATCTTGAATCGTAAAGTTGGCTTTTCCCTCATACACCTGATCTAAAATTTTCGGTTTAAAGTCACGCAGAACTTTTAAATTTTCACGATCTTCACTGATGAATCCGCCCCCTTTGAGATTATACGCTTCAGGGGGTTGAATCACATGGGCTTTTTGAATATTCCAATACCCATCATGATAGATTGCTTCTCGTGCACTGAGAGATTCTTGGAGTTTCCCCTCTTTGAAGGTAAAAATCCGAATCTCTTCGGCTTTTTTGCTCAACGGATAGAGATTTCCGAAAAAAACATAATTTCCTTCATGGGTGAAAAAAAGGTTGCTGGTAGGTCGGATAAACTGCGATGTTTCCCGAAGATTATTGGCAAACTCATTGGCTCTGGCAAAATGGGTGGAGTGCAGCGCGATATGAGCGACAAGCATCACACCCGCAACACTCAAAAACGGGGAGATCACCCTCATTTTTGAATATCCCAAAGCAAAATAAGCGGCCAAAGCATTGGATCGAATCAACTCCACCAACGATGCGATCAAAGCGAAAACGAGTGAAATAGGGAGCATCATATCGATTGCGTAAAAATATTTATACATGATATAGATCGTCACAAGATTGGCTGAATTTGGAAGTTCAGAAGCATTATCCATCAGATCGAATCCCACCATAAAGCTGCACAATGCGATGAGCACGATGAAAAAATAACGGAGATACAAAGATGATAATGTTGTAAATGCGAGCATAAGTGCCTAATGATTAAAATGATTTTTTATTGTATCCAATAAGGAGTCATTTTATACCCCTTTACGTGAATATTTTGCTGCTACGTCGGTACAAGATTGCGTCAATAACATCTCCACCGCATCGGCTGCCGCACCGATCCATTCAGGTAATTTTTGTTGCTCATCGCCGCTAAAAGGGTGCAACACGTAATCGGCAACCTGCGATTTGTGTTCGGGCTTGCCGATCCCCATCCGAACCCGTACGTATTCAGGAGATATTGCGGCATCGGTCGATTTGAGGCCGTTATGCCCTCCGTGACCGCCCCCGCTTTTAAAGCGTAACGCCCCAAAGGGCAAATCAAGATCATCATGGATCACAATGACCTCATCGATTTTGTAAAAATTTTTGACTGCAAGGATAGAACGGCCGGAGAGATTCATAAAGGTGAGGGGCTTGAGGAGAAAGTGCGACCCCATTTTAAACAACTCCCCTTCAAAGGAGCTCTTTGAAACGTTTTGCACACTATGACGACGACAAAGCTCGTCAATCACCATAAAACCGATATTATGGCGTGTCTGAGCGTACGTCGAGCCGGGGTTTCCCAGTCCGACGATCAGCATGATTATTTCGCTTTGATGATACTAAGAACCGATACACGGTCAGAATCGGTGAATTTTACGTTTTCGATCGCAGGAAGGTCACGAACCAATACTGAATCACCCAAATCCAATGGAGAAACATCGATAGTGATGTTGTTTGGCAAATTTTCGATCGCCGCTTTAACGCGAAGACGTTTTTTCGCTACGAACAACATCCCTTTGTTTTTCAAACCGACCGGTGTTCCCACCGCGTTTACCGGAACATGGTAGTGTGTTACAACACCTGGTTGTGCAACCATCAAATCAACGTGCAACAAATTGCCCGATACCGGATGAGACTCATACCCTTGAACTACAAGGTTCATCTCTTTACCACCGATATTTGCAGCAAATGCTACCGTCTCTTTATTGCGCACAGTACGGATAAAGTCGTTCATTTTGAACGCAGCGTGAATATTTTCAAGCCCTTTTCCGTAGATGTTGGCGATAAGATAACCATCACGGCGGTATGCTTTAGTAGCAGATTTGCCAGTACTCTCTCTTACAATGCCTTCTAACATAATCATGTCCTTCAAATAAAATGGGACGGATTATACTTAAAAAAATCTAAAAATATCCTAAAAAAAATCACCCTTTAAGGCCAATATACTCATCTTCTTTGAATTCCTTCGGACCGTCATCGACTCCCAGTTTATCTTTTTCGACTTTGGCACTCAATCCTTCCATACGAAGTTTCAGATCTGACGGCGAGGTGGCATACGCGAGTGCATCCTCCCGAGAGATTCTCCCTTCCAAATACAAATCCAAAATCCCTTGATCGAATGTTTGAGATTGATAGAGCTGTTTACCCTCCGCAATCGTATCGGGAATTTCAACGTCTCGATTTTCGGCAATCAATTGCTCGATGCGAGGAGTCCGGATCAAAATTTCGAGCGCTGCCGTCCGTTTTCCGTCCACCGTCGGAATCAGACGCTGTGAAATAACCCCTTTAAGGACCGATGAGAGGGTCATACGAACACGGTTTTGCTCCGCCGTAGGGAAAACCGAAATGATACGGTTGACCGTCTCTTTCGCATCAAGGGTATGAAGAGTCGAGAAAACGAGGTGTCCGGTATCAGCCGCATGGAGGGCAATCTCAATCGTCTCGACGTCCCGCATCTCCCCAACGAGGATGATATCGGGGTCTTCACGCAAAGCGGCACGCAAAGCGCTCCCAAAACTGTGTGTATCTTGCCCGATACTCCGCTGATTCACGATACATTTACGGTCTTTATGGACAAACTCGATCGGATCTTCAATGGTTATGATATGTTTACGCCGCTTCCAGTTAACTTCATTGATAAGTGCCGCCAAGGTGGTCGATTTTCCGCTTCCGGTAACCCCCGTTACCAGCACAAGTCCCCGCTCCATTTCCGAAAAGCTATGGACAATGGGTGGCAAAAGGAGTTCATCTACCGTTAAAATTTTGACTGGAATAAGACGGAATACCGCTGAAATCCCCTCCATCTGGAAGAAAATATTGATACGGAAACGGGTATTTTCATCGAAGGGATAGACCAAGTCCAGCTCTTTTTTCTCAACCAATTCGGGAAAACGGGTACGGAGAAGCTCTTTGGCAAAAATCAGAGCATCGTCTTTGGAGAGGATCTCTCCGGAGAGGGGGATGATTTCACCGTTAATACGGGCACGAACAACCGCATTGGCTTTAATGTGCAAGTCACTTCCCCCCGCATCGATCATACGACGAAGATAGCCTCGAATCTTTTTGAGGACTTCGAAATTGAGCTCTCCCAAATCGGGTTGATGGAAACTGTGATGAAGTTCAGACTGCATAATTTACTCCAATTCGCTTAAAATTTCTCCGAATGCAACTTTAAAAGCTTCAAGCCCTTCGGCAATTTGTTGGGCAATAACAATCTCCATATCGATACCGGCATTCGCTACTTGTGTACGATGTGTTTGAATAACCTCTTCGTTCAGAGGAAGTTTAATCATGCTGTCCCCACCGGCGACAAAGGCATCGATGGTGCCGATTGGAGCGGTATTGACACTATTGGGAGCCAACAGTTCATCGATGTAATACGACGCTCTGAATTCATCCCCTTTCACACCGGTACTGGCAAATAAAACACGACATTTTGGAACCTGCAACGTCTCAACACGATTATAAATATCGGCAGCATTGAGTATCCCCATTTTCCCCGTCTCAACCCCTTTGGAGCGAAGTGTCTCATCAATCGCACGATCAATTCGGCTAACGAATACGCTGATAACCGTATCCACCGAAGCGTGGTGCGATGCACACTCGAATGCTTTGGCACACTCTAACGCCTGTTCAACCGAAAAGATCAGGGTAGCATTAACCGCAATCCCTTTGGAAGCCAACGCTTCCATTGCGACATACCCCGCTTCGGTTGCCGGCACTTTGATCATCACATTGGGACGATTAATCGCTGAGTGAAGCCGTACCCCCTCTGCAATGGTCGCTTCAGCATCGTCACACAAAAACGGATCGACTTCGATACTCACATAGCCATCATCTCCCGCATCAAACAAGGGGCGTAAAATATCAGCCGCCTTTTGAATATCATAAATGGCTAACGCTTCGTATTTCTCTTTCGGCGAAAGATGCGATAAGGTCGCAATTTGTTCCTTATAAGCCGAAGAGGTCAAAATTGCACTTTTAAAAATTGCGGGATTTGACGTTGCCCCATTAATCACACCGTTTGCAATCAGCTCTTTAAACCCCTCATCCAAAAATGTCCGTTCGATAAAATCGGCCCAAAGGGCAAATCGTGCTGAGGCAATGTACATAATCCTAAACTCCGTGTTAAAAAGTGTCTCTATTATGCCGAAAAAAAATTAAAAATAGAGATTTGCTCCTAATCTCCAACGCCGTTCATGGTACCCTTGTTCTATCGCTTCAAAGCTCATATTCAATGCTCCATAAGGGTTCCATTGCCAAAGATGGTAAATGCCGATACGACTGCGATCACTGTTGTCTACATAGAAAATATGCCCTGTTTCAACATGGGTTTTCATACGATTTCCCCAGTTGATCGCCCCGCCCGCACTGAATCCCAATCCTATATCGGAGTTGAACCCGAATCGTACTTCCGGTTCACTCAGGAGATAACCGAAAACAGACTCATTGCCGATTGACGCTCCGGCACCCACCCGTGTCACAAAACTGAGTCGATCTTCGCCGTATTCTCGATCCCAGCCGCTTTTCATCCGCCAAGAAAACGGTTTGAAAAAATGGCTAACCGGAGCAATCGATGCCAAAGAGAGAATGGTCAACTCTTCCAATGTCACCCTCTCCTTCTCAATTGCGACGATCGTATCGAGAAATTCGATTTGCGCTCCGGAAAGATGCCCCGTGTCATCTTCGCTCAAATCATGAAACGCGGGTCTCCATCCGATCAACCATGGTGAACGGTTTTCACCCCATTCATGCAAAAGGGAAACTCGCGCGGATCGGTGAGCCGAATCCGGATTGGATTTGAGTGGTATGTCAAGCATCTCTCCTCTCCCCAATCCCGCGCGTTGCGATAGGAGCGAATGGTAACGTGAGGAATAGATATCTTTGGATATTTTCCCCTCAATATAGTCATACTCAACCAATTCAGCTGCCGCTTCAAGGGTAAAACGGCGTTCTTGATCAGCTAACGTATCGGAACTATTCATATCCCCTTCGCTCAAACGTTTAACCGTGTTGATCGCATTGTGGGAAAGTTTTGTTTCGTACGCCAAGAGTTTCGTCCGTTTAGAGGGGCGAAAATGTTTTTGAGTAACCAACCCCTCCTCCTCGAAAGCACGCACCGTATCGGGGGGAATCACATAATAGAAAAAATGGTCTCTCAAACGGACGGACGGACGGGCAATTTCGGTGAGCCAAAGCATGTGATAGGAACAGTTCTCGTCAAAAAAATAGTACCACGAGTTGATGTGCTGCAACTCCCAGATATGGCGCACCATCGCCATTACCTCATCTGGGCTTAGATTGAGATCGTATTCCCATACGTCGCGTGATTCGCTGTCGCGGTACTCTTTGAGTTTTTCATAGTACGGAAGCATCGAATAAAATCCGTAATAGCCGCCGAATAGCCCTTTATAGGCGAATAAGAGTCCGTTCGTATCCTCCGTATGCGCCGCATAGTTGATAGCGTACGACATCAATTTCGATTCCATTGCCGAATCAATCCGTAAAAAAGTGTGTCCGAACATCGATGCGGGGGAGTTGATATGGGCACTCGGAAATACCAACGTTACTTTTTGGGGATCCATTTTAGCCACCAAGGCATCGTAATCGCTGCACTTTCCCGCTTCAAACGTAACGTTTAACTCCTTTTCCAGCCAAACCCGCCGTGCCGGAAAACGGCAATAAATCGATCCGTTACTTCGGTTCGTATCCTCGTTCAAATGGCGAATCGTAGATTCTAATTCCAATGAAAGATCATGTTTACCCTCTTGTGAGAGAAAAAAAGCGGGATCATCAATTTCGCTCTCATTTTGGGGAGCATGCATCAACAGGTGCCAGTAGCGGCTTTCGGAGAGTTTTTGAGTCTGTGCTTGTGCAATCAGTTCATCGGTCGTCACACCATAAATCGATAAACTGAGCACACAAAGTAAAAAAAGAAACGGCAAATATAGAACCTTAGAGTATTTCAGAACGGCTGAGCGTTCTGAAAAAGTGATTATCCTGCGATAGTCGAAACGTTATCGAGAACCGTTGCCATATCGGCTTTTTCACTGGTATAGATAGCGTTGTAGTTGGCTTGAAGCGCGGATGCGAATTCTGCTTTATCTTGAACATTCAAAAGCTCCGCCAATGTTGAAACGCTCTCACCTTGCCCGATAGCGATTTCACGGGAGAGTTGATCCATATTGGCCGCAACAAACTCTGCCGCACGCTCATTCATAACAAATTTTGCTTTCTTACATCCTGATGTTCCAGATGTGATACCGAATGTTTGACTACCTAATGTTCCGTTGGTCGTCGCTTGAAGTGCCAACATAATCGCGGAACTGTCATCTTTGATAATTTGAGAACCTAGACCGCATCCGGTTTGAGAATTAACGGTAGCAAAACCGGTTGTGCTGAGTGCCGCTACCGCTGCAAGACTGATCAAAATATTTTTCATTTAAAACCCCTTTTTTCATAAGAATTAACAAGGAGTATAGAGAAATCAACCTTAAAATTGGCTCATTTTCCGAAATCGGTTTCTACCTTTTTAGTCAGGGAGTTTTTTAACCGATCCAAAAATAGGGTGCGGGATATCTCTTTTGCCCCTAGACTTATGAGATGTGGGGTAGGAACCTGACAATCAATAAAATCAAATCCCAAAGAGCGCAAATGATCGATTAATACAGCAAACGCAACTTTCGAAGCATCACTCACTTTGGCAAACATCGACTCACCGCAAAAGACGCCACCGACACACACCCCATACAACCCCCCGACCAATTCACCGTTTTGATACGCTTCGACACTGTGGGCATACCCCAGGGCGTGAAGTTCTTCGTATGCTTCGATCATCTCAGGAACAATCCAACTGCCGCTCTGTCCCGGGCGCGGTGCAGTTGAGCATTCACGTATAACGGTCGAAAAGGCCGTATCAAAACGAACCTCAAATTTTGGGATGCTTTTGCGGAGGGAACGGCTCAGCTTGAATGCATCCAGCTCCAAGATCAATCTCGGATCGGGAGACCACCAAAGGATCGGATCGTTTTTACTATACCACGGAAATATCCCGCTCCGATACGCCAACATCAACCGTGAAGGAGTTAAATCCCCTCCATAGGCTACGATCCCCTCATCAGAGGCGGATCTTGGATCGGGAAAAGAGAGGTGATAGGTGAGGCGAGGGATCATACCGAATAATCAAAAAGAAGAGTACCATCATAGTCGACTGAGACTTTACCTCCTCCGGACAACCTGCCAAAGAGCATTTCATCGACTAACGGATCTTTGATTTTCTCGGAGATGACACGCCCCAATGGACGGGCACCCATCGCTTTGTCGTATCCGATTTTTGCCAAATAGCCTTTGGCTTTATCGCTTAACACTACACGCACTTTCTTCGCTTTGAGTTGTCCGTTCAATTCTCGGATAAATTTATGGACAATCCCCTCCACAACGCTCAGCGGCAATGCTCCAAACTCAATCACCCCATCGAGGCGGTTACGAAATTCGGGGGTAAAAAAGCTTTTCAGCGCTTCATGACGGGAGATCGAGCTGTCGGCGTTAAATCCCATCACACTCCGCTCAGTTGCTCCGATATTGGAGGTCATCACCAAAATGACATTCGTAAAATTGGCTTTAAATCCCGTATTGTCGGTGAGCGTTGCACTGTCCATCACTTGAAGCAGTACGTTAATCAAATCCGGATGGGCTTTTTCGATCTCATCGAGAAGCAGCACCATGTAGGGGTGTTTGCGGACCGTCTCGACCAACAAGCCCCCCTGCTCGAATCCCACATACCCCGGAGGGGCACCAATCAGACGGCTGAGGGCATGTTTTTCCATGTATTCGGACATATCGAACCGTTCAAAATAGATCCCCATCACCTCAGAGAGCGATTTGGCGAGTTCCGTTTTACCCACCCCCGTAGGACCGGCAAACAAAAAAGAGGCGATCGGTTTGTGCTCAGGGTTCAATCCGGCGTAAGAGCGCTTGATCGATTTTGCCACCTGCGCTATCGCATGATCTTGACCGATCACCAAGGCTTTGAGATCCTCTTCCAGGGTTGAGAGTTTCAAACGTTCATCACTCCCCATTTTCGAGGTAGGGATACCGGTCATTTTTTCAATAACACTCTCAATATCATGCGGGGTGATCGTGGTTCGCTTATGCGTTTTGAGATGAAATGCTGCCCCCGCTTCATCGATCAGATCGATCGCCACATCGGGCAAAAACCGGTCGGTGATGTATTTTTTGGAGAGTTCAACGGCAGATCGGAGCGCTTTATCGGTGTATTTCACGCCATGATGTTTTTCATATCGCTCCTTGAGCCCTTTGAGAATTAAAAAGCTCTCTTCCTGACTCGGTTCTCCTACTTCGATTCGGGCGAAACGGCGGCTAAGGGCACGATCTTTTTCAAAAACATTGCGGTATTCGGCGTGCGTCGTCGCCCCCATGCATTTGATCATTCCCGATGCGAGAGCCGGTTTGAGCTGATTGGAGGCATCCATACTTCCTCCGCCGACGGCACCGGCACCCACGATAGTGTGAATCTCATCGATAAACAAAATGGCATTGGGGTGTTCTGAAGCTTCATCCATCACCGCTTTGAGCCGTTTTTCAAAATCTCCCCGATATTTGGTTCCGGCGAGCATCGCACCCAAATCGAGGGCAAATATTTCGGCATCTTTGAGCAGTTCAGGGACCTCTCCTGAGAGCACCCGTAGCGCCAATCCTTCCGCAATCGCTGTTTTACCGACACCCGGTTCACCAATCAAAAGCGGATTGTTTTTCTTGCGGCGGCAAAGGGTTTGGATAGAGCGTTCAATCTCATTGCTTCGTCCAATAACGGGATCGATTTTCCCTTTTTTCGCCTGAGCAATCAGATTAATCGCATATTTTTGGAGAGCCCCTTCATTGTGAGACTCATCGTTAAATGTCTCTTCATCTCTGTGAGAGATCGCTTCGAGAACATCAACGCGCTCAATCCCGTACTCTTCGAGCAGCATACATGCATAAGTATGCCGTTCCTCATACACCGCCGCAATCAGATCGCCGACATCCGCTGCTTCTTTCTGAGCGCTTCGTACATGATGCAACATCCCATCGATAAGGCGTGCTAAAGCAACCGTTTCGAAAGGATCTTGTTCGGCATCTTCGGGGAGCGGTTCCATGGTTTGCATCAAATACGAGGCCAGAGACTCACGGATGATCTCCACCTCGGCACCGCACGCTTTGATGATCGCTTCCCCCTCCGCAGAATTCAGCAATGCAAGCATCACATGTTCGATCGTAACGTATTCATGGCGTTGATGGCGTGCAAATGCAACCGCTTTTTGAAAGATCGCGTTGAGTTCCATACTGATCATACTTAGGCCTCCTCCATCTGCGCTTTTAAGGGAAATTTGTTTTCACGAGCCGCCATCCGTACCTGATGCACTTTGGTTTCAGCGATTTCATACGGATAAACACCACACAATCCCCTCCCTTTTTGGTGAACTTCCATCATAATTTTATGGGCATCTTGGAGATTTCGGCGAAAAATTTTCATTAATATCTCTACCACAAAATCCATCGACGTATAATCGTCGTTCAATAAAAAAACATTGTACTGCTTCGGATGTTCTACCATCAAGTCCGAATGGGGTGAGTGTTCGTGTTGTGTCGCCATGATTGAACTATACCGAATCTTTTTAAATTTGTGCCGCGTTACAAAAATCTTGAATGATCGCTTCAGCACTTTCCAAGCCGATCGAAATACGGATAAGCCCCGGAGTGATCCCTAAAAAGGTTTTCGTCTCTTCGTCAAAATCGCGATAAATGGTAGATGCCATATGGAGTCCCAAGGTTCGGCTGTCTCCGATATTGGCTGTAATCGTAATCAATTTAGAACGGTTCAAAAATTCAAAGGCTCTCTCTTTGGAACCCATATCGATACTCATAAGAGTTCCACACCCGTTAGAAAACTGGCTCAGATACCGCTCATGGTGAGGATGGTGAGCCAAACACGGATGATTCACCGTAAACCCTTTCTCCTGCAACGCTTTTGCAACCGTCTCGACGCTTGTCACAATTCGATCCATTCTCAGCGGCAGAGTCTCAAGCCCCAGCATCGTCAAGTAACTCCCAAATCCGTTCGCCGACATCCCTAAATCTCTCATTGCCCGTTTCTTCGCCACCGCAATAAGAGCCATCGAACCCATTTTTTGGATAAACGGATGGATATCGCGATAGCGATCCCCTTTAAACTTATCTTCACCCTCGGCAATGGCGCGATAGATAACCGCCCCGCCGAGTGCCGAAGCGTTCCCTGTAATGATTTTAGTCGTCGAATACACAACCACATCCGCCCCCAACGCTAAAGGTGCGATACTGAGCGGCGTACAGGTATTATCAACCATCAACACAACACCGTGTCTATTGGCGATCTCTGCAATTTTGGCAATATCGGGAAGTCTCATGTTCGGATTGCCGACACTCTCTAAAAAAATGATTTTTGTCGCCGTATTGATTGCTTCTTCTATCGCTTCAAACTCGTCCACATCAAAAAAGTGGGTACGAATCCCAAACCGGGTGAGTGTTTCGGAAAAATAGGAGTAGGTTCCGCCAAAAAGTCCGCCAATACTGATAATCTCATCTCCCGATTTGAGCAAGCTGAGTGTTGCCATGGCTATGGCTCCCATCCCGCTAGAAGCGGCAACCGCACCGATCCCCCCCTCCATTGAAGCCAAAATCTGTTCCAACTGCGCCGATGTCGGATTCCCCACGCGAGCATAGAGAGGTTTTTTCACCGACCCTTCAAATATCCCCTCTCCCGTCTCACTGTTTCCGTATCCGAAAGAGGCGGAATTGACCATCACGGGACTGATCGGACCCTCTTTTTTTCCCACTTGCTGAACAAAACGGGTTGTAAACTCTTCAAAGCGATTCATCATCAAACCTATATTAAAATTAGGCAATTATAACCTAAAAGGCTCTCCTCTTGGCTAAACGGATTTTTATAACCGCAACCAATACCAATATCGGGAAAACCTACACCTCCAAACGGTTGATTGACGCTTTCACAAAAATGGGGTTCAAAGTAGGTGTCTATAAGCCGATCGAAACGGGGGTAGAGAGGATAGCATCTGACGGAAATGCTCTTTTTGAATATGCCAAACACTACAATCCTTCTCTACACAGCTTGTCGCTAGAGGATATCGTACCGTTGCAATTCTCTCTCCCTGCTGCCCCCTATGTGGCAAACGAGGGGAGAAAAATCGATTTGAGTATTTTCGACAAAGCATTGGAAAAAATCGAAGCCTATTGCGATATCGTCATTATCGAAGGTGCCGGAGGGTTGATGGTTCCGATTGATGAACGCACGATGATGATTGACCTTCCCCGCTATTTCAATGCGGCCACCCTCTTGGTCACCCATTGCCGACTGGGTTGCATCAACGACACGCTCCTTAGCATTAAAGCCCTCGAAGATGCTTCGATACCCTTTGTATGGGGACTTAACTGCCGCGATGATGATAGCGATTTTGAAACGACATCCCTCCCCTATCTGAATCGCCGATTTGAAAAACTATACCGTATCGACAAAGATATCGATACCATAGCCCAAGCACTTTTAGATACAATATCATCATAAATATGAGGACACTATTATGAAACATCTACTCCGTACAGACGACTTTACCAGCGAACAAATTCTTCAGGTACTGCACGATGCGGAACACTACCTAGGGGGACAATTTGATCCTATCCTCAAAGAAAAAATCATCATTACCCTCTTTTTCGAGAACTCAACCCGAACCAAAAGCTCCTTTGAAATCGCCGCTAAACGGCTCGGTGCCGAAGTCGTTCATCTCGATGTTCAAAAAAGCTCTACCCAAAAAGGGGAAAGCCTCGTAGATACGGCGCTCAACCTTGATGCAATGGGGCCCCATGCGATGATCGTCCGTCATGCCCACGCCGGTGTCCCCAATATCCTTGCTCAGCACACGCGCGCTTCAATCATTAATGCGGGTGACGGCGCCCATGCCCACCCTACCCAAGCGCTCCTCGATCTTTTTACCCTCCGCCGTCATTTCGGAGATCTTACGGGAAAAAAAATCGCTATTGTCGGAGATATCAAAAACTCCCGTGTTGCCAACTCCAATATGGAACTTTTACAACGCTTTGGTATGGAGATCACGTTGGTTGCACCTCCCCATTTTCTCCCGGAAACCTCGTTACGAACAACCCATGATATCAAAGAGGTGATCGATGATATCGATGCCATCATGTCTTTACGTACCCAAACCGAACGCCATTCCTACCAAACCTACGGTTCTCTCAAAGATTACGGGAGTGATTTTTGTATCACCAAAGAACTGGTAGGAGAACGTGATTTGATTCTTCTTCACCCTGGTCCGGTACATCGCAATATCGATATCGATGACATGATGCTTAAAGATCCACGCTGTAAAGTTTTAGAACAAGTTCAAAACGGTGTAGCCATCCGTATGGCTGTCCTAAAAGCCCTTATTGCCTAGAATGGGCCACTCCCTCAATTCCCTCGTTGCTTCGGGGGTACCTTGCTTTTTTTATACTGATTTTAGAGGGAAAAAGATCCATTGTTTTTCACTGGACGAATTGAACAACGAAGATATCGAATTTTCATTTAATGGTGATTCTCATCCCACCAATACACCCCACAAACCCACTCTTGTGCCACTCTCGTTAGAAAAATATCGTGAAAAATTTTTAAGAGTCCAAGAACATATCCGAAGCGGGAACACCTATCTCATCAATTTGACACAACCCACCCCAATCGATTCTCCCTATACACTACGGGAAATCTATACCATGGCTCATGCCCCTTACAAACTAAGAGTCAAGAATCACTTCGTTTGCTTCTCTCCGGAACCGTTTATTACCATAGAGAACAGTACCATTCATACCTTTCCAATGAAAGGGACAATAGATGCATCGGTACCTAACGCCATAGAGACAATACTCGCTGATCCCAAAGAGTTTGCCGAGCATACCATGATCGTCGATCTTTTACGAAACGATTTAGGGATCGTTGCCAAAAATATCAAAGTTGAAAAGTTCCGTTACATCACCACAATCGATACCGGTGAGAAGAGACTACATCAAGTGAGCTCCCACATATCGGGAGTATTAAAAGATAACTGGAATGAAAACATAGAAGAATTGATTCTGGCTTTACTCCCTGCCGGAAGTATTAGCGGAACACCCAAACAAAAAACCCTTCAAATTATCCAAGAGGTGGAAGAGTATGATCGGGGCTATTTCACGGGCATTTTTGGTCACTTCGACGGTGAAAGGCTCTACAGTGCTGTAGCGATCCGATTTATTGAAAACATTAATGGAGAACTGGTGTATAAAAGCGGTGGCGGTATCACCTCAGACAGCAATTGTGAAAGTGAATATAAAGAGATGATTGACAAGATATATATACCCTAAGAGAGCGACGGAAATAATATTGTATGAGTTAAAGATTAGTAAGGCTTTATTTTTTGATTTAGTGCTGTTTTATAGGTTATTGATTGAATATGAAAGAAGAAGAAGGAGAATTCTGC
>CAZBVJ010000017.1:0-54252 GCA_964495485.1 uncultured Sulfuricurvum sp.
AATATCCATCCCATACTTCTCCCTCACTATCGTCAGTGCATCGGTAAGGCGGCGCATCTTGGTATCTTCCTCATATTCAAGCATATCAAGTGTTTTGGGATCGTGATGTATAAATTTGCTCGCACTCATTCCAATATACTTAATCGCTAGGGCAGGGTAGAGGTCAAGCTCTTTGAATTTATCTTGCGCAAACTCTTGAATGAACTTTTCATTGAAGAGTCTATAGATCGTATATTGTTTCTTCGAACTCCCCCAGTTCTCATATCCGAGTGAGAAATGAAACGTCGTGGGATTGACACCTAGTTTCATAATCGTATGGCTCCAATGACGAACTAAGATAGCGATTCTTCGAAAGAGCTCATCGCGTTCTTTTATCGGATGATCCATGTTGCGCGATATCCCGATCCCATTACGGCTACGTGATGCTTGTACGCTCTCATGATCGTTCCCTGTGAGTCTGGCATAAAGATCTCTTCCCTGCCGTCCCCATGATTCAAAGAGATGGGGAGAGTCCCACGCTTGGCCTATGGTCTTGATACCATACTTTTGCATCTTTTTGGAAAACGCCCGTCCCACTCCGGGGAACTCATCGATAGCGATATCATTCACAAATGCACGTATATCCTCTTTATACACCACTTTAGTTCCATAGGGTTTTGCGGTTCCGGTTGCAAGCTTGGCAATCCATTTGGCTGGGCTTGCCCCTATGGAGACAGGGAGTTTGAACTTCATGGTGATATCGCTTTGAAGCTGTTTTATGAATGCTTCGGTATCCTCTTCTTCTATCCATCCTCTCAAATCTCCAAACATCTCATCGATGCTGTATTGCTCCATTACGGGTATGACTGTATGCAGATACTCCATCAGTTCATGCGATAGTGTATGATAGAGCAGATGATTGGGAGGTAAAAGGATAATATCGGGGCAGCGTTGCAGCGCCTCGTATATTGTCATCCCTGTTTTAACCCCAAATGCCCGTGCTTCATAACTGGCAGTGGTAACAATCCCTCGTATTTTCTCACCCTCTTTGAAATAGCTACTTTGATCATGCTCGGCATGAAAGAGTGAGGGTACAAACGCACCGCTGTTGAGGGTGATGAGCTTTTTGGCGTGTGATGGTTTGCGATCGAAGATAAACGGGTCTCCCCGTCCCCCTACGGCAATTTTTTTACCTATTAGTGAAGGATCGCGTAGTCGCTCACATGAACAAAAGAAAGTATCTAAATCTAAATGGATTATCATAAAGCTAAGAGTATTTCAATTTGAAAGATATTAACCGATTTATTGCAAAACGTCATACACTGATACCCATGAAAACCTATATTGAAAAAAACGAAATCGCAGCGCTGTTTTTCTTGCACTATTTCAAGTACACCCGATTTGCCTTTAAAAAGCAAAAGAGTGAAACAGACAAAGCATCCATCCATGCCCATCGTGAACTCATGAGGCTCTTTGGAATGTGGCACAACGAGGAAGAGGGGAGGGTGCCAAGTAATCGGATCATCGCTTCGCTCACATCTCAGATCCACCCTTCAACCAATCCCTTTGTTACTACCGTATCGGCTATTATGAAAGAGAGCATCGAGTTTATCTACGATCAGGTTCTAATGAGTGAAGAGGAACAACGTTTGCTGGAGCGATACGCATGAGACGATTATTTCAAAAACTGTTTCGTACTCGCAGTAAAAAATACAAAGAGTACCATATCACCAACATCGCATTTGGATGTATTGAGTAGGGCAGGGGAGTATCATGAATGCAATCTTTGAATTTAAAAATGAAGTGATTGAGACGTTGTGTGACTTGGGGGGATATAGCGAAGCGGACGCTCAGGAACTTGCCGAAACGAAATACTCCCAGATAGAATACGGCCATAAATACCGCCTTAGCCCAAGTATTATCGCGGGATCTATTTTGGGAATAAACGATTGCTGTATCGCATCCGCTTCGATCAAACCCTAAGGCTCTCTTTTGCAAAACCGCTACACCGGTGACATCGGCGACTTTGGGAAGTTTATTTTGCTCAAACATCTTTTCCCCAAAGAGTCGATTGCCACCATTTGGTACCTCTATCCTAATGAATCCCACAACACTGATGGCTCTCATACGGTAGAAGAGACCAATATCAAGCTATATCAACACTGTTATGCTATCGATTCATCCATGAGTGAACTCTTCAATATCATTCATAAGCAACCAAGCCGTCATGTAGGACTCTTTGAAACGTATCCGGTGTTACCTAATGGTCGCTATTTTAAAGAGCCGATTATAGGGGAGGGCATGGATTATCGTCATGGGTGGCTTAAGCGAGCCATGCACTTTATCGAAGAAACCCAAAGCAAGGTTGTCTGTCTTGATCCCGATAATGGAATTGAACCCTCATCGATGGCTAAACTCACAACCATCAAACAAGGCAAATACGCCACCTATGCAGAGATAGAAGCGTTCTTTATATTAGAGTGTGTCCATCATGTGGTGATCTATCAGCACTTTCATAGGCAATGCAGTCATGAAACGCAGATGCGAGATGCCAAACAGAAATTTGAAACACTTTATGAGGGCAGGGCGGTCGTTACCATCCTCCGCCACAATCCGGTCCAAGCACGGTTTTACATTATTCTCTCGAAATATCAACCCCCGCTGGAGCAAATACAATCACTGGAACATCGGATGTATGGCTCCAGAGCGTTTTATAACGTGTTCTAAGAGATGAACGGTTATTAATCAACTCCAGAGTAGGGTAAAACCGCTTTAAGCCTTAGAGGTGTGTTATCATTGCGCAAAAAGATATCCATAAGAGAGGAAAGAGTGATGCAGCAACCTTTTATGGCGTATGAGAACGATACCGATGGATTTATGACCGGTGATTTAGAGATCACAAACGGTTTAGAGAGCATTATCATCGAGGGAAAACTCGAAATCACCAAAGATCAGCAGGGGCTTGAATCGGCTCTCAAACTCAAACGGGCTGTCGATGCCGCCATCGATGCACTCAAACGCAACCGTAATCTACCTCAAAGTATACGAGAGTAGGGTGGAAAACCTATGGAAGAGGCAGAGCTTTATTCGAAAGCTAAAACCGAAACCGCTAAAGGGCGCACGTACGGTGAATGCATCATGGATGAGATCATGAGCATCAAAATGATCGATGGAGAGTTTCGCCCAACCCTCTACATCAAAGAAAAACCTAAACGGCTCAGCCGTAACGACGCCCTCATCTACTACACCCAAAAACTCCGCCGTATCTGGGAAGATATTGAGGGTTAAATAAAATCTCGCGCGTTAAAAGAGTGATCGCTCTGTAATAGCTGCTTTCGTCGCACACTCGTAATATCCTACATTTTCATCCGAGCGATAAAAGATGGCGTATTGATCAAACATAGTCCCCAGTCCAATTGCCTCTTCAAATGTGATTCCATAGATGCAATAGCTCTCTTCGCTGTGATCCTCCAAATACCCCAATGCTTCATCAAAGAGATAGCCTCTCTCCAAAAGGGTTTCAAACAGCTGTTCATTTCGTAAGGTATTTTCATCAATGTTCAAAGCAACGTTATTGGGATTCCACGCAGTCAAAATCGCAAAAGGCTTATCTAACGCAGAAGCAGAGGGGAGGGTGTCAATGGTAAAGTCAATGACATCACAGTTATGAGTAATTCTAAAATGGGTTTGATCGTAAATTGCTTTCATGCAATCAGTATAGCATCAAGATGGCTTGAGCTTAGCTTAATGCTAAACTCAGGCTCTAATATCGAGATTCTGACCGAGACCGGTAAGTTCGGACGCCGAACTCGATGGAGTCTCTTGGGGAGTAGGGATGCTTTCAAGGAGTTTCATAATCCCTTGACCTTGTGTATCGATTGCTTTTTTCAAAGCGTACATTTCGCTTCCCATCCCCACACTTGAGTTGATTGGATCCATGATTTATCCTCCTTATGGAGTTAAAAACAATATCGGCATATCAAAGAGCTATTTGAATCGTTTGATATACCCATGACAGTAGGGTAATTTATGATTCATTACGGGCGTGTATAAAAACACAAAAATCGGCTTAATCCTCGTGATCAGATTGGGATGATCCGGCAAGTTTATAAGCGTTTTGTCCATTAAGTGCGTTTTGGAGGTTTTTGCTTATTTCTAAATGCCCACGCATTTCCATAACAGCTGCGGTGGCTGCAACACGGTAGTCTTGCGGACTGGGATCAGAAGGAGCCATAGCTGCTGCTATGATTTGGCGAGCTTTGCGAATTGTTTCTTCCGGATTATTGCCATCAGAGGTATCAATAGGAACTTCACCGGCTGTGGCATACATTTTTCCATCAGGACCTTTTGTATAACTAAAATTTGCCCCTCCTGTGACAACGCCGCCACCAGCAGCCACATGAGCAGCTTCGTGAGCTCTAACTTTGGTATCCGCAGATTCAAGTTTAGAGATTAATGCTTGATGAGAAGGAGAGGTATTCGTATCAGATGAGGGCTTGTTGTTACCAGAACGATTGTATGAGTAGCGATAATGTGATGGTGATACCTGTATACTCATTTGTTTTGAAGTACTCACTTCCAATTTTCAAGATTAAGATGAAATCGCATGTAAAATTGACACTAGAGATATGATAGCATTTTATCGTATCATCCGTTTTATTTGACTAATCAAGAGATTAGCTACAATACGCCCATCATAATCATTGAGGTGACATCATGACCCCATTTAGCTACCACAATCCCACCCGCATCGAATTCGGTCCCGGTAAAGAAAATAACATCGGTGAATGGCTCAAAGAAGATGGCATAGAGAAAGTGCTGCTCGTATACGGGAGCGGTTCCATCAAGAACAACGGTCTGTATGAGAGGGTAATCGATAGTCTCAGATTATCTAATATTCAATTCGATGAACTAAGCGATATCATCAGCAATCCCGTTTTATCCAAGGTCTATGAGGGGATTACAATGGCACGATCTGCCAATGTACAGGCCATCCTAGCCGTTGGAGGGGGATCGGTAATCGATACCGCTAAAGCGATCGCGGCAGGCTCAGTGATTGATTGGGATGTATGGGAGTGCTATGAGGGAAAATCGGAGATTACCTCGGCACTACCCGTGTATACGATCGTCACCCTTGCTGCCGCAGCAAGTGAAATGAACGGCAATTCGGTCATCACCAATGAAACCACCCAGCAAAAATACTCGATCGGATCCAAACTCCTCAATCCCAGACTCTCCATCGTCAATCCTGAACTGATGCAAAGTGTGAGCAAAGAGTATCTGGTCTATTCGGCGTCCGATATTATCGCCCATGCGTTAGAGACCTATTTGACTGCGACCGATCATCCCAGTTTTCAGTCACGTTTGGTGGAATCGATCATCAAGAGTGTCATAGAGCTTACCAACCGACTTATCGAACATCCCGAGGATTATCATGCCAGAGCTGAATTTGCATGGGTATCGTCTCAAGCTCTAAATGGCTTAACCACTTCGGGAACCGGAGGGGGGAACTGGCCGAACCACATGATCGAACACTCCCTTTCGGCACTGTTCAATATCCCTCACGGAGCAGGGCTATCGATCGTTGTTCCTGCATGGATGAGCTGGTATAAAGAGAAAAATAAAGGACAATTTGAGCGGTTTGCCAAAGAGGTATTCGGCAAAGAGAGTGCCGAAGAGGGGATAACGATGCTCAAGCGATGGTACAGCTCTATCGGTACACCAATTACCCTCTCACAGGCTAATATCCCAAAAGAGCGGATTAGTGATATCGCCAAAAACGCACAGGCTTTGGCTGTCGTATGGGGGATGGGCGAGCTTTACAGCGTAGAGGATATTGTCGCTATATTGGAGAGGGCGTGATGATTCAAACCCCCTATTTGACCGTCGATGGAATCGTTGAACTCTATAATACAGATGAACAGTTTCAAGGTATCGTGCTGATTGAGAGGCTCAATACCCCTCAAGGACTTGCGCTGCCGGGTGGATTTGTCGATATCGGCGAGACGGTAGAACACGCAGTGGTGCGAGAGATGAAAGAGGAAATATCTCTTGATGTCACCATCAAATCACTTTTGGGAGTCTATTCAGACCCTATGAGAGATCAGCGATTTCATACTGTCTCGATCGTTTACGTCTGTAAAGCCTACGGAACACCCAAAGGGGATGATGACGCCAAAGAAGCATTCGTCTATTCTCTCGATACTCTTCCGCTTGATCGCCTTGTATTCGATCACGCTCGAATCGTATCGGATTATTTGGTGCATCGAATCAACACATCAATGGCTCAGCAATGAGACAATCTCTCACACTCATCTCTTGGAACGTTAACGGTATTCGTGCTGTAGCTGAAAAAGGGGCGTTTGATTGGTTAGAAACGCATAAACCCGATATTCTCTGTCTTCAAGAGATCAAAGCTACTCCCGATCAAATCCCTGAAAATCTGTTTCGTGATCGATATTCTAATATGAGCATCAACAGTGCCACTAAAAAAGGGTATTCTGGAACCTTGATAGCATCTACCCTAGAACCCTCAAAAACCCATACCCGTCCCGATATCGATATTCTGGATGAGGGTAGAATCGTCGAGCACTATTATGGGGATATTGTACTCTTTAACGTCTATTTTCCTAATGGTCAAAAGGACGAGGAACGCCTCACCTATAAACTCAGTTTTTATGACAACTTTCTCGCTCATTGCCAAAAACTCCGCTCCGAAGGGAAAAAGATCATCATCTGTGGAGACGTCAATACCGCCCACCGTGAAATCGATCTCAAAAACCCAAAATCGAATGAAAAGACATCAGGGTTCTTACCTATCGAGCGTGAATGGATCGATAAACTTATCGAGTGCGGATATGTAGACACGTTCCGTCATATCCACGGGGACAAAAAGGATGAGTACAGCTGGTGGTCGTATCGCTTTAGCGCCCGAGCCAAAAATGTGGGATGGAGAATCGATTACTTTTTTATCTCCGA
Source organism: uncultured Sulfuricurvum sp. (assembly GCA_964495485.1). Classification (GTDB taxonomy): domain Bacteria; phylum Campylobacterota; class Campylobacteria; order Campylobacterales; family Sulfurimonadaceae; genus Sulfuricurvum. The sequence goes on from CAZBVJ010000017.1 coordinate 6,958, forward strand.
AGATTTGATCGATGCGCTCGAAGATGCGTTTATTCTCCAAGAGGTTCATGGATCGGATCATTGTCCGGTGGGGATACGAATAAAGGTTTGAGTATTTCAATAATAGAATGAATGAACATCACGGTGCTATAAACAATCCGTTTTTGAGTGTAAAATGAAATCAAAAATTTGGAGTTCACGATGCCTCATATCGTTCTAGAAAATATCAATTCAACCCAAAAAGCATACGAAGCGATTGCTCCCTTTTCAGAAAGAATCGAAGGGGGTATTTTAAAAGTGAGCGATAAATACATCAACAGCTCAGCACAAAGTGCTCTGATTGAATCTATTGCTGTCGAAGCGGGGAAAAATCAAACCTTTTTTGTGCAACTCTCGGAGAAAAAAAGCTCCCTCACCGTACGGTTATTACCGCTCACCGATCCTGAAAAGACACCGGGAGTTAAAACGATTATGGCTCGGATAGCCAAACAGATCAAAGATACCGATCCCTCAATCGTTTATGGAAAAACCAATCTGGATGAATATCTTCTGCATTAATGCATTCGAGGTATGTGAAATATCAAATCAGCCGTTTTATTCCCTGATCTCTTCAAACTTTGCTGCCATTGTAGGGTTATGGCGTGTTAATTTCTTCACCGTAACATCTTGAGCTTTGTCATTGGCAAGACGAAGATTTTTATCGGCTCCAAGCAATGCATCTTTGGTTTTTTGGAGATGGTCGATGGACTTATCGATTTCTTCGATAGCCGTTTGAAATCGTCTGGAGGCAAGATCATAGTTTTTTGAAAACGCTGTTTTAAATGCATCTAGATCGCTTTCAAAAGTGGTGACATCGATGTTTTGAGCTTTGACAAGGGCCAATTCGTTCTTGTAGGCAAGAGCGTTCATCGCAGCATTGCGCAGCAGCGTGATGATGGGGATGAAAAACTGCGGCCGCACGACATACATCTTTGGATAACGGTAGGATACATCGACGATACCCGTGTTGTAGAGTTCATTCTCAGGCTCAAGAAGCGAAACGAGGATGGCATACTCACAGTTTTTTTCGGTACGATCCTTGTCCAATTCCTTGAAAAAATCCTCATTCTTTTTCTTTGATCCTGCCGTATCGCTCTCATTTTTCATCTCGAACATGATGGAGACGATTTCTGTCCCTGATTCATCCATGTCACGAAAGATAAAATCACCCTTGCTGCCGCTTCTGGCATCATTGTCCTTCTCAAAATACGCCCTTGGGAACGCGGTAGGGCGTATCCGGTTAAATTCGATCTCACAATGCTGTTCAAGCGTTTCACCAATCATTTTGGTGGAAAGACGGGCTTTCATATCTTTGAGACGTTCAATCGCTTCATCACGGTCTTTGATCTGTGTCTCGTATTTGTCTTTTAACGACTTTTCGGAGAGCTGTTTTTCAAGTTCGATCTGTTGCAGGCTGTTGGCAAGCTCATCTCGCTGCTTTTCAACGACGCTGAGTGCTTGGGTGATCTCAAGCTTTTTGGCCAATTCATTCGAATCAAGCTTGGCTTTAAGTTCCTGGATCTCTTTTTCTTTCTGTCCATTAACCTCTTGAAGTTCCCTCATATAGTTCGCATCGGCAAGTTTCGCGGCGGTCTCATTTTCCTGCTGTATCCGTTGAAGAGAATGTGCCAGTTCATCGCGCTCTTTCTCCAACGCTTTGAGTGCTTCAGAGACGGCAAGCTGCTGCACCGTCTCATTCTTGCTGATGATCGATTTAAGCTCCTGAATTTCAGATTCTTTTGCGGCAGTGGCCATTTGCAGCTCGCGGCTCAGTTTCTCCCCAGCCAGCTGGATGGCGTATTCTTTCTCTTTTTCTGCCAGTTCAAGTCTTTCATGCAGTTGTTTCTCAAATTCGCTGTCACGAACCTGCTTTAGGATATTGGCATAGCCGGCTTCATCGATCTTAAAAGCTTTGTTACAGTGCGGACAGATGATTTCGTTCATAGGCGATCCTCTTTACGTTTAAATGGTCTTAAGACAATTTTGCAAATATATATCATGCAGATGTTTTTCTAGCGAGTATAGCCAAATTTTAGGATGCTTCCAACTGATCGTAAAACACCTCAAACATACTTTCATCGTCACTGTCCATAACCAAAGCAACCCGTTTTCCCATTTTTGTGTAGGTATCAAGCAGATAGACTTGATCGCCCTGATGCGAATAGATCGAGGATGTCATTTTAGATAACCCCATTGCCTGATGAGTTGGTCGTGAACGCTGTGCTTGTGCCCTAGCGGCTGTAGAGGAGAGATTTGCATACATCCCAGAGCCTTTATCGTACAATATCGATCGCTATGGCTTTAAGCGATTCACGAAACATTTTAGGAGAGTGCGTCTCATACATTTTTGCCATTAACCAGATTGCCGCCATTGTAGTGATGATCATAGATTCCATTGTCTGTTCCTTTTAGCGTTAAGCTTGATTGGAGTATGATGCACCATCTATTAGACAACATAGTGTCCGTTAAAGGAAAACGATGGGACAAATTCACGACTACGATAAAATCCTCACCCGACTCACGATCATTCTCCAGCGTCTCTATGAAGGGGAAGTGCTCTCGGTGCAGGATTTAGCCGCTGAGTTCAATGTCTCCACCAAAACCATACAACGTGATTTCAACCAGCGCCTTATCCGCTTTCCAATTGAGAAGCAGGGGAGCAAATGGAAGATGCAAGGGGGACACTCGCTCACTAAAGAGCGAACCCCCGAAGAGGCACTGGTGCTGGAGATGCTGGGAAACATAGCAGAAGGGATCGGAAACGAGTTTGGGGTCAAAGCCAAATCACTCTTTTCCAAACTCCAAAACAATACTAAAAATCCTATTTACTCAAAAACCATCATCGAAGATATCTCCGATAAACTGGGACACTTCCATATCATCGAACAAGCCATTATGGAAAACAAGATGGTTCGGTTCAACTACAATAACAAACTCCGTCACGTCCATCCCTATAAGATCGTCTCCTTTGAAGGGTACTGGTATCTCTATGGTGAAGAGATATTGGAGCATAAACTAAAGACCTATTATTTTAAAGGGATCGATCATCTCGAAATCACTCCTGAGACATTTACTCCCAACGATGCCACATATCGGATATTAGAACGTGCTATTAACGCATGGTTCGAACCGGACAAGGAACCCTTTGCTGTAACCCTCAAAGCCTCGCCCGATATTGCCAAATACTTCCACCGCCGACCATTGGCCAGTACCCAGCGAATCCTCAAAAACTATGAGGATGGAAGTATGGAGATCGAAGTGCTCGCCACCTCCGAGCGCGAAATCATGCAAGAAGTGAAAAAATGGCTCCCCGATCTCATCATCACCTCTCCCAAACCTCTGGCACTTAAAGCCAAAAGCATCGCCGACAGTTTTCTAAGCCGTCAGATCGAAGAGCTGATTGGATAAACGGACATGACGGTGTCTATCAATGCATTTAAACTGCTAAGATAAAAAAAGGGGAAAGGGTACCATGCAGCAACCGTATGAATTTCCTCCGATTAGTCCAGAATTACGGCAACTATACGATGATATTGATCGAAAAAAAATCCACTATCGCATTTCATCGGAATATGAAACCGGTATTGCTCAACGCTCATTGTTGGAAGAAAATAGCCAATGGCAGAAGATAGATCCGCAAACACTCAATCTGGATGAAGAGATATGCCTCCGTTTTAGCCGCTGGTGTGAAGCATATCGGGAGATGAGTCCTTCTTTCGATCGTAGAGTATTTGATAAAGAGGGACTGGAATTGGCAAAAGCGCTTAAACAAGCAAACACGTATGCAACCATAGTCGATTATCAATATCCTGAATTCGTCCAAACAATTATTTCGTATCAAGTACGTGCAGAATATGAAGCTAGTTTATGGGAAGACACGTGGAGCGCTATTGATTTGGAATACATCGAAGAAGATTTGGGTGGTTATGTTATCGAAGAGCGTGATGCTTTGGAGAAACGATTCACACAATGGGAAGATTGGTATTATTCACAGCTGACACAAGATATCGATAGAGTAGCCTTTGATCAAGAGGGAGAAACTCTTGCGGATGAACTTCGTAAGCGGCTACCGGATTATTGTGCAGTCTTTTATGTCCCTAAAATGATGCTCGGACACAATGGTGTCTAATCAATACCCTATAGTTACATAAAATCAGTAGAGGAAATATCGATATGGACAGCCTGACTTACACGGATGGAGTGATATTATTGCTCATGTTTGCCGGAGCGTTTTATATTTATACCCATCCTGAAACGTTTAAAGACTATTTCTAAGAGGAAGCGATGAAACTCTACATACATTTTAACGATACAGCCGTGCAAGATTACCATTATTGGTTTAAAACGGGTGAGTATTGGCGTTTACCAATGAGGGCGTCCGGAGATTTAGAACTTTCACACGAAGAAAAGACTTACATCCATAGAGGACCTGATTATCAGCATTTGGTGAATGCAAAGCTTATTAAAAAAGTACTCAAAAAAGCATCCGCAACAACGTATGGACTTTTGTATTTCGAAATAGAGTTTGGAAACCGTACATTAAACTTTTTTCAGGAATCGGGAAGTTACAGCGAGTATTGGGATGAGTTCGAGACGTATGAAGAAGGTCAATTCTATACCGGAGCGATCCAATTTTATTTGAAATGCGGAACGATTGACAGCACCGTGGATGGCTTATGGGATGATTTTGAAATTCCCAGCTTTGGATCGAAATGGAGAAGAAACCCGTATGCCCTTTTACGGATTGAAGAACTGTTTTGGGAAAATGGTCCAGAAGCTTATGATATAAAAGATTTATTTGCAATGGAACACTCTGAAAACACAATGATTGCGGGGTGTGATTTTATGGGGCAAGATGAATACAGCGGAAAAATACTGAGTTATTATGCCCTAAAGTCTGATAGAAAAATAGAATTCAAAAACATCGGAACGTTGAAATTTGCATTGATAGATTTGTATTTGGATGTTGAACCGGAATATTTTGCCCTAATAGACGGATCATTGGTTCGATTAACGCATATCATTGGAGATGAATCCATCAAAAAAGCCTATGAAAAATTATTAGAGGGTGAGTTCATGTACAACAGTGATTATCGTTGCGAATGGACTCTTGAAGAGGTAAGTATCAAATTTTATGACGGTAAAAAAATTGATATTACAAGCTGGAATGAGAGTGAACCCTATGATCGCACCATAATAGTTCAATATACTTTTCCAGATTTCGGAGAGGTACTGACGACGACCAATTTAGATGAACTGAAAGAATTTGTTGAATGGAATGATGCAGTTATTGCAAGACATAAACAACTTTTAGATGACGCTAAATCACTTGGCTACAAGTTTGATTGGGATTTGGGAGAAAATCGTTAGAGCAATTTTTTACGGCCACCGTATGTCCGCGTCGGCTGTTGGGATAGCTTCTCTACTGCTGCTTGCGCTTCCCGCAGTAATATCTCTCTGAGGCTTTTAGGATAATGGACTTCTATATGTGGCAGCCATTGACGGCATAGCGGTACCATTTCCCATACACTTGTCACGCTAAATGTGACGATGATATTCCCATTCTCCAAAGTCAAGAGAACTTTTTGGCTGGGCATGAACTTTTTGAGTTTGAAATAGCGTGCGACTTCGGCACCGATTTGCAGTTTCACTTCACGGGTGTCAAACGTCCCATCATTTTTGGGAAGATACCGTGCCCATGATGTCTGAAAACTATCAACGAACTTCATAAACAACGGATCGGGGCGAAATAGCTCTCCGGTGGGTTCGATGCTTTGGATCATTGCTACACGTGATAGGAGTAGTGAGGGAATACCTTCATGAAACAGTTCACTGGCGAGATAGAAGTTCTCGTTTAAAAAGACAATGGAATAAGGGCGTGCAACAAACACCGATGCTTCACCATCTCGCAGATAATCAATACGGATCTCTTGATGAAATTTTACGGCTCGTTCGAGTTCTCTAAAGAGTTCAGGACGGTTGTTGAACTCTTCGAACGGACGAGTTTTAAAAGTATAGAGCTTTTCGTATTCGCTGATCTTGCCGGTGAGTTTTTCGCGCTCTTTTTTCTCCATCTTTTTAGTCAGTGATAATCCTCCCCGCTCGGCCAGTCCCAATGCCCCTTTGAGAAGAGAGAGCTCATCAGGAGAGAGGACATCATCTAAAATATCGCGTTTGATGGCATAGATTGTTCCGTTATCGTTGATGAGAAAATCACCGAATACCTCTTTGATAAGAGCAATATCGCGTCGTATGGTACGATCAGAGGTTTCGAACTCGGCAGCAAGCGATGCAGTATTCAACCGCTTTCCCTCATTGAGACGAGAGACAATTGTACTGACACGGTTCATAGAAGATGCTTTGCTCATGGATACGACCTATCAAGAATTTGATAGATTATAGCGTGAGAAACGGACACATTGTGTCCGAAGAAAAGATTTAAAAAACGATTTCGTTGAACAATGTACGAATCTTTTCCATTTCTGCCGTTGAGATTTCCCCAAGTTTTTGTAGCAAGCGCGTTTTATCCACTGCTCTTGCATGCGCTATCAACACATCGGAGTCGGATTCAATCCCTGGACGTTTGGTTACGCGAAAACGTAATGGTTCAGCGTCATCGATCAGTGCCGTTGTCATTGGTAGTACGATGATGGTTGCGTAATCGCTGTGATTGAGAAGATCGTTTTGGATAACAATAGCGGGGCGTGTTTTCCCAATCTCATTCGATTTTTTTTGAGGATTGAGATTGACTAGCCAGATTTCACCTTTAGAGACCGTCATCGAGTGTCCCTTCGAATTCGGTATTTTCCATTTTATCGGCATCTTTTGTTTTGGCTACCGCTTTTAATATACGGCTTTTTTGGCTGTTTTGAATATTATCCGCATAATAGGAGATAGCATCACGGATAATGTCGCTCTTTTTTTTATGCAGTGATTGTGCGATGAAATCAAGCTTATCTTCAAGTGTCTTATCAAGACGAACGGTTGCAGTCATGATTTTTTTCCTAATGTGAATTTTGTAATACAGTATTATACAATTATTTGTAGTCATGTATCGTTTGATAATAGAGTTAACTCAAGAATACAATGCCAAATTACACCTCGGACAGAATACGTCCGCAAATCCTTCTATCATGTCATCGTTCCAATCGGGCATTACGAAAAAGAGATCATCGTAAAGCACAGCATGTAGCTCGAAACCGTTGAGCGTCAATGCCATCATACATTGAAAGATCATAGAGGAAGACAACGCGGGAGTGCCTTCGTTGTCTTCACGATTCGATGAGAGATGAGGCTGTTGCCTTTGCTCATTGTTTCACTTTATGGACGTAAAGTCGCTCTTTTTATTTTTATCCCGATTGGAATGGGGAGCATTACGGTCGAAGCATCAACGAAAATTATCCTGGAAAGTGGCTTCGACGCTTTTATCTCCCCACCTAATACTCGGAGTCATCCAATGTCTAAATTCAACACCATACCTTCACAAAAGCAGTCCAATCTGGCCGGTGGCGTCTCATACTGCAACGATGCCAAACATGAATTGGCTATCAGTGTCATGAGTTCGACGCTCAGCAACGACTTCTTTTATGAGAGTGAAAACACACGGGTACAGTCACTCGAATCACTGTCCCAACAACTGATTGCGGATAATGAAACTGAGTTTGTCGCCAAATGCGCTATCTATGCACGACACTATGCCAATCTTCGTTCTGTATCGCACGTACTTGGTATTTCCCTGTGTGAAAACGCGAGCGGCAGCGGATACATCAAACCTGCTATCAAACGCTTATCCAAACGGGTTGATGATATGACCGCACTCGTATCGCTTTGGAATCTCAAACACCCAGAATCGATGGTTCCAAACGGAATGCGCAAAGCGTTTCGAGAGGTGTTGGACGAGGGGCGGTTCGATGCGTATCAGCTGAAAAAGTACGAGCAAAAACGCTCGAAGGTAAAGCTCAAAGACATCATCCGTATCGCACGTCCGGTAAAGCATCTCGAACTTTACAAACAAGTGCTCGATGTCAATCTTCCTAAAATCGAGATGCTGCATACTTCGATCAAACCGGACACAGATATCCAAGAGACATTTGTCGAATTAGCAAAAGCAGGCAAAGTAGGGTACATGGAAGCACTTAAGATGACTCCGAAGATATTGGAGAGCTATGTCAGTGAAGAGACCTTGAAACTGTGGAAAGAGATTATTCTCTCGAAAGCGTTGCAAAGCCGTTCGGGAGTATTGCCGTTTCGGTATTACAAAGCGTATATCGACCTTACACAATGTCAAAACGATACGGTTATAGATGTGATTGCTCAAAATGAACGTGAAGAGGTCAAAAAGAAATATCTTCCCCTTAGGGTATACAGAGAGATTCGTGACATTCTCGAAGCTGCATTCGCACAGGCAACACGTATCGAACCGCTTGCATCAGAGGGGGAAAAAGTAGCAATATTGATTGATAATTCAGGATCAATGAGCAGTAATTCTCTTAGTCTGAGCCTCTTTTCACACGCTTTGATCATGGCAAAAGCGATTATTGAGAATGTGGGATGCTCAAACAGCTATCTCTATTTTTGGTCAGATATATGCGAAGAGTGGGAATCAGAGTCAAATTTCACTTTTGAGCAAATCAGCCGACATCGTGCCGCTAACCGTGCAACGTACGTCAATATGCCGTTTCAGCGTTTGATCGAAGATGCGATTGCAGTCGATAAAGTGATCATCCTTACGGACAATCAGATGTATGCACAAAACACGCAGAAAGAGACGTTCAAAACCTATGCCGACATCTATAAACGAAACGTCGCTCCTGATGTCAAAGTGCTGTTTTGGGATTTAGCCGGATACGGAGCCGGCACACCGATCAAACTCGATGGAGATTTTTTAGAGATCAGCGGACTCTCCGATAAACTCCTCTCTATTGTCCCAAAACTCTGGAATGTTCCTGATGCTTTGGTCAAAGAGATTGAATCGTTAGAAATTTAAAACGGACACAACGGTGTCTAACCACCTCTATACACTGTCATCATCAAAATGGTAAGGATGACCGATGAAAAGCACAACAGCAAACACTTCATGGATGAAGAGAGCAAAAGAGTCGATGACGCAATGGATGTTTTTTGCGTTTTAAAACTGCCAAATCGTTCATAGAGGATTCCCATGTGGAGTGTACTAATTCCAATAGCACTGATGATTCTCGTTATCGGGCTCTATCGCATTATCACCCGACCATCGGCTACACTGGAAATTCGCTCTTTTGCTATGACGTGGATTTATTCGATGATATTGCCGATTATCGTGGTGATCGTTGCGCTATTGATGTGTCTAAGATAACGTCATGAAATACACATTGAACGATATGTACCATTTCGAGGAAAAGTGCTGGTCACTGGAATATCGGGATTTTTACCGTAAAACTTTCGAAGAAACACTCAAGCCCTATCCTCATGATCCACAGCGGGTAGTTATGTTGCAAAATCGTGCGAGAGCCATTTTACGTAAATCACCGCACTATTCGTTTTTAAAAAACCATCTTTTCGACTTTAGCGCCATAAAGGCTTATGCCTATGAATATTTCGGATGGATGGATGACGACGTAACGGACAATCCCCCTTTGAGATTGGCTTATTTTTACTGGTTCATAGTGGTTTGCATTGAAGAAGGATATGGAGATGACAAGTATGAATTTGAAAATGACTTGCTTAATGCCATAGGGCTGATCGACGACCTTCGAGCTGGGAAATTCTCCGATGATATTTCCGCACGTCTTAGAAAAGAGCTAAAGCCTTGGCTTACGGCATATCGGATTATTTGCGACGTAAAAAACAAACTCATCACGGGAATTGATGCAGAGTTTTGGTATTGTGAACCGGAAATACGCGATCCGAAAAAAGAGTGGTACTCTTATTACTTCCCCGTCAATCTCAATCTTGCAGGAGGAGGCGATTGGCCATCATGGACGGAGCTAATGAGCGCACGTGAAAAAATACGTATCTATTCCAAAATCGCAAAAATGGAGGTCAAATAATGCCGCTTATTTTGTTGTATATTTTCAGCACTGTCCTTTTGCTGGTGAGTGATATCGACGGGGTACGAACAGAGTTGTTTAGCGGGGAATTATCTGCTTGGGCATTTTTTCTAGTGCTGGTTCCATTGGTGTCTTTTGTGATATTTATAGCGATCGTATCGGTTGTTGTTTTGCTCGGTATGCTTTGGATGATATTTGAAAACCCTCTGCGATGGCTAGTGGTTGAAATGTATATTTTAGGGATGAAAATCTGGTATTACGGGCGATTGATCTTTATGTCACGTCAGCGAAGACGTATAGAATATGAGAAAACTCGTCCGGCATTGATCGAGTTGAAACGATTGCGCAACCGCATGAAAGCATCCATGCGAGAACCGACACCAGAACCAATTAGAACCGAAGAACAGAAAAAAGCCAAAAATGATTTATGGGTAGTAGCTGTAGTTTTGGTGGCGTGGGCGATGTTGAGCGGAGGATGAATCAATATGTACAAATAGATTAAGTCCTTCTCTAATGAAATATCGGTAAAATCTAACTTCATTTAATTAAAAACCAATTTAGGATTTCATATATGCCTTCACTCGACTGGATCGGTAAAGCTTCCATACTCAATCATCACAATGAAATACCGTATCGTCTCGTCGAGTGCAACGAAGTTATCGGGGATTTGAATGCGGGGAATTTGATTGTCAAAGGGGATAACCTCCATGCCCTCAAAGCTCTCCTCCCGTACTACAAAGGAAAAGTAAAGCTTATCTATATCGATCCTCCCTACAATACTGGAAATTCGAGCTGGGTCTATAACGATGCTATGAATGCCCCTGAGATAAAAGCATGGCTCGATAAAACAGTTGATGTAAATGATCTCAGCCGAAGTGATAAATGGCTTTGTATGATGTATCCTCGTTTGAAACTTTTGCAGGAGTTTTTGTGTGAAGACGGAGCTATATTTGTCTCTATCGATGACGCAGAAGCGGGGCATCTTCGATTGATATTGGATAACGTTTTTGGCGCTAAGAATTTCTTAGCAAATTTAATTTGGGAGAAAGCCTTTGCGCCAAAAAATGATGCAAAATACTTTTCAGCAAGCCATGACCATATATTTGTTTATGCTAAAGATATATCGAAAGTAAAAATTAAAAAATTAGGGCGGACAGATGAGGCTAATAACAGATATAAAAATTTAGATGACGACCCAAGGGGTTTATGGATTTCAGATAATTTAACAGTAAAAACTTACTCTGAAAAATATGATTACCCAATAACAACTCCCAGTGGACGTATTGTAAACCCCTCAGCTGGTTTATGTTGGCGTATCTCTAGAGATAAATTATCTGAGCTTATTGCAGATAATCGAATTTGGTTTGGACAAGATGGTGGGAATGTACCTCGGTTAAAAAGATTTTTATCTGAAGTGCAAGATGGCATGGTCCCAATTACTATTTGGAGTCATAAAGAAGCAGGACATAATCAGGAAGCAAGGCAGGAAAGTAATCAAATATTAATAGGTCAAGATCTTTTTGAGACTCCAAAACCTACACGACTTATTCGCCGAATACTCGAAATTGCTACCGACAAAGATGACATCATTATGGACTCTTTTGCAGGTAGTGGAACGACAGCTCACGCTGTGTTGGAACAAAATGCCATGGATGGTGGGAATCGTAAATTTGTCCTCGTAGAGATGGAAGAATATGCGAAAAATATTACAGCTGAGCGTGTTCGTAGAGTAATTGAAGGATATGACTATACAGGTAAAGAGAAAAAGACGCTATTTGAGAAGAAACTTGTAACTGCCCAGATTTTGAGTGCAGACAAAATGGCACACATTGCCGAAGAAGCTCAAAATGTTATTGAAGAGAATGAGAATAAATATGACAAGATAGATAAAGAGTTCAAAGACAATACGCTCAAAATCATCGGGATTAAAAATATTGCTGAGCGTAAAGAGGGGATAGGTGGTGGATTCCGTTACTGTGAGCTTGGAGAACCCATCAAAGATGAAAATGGAGCGTTAAATCCTGAAGTTTCCGCCGAAGCACTTGCCAAGCATCTCTTTTTCAGCGAATACGGCGTACCTCTAGAGAGCAAATCCACCTTACCGTTTATCGGTTCTTTCGGTGGAAGCGGTTTATATCTCTATTTCGACACATTAGAGCGAAAAAAATTAGCACAAATTCTGAAAGACCCGTATAGTTCACGGGTTGTCTATGCCTCTTCGTGCACCATCGATCCGCAAAAACTCAAAGATGCAGGTATTACCTTTCGCCAACTCCCTTTTGAAATCAAGGACCGATAAATGACGCTTAAAACCTATCAAGAAAACGCTCTAAATGCATTGCAACGTTATTTTATCGAGTTTCGAAGCGATGAAAATCCCAAAGCGTCATTAGAGCGAACTCAGGATGCATTAGGACTGAGCAGAACCGCCTATACCCTTGTCAGCTCGGAAGCAGGGGACTACCTTCGCCCTTACCTCTGTGTCCGTGTTCCAACAGGCGGTGGCAAAACACTTATCGCGGCTCATAGCGTTTCGTTGGCGATGCGTGAGTTATTACGAAGCGATAGCGGCGTAGTTTTTTGGCTGGCTCCGACCAAAGCAATCGTGGATCAGACATTACGTGAGCTTCGCAACCACAGCAGTGCAGAACGACAGGCGATTAATGCCGCAACATCAAAAACCGTCAAGATACTTTCGATTGATGAGGCGTATTCGAACGCATTTGATTTAATCAGTGATTTCGTTGTCATCGTTGCGACTTTTGCAACGTTTCGTGTCGATAAAGAAGAGGGGCGTCGTTTCTTTGGATTAAACGGTCAGTACGTGCATCTCAAACATGCTTTAGGTGATAAATTGAGTTTACGTGATGTGTTGGCAAAAGCGCATCCTATTATCATCGCCGATGAAGCACACAGTGCTCGTAATGATTTGGCTATATCTCGGTTGCTCGAAATTGAGCCTTCGTGCATCCTTGAATTTACCGCAACTCCGCAAATGCAAACACGTGGTGAGAAAGTTGCCAGTAATATCCTCATCAGCGTCTCCGCTTCTGAACTCAAAGCCGAAAACATGATCAAGCTTCCTTTGGAAGTTCAAGTGATTGATAAATGGGAAATCGTTGTCAAAGCGGCTATTGAGAAACGTCAGGAGCTTGAAGATCTCTCCGCCGTTGAATTATCGACAACCGGACAATATATTCGTCCGTTAATCCTTTTCAAAGCTGAACCGGAAGGGAAGAATGACGCCATTACCGTCGATGTCTTAGAAGCATTTTTAAAAGATAACTTTGCAATACCGGCTGAACAGATAGCTGTACATACCGGAAAGAGAAAAGATCTTGACGGTATTGATATTATGAGTCAACGATGCCCAATTCGTTATGTCATTACTGTTGCTGCATTGAAAGAGGGGTGGAATGCCCCTTATGCATCTGTATTCTGCTCTGTTGCTAATATCGCAGGAACAACTGCGGTAGAACAATTTTTGGGTCGCGTGTTGCGGATGCCGTATGCTAAGCCAAAATCTCAACTAGCATTGGCAAAATCTTATGCGATTGTTACTTCATTGCAAACCTCTGAAGTTATCAAAGCGCTGAAAGACAATTTGATTGAATGTGGGTTTGAAGAGCAGGAAGCGGAAAAAGTTGTCATTCTTCGTCCTACACTGGCAGAAGATTATGTACCAGATACAGTTCCTTCGGTTGAGACAAAAGAAGCAGATGATTATTTAGAGCGTTGTTTCGCTCCGATCCAAAGTCATTTTAACCCTAATGAAATTACAGTAGAAAAGAAAATTGAAGTTATTGCTTCCGCTCGCAAAGATGGCGGAGAATCATTAGCCAAAGCCGTTGAACAGAGAGTAATGCAAGAGAGTGAAGCACGTTTTGCTCAATTTTTCGAAGTACCTATGCTTGCAGTAAAAGAGCAGGGTGAACTGTGGGATTTTGATAGTGAAATTTTGGTAGAGCGTTCCATGCTCAGTGAAGCAGAAATGATTCGGTTGGCTGAGTTTGATGAGAAAGTTTTTAGCGTCCATGCACACGGGATGAAGCTAGAAGTAGATATTGATGGGAAGAAGTTGGTTACACAAACGCTAGGGAGTATCAGAGATGATTTACTGAGTCTTAGCGGACAAGCTGCCACTCCTGATGAGAGAGCCTTGGTCAATGCCGTTTTAACTAAACTGGACCGTCGTAATCTAACGATGATCGATCAAGCCAAGCTTGTCTTTTTTGTCGCTCATGCAGTTCATCATTGTGTTCATGCCCGACACATCGATCCCGTAGCCATAAGAGCTAATCTATACGATTTTGCTGATACCGTCAAACACATGCTTGAAAGCGGATTAGGACATGCACGACAAGACGCATTTAAAGATTTACTAGAAGGTGATGAGCTTGCGATTGGACATGCGTTTAGGTTTGACAGTGAACGTTACCCTTGCAAACCTGATAAAAACAGCTTGAATTTTAAAAAGCATTTTTATAAAAAAGTGCACGAAATGAACAATGAAGAACTTGAGTGTGCATTATTTATCGATTCTCTCGATGAAGTAGATATGTGGGTTCGAAATATAGAAATGCAACCGCAACTTGCATTTTGGCTACAAACATCTACCGACCGATTCTATCCGGATTTTATTGCGAAACTCAAAGACGGGCGTATCTTTGCTATCGAATACAAAGGTGAGCATATCATGGAAAATTCCGATTCGATGGAAAAAAGACGTGTTGGGGATGTATGGGCTAAGGTAACGGGGAATTTATTTGCGATGGTAGGAAGAAGTGATTACAAGAATAAGATAGGTACTTTTGTCATCTAATTGATTTGTAATTAGGACACGACGTTGTCGCATATCTATGATAAATTTTAGTATTTAAATATCAAAAGGGATGCATTGTAAATGCGAGCTAAAAACGTCGTCGAATTACTGAAAATATTAAATTCTAATTCCGCACTCATTAGTGCGATATTTGACAGTAATGGTCGACAGATGAATATCAATAGCGCTATTGGCATGTCTAATAGCGATACTATCTCTTATTTAGAAGATTATGGAATCATTGAAATTTTCAACAACGAGGTGATTCTTGATGATCAAATCATCCATATGCTTGAAGCACACCTTATTGATGGGTATGATGAAAATCTTTATGATTATGTAGAAATCTTTAAAAAAATAGATGCTTCTATTGCGAAATATTACAATACCTCTGAAAATGGAGGCGATCCGGCTCGACACTTGCGTGATATTCAAAGAGAATTGCAGCGGATGCCTAGAAATTTGTTGGATACGCTCAGAGGTATTCAACGTCATGTTGAATTTTCGTATCGATCCGCATCCGGAGTTGAGCAAAAGCTTCAAGAACTGACCTCCTATAATGAATCACTCCTGCGATTTGAATCCAAACTTAGATTTATACGAGAGGAACTCTCACGATTAAGAGGCTTCTTTGCTCATGTTGGAGACACGTCTATTTTGCTTCGTCGAATGCGCCTGCGTACCTATATTTTGGATGTTTCTAATACCCTCATCCAATTAAATAGCAGTGTCGTCGAATACATACGCAAAACCAATGAAAATATTCGCTTTTACAAACATTTAGTTGAGTTAAAAGAGTTGAGAGATCGTAGGGAAATTATCGATAAGACCAATCTTTATGAGATTGTTCATGCGTCCGAAAAAGAGCCTCTGCTAAACGGTTATTCAACGGTTGAGCGACCAAACTATACGATCAAGTTGCATCCGGATTACTCCTATGAAGAGGAGTTTAAACAGAAAATTCTTACACGTGGTTCAATGACCCAATCGATAGGAAAAATTGAAGCTACCAATATCCCTATAGATGATTCGTTGTTTCATGATGAGACCATCGAGGTAATCAGCTATTCCGTCCTTCTTGATGGTTACATCATGTCTCAAGGGGAGCAGAATCTTTTGCAATACATTAAATCTTTCCATCCCGATATTAACGAGGAAGAACTTCTTGAAGTCTATTTGTCCGCTGCAGTTCTTGGAGAACGACATCTTGAATTTAGTGAGAGTGAAGGTGAGATTATTTCAACGCATATGTGTATTCCTGCACATCTTAAATCAATACAGTGAGGATACAGTATGGCAATAATTGATACATCAAAACTTCCGCTTGAAACCAAAGAGATTTTTGACACATTGCGAAGGGGAAATTTTATTGTAGATAATCATCCAGATTCACATCAAAAAAGACTGTTTGCCGTTTGTGACACTCACCATTCAAACCTTTTTCCCTATTTTGAAAAGCTTGGTTATGAACTGACCGGGGGAGAGGGATATTTTCTTTTTACCGTTTCCGATATGACGGACACTGCTAAAGAGAACAGGATAGATCGTATCCTCGAACTGCTGGATTTTATGGAACTTTTTCATGGGGTATTTCCATCATTTGGAATAGGGTGGCGTGGTTCACCTGCAGAATTGGCTACAGCACTTAAAAGCGATGCTATTCGATATGAGAAACTCGAAAACTCCCGTATTTCTAGGGGGAAAACTCTGCAAGAGCTTTGCGAGAAAGTGTTTAGTGAAATGGAACGCTTCGGGATTATTGTCCCAATCAGCGACAATCAGAACAATTATATGGCGACGTCTGCATACAACTACGCCAGAGAGTTTTTAGAATCGGTACAGAGAATAAACACAAGAGATGACAGTGACGAGGCGATACAATGAAAGGGCTCAAATCAATCACATTTTACAATACCGGACGCTTTACTTACGGGCACATCGATGTGGATGAAAACTCTCTTTTGACAGGAACCAATGGCGTAGGAAAGACCACGACGAGTCAATCTATGCTCTTTTTTTATGGAACTACGCGAAGTGATCATCTTGGAATTTCAAGACGTGAGGGGAAAACTTCATGGTCGAAATATATGTATCCGCATTCCAATTCGTATGTCTTTTACCGCTATACAGGGTTGCACGGCGATATTCTTCTGATGACTTACCAACATGGAAACGGTATTGCATGGCGGTTTATTCCGGTTGAGGGTGAGATTGATCTCAATAACATTGTACTGGAAAATCAGGTAGTTAAAAACCCAAAAGACATCCTAAAAGAATTCCTTATTGGGGGATATAAACCAAGTGCACAGATTACAGACTCTGGTGTGTATCGTAAAATACTCTATGGAAATATTGATGCTCGCAAAGAGAAAGAGCTTGCAGTGTTTCGTGAGTATTCTTTGATGGAGACGGCGGGAGAATACCGTCATATCCCTGATATGCAATCAAGTATATTTGTTGATTCAAGTGTAAAAGCCGGTGCCATTGAAAAAGCGATAACCAGTGGGTATGGAGCGTCAGCTACCCTATCTTTGCCACAGATTCAAAGTCAGCTTCAAAGTGCAACTGGGCAATTTCGTGCAGTGCAAAACTACGATCAGCAGATAAAATTGATTGCTAAAATGGGTGAGGAGGTGTATCGATATAACCAACACACCGATACGATTGAACGTATTCTTCGCCAAATTCTTTCAAACAAAAAGGCTTTGATCATAAAAAAAGAAGAGTCTGTTGTTATGAAGGGTGAGCTTGATGCTGCATATGAGGTAATGGAGCTTCGTCACAATGAAGAGCGTTTCAGCCTTAATGCTGAAGTGGATGCTGCTAAAACTGATCATGTAACCCTAAAGCTTGAGCTCGAAGAAGCCCAAAGGCTACAGCGCTATTATTCCGATAAAGATATGGTTACAGCTTCCATAGAGGTAGATGCAATTCCAACGTTTCAAAAAGAGTTGAATCAGAAGAAGACCGAACATGATAACAGCTTGGGAGGGGCAAAAAGTCTATCCGAAACCTATGACGCTATGCTCAATACGGAAAAAGAGGGACTAGCGAATCAAATTCGATTTAATGAACAGAGTTTTGAAAAGATAAAAGAGGATATTGATGCTCGAAAAACCCTATTTGAGCAAGAACGTGACGTAGAGCTTACCCGAATCGAGACATCCCATGAAAATAAAAACCAAAAATTAAGATCCGATATAGTGACTGCAGAATCAGCACATATGGAAGCCTTTAAACTTCATACGCAAATCATATCAGTGAATCCGTATCTTGCACCGGTTACAGCGCAATTGGAATTGATTAATGGGTTAAAAGTAACTATCACCAAGACCAAAGATGAGATTGCGCTGCTAGGTCGCCAAATGGAGTCAAATTCTAAGCATCGAGATATGCTTGAGCAGCGACTTGAGACAATTGGAAAGGATACAAGCCGTCGGATCGAAATGGAGCGAAAACCTTATGAAGAGGCTATCAAAAGTTTCGAGGATATACTCAATGCAAATGATAAAACCGTTTTACATTTTATTCGCAATGAGCTTCCAAGCCGTGAGGGTATTCTCACATCAATACTAAAAGACGACATACTTCTCAACATGGAACTCTCTCCAAAGATCGGGGAAATATATCCATCTGTATATGGACTAATCCTTGATGAAACGGCTCTTCCACAATCGAATATGTCACGTGAGGCACTTCTGGAGAAAATCCATGAAGCAAAAAAAATGGCACTCACGATTCAAAAAAAGATTATTGACGAATCGGATGAGTTTTTAGCCCTCATCAACAAGGAAAAAAGTGAATACCAGAAGGAATACTTCTCTCTTAAAACCAAAAAAGATGCCTTAGACACTGATTTGCTTAGATATAACGGTAAGTTAGTCGTTGCTGAAGACGAGTATGAAACCGCCCATATATCAGCGCAAACACGATGGAATGACTCCAAGGAATCTGCTAAAATAGCTTATATTGCAGCCGAAGATTCATTGCGACAGCTAAAAATTGTGCATGAAACCGCCAGTAATCTTTTACGCGAAGAGATAAAACAGTGCAAGGTAAATTACAACGAAGTATTTGATCGTCTTCGTGAAGAGCTTGCTTCGGCAAAAGAATCTCTTGACTCGATGAATGATCAGGCTCGTAATAAAAGTGATAAAAGCAGAGCAGAAATAGAGAATCGTAGAACGAATGCTCTTAGTGAGGGCGGCTATTCTGTGGAGCTGATTGAAACATTGCGTCACGAGATGGAGGGTGCGCAAAAGCTACTTGAAACAGCCATGTCCAATAGGACGAATGTTGAAAGGTGGCGCGATGATGTCAAAAAGATTGAGCGTATTGCTTCATTAAAAAATAGGTTTGATCTATTGACGGTTTTAGTTCACGATGCCGAAATCAAGCGCGACCGCCGTATCGAAGAGATGCGAGCAGAAGAGAAAAATATTCATGAAAAGAGAGCAAAGCTTTCCCTTGCTATCGAGAGCAGCGATATGTATATAAATGAGGCGGATATCATTTGGAATAAAAACGATTTCCGCCTCTTTACCCAAAAAATTGATAATGAGGGGGAAGCTACACTTCTTCCTCTCCCAAGCGAGGAGTCCACAAGCAACCTAGGGAATTTGGCTTCCGTAGAGCATCAACGCCGCTCTGAAGCTGGAAAAGAGGTCGGTGTTCACTTTAACCGATTTTTATCCTATTTCAAAGGATCAGATCAATTTATCTTTTTTCAGTATAACACCTCTTCAATCGAAGCAACTATACGATCCGCAAACAATTTAAAAGAGTTTGTTGAAGGTGGCGGGCTTGATGAAATCAAAGAGACCGTAGCCTCTGAAATACGACTCATTCAGGGTAATATCTCTGAACAATATGAGAGTTTCAGCAGTGAGACCCGTTCTATCGAAGCCCTTGTTCATCGAATCGATAAGGGGCTTAAAAAAGCAATCATAAATATTCCGGTGGTCAACGACATTGGAGTTCGTATGGTTCGCAATGAACATCGTATCTTCAAAGATCTCGAAGCGATTGCCTCTGTTGACATACCTTATGGGAAGAGCAGCTCTTTATTTGGAGATGCTGAACATAGTGCGAAAGCCTCCTCTGCAATTTTGAATCATTTTGACAGCCTCTTAAGACATATTGATGATGAGCGAAGAGCAGAGTTGACTATTGCCGATACGTTTGATGTACAGTTTCGTGTTGTGGAAAATGATAACGTATTTGACTGGGCGAGTTCGCGTTCGGGAATCGGCTCTACCGGTACATCTATTATTATCAAGACATTAACCTATATTTCTCTCCTGCAAGCAGTTATGGAGGGGACACAAAGGGGTGCACAGGTTCCTGTTCATGTTGTATTGGATGAGATTGGAATGCTTGATCAGCAGAATATGAGACAGATTATAAATTTTGCAAATGAAAACGGAATTTATCTACTCAATGCTGCACCGGATGTCAAAGTTCCAGATCGATATAAGAATATCTATCTCTACCGTATTGTGAACAATAAATCTAAAATATCTCGATTGGCAGTACATAAGTGAAGCCGATAACTCTTGGTGATGCACGGCTACTTCGCGATTTATTCCTAATAGAGCAGAGTGTTTATAAAAGCCGGTTTAGTAACGGTGGTAAAAAATTACTTAGTGAATTGGAACAGTGCGGCGTTATACGAATAAGACATGTAGCGGCTAGGTCATGGCAAGTTTTTCCACTCTCATACGATGGTTTTTTAGCGCATATCAGAACCAATTACGACATTGATGATCTCAACAACTATATTGTTGCATTGGAATTGGAATCACCGGGAAGAGATGAACTTTCTGCTCTTGGTATAAGTACAAAATTACGAAACATTGGTCCTAAAACTGGTATCCATATTAATTCTCCATTTCCTTTAGAAGTGATAATTGCTGGGCAAAAAGTGAACCCAGCCCTTCCTGTGGGTACAGCTTTGTTTGTTCATGAAAATGTTGAGATCCAGATACCTGTTGATGTCGTGATTGTTGGAGTTGAAAATTTTACCAATATCACGAATGCATTCAGACAAAGTCATTTGTTTGATCAATATGGAAGAGTATTGTTTGTCGAACGATGTGGGACATTACAAGCGTTACTTACTAAAGTCAGCAACCGTTATATTCATTATGGGGATATTGATTTGGCGGGGATACATATTTATCAAACTCAGTACGCCCCGATAGTGGGTGAGCGTGGATCATTTTTTTTGCCTTGTACTATTAATGAATTATTTGTGAGATTTAAAGGGCTTCCTGAATTATTTGAACAACAAAAGCACAAATACGTTTCGCTAGAAGGTATTGATGAATCAATGCAGATGCTTATTGATGAGATTCGTGCCATGAAAAAAGGTATTGAACAAGAAGCTTTTATCTCACAGAACAGTATTTGCTAGATGACAAAGACAAAACACCCAAGAACGCTAAAGTTGATCAAAAACTATATCCCAAAGCAACCTGTTGGCGATGAGATAGAGATTTATCCCAACGGCATTATTCAATTTTTGATCTCCGAAATCTTAGAAGATATTGAAAAGGGAAGATTCACACCCAAAATAGAGCGGATTGATATTGCCAAATGGAGAAAAACGCATAGTACGAATTCTACGTCATTGAATCAAGAGCATTTTCCTAACGTAAATACCAAAAAACCGATTATACAGGCGGAAATCCGAATTGGAAGATTCGAAATTATCGATGGCAATCACCGATTTGAAAAAGCGTATCTTGACGGTAAAAAGACAATCAATTCCTATAAAATCTACGCTGAAGAACTGGTCCCCTATTTTTATGATCAAAAAGGGTATGAGTGTTTCGTGAAGTATTGGAACTCGAAATTGGAGGATTTATGAAAATAGAGATCGAGAGTGTAACGAACGGGTATATTATTACCATACCCCCTGAATATGAAGAGGACATTGAAAAGAAAATTGTGGTTCAGGAGCGAGAAGATGATTTAAACGCTACAAAAAAAGAAGAGTTTTTGTGTTTTAGCGAGCTTGTCTCTAATTTACAAGATATATTTGGTGTCAATAACTCAAAGCACAACACAATAGGCTACATCAATGCCATATGCTCGGAACACCGAAGGTGGGATTTTTTGCATGAAATGGAGAAATCATTGGAAAATCCAAAAAATGATTGTGGTGATTAAAAGCACATATGCACTATAAAATCAACCAAGAGTTGACTTATTGTTTAGTTAAACGGTACTTTTGCAATCGGCTATTAGGTTTTTCAGGGATAGTGTATTCCACGACTCCATCATTAAGCAATTTATTCATGAGCTCATTGAGATAGCGGGTAGGTTTATCTTTACCAAGTTTTTGAGCTATCTGAGATTTCGACAAAGGCTCTTCTATTAAAACATAGATGACTTGAGATGCCATATCCGACTCTACCCCTGACTCTACCCCTGACTCTACCCCTGACTCTGCCCCAGTTTTGAGTAAAGTGACTAAAAATCCTCCATCTTCCTCATTCATTTGCGCTTCAGGCAACCCAGCTTCTTTGCACGCATCGATAATTTTGATGGTTCCGCGTCCCCATGAGTCGATATAACCGGCTTTGAAGCAGACATCGGCGATGATCGGATTACGAGGACGGGAAGGGTGCTGACGCTTGAGTGCATCCAAACTCATCCCCTCCGGCAGTGTCCCTTCGTTCCAAATACTGATTTTGTGATCATAGACACGAATTTGAGTCATACTTCCCATGTAGTTGCGATGTACCAGAGCATTGAGGAGCATCTCGCGTAGAGCTGCTACCGGATATTCCCCTTTTTCAATCCGTTGCAGTCCTTCAAATTCGATAGGCTTGATCAAGAATTTACGGTTGAGTTGATTTGGAACTTCATGAAGCAAGTAAACGAGATTTCCCTCTTCGTTTTCTTGAAAGCGCAGATCGGCATCATCCGTTCCAAAACGTCCGAGTTTAACGGTGAGGTTGGGATAAAACTTACCAGGGTCTTTTCCAAATAGGATGATAGCCGCACGCTTGATCCCTTTGTCATCGGCAAGGCGAAGTTTTTCGAGAATCTGTAAGGGTGTTAGACCGCTCACATCAGGTAAACGTCCTTTCCCCTCGGCTTCGGCAATGAAACGATTGAGACTAGAGAGGTCAATATCCTCTAAGGTAGCCAATGGCTCGATGGCATTATCCCAAGTCTTACCCGCTTTTTTGAGTAAAAATTCATTGAGTGCGGCGCCGGTGTATTCGGTTTTTGTACTGCCGCTTCGGTAATAGTAATGACCGCGAAGGGAGACGGCAACATCGTAAGGTGGGACAATGATTTCGATGTAATGGTTTTGATCATCTTCTTTGAGATTGACTTCCGCCATAATCCCTAAATGGTTACGGATTTTATTGGGGATATCTTCGAGAAGTTTTTTGGTATCGCTTAAGCCGATAACGTTGCCATCGTCATCTATACCGATATAGATAGTCCCGCCGTGAGCATTTGCAAAGCCGCATACCCATTCAAGATATTTATCGTGCCAGCTCTCTTTGAATTCGACGTTTTGGCTTTCGTTTTTACGCAGCATTGATTCCCCAGAGATTGTTAGTGTAAAACGAAGTACCGACGACACAACTTTCGATGTTGAAAATTCTGTCATCGGCACTTCGTTGTTTATGTTTCATTTTACGTGTATAAGACTTTTTATCTTTTACGATTTGAGTTTGTAGGTTGATTTCTTTACGAAACGACTTTTGTATTGTGTTATCCCTTTTCATGAATTGCTCCTAAATTTTGAGTCATGAAATTGTAGCACTATATGCGCTTTAGTGTATCAATCAACGTCGACCGCTTCACCTCAAACGTTCGGCAAATTGCTGCTTTCGACATTCCATTGTTCAATGCTTCCAAAATGGCATCCATCTTCTCTTGAGGGATCGCTCGCGGTCGTCCGCCGATACGTCCTCTTTTTCGGGCAGCTGCGAGTCCTGCATTGACTCTCTCTTGGATAAGAGATCGTTCGAATTGAGCTAAAGCACCAAATACATGAAATAAGAGTTCACCTGACGCACTGGACGTATCCATTCCCTCGGTTAAAGATCTGAATCCGACACCTTTGGATTTGAGCATGGAGATGATTTCAATCAAGTGGGGTAGGGACCTTCCTAATCGATCCAATTTCCAAACGACGAGAGTATCGCCTTCTTTGACATACTCCAATGCTTTTGCCAAACCGACACGGTCATCTTTTGCACCTGAAGCTTTGTCTTCAAAAATATTGCGCTCATCCACTCCGGCACTAATGAGTGCATCTCGCTGTAAATCAGTACTTTGTCGATCACCATCAGTTGATACTCTCATATAGCCTATTAACATGTCGGAAAACCTCAAATTTTAGTATTCGACTATTATATCATTCCGATAGGGTTTTTCGTATAGATTTTGGCATCTTTTTAGCTGATAAACGAAGGGTAGGGGAGAGTGTACGAAAAACACTTGATTTATACATACAAATAAAATACATAGTGAGCATTCTCAAGATTTTCTCATACAGGACACGTAGAATTTTGAAAATTTAAAATTCTGAGGTTCTACACATGAAAAAAATTATTCTTGCCTTATCCTTTTGCAGCATCTCCCTTTTGGCTTCTGTCGGTTCATCTATTAAAGTACCTACGGCTGAGCATCTGAAATATAGTTTCGGTAATCATAAGAAACACCCTGTGCAAAAGCTTGAAAAAGAGCGATATTTGCGTTCATTGGCTCCGTTAAACAATGAAAATATCCAAAAGTCGTTGGAAGAGAAAGGCTACATTGTTTCAAAAGTAGAGTTGAAAGACGTTGCATCAGAATTGGTATATGAAGTTTATGCCAAATCCAATCCAACACAACAGGTTAAACTATACGTTGACCCTACAAATGCAGCTATTCTTAAACAGGTGAGTGTAGAATGATTATTAAACGTTTTTCACTCCTTCTTATCCCCATACTTGGGTGGTCGGTTACGTTTCAAGAGTTTTCGGGTCGTGTTTATGAAAATGCGATAGAAAAACTCGAAAACGATGCGGCGATTCAATCAACGGACTATTCTAAAAATCTCGCTCTCTCAGCTGAACCTGTGAATATTGGATTGTCAAGTCGAAAGATTCGTGGAGATGATTCTGCAGATGATGGCTATGAATATGGTTTTATGACGGAATGGACATTTAAAATGCCACAACTCTCCAATGCCCAATCTGCGGAGTGGGAGATTATCCGAAAAAATCTTTCACATCAAGGGAATATTCTTCGTCGAATGGTTGATATCGATCTGAAACACGAATGGTTGAAATATGAAACCGCATCGGCACGTGTTGCCATATACAGCGAAAAAGCACAACTCTCCGATAAAGCTTATGAAGCCGGGAAAAAACAACATATTGCTGGCCGAATGTCGAAAATGGAGCTGATGCGATTGGAGAGTGAATCGTTAAAAGCCAAAGAAGATTTGAATAAGGCTCAGATGGAAGCTGAACATGTGCAGCATGTGCTTCGTGAAAAAAGTATGAGTCATGATCCGGTTGTGATTGATGATTTGAAATTCGAGTATATCCGAGATAATGAAGCGGTACATATGGCTATCGATCAATCTCCCGCATTAGAAACAATTCAAATGAAAATCACTCAGATCAATGCTCAGATCAATACCGCACGAGCGTCTCGTTTTGAATCGTTTAGTATTGGGGTAGGTGCAACTCAAGAACCAACACAAAAAAGTATTGATTTCAGTGTGAGTATCCCTATCACGTTACCAAACCGGTATGAAAACACGATTGCCGCTTTGATGAGTGAACGGAGTGCATTGGAACACCAGAAAAAAAATATGCAGACAAAAATACGCTTAGGGGTAGAAGCGTTGAGTGAACACCTTAGTGAGCGGGAAAATATGATTCTTAAATCGGATGAAACACATAAACAGTATGAATCACTCTTTTCTATGGCTCAAAAGGCATTTGAGGGGGGAGTAATCACTCAGTTTGAGTATTTGGCAACGAAGAAGGAATATTATGACGCCCGTTTGCGAAGTATCGATCTTCGTGATGAATATATCGATGAAATGTATGAGTTGGAAAGCAGATTAGGAGTGATAGTACGATGAAAAAATTATGGTTATTGTGTATAGGTTCTATCACATTATGGGCTCAGATACAGATGAGTGATGTCCAGATAAAAAAAATGGGGATCACAATTGAGGATGTACGTATCATTCGCTCTGATTCAATAGGGCCACTGATTGGAATGGTAGATTATAGCGATAAAGGTGCTAAAAATTACACTGTCGGATCAGAAGCGAGCGTCATTGAACTGCACAAACACAAAGGGGATAGTGTCGTTAAAGGTCAGATTCTTGCCAAAATAGCTTCTTCGGAATTGCTCAGTGCGTTGTATGAAATCAATGATTTGAAAAGCCGATTGAAGATGGCTCAAGAATTTGCCAAAAAAGATGCTCAACTCTATCAAGAAGGTGTTATTGCACTCCGAGAATCGCAAAAAAGTGCTTTGGAAGCCTCTACCTTACAAACGAAAATTCGTGAACTTGAGGGACGCTTTGTATTTGCGGGCGCTGATATGAAAGTGAGTGAAGGGATGGGTTTTGTCATTCGAGCCAAACAAAGCGGTATTTTGGCTAATATGCCACAACAAGCAGGCGAAAAAATTGAACCGTTTAAACCCTATATGAAGATTGTTTCCGGAAAAAAACTAACTGCGTTTATAAAAATATCTCCAAAACATATCGAATCGGTACGAATCGGTTCTGGGGTGGTTGATGCGCAAGGGAATCTGATCGGAAAAATTACTTCGTTTGCCGGAAGTGTAGATAGCTTAAACAATTCAGCTACAGCTATGGCTGAATTAAATACCGAAAATCCAAAATATCGTGCCGGTGGATCGGGTGAGTTTTATATTACAGCTCCAATGGACGAAAAGTGGGTTCTTCTTCCTCGAAATGCGATAAGCAAATATAAAAAAAGTGACATTTGCTTTGTGAAAACGTCTAAAGGATTCGAACCAAAATCAGTAGTGATCAAAAAAATCTATAAAGATCATATGGCTGTAGCTGCCGATGGATTTACACCCACTACAAAGGTGGCAACATCCGGAATAATTACCCTCAAAGGGGCACTTTCAGGGATGGGATTTGAATAATGTTGTCAAAAATTATTGAGTTTTCACTCAAACAACGCCTCATTATTGTTCTGTTGTCTCTATCGTTGTTCGGATACGGTATCTATTCGTTCTTCAAGATACCGATCGATGCTTTTCCGGATATCTCAACGACTCAAGTAAAAATTATTATGAAAGCACCCGGAATGACTCCTGAAGAGGTTGAAAATCGGGTGGTCAAGCCGCTTGAAGCAGAATTGCTAGGTTTGGAAAATCAAAAACTTCTTAAAAGTACCTCCAAATACGCAATTGCAGACATCACAATCGATTTTAATGAAGGGACGGATATTTATCGAGCAAGATCTCAAGTGGCTGAAAAGCTCTCTATGATCCTCCCCTCTTTGCCAAAAGGGGTAGAAGGGGGAATGGCACCGATTACAACGCCATTGGGTGAAGCGTTTATGTTTACGATTGAAGGACCGGTAAGCGCAAAAGAGAAGCGGGAACTTTTGGACTTTGTCATCCGTCCATCATTGCGTGGGGCAAAAGGGGTAGCGGACGTTAATGCTTTGGGGGGTGAAGTACGCTCCATCGTCGTTATACCAGATCCTCTTGCAATGCGTCATCTCGGTATTCCGATGAGTATGCTTGAGGAGACCCTCTCCATTAATCTGAAAAATGACGGTGCCGGTCGATTGGACTCCCAAGAGGAGAGTTTTTTGGTTAAATTTGAAAGCGGTGTTAAAGATATCGAAGAAATTGCCAATATCACTATCCATTCGCATAACGGTCCAATACGAATCGGAGATTTTTGTGACGTTCGTGAAGATGCACGTACCCGTATGGGATTTGTGACTAAAGATGGTCTCGGTGAGACAACAGAGGGATTAGTTCTGACATTGAAAGGGGCGAATGCCAAAGAAACGATAGAAGAGATCAATAAAAGGATCGAAAAGTTAAAAAATCAGCTCCCTGCCGGAGTTAAAATTGTCCCTTTTTATGATCGAAGCTCGTTGATCGACAAAGCAGTCGGTACCGTATCGAAAGCATTGGTTGAAGCGATTGTTTTGGTCGTTGTTTTACTGTTGCTTTTTTTGGGAGATTTACGTGCGGCAATCGCGGTTAGTGTGATATTGCCGTTTTCTCTTGCCATTGCTTTTTTAATGATGCGTTATTTTGGATTGAGTGCTAATCTAATGAGTCTTGGCGGGCTTGCAATCGCTATCGGGATGCTGGTCGATTCTGCGGTGGTTGTCGTTGAAAACGTATTTGCCCGCTTATCCGAAAAAGATTCAAATTTACCAAAACTTCATAAAGTTTATCGTGCGACCAAAGAGGTTTCTACGGCAGTATTTAGCGGAATATTGATTATTGCAGTTGTATTTTTGCCGTTATTGACATTGGAAGGTTTAGAAGGAAAACTGTTTGCACCGGTTGCTTTGACCATCGTATTTGCCTTGTTTGGGTCTTTAATCCTCTCATTGACATTGATTCCGGTTGTTTGTTCATTGATTTTAAAGAGTACGGCTCATGAAGAGACTCGATTGGGAGCTTTTTTCAGTAAACTTTATGCCCCAATGTTACAGTTTGCTCTAACGCGGACACGGACCTTGTTTATGACTGCAATTGGATTTTTAATTGTCAGTTTTACGTTATTTGCTTTTGTGGGAAAAAGCTTTATGCCGACACTTGATGAGGGGGATATTATTCTCAGTGTTGAGACACCTCCTTCCATATCTTTGGAAAAATCGAAAGAGCTGAATTTGGCGATACAACGTGCGATTATGGAAAACGTTTCTGAAGTCAAATCGATTGTGGCTCGAACGGGTTCGGATGAATTAGGGCTCGACCCGATGGGGCTGAATCAAACGGATACGTTTATTGCTCTTAAACCTCACGAGGAGTGGGAAGCAGCTGATAAGGATGAGATTAAAAGCAAGATTGAAGATGCATTGAAAGATTTCAGCGGAATCAGTTTTGGGTTTACCCAGCCGATCGAAATGCGCGTTTCAGAGATGTTGACAGGATCACGGGGAGATCTCGCGATAAAAATTTATGGACCTGATATTGATACTTTGAATACACTGAGTCAACGTGTTGCTGATGTACTTGGTGGAATCCAAGGTTCTACGGAAGTGTTTACCACACTCAACGAGGGGGTCAATTATTTAAGCGTACGACCTGATCGTATCGAAACAGCAAAAATCGGTGTAGATACGGCTGAATTGGATCGCTTTTTGAAAATTGCTCTGGATGGGATAGTTGTTGATGAAATTCCGCAAAATAACACTCGTATTCCCGTTCTGATCCGTATGGATGAATCATTCGCAACCGATATTGAAAGATTTAAGGGGTTGGAATTACCTTTGGCAGAAGGGTATTCTGTACCCCTTCAAAGTGTTGCAAAAATAGAATCTTCAGAAGGGGCGCTGAAAGTAGATCGAGAAAATGGAGAACGTTTAAGTGTGGTACGTTCCAATGTTGAAGGGAGAGATTTGGTCGGATTCGTCGATGAGGCAAAAGAAAAAATTGCTCAGAGTGTTCAATTGCCAAAAGGGTATCATATTGTGTATGGGGGACAATTTGAGAATCAGCAGCGCGCGGCTGCTAAATTAATGATGGTGATTCCGATCAGTATTGCGGTTATTTTTTTAATCCTCTTTTTTACGTTCCGTTCGGTAAGTTATACGTTGCTGATTTTACTCAATATCCCTTTTGCGGTAACAGGTGGGATTATTGCATTGTTTGTCAGCGGTGAATATTTATCGGTTCCGGCTTCCGTTGGATTCATTGCACTTTTTGGAATAGCGGTTCTAAACGGGGTTGTAATGGTGAGTTATTTCAATGCTTTGCTTGCCGAGGGAAATTCGGTTGAGAACGCTGTTTCTGAAGGAGCCAAAAGACGACTTCGTCCGGTATTAATGACAGCCTTTATTGCAGCTTTGGGATTACTGCCCCTCTTATTTGCTCAGGGGGTGGGGAGTGAAGTTCAAAAGCCGCTTGCTATTGTCGTTTTAGGTGGATTGGTAACCTCGACAATATTGACATTATTGATTTTACCGCCTGCTTTTAAAGCGATTTATAAGAAGGAGAAATGATGCTTTTACGAGGAATGGATATTTATTTCGAGATCGCCAATAAAGATATTTTGGTTGATTTATTATTGGAAGAAGGGTATGATGATTTTTATTTTTTCCCTTGTAAACGATACAGTGCCGGAGCTTTTTTAATTAGTGCGGAAGAACAGGTTAGTGCAAGACGCGATTTTGGGCTCTTTCGACTTTTTTTACATGAAACAGAAGCAGTTGTCCTGGCTGCAGCTATTAAAAAAGAGTTGAAAGACAAAACAATCAGAATCTTGATAAATGAGCAAAAAGAGTTGTAAATGCGGATTTTGATTGCGGATGACGAAACAGAATTGTTGGGGTTGCTCAAACTTTCGCTATCTCAAAATGGTTGGATTATAGATACCGTTGAAAATGTTGAAGAAGCAAAAGGGTACTTGGATGGGTTTACTTACCAAGTTTTTGTTGTAGATCGAACATTTCACGGGAAAGATCGTGTAGAAGAGCTGATTCAGTATTCAAAAAGAAAAAATCCTTCTTGTGCAGTCTTGGTTCTTAGTGCGTTAGCGACTATTGATGACAAGGTAGAAGGATTGGAATTCGGTGCCGATGATTATCTTGAAAAACCGTTTGATATCAAAGAGCTTCGTGCGCGTATTATTGCGTTATCAAGACGTTATGTTCCTACAATCCTCACGTTTGGAGATGTTACTATTGATCCCATTCTTAAAACCGTATCATTGAATGGAAAAGAGATTATTTTGAGTGCGAACGAGCACAAACTCTTTTTTTATCTTTTAGAGAGGGGCAATGTTGTCTCAAGAGAAGAGATAATGGATACGCTTTATGAAAACCCCCAGAACGTTACCTCTAACGCTATTGATGAACTCATAGGACGAATTAGACGTAAAATCGATCCCCAGATCATCAAAACAGTAAAAACGAGAGGATATATCATTAGTGTTTGAATGGGCATCATCACTTAAATTTAAAATCACTTTTATATTTGCGATGGGGATCGCAATAGCTTTTAGCATCAATTGGTATATTGCTATTCAAACGATTCATACTCAAAAAGAGCTTGATGTAGAAAACGTTCTACATCATTTGTTAGTTGAGAGTAAAGATGAATATCTCGATGAATCACTTTCTCCTGCAAGCGATTTGTCGTTTTTGTATTCTATTCCACATATTGAAATGATTTTGAAAGATTCTGAAGTAAGCGGGCTGCGTTTAAAAATATCAACAACCCCTTTTGTAAATACCTATGATCGTATTGTTTCCTATGTTCCTATCTCCAATGGTTATTATCTTAACGCGATCAGCGATCATCACAAGATTGATCGTTCGGTCATTAGATATGGTCAAAAACTTTTTTTTCGCTATCTAATTTCGTTACTCGGAATTTTGATTGTTGTTGTGTTTGTATTGCATTATTACATGAAATCACTTGGAGATTTAGCAAAAAAGATTCGAGTGTGGAGTAAAGATGAACCATTTAATATTGATCAAAATGGAGCATCTTCGGAGATTAAAGAAGTTGCTCAATCGTTTTCAGCTTTGGTGAAACGACTTGAAATGTATCGTCAAAAAGAGGCTCAACTTTTTAAAGAAGCTGCACACGAGCTAAAAACACCTTTGGCATTGATGCGTTCACGATTGGATGTGTATGAACAATCCGATCAGTATGAAAAATCAAAATTCATTGCGGAGTTCAGTCGGGACGTGGAGCGTTTGACGATGGAACTAAAAAGTGTTTTATTTTTAGAGAGCTCCGATTTTGAAGAGGAAACCAATATTGACGTGCATAAGATGCTTAAGGAAATTAAAGAAAAAATGGAAATTTTGGTCCATCGAAAGCTACTTATTATCGATATTTCCGAAAGTACTTTTATCGTTTCAGCTTCCAAAAAACTGATATACAAAGTGTTCGGTGCATTAATTGAAAACGCTATGACTTATGCTGCGGAACGAACTCATATCAGTATTGATATCGATTCGGATCTTCGATCCATTCAAATCACCAATCGTGTAGGAAATGACAAATATCTTTTCAGCTCTAAAATAGGGAGTAAAATACTTGACAGGCTCAGTCAAGAGATAGGATATGAGTATACGATTGAAGATCATGACGGCATTTATTCTATTACGATCATCTTCCGTTGAATATTAGGTTACTGTGGATAGCTATCAAAAAGGTATTCAGCAATCACCTGCGCTTCCTTCATAGTTAGATTCCCTTTTTGAGTAGGCATTACACCAAACTTTTCAATCGAATGGGTCATACAAACCGCTTTATGTAAATCGGGATTGAAAATATAATCGGTGATAAACCCGACAGCCTCTTTTTTCGAGGGATATTTTTCGCTCACATGAAACATAACACCCTGTATCGGTGGTGCGATCATTAAATGCATTTGATCTACATGCGGGCGCTGTTTCAGATGGCAAGATGAGCATTTTTGCTCAAAGAGTTTTGCTCCGTTATCAGCTGCAAAAATATTAGCCAACACCAATGAGACGAATAATAATGATTTGAACATGTAACACCTTTTTCAAGTATCTTTTAAATGGAATCGTCATAACTTAAAATTAATAAAAATATAAATATATTCTTGTGATTTTTTTAACGTGCTAATACTCTGCTAATACAAATATTTCATACTGTCACTATCCAAAAAGAGGAGGAAAGCTCGATGAAGAAGAAAGTACAGACTAAAGCCCCGGTAAAAATGGGGAAAAGTATGGATATATCACATTCGACAAAAGAGTACCATGACTCTCATTCAAGTGTGACACAGAAAAGTACTGTAACGGATGCAGAGATAAGCTCATTGTTGTTTATGATCGAAGAAGAAAAGATGGCACGCGATGTGTATGATGCATTGTTTGAACAAACCGGTTTGATCCAGTTTGATAGAATTTCCGATTCAGAACAAACGCATTACGATACGCTTTTAAAAACAGCTGCAAAACTCGGAGTAGATACTAGTTCTCTTTCGACTGATGCAGGGATTTTTTCTAATCCAGAAATTCAAAATTTGTATGATCAGCTCATACTTTCGGGATCGGCTTCAACGGATGCGGCAGTCGATGTCGGCATTTTGATTGAGCAAACCGATATCGTTGATTTGCAAGGTGTGATAAATACTACTGAAATCACTCTATTAGGAGGGGTGTATGGAAATCTTCTCGACGCATCCTATAACCATTTAAGTGCTTTTGAAAGCATTGCATAAGGAGACCCCAATGAAAAAGTTAACACTCGTAGCTCTTTTGAGCTTAAATATATTTGCAGCAGATTATACGGCAATGACAATGGAAGAGATGCAAGCGATGCGTGGTAGTGTAGCAGCAGAAGACAAAGCAGCGTTTCAGGCAGAGATGCAATCACGTATGCAAGCGATGACTCCTGAAGAGCGTCAAGCTGCGGCATCGAGTATGCGTCAAAGCAAATCAGGTCCGGCTGATGGTACAGGGAGTCAAATGCGTAAAGGCGGCGGATCAATGGGATCAGGCATGGGCGGTGGCGGCGGTAAACAGTTCCGCGGCGGCAGATGAGGAGAACACGATGTTCTCTTCCTTGCGTCATAAAATGAGACGATTCATGGAAGAAACAGAAGCCCGAATGGAATTTTTGGCACAAATACTATTTTAAAAGGCAGATAGATGCAAATTAATTCAACCTCTACAATGACCCAGATGCATACGCAAAAAATGGACGGCTCCGGCAAAGGAAACGGGATGCGGGAGGTAATGCAGTCACTATCAGACGAAGATCAAACGTTTGTTCGCGAACAAATGGGATCTATGTCGAGTGAAGATCGTCAAAGTTTTAAGACGAATATTATGAGCATGGACAGTAGTGTACTCACATCATTTTTAGAATCACTGAGATCTACACCTACCGAAACATCACTCACTGGTATCGATCTGTACGCCTAGCAGGATATAATACTATATAAATGTGAGATCAAGGGATAATGTTTTCGTGAAAATTTTACTTCTAGAAGACGATCATGTTTTGGGTGAAACGATTCAAGAGATGCTCATAGAAGGAGGGTATCACACCCTCTGGGTAAAAGACGGAGCTGAAGCGGCAGAGAAAGCATATGAACAATCATTTGATCTTTATGTGCTCGATATTAATGTCCCTGAGCTCAATGGATTCGATCTGCTTGAGGCTCTTCGGGATGCTCAGGATGAGACACCGGCTATTTTCATCAGCGCAATGACCGATATCGCATCGATGACGAAAGGTTTTTCCGTAGGAGCCGATGATTATCTCAAAAAACCGTTTTATCCGCAAGAACTTTTATTGCGGATTGAGGCGAAATTTGGTCGTTTACATCACTCCATACATTATGGAGAGATCGTTTACGACCCTCGCATTAAAACTATCGAAAAGCAAGGTAAAGTACTGAGCTTAGGAGATCTGCAATTTCTCTTTTTTGAGATATTAATCCATAACATCGGTAAAACTGTCCCCAAAGAGCGCTTTTTGGAGGTGATGGAACATCCGAGTGAAAACGGAATGCGCGTTGCTCTCAATAAACTAAAACAGATCACACAGTGGGATATTCAAAACATCAGAGGGATAGGATACCGTATTGAGAAGAGCTGAAAAAGAATCCTTGCTTAAAAGTTTCAGTGTATTTTTCGTCTCATTAGGGGTTTTGAGCGCGATATTACTATATGGCGAATACATCAAATTGCAACATGATTTGAAAGAATCGATCTCGACGGAGATGCGTTTGTGCAGTTATGATCTTAAATGTACCCAATTTCAATTTGATTTCGCCCCTTTGAAATCTCAAAAATTATTGTATGAACTTCACGAAACGCCTCAAGAATTTTTTGCTCTTTTTCCCTTACCTAAAAATGATACTTATGCTCTCAAACTCTCTTTGAGCCAAGAACACTATCAACAACGCAACGATCGTTTGCAAGAGCGAATGATTATCCATGCTCTATGGGCGTTGGTGATTGTTTTCATTGTATCCATTTTGTTTTCACTGTATGCCTTATATCCATTGAGGCGTGCTCTTCGTCTTACCGAAGAGTTTAGCCGCGACATTTTGCACGATCTTAATACGCCTCTCTCTTCATTAAGGCTTAATGTCGGTTTGCTCAAATCTTCACCGGAAAACGAAAAGAAGATTGATCGGATTAACCGCAGCATTGATACGATCGTCTCTTTAGGGGATAATCTTCGAAGTTATCTTGAGGAACATGAAAATGTCAAAGAGCAGATGGATCTTTATTCTTTGCTGTACGAAAAAAAGCAGATCTATGAAAAGCTTTATCCTCATCTGACGTATCACCTGAGCGGATCATCCATGATTGTTAATTCGTATCCCGATGGGATGAAACGAATCTTTGATAATCTCCTGAGTAATGCATCCAAATATAATTCAGAGAAGGGAGAAGTGTCCATTCGTCTTTATCCTGAATCGATGAGGGTGATCATTGAAGACACAGGCAGAGGAATCAACCATCCCGAAAAGGTGTTTGATCGTTTTTATAAAGAGAATGAGCGGGGATTGGGAATCGGTTTGCACATCGTGAAAAAATTGTGTGATCAGATGAAAATCAAAATTTGGATTGAGAGTAAAATAGATATTGGAACAAAAGTGATACTTGATTTTAGCAAGACAGTAATAGAGCGCTAATACTTGCAGGGTATCTTTTCAGTCAATAAAGGAATACAATGAAAAAAATTTTATCGATATTGCTGGCAGGTTGGTTGATTCAGCTCAGTGGCGCAGAGTCAATTGATGATCAGATAGCAAAAATACAAAACGCTCCTGTTCAAGAGAGGGTCGAGATGATGAATCGCCTCAAATTGCAGATTGCGGCTATGAACGAGGCTGAGAGGGAAGAGGCTTTAAATGCCCTACAGCAAAAAAGCTCTCATAAAATGAATCAATTTCGACATCAGAATATGAACGATGGATCGGGAGGACAGTTTCGGCAGCGGATGAATTCCTCAAGCAGTGGGGCTAATCGGCAACAAGGACGTCAGTGAAAAAAATTGCTTTGATGATGGGACTGATTTTATCCCAATTGTACGGGTATAGCGATGCGGATTGGGACGGGGTGGAAGATGCGTTCGATCGATGCCCGCAGACACCGCTCAGTGATTTGGTAGATATGGATGGTTGTACGATCCTCAAAACAGAAAAAACACTCCATTACAGCATTATCGGTGGTGTAGGATACTCAAAAATCAATTATGCCTCCCAAGAAAAAGCAGATACGACGACCGTCTCTTTTGAAGCCAATGTATATATGGATCGTTGGCAGCTTCAGGGGAGTATGTCGCGATATAGCTCTAGTACAGAAAACTCAAAAGAGAGTGGAATGGATGATAGCGCATTGAATCTATTTTACCGATGGCCACTCAGTGAACAGTTAAGCATTACACCTGGGATAGGGGTTGTTTTTCCTACCTATAAAACAGGGTATGGTAACGAGGCGACAGATTATTCTGCTATGGTCAGTGTAGAGTATCAATTTTCACCAACGCTTTATGGTTTCAGTGGATACGGATATACATGGGTAAATGATGAGGATACTCCGATAGCGACATACCAAAATAACGCGACATTTTATACAGGATTGGCGTATGACTTCAAAACGGGACAAGAATGGAACATCCACTATAATGCAAACGATACTATCTATCAGGGCAGTGAGAATGCACGAACAATCGGTATCGGATTTTTTAGCCAACTCACGCCACATTGGTTCGCAGATGCTACTTATGATTATGGATTGAGTGATTCAGCGGGTGAACATAGCTGGAATTTTCGCCTAGGGTATTATTTTAGACAAAATACTTCTTTGGTCAAATTATTTTGACCAATTTTTCTTCTTACACCTCACTAATATATCACTAATACATTTTTGCCAAACTTCTTGAAATGATTATCAAAGGAAGAAAATATGAAAAATGCAGTGATGATGTTGATCGGGCTTTTAACAATCGTACAAGCTAATGAGGTAGGTTTTAGTGAAACAGAGTATGTAAAAGTTTTTAAAAGTACTCCTATATACAGTGACGTTAGACGCCGAATACCTCATGAAGTATGTGAGGAAGTTTTGATTAAAACAAACGATAAAACTTCGAATAACGGTACTGCAGGAGCAATTGTTGGGGGAATTATCGGAGGTGTGCTCGGTCATCAAATCGGAGGCGGAAGCGGAAAAACCGCAGCCACTATTGGAGGTGCTACGATAGGTACTTTGATCGGGCATAATGCAGCGGCAGAAGATTCAATAGCACAATATGAGAAAGTTCGACGTTGTAGTACGCAGTATGAATACGTTACAGAAAAAATAATAACCGGATATACAAATTACGCCCATTTTAAAGGCAAAGACATTGCCAAAGTGACCTCAGAGCCGATCAAAGAGATCAAAATAACTCATGAATATTCATTTTAAGGATATGAAAATGAAAAAATATATATCTGTAGGATTCATTACTTTGCTGTCTATCTCTTCAACACTAGAGGCTCGTCCATGGAGCCGACATCACATCGATTGGGTTTCCCCCTTAATTGTCGCAGGATCCATAGGATACTTATTGCCCAGAGAAAGGGTTTATTATGTTGAACGTCCTACTGTGATCTATACATCACCCGCAATCTCTATGGTTTCCGATTCATCATTATATGATTCTACACAGTATGAAGAAACATGGGGTGTAAACCTACAAAGGGATTTTTCTTCCCATGCGCTTTAAAGTTTGCTTAAAATCGTATTCTTTAAGCTTTTAGAGTTCATTTTCCTAGCTGTGATTGAAATGTCTTTCATCTAATAAATTTTATAAAATTCTAAAATCTGCAATCACCCTTTACCCGCTTTACATCAGCTTTTGGAGGAAAACCAAACATTCGCGCATATTCTCGGCTGAACTGCGATGGACTTTCATATCCGATGTCAAATGCAACTTGGGAAGCGTCGATCTCTTTTGACATTAATCTGAGTCTTGCTTCATGCAACCGAAGTGTTTTTTTGAAACTGTAATGGACTCATTGTCGTAATCTTTTTGAAGTTATGATAGAGCGATGATTCACTCATGGAGACCAATTTGGCTAAATCTGGAATATCCAGTTTCTCAGCAAAATCATCTTTAATCTTTGTTATCACTTTTACTATGCGCTAAGTCGCACTTCCATCCATAATATATCGACGGATAAAATCTTCTCCCTCTTCATTCATTATAAGATCTATAGATTTAGAGAGAATGAGTGGGCATTCTAACAAAGTAAATTTAACAATATGGTTTTGTACTACAAGATATTAATTTTGGTAAATATGAGATCTGTTTACGTGCTTCTTCAATCCAACATTGTAAAGTAGAATCAGGATTTGCAGTTAAAGAATAAATTACCCATTTTCCTTCTTGCATTGAATCAAGAATACCGGCTTCGCGCATTTGCTTAAGATGTCGGGAGACGAGCGGCTGTGAAAGTTCTAACGTGTCACAAATCTCACATACACACACTCTTTTGTCTCTTAAAAGAAAAATTAGTATTTTCAACCGATTAATATCGCTAAATATTTTTGATAATTGAACCAATCTTTCCATCTAACCTTCTTCTAAGTCTTTTTATATAACAATCTCGTTATATAACATTAAAGTTATATGATTATAACGTAAGAAGAGGTTATTTATGGAACATATTGTTCTTTTCATTGATGCTATAGTAGATTTGAGCAATGCAATGGCTTTTTATATACTCTTCGGTCTGCTCTTCGCTGGAATCTTACATGAAATGGTACCTGAAACATTGGTTTCCAAACATCTAGGAAAGGACTCTATCGCTTCCGTAATCAAAGCTACCTTATTTGGTATCCCTTTACCCGTGTGCTCTTGTGGGGTGATTCCGTTAGCCGCTTCTATCAAAAAAAACGGAGCAAGTAACGGAGCAACGCTCTCTTTTTTGATTTCTACCCCCATTACTGGAGTCGATTCGATTTTGGCAACTTATGGAATGTTTGGCTGGGCTTTTACAATTTACAGAGTTGTTACGTCCATTATTATCTCTATGATAGCAGGAATAATTACTAATCTGAAAGCTCCCGGTGAATCAAAGAACTCTCAACCGCTGTTCACTATGGCACACTCAAAGCCGGTTAATCCATCCACGGTTTTAGTTGGTACATTACCTAATAATGAAAGATGTTCTGCCGATGATTGTGGATGCGGTCAACCCAAAGCGAAAAAACGTTTTTCCTTTATCGATGCGATGCACTATGCGTTTGTGACTTTGCTGGGTGACATCGCCAAGCCGCTATTGTTTGGACTCATTATCGGTGCATTGATAACGGTGGCGGTTCCGAAAAATTTAAGTGACATACTGATTACCTATCATTGGATCTCTTATCTGATCGTCGTTGCGATTGCGATACCGATGTATGTGTGTGCGACAGCTTCTTTACCTATTGCGGCGGGGCTTATGCTCGCAGGTGTTTCACCCGGAGCCGCTTTTGTCTTTCTCTCAGCCGGACCTGCAACCAATACGGTGACAATCGGCGTTGTCAAAAAAATGATGGGTACTCAAATCCTCACGATCTATTTGGTGACCATCGGTATCGGAAGTATTCTATTTGGTTTTGGATTGGACTATTTGTTAGACGGTGTTAATGTCAACGAGATTATCCATATCGATGAAAACCCCGGATTGATCGAGTGGATCAGCAGTACAATTTTATGGGGATTTGTGCTCTATTTCATCGCGAAGCCCTATATTAGACCTAGTAAAATCAAAAATACAGGAGACAAGAACAATGATTTATAAGCACGAGACAAAGCATTCGATTGGTGAAATTAAAGAGCAAATGACATCAAAAGCAAAAGAGTATGGATTTGGTGTGCTCAAAGAGTATAATTTTAAAGATCTTCTACATGAAAAAGGCTTTCCGATTGAGAGAGATATTACCGTATTCGAGCTATGCAATCCAAGCGGGGCACAAGCCATTCTTGGTTTGCATCCGGAAGTATCTATTTTTCTTCCTTGTCGCATCTCTATATATGATGATAATAATGGTCAAACGGTCATAAGCACCATAGGTATGGAAGATATAGTGCATAATTTCAACCTTGAGGAAACTTTAAAAAGCCATATGACAGGACTTTTTAGCAAACTTCAGGCATTGATAAATAGCTGGGAATAGTATATAATCATCCATCATGAAAAAGCATAATTTTTGGATCATACTTTTGTTAATCTCATTTAGCTTCTCAATTGCGCACGCTTTTGTAATCGAATCGAATGAAGTAAATCATTGCACGATTCAAGAATATGTTCAAGAGTTCTCTCAATCGAATGATTGCGGTGATTTATGCGATATTCGGCATATGTTTCACGTTAGTTTTATACTTCCTGACAATAGTCTGATTATCCAATTCGATAATCGCTTGATTCCTTACCCTTATTTCCATCAGGACTATACAGGTAACTTTGCTTTCTCCTCTTTTCGACCACCAATAGCCGCTTAACTCCTCTCTTTTTTAAACATAATAACTGACACAAGCCCCCAATGGGCAAATATTTTATTTATAACAACCATTAAGGATATATCCATGAAAATTTTATTCGTACTAGGCACTCTTATTCTCGTCTTGCACGCACAATCAGCGGAAATGACTACACGAGAGCATATGTCGATTCACAATAGCAACTCTCGTCCTTCCGTACAGCTTCAAGCCAAACAAGAAATGCATCGAATCCACAAAATCGATGAAAAGCAGTTGGCGCAGTTGGTTCTAAATGAGACGAATGAAGAGATTATTAGTGAAAAATTAACCCATCGTGCAGAGATTCTTTATTATGATGTCCGTACAAAAAGTTATCAGCTAGAAGTGAATGCTTTGGATGGCACTTTTCTAAAAAAGGTCAAAAACAATGATTAAATTGCTTCTTTTTGTGTCGTTGTGTTCGGCGACACTTATGGCCGAGAATTTTGAACATTTTATGGCTCAAGCTATTGAAAAGAGCCCTTATTTAAATGCATCAGCATTAATGATCGATCAAGCTAAACTAGAAGGGAAAAAAGCGATTCGTTATGAAAACCCTTCTCTCGAAGTGGAGGGATCGAAGTTTCAATCTGAAAATGGCTATCGGTTTGGAATCAATCAGCCGGTTCGCTTGTGGGGCGTAGGTGAAGATAAAGAACAAATTTCTCGCTCGATGGTGGCAAGTGCCAAAGCCAATGTCGCACTGGAACGATCTCGCTTTATCAAAGAGATTTGCCTATTGTATGTCGATTATGCCCAAAACCAAAAGCGTTTAAGCCTTGCGCAAGAAGAACTAAAAATTGCTCAGAGTATCAATACTGTTTCCAAAGAGCGTTACACTAACGGAACACTCTCCAAAGCGTTGATGCTCCAAGCTGATGTGGCTTATGCGGATGCCTCATCTAATCTATTAGAACATCAAAAAGAAGCGATGAAGAGCTATGATGTTTTGCGTGAATATGCCGGTATCATAGAAGAGATACCCATTGATTCTGAACACCTTTTCACTCGTATGCAAGACGAAAAGTTAAGTCCCGAATTGACTCTTTTATCCGCTGAAAACACTTTAAAAGCCTCTCAAGCGAAACTCGAAACCCGTGTTATTGAATCGATTGGAGTATTTGGTGAGTACGAAAAAGAGCCTGACCAAAATATCTATCGAGCAGGATTTTCGATTCCTTTAGCGATTTTTAATACCAAGAACGAAGAAAAAGTTCTGCAAGTCATTCAGACACGGCAGAACGCACTGTTTCTAAAGGCGCATAATGATCGACTTGGGCTACATAAAAAAAGATTACTCAGAGAGATTGCCTCTCTTGAATCTTTACTGCAACAACGTCAAGAAAATCTCAAAAATGCTCAAGAACTATTGGCCATGTATCAAGACGCTTACGCCATTGCGAATATCAATCTTTTAGAACTCTATGAGATCAAAAACCGTCGTATTACAACCCAAGAAGATATCATTTCTCTTCAATCACAAATTAATCGTTCTACTATCGAATACAACTACCTTCAAGGATCTTACAATGAGTAAAATTTTAATGAGTGTACTACTTTTTTCAGCAGTACTATTTGGTGCCGTACAAATACCAATCGAAACGGTGCAATCCCGTCCATTCGGTGCTACAATCGATGTTAATGCCAAAGTTATTCAACAAAATAACGATCAGCATGCTATCACCACATCCCTTGAAGGGTATGTTGAAGAATATTACGTCCGCGCAGGTGATACAGTTAAAAGAGGGTCAAAAATCGCACGGTTGCGTTCGGTCGCCCTCTCTAAACTTGCCATTGATTATCAGTCGTTAAAAACCCAATACGACCATTTCGATAAAAATTTTCAATCGGATAAGGCATTGTATGAACGGGGTATGCTCTCGCGGCAGGAGATGACGACTAAACAAATTGAGCGGAATGCACTGCTTTCTCAGATCAAAGGGATCGAAGTCCAGCTCAAAGGCTCTAACGTAAATCCCTCATCACTCAAAAATAACGGCAATTCCCACTATGTCTATGCGACTGCATCAGGACGAATCGGTGAGATTCTCGAACCGGTGGGGGCATTTATCAAAGACGAAAAAGTGATGGCAACGATCATCAACGCCGATGCGTTTTATCTGCAATGTTTTATCCCTCTCAAATATTCGGCACAGGTGCAAAAGGGACAAAAGGTTTTGGTGAAAAATAATGCATCCACTGCGATATATGGACGAATTAATCGTGTACTTCCAAGTATTGATGAAGCCACCCAGCGCATCACTGCCTTAGCCTCATTGGATAAATCCACCTCGTTGTATTTGAATCAGTATGTCGGGGCAACCATCTATACCCAAAAAGATAAAAATTACCTCGCGGTGAAAAAATCGGCACTCACTTTTTTTCAAAACGAATGGGTAGTTTTTGTCCCGACGGTTGCCAAAGCACATAAAGAAGATGACAAAAAAGAAGAGCACGGCAAACATGAAGAACATGATGATCATGAGGAAGAAAAAGCCCCTTATGAAGCCAGAGTGGTTGAAATCATCGCTAAAGATGACCAGTATGTAGCCGTCAAAGGATTGAAGGCTGGGGAACGTTATGTCAGTGATAAAAGCTATTACGTGAAATCGATGCTCCTTAAAGCGGCCATCGGTGAGCACGGTCATTGATGAGGATGCAATTATGATAGAAAAACTCATTGACAGTGCTCTTAAATACCGCATATTGGTATTGGTGGCATTTATTGCCATCATTCTTTTAGGCGTTCGCTCGTATCAGAATATACCAGTGGATGCCTTTCCCGATATTACCCCTAAACAAGTGGTGATTTATACGGAAAGCCCGGGTAATTCCGCCGAAGATATTGAAAAACTGATCACCTATCCGATTGAATCCGCACTCTCAGGAATGGCAGGGGTTAAAACGGTGATGTCCAACTCTATTTTTGGGCTTTCGTATGTATCGGTTTTCTTTGAAGATGATATGGACATCTATTTCCTGCGTCAACAGGTGAATGAACGCCTTGGAGGCGTAGAGATACCTCAAGGATGGGGAACCCCTGTTTTGGGACCCAATACAACCGGATTAGGCCAGGTATTTTGGTATCAAATCTATGACAAAACAGGTCGTTTTAGCCTCAGCGAATTGCGCCAAATGCAAGAGTATATTGTTGCCCCTTTGTATAAAGGGGTTGCAGGAGTGGAAGAAGTCACAGGATGGGGCGGTCATGAAAAACAATATGACGTTGAAATTGACACCCATAAACTGCAAGATTTCGGGATCACTTATGAAGAGGTTGTTCAAGCTCTGGAAAAAAGTAATACCGCCGCAGGTGGGCAGTATTTGGAATTCAATAAAGAACAGTACCTTATCCGAGGTGTAGGACTTTATAGTTCTTTGGATGATATTCGCAATACGCCCATCAAAGCGTTAAAAGGCGAATCCATCACGATCAACGATGTTGCCGAAGTCAAAGAGGGGACTTCTCCACGTTTTGGTGCCATCTCTATCGATGGAAAAGAAGCAGTGATGGGGATGGTGCTTCAACGTACCCAAACCAATGCTGCCGAGGTCGTTGAACAGCTCAAAGCAAAAACCGCAATGGTCAATTCAACCCTGCCCGATGGGGTGAGTGTGAGAATGCTCTATGATCGTACCGAAATTACAAAAAAAGCGGTTGAGACCATGGATATAGCGCTATTGAGCGGTATGGTATTGGTAGGGATTGTGCTGTTCTTATTTTTATTTGAGTTGCGCTCGGCCTTTATCGTCATTCTCTCACTTCCAGTCTCGCTGTTAATCGCTTTTTTACTGATGGATTATTTTGGCTTGAGTGCCAATTTGATGAGTCTTAGCGGACTTGCCATAGCGGTGGGAATGATTGTGGATGGTACGGTTGTTATTGTCGAGAACAGCTTTCGAAAACTTCACGATCATCCTGATGCCTCACAGTTTGAAGTCATAGCAGGAGCCGCTAAAGAAGTTTCGACTCCAGTGACATTTGCCATCTTAATCATTGCCATCGTATTTATACCGTTACTCAGTCTTGATGGATTAGCTGGTAAACTTTACGTTCCAATGGCACTTAATATCACTTTTGTTATGCTGGGATCGCTTGCGGTTGCTTTGGTCTTGGTGCCGGTGCTTGCAACGTACCTTCTTAA
The DNA here is from genome assembly GCA_964495485.1 of uncultured Sulfuricurvum sp. Classification (GTDB taxonomy): domain Bacteria; phylum Campylobacterota; class Campylobacteria; order Campylobacterales; family Sulfurimonadaceae; genus Sulfuricurvum. The sequence goes on from CAZBVJ010000017.1 coordinate 51,687, forward strand.
ACCAACGGCACATCACCATAATAGTGTGATGCGTTCCATCAAAAAGCGTTATACCCCGATGTTAAATTTCGCACTGGAACATGCAAAACAAATGCTCATTGCTGTGAGTATCCTTTTTGTAATTTCAGTGGCATTTTTGACTCAGCAAGGGCGTGAGTTTATGCCGGAGCTAAATGAAGAGTCGATTATGTATCGTGTTACCTCCATTCCCGGTACAGGCTTGTCCCAATCGACCGAGACGGCGCAAGAGATTGAACGCTTTATCCTCAAACATCACGGTAATGAAGTGCAATCCGTTCTCTCGATGATCGGTCGAAGTGAAAAAGGGGAAACGGCTCAGGCGAATTATATGGAAGTGCTGTTGATTCTCAAACCTGACTTGGAAGAGTACGAACAACTTTCCAAAACCATCGATACTGAACTTGAAAAAGAGTTTACTTATGTTCAATTTACTCCTACTCAGCCGATTGCTATGCGCATTGAAGAGTTGCTTGAAGGGGTCAAAGCAGAACTTGCCATTAAAGTATATGGTGAAGATCAAAAGGTTCTTGATAGGGTTGCCGCCAACATTCAAGAGAGTATCGGTTCGATCGATGGGATTGAGGGAATGGAGATCGAATCACAATTGGGTCAGGCGCAAATCAAAATTGAACCTGATTATCAAGCATTAGCCCGTTATGGGATTAGCGTTGATGAGATTATGGAGGTAATTCGTTACGGTATCGGAGAAGAGCCGGCGACCTATATGATAGAAGGAGTGCGCCGCTACGGCATCGTCCCAAAAATCAAAGATGCCAAAATCGATATCGAAACGATCAAAAACATTCCGATTCGTACCCATGAGGGAAACATGGTGAGTTTGGATGAAGTGTGCCGAATCGATACTGTACAAGGATCATCGTTTATCAAACGAGAAAACATGAGTCGCTACCTTGTCATTTCTCTCGATGTCGAAGGTCGCGATATTGCGTCGTTCGTCAAAGAAGCCGATGCTAAAATCACCCAAAGCGTCGATTTACCAGATGGGTATTACATCGGGTGGGCAGGGGATTTTAAAAATATGCAAGAAGCGACGCAAAAGCTTATGATCATCATCCCAATTACCCTGTTGGTTATTATTTTACTGTTGTATATGGCATTTAACTCCTTGTCTAAAGCGGGGTTGATATTGCTAAATGTTCCGTTTGGATTGATTGGGGCGATATTTGCACTGGTTATTAGTGGAGTTTATCTGTCGGTATCAGCGATTGTCGGGTTTATCGCTATTTTTGCCATTGCGGTGCTCAACGGAATCGTTTTGGTGAGTTTCATTGATGAAATGCGTGCTAAATTTCCCGATGTCGAACTCAAGGAGGTGATTAAGAATGCAACGCTTCTTCGTCTACGTCCGGTGCTAATGACTGCTTCAACGGCATTGCTCGGTATTTTGCCGTTACTTTTTGCTACGGGTGTGGGAAGTGAAATCCATTATCCGTTGGCAGTCGTAGTTACGGGTGGGATTATCAGTTCAACATTCCTAACTTTGATGATTTTACCATCAGCGTACTGGATTTTTTATCGGAAAGAATCGGCTATTTCACAAAAATAAAGCCCACTTTTTAATCAGTATGATATGTATTGCACATAGAGTTTACCTGCTTGAATAGAAGATCGAGACGATCCGCCATTTTGTGGATCGTCTTCAAACACTGGTGACAAATTTCGATGAGAATCGGGAAGTATTTTTTGATGATAAGATTGCTTTAATTAAAAAATAACAGTACGCGATCCACATGGGGTTACAATTGTTTAAAAGTTGCACACCAATTGAAAAACAAATGCTCTGGTAACACCTTTCAGTGGGCTTGAAAATTTCTCAAAAGCTTATCAAGGGGTCTCCTGAGAAAGCGGAATATATAGTACGTTAAGCTAAAATAACTCAAAAACGGGTACAAACCTAAAGGGAGTTTTCCCCTATGCCTTTGCTGTCTTCAGCTCAAAAAAGTGGCTATGGGCGTGGCATTAGTTCTTGGTTTTAGTATTGGATTGTCGCTTACTTTGGTTCTTACAGGTGTGATCTCTGTATTAAGTATCAATTATATATCCAAAAAGTTTACTGGATTCGGAGATATCATAAGAAAAGCTCCCTATATTTCAAGTGTCTTAATCTTGTGTATCGGAGTATATATCGGATATGAGGGATTGAGTCATTTGATGAAATAATGATGGATTTGTGATGGTTGAATTCAGAAGCTTTGCTATTTGATACTATAAAAAATAAAATATCTCAAAGCAGTCATTGATATTGGTTTATCGAGTTTTGCATTTATTATTTTTAAAATGCTACTTTGACTTACTCCTATAGTAAGTAGGCGAGTGATCTCTTCCTTATAGGGATCAAGAATGCGAGTTTTATTTTTAGCTCCCTTTGGCCTACCAAGAACTTTTCCCATCGCACGAGCAGCCGAGAGTCCCTGTTTGGTTCGTTCACTAATAATTTCTCTCTCTGTTTGTGCGAAGTATCCATATATGGCAAGAAGTAAAGATGAAAGTGCCTCGTTTTGATTAGTGGAGAGTTCTGGCTGAT
>CAZBVJ010000018.1:0-52407 GCA_964495485.1 uncultured Sulfuricurvum sp.
TCTCAGCGTTTGTGGACGGGAATTATAGGGGAAAATATCTAAGATGTCAAGAGGTTTCGGAAAGAAATTGTATCTTTTTCAAAAAGTTTTTTATTTTTGAAGCACTGTACCATTATAAAGGGGTTGAGAGACTATTTCGGCTTACGTCTACCATCACTTCCAATCGGCTCACCCCGCTTCCGACAACAACCCCCTGCATAGGTGAAATATCGTTATAATCTCTCCCGTATCCTAAAACAATATGCTGCTCTTTGGGGACAATGTTGTTCGTGGGATCAAATTCAAACCAGCCGTGACCCGGGATAAATACACTCACCCATGCATGCGATGCATCAACACCGAATAATTTCTCTTTTCCCGGTGGAGGCAATGTTTCGATATAGCCGCTGACGTATCTCGCACACAACCCGATCGAGCGCAGGGTTGCGATCATCATATGGGCAAAATCCTGACATACCCCTTTTTTTTCACTAAAAACGGTTTTCGGATCGGTTGTAATATCGCTGAAACCGTTTTCGAAAGTAAAATCATCAAATATCCGCTGTGTAAATTCGATAAGTCCTTCGTATAACGAACGTTCAGGCCGAATTGAAGTAAGGACGTATTTTCTCATTTCCGGGGTAATCGAAGTGATGAGAGGGCTCAGCAAAAGAAACTGCTTGGCATAGGTAACCTCATCGTCTATCACATCCATACGTTCAAGGGCTTGTGCGTAAGTAACGGAAGAAGCCTTTTGGCACTCTTCATCAATTTTTTTCAATGCTTCAGTATCAATAATAACCGTAGAACGTGCTGTCACATTGAGTACTAAATGGGGTTCCCTCACCAAAATATGGTGCAAACGGTTTCCAAAAATATCATCATACGCTTCAAGCTCGACAGCAGTCGGTTCAACCGAAATCGAGAAATCACTTAATTGCTGGTATTGGCTGTTTCGTGGACACAAACGGACCAGATTATGGCTAAATCCTACCCACTGCTGATAGGTAAAACGGGTATTATGATAGATGTGATAGGTCATGGCTCACTCACCGTAATGGGCAAAATAGGTTTTGGAAAATTCATTGGAAACCGCCATCAGTTTATCGGAGAGTTCTGAGAGGAGTTTATCCAGTATTGTCCGGACATATTCTCCCTCCGCACACACTGCAAGTTCATCGATAGAAGAGAGTTGTAAAAGTGTATGCGCTTCAAATAACGCCCCTTCGTAGGGGTTCTCATCCAGTGTGCTTTGGTATTTCGGCAATAAAGGGAAAAGTTTCGCAAGTGCATCCATCTCCGCGATCAACGATTTGGGAAAACGGCTGTCCAACAATAAAAATTCGATCACGTTTCGGATATTATAGGTGGTTCGGTAACGGGCGCGGTAGGCATTCAAACTCTCACAACTCGCCAGCAATACCTCCAAAACTTCATACTCTTCGAGCGGTTCCATCAAAGGGATAAGTAAAGAGCGTGCTTTGGCGATCATAAGCAAGGAGCGCTCAATCCGAGACCCGATCTCATAGATCAGTGATCCTTGATCGATAAACAAAGACTCTTGGATCAGTTCTTTATATGCCATAAGCTGGGTAAGAAGCTTGTCGAGCGTATGAACCATATAACGAGGCATCGGTTTACTCTCATCACAAAACCGTCCCCATTCACCCATCATCCTCTCATGTATCCGCCATGCTTCCAGTGGCAGGAGGTTTTTGGTAGCTGTATTGGTACTTGAGAGCATCGCAAGCGACTGCGATAACGATCCTATACGCCTACTTTCACTCATTACCGACCAAATCTCTTCAAAAGTCCGAGATGAGGGGATATCCCCTAAAAAGCCCGGATAGGTCATCGTTACATGGGTGAGTGAACGGGTCAGCATCTGCGTCAATGCAGATCCGTTACGCTGTTCGTAGCGAGACGTATTGGTAATCGATTTGAGGACACTGCGGATCAGGCGGGCCGATATAATAGAGCGCATCAGATAACGTCCCTGCCAAAAAAGGTTTTCGGCACGCAGAGTCGGCATCGTTTCAAAAGAGTATCCGATCGGAGTGTGTGAAGCAAAAAGTTTAGCAAGAGGGGTATGACGGGTAGGTCCAAGTACCCATAAATCTTTACTGCCACCACCGTTTTGGGTTGAAACGCTGAGCAGGTTTTCGGTATTTCCAACACGAACCAAACCACCCGGCATCACCGAAACCTCATCGCCATCATTGAGAGCAAAGGTGCGGATGATAGTACGTAGGCTACATACATCTCCCCCCACTAACGAAGGGGAAGTAGCGAACTTCACCACCTCTTGCCCAACGTACCGGTAGGGAAATTCCATAATCTGTGCGGTGAGTTCTTCTTTCTCTTGTAACGAAAGATTTTTGGTATTGACGATATGGTGATTGTCGTTACGGTCAATCGTTTTGAGAATCAACTCGTCCAGATGATCGAGAACATAATTGCGCTCGGCTTCCTGACCGCACCACCATGTCGCGATTTGCGGCATCAAAAGCGGCTCTCCCAGAAAAAATTCGGCTAGAAGGGGCATAAAAGGGTTTAATGCCGGATTTTCAAGGACACCGCATCCGATCGGATTGATCATGGATACTCCACCCGCTCGGAGAACCTGCATCAATCCGGCAACACCAAGCTGCGAATCGCTCCTCAGTTCAAGAGGATCACAAAAGTTTTCATCCACACGCCGGATAAGGGAGTGGATACGGCGGAGACCTTTTAGACTTTTAAGCCACAGCGCACCATCTTTAGCCATCAAATCCTGCCCCTGCACAAGAGTAAGCCCTAAAAAAGAGCTCAAATAGGCGTGTTCAAAATAGGTCTCATTATGAGGTCCAGGGGTAAGCAGAACGTTCAACTCATCCGTTTCGAGCGAATCATCCTCTAAAAAGGTTTTAAACTTTTCAAAAAATTCAAACAAGCGTCTGACGCTCAGATCGTTGTACCCCTCTACCATAGCGGCATTCATCGTCAGACGATTTTCGATAGCGTATCCCAGCCCTGAGGGTGCCTGTGTCCGGTCGTTGACGATCCACATCTTCCCATCGGGTCCGCGTGCCATATCGGCAGCATAGAGGCTCAAACGCATCGGGATACCATGAGCTTCACGGACAAAACCGTTGTGCGCGTATACCACCTCCATAGGGATTATCCCCTCTTTGATAGATCGCTGTTCGCCGTAGATATCTTGGAGTAAAAGATTCAAAAGACGGGTTCGCTGTTTGAGCCCTTTTTCGATCTCAGTCCACTCCGCCTCATCAATCACAAGGGGGATCGGATCGAGTTTCCATGGACGGTTCATCCCCTCGGGATTGTTGTAGACGTTATAGGTAACTCCATTGTCTTCCAACCGCCAATCGATCTCTTTTTGCTTGGAGTTGAGCTGATCGAGTCCGATTTTTTCTAAATTATCTTTGAGCACTCCCCAATAGGGGCGCACCTTATGATGGGAATCAAACATCTCGTCATACGATGTGCTTTGGGTATAGTGTTCAAACATCAAATTTCATTTCATCCTGATTAAAAAAAAGGTATTTTATCCTATTGTCTATTAGGGCTCCATTTTCGGCGCAAATCAAGGGTGTGCGGATACTCCATGCTCCCCGGTAATTCCTGATAGTTAAAACGTCCGCTTGAACCTTGTTTTTGCAAGGTGTGTTCACGGCGCTCTTCATCCCGAAGCTGCTGTTCGCGGATCAGCGGTTCGCGCACTTCATCAATCTCTCCTTGTGAGTGGCCGAATCCCCAATAGCGGCTGATGCGGCGTGATTGCGCTTCGAGTGTGTTGACCGGGAACGTTTCGTACGATCGCCCCCCAGGATGAGAGACGAAATAAGTAAATCCACCGGCAGAGCGTCGGTTCCACGTATCGACCAAATCAAACGTGAGCGGCGTATCGACCCCGATAGTAGGATGGAGCGCCGACCACGGCTGCCATGCTTTGTAGCGGATCCCAGCGACGTATTCCCCCTCTATTCCCGTGCTTAGAAGCGGGACCTTGACACCGTTGCAGGTGAGGACATACCGCTCAGCGACGAAATCTTTGACCTTGACCTGCACACGTTCCAGCGATGAATCGACATAGCGGGCAGTCCCCTGTGAGCTCGATTCTTCTCCCAAAACATGCCACGGCTCGATCCCCCCGCGCAGTTCGCAGTGTACCCCTTCAATCTCGCTCATCCCATAGAGCGGGAAACGAAATTCAAAGAACGGATCGAACCAATCTGTCTCAAACCCGTACCCTTCGTTGCGTAAAAACTCGACGACGTCACGGATATCCTCGCGGACGTAGTGTTCGATCAAAAATTTATCGTGCAGCTGTGTCCCCCACCGAACCAGTTTATGACGGTACGGTTTGCGCCAAAAGAGCGATACGAGGGTACGGATGAGGAGCATCTGCACGAGCGACATCTGCGCGTGCGGCGGCATCTCGAACCCGCGCAGTTCCAAAATCCCCAGCCGCCCCGTCGAAGAGTCGGGAGAGTAGAGTTTATCGATACAAAATTCGCTTCGGTGGGTATTGCCCGTCAAATCGGTGAGCATATGGCGGAAAAGGCGATCAGTGAGCCAAAACGGTATCGGCTCGCCGTGCGGGATCTGATTGAACGCGATTTCGAGTTCGTAGAGATTTTCCAACCGCCCCTCATCGACACGCGGCGCTTGCGATGTCGGTCCGATAAACTGCCCTGAAAAAAGGTACGAAAGGCTCGGATGGTGCTGCCAAAAGGTGAGCAGGGATCGTAACAGTTCGGGATTGCGCAGCAGCGGACTGTCACTCGGGGTGATTCCGCCGATGGTGACGTGGTTCCCCCCTCCCGTACCGCTTTGACGACCGTCTTGCATAAACTTCATCGTCCCCAGACGGGATTGGTGGGCATCTTCATACAATGTCGTGATAACATGGTTGAGTTCTTCCCAGCTGGAGGTGGGCTGAATATTCACCTCGATTACCCCCGGATCGGGGGTGACGCGGATTTTCTCAATCCGCAGATCGTGCGGCGGTTCGTACCCCTCGATCATCACTTTCATGTTGAGCTGTTCAGCGGTTGCTTCGATCGAAGCGATCAAATCCAAAAACGCTTCGGTATGCTGAAGCGGCGGGAGGAAAAGAAACAGTTTATCTTCCCGTATTTCGGCGCAAATCGCGGTACGGACATAGACATCGTAATCCGTATCCGCTTTGGTCGCATCGTTCACACGCGCGGCGCGATGGCGGACGGCATCGTGATAATCCCCCAGAGCAGGATAAGAACTAAACAGATCGGGTTCAAAACTCTCCTCCAGCTCCACCTGCGGTTTGTGCATCAATGAATTCAGCGGCAGCCGCAACCCGACCGGCGACGTTCCGGGAGCAAGAAAAAGATTCCCCCGTCGAAACTCCCAACGGCACGTTATCCAGCGGGTCAATCCCCATCCCAGAGGCAACACATACCCTACCGGCTCATCGAGTCCCCGCGAGAGATCGGCTGCGAGCTGTCGGCGTTCCAACGAATCTTTGAGATCGGCTGTGAGCGGATCGACGTCGATCGGAAGCTGCGACTCTTGAAGCAGTGCAACGAGCGGGTCGTTGTAGGCATCATGGACGTTTTGATCACTTAGTCCCAGATTGAGTGCTAATCGTGCCAAAAAGGTTTTTGCATCCTTCGGAGCATACCCCAACGACTCATCCAACCCCGCGAGGAGATCGGGATTGCGCCAAATGGCTTTGCCGTCTTTGCGCCAAAAAATCGTATTCATCCAGCGCGGCAGCGGCTCGCCCGGATACCATTTCCCCTGTGCGTGATGGAGCATCCCCCCTTTGCCGAACGAATTCAATAACCGACGGGCAAGGACGTTCGCCCGTTCCCGTTTGTGTTCCCCATCGGCATCGGTATTCCACTCGGGTGATTCAAAATCATCGATGGAGACGAACGTCGGCTCCCCTCCCATCGTGAGGCGGACATCGTTGTCCGAGAGTTCTTTGTCGACCTCATATCCGAGGCTGGAGATAGCTTCCCACTGTTCGCTACGGTACGGTTTGGTGACGCGGGGAGATTCAAAAATCCGCGTCACCGTGTTGGAGTATTCAAACTCCACTTCACACTTGTCCATCGCCCCCTCTACCGGAGCGGCCCCCTCAGGGCTTGGGGTACATGCCAGCGGGATATGCCCCTCTGCGGCAAATAGCCCGCTGGTAGCATCCAGTCCAATCCACCCCGCACCGGGGATATACACCTCCGTCCACGCGTGCAGATCGGTAAAATCGGCTTCCGGACCACTGGGGCCATCAAGTGATTTGACATCTGCCGAGAGCTGTACCAAATACCCCGATACGAACCGAGCCGCAAGTCCCAAATGACGAAGCACCTGAACAAACAGCCATGCGAAATCGCGGCATGACCCCAGTTTGTTCCCCAATGTCACCTCGCACGTCTGTACCCCCGGCTCCATGCGGATCGTATAATTGAGGTATTTGTGGATCGCCATATTCAGATCGACGAGAAAATCGTTGATGTTTCGCTCTTTGAGATCGAGGGTTTTGAGAAACTTTTTGAGTTTTTTCCCCTCTTCGGTGATTTCCAAATAGGGGACAAGTTCTTGCTTGAGCTCTTTTTTGTATTTAAATGGAAAATTGGTCGCATACTCTTCCACAAAAAAGTCAAACGGGTTGATGCTCACCAATTCCGCTTTCACTTCTACGTCAATAGAGAGTTCGGTCGTTTTTTCGGGAAATACGATACGGGCGAGATAGTTTCCGAATGGATCTTGTTGCCAATTGATAAAGTGTTTTTCAGGCTTGATGTTCAGTGAATAGGCCTCGATCGGGGTGCGGCTGTGAGGTGCCGGACGAAGTCGAATCACATGGGGGGAGAGGTTGATCGGACGATCAAAGGCATAATGGGTTTTATGAGAGAGGAGAACTTTGAGCGACATTAGGTTCCTTTGCGCAATCGTTATAACATGCAGACAAGAATAACACACTTTATGACAATTTCTCGAACACCCAGTGATTATAAAACAATCAACCGATTTAAAATGCAAATTCACACGTTTTATATTATAATAAATTTTCATGAGAAGGGTGAGCGAATGGAATATATCGAATTTTTAGGAACCGGCGGTACCCGAACACCGACACAAGGGACGACGTGTTTACGCGTATCGGAGCACTGCGTTATCGATGCGGGCAACCTCATCAATACGTTCGGAGATGATGTTTTTACGATCGAGCATATTTTTCTCACCCATTCACACCTCGATCACATCATCGATATCCCTTTTCTCGCCGATCTTTTTGTCACCCAAAAGAGCATCTCGCTCAAAATTTACGGACTCAAAGCGACTCTTGATGATCTACGCCAATTTATCTTCAATCACCGTATTTGGCCTAACTTTGAAGAGATTACCCTCATCGGTCATACCGATAAAACGGTGGAACTGATCGAACTCGAACTCGAAACTCCCTATGATATCGACGGCATCACATTAACGCCGTTCAAAACCGACCATACGGAGGGGAGTTGCGGATATATCATCGAACAAAACGGTTCAGGAATCCTTTTTACCGCTGATACCTATAAATGCAACCGTATTTGGGAACTCTTGGATGAACGACCCAATATCCATTCCCTTATCACGGAAGTCTCTTTCCCCTCCGGCTTTGCCAAACTCGCCAATGACAGCAAACACCTCACCCCCTCACTGTTGGCAGAAGAGGTAAAACGATGCAAACGAAACGATTTTGCCCTGTATGTTATGCACCTCAAAGCTCTGTTCATGGAAACGATTATAGAAGAACTCAACACCTTGAAACTCCTTGAACGCGGGGGAAAAGTCCTTGTCGATGGAGACACGATCAATTACTAGAACCTTATATACGCTATAATGGCGTTTTTACTATAAAGGCCTATAAATGAGTATTGAAGAACGTAGCGGAAATATTTGCGAATTATGCGGTGCAACTGAGGGATTAAGCGTTTACGCAGTGGCTCCGAGTGACGGATCGGTAGAGCAATCCATCCATATTTGTGAGACATGCAAAAGTCAAATCGAAAATCCTCAAAATCTCGACGGCGATCACTGGCGTTGTCTCTCTGACAGCATGTGGAGCCAAGTCCCTGCTGTGCAAGTAATGGCATACCGTCTCCTATCGGCATTGGGAGATCAAGATCAACTCGACATGATGTATCTCGAAGAGGATGTCAAAGCATGGGCAGAAGCGGGGATGCTTAACACCGCCGCTAACAATGATGGAGGAGCCGTTGTTCATCGTGACAGCAACGGAACCATCCTCGCCGAAGGTGATACGGTAACACTTATCAAAGATTTGGAAGTCAAAGGGGCAGGTTTCACGGCGAAACGGGGAACCATCGTTAAAAACATCCGTCTCACCGACGATCCGAAATACATCGAGGGGAAAATCAACGGTTCAACTATCGTTCTCGTTGCCGCGTTTATGAAAAAGGCTTAAGCCTTTTTCTACTACACTTTCATCTTTCATTTCATACGCGTTTGTAGCTCAGCTGGATAGAGCATTGGTTTCCGGTACCAAGGGTCAGGGGTTCGAATCCCTTCAGGCGCACCATCTCCACACCTATTTTTGCTTCTCCACTTCCAACGCCAATTCCGAATAGATACGAGCTTTTGCGATGTTAAACCGATGTGATTCGCCGCTTTTTTCCAACGATGCAATCTTTTGATTGAGTTGAATCATCCGTGAATTGATCGAATTGCGATTTTGGATAACGGTTGTTTTATCATCACTCTTTGGTTCACCCATCCCCATAAAACTTTTTGCCTGATTCATATACCCACTCCCGCTCTCCAACGCATCACTGATACTTTGGGTCGTTGCCGCCATTGCCGCAGTTGATTCAGAGATATCCTTGAGTGAAATACGGAGTTCATTCGCATCGGCAAGCACTTTCGTATCGGCATAGATAGCCAGCTTTGAGATCTCTTCCGCACTCACCTTGTTTCGATCCAGTTTATCGAAAGCGACCAAAAAACTCTCCGAACTTTTTTTATAGCGGTTCAACGCACTCGCCGCCCCGCCGAGGTTCAGTACCGTTTTGGAGACCAGTTTCGCCGAATTGGAGACTTCACCGGCATAGGGAATCGGCAAAAAACGGACGACGTTACTGATATAGATGCTCGACTTGATCATCTGGGCATAATCATCCACCGTTCCTTTCATCGTATTGATAAATCCCTCAAAAGTATCGATGTTTTTACGATCTTCACGGAGAAGTTTCGCCACACGCGCCAAATAATCATAACTGTAACCGTTGAGTTGTGCGGCACTCATGCATTGCTGTGTTTGCGCTTTTGGCGCTTCGGGCTGCGGAACACATCCGGCGAATATTACCAACGCGGTAGCCAAAAGTATCGATTGTTTCATTGTTTTCATATCATCCCCATCTCTTTTAATGCTCTTCGGATCGCTCCGGCGATCGACTCTCCCGTTTTTTCGACATAGGTGTCGATTTTCTCTTTTTCACTTTTGGTGAGGGTGAGAAATACTTTCTCGCTCTGTTTTACCTCATCGCTTTTTTTCGGACGCCCACCGGGATGTTTAGCGGTCTGAATCGTTTTATGGGTGGAGAGTTCTCTCTGTGTCACCCGTGCGGCAAATTTGTTCCCCTTGACCTCTTCCATGCTTTCCCCTTTTAGATATTTTCGTATTCTCGAATTTTCTCATGCAAATCACGGATGAGATTGGAACTTTTTCTGTACGCATACGCTTTTATCCCCCCTTGCTGTGAGAGATCGATGATGGAGCGGTTTTCATTGATCGCCGTCTGCAACGCTACACTCATCGGGATCGGAAACATCTCCACCTCAAAACCGAGGGTGTCTTCAAAAACGAATTTTGCGTCGTTGATATCGTTCTCTTTTTGGCTCATGTTCGGCACCATCAGGATCGGTTTGTTCGCCGGTGCCACGCGTACGAGGGTATCAACCGTCCCTTGAATCGTCTCCAGCGTCGGGATAAAAGGCACGATGATTAGATCTGAGTACTCTATCGCCTGATCGAGCTTGATATCGTCAAATCCCCCGAAATCAAAAATCGTCTCTTCGATCGGCGCTTCCAGCTTTTTTTGCTGAATATCGATTTTCTCTACCTGCTCAGGCAACCGATCACAGAGTGATCCGTAGGGATCGATCTCACACCCCCGAAACCCAAATCCTGAAATGAGTTGATGGGCAATCATCGATTTTCCGACACCACCTTTAAAATTGACAATCGTTATATTCATTTATGTATCCTATATTTAAAAACTGTTAATTACAGTATTTTATCTATAATAAATAGATATTGTCAAGTTTTGAACTGTAAAAAACTTTTATTTTTGATGTGATTAGTATCAGACATGAAAATATTCCGTCAAGGGCATTTCTGCCCTAGGAGAGATAACTAAAAAGAGGGGTTTTTAGTGGAGATTAGGATTGAGCGGCTTGGCGTTCTTTTTCTTTGTCGGTGTGGGTGATATCATGCCACCCTTTTCCTTTAATCGATACGGAGACGATGGTGTACGATTCGATGACAACCAGTTGAGGCTTACCCTCCACGATCATCTCGACTTTACGTTTTACCGAGGGTTCGTTATCACGTATAACCGCCATGTTGCCGTCACTGAGTTTTACGAGGGTGTCTCGTTTGAGTTGTTTAGTGGTGTGTTCTTTCATAAAAAGGATTATACCAAATCTTCAGATACTGGCTAAATATTAGACACATCTCATGAGTGTCAAAATCATTTTTCCCTCTATAATTCACCCAATCGGGAGAATAATCAATGAAACATCTCTATATTTTAAAAGTGGGTACCACCTTTGCAACTACGCGAAGCCGTTTTGGGGATTTTGATACGTGGATTGCCAATGGATTACGAACATCAAAAATCAACATCAAAGTCGTGGATGTAGAGGCAAACGAACCATTACCGAATCTCAAAAAAGCGAGCGGATTTATCATCACCGGTTCGCATTACATGGTTACAGATAATCTGGGTTGGAGTGTCGCCCTTGAAAAATACATCGTCAAAATCTCCAAAACGGCGATACCGCTTTTAGGGATTTGTTACGGGCATCAGCTGATAGCTAAAGCATTAGGGGGAAAGAGCGATTTTAACCCCAAAGGCAAAGAGATCGGCGCGGTCACGATTCACAAAACGCCATCTTATTCCCACGATCCGTTATTTAAAAACTTTCCGTCCCATTTTCATGCTTATGAAACCCACTATCAGTGCGTTACGAAACTACCGCCAAAAGCGAAAATAGTGGCTAAAAATAACAAAAGTATTCAATCAATCCGTTTTCGACACAATATCTGGGGTATCCAGTTTCATCCGGAATTTGACAACGATATTATGCAAGAGTATATCATCCATCAAAAAGATGATTTGATAGCACTTGGCTTTAGTGTAGAGATACTGCTCAAACATAGAAAAAATTGTAAAACCAGCCAAAAAATAGTGAAGAATTTTGGGGAAATAGTTAGGAAAAAATAATTGGGCTATAATTTAATTTATTATTGAATAGTAAACAAAAGAGGTAAATAATGAGAAACAAGAACCTAAGTATAGTGCTTCAAATCATTGGTTGGATCACTATTCTATACAATGCATGGTTGTTTCTATCATCAGTTATCACTACTAATGAGTCAACTGAAACAGTTTTAGATTTATTTGTTTTAATATTCACCGCATTATTAAGCTTTCCATATCTGTATTTAGGCATCTTTTTTGTTTGGCTTGGACGGCTTGTAACTAAAACTGATACATCAGTTAATGATAACGAAAAAAATAAACCAGCTGCTAAAGGTACAAAATTTATCGGATTAATTATTGTGATTGTAGCTTCAATATATACGTCATTAGGATTCAACATTACCAATGATGCTGAAGGCAAAGCTTATAGACTGTTATTAGTAACACCAGGAGTGGTAGGAATAGTTGTTGGATTAATTATTATCTGGCTTGGAATACGCATTCAAAAAAAGAGTCATAAGTAATATTAGAAGCTACAGTAGGCGGAGACTCAAATGGAGTTTAATATGCTAAAAGTTTGGTGGAAGCATTCGGGATCAAAAGTGGGGAAGCAGTGCCCATATAAGCTAGATTAGAGCTTTACAAGCTCAATAGTCGTCAAAAAGTGCCCTATTCTGACACAGTTTGGGCATATAAAAATTTGGATAAATATGCTAAATTAACGAACAAAGATTCCGAAACTAAATACTCGTCATTAAGCCTTATATATATCTCTTTTCCCTCAAAACTACTTGTACTTTTAGATGCTTTCTCATAATAGGAAAGATAATCAAAAATTTTATTTTTTTCAATTAATAATAAAGTTTCATTCTCATGAGAGTCTATCATTTCATTGATATCAGATTGATCAGAAATCGTTAACTTTATGATAGAGTTATTAGTTTCATAAATATTTTTAAGCTCTAAATTCATTTCACAATAAAAGAAAATTTCAGGTTTTCCCAAGCGTTTCAATTCTCTTGAAATTCCCAATAATCTAGCATTTTCTATAAAGTAATTTACATAATCAATTTCTTCCACTACATAATTTTTAAAAAATACCCCAATTTCTTCTTCCAATTCAGTAGTAAAAAAATTTTCTATAGATAAATTATTTTGTTTACACGTATGAATATTTGCTGCACCAGAAACACTTGGTGATAATTGTCCTTTGAATACAGTTGTCTTATTGCTTCTAACAGGTATTAATAAAAACTCTTTATTAATTGTTTTAATATTAATTAAACTACTTATTCCTAAATGATTTTCTGCCAATGAATCTTCTAAGAAAGATAATGTGTGTGTATTGCTAGGTTCAAGCAAATCTCTAATTGTAAGATTATGCATTATTTCATATTCAGGAATCATATTAGTTAGAAGATAATTATAATAAAATGAATTATCAAATATGAATATCAATTTATTATTCTCAAAAAAAAGTTTCTTTAATGATAAAGTCAACCCATTGTAATCTGTTTTAGCCTGAATGTTAAATTTTTCAATCAAAATATTTCTTGCTTGTTCTTCAATTAAATAAGGCAATTCATATTTATTACCACTCTGTTTAAAAACTATGTCTTTCAAATAAATATTTTTTATTTTATTCGAAACACTACTCAAATTGTATTCAATACTTGAAGAATAAAGTTTTTGCTCATCCTTCTGGATATAGATCAATTCGTGTTTAGAATATCTTTTTTTATAAAATAAATAATTTTCTTTATACCTATTCAATTCTTTTTTATCAGTTTGAATGTAAATAATAATTAAAGTAATCCCGAGAATTACTAATTGAAAATAATCAGGAATATCAGTTATTTGATATCCAATATCAGCATTAAAAACAGGTATTAAAATAATTATAATAAATATTAAAAATAAAAATAAAAATAAATATCTGTATTTTTCTTGACTTAAAATGTTTACAATTTTCTCAATAAATTTCATCAATTACCTTTTTTATTCTTGAGATTAAAAATAAAATTTTATCATTCGTTATGTCAAAAATAACTATTGTGTTAGATTGTTTAATAGGGGGTGGAAAAGTGTCTACAATGATGTGAAAGTTTGGTGGAAGCGTCCGGAATCGAACCGGAGTCCTAAACCAAGTGAGTAAAGGCGTCTACATGCTTAGTAACGTTGTTTGTTTTTCGTGAACCTTCACACAACGTGCAAGGCTACAGCTCACTATCCTCTAAATTCATTCCCATCCGAGGCATCCTGAGAATATAGCTATCGCGTTGGTTATACCCCAAACCCTCTCGGTGATAGCATAGAGAGGTAGAGCAGTCCTAAGTTAAGTTAAACTTACGCTACAGCGTAAGCAGGACGGTAATTAGTGTTGTTTGCGTTTAAGCAAGGTGAGCCGTATAACGGAGCTGCTCAGTCCGGCGATGCAACCTAAACCTTCTTGATCCAGTCGAAGCCATGTCGCCCCCACGTGGTAACCGAAGTTAGGGTGGAAGTATACCCTATCCGCGTAAATAGTACGTTTATTTTCTATTATTGAATACGGATGATAAAACCGTATTCTCTCTCATCATCAAAAAAAGCCGGTGGAGTGTTCATGATTTCCCATGATCGGCGCTCGTTGCCTGAGAGGGGATAGGTCTGAATCGTCATTGTAACATCGGCATTGATATGAAAATAATTCAACCCGTTTTCCATCCAATCGGCGATATTGCCCAAAGGATCGATCAGAAAATAGCCAATATATCCCAATCTCTTTGACCCTAAAATCATCCCGTTTTGTCCATCCAATTTCCCCTGCAATACAAACATCCCCTCCCCGATGATCGATCCGAAAAGGGGGGTAAATATCAAATCCTGAATCGAGGGGACTTCCGCAAACGCTTCATACCCGTATTCCCACACAAAAGTTGACATCAAAACCGAAACAACCGCCGCTTCTTGGATACTCAATCCATCATTTCGCGCCATCGTATAATACCAAGCACCCGAAACTGGATGCCCTACATAGTTGATGAACCAATTGTCATTATCCCAAACCGGAGCGGTGGACACATGATCTTTCCATCGCTCTGAGAGTGATTTTTCTTCAAGTTTTGCGGCATTCCAGTTGGTGATGCTCTCGGGCATCAACGCTAAAACGGCAATCGAAGAGAGCATCACCCCCTGCAAATAGATCGAATCTTCGACAACACTCCGATATCGGTTAGGGAGCTGTTGATTAAGATTCAGATTCTGGGGAAGATAGTCTTTGTACCCATCGTCTATCGGCAAAATTGGATGGTTTGGTATTATTTCTGAAGAGGTCGGGTTACCGACCGTGACCGTAACAGAAGGTTCTTTGAGGGTATCATAAAGAGCGGTGCTATCTGCAAAAATATTTATCGTCATTAAGAGCGAAAACGCTCCATGACGAATCACTTTTTTACAAACATGTTACACCTTCTTCAGCTGTTGATCAGCCCTTTGATAGTTCGGGTAATCTCACAGCATTTGGTGATTTTTTCCGACGATGAGAGAGTATCGTCCAAAAGCACTTGAACAATCGCCGAACCGACGATAACACCGTCAGCCCCCTGCACTTTTTCACGAGCTGTTTGTTCATTCACTCCGAAGCCAACATAGACCGGAGTCTGAGTATGGCGTTTGACCATCTCGATTATCGGCTGTAAATCTTCACTTTTACCGCTTCCAGTGATCCCTGCATAGGCAACCATATAGATAAATTTGCGCGCATGTGCCGTGATATGGGCAATACGATCTTCACCGTCGGTCGGAGCGACAAAGGTGATGTTCGCGAGATCGCGCGATTCAAAAAGAGGTTCATACCGCTTGGCCTCTTCGAACGGAACATCGGGAATGATCAGACCGTTAACACCGATCGATTTGATTCGGTCAAGGAGATTTTCGATACCGTATTGATAAAATGGGTTAAAATATCCCATCCATAGTGTATCGACTTTCGGTGCTACGGCTGTCGAAATCTCAAACATATCCTCAAAACGGAATCCCGCTTCCAAAGCACGGTGGTTTGCCGCTTCGATCACGGGTCCATCAGCCACGGGATCGGAAAAAGGAACGCCGAGTTCGAGAGTATCAACCCCGTTTTCACCCAGTGCCAGTGCCAAATCGATGGTAAAATGTTTGTCGGGATATCCTGATGTAATATACGCTATGAGGTGCTTCACGCTTTCTCCATATCGGGTAAAATTAAAAGTGAAAAATGGATTTTGGAGAGTTCATTATCCATTTTGAAATCTTCCTGCCACTGCATAAACATATCCGAGACGCTGATGAGCCAGTTGATCGTCTCTTCATTGACGACTTTATCTCGTGATCGCAAGGTTTCCAACGCGTCTTCCACAAAAGTAGACAAACGGGTCATCGGCTCGATTTGCAAATAACCGGAGGCAGATTTGATATTGTGAAAAATCCGAAACAGCTCTTCGATACTTCGATGACAACGCTCCGAATTTCCCAAATCGACAATGAGAGGTTCCATAATCTCCACCATCATGGCGTAATGGTCTAAGAATTCGTCAATGATTTCAAAGTCGAAATTGGCTTCTAGAGCACTCCGTATTCCCATCACAACTCTCCTATTATCGCTGAATTATATCGAGCTTTTGTTTAATCTCGTCTCGTAAACTGCCAACTAAGTCGAATGCGATGGAATTTTTGGGTAAACTATCCCTAATAATACACAATGAGAGTTTTGTACCCTATGAAAAAAATGACGATCGGAAAAATCCAAAAACAAAAAGGGATCAAACCCCTGGTAATGATCACGGCATACGATGCCCTTTTTGCCCGTCTTTTTAGTGAAAGCGCCGATATCCTCCTCGTCGGAGACAGCCTTAATATGAGTTTCGGAGGGAATAGCGATACCCTCAGCGCAACGATGGATCAAATGATCTATCACACCAACGCGGTGTGCAAAGGTGCACCGGAAAGCTTCGTCATCACCGATATGCCCTTTGGTACCTATACCGATGAAAAAACAGCTCTGGAAAATGCTATCCGTGTCTATCGTGAAACTCCTGCCGATTCGGTGAAAATCGAAGGGGGAGCCGATAAAGCTCACCTCGTCCGTCATCTCACGGCCAACGGTATCGCCGTTTGCGGGCACATCGGGCTTCTTCCTCAAGCGTTTCGCGCCGAGGGGGGGTACAAAGTCAAAGGGAAAACAGAGCATGAAGCACTCTCCCTCATCGCCGATGCACAAGCGATCCAAGAAGCGGGAGCATTCATCATTGTGATCGAAGGGGTCAAAGCCGAGGTTGCCACACGCGTTGCCCAAAGCGTATCGATCCCTGTGATCGGAATCGGTGCGGGCAGCGGTGTGGACGGTCAAGTGCTCGTTTTCTCCGATATGCTCGGTCTGTATGAGCCGTTTGTCCCGAAATTCGTCAAACAATACCTAAACGGTGCAGAAGCGGTCAAAAAAGCGGTACAGCAGTATGCCGATGAAGTTCAAAACCGTTCATTTCCCGATGACAACTATGTCTACTAAGGTGCACTAACGTGGAACGTATTGTAGAGATTGAAAAATTCAATGCCGATGATGCCTCAGAGGTATCACTGCGTCCCAGCGGTTGGAGCGATTATATCGGACAAGAACAGATCAAAAAAAATCTGGGTGTATTTATCGAAGCCTCCAAAAAACGCTCCGATTCCCTCGATCACGTCCTCTTTTACGGCCCTCCCGGTCTAGGGAAAACGACACTCGCCCTCATCATCGCCAACGAGATGGGGAGCAACATCAAAGTAACCGCCGCCCCGATGATCGAAAAAAGCGGTGATCTCGCCGCCATCCTGACCAATCTCGAAGAGGGGGACATCCTCTTTATCGACGAGATTCACCGCCTCTCCCCTGCGGTCGAAGAGATCCTCTACCCCTCGATGGAAGATTTCCGACTCGACATCATCATCGGAAGCGGTCCAGCGGCGCAAACGGTCAAAATCGATCTCCCCCGTTTTACCCTAATCGGTGCGACGACACGGGCAGGAATGCTCTCTAATCCCCTCAGAGACCGTTTCGGGATGAATTTTCGGATGCAGTTTTATACCCCCGATGAACTGTGTAACATCATCACCCAAGCTTCATTGAAATTGGGGAAAAAGATCGATAAAGAAGCCGCCCACGAGATTGCCAAACGTTCACGCGGGACACCCCGTATCGCATTGCGTCTTCTCAAACGGGTGCGCGATTTTGCCGACGTTGCCAACGAATCCACAATTTTGCATGAGCGATCGCGCTATGCCCTCGATCAGTTGGGGATCAATTCCAACGGGTTTGATGAGATGGATATCCGCCTCCTCAAACTCCTCATGGAGGCAAAAGGTCGAGCTATGGGGCTATCTACCATCGCCGCCGCCCTTAGTGAGGATGAGGGGACAATCGAGGATGTGCTGGAGCCGTATCTTCTCGCCAACGGCTATTTAGAACGAACTGCGCGAGGACGTGTTGCAACGCCGAAAACCTATGAACTCCTCAAATTTGGAATCCCACAAAACGGACTGTTTGAATAATGGTATCGATGAAAAAAGAGTATTTCACCCTTTCTCTGTTGCTCGTAGTTTCATACGCAATGTATATGTTGTATAAACCGTTTTGGATGAGCATTATCGTAGCATCTCTACTGGCTATTTCGACCCACCATATCCAGATGGGGTTTCTCCATCTCACCCAAAGCCGCTTTTGGGCATCCACACTCTCTACCCTACTGTTGGGAGTTTTATTTTTCGCCCCACTGGGCTATTTTTTGTTTCACCTCTCGGTCATGCTCCAAAATATTGATCCTGCGATGATGAGCACAATGGAGGTAAAATTTAGAGAGTGGCTTATCCATCTCCCACCGGCACTCTCACAAATCGAAGCCAAAATCGAAGCGTCATTGGTCAAATTCGATCCGACCGCATTCTCCGAAAACATCATCGCCTACGCTTCGCAAATCGGAAGTTTTGCGATGTCGTTTCTCTCGGGCACTCTGTTCATATTGATCTTCTATTTTATTGCGCAGTATTACGGACGCGATATTTTCGAGTTTTTCAAACGTTCCGCCCATTTCCCGCAACAAGAGAGTACCCTCATTATGTTCGAGATGCGCTCCTCCATGAGCGTCGTTTTTTACTCGATCCTCGCTACCGCCGTTTTTGAGGGAGCATTGTTTGGGATCGCGGTGGAGTATATGGGGTACAACGGTCTGCTCTTTGGGATTATGTACGGGTTTGCCTCCCTCATCCCCGTTATCGGAGGGGTGATTATGTGGCTCCCTTTCACCCTGTTTGAACTCTCTTTGGGCAACACCGAAAACGCCATCTTCATCGCTTTATATACCATCGTCGTCATCTCGGTGATCGCCGACACCTTTATCAAACCGGTCATCATCAAAATCATCAACCAAAAGTTGATTAAACCCCAAGAGAAGATCAATGAACTCATTATCTTTTTTGCTATCATCGCAGGGTTGGGGACATTCGGATTTTGGGGGATGATTATCGGACCGGCGATTACGGTACTTTTTTTAACCCTGATGAAAATCACCGAAGCCCAAAGCGAAGAGAATGAACGTTAATCTTGTTAACACTGAGTTGTTACACCGTTGACGAAGCTTCTCTATACTGTCAGAGTATAAATACCACAACACGGAGAAACCCGATGAAAAAGATTCTAAGTATCGCACTGATTTTAGGTGCAACAGCGTTAATGGCATGCCCGATGCAGGGTGGCGGGATGATGTGCGGAGATAAAAGCGGCATGGGTGGCGGCATGATGCAAAAATGCGAATGCGACACCAAAAAACTCCCTCCGATGATGGAAAAACTCGATCTCAGCGATAAACAAAAAGAACAAATTGCCGCTCTTCGCGCAGAGGGGAAAGCGTTCCATAACAAACAGCACGAAAAAATGATGGCGGTCCTCACCCCTGAGCAAAAAGGGAAATTGGAAGGGATGAAAATGATGATGGGTCAAGGAAACGGTGGAAAAAATTGTCCTAATAAAGACGAT
The DNA here is from genome assembly GCA_964495485.1 of uncultured Sulfuricurvum sp. Lineage (GTDB taxonomy): Bacteria > Campylobacterota > Campylobacteria > Campylobacterales > Sulfurimonadaceae > Sulfuricurvum. The sequence goes on from CAZBVJ010000018.1 coordinate 19,480, forward strand.
TCCATGCAAGGGATGAAAATGGGTGGCGGAATGGGCTGCCAAAACTGCGATAAAAAGTAATAACCGATGATCAAAATCCTCCTGATCGAAGACGACCTCGAAATATCCGATCTTTTGACCCAGTATTTGAGCCGTTATCAGATGGAGGTGATCGCTTATGCGCATCCCAAAGCGGCACTCGCGTCACTGGGGATCGAGTCGTATGATCTCGTTTTACTCGATCTTACCCTCCCTGATATCGACGGGCTGGATGTGTGTAAAACCCTACGTGAAAAAAGCGATATACCAATTATCATCTCCTCGGCCCGGAGTGATTTGGGAGACAAAGTGATTGCCCTCGAACTGGGCGCCGATGATTATCTCCCCAAGCCCTATGAGCCTAGAGAGTTAGTAGCCCGCATCCAGAGCCTCCTTCGCCGTATCAACGGCAAAACCATCCAAGCGAGCAGCGATACGTTCCGCGTCGATGAAAACGGTATCTATAAAGAGGGGGAACTGCTCCCCCTCACCCGTGCTGAATTCGAGCTCCTCTCTCTGCTGATCAAACATCGTCGTCAAATCATCTCCCGTGATTTTATTGCCAACAACGTCGAATCGATCGGATGGGAGAGTTCCGAGCGGAGTATTGATGTCCTCATCAGCCGCATCCGCCAAAAGATTGAACCCAATCCCAAACACCCCAGCCTTATCAAATCGATCCGTGGTATGGGATACCAGTTTACCCTATGATTTCACGCCGCCACTCCGTATTTTTCAAGCTCCACTCTTTTTTTGCGTTAGCGCTGATTGTCCTAATTTTACTCTTTATCTCGGCGTTACATGAGCAGGAACAACAAAAATTCCACCTTCTCGCCCATAGATCGATGGAGTTATCGCGGATAATCGAAGAGACCAAGGCACGCAGCTGCATGGAAAAAAATCTTGAATTGGCGGAAGCGGGATTCAAGGTTCTCGATGCTAAAACACCCAAATGCGAGCCGATTAAACTCCCCCCTCCGATGAAAAACAAACTCAAAAGCCGTAATGTAAAAGTTACTATTTACAGAGACGATGAGGGGTTTATCTATGAACTCTCTGAGGGGCATTGCACGATGCTCTATCGTGACACGGCTGAGGGGAAAACCTACTATTTCGTCTGGTCTTTATTTTTTGCCCTTTTAGGGGGATTGGTTAGTATGTATCTACTGCTGTGGAGCAACCTCAAACCGCTCAAAAAACTCTATGAACAGATCCTCCGTTACGGTGAGGGGGAACCTATCGATTCTCCCCGTAACAACGGCAAAGATGAAATCGCCCTTATCTCCAATGCACTCTATGAAGCTCTGGAAAAACAAACCAAACTCAAAAATTCTCGGGAACTCTTTTTACGCAACATTATGCATGAGCTTAAAACCCCGATCACCAAGGGGAAACTCATCGTTGAACTCGAAGAGCCAAGCCCGAACCGAAATCTGTTGGGCAAACTGTTTATCCGCCTCGAAAACCTTATCACCCATATGGCTCAAATCGAAAAAATGCATGCTTTTGCTCTCGATCGTAAAGACGTTAGCATCCTCTCGATGATCGATACCGCCATTGATAATCTCCTCATCGATGATGTCAATATTCGTGTGATCGGATGTACCCAAATAGTGAATGTCGACCCTCCCCTCTTCACCAGTGCACTCCAAAACCTCATCGACAACGCCTACCGCCATGCCAGTGCTTATCCTATCGAGATTGAATGCCACAGAGATGCTATCTGTATCCGAAACAGCGGAGAACCTCTCAAGCGTCCGGTCGAAGAGGCGTTGCAGGCATTTGTTACCGAGCGGGGGGATGGGGGATTAGGATTGGGGCTTTATATCGCCCAATCGGTATGTGAAATGCACCATTTCCATTTACATTACCACTATGAAGCGGGAGTGCACTATTTTTGCATTAACTTTTGACATTCGGAAGCATAAGTTTAAAGCAACACCCTTCTTCATGGTTTTTGACGCTTAACGAACCTCTCATTCGTGATTCGATAATATTTTTGGCAATATACAATCCGATTCCCGTGCCATAAGAGTCATGCTTAGTGGTAAAATAGGGATTAAAAATTTTATCTTTGATCCCTTTGGCAATGCCCCCTCCATTGTCACAGACTTCAATGACACCGTAATCGCCTGCTATGTAGCTTTTAATCCTAATCTTACCTTCGAATATTTTTTGTTCTTGTATTCGGATTTTAATCGCATCAATCGCATTGTTCATGAGGATAATAATCACCTGTTTGAACTCATTTTCAACCCCATACGCTGAAAATTCAGCCTCTTCATCATATTCGTAACGGATCGAGTTACTGTGCATTTGAGCATTTAATATATCCAAAACATCTTGCATCGAATTTTTTGGATTAAAAACAGTAACTTCACGATCCGGATGGAGAAATTTTCGAAAATCATCGATAGTATGAGACATATATTCAAGATTTGAAGTAATTATTTTCATCTTCTCATCAAAATTTTGGGGATCTAAAGCACCCATTTCATAGAGTGTCTCCAAATTAACCGTCGCCAGACCAATGATATTAAGAGGTTGTCTCCACTGATGGGCTATCGATTCGAGCATCTCACCCATAGCCGCTTGACGTGACTGATGCAATAACATCCGCTCTTGTTTTTGTTGCTTATCGATCTCTTCTTTGACCTTTTTTTCAAGCTCATAATTAAACGATTCAAGCTGCTCGCTTTGTGCTTTTAAAAGATTTAAACTCTCTTCCAAATCGATCTGCACCTGTTTCAGACGGGTTATATCGCGCCCTGCCCCAACTGTTCCGATAATTTTCCCCTCTTTATCGTAGAACGGAGCTTTAAATACTTCCAAATAGAGCATTTCCCCTTTGACATTGCCGTACTCTTCGAATTTCATCGGTTTATTATTCTCGATCACTACCAGATCAGAGTTAAAACAAAGTTCACCGAACGTATGCCATTGCGGATTTTCTGGGTGGGCATCACGCTCCCGTTGGGCAAAAAACATATCGTTTTTACCGATCGGCTCGATCGTGTCTGTTGCCATCAGCAATCCGTCGCATAATGCTTGATTGGCATAGAGGTAATTTCCGTTGCACTCTTTTACCCAAAGCATGTCCGGAAGATGTTCGCTCAATAATTCCAGCAGTTTTTCGTTATGTTCTTTTAAATCCGAAATATCAAATGCCAATCTCTATCCCCACCGTATCTTTATGAATGCTTTGGCTTCAAAACAAGCCACATTAGCGCTGAAACTGCCGCCATCGCAAAACTGAGACTCATCCCCAGCGTCAGCCACTCACCGGCGAGATAGCCGATCTGTGGATCGGGAGCACGATAAAACTCGACCGCTCCCCGCCCGATTCCGTATAAAAATCCGTACAAAAGGATCAACTCCCCCTCGAATGCTTTGCGGTGACGATACGCATAGATAATGACAAATACGACGATCCCCTCGACAAACGCTTCATAGAGCTGTGAGGGGTGGCGGAGGGTATCGTAGACGTAAATCCCCCACGGCACATCGGTAGCACGCCCCACCAACTCTTGATTGAGAAAATTTCCGATCCGTCCGAATACATACCCCAACGGAACCGACACGGCTACCAAATCCATCAACAATCCGAACGATACTTTGTGTCGGATATGGTAGAGATACGATGCCGCTAAAAAGCCCAAAATCGCCCCGTGAAAACTCATCCCCCGAATCCCGACAAACTGTCCGTCCATAAACGGGTTAAAAATCTGCCACGGATGGGTCAGATAATACATCGTATGGGTATCGTAAAAGAGAATATAGCCGATCCGCGCCCCCAAAATCACCCCGATTTCGGCATAGATAAAATAATCATCCAACTGATCTTTGGTAAGGGCAATATTATCTTTTTGGACGAACCATTTGGCAATCATCAGTGCGCTGAGGAGTGCCAAAACGTACATCAACCCGTACCAGTGGACGGGAATAGAGAAAATATTAAACGCTACGGGGTTAAAGTGTTCGTAGATATGTTGCCAAAATTCCATTTTACACCTTCATCCGTTTCGCATCCACCAAATAATCGCGCCCTACCCGCCCGATGTTGTCGAGCTTCACATTGTAGCGCTCATCAATCACCTCATCGGCATAATAAAAGGCATCAATTTTTAAAAAGAGGATATTTTGCTCGCTTCCTATCAGTGAAACCTCCTGATGAAGCGAACACAATAAGGCCGCTTTGGCATCGGCCACTCGGGGAGGATACTCTTCGGCAATTGTACTCATCGCAATTCCGAATTTTTCCGCTTCGCTTACCCCATAAGCGAGTGCTTCAGCGGTCGCTTCGATCAATCCACCTTTGGTATCATCGGCGAGGGAAATGGTCGCTTTGCCGTGCAACAGAATATTTTTTGCTGTATCTTTGAGGCCCCCCTCTTCATTGGGTCCGATGGAGACCATCACGCACGGCGGATTCGAAGAGACGGGGATGAAATAGCTAAACGGGGCAAGGTTAACCCCCTTCTCCCCCTCGGTAGTGATCCATGCGATCGGACGGGGAAAAATGGTGTTGCTCATCAATTTGTAGACGGTATTGACCTCTAAACTTTGGGGGTCGATGATCATGATTTTCCTTTATGATGCTGTCCGATAATCTGGGTCTGCACTTCGAGTTTTTCATTCAAACGGTACGCCCGACCAAATCCCATCACGACACTCCCGCTGGTCGGGGTAAGCTTAAAGAGATGAAAATCACCCATCTGTGTCAAGGAGGTGACAAGCTCGGAATCGAAATGGGCACAAAAGCGCTCAATAATCAGCGAATAGTTCTGATTATCGCGCATCACTTCCGATGCTATTGCTTCGATCGTGACCCGCTTGCGGGCAAAAGGCTGAAGAGATTGCACTTCATCTTCGACAAAGAGGAGTGAAACATTGGGAGTAGCGAGAAGATTACGGCCGTGCTGTGCAACGGTACTGATCAGAATATAAAAATCATTATAAATTCTGACATACGGTGCCGTACTGGCATGTGGGAATCTCTCGGGGGTGAGCGAAGCCATAACGAGAGTCTGAAACGTCTCCAAAAACGTATTCACCTCTTGGGTGGTCATGCTTTGAGCGCCTCGGCGATCAGCTCGATCGGGTTTTTAAATACGACGTCGCTTTGGGCTTCATGCAGCGAGTTGTTGATCTGCATTCGGCACGCCGAACACTCGGCGGTGACGACCTGCGCCCCCGTTTTATCGATCATTGCCGCTTTGGGTTTCCCTGCCGCCTGAGCATAATGGAATTTTTCGGTCTGCATCGTCACCCCGCCGAATCCGCAGCAGGCGTTTGGATCACTCATCTCGGTGATGGTGTAGTTTTGGCTCACGAGTGCACGAGGCTCTTTATAGACCCCCTGCATTTTACGGGCGTGGCACGGGTCGTGATAGGTGACCACCAGATCACTGTGCCCTTTGGAGGCGAGGAGCGATTTTAGCTCCGTTTTTTGTTCCAGCCACTCGGTCGCCATAAAAATCTTGTGCTTGAGTTTATTGGCGCGCGCTTGCCATTCGGGTTGATCGTGGAAAAAATGGTCGTAGTCGATTTTGATCATCGCACTGCACGTCGCTTCGGGGATAATAATCGCTTCGACATCGTCAATGAATTTCTCGAAATACTCGATATTTTTCTTAGCGTTATGATCAACCGTCGCAAAATCTCCCGTAAAATAGGCCGGCGCACCGCAGCAAAGCTGTTTTTTCGGAATAAAGGCATCGATTCCGAGCGCTTCAAGGATCTCAATGAGGCTTTTACCGATACCGGTGTAGTTGTAGTTCCCCAAACATCCGATGAAAATCGCCACACGACGCTTCCCGCCGTGATTGATCTCTTCAGGATAGGAGTTCAAAAATGAGGTTTGTCCCATCGAAGGGAGGAGGCGCCCTTTTTTGATGATCGGCAACGAAAAACGGGGGGTCATCGACTGGGTTTGTTCTTTGATCTTGAACCCGCACGTTTGGAACACATAGCCCAGTTTGAAGAGGATATCCATCGTAGTGCGGTGGCGCAAGAGATAGAAAAACCCTTTTTTGAACCACGCGATGCCGTATTTGTCGGCCAGATCGGCGCGTACCTGCTCGATCACCATATCGGTAGGTAGCGCTTTGGGACAGACGTCGGTACAGTTGGTGCACAAAAAGCAGCTCTCAAAAATATCTTTGGCGTTTTTGTCCAGCTCCAAATACCCTTTTTGATACGCCCCCAGCAGATCGATAAATCCGCGAGGAGAGGTGACCTCATCGGCATTGACGTTGTGGATTGTACAGACGGGGATACATTTCCCGCATTTGATACAGGCATCGGAAGTGGCGCTGAAGTTGAAAATTTCACCGTGTTGCGTCATGGTTACACCGTCTTGCTAAATGCTTTATCGGACGACGCATGGCGCTTCATGTACGCATCAAACGGCATTGCGATGTTACGGATCAAGAGGGTTCCCGTCGGTGAGCACTCTATGGAGGTCGGAGAGATAGTGAGCAATCCGTCAGATTCGAAAGGTTTAAGCGCTTCGATCGCGTCCGCAAAATACTCAAAAAACGTTACCCCATAAGAGTCTTCGAAACGTTTAATATCGAGTTTAAAATTACTCATCAGCTCCATAATGACGTACTGGCGAATACGGTCGTCTTGGTTTAAAGCCACACCCCGCTCATGCGGCAATTTCCCCGCATCGATGGCCGCCTCATAGCTCTCCATATCTTTGAAATTCTGAGCGTAGTAATCGGCACCCTCACCGATGGAGGTAAGACCGATTCCGATCAGGTCAGCTCCCCCTTTGGTGGTATAGCCTTGGAAGTTACGGTGCAACTCCCCTTTCTCGATCGCTTTGAAGAGTTCGTCTTCGGGTTTGGCAAAGTGATCCATCCCGATCATCCGATACCCCAGTTCAGACATATGATCGATGGTATAGCGCATAATGGCGAGTTTTTCGCTCGGGTGCGGCAGGGTTGTCTCATCGATTTTGCGCATCGTTTTTTTGAGCCACGGCACATGGGCGTAGTTGAACACCGCAAAACGGTCCGGATCGAGCGAAATAGCTAGATCAAGGGTCTTTTTGAACGTCTCCAAAGACTGATACGGCAAACCGTAGATGAGATCAACGTTGACACTCACCATATTGTATTTACGTGCCAAATCCATCGCCGCTTTGGTGATATCGTAAGGCTGTACACGGTGAACCGCCACCTGCACCTTATCGTCAAAATCTTGGATACCGAAGCTCACACGGTTGAACCCCGCGTCCGCCATCACCTTCATCTGTGCTTCGTTGATGTGGCGCGGGTCGATCTCACAGCTGATCTCGGCATCAACGGTAAAGTTTTTAAAGTGGCTTTTGATCGCGGTGATGATCCGGTTCAGTTGATCCGCATCGAAAAAGGTGGGAGTACCCCCTCCGAAATGGAGCTGAATCACCGGACGATTCACATCGATATGCTGAGAGAGGATTTGAAGTTCACGCGTGATGTAATCGATATAACGCTCTTTTTTGTCCTCTTTGGAGGTAAAAACGACGTTACAGCCGCAAAAATAACAAGCATTTTTACAAAATGGCAAGTGAAAATAGAGCGATAAGGGGCGAGAAGAGTCCTGTGAATGGAGCTTTTCGAGATACGCATCGTACCCGAAAGCATCGCTAAACTCTAAAGCCGTCGGATAGCTCGTATAGCGAGGTCCCGGTTTGGAATATTTGGTAAATTTGTCAAAATCAAGCATTGGGTACATCCCGAGGTTGTATAGTATTCGCGATTATACTCTTTTGGATTGAAGTTCCCATAAAAAAGAGATGTTACGAATTTGAAATTAGAGTATGGACAAACCTGTAAATAGTTCGTCAAAAGATTGATTTTCAATAAAAGTGTGATAAAATCATCACAAAATATGATAATTCAAGAGGTCTCAATGAGCGCCGTTAAAGTACTGGTTATTGAAGATGACGAAGTCACTGCACTGAATTTAAAAATGTCTCTTGAAAAACAGGGGTACGATGTAGTCTCTTTGGCCGATAATGCCGTCACTGCCCGCAATAAAATCAAAATTTATAACCCCGATATCGCCCTCATCGATATTGGGCTCCAAAAAACGATGGACGGTATCGAACTGGCTCAATACATTCGCGATAAAAACCAACTTCCGTTCATCTATCTTACGGCGCATTCCGATAACGATATGCTCTCCAAAGCCAAAAAAACGGAACCCTACGGCTACATTGTCAAGCCGTTCGATCCGGTCAATCTTCATACCACGATACAGATGGCACTTTATCGATTCAAGGAGGAGAAAAAACGCTCTTCCAATCTCGATGAACTTAAATCGGATCGTGAAGAGCTCGAAAAACTGGTGTACGCCAAAAAACTCTCCGATAAACCGATCGTCGAATTCGGTGAAGGGTACCGCCACGATACCGGGTTGGGAGAGACTTTTTACAACAATCAAAAGATCAAACTCACCAAAAAAGAGAACGCTTTCATCCGCCTTTTAGTCGCACAACTGGGGAGTGTCGTCGATTTCGAACAAGCAATCAACTACGTTTGGGATTCCAAAGGGGCAACCGACAACAGTGTTCGCACTCTGGTCTGGAGACTCCGTTCAAAACTCCCTACCGACGTTATCAAAAATGCTTCGGGTGTCGGATATTATTTAGAAGAGTAGGTTATTCAAACCGCTTTTCAAACTCACGTTTTAGTACCTCGTAGGCTTCAAAAAAAGCAAATTCTCCATCTTTTTCCGTTGCCGACTCTTCGATAACATAGGAGAGCCTCGATAACTCATCAAAGCGGAAATTAGCGCTTGAACCTTTCATTGCATGGGAGATAAAAGCGATATCTTCATAATTGAGGCTCTTGATCGATTCGACCAAATCACTCAACGAATGTTCCATTTTTTCTCGGTATATCCCCAATAAATACTCGATCTGATCCTCTTCGAGCATCAAAGAGGCTTTCAGATGATCCATATCGATATTAGCCCATTTGGAGGTAACTTTTATCGAGGATGGTACCGGAGGGAGAATACTCTCTTTGAGATAGCGTTCAAACAGGTGTTCGATCTCTTTAAGAACAATCGGTTTTCCCAAAAAAGCGTCATACCCGTTTTGAATGGAACGTTCCCGAGACCCTTTGATCACATTGGCAGTCAAGGCGATAATCGGCGTATGCTTTTTACGATTCTCGTATTCGTATCTCAAAATACTGGCCGTCGCTTCGTTACCGTTCATTTTCGGCATCTGTTCGTCCATCAAGACAAGATCGAAATTCCCCTTTTGATAGCTCTCTAACGCCTCTTTACCGTTAGAGACGATCGTATTGGTAATGCCGTATTTTTCCAAAATGATTTTGATCAACTCTTGATTGGCATGATTATCCTCCGCAACCAAAACATGCCCTGAAAACCCTTTTCTTCCCACGCTTTTTGATTGTGTCCTCTGAGAGATATCGGGTCCAATCCCCAACACCTCGCTTAAGGCGCTTTGGAGTTTTGTACAATAGATCGGAAACGTCAACGGCGCGATCGATGCGACATGATCATACCGCTCATCCAAAAAATCCAAAATAGCGACCGAGGGGATATTACGCTCAATGATCATCGATCGGAGAGAATCGTCAATGGAGCTCTCCAGAAAAATCAAAAGGTCGAAATCCCCCTCCAAACTCTCGATTTTTTGAACATCAAATCCGAAATGTTCCCAATATTTCCACAAGGAATCGAGTTTATATTGCTCAGTTGGGTCATAAGAGAGCAACGCAAACCGCAACCCCTCAAACATACTCACATCAAATTTGCTTAATGTACATTCGGGATTGACGCTAACGGGGATATTGAGGCTAAACGTGCTCCCCTTCCCGGGGGAGGAGATAAGATCAATATTTCCCCCCATGTGTATGGAGAGCTGTTTACAGATAGAGAGCCCGAGCCCCGTCCCTCCGTTCATTTTAGAAGCACCCTCCTGCGCTTGGGAAAAGGCATCAAAAATCCGTTCTTGCTCACTCAGGGCGATACCGATCCCATCATCCGAAACCGATAACGACAAAATCCCCTCATCACATCTCGCCTCAACATGGATCCCCCCTCCGTTATGGCTGAATTTGATCGCGTTACTTAAAAAATTGCCGAGAATCTGCTTGATACGTAGGGCATCGGCAACCAACTCATAAGGGATCGAAGGGTCGATAAAACTGGTGAGAGTGATACTTTTGGAGTTCGCACCGGGGACAAACAGCTCCATCGTATGGGATATCTCATCGTGGATATTAAAAGGTTGGGGATCAACGGTAAATTCGCCGCTGCGAAGTTTGGAGAAATCGAGAATATCATTGATGATATGGAGCAGATTTTCACCGCTATTGGAGATAATCTCCAAATACTGCTGATAGCGGGGATTGGTCGTCTCATCGCGCAACAGTGATACAAATCCCAAAATCGCATTGAGCGGGGTACGAATCTCGTGGGACATGTTTGAGAGAAAATACTCTTTGGCTTTGGAGGCATTGAGCGCCTCTTGCTCTTTTTGGTAAATCGTATCGGTATAGAGCTTCAATACACTCGCAAAATTTTGGTCAAAAAGATAACTAATAGCCAAAAAAACCGATTGTTCGTTAATTCCTAAACGATAGGTGGCGCTGATGACGGAGCGTTTGAAATGGGTACATAACACAAACAACTCGTCAGCTCTGAGCTCTTTGTTTTTGAGGTATTCGATCAATTCGGCGATAACCGGGCACTCACCGATCTGCATCTGCCCTGAAACCACCCCCATGAAGTAGTCAAAGACACTCCCTGCGTATTGAACTTTGAAAGCTCCGGTATCGATTTCATGCCGTTTTAAAATGGCGGTACATAACTCTTCGGATATCCACTCATCCAAAATAGCCTCTTTTTCGCCGTACATAATATCTTTGGATCGATACAAAGCGTCGATAGGTACGAAAGGCATCATAATTCCTTAGAGAAATGTTCTTATTATGATACTCAAAAAAAGGTAAAAGTTATAATTTTTTTTTATGGAGATACCCACAAAAATACGCCAAGTGAAACGATTAGAAGCTGTCCGAATAAAATAACGCTTGTTCCGACGATATTCCCCGTTTGACAACTCGTGCACTGTTTGTATTTACGTGATTCATACAGCGCATAGATCCCATATCCGATAATCAGCAACGGTACCAGCGCCAGAGCAATCACATCGGCGGTGTAGATGAGTTCTCTGATTTGAGGAGAGACAAAAAACGGGGCTAGATAGGTGAGCAATACCCCAAGTAAAAGTAGCTTTGCCCCCCGTTTAAAATAGTCTCGATAAAAGACCATCGGACACGATCCCCCATCTGCTACAAGTCCAAATTCGAGGTAGTCGTTGATCCGCTGTTTCATCTCACGATCGCACCGGTCGACAAAGGTACTTCCAAAACCGTAATCGAGATGTTCCTGAAATACGCGCGCTTCATCACCTCGAAATTCTCGGGTATGGGGTTCCCCGCTTTCATCTTCATACACCACCGATATATATTCATAGCGATCGATATCGGCACTGATCCCCGGATAATAGATGCTCCGTTCGGTTTTAGTCACCAAATCGGTATGCTTGATAATTCTAGCATTGACATACGGGATGAAATTATCCCCCTCTTTAATAACGATAACATTGTATTGGATACCGATCAAAATCGCGCTCAAAGCGTGAAGATCATTGGCGATCATCGTATCGCGCATGTCGGTAATCCACTGGTGCAATTCATCATTAAAGAAACGGACATTAGCCGAAATCAAACGTATTTTAGGATCGGGATAAATAAGAAGCGGTTGAATCATAATGAAGTTCTTTTGGAAGGGTGTCGATGGCGCGAAGCCATCGCAAAGTTATACTTAGTGGCTTTTGCTCACAACCACGAGCATTTTTAGATTGATGATTACGAAACGGATAAATTGCCAAATTTTGCAGGTACGCATAAAACGGGCTGCTTTCCCCGGGATCATCGCCGTATTGAATTGGTCGTTTTTCGCGAAGTTAAACTCTTCTGGTTTTGCCATGTTGATCTCCTATATTTTTTCTTGATTCAGTTTTTATTCCGGAATCACTTTCCAGAACGGTTTAAGTTTGGCTTTCCAAATAAACAAATAGTGGAGGATATGTTTAATCCAGTGCCCTGCAAGACCGATTTCCCCGAAGGTATAGTCGGTATCACGGCCTGTTCCCGGGTATTTTTCAAAATCCGGAACAACCGGATAAACAGTCATCGCTGCCGCTTGTCCGTCTAACCAACCTTTACCGGCTGACGCAACACACGCCGCACCCATCTCTGCCATTGAAGCTTCGTGCAAGTGTGCTGATGCACCTTTTTTGATCAAATCACAGATGCTTGCCGCTACCGCTTTACCGATGATACCGCTCGGCATCCCTGTACGCGGTGGAGTCGGGTTGATCACCGTACCGTTAGGTGATTTCATCGGTTTAGAGATGATGTGTGGAGGAGCGAACGCAATCCCTGCCGCAAATACGTTTTTGTACGTCGGGTTTTGGTAAGTACGAGGCCAGTCTGAAGCTTTCCACTCAGCGTATGGCTTAACGGTATAGTCCGCATCGACTTTCATAAAGCCGTTCGGTGCGAATACCGTATCAGTGATATCTTCACCCGCTTTGTTATACGCTTTGAGACCGACACCTGCGAACGGTGGAATCAACATTGAGAAATCGAATGATTCTTCTCCGGTAGAACCATCGAGGAGTTCATAGCTTACTTTCCCTTTTTCAACACGGTTAACGTGTGCACCGGTAATGTAGCTTACACCGCGCTCTGCGAACAATGATTCGGTAAAGATACGTGAACTTACAACGTATCCTCCTACTTTCATATGCAATCCGCCCATACCGAAGTCACCCATGAACGACTCGTTAGAGATCCATTTGATGTCTGCCATATCGCGTAACCCAGCTTTGCGGATTTCATGCTCTACGTTGAAGATATATTCAAACGCCGCACCTTGACACGTACACATACCGTGACCGGTTCCGATCAAGATTTTTTGGCGCTCACCTTTGCGCATTTTATCCATGATTTTTGTCAATTCATGCGCCGCGTGTTCCGCGTGATCCGCCGTACATACTGAAACGGTGTGTTCACCGAGTTGTGAACCCTCACCCAATCCCGGTGTTGCACCGAAGTTGAGTTTTGGTCCGGTTGCATTGATGAGATAATCATAGGTCATCTCTTCACTTTGACCCGCTTTGCCTTGACCTGTGTATTCAAAGGTTACAAACGGCTTATCGCTCGTTGCTGAACCTTCAGGATTAATACTTACCGCACGTGCTTGTTTATAAGTAATACCTGCTTTTTCATAAACAGGGGCGAGATCAAAAGTAACCTCTTCTTTGCTCATTTCACCAACACCTACCCAGATATTGGATGGGATCCAGTTCCATTTTGAATTCGGGGTAATCACTACTACCTCGTGTTCGCGTCCAAGCCAATCTGCCGCAAAAGTTGCAGCCGTATGACCGGCGACTCCTCCACCGAGAACGATTAATCTCGCCATATTCTCTCCTTCAATAAATTCCATAAAAGCTGATTATAGTACCAAACCATCACAATTTTATCACATCCTTAAATTAAACTCCATTTTTACAACTAAATTTTTTAGAAAAGGTCAACATGTTACTTTTCTTCACATTCAATTTTGTAGAAAAAAATCAATATTTCACGGAAATACATACATTATATATATATTATTAATATAAATTATTTGACGATTTTATCATAAATTATAATGTCATATAATATGTTACTTTACTTTAGATTATTTTTATATTCATATCGATATCATTTTTGCCTCGACCTTTGGCATCAATCATGTCATGTGTCAATTGCACCTATAAAATTAAACGTGAGGATTCCATCCATGACAACCTTTGCTAAAACCGCTCTTGTAGCCCTTCTTACCGTTAGTGCCCTCTCAAGCACCGCAATGGCGGATGCCGATAAAGGGAAAAAACTTTATCAAAAAAATCTCAAAGAGACGTGCGGTTTCACCGGTGCGGTTTTTGCCGCTAAATATAAACAAGCCGATTGGGACAAAGCGTTCAAAGCGGGCACATTGGATAAAAAAATGACCGAAGCGTGTCCTGCCGGAAAAGCCTACTTTGAAAGCGATAAGTTCAAAAAACTTGAACAACACTACTATGACTTCGTTCATGATTTTGCCAAAGACAGCGGAAATATCCCTTCTTGCTAATCACAATGTGTGCTGAAACCTTCGGGTTTCATCCTTCGAACTCTCTTTAAATCTTCCATCACTCTTTTATCACACAATAAACGAATTGGAATATCTAAAGAGAAGTCACTCTAAATTACATGAGGAAGAAATATGATGATTAAACATCTATCACTAGCGGCAGCATTAACGATAAGCACGATCTCCCATGCCGACGAAGCAGCGTTGCAAAAACAGATCGAAATGTTGATGAAACGGATCGAACAGCTCGAAAAAGCACAGGGGACAATTCAGCAAACCCAAACAACGATTCAAGAGAATCAAACGACGCTCAAAGAAGAACAAGTTGCCCAAAGCGATATGATCTCCAAAGTTAACGCCCAAAGCGCTAACGACAATATCAAATGGGACATTGATCTTCGTTCAGCCTTCCACAGTCTCGACTACCAATACGCTGATGATGCAAAAACAGCGTCAGGTGCTGCTGACACTGCACATGCCGGAAAAAAATATTCCAACTCTTCGTTATTTACCAATCGTCTATGGCTAGGGATGGGGTCAAAAGTCAATGATGACCTCTTTTTTAACGGGCAAGTAGCGGCAAACTACTACTGGGGTGTAGATACATTCATGCATCCGGGTATGTCCCAAGATATGGGATGGGAGGCCAGTTCTAAACCGCACGATGCATCATTACGATTACGACAGGCCTACTTTGTCTACAAATTCGGCAATGATTGGGATGTGCCGATGACGTTCAGCGCAGGGCGCCGTGCGGCATCAGACGGATTTTTAGCAAATTTACGCGAAGGGACAGCCAAACCGGGATCACCTCTGGCACACATCACGAATGTTGAAGTGGATGGGGCAATGGTTCAGTTTAATCTTGATCAAGTATTTTTGCCGGGATCGTATCTTAAAGTAGTGTATGGACGTTCTTACGACTCCATCAATGAAAGCGCTTATCCATCAACAACTCCTTACGTTGATACAACCGGAAGTGAAGATAAAGCGGTTGATTTTCTCGTTCTTCCAATGTCTATCTATAATGATGGCCAACATAATGTGATGGCGCAATACGCAATGATCATGAACGCAAAAGGTGTAGGTACAATGTATGGAGCCGCTGCTGGAACCGCTCATTACGGCGCTATTTCATATCAACTAGATGGTTTGAGTGAAGATAATGAATTTTTGGAAGAATCAACGCTTTTTGCGAGTGTAGCAATGACATCAACCGATCCAGATCATGGTTTCACCATGCTCGGATCATCCGAAAATAAAAAAGGGTACAGTTTTTGGGCTGGATTTTTGTTTCCAGACATGATAAGTGAGGGTGGACGTTTTGGACTGGAGTACAACTACGGCAGTAAATATTGGACACCGATGACCTGGGCGGAAGATTCTATTATCGGTTCTAAAATCGCTACTCGCGGTAACGCCTATGAGGGATATTGGAATCTTCCAATCGTCGGTAAAAACCTCACGGCTCAACTACGTTATACCTATATCGATCACAATTATCGATCCAGTATTTCATTTATGGATGATCCATCCTTCAAAAATCTCGACAATTCTCAAGAACTTCGCGCATTTGTGCGTTACCAATACTAAGGAGCTACTGTATGTCTAAACTCGAACAAAACGTCATCGAAACCATCCAAGAAGGGATGAGCCGCCGTCAAGCGCTCAAATTCATGGCGCTTTCACCGGTAGCGGCAGGGGTACTCGCCTCTTCATCCGCTACTAACGAAGCCAAAGCATCCGATGCCAAAGGGAAAATCGTTATCGTCGGCGGCGGTGCGGGTGCCATCATGGCTATGGCACGTCTTCGCCGAGCTCTCAGTGAACCCGATATCACTATCATCGCCCCGAATGAAAAGCACATCTATCAACCGGGACAAGTGTTTGTCGCCGCTGGGGAATACGCACCTGAAGATATCATGGGGAGCAATCTCGATCTTATCCCCGATGATGTCAAATGGATCAAAGACGAAGTAAGTACCTTCGATCCGGACAATAACCATGTCGTTACCCGAAGCGGTGAGATCGTCAAATACGATTTCCTCGTTGTTGCTACAGGGCTTGTTTATCATTATGAAAAAATCGAAGGGCTGAGTGCCGATATGATCGGAAAAAACGGTATCTCCAGCGTCTACCTCAACGATCTTGAAAAAGGGACGGCACAAGGGGGAGAAATCACCTGGAAATGGTTCAACGAAGTGAAAGCGGCGGCGGCAAAAGGGAAACCTCGCGTCATCTGTACCCAACCCGCAACCCCGATCAAATGCGGCGGAGCACCGCAAAAAATCCTCTATCTTGCCAACGATTTCCTCAAACGTGACGGGCTCACCGCTGACTTTACGTTTGCGATGAACGGGGATAAACTTTTCGGTGTTCCCGATGTCAATGAAACCCTTACCAAAGTGGTTCAACCCCGCTACGGAAACATCACCAACAAATTCAAGCACAACCTCGTCGCAATCGATGCTGAGAAAAAAATCGCTACGTTCGAGACCAAAAAACTGACCCAAGGCGCATATGACGAAGACCTCGAAGAGTATGAAATGATCGAAGAGGTTATCCGTGTACCGATGGAGTACGATTTCATCCATATCGTCCCACCTATGAGTGCACCTGATGCGGTGAAAAACTCTCCGTTAGGATGGCAAAAAGGGACAGCGGCCGGATGGCTCGAAGTAGATCAAGAGACGTTGCAGCATAACCGCTATCCGAACGTTTTCGGTATCGGAGACGTCTGCGGTATCCCGCTCGGTAAAACAGGGGGGAGTGCACGCCACCACGGACCGATCATGGTAGCCAATCTCATCGCGCAGATGGAGAAAAAAGCCCTCACTGAGAAATTTGACGGCTACACCGTTTGTCCACTCAAAACCCAATACGGCAAAATTATCCTCGCCGAGTTCAACTACCTCGGTGCCGCGCCGTCATTCCCACTGGCAGTCGGTGAAGAGCGCTGGATCTGGTGGGCATTTGACCTCTACATGCTCAAACCGATGTACTGGCAGCTGATGATGCGGGGATTGATGTAATGAGTTGGCGCAAAGAGATCATGCTATTGGGAGCTATCTTCGTCCTGGCAGCTCTAGGGGTTCACCCCGATCTCTTAAGCGATCCGATCTCCCGTTTCAATGCCCTCATTTCCCAAGGTGCCTATTGGCACCCTTTTTTATTCTCCGCTGCAATCTACCTGATTCTCGCATTTCTCCGCTACATTATCCATATTTTCGGGATTATGATTCACAAAATTAGAAGAAATTGACGCCTAAAATAATCAACTTTATTGACTTTAAGCGTCAATAGTATTATAATGGCTATCAATAAAAATACTGCATTTTGATAATCTGTATTAATAGTTATATATGGGGTAATTCTAATGAAAAACGTGGTGATAATCGGTGGCGGAATAGCGGGAGTCGAAGCGGCAATTTACTATCGCAAAGAGGGATTCGACGTTGAACTCATCAGTGATCGAAGCGATGTGTTTATCTATCCTATCGCCATTTGGATTCCGGTGAGAACCATCGAATACGATGATGTCACCTATTCACTCGATAAAATCGCGGCCCGTCATGGATTTCAGTTAACGGTGGATCGTGTCAAAGCTATCTCCTCCGCAACCAAAACCATCACCCTCGAAAACGGCGGCGAAAAACAATGCGATCACCTCGTTATCGCCATCGGCGCTGCAAAAATGAAACACCTCGGTATCGAACATACCCTCTCAATCTGCGGAGCACCGGAACAATCCATTTTATTACGTGACAAAATTGATACCCTAATTGCAAAAGGGTCAGGCAAAATCGCTTTTGGGTTTGGGGGCAATCCGAACGATCCGAGCGCCGTTCGGGGGGGTCCGGGGTTCGAGCTCTTTTTTAACGTTCATCACCGTCTCAAAAAACTGGGGATTCGCGAGAATTTTGAGATGACTTTTTTTGCTCCGATGCCTGAACCCGGTGCACGAATGGGGAAAAAAGCCCTTGCAATGATGCAATCTATGTTCAAACGCAACCGTTTCAATGCCCGATACGGCAAAAAAATCAAACGGTTCGAAGCGGAAAAAGTGATATTTGAAGACGATAGCCTCTTGGAGAGCGATCTGACGATGTTTATTCCGGCGGGAAACGGTTCGGAAGTGATCAAAAACTCCGATCTCCCTCTTAATCCGGCAGATTTTATCCGTATCAACGATTACTGTGAAATCGAAGGGATAGAGGGATGGTACGCCATCGGCGATGCTGCCGCCCTCGAAGGGCCCGATTGGAAAGCCAAACAGGGACATATTGCCGAAGTGATGGCGCGTAATGCCGCACACAACAGTGCTATCACCTATCTGGGTAAAGACGGAGAGAAAAACGGATACAAAGATCACCTCAATATCCTCTGCGTCATGGATATGGGGAACGGTGCCGGATTTGTCTACCGTGACGACAAAACCGCCAAACTAATCCCGATGCCGATTGTCGGGCATTGGATGAAGATCGGTTGGGGTTGGTACTATAAACTCTCCAAAATGGGATACATTCCGCGCATTCCGGGGATGTAAATTGACACAAGGATACCTATGAAACAATCACTTTTTATGGAAAAATACCCTATTTTCACCATCGAAATTTCTAAAAACGAATCGAAATACGACACTGCGAATGCGATAATCGCCTATCTCAAAGAGCAAATTACCGCTGATCCTATCGCCGCTTTTATCGGAGAATTTGACCACCATGCCCATACAGAATCGATCAATGGGGAGATCAATCCAGAGATCAAAGAGGCGAAAATGGTCGTCTTTTGTTTCGGACAAAAATTACCGAAACCCGAAATGATGGCGGCTCGCCCCCGCTCTATCAGTGTATGCGATATGGGTGAGCACTTTGTCATCACCTTTTTAGAAGCTCCAATGCCGGCTATCAATCAGGTTATCGAGGGGTGGATCAAAAAGATTATTAAAGATTCATAATAAAAACAAAACTCTTTCATCACTTTTATTTTTAATGCAACTTGGTTGCGATAAGATTCTATATGCGACTTGGTCGCATTATTTTAGAATCTTTGGACCATCATGCAACAAAAAACACTCTATTCTCTCCTCACCGCTACCCTTTTATTCGACTCTCTCTATGGCGATACGATCCAGCTCGACACCATCAACGTCACTGCATCGCCGATACACGATCATACACTCTTTGATATTCCCGCTCAAGTCGATGTGATCACTGACGATCAGATCGCGCAAAAAGCGACCTCATCACTAGGAGAAATCCTCGCCGACATCCCCGGTGTCAATAATCTCTCTACCGGTTCCCAAGCAGGCAAACCGGTCATTCGGGGGATGAGCGGCGAGAGGGTTAAAGTTCTCTCCAACGGCAGTGCTACCGATTTTCAAACCTACGGTATCCGTCATATCTCTAATACTGATCCATTTTTAGCCGATCGTATCGAGGTAATTCGCGGTGCACAGGGGGTATTGTACGGTTCCGATGCTCTCGGAGGGGTGGTTAACATCCTCTCACCTGAGCTTCTTTATACCAAAGAGGGGGAATCGACGATTCAAGGGGAAGTGTTGGGCGAATACCACACCAATAACGATGAGCGTGCCTTCGGGGTAAAAGCCCAAGCCGCATCGGGCAAACTGGGGGTTAATGTCGGTGTAATCAAGCGCAAAAGCGGCAATCTCACCACCCCGGATGCCGAAACGTGGAGTCAGGGAGAGCCATCGGGGACGCAACCCCGTTTTGCAGGAGAACTCCCCTATACCAATTTTGAGACCACTTCGGTACAACTGGCCATCGGATATACCGACGGCTGGGGAAACATTGCCCTACAGCACACCTACTGGCAAAGTTTCCAAAACTATCTGGGGCATACCTCAGCACCCGCATATAATCCCGTCGCTTCAGCAGGACAAGATCTCTCCAACAACGAAACCCAGATTAAAGGGGAGATTTTGAGTGGGGAGTGGATCATTAAACCGAGTGTGTCACGCACCCTGAACCACCGTCAAGCCGCAACTAATGTTCCGTATGAATCGATGGATGATTCCAATATTGATTTGGATATCGAAGTGGATCGTCTAGATGGGAAACTCGCCCTCGTTCATCCTCAAATCGGTATCTTTGATGGAGAGATCGGCATCGAAGGGTATGATAAAGAGCAAACAGTAACCAAAGGGCACCTCGTCCCCAATGCCGATGAACGTGGGAAATCGATCTATCTGTTCGAAGAGGCCGATCTAGGCTCATGGATTGTGCAATGGGGGCTTCGTTACGATACACGAGAAGTTGATCCTACCGCTCTGAATCAACGTGACTTTTCCGCCGTAGGAGGCTCCCTCGGTGCTACTTATAAACTGAATGATAGCTGGAATATCGCCGCCAATCTCTCACGGGGATTCCGTGCTCCGAGTATCTTTGAACTCTATGCCGACGGAGTTCACGGAGGGGTACAAGCGTACCAAATCGGCAATAGTGATTTGAAGGAAGAGACAACATTAGGGGCGGATCTCTCGTTGCGCTACCAACATGAGAAAATAAAAGCCTCCCTCACGCTGTACCGTACTTATATCAATGATTACATCTATCTCGCCAATACCGGACTCCGCCGCAATCCAACAACGGGAGCCATTGTTGCATCAGGAGGTGTCCCCGAAATGACCAATCAACAAACCGATGCACAGATGCAAGGGGTTGAATTTTCACTCGAAACCCACCTTGGTGAGATGACCCGTTTTGTAGGTGCCTTTGAGATTATTGATGGAAAAGATACCAACCATGATCGCGATTTAACGATGATGCCGGTCAATAACCTTAGCCTCTGTGTTTATCACGACATCGGAACGTTTGAAACACTCAAAAACAACACCTTCTCACTTACCATGAAAGCGTATGATGACCAACAAATCGCCGGCAGTTATGAACCGTTCGCCCAATACAATTCGATGCCTTTTGGATCAGCCGATACGGCAGGCTATGTACTCTGGGGGATCGGATATGAGAGCGACATAGCGATAATGGAGCATACCGCCCATTTGGGTATCAAAGTCGATAATCTCTTTGATACCCGATACCGTGATTTCCTCGATACCTACAAAGGATACACTCTCGGGATGGGGCGCAATGTCTCGTTTTCGCTGCGCCTACCCTTTTAATTCCTAAGCGTTGCGATGAGGCGATTTGGGTGGAGCAATCCGTCCAACGCATCGTTGATCGATGTAAACACAACGTCGCTGGCGATGAGGGTTTTGGTACTGATCCCCTCGCCTTGAATCACCGCGAGACCCAATGCAGCGTGTTCCAATATTAACACATCGTTGCGGCCATTGCCGATGGCAACACAATGCTCCGATTTGAGCGATTCGATAAAACGGAGCTTTTCACGATCTTGGGCGTATTTTCCGATCACATCCACCGACAAGTTCAAATCACGGCACTGCGTGTGAACCGAACCATAGGTGTCCGCCGTCAAAACATGGACATCGACCAAACCACTCAACGCTTCCAACCGCTCCGCTACCCCATCGATCAACTCGCCGTTGATGGCAATCGTTCCGTTATAATCGAGAACCAAATGCTCGATGCACAAAGGAGCCATCCCTGAAATCTCTATCTGTATCATCGGTTCAACTCCTCTACAATCGTATCGATAGTATCCGATTGGGATAATTCGATACTAATCCCCATCCCCTCGATATTGCGACGTATCCCATCACCCAAATGACGGGCGACCACGATGGTCGCCCCTTCCAGCAACGGGGGGATCAATCTCCCTGCTGCAAGCCCTTTGGCACTTTCATCATTGAGGATCGCCTTTTCTGAGCGAAGCAGCTCTTTGTAAATCGGATTCTCTTTATAGGTGATCGAGGCGATAACCCCCTCTTCGACTTTGGCAAAAGCGTAATATTTCGCCACCAAAAAATAAGGGTGCAGGGAAATACGGTCATCCGTGGGGAACACGAGGGTGAAAGTTTGCGCCTCTTTGATCAGTTCGATCCCTTTGCCATACATCACCATCTCTACCATTTTTTTACGCGCCTGCTTAATCAATTTGGCAAACGTCGGACGCGACACCCCCATCGATTGGGCGCACTCTTCATGATAGAGGGCTTTGAAATCGGCAAGATAGAGCGCTTCGAGTTCATCATTGCGCAGTTGCATCATCTCTTTGGGAGGCTGTGACAACGGTCCGTAAGAGAAACACGTCGGTTTAAACGTTAGATTACGCTTTTTTCCTGTTTTCATTTTTTGTCCTAAATTTTACATATGTTAATTATAAACATTTTTTCCCAAACTCTTTCTGAAATTTATAAATTCTATAAAATGAAAGAAAATAGGGGGAAAATTGCGTTTAATTCACCTCTAAACAACTTTATTAACATTCATTTAATTTTACATATGCTAAATTTACTGCAGATATTTTACATAAGGAATTTACGATGAATCGAAAAATAGTTTTTCCTACCAATGAAAATTTTGGTCTTCTCTCAAAACGAAATGCCCATTTCGGCAGAGCCAACTTTTATACGGTTGTTGAAGTGAGCCGTGAAGGAAACATCGAAGATGTCGTCGTTGTCAAAAACGAAGGGCACAAAGCCAGCGGATGCGGCGGTGCGGTGGAAAATATCTGTGTTTTAGGAGCCGATGCGCTGATTGTATCAGGGATTGGCGGCTCACCGTTGCAAGGATTCGCTCAAAAAGGTCTTGCGGTTTATCACGACAATGTTTCGATAAATGTTGCACAATCGCTTGAAGCCTTTTTAGCCAATCAGCTCACCCTAATGCAGCCGCATATGAGCTGCACACACCATTAAAGGATAATTTATGATTATTGCCATGCCGATAAAAACCTCATCGCATGATGCTGCCCTCGCTCCCCTTTTCGGGAATGCCAAATTTTTCGCTTTTGCAACCGATTCCACACAAATAGATATTGTGCAAATGGAACAACTCGGAGGACGGGATGTCGCCCGCACCCTCATTGCCAACAATGTAGATGTACTTATCACTTCTCATTTGGGATTCAACCCATACGTATTGCTCAAAAGCTACGGAATCAAAGTCTACTATGCCGGAGAAGCACGCATCACGATCAGTGAAGCCATCAATGCTTTCCATGAAAACAAACTGATTGAAGTGACGGCTGAGAATTTCGAATCATTGCTTGGGGAGCACGATCACGACCATCACGGTGGTCATCATCACCATCACGGTGGATCATGTTGCTCACACCACGCACACGCCTAACCATGCTGTTCAGAGCACTTCTCTCATTGCTCATGTTGTTCTCCCTCAGTGGATGCATTGAGCGGGAGATCTATACGGAGATTGCCGATAGAGAGATTATTGCCCATCTGCCGCAAGCGCTTAATATCGAAGACCCCAGCAGGATGCTCAAAACCACTTTTCGCCATGATCCCGATGCGCCAATGACAATGAACCTCTTGGTTCATTGCGCGAAATGCACCAACGCCCAAAGCAAATCGCTCGGAGCCGATTTCGACGGATATATCCGCATCACAGTAAGTGATGGGAATCGTACCCTCGCCCGTGCCCAAATGGATTACAAAGGGGAAGCGACACCCAAAGAGGTGATGCAGGTGTATCGACATTTAATGGAGAAACTGCAATGGAATCACTCAGTTTAGCCGTCACTTTCCTATTGATCGTGATCGTATACGAATTTTTGAAACCCAAAAGCGATAACCACTCCGATAGCACCTCACACGATGAGACGGATGAAGACGAAGGCTCTTAAATAGAGCCTTAGAAAAGATTATTAATGAAGGTTAACAGATTGGGCTAAACTAATCTTCTTATAATCGCAATGAATTTTTTAGATAAGTATACTTTGGATTGAATCAATGAAATACCTCGCCATGTATCGGGATTTTTTTGCCTCATTGAGTCTTAAAAAGCCCCTTTTTACTGTATTGATTATCAAACTTTTTCTTATTTGGGCACTGTTTCACTATCTTTACAGCAATCCGTATAAAAATTCACCCGCTCATGCCCCTTCGGCAATAGCCGAAACTCTCAAACCCTAACACCCTCAAAGGATTATCATGGATCTCATAGACTGGTCGCGCGCGCAGTTTGCCCTCACCGCGATTTACCATTTTTTATTTGTCCCGCTTACTTTGGGACTCTCGTTTCTCGTCGCCATCATGGAGACGATCTACGTCAAGACCGGCGATGAAAAATGGCTCAAAACCACCAAGTTTTGGGTCAAACTTTTCGGTATTAACTTCGTCATCGGAGTCGCGACCGGTCTCATCATGGAGTTCGAATTCGGAACCAACTGGGCGGCCTATTCGTGGATCGTCGGGGATATTTTCGGCGCACCTCTAGCCATCGAAGGGATATTCGCCTTTTTCCTCGAATCGACCTTTTTTGTCGTCCTCTTTTTCGGATGGAACCGTGTGAGCAAAGGGTTTCATCTCCTCTCAGCGTGGCTGGTTGCTATCGGAACCAACCTCTCGGCGCTTTGGATTTTGGTTGCAAACGGTTGGATGCAGTATCCAGTGGGGATGGAGTTCAATCCCGATACGATGCGCTATGAGATGGCAAATTTTTGGGAGGTGATTTTCTCTCCCGTCGCCGTAGCCAAATTCCTCCACACCATCGGCGGCGGCTATGTCACAGCAGCGATTTTCGTCGTCGGTGTTTCGGCATGGTTTCTCCTCCGTGGGCGTGAAACCCAGTTTGCACGGCGCAGTATTATCGTCGCATCGTCATTCGGTCTCTTTGCCTCCATGTTTTTGCTCCTCAGCGGAGACGAATCGGCGCATCAGGTGGCTCAAAAGCAACCGATGAAACTCGCCGCAATGGAAGGGCTCTATGAGGGGGAAGGTCGTGCGGGAATCGTCGCATTCGGACTCCTCAACCCCGATAAAAAAGTGGGAGACGATTTGCCCGAATTTTACGGTGACATCCAAATCCCCTATGCCCTCTCACTTTTGGGTTACCACGACATCAACGCCTTTGTTCCGGGAATTAATGACCTCATCGTTGGAAATGAAAAATTCAACATCATGAGTGCCGAAGAAAAAATTGCACGAGGTCAAGCGGCATTGCAGGATTTATCCGCTTATCATGAAGCAAAAAAAGCGGGAGATACGCTCACGGCTCAAAGTGCGCTCAAAGCATTCGATGCCAATCAATCGTATATGGGATACGGTCATTTCACCGATCCGCTCCAAACCGTCCCACCGATTGCCCTCACTTTTTACAGCTTTCATGTGATGGTAGGGTTGGGATCGTTTTTCATCATTTTATTCATCGTATTGCTCTATCTGGGGATGACCAATGAACTGCTCACTACCCGTTGGGCGTTATGGATTACCTTTATGTCGATCCCCTTGGGCTTTGTCGCGTGCGAAGCGGGATGGATCGTCGCCGAAGTAGGTCGTCAGCCGTGGGTTATCCAAGATTTGCTCCCGACGATGAAAGGCTCCAGCGCGCTGAATATCCAGAGCGTACAGATCACCTTTTGGGCGTTTGCGGTTTTATTCACCGCATTGCTCATCGCCGAGATCAAAATCATGATGGCGGCGATTGCCAATGGACCGCACATAGCAGAAAAAGGAGACCATCATGTTTGAGACATGGGAACTGTTGTCACTTCAAAATTACTGGTGGGGAATCGTCTCATTGCTCGGCGGGTTTTTAGCGATGATGCTCTTCGTTCAGGGGGGACAGGCACTCATCCCCTCATTGGCGAAAAATGAGGCGGACAAGAGCTTATTGTATAACCTCTTCGGGCGTAAATGGGAGTTAGGGTTTACCACTCTCGTCCTCTTTGGCGGAGCCATTTTTGCCGCATTCCCCCTCTTTTATGCGGTGAGTTTCGGCGGAGCGTACTTTGCATGGATGGTGCTGTTGTTTGCCTACATCATTCAAGCCGTCTCCTACGAATACCGCACCAAAAAAGGGAACGTCTACGGTTCGCGTCTGTATGAGCTTTTTTTGAGTATCAACGGATTTTTGTCGCCGTTTTTGATCGGGGTGATCATCGCCACCCTCTTCTCGGGGGGTGCGTTTGTCGTCGATGACGCGAACCTATCGCATTGGTTAAACGCGATGCGCGGGTTGGAAGCGCTCAGCGTGCCGTTTAACGTTTTGGGCGGAATCAGTGTCGTCTTGGTCTCGCGGGTGCTGGGGATGCTTTATATCCTCAACAGTGTCCAAGAAAAGAGTCTTTTGGAACTCACCCGCAAAAAACTCCGCATCGAGATGATCCTCGCCGTCACGTTTCTTGCCTCGTTTGCCCTGTGGCTTTTTATCTTGCCGGGTGCGGCGGCTCACGATGAGACAATCACGATCGAAGCCAACCGCTATTTTCACACCTTTATCAACCATCCAATCGTTCTTCTCATGCCGTTTCTCATCGGACTCGGGCTTTTTTTCCTCGGTGGGTTTAAAGGGAGAAAAGCATCATTTTGGTGCGGTGTTGCGGGAACGGTGCTCATGGTTTTTGCCCTGCTGATGTCAAGCGGGATTGATGGAGCTCCGTTTTACCCATCGTATGCCGATTTGCAGAGTTCTCTAACCATCACCAACAGTTCAGGGAGCCGATACACCCTCGTAGTCATGAGTTATGTCTCATTATTCGTACCCGTCGTTTTAGCATATATCACCTACGTGTGGCGTTCTATGGCAAAGCCGCTTACCCACGACGAAATCAAAAACGATCCGTTTAGTTATTAGGAGACACTATGGAGTACATTGAATCATTAGTCTGGCTTGGTCTATGGCCACTGATTATCTTTTTGGGATATAAATTTGCCCTCTTGAATTTGCGCCATTACCAAAAAATGGAACGGCTTGAGGAGTTGGAGGAGCGTCTAGCGCAACAGGAGAAATAATTTTCTCCTGCCTCACTACGATGCAGAAATATCTGTTATTTTAAAATACATGTTTTCGGAGAGCTGATCTGAGCTATCCCCACAATACCATTTTCCAAAACCTGCACGTTTTTAAATCCGAGCATTTTAAGATTTAACGCCGATGGAACTGCCCGAACACCCGAATGGCACACGACAACCAGCCGTTTATCGGTAGGGATACGATCGAGGTTCTTCGCTTCAAATAACTCCTCTAACGGCATCTCAAGGGTATTTTTATATCCAAGTTTTACGAATGCTTGTTCTTGGGGCGTACGGACATCGATGACAACAATAGAGGGGTCTTTTTTCACCTCTTCGACAAAGGCATCGGGTTTGAGGAGAAGAGTGCTTTTCGAGAGGGGCTCGAACGTCATTTTTTCATAAAAACTATCGAGTTTTTTCGCCATCTCAGTATCGTAAGCCGAAACCGAAACCGATGAGAGCAACACAGTTGCCGCTAAAACAAAAAGACGATTTTTCATCATAGAGAATCCTTTGGAAAATATTTTCGAAAGGATACCCCATTATTATTCACAAATCAAATCATATTTATAATTACAAAATATGATTAAGAAGCTTCCAAAATTTTACTCACAATCTCATAGACGTTGTTGGAGAGGGTCGGATAATTTTTAATCCGCTCCAACTCCGATCCCATCATCGTTTTTTGCTCAATCCCCAAACGTCCGTAGTTTTTAAACGCTCCTGCGAGCCCTGAAGCGATCTGCGGGTTAAGTTCATCAATCTCGATTACCTTATCGGCGACAAACGCGAATCCAGATCCGTCCTGCGCGTAAAAAGCAACCGCATTTCGGGCGAAACTGCCGATCAAAGAGCGGACGAGATTTGGGACTTTGTGATCATACGCACTGTCGCTTTGAAGTGCTTTGACCCTCTCCAATGTCCCCTCTCGGCGCGAGGAGGCTCGAACAGTGAAATATTTGTTCATCACCAGCGTTTGCTCTTTGTACCGCGCATAGAAATGCTCCATCGCACCTACGGCTAAATCAGGAGCATAGTTTTCGAGTAAATCCAATGCCGCCAACCGCTCACTCATCGAGTGTGCTTCGTGATAATGGGACAAACACAACGTATACACGGACTCTTCACCCGCACACATCAAAAGTCCCAAAACTCTGTTTTTGAGCGCCCTTTTCCCCATGCTAAGCCCGTCAATGTGTGTATTGAAGGGGTCATACAGTTCATTGAGGGTTTGGAGTAGTTCGTTGAAATAGCGCTTCGCAAGGGTCGCTTTGAGTTTCTCTTGGGCATTCGCGATCGATACAACATCAATCGTCTCTTGACGCTGCATCAGCGTACCCATGCTCGGCAGCTCTAAGATCTGAGCTTTAAACATCGGATCTATCGACCTGTCCGCTAATACGGCACCGTAGCTGCTGATATAGTGTGCATCAATCTCGCTCCCCTCCATCATCGCTTCTAGCGTTTGGATGCCAAATTGTTGGGAAGCCTCATAGCGAACAAATCCATCCGAATCATACGCCATCAAAAACGGAAAATCGAGTTCATCGCATTCGATGTGTACCGGTGCACTGAAATGGCGGTTTAACGAGAGACGAGGCTCGCTCGTGATCCCTTGAAACGTGATTGTTTGAGACGGTTGATCGATCCAAAGAACATTCTCATGGAAAATGGAGACGTCATCGCTTTGAAGCGCAAACGGTTCCCCCTGCTCATCCAATAACGCCATCGAGAGGGGAAGAGCATAGGGGAGTTGCTCTTGATTGGAGGTGTTTTTCGGAATCACTTGTTCTATTGTCATGACCAGTTCGGAGCGTTCCACAAGATAGGTGCTTGAAACTCTCAACGTCGGAGTCCGCTCTTGGGAATACCACCGTTTGAATTGGGTCAAATCGATAAGACTTTGAGACTGCATCGATTCTAAAAACTCTTCGGTTCCCACCGCTTGTCCGTCAAATTTCTCAAAATAATAATCCATCGCCGCTCTGAATTTCTCACGCCCCAGCAGGGTGTGCATCATCCGAATCACTTCGGCCCCTTTTTCGTAGACGGTGGCGGTGTAGAAATTGTTGATCTCCATATAATGATCGGGTTTGATCGGATGGGCGGTCGGCCCCGCATCCTCTACAAACTGCCGCTCCCGCAACGCACGGACGTCATCAATCCGCTGGGTGAGCTCAGAGTTCATATCGGCACTGAAACACTGATCTCTAAACACCGTAAGCCCCTCTTTGAGGGTCAGTTCAAACCAGTTGCGGCACGTGATCCGATTCCCCGTCCAGTTGTGAAAATACTCATGGGCGATAACGCTCTCAATCCCCATGAAATCAGTATCGGTAGCACTGTCCTCATCGGCTAAAACATAGTGGGAGTTGAAAATATTAAGCCCTTTGTTCTCCATTGCCCCCATGTTGAAGCTATCCACCGCAACGATGTTGTAAACCTCCAGATCGTATTCGCGTCCGTAGGTATATTCATCCCACTCCATCGATTTTTTGAGACTTCGCATCGCGTGATGGCATTTAGACTCGTTCCCTTTATCGCAGTAGATCGCCAAATCGACTTTTTTGCCGCTCATCGTTGTATAGGTATCGTGGATGGAACCCAAATCGCCGGCGACCAACGCAAACAGATAACACGGTTTGGGAATCGGATCTTCCCAGAGGGCGAGATGTTTGCCGTTATCGAGAGTCGCGGTTCCGCGCAAGTTTCCGTTGCTCAGAAGTATGGGGCAACGCTCTTTGGAGGCGATAATTTTGGTGGTGAAGCGAGTCATCACATCGGGACGGTCGATAAAATAGGTGATACGGCGGAACCCTTCGGGTTCGTTTTGGGTACACCAGATTCCACCTGATCGATAAAGCCCCTCCAACTCCGTGTTCTCATCGGGATAGATACGGTTGATGATACGGATGGTAGCACTGTCACAATCCAAAGGGATGATCAGCGACGTCTCAACTTGGGTGTATCGGCTCTCATCCAAGAGTTCATCGTTGACCCAAATCAGCTCCAAATCGAGTTTTTCACCGTCCAGACGGAGCGAATTCGCATCAGGGTTCTGCCTCACTATCTCCATAATGTTCTCGACACGGGTAGAACTCTCTTCGATGATAAATTCGAGAAAACAGCTCACAACGGTGTAATCACTTGGGGTATAATCTTTAAAATAGTTAATTTTGTGTTCTTGCATCATTTTTCCATCTATTCTTTTTTGAAATAATACTCAAATTACGCTACACTTAAGACATTAAAATATAAAGTCACATTGATGCACAATAATTTATACCTTGCCCGTCAACCGATTTTGAATCGCGATGAAAAAATTCTCGGATACGAATTTTTCTACCGAAATCAGTATGGCAAATGTATTATAGACGATCCCCGTCACGCTACCGCTTCGGTACTCGTGAATCTGCTCAATCAAGTCGGTTCAGCATCGGCGTATGGGGAAAGTATTGCTTTTATCAATACCGACGGTCCACTGCTTCTTACTGATATTCTTCGCGGTCTCCCCAAAGAGAGGTTCGTTTTCGAACTCTCCGAAAATATGAAGATCAATGCCCGAATTCACGAAGCGATTCGCCATTTCTATTCTCTAGGGTACCGGTTCGCCTTGGATAATGCATCTTTCAGTCCACACTACATCGAGGCTTTTTCTCCCCTCTTCCCCTATATCGAATTTGCAAAATTTGACGTTACTCAGATCGATATCGAACAATTTAATTACAAGCCCAATCCGTTTGGCAGAATGAAACTCATTGCACAAAAAGTTGAATTTTACGAGATGAAAGAGGCGTACGAGGAACTGGGATTTAAATATTTTCAGGGGTTCTATTTTGCCCATGCCCATATAATCACCCAAAAACGGATCGATCCGCAATATATGGACGTTATGGAGTTATTTACACTGCTCCAAAACGATGCACCGTTTGAAGAGATATGGGATATTTTTCGATACCAAAGTATCCTCTCGTTACAGCTGCTCCAATTTTTACGTTCGGTACACCCTGAATACATCGAAGAGAGTTTTTCAATCAAAGAGATGGTGGAGAAATTCGGTAAAAGCGCTCTGATGCAATGGCTGCTCCTCATTATCTACTCCAAATCGGGGACGAAAGCGATTGATGATAAAAATCCTCATGCCGTTTTTGCCCAAAATCGATTCGAACGGATGGTGAGATTATTAGAAATGATTGCGGAAGAACCAACAGAGTATCAAATCGAACAGATTCATCTTATCGCGATGCTCTCGTTGCTTGAGGGAGTTATGAATGTTCCGATGGAAGCACTATTGATGAGTATCCATCTCTCTGACGAAATCAAAGATGCACTAATCTCGCATACCGGAATTTACGGAAGAATCTATGCCGCTGCCCTCAAACTTGAGATCGGAGATCTCAACGGAGCGGCGATACTGCTAAAAGCGTATGGAATAAGTTACGAGCAGCTTAACGCATTGAATCCATAGTAATCAACAACTCATCCATTTTTTGATCAACAGTTCCTACATACTGTGTCAAATCCATCATTTCGTCCATATTCTGATTCAACGATTCACTGTTGTCATTGATTGCTTGGATCAATACGTTGATCGTCGCAGATATCTCGGCAAGCGATTTTTGGGTACGCTCGGCTAGTTTGCGAACTTCATCCGCAACGACGGCGAAACCGCGTCCGTGTTCTCCCGCGCGTGCCGCTTCGATTGCGGCATTGAGAGCGAGGAGATTGGTTTGATCAGCAATGTCTCCGATCGTGACCAAAATCGCTTTCGTCTCTTGGGCGTTGCCGACAAGGGCTTGAAGGTTACCGGAGAGCTCATGCTCTTTGCCTGCCACGCTTTGGATCCGTTCCACGGTCGTAGTAATCATCGAGTTGAGCTCGACAAATTTCGTCGCACGCAGGTCATCAATCGTAGCTCTGAGCTGTTTAGTGTTATTATCAAGCACCTCTTTAGCTTCGTTATTTTGGTGCTCCAACGACTCCAATGCGGCACCAAGATCATTAATCTTTTCGAGCATCTGCCCCATTTTACCGCTGACATTCACCGTAGTACGCATAGAGAATTTCCCCTCGCTTAACGCTTCGAGAATCTTGATGGCACAATCAAGATTTTTCTCAGTCGAATCGAGCATATTATTCATCGTTTTACGAAGCAGATGAACATGCGGAGTTTTAGTATCGCTCATAACACGGCACATATAATGCCCCTGACTCACTTTATCCGCCAACAACACCATCTCACCGGCTACCAAAGTATCGGCTAGAAGTGTCTCTTCATGCGCTTTTGCAAGGTGGTTTAGAGACTCCTCAATACTTCCAGGTTGTGCATTCAAAGGGGTCAAGCGGTTGCGTTTGAATTGAAGGAGCTGCAAAAAATCGTCCAAATGACGTTTGAGTTCATCGTTTCCGCCACCCGAAGAATTCAAAAGCGACACTGACGTTAACATCAAAACCACAACAACGGCGATCAAAACACCCACATTTTGGGTAATGAGCCCGAGGACAATACCGATTACCCCGACTACGAGGAGAATAGCTGATTTCACTGAATTATTCATAGAACGTCCTTAACTCATGGTCTTGTAGAGACGTTCTGCTTCAGCTATCTCTTCGGCTGAGGGTTTTCGGCGGCAGGAGAGATATCCGCATTTTCCATTACTATCGCATCCGACATTCGGGTAAACCGTTGCATAGACCCAGTAAAAACCACCATCTTTAGTCGCATTTTTGACGTATCCCGTCCAAATTTTCCCGCTTTTGACCGTGTCCCACAGATCTTTGAACGCGGCTCGCGGCATATCACGGTGACGCACAATATTATGCGGTTG
>CAZBVJ010000019.1:0-27147 GCA_964495485.1 uncultured Sulfuricurvum sp.
TTAGAAAAAATCACATCTGCTCTTGGTAAACTAGAGATTGC
Source organism: uncultured Sulfuricurvum sp. (assembly GCA_964495485.1). Classification (GTDB taxonomy): domain Bacteria; phylum Campylobacterota; class Campylobacteria; order Campylobacterales; family Sulfurimonadaceae; genus Sulfuricurvum. Next base: position 42 of record CAZBVJ010000019.1, read on the forward strand.
TCTTAATCGCTACTCAAAAGAGAAGTATCAATTTCCAATTATTTATGATTTTAAAATAAGACAAGAACTATTAAATAATGCTAGAGATTTAAAGCTTGTGGCAAATAACTATCATAACAGGGTTTATGATAATCCACTTTTTATAATTGAAAATCTCTCCAATCCAAAGCACCAATTAGCTGCAACTATACAGCTTGAAGGTGGTGCACGAAGTGAGGGAGTAACACTTATCAAAAAAGAGCAGCTAAAAGCTATAAAAATCGATGAGATTACCAATAAAAATGTCGGTGTAATAGAAACCAAAGAAAAAGGTGGAAAAGTTGGCGATGTATTTGTTTCAGTCAAAACCTATGAAACTTTGCAAAAATTCTTTTTGCAAAATGATACTTCATATTTTAAAATCTCTTATCAAGAGTATATCGATGATATCAAAACCACATGCCAAAAGTTAAACATCCCACATCATGGATCACATGGATTTAGATGGACTTTTGCACAAAATCGTGTAAGAGAGTATCAAAACCACGGCTACACTTATGAACAAGCATTACAAGGGGTAAGTTGGGAGATGAAACACTATAGAGCAAGTATCACCGAACACTATCTTGGACACTAAAAACAAATCATTACAAAGGAAAAATATAAAATGCAAACACTCATTATCAAAGAGTATTTAACCGCTATAAAACTAGATGAAGAAAATAAATTACTATTTGCCTATGACATCAAAGAGAAAGTCATAGATGAACAAAGTGAGGGAATTTTAAGTGAAATAAATGAGGTGATGTATCAAAAAATAGCATCATACTTTCATATCAAGCCAGAGGATTTTGGAGTGCACATTGGTTGAAATTTGAGCTAAATTTTGGTAAAATTTGCTTTGAATATCAAGCCCTAAGACGGGAGCGACTCTGCTAGTTCTTGAGGGCTGAAAAACTCTTTTACTCTTTTATGTATGTAATATCAAATGCCTTGCAACTTCTAAAATTTTGCAACCTATTTTGTAAAGAAAAAGTGTTATTCATATCATATTGTTGAAAAATATCTAAACCTCTATCAAGTAAAATTTTCCATCCAGTATCAATTGTGATAAACCGAGAATGGATCGTTTCAGTCTTATCAAACTCCCAACTAAAATCTATCCCAACGGCTTCACAAGATTGTTTTATTTGATTAAAATATTCTATCTGTTGCTCTGGCTTAAGCTCATCTTCTATAGTTATTAATTTAAATTCTAAATTCTCTTCTTCATCTTTTATTTTCACTATAGTTTCCACAAATTCCATAAGATTTCTTATCTGAAAAAATGCCCTAATATATGGATCAGTTAATGTGATTTGAGCAGCATTTACAAAATATGGAGCAAAAAGCATATCATATGTCACACCTTTTTGATTTTCACTAAAAGTTAAGTGTTGCTCTTTTAGCTCTTTATCTTTAATAATTTTAAATGTAGGTTGAGTATTAACCTCAATATTTATGTCAACTTTTTCGTCCACAGACTCATCAGATTCAAGTGAGTGATGATAGTGAATAGGATATTCTTGTTCTTCTAGTGTTTTTATTATTTTTTGATTACTATTTTGATCTTCAAACCCAAATTTTACCTTTGAATAAGTGGAATCAATCCTAAGAAGTTGATCTTTTACCCTTTTTCTTCCCTCTATTGCAAATTCCAAAATTGCTTGTATCTCTTCTTTTGATGCTTCTCCTTTTGGATATAGGATTTTCATAAGCCCTGAAAAAGTTTTATTGATAGCATCTCTATCCCTTGTTGAAATATCACTTGAAAGTGTAAAATACTCTTGATATTTATCCGAATAGTCTCTGTTTCTAAGGTATCTAAGTATCTCTGCTAAATAATCTACAACAAATCCATATCCATTTGAAAACATTTCACCTCTTATGATATCTGCTTCCCAGCCAGGTATATAAAAATGAATACGATCTAAAAAAGCTGAATCATGATACGAATCAGGTAAATCCATAAAAAGATCACTATGTTTTAGCATATATGGCACCGTATGGCTTGTATTTCCAACAAAAACCATTGATGCTTCTGCCCCTAAAGTTTCAACACCTCTTGAAAAGGATTTATTTGCCATATAGTTTTTCATAATATCTACTAAAGCTTTATCAACCTTTTTCTTTTTACCTGCAAATTCGTCAAATGCAACACAATCCCAATAGCCTACAAGACCAATTTTTCCAGAACTATTATTCACAAAAAGTTTTGGAACCGTCACTTCGCCACCAGAGATCAATATTCCATGAGGAGAAAATTCTGAATAGATATGAGATTTTCCAGTTCCTTTTGGTCCTAGTTCCATCAAATTATAGTTTCGCTCACAAAATGGGATAAGTCTTACAAGTTGCATAAGTTTATTTCTATTTCCCATCATATCAGGCTTAAAACCAATACTTTGAATAATAGTATCAATCCATTCTGATGTAGTAAATTTATCTCTTGAATCTACATATGTATCATAATCAAAGTGTGATAGCTGAATAGGTTTAAGTGTTGAGAGTATCCAAGGAACTCTTTTTTTATCTTCTTCATTAAAATCATATTCTACATCAGCAATGCACCATACACCACTAACTAATAATTTAGGGTGAGCTTTTACAGTAGATGAATCGACCAAAACTTTTTTGATTCCTAAATTACTAAATTCAGCTTCATAAGTATCATCTTTATCATTTAGCGATACACTTATTTTATCGATAACTTTGTATCGACCTTTCTCTTTAATGGTTGAGCGAACCAAACCAGCTTCATTTCTATGCACATAGTGTTTAGCTAATATCTCTTTTACTGTTTGGATACCTGTATTTATACTATCTTCATCATTAGTTGCACAATATTGCCCTAATAAATATTCAAGTACATAAGAAGGGACTATGGCATTGCCTTTAACTGTTTTAACCAAATCTTTTCGGACAACAAGCCCTGCAAAATGTTCATTTATTTTGTTATCAAGTGTACTCATCTTTTGTGCTCCTAAAAATCAAAATCACTTTTGATAGATTTTCTAAGTGTATATTTCACTCCATCTCCATAAAACTTATCATGAGAAGTTTCAGGTGCAGGTGATATTTTTTCCAGTCTCATAAACACTTCTTGGTTATTATAATCATCTGAGTTTGTAGAGAGTAAAAATCTAACTTTCATCTCTCTTTCTCTTGGATTATCTGACTTTAGATCAAAAGTAAGTGTATGTGTATCTGAGATTAAAATTCCATCTTTTGAATATATCCCAACTTTTAACACTCTTGGTAGCAATTTATCGGTAACACTCTCTTGCTGATAAAATGTAACACTTATTTGCCCAGAGGATATGATGCTACTTTGTCCTGAAATCACAGAAACATCAACATTTAAAGTGTCTGTTTTTCTTTTTTTATTTATCTGCACTACAGGTACAACTATTTCTTGAAGAGCAGCCCCACCATGAACAAATTTACTACTTGACCTTTTTTTTCTAAGTCTATTTATAGATTTTGGGATTAAAACTTCAAGCTCACCATCGAGACCTAACTCTTTTTCACTAAACTTTTTAAAACTTTGATGATCTTCTAAATTCTTACCTATTACAAATCTTCTATCAAGGTATAAAACATCTTCACCACTTGCACTGTTTTGAGCAAAATCGCTCTCTTGTAAAGATTTAAACTGATATAAAAATCCATGATCAGCTGTAACAATGATATTTGTAGCATTTGCACTTGTAAGTTTTCTAACTATTTGTTTTAATTCATTTAGACACTCTTCTGCCGCTCTAAAAACGGTATCTTCAGTCTCTTGCTTACCTTCGTGATCTATGATATTATGATAAATATATACCACATCATTATCTCGTACAACTTCTCTAGTTCCATATTCAGCAGTTTTAGTCATCCCCAAAAACTCTTTTGCCGAGATAGTCATACTGTTAGGTACATAAGATTTCAAAACTTTTTCTCTGTTACCACTTCTACTGTTTATATCATCAACAATTACAGTGCCACTATCATCCCCACTTAATTTTATATTTTTATTTGGCAAAAGCGAAGCCATACCAAGCTGAGTATAACTTGGGAGCATAGACACTATAGGAGATATTTTAGCTTCGAACATATCTTCTTGTCGCATCATTCCTACAAATTCATGGGCAATCTCATAACGCAATGCATCAGAGATAATTACATAGATTTTTCCATTTTTATCTAAAGTTGGCTGTACAAATTTTTTATAAAAATCTTTTTGCATGATATTTTCATTAAATTGCCATCTATCCATCTTATCAATATGAGTTTGCCAATTATCACCAAGTTTTACAAGATAGTTATTTGTATAAATATTTTCTATTAAAGAGCTCAATTTTTCTAAAAGAGTTACTTGTTTTGATTCATACATATGATAAGTGAATTTTCTATACATCTTATCGATTTCAAACAACACCGTGCTATAAATATCTATACCGTGTTTTAGATTTTCTATATTTAGCTCTGTTTTATCGATGTATGCTATAAATTTTGATGCATAATCTATCGCTTCATAGATATCACTATATTTTTCATACCAATGACTTTGTCTTCGATTTCTAATCCATAAAGTTATATCTCCATGAGATGAAGACCTAGAAACTACTTCGTTTATAAGTGCTCTAATAATATGAACTTCTATCACATCAAAATAGTCTAACTCCAGTAAATCCCTAAAATCTCTATTAATAACATCATCTTCTATTTTTAGAATATCTTCACACTCTTTAGAAAAATGTTCAAATACACTTTGGTGTTTTCGACTATCTTTCCATCTATTCATAAATACAAGTGCATCACTATTTAACAAAGATTTATCTACAAAGTTTCTCTCATAAACATCTTTAAATAAAGTTACAACAAAATCTTTTACAGATGGCTCATCTGATTCATAACCATAATTTTTCTTGATTTGCTCCCAAAAAAGCTTTGATAATCCAGATTTAACAAGTTCTTTATATTTTCTATCTCTGTTTTCGCTGTTTTCACTAAGCAGTGATTCCATAATTTCATCAATTCTTACACCGCTACTACACACCACATCCATCATTTTAAAAGGCAAACTTGATGGAGTATCACTTTTTGATAGTTTTGATTTGAGTTTTTCTAGTCTTGCAGGTGAAAAAAACTCTTGATATTTTTCCACTACATTTACAAAGTCAAGTCCTAATCCCAAATCTGCAAGCCAAAGAGCTATTTTGTCGGTTCTAAACTCTCCACTGTAAAGCTCAACATCCAAAAGCCAGTTTTGAAGATTTTCTGGTCGTTTATCAGCTTTATAAACTAAAAACTTTTTCTCTTTTTCTTCTCGTAATATTTTATATTTGATAGCAAATTCATTATTTTCTATTTTAATTGCCTCTGCATCATCTAATATCAAATCTGCAAAATGTTCTTCAAATTGCTTTTTTTCATCATACCAAAAGATGATTCTATGTTTTTGAAATAGTTTATTTATCGATTCATTTATTTGTTGGTTCATTTTATTTTCCACCACTTAAGTGTTGTAATATTGACTTTAAATTTTTATATCTTTCCTCTATAAAATCTTTAAAATTCTCAAAGTTTAGACTAGTTTCTTCACTAATATGAATCATATTTTTATTAAATCCTTTTTCTTTTTCAAACCATTGTTCTAAAGGAGTATCTTGTTTAGAAATATTTTTTGATGCATCCAATAAATGTAGATTTAAAATACTATTCCAATTTTCGCTATTTGAATAAAATTCTTTTAGTTCAGTATTCTCTAATAAAAATTGATAATTATCCAAATTTCTAAATGCTGATGCAGGATGTAAATGATCTTTATGTAAAGATCTTGAATAATCTAAATCTGGTAGTAACAAGGCTAAAATAGAAAAGCATTCACTATCATCTTTTTGTGTTTTAAGTAATCTATCTATAAAATCATCATCAAAAGATAAATCTTTTCTTTTCCCTCTAAAATATTCTATTATCTTTAATCTTGGAAAAATATCTTGCTCTATATTATCTTTAATAATTTTTCTTAAGCTTGTTAGAATAGAATCTCCTTGACCTCCAAATACACCTTTTAATAAAGACATATAAAGCCAAGTTTTTATTTCAGACTTGATTTCTTTGTATTTTGCCTGATTATTAATGCTTTTATATAAATTTTTACGATATAAAAAATATGATATAGGAATCACTGCATTTTTTGCTCTAAGTGAAGAATCATTTAGTCCAAATCTTTTTATCATTCTAAATGTTTCTAATATGCATTCTTTAATATCATCCCAATTCTTCTCAATTTCTTCTACCTGCTTTTGTGTAAAATTTTTTACTTTAAACATTACATCTGCATCTGTTAGTGTTAGTGCTGCTTTTAATACAAAATCTCTATTAATTGAAAATTCCATATCTGAACCAAATCTTACTTGATTTACTAAAGTATCTATCTGCTCTCTAGCATCATTTTTCCAATTAGCAATCGCAATTGACATCAATAAATCTGAATAAGATAATGGGGTTCCTCCATGGTTTGTTCTTATAAAAATATCTAGCACATGATCAATCTGCTGATTTGATTCATTATAAAAATGAACTATTTCATCTTTTCTCATTGCAAAATACAATCTTGTCAATGTTTTTCTAGCATACTTATTGTCTGAATAACCCTCTTTATTTAAATAATCCATAACTATATCTAGAACATCATCATTTGTTTCAGCTTCACTAAAATTTAATATTTCACCAACTTTAAACCAAAATTTATCTTTCTTTTCTAGTGATTTATTATATTCTTTAATTGTAAGAAATTTAAATTCATATTCCATCATCTCTTCATTATCTTCTTCATCTAGTGGAGCTAATAAATTTAGATAAAGTTTTCTTGGAGGTAATATCGAATCGTCTTTTGTTTTTGGCCACCATTTTCTTGGAAGTTTATATGCATAAGAACCTTTCAGTCCAATATATAGAGATGTCAATCGTTGTTGACCATCAATAACAGCATAAAAATCTCCATGTCCATTTGTATCAAAATCTGGATTGTCTTCTTCAAATCTTTCACAATATCTCTCTAAAAATTGATAAAATTTAAAACTTCTTTTTACTAATTCATCTTTTACATTCCAAAACATAAAAGTATTAATTGGATAACCTCTCATAATTGAATCAAATAGTACTTCTATTTGACTACTAGACCATGTAAATTTTCTTTGTATTGCTGGCAAAAGATATGTTCTATTTACTATATTTTTAATAGCGATCTCAATTGTAATTTCTTTTTCATATTTTCCAGCCATATATTCTCCCTAATTTCTTAATAATGTACTTTGTAAAATTTCACTCATAATTTACTGTACAGATTCAATAATTTCAACATTTTCAATTATTTTATTTGTGATTACCCCATCAATTTTTTCTATAATTAATTTAGCTGTTATATTTTTACCCAATGCTTTTAATAATTGTTCAGTTTTTAATATATCTAGTTCATTTTGTTTTAGTTGAACTGAATATTTATCAGAATCAGATAAAAGATAAAAAGTTCTTTTATTACTACTCATACCAGTCATACCATCAACCAAAAATTCACCCTCTATTGTGGTTTCTTCTTTTATTTTTTTTGGTTTATGTATTGATATTTCACTAGATGTGATTTTAAATTCATCAGTTACTAGCTCATTATTTGCATATGCAACAAGTGGTTTTTGTATTGCCTCTGTCCTTTTCTTCATAAATGTACTATCATTAATTTTTTCAGATATATTTTCTATTGTTTCATATAACTTTATTTCTCTGTCAATATTTAATTGATCTTTTTTACTTGAGTTGATTTCTCCTACAATGTCTTTGATTTTATCCAGAGATAAGTATCCCAAAAGAACAATGATAGAGATTAAAATTTGTGTACCATCCATTTTATCTCCAATTAAAGTGATTAATTTATCAGAATTTTCTGCCATCACATCAATAATATCGCTACCTTCTTCAATTTTGAACTTTAACGATAATGCATCTTTTTCTTCATTTGTTAAATATCTTAAATCTTCTTTCTTTCCAGATAATGATAAATAAGCAAAATAAACACTTTCTTGATACTCATTAAGTGTAGCTAAATAAGGTGGAGTCAATTCTGCTTTTAAAACAGGATCATTGTATTTTAATCTAAAGCTGATTTTTGATAATTGATCTTTAATATCTTCATCAATAGATGATTCTTTTATAATTTGTTCGAGAAGTTCTTTTACTGACAATCGCTTATTATCTATCATTTTGGATCCTCATGCCTTTTTTAGTCAATCTATACTTTTGCTTACTACTTTTTGGTTTATCTGGGATAGTCATCTCCAGAATTTTCATATCTAAAAGTGGCAACATATAAGACTTTCTAAAATACTCATCATGCTTCAATCCTAGTTTTTCTTGCAACTCTTTTTTTGTGTATTCTTTTTTTGGTTCAAGTAAATTCAAAAGCTTTTTAACTTCCTCACTCACTTCCGCGGTAACTTCCTCACTCACTTCCGCGGTAACTTCCGTGTTGGCAAAAAAAGTAAGTGTTACTCCATTTGTATCTTCACTCCATTTTGGCTCCACAAGTCCATATTCTTGACAAGCTTTTCGTATAAGCATTCCACCTCGTCCTAGTTTTTCCATATATTTTCTAGTATAAAGTGTGTGTGCAATATCTGGATTTCTCAAAAGTGATATTTGACCTTTTGCAATAGTATCACTTGTAATTCCATCTAAAAATCGTCCAGAGTTATGTATCTCAAGTCTATCAGCAAATATTTGCACCAAAATAGAGCCTCTAAAATCTGCATAGTCTCTATGGGCAAAGGCATTTACAAGTCCTTCTCTTATAGCTTCAGGTGGATATATTGGCTTTTCTTCTCTTGTTAAACTATTTGAATTAAACTTCATCTGATTTGGTATATTTCTCATAACAAAAGAAAATGCTCTCTCAAGATTATGCACTATCGGTCCTTCAAAAGATTTCATATCTATATAATCATTATCTATCTTGTCACTTTTGTAACATACCGCTTTTACTCTTGCTTGTGGAAATCTTTTTGCAGGATTTATACAAAACAGCACATCACCACCGCAAGTAAGTCTTCCATATTTGATAAATCCTAAATACTCAAGCATCTCTACAGGTGTATCACCTCTTGAATAGGTTAAAATTTTGTCATGTTTATCTGATCTGATAGTAGCTTTTATCTCACTCTCATCCAAATCTTTTGTGATATCTGCATCACTAAATCTTCTCTCCCATCTCTCAGGTTCAATTTGACGACGAAGAATCATATCTTTGATAGTTTCTATATCTGCTTGTCTTGTTGTTTCACCATATCTTACAAATACATTATTATCATAGCTATAAGGCAAGTCTGCACCTTGAGGAACTTCTACAATCCATACTTTTTTATCATCAAGTATCTGCTCTTCAAAAGAAACCAAAGCTTTTGGAGCCAATTTTTTTATAATCTCTTCTTCAAATTTTTGAATATTTTGAGTATTCTCAATCCCCAATATAGTGCCATTATCTTCAATGCCGATGATTAAATAACCACCAATAGTATTTAAAAAACTACATATAGTTTTACCCATAGCATCTACATTTCTCCAGCTAGCCTTAAACTCAATATTTTGAGTCTCTCCCAAAGAGAGGAGTTCTTTTATTTCATCATGAGTCATAATTTTACTCCAGTAGTATCAGATACTTTTTCTATCAAGTTTTGGGTATTTTTAAAATTTTCTTCCAAAAATCTCTCCACCTCTTGAAATCTTCCAAACTGAGCACTAGCAAATAAAAATGCATCTTCATCACTACTAAACTCTTGAACCCAATTTCCAACTCTTTTATCAAGTGGTTCTATATCTAAAATTGCATCTTCATACATATCAATTACTCTTAAGTCACTTATTGAGCTAGCACCTTTTTTTAGTTCTAACTTTTTTCTCTCTTCTTTTGAGCTATACCCCAAATCACGAAGCAATCTTCTTGAAAATACCACACTGTTATGAGCAAGTAACCATCTTGGCTTTTTAAGCTCTATTGCTTTTAAAAGTTCCTGATGCGTAATAGAAAGTCCACTTCCGTCTTGACCACTACCATAAGAAGGAGTAATAAGTCCTAAGAATAGATCACATTCCTCAACCGCCAACAGACAATTTTCAAATGCAGTGTTTGATGAAAAAACAGGTAAAGTACCTTTATGCGACATCCATACTTCATACCCAAATGCTGTTAAAATTGTGTAAATTCTCTCAAGCAACTCTTCAATCCCATAAACTGTAGATGAGATCAATATAGTTGGTTTTTTTCTTTTAGTTTGTAACTCTTGCATATTTATTCCCCGCTATCCAATCCAACAATTTTTTTCAATGCACTTCCAAATTTAGGATAGTTTACTTTAACTCCATCATCTAAATCTATCTCAATTTTTTCAGTAGCTAACGGATACAGTACATCTTTTTCGTACTCTTTTAACTCTTTGATCATCTTTTTAATGTTTTCAATCTCTTTAAGTGCTTTTGTTTTTTCACTTCCAGTTGCATCACTTTTGATACTAACAGCTTCAAGATTTTCTTTTGTAGCTTCTAGTTTTGTGATAAACTCTCTTAAATAGTCATTTAAGATTACACTTACAGTATCACTTTTGTATCTATGCATGTAAACTAAAGCTTGAAAACTTCCCTTTGGAGAAGTAAATAGCCAATAAATTGGTCTTTTCTTATATCTTTTTACATGGTCATTATAAAAATCTTTTAGGAAATATTTTCTTATCGTTTCTACTGAATTCTTATTTTTATCACTTAGTGCATTTGCGATAAAATCAAGATTTTTCTCATAGCTTTCATTTCCAAAAGTCACTTTTACAAACTGGAAAAATCTCTCACTAATTTCATCTATAAACCACTCACCATCTAAAATTGGGATTACATTGTCATCATCTGCTTTAAAAATTGGATTTGTGATGCCAAACTTTGCATTTACTTCTTCTATACTCTCATTTTGATTTGCTATGTGAAGTCCATCATGGTCAAGTGAGTATCTTCCAAACATCACACCTACTGCATAAGAGATATATGCTTTGATAATTTCATTAACATTAAAGCTGATATCTTCATCTATATCTATTATTCCATCTAATATGGTAATTTGTTTTTTATCGACAGTTGGTTCTAAATCATTTTTTAATCGATAAATATCAATAAATAGTTCATTAAGTTTTTCTTCATTTGAATGCAATTTATCAAAATTTTCTTTCCAATGTTTAATATACTCATTAGTCGCATCTTCTATGCTGTTTGCATTAAATTTTAGTAATTCATCTTTTTTAAAATCCCATGAAAACTCTTGTCTATCCCAATCTTCTTTAGAAATTTCTATATTTTGTAATGATAATAAATCTATTTGTTGTTTTAATTCATTGTTTGGAAACTTGATAGGTAGTCTTTGGATATCCCCTACTTGATAATTAAGTGTTGGATTCAATGATACTAAACAAGCAGATGATATTTTAGAAGCCATAAACGCCATAATATAATTCATTTTATCTTTAGGGGGAAATGCCGAAGAACCACCAACATCAAATAATGAACCAATAGGAGTATATCTAGGTCCAAAAGTTAAACCAATTAACGACCAAGTTATTGATTCTCTAAAATAATAATCTGGATTTCTAATAACTGATTTAGGTCTGAAATCAAAAAGTTTTTTTCCATCATTTTCCCAATCAACTACAAAAAGTTGATTCCCGTACCATTTTCTAAATCCACCACCTTTGTTGTATGGAAACCATTTTTTACCACTAAGTACAGATTCATCTCTTGTATTACAATTTAAACCTATGTTTTCAAAAGATACTTCATGCCATGACCTTACAAAAGTTTCATTACTACCAGTTGCCATTCCCTGTCTTGGTTCTGCAATATCTCTTAATTGATCAGAATCTCTAAATACTTCTCTTAAATTTTCTGATGCTTCAAAAGAAATTGGAGTTCCTTCTATATCTTTAAAACTTTCAGAATTTACTTCTAATATATTTTTTGCCTCTTTTTGCTCAAAAAACACTTTTTGTTTATCTGCATTTTTAGGAGCGTTATTTAATGTCATAAAACAACCAACTTTTCCTTTTTGGTTTTTATGTAACACGAATGCAGCTGCTAGTGCAAATTTTGAATTTAATTCAGGAAAACTATTAAACCCTATTTGAATAAGATTGATAATTGAATGATTATCTAATATCTCAGCTCTTAAGTCCTTATATGTGTCAATAAAAAGCCATGCTTGCATTGTAACCATAGTGTTATAACCACTATCTTTTACAAGTCCAAAACCTCTCTCTATAAAACAAGCAAATAAGTCTCCTTTTGATTTTGGATATCTACTTTCCATAAAATCTTGTAAATCTTTGTTTAATTCACCTTTACCTTTGTATGGAGGATTCGCCACCACTACATGATACTTTTGGCTTAAATAGTCAGCTTGTTTTAGCACTTTTAAAACTCTTTGATGAGTCTCCTGTAAAAATATATCTTTGGTTACATCTTTCGATTCTAATAGCTTTAAGATAGCTTCTACATTTTGCACTTTTGGCACGATAAGTGATCCAAAGTTATCTGCCTCTTCAAACTGTTTGAGAGTCTCTTGCAGGTCAGCGGTAAAAAGGTCACGACCAATTGCATCCATATAGCTTTTTATCTCATCATCACTAAACTTGATAACTTCAAGACGACAGATATTTGGAGTTGTCTCACGTTTAAAAAATCTTCTTTTACTACTTGATTTTGCAGCAGCTTTCATGGTGAGTGCAAAACTTGCTAGTTCACTTGCTCGCTCATCTATTTCTATACCATAAAGATTATTAGTCAAAATATTTTCGATGATGTCATCATCATCTGAGAATCCAGCTTCTTTGTAGATGTCATAAAGCAAATCAAATGCATACACCAAGATGTGTCCACTTCCACATGCAGGGTCGCAGATTTTTAGTTCTTTTGGTGAGCTGATTTTGAGATAGTCACTCTCTTTGGTCTCTGGCTCAATGTAGTATTCCATTTCTAACTTTGAATCAGGATTATTTAATTTCCATACTCTTCCAAGAGAGTTTTGCACCATATATCGCACTATCCAGTTTGGAGTAAAAAGCTGTGTTGCTGCAGGGATATTTTCTGGAGTTACTTTTTTGTTTTTCTTAATACCTTCAAATACTTCATCTTTTTTCTCAGCTATATAAAATTGATATAACCATCCAATAACTTCTACATCAGAGCAAACATCAGGAGTCATAGCTTCTCTAGTGTAAGCGAGTATTGAATCACCAGATAGTAAGTCATCAGGCATTAGAAGTTCTGTATAGTCTGAGATCTTTTCAAAAAGAAATGGCATAGCATGGTTGTAGTAGTTACAAGCTGCTACTACGAGGAGCTTATAAGCTTCACCTTGAGGATCATTACTTGGTGTTTGATTTGATAAAAGTGCTTGGATTTTTTCTCTTGTTTTTGCATCTTTGACGATATCATCATCAATATGCCCCATTTTTGCATCAGCAAGTATTGATGGCTGAAACTGACTAGGTTCAGGTGAAACTACTTTGATTTTTGTATAGTTGTTTGCATCCATAAAACGAAGAGCTACAAAACGATTGAACCAAATATAGGCTACTTTTTCTATAACTTGATCTTTTGAAGTTTTTGATATCTCATCTTCAAGCTGTTTTACGGCACTTGGATTTTCTCTTCTTGCACTACTGTTGCTATCTAATACAAAGCTAAGTTTTGTAGATACTGTATCTCTAAGTAGTTTTCTAGCGTATGATGCAAATCGTTTTAGTTTTGTTGTTTCCATATTATTGTGCTCCTGCTTGTGATGATATTCGAATTACAGGCCATTTTGGGAAATTTTCATTCCAAGCTTCTAAATTAAAAACTTGACAGTTTTCAAATAATTGTTTTTTCCATCTAGGTGTATCTTTTCCTAAAGGAGGAAGTTTTCTTATGATTTCATCTGTTAAATTATTTGTTTGGGCTTCATCATCTAGTGTTACTAAATTCAAATAGTGTATAGGTTTTGTTAATTTCTCTTCTGCCCATCTATATAAAAAAGTATCTATAAATTTGGATTTAAATGTATCTCCAAGTGTACCATCAACTAATTCATTATAAAACTTTTCCAATCCTTCTTGCTGTGCCCTTGGATGTCCTGGATCTTTAACTTCAACAAAAAGAATAGCTTCCTCTAGCTCTACAACAAAATCTACTCTATGCATTGCAGATATGCCATGAAAATTATCTTTTCTTGGATTCGTTTGGTCAAATATAATTGCATCAATTGCATTTGTAAAATGAAATTCTAAATCACCCTCTTTTAGTTTCATTTTCCTAAACTCCCCATTTTAAGTTTAACTTGTTCTTTTGTTATATAGTTAAAAGTATCAGCGATTGCATTTGGCTCTATTTCCAAATAATTATCGGTACTTTTTACTTGTATTTTATTATGTTCATCACGATATAAAATGTGATATTTAATGTGATCTGTTTTATCTGATAAAAGATGTAGCCATTTAATCAATATATAATCATGCGTAGTGAGTATGATTTGTTGCTCTTTTCTTGATAAGTGTAATAAAACTTCAACAATAGTTCTCATCAAAAGAGGATTCATGTTTGATTCTGGTTCATCCCAAAATAAAGAACCCGATTTTTTAGGTACTAATGATTGGTTTTCAATTAATCGGTGAAGTACCCCTAACTTTCTAAAACCTTCTGCAACCATGTGCGTTGAAAGTTTTTCATCAGGAGTAGGCTCAAAAAATCTTTTTCCATCTTTTGTTTTATCTTTTTCTATAGTAGATTGAGCATAAGGAATATACTGTCCTGCGTTAAAATTAACAGAAGAACCTTCAAATTCAAATCTACCTTGGATTTTATTTACAATATCTTCTAGAAAAGCTTGTATTCTAGGTTCATTTTCTTCTGAAGGATTTTGTGATAGTTTGTTACATAAATCAAAATAGCTATCATCGAAGATGTTTTGAAATACATCTTTATGAGAAGGTTCATTTAGTAAACCTTTATATAGTGATATTACCTCTTTTGTTGGAATAAATATGGGACTCATCGCATACAAATCACCTTGAGATTTATACTTCTCATCAATTTTTAAAGACTGAACTCTTGTACTAAAATCAAATTTGATTTTTTTCTCAAATCTTCCATTTTCTAAAAAATCACCTTGTACAGTTGCACATAAAGATTCATGACATCTTGCAAGCCTACCTATTTTTAAGTCATCAGGCATAAATATTCTTGTAAATTTATCAGTAAATATTTTCTCAAGTTCTTTTGGATCAGTTACTGCTGAATTTTGAGAACTTGTAGATGCTAAAGCATACGCTGCTTTTAAAAGTTGTGTTTTACCTGTACCATTTTCACCTATGATTACATTGATTCTAGGTGAGAAGTCAATATCTAACTTTTCAAATGTTGTGAAGTTTTTTAATTTTAATTTAGTAATCATACTTGTACCCTCTTACCATCTTTAATCTCTTTTAATAAAGCTTTTTTCATAAGTTCTATATAGTTTTCTACATCATCTTCATCACTAAGCCAAGGTTTGTTGTAATCAATTTTTAAAGACTTACTATTTATATATTCTATTTTTGGCTCAGCTACTTTTGGTGCATCTGTTGAAGTTGTTGTAACTTTACTTGGCTCTTTTGGTGCTGTAAGTTTTGATATCTCAATTACTATTTGTTGGTATGTATCATCTTCAAATCTTCTTACACTATCTTTGATTACAGCTATAAGAGTATTTCTTCTGATACTCTCTATTGCATCATCAAATTTTTGGATAAATCTATTTTGCTGTTCACTTGTTAGCTTTGCAAAATCTTCTAATATCTCAAGTTTATTTTTTAGTCTATTTAATGTTATGATTGATTCTTCAATCTCTTTTTCTAATGCTTCATCGATCTTTGCTTTGATGGATTGCTGTAATGTTTTAGCATGGCTTAATTTATTATCTTTATAACACTCGCTATCTACCAAAATATCTGTTAGCTCTTTTACTTCACTATTTTCTATGTAGTTAAAATTTGGCTGTTGTTCTTTTAAAAATCTTGTACTATCAAGATAGATGTTTTTTAGAGTTTCATTATTGAAAAATCCTACAAGAGGAGATATTACTTGCTTTTTGATTTTAAACAGTTCATCTTCAAGTTTTTCAAAATCTGTTAAATACCAACCGTACTGTTTACTTGAAATATCTTTTAAGAACTCTATTGCACTAGTTACACTCACTACAAATGGGAAGCTGTTTTTTTGTGCAAGTATGGTTTCTAGCTCTCTTTGTTTGTCTTGAAGTTTTTTAGCTGTTTCAAGAGCTAAATCTTTTGCTTCACTAGATTTTGCAGGTTCATCAAAAAAATCTTCATAAATCTCTTTTAAAGCTCTTACTTGTGAAACTGTATAGTCTATTTGAGGCTCAATAGTGATATTTGGTTGTAAAGATGTATTTAATAAAGATTTTTCAATATCTTTATCTTCTAATGTATCTCTATCTTTTAGCTCTATTTTTCCTTTTCCAGCTAAATATGCAAGATTACATAAAATTGCTGCATAATACCATCCATAAGGTTTTGATTCAAATTTTTCTATTACACTTTTAATAGTTGTTCTTATGGCACTTCTTTTATTGCTGTTGATAAATGATAATATTTCTAACTCTGGTTCACTCAGTAAGTTTACATCATCAGCAAATAAACCATCTTTTGCTTTTTTAAATGCTGGCACTACATCTTTTTCTGTATAAGAGATATTTTTTAGCATCACAAGATTTGGATAAGCTCTTAAAATCAAAGATTGAAATGCTTTAGTAATTCTATTATTTGCATCTTCACTTGAAATCTCTTGCTCTTTTTCGCCTACAAAAAGTTTTGCTTTTGTCAAAGACTCTTCTAAACCTCGTCTTAGTTCATCATATCTCTCTTTGTTTTGGTAGCTTTTGTCTGTCAAGATTCTTTTAATAGTCTCTTGCTGTGTTACAGAGATATTTTGTCTGATGTATTTGTCTGTTTTTTTATACATCAAAATATCACGAACCACTCTATCATCGCTTGGCAATACTACTAAAAGCTCATCTTTACCCATATTTTGCATTCGTAAAATTGCATCGTTATTTGAGTTTTCATTGAGTGGTGTGATAATATGGATTGATAGGTCGTAATCTCTTCCAAAAAGTTTATCATCTATTTTTCTAGCATACACATAGTCTTGGTTGTTGTCGCTAAATTTGATTTTTCTATTTTTGATTACATAATCAAATACTATTTTTTGGATCTCGTCAAGTACATCTGCTGTTTCTACTTCAGTATTTTTTATCTCACTCTCTACATCTTGTTCTTCATCTGTCAAGAACTCATACACTTCACCATTTCTTTGGATATATGTTTGTTGTTCAAGCAAGTTAAGAGCTTCTTCGATTTGCTTTCTTAATGTTAATTGGTTTTGTGAAAAATCCTCAAGCATCAAAACAGTTAGGTTTCTAAGAGTTGCTTTGAACTCTTTGATATATTTCACCAAAAAGAGTACTTTTAGAAGTTTTAGGGCAAATTTATTATCTAAGTTTTTATCCGCAATTGTTATTGCTCTTTTTATTTGTGATTTGATAGCTATGCTGATACCCTCAAACATCAAATCAAATGTTGCGAGCTTCCCTATTTCGTGATTATTTATAGTAATGGCAACTTCTCTAAATACACCTAGCATTGACCTTTCACCAACTGAGCTGTGTTCCCCTTCAAAAGCATTGTGTTTTGATAGAGTTTGTATAGCTGATTGGAATAGTACAAACTGATATGGGATAAAAGGGTAGCTATGGATAAAGTGTTCTCTATCTTTAAAGTTTTTGTACACTGCACCATCACTAAAATCAAATAGTGTTTTGAAGTTATTTGATTCTTTGTGGTAAATATCACTTAATACCTCTACTCCCTCATCAGTTTTAAGTAATAACCTTTTTTGGATAACTTCAGCAACATCAGCACTTGTAAGTGGCATTCTGTTTGCAAATCTTGCTTGAATTTTTGAGAAGTCGTTACTTTGTTTTGAGTCCATATCTCCAATAACACTATTCATATCTTCTTGAGCTGTTACTATAATCCAAGCTTGACCTTTACATTTTGTAGCAAGTGATTCTGCTACGGTTTGAAGATTTGTCATAAGTTTTGTATTGTCTGCTACATACTGTCCAACTTCATCTACAAAAAAGTTAAGCCTAAAACCTTTTGGTTTTGAATCTATATAATCAGCAACATTAGTAGCAAAATCCTCTATTGAGAGTTTATAATCTGCTCTATATTTTTCTAAAATATCTTTGATCTCTTGACCTGTAACACTTTTGTATGCTTCATCTATAAATGATGAAACTCTAAGAGTTCTTTGTCTTCCCCATTCCCAACCTTTTGGCTCTAATGATGCAAACTTTTCTTTGAATTTTTCTAGTAAGTTGTCTTTATCAAGTTCCCTTTCAAACTGTGCTATGTATGATTGTTTTCCAAAGTAACCACATGCCTCATCAAAAACTTTTACAAATACAGAAAGAAGTGCATCTACTTCTGTTTTGCTAATAACATCAGCTTTTTGGTCTATATTAAAAAGGATACTTTGCGATGGAATTGATGTGGCTTTTTTAAGATCAGCTTTTATAATCTCATCGTTTACTTTTTGTAAAAATGTATCAAGAACTGAAGTCTCTTTGATTTGTTTGTTTTCCAAAAGAAGTGCTACCATTTTTAAAAGATGTGATTTACCTGAACCAAAAAAACCAGAGATCCAAACACCATTTGCACCCTCGTAGTTGTTGTAAGCATCTAAAAATTTTGAAAGTCTTGATTCTACCTCTTTTGTTACAACATACTCTTTTACCTCTTGCTCTAGTGTATCATTATCATCGGCAATAATAACACCCTTTAGAGGTCTATCAACTGGCTGTTTAAATATTTCGTGAAGTTTCATAGTTTTTATTCCTTAGATTTCATAATGGTAGATATTAAATGCTCTGTAGTATTTATCATCTCTTAGAAGTTCAAATAACTCCAAGGATGTACCTTTTTCCAATGAGTGCTTATAATCACCTGGATAAAACATAACTGTAGGATTTTCTCTAGCTACTTTTTGAAGATTGTTTAGAATGTTATGTGATCTGATATACGGAAACACTTCTCCAACACCAGTAATAAACATAATATCAAAGTTTGAGCTTTTCATAATAGAAGCGATCTCTTCCATAAATGTTGTTTCAAGATTTAAATTAGATTGCAGTTCCTCTTTGAATCTATCTTTTTGCATATTTGTTTCTTCGTCAATCAAAAAATCAAAATCACCATTTTCTTTTAATATTTCGATAGCTAAATCATACAGATTAATTTCCAAAATAGCTGTACCCATTTCATTTAGCTTATTAAAAAGTTGTGTTTTTATTCTTTGAATTTGCTCATACTCTTTTGGTTTAAAAGGACAAATAAAAAAAGGCACTTCATTTCCTAGTCCCTCTTTGTTTTTAAACTTTTGACTACTCATTACATCATAAAGGTGTTCATATCTTTCGTTTATAGGAGCATATTGTCTATCTTTCATCATAACCCTTTTTTGATATCAATATCAGATATCGGAAATACAAGTAAATCATCTAAATCTTTTTTTGCAACTAGTGAAATAAGCTCAGGACTTAGCATAGTTGGCATTATTATTTTATTTTTGTCTATTATTTCCGCTTCTAATAAAATCTTGTAAAGAACTGTTCTAAGTTTGTATTTTGATGATGGTGAAATTTTTTCTAACTCTTCATGCCATTGTTCTTTTTGATTGTAAAAGCTATCAAATTCTTCTGTTGGTAAGTTATATTTAAGTGTTAGATATCGCTCTCTTATAACATCTTTTGCAAAATCGTAAATAAACCTATATCTTCTGCAAACTGAGATAAATAAAATTTGTTTTTGCTCTATAGGTGAGGATTCAACTAAAAGACTTAATTCATTAGATGTTAAAGTTTTTAATCTATTTATAATCTCTCTACCCACTCTTTTCGCCGTGCTTTGTGTTCGAGCTTGTAAAATATTATTCTCAACGATATTTTTATAAACCTCTTCCCAATTATTAAGAGACATATATATATTTGCTATAGATAGTGAATGTTGATAGAATAATCCACCTGTCGTAAAAGATAATAGATATTTATTTTTCATCGGCATTGCTTTTTGATTTTACCCAATCATCAATATCTTCTTTTCTAAATAACCATTTTCTACCTATTTTACTTGCAGGCATCCCTTTTTGCTCAATCCACTTGTAAACAGTATCTTTTGTTATAGATAAATATTTGCATATATCATCGACGGTTAGCCATCTATCTTCCATAAACTTACCTTTTTCTTTAATCCTTTTATTATATTTAAATTAACCTAAAATACTGTTTTATTGCCGAATAAGACTGTTTTTTATAGGTTTAGTTGTTAAAATATCCAAAAATAAACATTTACCCCAATCGCAATCAGCATTAGTATTACATCAACTTTCCAGCTCCAGTAGTTAAAATCGCCGCCACTAGATTCACTTGCTCCATCATCAAAATTATCTGAACTACAACCATATGGTGTACCACCTGCATCAATTCCTCCACCTGACATCGGTAAGCCTGTAGTTGGGTTTATATTGTTCATTGTTTTCTTCCTTTTTATAAATATCTTTATAGGTATTCATATTTTGGAGAAATTAAATACCCCCTCTAAAAAATCAATAGTAAACATATGCCTATTTTATGGATACAATAGCTATTTATACAAATATTTTTCTAGAAAAAAGTATATGTTTTTCTAGAATTTTATTATCAAAATTCATTAAGATAAGTCAGATAACCAAGATTACTGTCAATACTTTTGTTGTAAGAGTGAATAATATTATGTGAACAGCTACTACTCTTAAAACCTTTACATAAATTTTTTAATTGAGGTATGGCGAAATTTTTTATTTAGCGGGCAGCCACCGATAAAGTGTAGCCAAAGAGACTCCCAAATCTTTTGCAACATCTCTTGGCAGTGCACCAGCTTCTAGGAGTTTTTTAGCATTATCTAGTTTACTGTTCGTCATAATCCTTTTTCTTCCACCTATACGACCTTGTTTTTTTGCAGCTAGAAGTCCAGCTTTGGTTCTTTCCACTATAAGTTCTCTTTCCATTTGAGCTAAAGATGCCATAACATGAAAAAAGAATCTACCACTTGGAGTAGAAGTATCAATAGAATCAGTAATACTTTTAAAATGTATATTTTTTGAATCTAAATCACTTACAAGTTCAATAAGACTTTTTACACTTCTTCCTAATCTATCTAGTTTCCATACTACTAAAGTATCATCAGCTCTTGAGTGTTCAAGAGCTTTTAAAAGACCTGGACGATTATCTTTTGCACCACTAAGTTCATCTTGATAGATTTTTTCACAACCTGCTTTTTCAAGAGCATCTATTTGAAGAGCCAAGTTCTGTTCTGTTGTTGAAACTCTTGCATAACCTATGAGCATATTTTGTCCTTTTTATTTTATTCATATTTTCTCAAAACTCATCAAAGAAGTGATATTTTCAAAAGTAGTTTTGAGAATAAGTTTTGAGAATTGGTAAACTCCCATTTTTAAAGTGAGTTGTTTTCTCAACAATCGATTCTTAAAAACATTCGTTTATAAGAATGATTTTATGTAGCTTTTGGCTCATTGATGCAAAATAATCAAATGCTGAAGCAAAAAAAGAATTTTAATAGATTAAGTGAAAATAGTTTTATTAAAAAAAGAAAAGTATCTTGTCAAACTGCTAAACTTGCCAAACTGCCAAACCAATATATGCAAAATATAATGTATATGGCTAGCCCCCTTTAATAAAGCATTTATGGTTTTTAGTACTTCCCTCATAAGCCAGTGGTCGGAAATTTAATTTCTTCATAAATTAAGATCAAAAAATCGCTCCAAATTCGCTCCAAAAAGTTCTCAAAATTTAACTTTTTTTACGAAATAGAAAATTAGAAAGCCCTGTTTTTAAAGTATCTTTACGGAAATTTAGAGAAAGTAAGAGTTTTCATAATAGACTCGTATTTGCATCCATAAACCTCGTATTTTAGGTGATTCAATTATACCTTTACCTTTATTAGAATCTCACTGTTAAGTAGTCCAAAGCTCTCTTAAACCCTCTATTGGTTAGAATTGCGAAAAAATTAGGAAATTTTATATGCTCCGTTTCGCACCAAGCCCGACGGGAGATATGCATATCAGCAATCTTCGTATCGCTTTGTTTAACTATATTTGCTCGATCCAGCGTGAAGAGCCGCTGTTGATCCGTATCGATGATACCGATCTTGTGCATAATATCCCAGGAAAAGAGAAAGAGATTTTTGAAATACTCTCCCTTTTCGGGATCGAATACCAAGAGCAACAAATCCAAAGTAACAATCTCCGGTTCCACCGTGCGATGGCGTTGCAGCTTCTCCAAGATAAAAAAGCGTTCAACTGTTTTTGTACCCCCGAAACCTTGGAGAAGAAGCGTGAATCAGCCAAAGAGGGCAACAGCGGGCATCGGTATGATGGAGCGTGCGAAAACCTACCTGCTGAAGAGGTGATCGATAATCCACTCCCCTTTACCATACGTCTTAAAAAGCCCTCCCATTCAATCACGGTAACCGATATTATCAAGGGAGAATCGACGTTTGAACCTGATGAGATTGACAGTTTCATTTTGCTGCATGCCGACAAATACCCGACCTACAATTTTGCCTGTGCAGTAGATGATATGCTCTCCGATATTTCCCTCATTATCCGTAGCGAGGAGCACCTCTGCGACACCCCAAAACAGATTGCGATACATGAAGCGCTCGGATATACTAAAAAAGTGGAATACGCCCATTTGCCGATCGTAAACGATGATGCGGCTACAAGCGTCAAATGGCTCCTTGAAGAGGGCTTTTTGCCGGATGCGATCAGCAACTATCTGATCGTGCTCGGGAATCAAACGCCGTGTGAAATTTTCAGCGTCAAAGAGGCAATCAAATGGTTTGATTTGCGCAATATCTCCAAAACCGCTGAGCGCTTTAATATCGACAAACTCCGATTTATCAACCGTGAGCACCTCAGAGGGCTTGATCCCAAAGAGCTCTCCCGTTACGTCGGTTTTGCCGATGAAGATATCGGAAATCTGGCTAAACTTTTCCTTGAAGAATCGAGCACCCTCAAAGAGCTCCGTTCTCAAGTGGGAGCGGTATTTGCTCCGAAAACGATCCCCCAAGAATATCAAGAGGTGTTTGCTGTTCTGCGTGATTTAACCCTAAAAGCTCCCCATTTCGACGATTACGAATCGTATAAAACGTATTTGATTGAAAAGAGCGGATTTAGTGAAGAAAACCTCCTCAGACCGCTCCGTATCCTTCTCAGCGGCGCTGAGGATGGTCCTCAATTGTCGGATTTATACAAACATATTAAAAATTATCTCAAGGAGATTGCAAAAAAATGATGGGTGGAATACTCTCTGGAATCGGCGGAATCGTCCATTCGATGCTAACAATTTACATCTGGGTCGTGATAATCGGTGCCCTTTTGACCTGGGTTCGTCCCGACCCGTACAATCCAATCGTTCAGACCATCTATCGATTGACTCAGCCGGCATACGATTTGATTCGTCGGCTCATGCCGACCGTATTTAATGGTCTAGATCTGGCACCGATTATTTTGATTGTCGCACTGAACGTCATCGATATTATTCTGATTAATGTTATTAATGCGTTGGTTATGGCGTGAAACGATCGATTCTTCTCTCTTTGGCACTTTGCGGTGCCCTGAACGCTATTACTCTAAATCAAATCAATGATAAACCTCCATCACGTGAAAAAAACTTTCTGATTTGGCAGTTTTTAAAACAAGACGTCAATGCGTCTGAAGCTGCCGAAGCGTTTTATCAGGTTGATACGGTTAATGAGCGCTTTTTATTCGATTATGCGGCTAAAACCGACGAAGCGGAGATCCGCTATACCGCCGAATGTATGCAAAAAGCCTCAACGGAGCTGATGAACATCGAGCAAGATGATTGTCTCTATCTAGCCCTCTCGCCGATCAAAGCACAACATTTGCAGAGCTATGAACGTGAACTGCTTGCTATGCGCTTAGGGGATCGTTTCGGTGATGTCCAGTGGCTTCGGACGATGAATCATAACAATCACTTCACCCTTTACAGTGACTTGGAACCTTCACTCCGATTGTTTCTGATCTCCGGCAACAGCTATCGACAAGATCATTTTAACCACTTCATCGATGATGAGACTCTCTCCCAACTAACGGCGATGCGTGGTTTTAGCCAACTCGTTTATCTCACAACAACCGATCCGAAAATGACCCTGCTCCAAGAGTCTTTGAGCAACGTCAGCGGAGGAGTTTACGATTCTCAAACCCACTTTTATCTTGGGATCAATGCCCTTAAGTTCAAACGTATCAATAACGCCCTCTTCCATTTCAAAGAGGCAAAACGTAAAGCTCTTTCGCCGATTGAAAAAGACAAAAATACGTTCTGGATCTACCAAATAACTTCAGATGAAAACGTTTTGCGCGAATTGGCTGCCTCTTTGGACATCAACATGTACACCTTATGGGGACGTGAAAAACTGAACATCGAGACCGAAAACTATTTTACTACTCTGCCGACACCGGACAAGGGGGGATTCAAAGGTGATGATCCGTTCGAATGGAACCGTCTGCACAAAGAGTTGGTCAATACCCCTCCCGAAAAACTTTATGAGCTGATTGAGCAATACGACGGAGAAGATTCATTGGCGGTTCAAGCGTACATGATCGAACGGGCTTATCTCCCCTATATCCATAACTATACGATGCCTTATGATCAATACATGCAAAACATTACATCTGAACAAAAAGCGATGCTCTATGCTCTGATGCGTCAAGAGACACGACTGATTCCAGGACTCATCTCCCGTTCGTTTGCGTTGGGACTTATGCAAATTATGCCGTTCAATGTCGATTCAATCTCTAAAATCCATCCGCTTAAAATCACATCGTATGATGATATGTTCAATCCGCAATTCAGTATTGCCTACTCGATCGAGCATATGAAACATATCGATAATACGTTGTTTAATCCGGTCCTTAAAGCCTATGCCTATAACGGCGGAATCGGATTTACCAAACGTCTTTTACTGAGCGGTGCGTATTTCAATCCTGGGGATTATGAACCGTTTATGAGTATGGAACTTGTCGGGAATGCGGAGAGCAGAGAGTATGGCAAGCGGGTACTTGCCAACTATGTGATCTATAAAAAGATTTTAGGGGAAAATGTCTCGATAGGAGCTATTTTTGATAATTTAACACAACCTGACCGGTCTGATTATTTTCGAGCTTCAGAGCTAAAGAAGTCGATTCTGAAGGTTCAAACCCCATAAGGTAGTATCGATTCCAATTGTTTTTAATTGGGATCAAGGCACGTCTGGGATCATTTTGTTTGAGTTCTTCAAACACTTTCGCTTTTTTTCCATTCATCGAGACGATGTAGCCATAGGTTTCTAGATCCCATTTTCTGGTCTCTAGATTCCCTTTATCAAAATAGAAAGCTCCGATAAAATACTCCCCATCTTTATACTGTTGCGGATGGATCGGGTTTAAATAGACGGCCGAGAAAATTGCTTTGGTTTCGAGCGATTGTACAATAGTTCCGGTTCGTAGCTGCTCAACTGAGCGTTCATGATTTTCATCCATACTAAACAGATCAAATGCCCCTTTTTGTGAACATCCGCTAAACATCAACAATGCAGATAAAGCCAACCATGAAAATCGCATCTCATTCCTTTTAGATCATAATTAGGGAGATTATACGCCAAGAAGCCTTAGACTTCATCGACAAAAGGGTCTTTGTAGAGCGGTATCGTAATGGTAAAGAGGGTCCCCCCCTCCATATTGGAAGCTTCGATCGTTCCTCCCATTTTGGTGCGGATGATAGAGTAGGAGATATAGAGCCCTATTCCGCTCCCTTTCCCCTCTTCTTTAGTCGTAAAATAGGGTTCAAATATCCGTTCCATTACACGCTCATCGATCCCGCCGCCGTTATCTTGAATCGTAATAGCACCATATGCATCATCGCAGAACAAACGCATCGTAATCAAAGGATTTACAACTTTGTGCTCGACCAAAGCGTCTCGGGCATTGTTGAGCAAATTAATCATCACTTGTTTGAATTCGCTTGCTGAACCGAATCCGATCAGGGGTTTTGTGCAATATTCAACATCAATACGAATGACATGTGCACGGAACATCCCCTCCAAAAGCTGTAGCGATTCGGCCACCGCTTCATTGACGTCAAAAGGGATATTCCGCTGATCTGGTTTGACGAAATTGCGAAAATCATCGATGGTTTGCGACATAAAATTGATCTGATCCATCGAATCACTCGTCATTTTGCCGACATACGTCTGATCAATCCTCCCCCCTCTGTAGGCAAATTCGGCATCTTGTACAATCATTGCCAAATTATTGAGAGGTTGGCGCCATTGATGAGCAATATTATCGATCATCTCCCCCATTGCGGCAAGTTTGGACTGTTGAAACAGCATCGCTTTTTGGTATTCGATCTCGCTTTCACTACGATCGAGTTCATTTTTTAATACCTCTTTTTGTTCACTGGTGCGGCGAAGCTCTTCGAGAAACCGTTTCGTATTGCGATAATCGATGATAAACATCAATAACGACAAAATAAACAAAAACGAGAGCAATGGGACGATAAAATAACCGATAGAGAGATAGAGACCGTTTTTCAACCCAACCATCGCGGCAATGGATGCGATAATGAGCAGCACCGAAGAGGCAAACAATATTCGGAGCCGTTTGCCCTTTTTCATCCCTATCAAGAGCAAAAGAGCAAAGAAAAAGGAGACGAAAATATTGAATCCTTTATACTCTTCAGGCTGAACTTTCAAATCATTGTTGAGAATATTTTCGGTAACTGTTGCGTGTACATATACCCCCGGCAAAACGGTTCCGTTGCTTAGGGTATGCCATGTATCAAGCCCTAACGCCGTAG
>CAZBVJ010000020.1:0-25029 GCA_964495485.1 uncultured Sulfuricurvum sp.
TAAGCAAACTTTAAAGCGCATGGGAAGAAAAATCCCTTTGTAGGTTTACACCCAACATGGGTATATTTTGAGGATTGTGATTGTGAACGCAAAGTATTGATTCGTCGATAAAAAATCCGAATGGTGTTCTCATGATTATCTCATGAAGAATACATAGAATGCGTTTAAATAATCTAAAAATCAAATATTTAATTGATAATGAATATGGAGTATAATGTTTTTTAATAGAAATGAAATGGTCGATGTCAAACCTCTAAATACTAAAATTCAAGAATTAGAACTAGAACTAAATTTTCTTCGAGGAGAGAATGAACGTTTAGTACAGGAAAATACCCGCTATAAAAATAATGCTGTAATGTTCGAGCTCATCCATCATCTAACAGATAATTTGACTAAATCATGTCAAACTGATTTAACCATATTACAAAATGATCTTATAGAGAATGTTGCTCATCTAGAAGAGATAGAACATTTAAATAATCTAAACCGATCATATGCTGTCGAGATAAATACAGAAATTGGTGATTTGTTACGCACCCAAGAAGCATTAGTTAACAATATTAAAGACAATTATGGATCTGTTACTCAACTTAATGACAGTGTAGGATCGATTTCTCAAGTGATTAATTTAATTAAAGATATTTCTGATCAGACAAATCTTTTAGCTTTAAATGCTGCGATAGAAGCGGCACGGGCTGGAGAACATGGTCGTGGGTTCGCCGTAGTTGCGGATGAAGTTAGAAAATTAGCTGAACGTACTCAAAAAGCAACTGCTGAAGTAGCAATGAGTGTCCAAAGTTTAAAACAAAACGCTCA
Source organism: uncultured Sulfuricurvum sp. (assembly GCA_964495485.1). Lineage (GTDB taxonomy): Bacteria > Campylobacterota > Campylobacteria > Campylobacterales > Sulfurimonadaceae > Sulfuricurvum. Next base: position 817 of record CAZBVJ010000020.1, read on the forward strand.
AGAAATTCATGATCGATCAAACGTGATGGAGAACTTATCTTCTGAATCGAGTCAAAAGTTAAATGAATTCAAAGTGACATTACTTTCTTTAGGGGAAAGAACTAAAGAGATTGAAATCGACTCAACCAATGTACTCTATTCCGTGTTTATGGTATTGGTGAAGCTTGATCATCTTTTATTTAAAGCAAAAGGGTATAAAAGCGTCTTTACATTAAAAGTTGATGATGAGTTTGTCGATCATCATCATTGTCGACTTGGAAAATGGGCTGATGGTGGAAAAGGAAAAGAGATCTTCAGTCATGTTCCAAGTTTTAATAAACTTGAAAAACCACATAAATTGGTCCACGACAATATCCTTGCAGCTGTCCATTGTGTGGAAGCTCATTCCTGCTCTCAAGAATCAGAAAATGTGATGACCTACTTTAAAAGAGCAGAAGAAGCGAGTAGGGAAGTCATAAATATTTTAGGTGCTATGTTGAAAGAAGAGAAGCAACTACGCATTAAATAGAGACTTTCATGCAATATATTAAAGAACTTCTCAAAATTTACCTCCTCTTTATCGCCCTCTTTTTTTTAGGACGGTTAGGGCTCTATATCGTTTACTTCGACCGCCTCGGGGACATTAGTTTTGTCGAATCGCTTTTATCGTTTCTCTTCGGGCTCAAACTCGATACTATGGCAACATCCATCATATTAGTCCTCCCCGCATTGATCATGGCGCTTACCCCTCAGTCGTTGGCAAAATATTCTGCACGCTTTCTGAACAGCTACGTCCTGATATTTCTCTTGATCGCTTTGTACATTGAAAATGCCACATTTCCCTTTGTCGCCCAATACGATGTCCGACCCAACTATCTCTTCATCGAATATCTTAAATACCCTCAAGAGGTTGTTTCCATGATCCTCAAAGAGTATCCGATTCAGCTTCTCATCGCATTAGGGATGCTCATTGCGGCTTCATGGCTCTATCTGCGGTTCTCTCCTCTACACCTGATTGAGGCTATGAAAACTCCGATATGGAAACGTATTTTAATGTTTCCTCTGGTTGCAGGGCTCCTTTTTATCGGTATTCGCTCCTCATTCGGCCACCGTCCCGCCAATATCTCTGATGCCCTCTACAGTACTAATCGAATGGCAAACGAAATCGCTAAGAACTCTCTTTACAGTATTGGCTATGCCTATAAAAGCTATACCAAAGAGGGTGAATTGATCAAACCTTACGGAAAAATGGAACTCTCCGAAGCCTATGAACGCGTAGGTAAAAAGCTACTACTCAACCCAAATCAAGAATTTCCGTTCAACCGACTTGAAGAAACCCATTTTAAAACCCAAAAACCTAAAAATCTCGTTATTTTCATCCAAGAATCAATGGGGGCACAGTTTGTCGGATTCAGCGGAGGAGATGCATCGATAACTCCAAATATGGAGAGACTCTCCCAAGAGGGGATCGCATTTACCAATCTTTTCAGCAACGGCACCCGAAGTATTCAAGGATTGGCAGGTATGTCTTCTGGATTCTTGCCTCTTCCAGGAGAAGGGGTGGTCAAACGAAACAAATCTCAAAGTGATTTTTTTACCGTGGCCTCATTACTCAAACCATACGGCTACAAATCGAGTTTTATCTACGGCGGTGAGGGTCGATTTGACAACATGCGCAGCTGGTACATGGGGAATGGTTTTGATGAAGTGATCGAACAAAAAGATTACCCTAATCCGAGCTTTGTGAGTACATGGGGGGTGAGTGATGAGGATCTAGTCCTCAAAGCGAATGAAAAATTTAAATCCCATACAGCGAAAGGGGAAAAATTTGTTTCGGTCATGTTCTCCTCTTCCAACCACTCACCGTTTGAATTGCCGGAGGGAAAAATCGATTTTATCCCCGGTAAACCGAAACAAAGTGTTGAAAATGCGGTCAAATATGCTGATTTTGCAATCGGACGCTTTTTCGAGCTTGCAAAAAAGGAACCCTATTTTAAAGACACCGTCTTTGTCGTTGTTGCCGATCACAACGTTCGAGTATATGGCGATGATCTCGTTCCGGTCAATATGTTCCATATACCCGCACTGATTGTTGCCGATGGAATTAAAGGAGAAAAATACAATACTCTCTCTACACAACCCGATGTACTCGCCACCGCACTTGATCTTATCGGAATCGATTTAACCTACCCAGTTTTAGGCCACTCCATTTTTAGTGACAAAAAACAGGAAGTTTCGCTGATGATGTTCAACGACACCTTTGCTCTGCGCGATCATGACAAAATCGCCGTAATTCAGCCCAACAAAGAGGCTTTGACCTTTACCTATACTAATGAACATCTCACACCCGCTCCGCATGATAAAGAGCTGGAAAGTGACGCACTGGCATTTATCACCGTCATGGATGATATGTACAACAAAAAACTTTATCGCACTTTAAGAAAATGATTATTTTTTGATTTTCTTTTGAACGATACTATTCGTCAAATTCTACGGAGATATGAATGTTTTCTTTTAATTCCAAAGCCTTTCACTTAACGTTATGGCAAGCGATTGCAATCACTGCTCTCTTTTTAACTCTGGTTGCCAATGTTGCATTTTTCAAACATGTTATTGCTGTTTATCCCCTCTCTTGGGGTACTGTCCCTTTTATTCTTTCATTAGGAGTTTTGCTAAGTGCGGTCACTTTTATTGTTTTGAACCTATTTGCTTGGGGTGAAAAGGGGACAAAAGCGGTATTAATCACCATACTCATGGTATCTTCATTCGTTGCCTACTTTATGGATAGTTATGATGTGGTGATCGATACACACATGATCGAAAACATCCTCCAAACCAACATAAACGAATCATCGGATCTGTTTAGTGCTAATTTGCTACTGTATATCCTCTTTATCGGTATTATCCCCTCTTGGCTGGTATATCGGATTCAGATGGAACCGCTGTCCCTCAAAAAACAATTGGTTGAGAAAGCAAAACTAATAGGTGTTGCTTTAGGTATCGCCGTTATCGTTTTGCTTGCTTTCAACAAAAACTACACCTCCTTTTTCAGAGAGCATAAGCCGCTTCGATATTATGCGAATCCCGGATACTATATCTACTCTATCGTCCACTATCTCCAAAAATCGTTTTCGCACTCCTATAGTGGACTTAAAGTGATCGGAAAAGATGCGATCATCCCCGAAACGGATGTGGATCGCGAGTTGGTTGTTTTAGTGGTCGGTGAGGCGGCACGATGGGATCATTTTTCCCTCAACGGTTATGCTCGTGAAACAAACCCACTCCTGAAAAAAGAGGACATTATCAATTTTAGTCAATTCAGCTCGTGCGGTACGGAAACGGCGGTATCGGTTCCATGTATGTTTTCATCCTACACTCAAGAAGAATACGAAAAAGACAAAGCGCTTCATACCGAAAATGTGCTGGATGTTATCGGTCATGCAGGGGTACATGTGTTGTGGAGAGACAACAACTCGGATTCCAAAGGGGTAGCGCTTCGCGCCGAATATCAAGATTTCAAAGACCCTAAAAACAATCCTATGTGTGAGAATGGAGAGTGCAGAGACGAGGGGATGCTGATCGGTTTAGATGAATACATCAAAGCCCATCCTAAAGGAGATATTGTTATAGTCCTTCATCAGATGGGAAATCATGGACCAGCCTACTATAAACGCTATCCCAAAGCGTTTGAAAAGTTCACTCCCGTTTGCAAAAGCAACCAACTAGAGCAGTGCAGTGAGCAAGAGATTTCGAATGCGTATGACAATGCCATTTTATACACAGACTACTTTTTATCAAAAACAATCAATTTTTTAAAACGCTATGATGATAAATTTGAAACGGCTCTTTTTTATGTCAGCGATCATGGAGAATCGTTAGGGGAAAAGGGACTTTATCTGCATGGGTTTCCGTACGCCATCGCACCGGAAGCTCAAAAACATGTTCCTGCGGTCATGTGGTTTGGCAAGCGACTTGAGATTGATAAGTCTGCATTGCGTCAAAAAGCTAAACAACCGGTATCGCACGATGCTTATTTTCATACCGTATTGAACTTTACAGAGATCAATAGCACTGTCTATAAACCTGAATTGGATATTTTGCATGGCATCCACAAATAAATCTCTCTGGATCACGGCATCTCTTTTAATCGGGATGATTATTCTATTCGGGTTCAATAGCAATATCGATGTTTGGGTTCAGAACCATTTTTACAATTTTCAAACAGGCAAATGGCTTATTGTTCGCGATGAGCGCCCATGGCTCGATTTTATCCTGTATGACGGAATCAAAAAACTCCTGATTATCGGATATTCATTGCTATTGATTACGCTGATTATCGGTTATAAGAAACAATGGGTTCAAAAATACCGACGAGAGATTTTAATTTTGGTTCTCTCTGGCATTTTTGTCCCTACAACCATCGTTGCTCTCAAAACGGCTACTAACGTGCCTTGCCCTAGAGATTGGCATATGTATGGGGGAGAATATCCTCATGTCGGCGTTTTTGATAGCTATCCCAAAGATTTTTGTCAAAATGGGCGTATTCGATGCTGGCCGGCGGGGCATGCAAGTTTTGGATTTTCGCTCTTGGCATTAATAGCAATAGCTCGCACACGTACTCAACAATGGATGGCGTTTGGAATTTCGATGGGGGTTGCTTGGAGTATGGGACTGTATAAAATACTCAAAGGGGATCATTTCCTCAGTCACACACTGATTGCAATGGTGATGGGATGGTTAATTATTTCATTGATCGTCAAATTTATCGATTCATCCCGATGGACAGTTGCCTTTGCCAAAAAAAATAATACTTAGAAAAGGGGTCACGTGCCGAAACGGATAGAATCGTACGCTAAACAAATATTACAATAGATTTTCCCACTCATTTTCTAAAATATACCCTTCTTTCTTGACACTATGTATCTAAATGGATACAATTTGTCTATGTATAACATTCAACAAACCCAAAAGTTTTCACAATGGCTGACAAAGCTCAAAGATATGCGTGCACGTGTTGCGATTGCACGCCGTGTTGAGCGAGCACAAAGTGGAAATCTCGGTGATGTGAAGAGTGTTGGAGAAAGTGTTTATGAAATGCGTATCGATATGGGGCCTGGTTATCGGCTCTATTACACGATGCGTGGAGATAAACTTATTATTTTACTTGTCGGTGGTGATAAATCGACCCAACAGCGTGACATTGATAAAGCCATAGAGATAGCAAAGGAAATTGAATAATGGAAGCAACATTAAGCCTATTTGATATGACACAATATTTGGACAGTGAAGAAGCGATTGCCGAATACCTCACTCAAGTGCTCGAAGAGGGAGATACCGATGAATTGATCCGTGCTATCGGTCATATTGCCAAAGCACGAGGAATGAGCCAAATTGCACAAGAGAGCGGTCTAGGACGAGAGAGTCTTTATAAAACATTTGCACCCGGCTCAAAACCCCGTTTTGATACCATTGCAAAAGTAGTGCATTCACTTGGATTGCATTTTCAGATTACTCCAGCTCGTGCATCGTAATCAGGGAGTCTTTTCGATTCCCAATACTTTCTTTCCAAATTCTCGTAACTCTCCGGTTGGTCCGACATAACGATAGAGTGTCGCACGCGTCACACCGATCTCTTTACACAACTCAGATACCGACGTATCACGATTAGACATCGCCGCTTGTGCTAAACGGATTTGCGCTTTGGTGAGCTGAAATTTTCTTCCCCCTTTTCTTCCACGTGCGCGAGCAGCATTTAATCCGGCAATAGTGCGTTCACGAATAAGCTCACGTTCAAATTCTGCTAATGCGGCAAATATTCCAAATACCATTTTTCCGGCTGGAGTAGTAGTATCGATATCGGCACCTTGACCGCTGAGAACCTTGAATCCGATATTACACCTAGACAGATCATCCACTGTAGAGACAAGATGTTTGAGATTTCGACCCAACCGATCCAGTTTCCAAACTACTAAAGTGTCACCTTCGCGTAACGCCTTGAGGCAGTTTTCTAAACCGGGGCGATCATCTTTCGCACCGGAAGCTTTATCAACATACAATTGTCCGTCGGTAATACCAATTCGTTGAAGTGCATCAATCTGCAAATCCAATACCTGATTTCCATCCGCTTTGGAGACACGTGCATAACCAATAAGCATTTTCGTCCTTTTAGTGCAGTATCATAAACGTAGGTTTGTGATACATATGATTTTCTTTCTAAACAGATAAGAATATTTGCTTCTTAAATAGTATATTATTCATAGTATTATAAACAATATAATATTTAATTACTAAACACTATGAAGGAAGCTATATGCCACGTAAAAAAATTCTTTCATCATTGCAGCGCGAAATACTAGAAAAGTTGCCAGAACAATTTGAGGAATTAGCCAAACACTACCTCCTAACTTCAGATGATCTTGAATTTATATCTCAGCGACGACGCTCTTCTAATAAATTAGGATTTGCACTTTCTTTATGCATGATGCGCTATCCGGGGCGCACGCTGAGAATCGATGAAATCCCGCCCAAAGCATTGGTTGAATTTATTTCAGAACAGCTTGGATTGAGCTATGAAGATTTTTTGGGATACGCATCGCGTGCAGAGACCAGACGTGAGCACCAATACTTGTTGATGCAAAAGTATGGATACAAAAATTTCAATGATCGATATTTGAAAGAGATGGTTCGCTGGTTAACCCCAATCGCAATTGAAAACCACAAAGGGATGTTTTTACTACAGACTTTGATGTATGAAATGCGGTATCGAAAAATTCTTATGCCTTCGTTGCTGCAAATTGAATCGATGGTATCACTGTCTCTGAGTCGTGCTGAAAAAATTATCCAACAAACCGTGACATCATTTTTAAATAAGCAGAACATGCAATTACTCGATGACTTGCTTGCGTTTGACGCGTCTGTCGGTCAAAGTATTTTTTCGTGGCTTAGGCAAAGTGAGTCACGCCCAACATCTGCTAATATGCTCGTTATTATGGAACGGCTTCAAACGATCAAGAGGCTTGAAATTTCCGAAACTATTTCTAGTAGAGTATCGCAAATCCGAATGCAACAATACAGTCGTGAAGGATACCGAATCTCCATTAGCCATCTTCGTCAGTATGAACCAAAGCGCCGTTATACCCTGATAGCCATTACTCTTCTTGAAATTCAAAAGGCTCTTATTGATGATGCGATCACTATGCATGATCGTATTATTGGTTCACTGATGCGGCGAAGTCAGAACCGATTTCATCAAACAATCCAAGATGGGGACAAAAAGGCAAAAGAACTTATACGGTTTTTCTCACGCACCTCACAACTTCTGATTGAATCTAGAAACAACGGAGCCAATCCATGGGAATCTATCGATATGCACATCGGATGGGATTCGTTTTTGCAGTCTGTACAAGAGGCTACTAGCCTCTCAGAACCTATCAAACAAGACCATTTGGCTTTTATAGAGACCCACTACGTGCAGATGCGCAAATATACATCCCGTTTTTTAGAAGAGTTTGATTTTAAAGCCTCCGCTGGCGGAGGGGATGTCATGGATGCGATCAGATTGCTTCAAGAGCTCAATTCAAAAAATAAACGTAAGCTCCCAGAGGATGCGCCGGTTGACTTTATTCCCTCGCGATGGAAACCTTTTATCTATACCGAGGAAGGAATGGATAGGCGATATTATGAATTATGTGCACTCAGCGAGCTCAAAAATAGACTCCGTTCGGGAGACATTTGGATTGATGGGAGTAAACAATATCTTGATTTCGACAGCTATTTGATGACACGTCACAGCTACAGCGAAATGAAATCTCAAAACAATCTACCTATCGCGGTAGAAATGGACTTTCCAAGGTATTTGATAAATCGCCAAAAGCAACTGAGTGAGAGTATCGATGAGCTTTCAGATATGATTAAAAACGGTACAATTGCCGATGTTGAGTTTACGCAGTATGGTTATTCGATTAAACCTTATCGCACAGACGGCGCTCCAAAAGAAGCGACTAATATCATACGCTATGTATCCAATTTACTCCCACGAATTAAAATAACCGACTTGCTCATTGAGGTAGATTCTTGGACAAAATTCTCCGATCAGTTTACCCATCTGCGCTCTGGAATGACATCTACAGATAAAAAAGCACTATTTGCGGTGATACTATCAGATGGTATCAATCTAGGGCATCAAAAGATGGCGGATGCTTGCGCCGATATATCCGTCGGTAGACTTAGAAGTGCATCTGATTGGTATATTCGGGATGAAAATTATTCAAGTGCATTGGCGCAGATAACCAACCATCATCACCAAACATCGCTGGTTAAGAATTGGGGAGACGGCACAACCTCTTCATCAGATGGTCAGCGATTTCCCACCGGAGGGACAGGGGACGCGTTAGGTGGATACAACGCAAAGTACGGCAATCAGCCCGGAGTGGTATTTTACACTCATATCAGTGACCAATATTCTCCGTTTCATACCCAGATTATCCACGCAAATGCGAGAGATGCGACATATGTTCTTGACGGACTGCTTTATCACGAATCGGATTTAAAGATTGAAGAACATTATACCGATACAGCCGGCTTTACTGATCATGTGTTTGCATTGTGTCATCTGCTTGGATTTAAATTTGCTCCCAGAATACGAGATATAGCCGATACGAAGCTCTTTGCATTAGAAGGGGTTGAAGTTCCAGAGCAATTTAACAATATCATCACCGGTTCCCTCAAAATAAAAGATATGCAGCAAAACTGGGATGATGTCCTTAGATTAGCCGCTTCTATCAAAATAGGTACAGCTTCAGCGTCACTGTTGATCCGCAAACTTGCGTCTTATCCAAGGCAAAATCGTCTTGCACTTGCTATTCGCGATGTTGGTCGGATTGAACGAACACTTTTTATACTTGAATGGCTCAAGAACCCATCACTCCGGAGTAGAGTCCAAATTGGTCTCAACAAAGGTGAAGCCAGAAATTCCTTGGCACGTACCGTATTTTTTAATCGATTAGGGGAAGTTCGTGATAGAACTTTCGAAAATCAACTTTACCGTGCATCTGGTCTGAACCTGATCGTGGCTGCGATTATTCTTTGGAATACAGTCTATTTGGAGAAAGCGATTGAACAGGCTAAAAAAGAAATTGAAATTCCGGATGAGTTTTTGAAGTATTTTTCACCTCTAGGATGGGAGCATATTAATCTGACAGGCGATTATGTCTGGCGTATGGAGCCTTAGCGTACGAAAAAATGATAAATTTTACAGTTTTTAGCTCTTAGCGTACGATTCTATCCGTTTCGGCACGTGACCCCTTATATTCACCTTTCTTTGATTCGCATTGTGAATATAAAACGTACCATATATACATCCATCGAAAAATAGGAAATACAAATAATATTTTTTCCTCCGTCTATTCTAAATTTCTAGGCTGATTCAATTTCATCCATCCTTCGATTTTACTGGTATAGCATTGATGAATTACTTGGCCCTTTTCATCATTTTCGGCTTGTATATAGAGGTTTAGATGATCACTGTACTGATCAGGGATCATCAGTATCCAGTCGTTCTTATCCAGCCATATTTTGACACCGTCAAGGGTCGAAAACTCTTTTCCTTTGGCGTCATCAAGGAGCATACGCATCATTTTTCCTTTCATCGCCTGAGAAGAGGGAATCTGGAAACTGCGGTAGAAAAACTTGGGCAGGGCATCGATCAGTTTGGAGAGTTTGACACGGTGATGAACCATCATCTCCAGTATTTTCAGCGTCGCATACATTGAATCACGGTGGGTTGCAAACTCGGTAAAAGTGAAATTTCCTTCACCGGTGGCAATTAAATCGTATTTTTTCATCTGAGCGGTTTTAAAATTGGAATATTGCCCCCGCTCGGTCTCCAGATGGTCAAAATAGATGATATCGGCTGCCCAGGAGGGTAGGAAGACCCGCTTGGTCGTTCCGAGAGCTTTGGCTTCCATATTCAGCAGTGTCATGACTACATACAGGGCCGACTGCTTTGTGAGTGGGATTCCCTCGTCGCATATGATCTCTAAACGCTGACCGTGCGGATAGATCATGAATCCGGCATTCAGTTTAAGTGCACGGATGACGGAACCCATATCCTCGTAGGAGCGCTTGGAAAGGGCTTTAATATTAAACAGTTTCTGTTCATCACGGTACGCATTGAAGAGGATATGATCGATCCCGAGATCATTAAGGATATCGGGGAAAACGTCCGATGCCATCTCGTGCATCATGTCCACGGCGATTCGGCAGTCGATGCATTTAAACATATGCGATTGCAAGAGTTCTTCCATCTCTTTTTTATACTGGCCGTACTCTTTTTTGTGGTCAAGCTCAATGATTTGTCCGATACGTTCATAATCGACCCGCCGGAATATCTCTTTGAAAAATGCTTTTTCGATTTTTTTGGCCATATCGCTATTGATCCGGAGTGCCTCATGATTGTAAAATGTAATGACGGTACTGGTGGGATCGTCGATTTTCTGGTGAAAATAGACTCCAGCGCAGTATTCGTCTATCGATGAGAGACTGCATCGCATTATTTCAGTGGGAATCGCATTGTAATCGACGATGTTGATACCGGAGGAAAGGAGACCCCCTAGAAATGCCCTCTTCAGCATTCGCGAACTTTTATCGTTGTCTCGCGATACCAGTACCGTCGATCCTACTGGAAGTTGAGCGCCGAATGCTTCCGCCAGCTTGGTCACCATTTCACAGGAGAGTTCGACATTGGACTTTCCGATAACCATCCCATTTTCAAAAATTGAATTTTTATATTTACTTCCCAAAATAACGCTGTGGCTGATAATGGAAGCATCTTCGATCACCTTGTCTGGCCAGATGGTAATATCTTTTTCGATACTAACCAATTCACCAATATCACATCCCTCGGCAAGTATCATCCCCGCTTTTGCGGCAAAGTTTTTACCGATATGGTTATCATTACAGATAATACAACCGTCCATCTTGGCATTTTTTCCAATTATAACGTCGTTCCATATCACCGTATTTTTAATTTTGCTATTTTGAGCAATCGTGACATTGTTTCCGATCACGACATTGCTCAGCTTAACCCCTTTTTTGATCGTAACGTTTTTCCCAACTACGACGATCCCTACGATCTCGACACTTTTATCGATGGCAGTATCTTCTTCGGACAGTGAAATAGACTCAGGATACTTATGAGGTTCTCCTCCGAGACTGAGATTAATCTTTTTGCTGAGGATATCCTCATATACATCACGATAGCTCTCTGGATTCCCGACATCGCGCCAATATCCCTCTGCATATCCTGCTATAAGTTCGATTCCTTTATTCATTAGCATTGGGAAAAGGTCTTTGGCAAAATCGAAATTTTCATTTTTAGGGATATAATCGAGAATCTCAGGTTCGATAATATAGATACCGGTATTGATCGTATCGCTGAATACTTCTCCCCAGCTCGGCTTTTCAAGAAACTTCTCGATTCTCCCCTCTTCGTTAGCGATGACGACGCCGAACTCTAACGGATTATCGACCGAAGTCAGGGTGATGGTAAGTTTGGAGTTTTTGGCTTTATGATAATCAAATATTTTTTGAAAATCAAAATCAGTCACGAGATCTCCACTGATGATAATGAAATTCTCATCTCCGATGTACTCTTGAGCTTTCTTCACCGCCCCGGCTGTACCGTAATCGTCATCCGGTATTACATAGGTAATGTTGATCCCTAATTTGCCCCCGTCTTTGAAATATTCTATGATGATCTCAGGTTTAAAATAGAGCAATACAATGAAATCAGTAATTCCGAGCTTCTTGAGACTCATCATCGTGTATTCCATCATAGGACGGTTCAGGATTGGAAGCATTGGTTTTGGAATTGAATTTGTCAGCGGTTGTATCCGTGTTCCAAAACCACCGGCCATAACTACTGCTTTCATGATTCATCCTTTACAGAATAGATAAAATAAGATTGTTTTGCGGTTGAGTTTGATAATAGATTAAAGCGAAAGAATATTTAAATAGAACTTAATTCATAAAAAGAATTAAGTTCTTATATTGGCATCCGAAAGAATGTATTATTTACGGTCTCCATGGAGATGAGAAGGGTTTTGACTTTATCTATAAGGTCCATGGCTTCGTGAAAACTTATCTTGTCGATGCTCGAGAAAATATCCAACTCTATCTGAATCAATTCGATTTTAATTTCGATTGTATTGGTTTTGCCTATCTTTTTTTCTATAGATCTCAGGGAGTCTAAAAATTGACTATAGCTATCCGTCTTTGTGTCATGCATGGTAATAATCACCGTGAAAACAAAAAGCCAAAACCAAATCGGTTTTGATGATGATTATAATCCATTAGACTGGCACCATATCCGCTAAAAGCTTTTAAATACCAAAAATTATTTTTTGATTTTCCAATAGGATAAGACCATTCTCCTTCTATAGAACCTCGATTATCGTTATTTAAATTGAGATTGTTGCGCCATGTTAGGTCAAATTGCTGTTTTCCCCAGATATAGCTCAATTTTAGGTGTCCATATCCTAGATAAGATGTGATATCTTTATTGTCTTCCCCTTCATCTGGATACCATAGTCTAAGCGTTGTTATTAAATTACCGTGATAAAAAATGGAATCAAGGTAAAGTTGATTCCATTCCCTGGATAAAGGTTTCCCGAGGCCATTGGATTCATGCCAAAATGCTATTTTCATTGCTTTTAAACCAAATTGTGAGAAAGAATAGTCTTCAACCGGAATGAATAACCATACTTCAGGACGATAGTTAGTTTCACGAAACGGGGCGGATTCAGAATAAAACTGCCACCAAACTTCTTGAGTATATCCAAATCCTAATATTTCATTTAACCCTAAAAGATCATAAGTTAGATTTTTTTTCAAACTGATTTGAAATTCTGTTTCAATATTGTTGCTAAATTCATTGTATCCAGGATAAATAGTTGGATCACGCTTTTCAAAGTTTTCACTTGTGTATGCAATAGGAATTAAAAAAGTTTTTTCATACGGTAACATCCCAAAATTACTAAAAATCTTAGACAGCATGGTTTCACGTTCATCAATATCTTTTGGTATATCGAGATATTGTGATACAAAGTTAGCCATTACTTTGTCGCTTTCCGGATCGATCTGATAGAGTTGGTTTTGTTTTAATGAATGGTTAGAATCTACTTGTAATGGATGGTATTCGAACGCTGCTTGTTTATAAAATTGCATCGCTTTGGTAATGTTTTGATCCGTACCTATACCATTTTCATACATCGAGCCTAGAGTATATTGAGCGATGTGATTTCCAGTTTCAGCTGATTTCTCTAACCTGGATTTGGCTTCTGTATAGCGACCTTCGTTATACAGTCTCAAACCTTCTTCATAATTGTCCATACCGATCAATGTACTACTATAGAGTATTGCAAGACATATAAAAGAATGGTAGAACTTCATATCTTGTCTTTTCTAGGAGAAATAAGATCGAGATTATCAAAATAAGGTTTGACAGCATCAAGGAAAAGTTTTTCTAGGGCATCAGTTTCAAGATTATAGCATTCAGTATATAATGAGCTTGCGATAGATGTGAAGGCATCAACCATAGCCGAATCAAATAAGATATTGGCATTGTCTTGAATGAAAAGCAAGCTTTCATCTACACTAAGTGGATTTTTATAAGGACGCTTAGAAATGAGTGCGTCGAATACATCGGCAATGGCAAAAATACGTGCACAGTAGGGAATATCTTCTCCTTTGATCCCTTTCGGATAACCTGAGCCATCAATACGTTCATGATGATAGGCTATAACTGAAGCAGTATCATCTTGTAACCATTCGACTGATCTAATCATCTCCAATCCGTACTCAACATGTTTTTGAATAGATAAATATTCATCTGTACTTAGTTTTCCAGGTTTAAGAAGTATAGAGTCTGAAATTCCTATTTTTCCAACATCATGTAAAAAAGCTCCTTTGATAAGTGCAGGAAAATTATTGACCGGCATTCTTAAAACTTCAGCCAAACGAATGGCAAAATAGGTGACACGATAATTATGTTCAGCGGTATCACTATCCCTAAGAGCGATGGCATTTCCGAGAGCTGCTAGAGTTTGAAAGTTGCTTCTAAGAAGTTTATACTTATCTTCCTCTAATGCACTATATTGATAATAAACAATAGGAAATATACTAATAACAACCAGAGCTAAAATTATTGACACGGAAATGAAGATTTTTTTCATTGTATCTTGCATCATATTAATGGTGTTTGAGGGGAGAGCGATTATCATTTTTAGACTATAAACTTTGTTGTCATAAGATTGGATTTTTTTAGTGTATACAAGTGCAAAAGTTTCATCATTAATCGGAAGCATTATATATTTTGATGTCTCTGATGATGATAATGAAATAGTTTTAAAAACAGATGTAATATGGGGAGGAAGGGGAGTTTTATCATATTGAAAAATTCTCTTATTGGATAAATCAATAATTTCGAGCTTGATAATATTATTATCACTAAGTTGTTGATAGTGTTGGTCGAAAAAAAACTGTATATTTTTTTGGGGATACAGGGAGGTATATTGAATTAGTTCGTTTTCGAAAGTTGTTTGGGTTTGTGCAATTAATTGAGTGATATATTCACCGTTTTGTTTTTCAATATAATTGTATATTGTTAAAAATCCTATAATCAAGAGAATGAATAAAATTGATGTTATTCTGCCAAAGAATTTAAAAAGAGGATGCTTTGTGAACTTCTTAATAGTTTGTTTCATAAGCATTAAAAGTGTCTTTATCTAACTTTACGTGCAAAAAACCTGCAAATCCCTTTTCAGATGATAATAATGACTCAGATGGATGAATAATAATTTTTCTAATCTGAGCGAGAGGTATTAGGTGAATTTGTTCTTGATCGATAATGAGTTTTAGCATATTGTTTTCAATCAATTGTTTGAAATGCTGCATATGTAATCCGCTTTCAATATGAGTACTCATTGTAATTTGGTATTTTTCTTCATTTCCATTCGTGTAAATAATACTAAGACGGTCCATTGTATTCTCCTCTTTTTGCGGAATTTAAAATTATAGCCTTTATCAATATAAAAAAGAACTTAATTCATTAAAAGAGCCTTTTTCTCTTTTTAAGTTAAAATCTAGCATAATGCAAGAAATATCAATCAAAGAGTAGTTATGACATTTAAAAGAAAAATGCAAGAGATTAAACGCGATTTGATAATAGAGGAAGCGACAAATCTCTTTATCCGTGACGGATACGAGAATATGAAGATTGTCGATCTCGCGAAAAATGCTGGAGTTTCCATAGGAGCTATATACAGTATGTTCGGTTCCAAAGAGGCACTCTATAATCAGTACATAATGGGGCAAATCGAATTTTATATAGAGATGATGGAGCAAGAACTTGAAAATCATACCGATCCCATTGAAATGCTTAGAGTTGTTACCCGCATCAAGTTTGAAGCTATTATGAAAAATAAAAATGGTATCAAAGAGCATCTGATGAGTGATCCAACCTTTTATTTGCATGCATCTTTTGATGACAACAATCCTCTAATGCATATGTATATGTATATCTCCGAAAAAATAATGGAACCGTTGGCGAAGTCTCTCGGAAATACCGTGCAGCCAATGGAGCTATTCTTTATATATGACGGCTTGACCTTTGGAATGGCTAAATACTGGATTCTAACCGGAGGTGACCTAATGAGGCGTATTAATCAATCTATAGAGATGTTTTTGACGATTTTAAAAAAAGATTGATGATGATGAAAAGAATTATTATCGCTTTTACATGTATGTGTTTCGTAGGTATAGAAGCGTTTGCACAACCTGTACTGACGATCGGAATCGTATCGGACGGTGAAAACTCCAAACTTTCTGAAGCACGTACAGCGTTGATTCGTGAAATACGAAAAGCCAGTGAGGGTGAATATGCTCTGAGCTTTCCCGAATCCAAACGGATTGATGCCAGTTTTTCTGTCGCACGGGTCAAAAGCGGCATAGATAAATTACAAAATGATCCGGACGTGGATATGGTTCTCCTTGTTGGCAGTACGGCAAGTCATATCGCGCTTAACTACAATGCGTTCGCCAAACCTACTTTCGCTCCTTTTGTCTATAATACTTCATTGTCCGGTTTGATAAAAGAAACGGATCGGACGAAGATCCGTAACCTCAATTATGTGACGGGAGAATCCCAATTAAACGAAGAAATTCAAGCTCTCCAGTCGATAGCTCCTTCACGGAAAATAGGGATAGTCCTCGAAGAATCTCACTACAGGCTGTATTCCA
Organism: uncultured Sulfuricurvum sp.; assembly: GCA_964495485.1. Classification (GTDB taxonomy): domain Bacteria; phylum Campylobacterota; class Campylobacteria; order Campylobacterales; family Sulfurimonadaceae; genus Sulfuricurvum. The sequence continues at coordinate 17,092 of CAZBVJ010000020.1, forward strand.
AAGCAGCGGAAGAGGCAATATCAGTATTTCGCAAAAAAGGGATCGATATCGTTTTTATCCGTATAGCTGATCAGGCTGATGGGATTGAAAAGATGATTCTGACCGATTTGGATGCTGTGATGGTTACCCCCTTATATGGTTTAAATGAGAACATACGGAAAAAAATCATTCAAACACTCAATAATCGAAAAATTCCGACTTATGCATTAGGGGAAGGAGCTATGGTCAATGAAGGAATATTGGCCGCTTCCGTAGAAAAAGATGATCTTTCACGAAGAGCACGTCGGAGCGCATTGAACGTATTGAAAGTATTACGCGGGGGAAAAGCGCAAGAACAACCGGTATCGATTGAGCAAAAACGCCAACTGATGATCAATATGAAAACCGCCCGTTTAATCGGAGTGTATCCGAAATTCAGTGTTTTGAATAATGCCGTATTATTGAACGTAACAGAGGAGAAAGAGCCAAAACTCTCGTTGACGACAGTAGCGGAAGAAGCCGTGCGTGCCAATTTAAGTATTATTGCCGCTAAGCTTGGCGTTGCGGCAAATAATGAAAACGTTACCGAAGTACGTTCGACTCTTTTTCCGCGAGTAACCGGCGAACTGGGGTATACACGGCTAAACAGCGATAATGTTTATGTAGAAAATGGATTCTATGCCGAAAAGAGTGTTTCCGGTGCGATCAAGCTTCAGCAGATTCTGTTTTCGGAAAAAGCGCTGGCAAATCTGGAGATTCAAAAAGAGTTGCAGATAGCTGTCGAAGAGCAGCAGCGTTCATTGGAAATCGAAGTCGTCAAACAGGCGATGAGTACTTTCTTAAATGTATTGATGTTTCAGACATATCACCGTATCCAACAGGACAATCTTGCCCTGACGCAAACGAACCTCGAACTGGCACACGGGCGGGTTCAGGCCGGTACATCAGATATGTCAGATGTCTATTATTGGGAAAGCGCTATTGCGACGGTACGGCAAGATGTATTGAAAGCCGAAGCGGATGTCGAAAAAGCAAAAGACAGTTTGAACCTCATTCTAAATCGAAATATCAGCAGCCGTTTCATCACAGAACCTGCGACATTGAACGATCCCCACTTTTTACGGGATAAACAGATTTTTTTGAGTCTGATTGGTGATCAGCGGGATTTTGATGCAATGGCAGATTTTTTTATCAAGGAAGGGCTCGTAAATATTCCCCGTTTGCATCAGATCAATGCGCAAAAGAGAGCGCAGAAACGTCAGCTTTTATCGGACGAGCGTTCGTACTGGTCACCGGATATCATACTGGCTGCCGACGTATCCCATGTTTTTGATGAAACAAGGAATCCAAATGCGGGTATTAATATGGAAAATGAAACCGATTGGCAGGCTGGTATAAAACTCTCGTTGCCTTTGTATGAAGGAGGAGCTCGGAATGCGCGAAGTTCTCGTTCCCAGCTGAAACTGCAACAATTGCAAGTGAACTATCAGGAAGAAATGCGAACTATCGAGCAACGGATACGAAGTGATCTTCATATGATAAAGGCAAGTTATTCTTCGATAGCCCTTTCAGAAGAAGCATCTCTTTCTGCCAAAAAAAGTTTTTATATGGTTAGGGACAATTATGCCCAAGGAACAAGAACGATGAGCGATCTTCTCAGCGCCCAAAATGCCAGTCTGATTGCCGATAATGCATCGGCCAATACAGTACACCGTTTTATCCTGGATCTTGTCCAGCTACAACAGGATATAGGTGCATTTGAGCTTTTTTCCGACGATTCAGGGAGAGCACAGTTGATTACCCGATTAAAATCATATTTATCGAATGGAAATAAAGAAAATCAAATGATTAAAGGGAATAGCCATGCAGAAAATAATTTATAAAGGGCTGATAGTTGCCGGTTTAGCTACGGCAACCATAGGAGGCATCTATCTCTTCAATTACATGAATCGGCCGGAACTTCCTAAATCCATCGCTTTTGGAAACGGACGGATCGAAGCGACGGAAGTGGATATCGCCACGAAAATACCTGGACGTTTGATCGATGTATCGGTTAATGAAGGGGACGCCGTTAAGACAGGTCAGATAGTGGCAAAGCTCGATACGGACGAGCTCAATGCCAAGGTTAAGCAGGCACAAGCCCAGATTCAGCAGGCCAGAGAGAATAGAAATTATGCACTTGCCATTGTTCGTCAACGTCAAAGTGAACTGAACCTAGCACGAAAAAATCTGGCACGATCCCAAAATCTTTATGTGAACAACAATATATCACTCGTGCAGCTTCAGCAGCATGAATCAGCCCTTGATACCCTTAGTGCAGCTTTGGCTGCGGCAAAAACACAAATTATTGCTGCAGATAATGCCATCAGTGCGGCATTGGCGCAAAAAGAGGCAATTGAGACAAATATCGATGACAGTACTCTTAAATCTCCCGTTAACGGACGTGTTTTATACAAAATACTCGAAGTTGGTGAAGTTATCGGTTCTGGTGGAAAAGTACTGACGGTATTGGAAATTGATGACATATACATGACCATTTTCCTCCCGACCGCTGATGCGGGACGGGTGAAAATAGGTTCTGAAGCCCGGATTAAACTTGATGCTCTGGATGCGGCTATTCCGGCGAGAGTTTCATTCATTTCACCTGAGGCACAGTTCACACCTAAAGAGATTGAAACTGAGAGTGAACGAGAAAAATTGATGTTTCGCATAAAAGTTAAAATTGATCCTACTTTTCTCAAAAATCAATCCTTTCGATTTAGTAGTGGCACACCAGGTATAGCACATATCCGGTTAGATGAAAAAACTCCATGGCCAGATGAGTTGAAAATAGTTTCAAACGTACAATGAATACTATTGCTATACTTGAACACGTTACCCATTGCTATGGAGATAGCATTGCCATAAAGGATATATCTCTTCGAATACCATCTGGATGTATGGTTGGGTTTATAGGACCTGATGGAGTCGGTAAATCAAGTGTTCTTGCTTTGATTTCTGGAGTACGTAAGATTCAAGAAGGAAGAATTACGGTTTTCGGTGGTGATATGCATAATAAACACTATCGTGAACAAATATACTCACGTATTGCTTATATGCCACAAGGACTTGGTAAGAATCTTTATATGTCTCTCTCCGTGTTTGAAAATGTTGAGTTCTTCGGACGCTTGTTTGCACTGGAAAAACAGGAACGGCGGGTACGTATTGAAGAACTTCTTGAGAGTACGGGATTGTTGCCGTTTAAAGATCGTCCAGCAGGACAGCTTTCAGGTGGAATGAAGCAAAAACTCGGATTATGCTGTGCCCTGATCCATGATCCGGATCTCCTGATTCTGGATGAGCCGACCACAGGGGTCGATCCCCTCTCACGCCGGCAGTTTTGGGAACTGGTCAACCGTATCCGTCATCGTCGCGAAGGGATGAGCGTCATCGTCGCAACAGCCTATATGGAAGAAGCTGAGCGGTTTGACTGGCTGATTGCGATGGATGAAGGAAAGATTTTAGCCAGTGGTACTCCAGAAGAACTCCTACAGCAAACCGATACGGCAAATCTCGATGAAGCGTTTATACAACTTCTTCCCGAAAACAAACGAAGTGGTCATACAACTCTCGTTGTTCCTCCACGAAATAGTAGTTTTCAAGGAGATGCATTTGCTATTATTGCTGAGAACCTGACAATTAGTTTTGGAGATTTTAAAGCAGTTGATCATGTTAGTTTTAGCATTGATAAAGGGGAAATTTTTGGATTTTTAGGATCAAATGGCTGTGGTAAAACAACAACTATGAAAATGTTGACAGGTTTGTTATCACCTACAGAAGGAAAAGCATGGCTTTTTGGAGAACCAGCCGCTGCTAATGATATTGCAACACGTAAACGTGTAGGATATATGACGCAGGCCTTTTCGCTTTATTCCGAGCTCACCGTTTACCAGAATCTACTGCTTCATGCACAGCTTTTCCATCTCCCGAAAAATCAGATTGATAGTCGTATTGCCGAAATGATTGAACGTTTCCATCTTGAAGAATATCGTGATAACAGTGCTTCAGATCTTCCTTTAGGGATCCGGCAAAGACTCTCTTTGGCGGTTGCAGTTGTTCACCGTCCCGAGATGCTTATTTTAGATGAACCGACATCGGGAGTTGACCCTGTGTCTCGTGACCGTTTTTGGGAATACTTGATCGATCTCTCTCGGAATGATGGAGTGACAATTTTCGTCTCGACTCACTTTATGAACGAAGGGGAACGGTGTGATCGTATCTCTCTAATGCATCAAGGAAAAGTTTTGGCGAGTGATTCTCCTTCTTCTTTGATACGTACACGTAATAAAGAGACATTGGAAGAAGCATTTATTGATTATCTTCAGGAAGCAGTTGGAGAATGTGAACAGAGTGCAGAGAGAAGCAATGAATCTCATATATTGCCACACGAACATCAACAAGCGAACCGCTACTTTAGCTCATTACGCTTGTTTGGATATGCGTATCGTGAATCGTTGGAGTTAATTCGAGATCCTGTAAGACTAGTCTTTGCATTGTTGGGTATGGGAATTCTAATGATGATTTTGGGATTTGGGTTGAGTCTCGATGTAGAAGATCTTCGTTTTGGAGTACTTGATGAAGACGGTACACCCCAAAGCCGAAACTACGTCCAAAACATCTCAGGCTCGCGCTATTTTTTAGAGCAGCCGCCATTGCGGTCATTTGATGAACTGGATTCTCGGATGAAAAGCGGTGAGCTTTCCGTAGCGCTTATTATCCCCTCCGGATTTGGTGAAGACCTTCAAAAAGGACGATATACTGAAATTGCCGTATGGGTTGATGGTGCGATGCCATTTCGTGCCGAAACCATACATGGGTATCTTCAAGGAATGCATTATGATTATCTTCAGCAGCTTACGCGTCAGACGTTAGGCTATACCCCCTCTATTTCTACAGTAAATATAGAAATGCGTTATCGATACAATCCGGATTTCAAGAGCATTTATGCCATGGTTCCAGCAGTTATTCCTATGTTACTAATATTTATTCCTTCTATTCTAATGGCTTTGAGCGTTGTTCGAGAGAAAGAACTAGGGTCAATTACTAATTTTTATGCAACACCGGTAACCCGCTTGGAATTTTTTATCGGCAAGCAGGTACCTTATATCGTTATTAGTATGATTGGTTTTTTTCTTTTACTAATATTGGCGTATTTTGTTTTTGGGATCATACCCAAAGGGAGCCTTTTAATTCTGATCCTAGGAACACTGCTTTATGTTATTACTACGACAGGCTTGGGTTTTATGATTTCGTCTTTTACTAAAACACAGATATCGGCTCTTGCCGGTACCGCTATTTTGACACTTCTGCCTACAATTAACTTCTCAGGATTAAAGGATCCTGTTTCTTCGCTTGAAGGAATTGCATCATGGATAGGAGCAATTTTCCCGGCAACCTATTTTATAAATATAAGCCGTGGCATATTTAGTAAAGCATTAGAACTACAGGATTTATACCGTGATTTTTTCGCTTTGATGATTGCTGCGACTGTTATTACTGTTTTATCTATGATATTGTTGAAAAAACAGGAAGTATGATGAATCATCTATTAAATATTTTTCGTTTAGGGATTAAGGAACTGCGTAGTTTATGGCATGACAAAATAATGATAGTTTTGATCATTTATTCATTTAGTATTGCTATTTATGTCGGAGCTACAGCAGCTAAGAGTGAAATTCATAATGCACCTATAGCATTTCTAGATGAAGACCGGTCAATACTTTCAAGAAAAATAATCGATGCTTTTTATCCGCCTCGCTTTAAATCTTTTAAACTTGCTTCATTTGATCAAGGAGATGAGGGATTAGATGCTGGAAAATACACTTTTGTGGTAACGATACCGCCAAATTTTGAAAAAGAGGTTATATCCGGAAAGCACCCTGCAATTCAACTTAATATTGATGCGACGAGAATGACGCAAGCTGGAATAGGGGCAGGATATATACAGCAGATCATTAATCGTGAAGTGGCTAATACATTGCATCAAAGTACTATACTTCCAGTAGGTATTATTACTCGAATGAAATATAATCCGAATCTTGAAGGGAGCTGGTTTGGAGGTGTGATGGAGATTATCAGTATGATATCACTACTCTCTATTGTGTTGACTGGTGCTGCTTTGATAAGAGAACGAGAACACGGGACACTGGAACATTTGATGGTTATGCCGCTGAGCGCTTTCGAAATTATGCTGGGAAAAGTATGGTCAATGGGATTGGTTGTATTAACTGCGGCAGCTTTATCGTTACAGTTTGTTGTAGAGGGAATACTTCACATTCCGATTGCAGGCTCCGAGATACTTTTCTTATGTGGGGCTTTTCTGGTACTGTTTGCGACAACTTCGATGGGTATTTTTATGGGAACTATTGCACGTACGATGCCACAATTCGGATTAATTTTAATTTTAACGATTCTTCCATTGCAGATACTTTCTGGTGGTATAACCCCATATGAAAGTATGCCAGATATTTTGCAGTATATAATGAAGCTAGCGCCTACAAGTCATTTTGTCAGTATGGCACAGGCTGTATTGTATAGGGGGGCTGGTATAGAGGTTGTTTGGCCAGATTTCATCGCTATGTTTGTAATTGGTCTCGTCTATTTTTCTCTTGCGTTGATGCTGTTTCGAAGAAGTTTGTCTGCATCATCGTAATATGAAGGAATATAAAATGGATAAAAAAAAAGTTTCTTTAGTTTTAGGAAGTGGCGGTGCGCGCGGTTATGCTCATATTGGTGTCATTGAAGAGCTACGGGTCACTACAGAATTCGGAAAAAATAGCACGTTAAGGTAAATTTATCTGTCTAAGCGGCCGAAATTTCCCTTCTTTGATCTTCGAACTCTTTTTCCAGACATAATCCCCTGTTAAATTGATGTGTTCCCAACCTAAAGGGGATAAATATTGCAATAAATCTTCATCTACATCAATACCGCGTTCTTTTAGAGCAATAACAGCTCTTTCCAAATAAACCGTATTCCATAATACGATTGCACCGGTTACAAGCGTAAGCCCGCTTGCTCGATATCGCTGTTGATCGAAACTTCGATCGCGAATTTCACCAAGACGATTTAAAAACACTGCCCTTGCGAGCGCATTTCTGGCCTCACCTTTGTTCAGCCCTGCGTTGACCCGTCTACGCAATTCTACATCCTGTAGCCAATCGAGAATAAAAAGGGATCGTTCGATGCGTCCTAATTCTCTCAGCGCTAGCGCAAGACCATTTTGTCGTGGATAACTTCCCAATTTGCGAAGCATCAATGAAGCCGTCACTGTTCCCTGTCGAATCGAAGTTGCTAACCGTAGGATCTCATCCCAATGGAGTTGAATATTTTTGAGCTTGATTGTCCCCCCTATCATAGGTTTCAATCCATCGTATTCACTATAGCTTTCGGGTATGTAGATTTTGGTATCCGCTAAATCTCGTATCCTTGGAGCAAATCGAAATCCAAGCAGATGCATTAGTGCAAATACATGATCTGTAAAGCCGGCTGTATCTGTGTAGTGTTCTTCGATTTTCAGATCAGACTCATGATGTAGCAATCCGTCAAGCACATAGGTTGAATCACGTATTCCAACATTAACGACTTTTGTACTAAAGGGGGAATACTGGTCTGATACATGCGTGTAGAACAATCGCCCAGGTTCGCCACCGTATTTTGGATTGATATGACCGGTACTTTGGGCTTTGCTTCCTGCGCGAAATCGCTGTCCATCTGATGAAGATGTAGTTCCATCGCCCCAGTGAGCCGCAAATGGGTGTCGCAGTTGCGTATTGACAAGCTTTGAGAGTGCTTTTGAATAGGTTTCATCACGGATGTGCCATGCTTGCAGCCATGATAGTTTTGTATAGGTCATCCCAGGTGAAGATTGGGTGTAAACCTACAAAGGGATTTTTCTTCCCATGCGCTTTAAAGTTTGCTTA
>CAZBVJ010000021.1:0-10011 GCA_964495485.1 uncultured Sulfuricurvum sp.
CATAATAAAATCACTTGCTACATAATTGCAGCTTGTTGAACTTTTGTAGACTACAATGTTTCCACATTTTGGAAGAATCTTTTTCAACCGTTTTAAAAAAGTCGATAAACCTACAAAAGGATTTTTTTTCCCATCCATTTTAAAAAATCTTAAATAGCAACCATTCAGAAAACGGAAAACATAGCACGTTAAGATAATCAAGCCTTTCCAATCTATAAGTCAAATATTATTGACCTATCTCTACATATTGTCAAATTATGAATATATAGTCTAGTTAATTAGACTATATATGATACTAATGACACATTAAGTATCTAAACAATATCCAATCTCTATTAAATGACCTCTATATTTTCAACGAAGCAATCAAAACTCATCTCTAAATCTATCGATCATTTAATAAATTATAGCAAAATTGCCTTTTACTTACAAGATAATATTGTATTATCTTAGCATTAATGGCAAAACGAAGCCATATTGTGCATCACCTTCCTAACAGATCGCTCCATATAACACTATTGTATTATCTATGCAATATATGAATCTATAGCTTGTATAATGTCATTATTATTGACACTATATGAATATAAAGCTATTATACTCCAATATATGAAGTATAAAATCTCATTAAAAGGACTTAACCAATGAGTAATGAAAAAATAGACCGTAGAGTTGTTTTACAAAGTAATAGCCTAGAAGAGTTAACTAAAATTGCTAATTCGCTTGATTTAGAGAAAGGGGTCAATGAGAGAGAACGTTTGGGTGCAGCCATCGAGTCATTGCTTGAAATCAAACGATTGTTTGACAAAGAGTTCATCGAATTGAATCAAACTTCAAAAGAACGTGTTCATACAATGATCGGGTTTTGGGAATACTGCTCAAAAGAAGAAGTGCTGAACTCAGCGATTGAGAAACTCTTCGCCGAGCATCGGAAGAAGATTATTAAGAAGATTGAGGCACTATGAGATTCACAAGTATCATGATTATTTTCGCTCGCAATGACTTATAGATCAAAATTCTCACGAATATATTTTAGAGTATATGGCAATACAGTCAACTCTTTATTTTTGACATAATACTCATCCATCATTTTCAAGATTGTCAGGGGGAGCTCGTCCCCTTTTACAGTTAAAATTTTTCTGAAAATCGAATTTCTTGTAAAATCAGGTTTGAAATTGGCATTTGAAATGCCAGTAAGTTTTTCCTGGCCCGGTTGGGGGAGTGAACAAGAAAAGCCCCTTTTCATTTTTTAGATCAGTAGGTACATATTCATGGAGATGCTCTGAAATCATCTCTGATACTGGATAATTCCGGGTGATAGATTCATTTGTCGTTATAGCATTCATCAATCCACCACCCTCCAAAACATCCCTTCCTCTTCCATGTCGGTGATCATCTCTTCGATCGAAGTGCGGATATTGCTGTGCAGATCCGAGAGCTCTTCCATCAGCTCCGAGACGTTTTCTCCCTGTTCTGATTTCTCATGAAGGAAGAATAGAAATCCGGAAAGAGCGATCAGGAATACCGCCAGCGAGAATGATCTGGTGGATAGAATCTCATCGGAATAGTTGTTCTCGTTGATCACATGCCAGGAACGCTCATCCTGAAGTTCAAAAAACCATCCGCTGCCAATAGGTATACTTTTCCAGTATCCGCCGTCATAGGGTTTCTCGTCGTGTTGGCTCAACATACCGGCGACATCATAGATATACCGCTCAAGCATTGCCGGATAGATGGGATGCAGCAGGTAAAGATCGTCGAATTCTTTGGTTATCATAGGGGTCCTTTTTTGTAAAAAAATGGTATAATTTCTTTTGTGAACACACTTCTCTGTTGAATTGATGGAGCAGCCAGGTCGAGGGAGTAATTACCCCTCGGCCTTTTTTTTTGGCTGTTTCCAAAAATTCAACAAAGAGGGAGTTGCATGCACAAGCTTGTGTTCACAATACTGCTTATGTGCATTTTTGCACCGCTAATTCATTAGCGCCGGGGGAAACCCTGGCTCCCCAAAAGTTCCCCCAGCCTCACAGGTTTATATCCAATCGCCTCAACGCTTGCATTGATACAGAACTTTTCATTGAGCTGCATCGAATGGATATGGCCATGAATATTGATATGACACTGATGTTCATCGAATACCCTTGAGAGATATCTCCACCTTGTATCATCATATCCGTCGCTGACGATTGGGTAGTGGCTGAAGAGGATTCGAATACCCTCTACCTCTGCGATGTGATACGCCGGTTCACCTTTGTTTGGGAAGTCGATTACTTCGGTGAATCCGTTTTCAAGATAGGTTTGAGGTGATCGATCGTGATTGCCTCTGATGAGATACTTTGTGCCGTTGAGCTCTTGAACCCATCTTTGGACTGCTTCGCTTTTGAAGGCAAAATCTCCAAGATGCAGAACGGTATCAGTTGGAGAGACTGCTTCGTTCCAAAGCTCCGCCATACGCTGATCGGGATGATCACCGAGAACGGTTTTTCGCCCCGGCTCATATTCCAGTACATTCGCATGGCCGAAATGGGTATCGGCAATAATGAAAGTCTCTTTAGTGATGATCATTTCTATTCTCCTATTCATTCGCGCCAACTTGCGCCAAAATGGATATTTTTTATATTCAGCTAAGTTGTAAAGATCGTCAAACTTCAATCACCTTGATCCCAAATCCCTTCGGGATTTTTCCCTTGTCCGGGTATCCGATCGAATTGCAGTGAATCTCGATCTCTTTTCCATCCTGCCGTTCATAGGTACGGCTGAAATTGCGGTGGGTGTGACCAAATACCCAGTGCTTCATTGATCCATTCTCCAGATACTCTTTGCCATCGAAGCAGTAAAAAGCGTTGTAGTCACTCAATGCTTTGTGGTTTGGCGCATAATGCGGATCTCTGGCTGCCTGATCCGGATCAAAGTCATACATCTCAACAAACTGCTTCCATTCGGACAACGGTGATACATGACTCATCATGATATCGCATTGCTGATAGACGGCATCGAGGCGGTGTTTTTGCTCATGGAAGAGTCGGTCAAATCTGGCTCCGTTGTTTCCAGTTGGATAGATTAGATTAGCATCGTTACTCATGAATATCCAGTCCCAATTGATATCCTCGTGCTTGCTTTTATTCATGATCAGACTTCCATCGTACCAGCCGGTAGCACCACCGATTTTGATTCCATTGACATCGATGATATTTCCATCAACGTAGTCGATCCCCTCGGCATCCTCAATCATCTTTTTCATCTCCGATACCCGCTCCTCGCTGGGACGGTTCGGATTGCGGTATTGGTATTTCTCCCGTACTGAATTGGTGATCAGGTAATAGTCGTGATTGCCAAACGTAACAACTATGCGGTCAAAGTATTGTCTCATATATTGGAGACATTGGAGGTTCTGGGAATTGTAGTGGCCGATATCTCCCGGAAGCAATAGCACATTGGCCTGAGCACTCTCAAGCAGTTTGCGAAATTTCAGGTGGAAGTGTTTTTCTTTGAAGTTGGTGTTGAGCCAGAAATCAAAGTGGGTGTCGCCCAAGATGGCGAATTTCATTGGTTCTCCTTTTTAATTCGCTGACCATCGATCAGCATGAAGAGCATTTCCAACTGCTCATCGTCGTAATAAAATCCTTCTTTGTAGCGCTCAAGGATTAGCCGGCAGGTGTAGAGATAGTTGTGTGCTCTGACACGTTCCTCAAACCCTTTGATCTTCTCAGCGTATGAGAAAACGAACGATTCTCTCTCCTTGATCTCATCAAGAAAATGCGGTTCAAGGCGCTCATAGGCTTCCTCTTTTTCAGCGATGATCTCTTTGGTGAGCTGGAGAAGATTTTCAAGTGTTGCATTATTTGCAACGGTTCGATTTGAATGATTCATCGGTTGTCCTTCGAACTGTTTCCATTTTGGAAATAGTTCAAAAGCATTATGCAGATTTTGCATATTGCTCAGTTGTTGCAAAAAATGCAATAACTCAGTCGGTGCAAATTTTGCACATACTCATTACCCCTGCGGCGGGACTTCTTCTCTCAACTTGAGGATTTCTTTTTGCATCAGTCTAAGAGCCTCAGAGAGCTTTTGGACATCTCCTGAAGCGATCATATCTTCGGTGTATTCGTTGAGTGCTTCGGGTGTATGGATATAGTTGTCAAACAGAAAATTCTCCCCACCTCCGCTCTCTAAGATTTTGTTGAACTTATTGAGAACGATCATCTGTGTCAAGGCATCCGATGTGTCTTCTTCTGATTGCCATCCTCTCAAGCAGGGTGTTGTTTTCGCAATGGCAGCAACGGCGTATTTGCTGAAACTGCTTTTGGGCGAAATGTCTGCCGACTTTAATGCCTCTTCCATATCCTTTGGGGAGACATTTTGTTGCTGTTTCACATCTTCAAGTTTCAAAAAAGCAACATACTCCCGTTCCACATCGATTGCAATATATTTCCCGCTTTTCAGAGCTTCAAGATGTTCAGGCTTAAGCGTGATGATATCACCGCCCCATCGAGTACCAAACGGGGTCTTGTGGTCAAGATCGACGGGCTTGAACGGCTCATCGACGATGAATGAATCTTTCTCGGTTCCTTGGTACTTCACTTTTTCTTTAAATTCTTTGTGGTTCATTTTGTGACCTCAATTTCAATCCGCTTCTCACGGACATTCATGTTCTCTCCCGGATAACCTAACTGATTGCAGATCAGCCGTACCCCATGCAATTCACAATCATTGGGAGTGTGGGTATGACCATATATCCACACTTTGGCTGAAGTGTGTTTGACGTACTCTTCGCCGTTGAAACTGAAAAAGCCGGTTGCTTTATCGTTGCGATATCGTTGATCGATGTGCTCCGGATTAATGGATGGGCTGACATGGGTGATCATGACATCACATGATTGGTATATCGCCTCGATCTTCGGTTTCTCAATCTCCCATATCTCATCAAACCGTTTGATTCCATAGATCAGTCTGGCATCGTTCATGCTCATCGTCCACAAACGCTGCATCCAGTCTCCTTTGGTTCCATTTCGATCATAGAGCCATCTTCCGTATTCGCCATCGTACCAGCTGTCACATCCGCCGAACCGGATTCCTTCAATTTCGACAACGTTTCCATTGAGACAATGGATGCCATCAATAGCATTGAGCTTTTCGCGCATCTCTTCAACCCGTTTGAAGCTGTTGGTATCATAGTCAAGCTGCTGCAATCGATGAAGCAGATAATAGTCATGGTTCCCAAGGACACATACGATATGTTTGAAATAGTGCCCTCTTAGAAACTCTATTATCCATAGATTTTGGGAATTGTAATGTCCAAGATCACCGGCAATGACTAATACATCGGCGCTCTCTTTCCCATCCGGTCTAAAGATCGGGTCAAAGAAAGCCTTGACATGACCTGTGGTCTGACGGGGTGAATTAAAGTGCATATCCAGATGCAAGTCAGATAGGATTGATATTGTCATAGTACACGCTCCGCATAGATTTCAATTACTTTTTCTTCGACGGGTGCTTTACGGGCTTCGCCCCGGTATCCCATCTGATTGGCCAGCATTCGCACACCGTGAACATCCACATCCTGATTGGTATGGCTGTGACCATAGATCCAGGTGTGAGCGGTAGTCTCTTTGAGATACTTTTCACCGTTGAACGAAAAGAACGCTGTTCCTTTGTCCTTGCGGTAATTGCCATCCACATGCTGCGGATTGATGGATGGCATCACATGGGTGATCATCACATCGCACTCTTTGTAAACTACCTCGATCTTGGGCTGTTCGATCTTCCAAATATCATCGTATTTTTTAATCCCCTTGATCACATTCGAATCGGGCATGGTAAGTTTCCAGTGCTCCTGAATGTGGTGGTCACAATAGATGAAATGGGGATTGAGGTTGGCAAGCCAGTATTGACCGTCATACCATCCGTCACAACCGCCAAAGCGTACCCCATCGATCTCGACCACGTTCCCGTTGAGGCAGTGAACACCCTCGATCTCGTTTAACTGCTGGCGAAGCTGATTGACGCGAATGAACGAGTTCTCGTCAAAATCATCCATCATAATCCGATTGGCCAGATAGTAGTCATGATTCCCAAGAACGCATACGATGTGCTTGAAATAGAGCCGTCGGAGCCATTTCATGATCTGGCGGATCTGATGATTGTAGTGACCCAAATCACCGGCAACGACAAGAACGTCGGCAGGGGTTTGAAAGATTGGATCGAATACACGCCGTACACTCTCTTCGGATGGAGCCGCAAGAGAGAACGGGAAGTACGAATCGAAATGGAGATCTGATAGGATGGATACGGATAAAGGTTTCATCTAAATATCCTTGTCCCCGAGATACACAGCAATATCTTTCAGAGACCATTCGTAGCGTTTGTCATCAACAGTATTGAGAGGTTTTGCCATTTTTCCCTGTTTGATACGGCGTTCAATGGTTCGTATGGATACACCAAATTCAGTCGCAACTTCTGCCTTTGAGAGGATGGATTTGTTGTACTTGCTGTATAATTTGTCATAAATAAGTCCCATATTGACACCTCGTCTACATAGTAGTACATAATTGTACTACTATGTATTATTTAAGTCAATAATAATGTACATATAGGTGGTAATATTTGCGCAATGGATTGTAAGGAATACGATGGATGCTAGATTTTTTTTAAATCGTTTGAAACAGGAAGTTGGTATTAAAACTGACAAAGAACTTGCTGAGGCCATGGGAGTTAAGTATGGCACTCTTACTAAGTGGGTAGCAAGAAATTCTATTCCAAAAGATCCATTGGTTGAGTTTGTTGTAAAAAAAGGAATAGACTTAAAACAGCTTGCTTATGATGAAGTATCTGAAATGACAAGGCGACAATTTTCAGGTTCTGTTATTCCACGCTTGTCTAAATCAGCGATTGATTCGGTTCTTGATCAAGAAGCTCAAATGGTTGCCGAACAGCTCAAGGAGACATATCGCTTCATTGCGCAGTATGGAAATATGGTGCTGCTGCGAAAGTTCGAGGAAGAGCTTTTGAGCCTCTCGGCTTCTTATATAGAGAAGTGTGAAAAGTTTAGGGAGATGCTTGACTGATGTTTCTGTTGTATATTTGACATGATATCTGTCAATGTTTTGGAATGGAAATAGTCAGACCAGTTTAAAAATAGATCTTAGAATCTCTAAAGCCAAAATTGCAAGAGAGTACAAGATCAGTCGGCAAATCCTATACGATTACATTCAACCAGCGAATTGATCATACCCATTTTTTATATGCTACTTTTTTGGGGTGGGGGAGACGGAGTCACCCTACACCCTAAACCACCCCTAACTGGGGAGTATAAGCCCCCTACTCTGCACATCGGTTAGTATCTTTAGATTGTCGTACGCCTTTTTGAGGGGGAAAAGAAGGTCTGCTTTCGCTTTTTCCCTAAAAAAATAGCTTTTCTCACCTCAGGCGCAGCTGCGTACCCCAATAAAGTAGCATTTAATTCCCACTAGCTATTTAGAATCAGTCACCCGCTTTAGGTCCTTTTGTCTTCTTTTGTAAAAAACTTTTTATAACTTCACTTGAATATGATTTAGAGTTATTTCGTCTAACAGCACTGTCAATAATTATATTATTTGGATTTATTGCAAGCTGTTGACCTTCCTCTTCTTTCAAGCAATCATTATTTTTATTCTCTTTAAAAGTATAATTTTCATATATGTTCTTAAGTAAAGGCAACGCTTCACTGGTAAAATCTAGATTTAACTCTTTTGTCATGAAGTCAGTAAGACTGTAATTGCGTGAACCGCATTTGATACGCTGCTCTCCGTTTTCATGAACCCACACTTTATATTTTGTTGGATCTATGCCATGAGTTGTACTGAGATAGGATAAAAATTCATCCCCCTTCAAAACATGCTTGGCCAATTGAACAGTGAACTCAGGCGTCTTATTGATTTCCTCTTCTTGGATTTTTGATCGGATCATCTCTTGAACTACATTTCTTTCATGTGTTTTATTTTCAATTTTGCCCATAATGTCCGGCTTTCTTGGCTTATCCGAAGCTGGAAAATAGACTTGAACACCATCGATATATATTGGAATATGAACCCCTCTTTCCCTTGCAATATCCAAGATCTCATCGAAATCAATATCATCACCTTCAAGGTGGATATCTTGCCAGCCTTTGGCTATTGCAAGCTCAAACATGATTGCTGCCTGTTCGGTCATATTCTCACCTTTGGCTACAATTTCATTGCCCTTGTCAACGATATGAATTTTTTTTGCATTTGATTTGATAACTGTCATCGGGACCGGCTGGTTATTGAACTTGCCAATCCATACACCTTTGAGGTTGTAGCCAATTTCCTGGCCGTAGATAGACCTGGCTACTATGTTAGCCCTTGAAAAAAAGATGAAAATCACTTTCCTTTTTTGTCTACCCTCCTCTTGACTTTGGAACCCTTCAGCTTCACGTTTTTCGCGCTCTTTAGCACGACGGCGTGCTGCAGCAGCCCGTTTGGCAATATACTCTTCCCTTTTCGCGGTTATTTCTTCGAGTTTTTGTGGCTTTGGAACGAATTTACCTTGTTTTCTTTCTTTATAGCCGCCCTCTTCCATATCTGATTTGATTTGATTAAGAGCATCGGCAAACGATTCTCTTCCAAACAGCGATCCTTTTAGCCGATACGTCTTTCCATCATCAAGCGTCACCGATAGATAGCGTGTGCGTGCCTTGGGTGTGCTCTCTGTAATTGCTTTGGCTCCAGCTTGGATCAGAACATTTTTTAAATCTTCGAAGGTTTCAATAGCATCAATATGATCCTCAATAGCACGATATAATGGTTGAACAGCATCTCGTCGATCTTTCATTTCAACAATATCCGATATGTCTTTTTGGACAGATCTTGCTACCGGACTTTCAAGACCGTATCGTTGTTCAATCCAATTTTTCCACAATCCGAGTTCATGGTTGTCAGATCCATAGCGGTTGCCATGATGGCCAAGCTCAAGCCTTGTTTCCAATTTTGGTGAGTAGGTGGCAAAAGTGAAGTGAAGGTGTGGTTTCCTGATTGTTATGAGCCCTGTTTCAGGATCAATCATCTCTTTGATTTTAGGAAGATGTGCTTCAACATATGCAACGTATTCATCGTTGTTATACCCAGACATGTACTGTTTGATGAAACTTTCTGCGATTTCTTCGAGGGTTTTGGTTTCAATCATATCTTCACTAAAACTCAATACAATATTTCTGTATGCCTCGTTATAGTTTTTCTTTTGGGCTACTTTAATTGTCTGATCAAGAACATCAATATCTCCATAGAGTGTTACCCTCTTATCTTTAATATTCCGATCGCCATTTGTACCATTTTCAAGATACTCAATTACACCGTGCGTTCTTGGTTTATCATCTACAACAATCAACATAATTCACCCTTGATGTAGTTGGCGATGTCCTCAAGACTCTGTATGATTTCAAACAATCTATCTGGATTATTTCGTAAAGCAATATTGGCTGCTTTGGCAAGCTGGTTGATATTATTAGTAGTATTGGCCAACATTCGAACTCGATCACGATCACATTCGGTCAGGCCGACAGATACTTTCTTAGAAACGACAACGGGAGGCGGCCGGTTGTATATTGCATCGCGTATGAAGTCTGATGCTGTATATTTTTTATTGTCGGCCCGAGCGTTTCGCAAAATTTCTAAGTAGCGGTCGTAGTCCGCTTGGGTCATGCGAACCGTAACCTTTTTGGTGAGGGGTTCGGTTGACTTGGGGGGGCGTGCCATTTAAAACTCCTTTGTGTGGTGCAAAGATTTTCCCGTAGGGATTTAAGGGGTCAAGGGGGAAACCCTTTGCCAGCAACAGTAAGACTAACCTTTGGTTATGTCGGACTGTGATAGCTAGCTATTTAATTTATTTTAGCATTATTTCTGCCAAAGCATGTATATATTTTGAACTACAATTTTTAAATTTATATTGTGTATATTCACCATAAACATTTTTGTATGTCGTTTTATTTATCAATGATCTTCAATTCAACTACAAATA
>CAZBVJ010000021.1:10111-14351 GCA_964495485.1 uncultured Sulfuricurvum sp.
ATATGGTTATAAACTCTATATAAACCATATGAAAAACGAAGTCACATTGTGAAAAATACCCTTTTTCAGCCACTTCCCTAGTTTGTAAGCATAGTAGGGAAATACAACTTCCCTTTGTTCACAATATTGCTACGTTTTTGAGTATTAGTAGCTTTTCATTCCTTGTTCGTTGATATCTGTACCACTGTTTGTAAATTTATATTGCGCAATATGGTTATAAACTCTATATAAACCATATGAAAAACGAAGTCACATTGTGAAAATTATAATAATCTATTCTCTACCGCGAAGTCATTTAATACATAAAACGTAGTCATTTAACCCCTACGCGAAGTCATTTGATGAAAATGCGAAGTCATTTAACCCATAAAACGAAGTCATTTTGTGAAGTCTCTATAGGTATTAATAGATATTTATAGAATAAATAGATATCTATAGGAAATAAGGGAAATCAAGGGTCTTTACCCCTTGCTTCCCCTTATTCTTCTAAAATGCCGGGAAGTTCTTTTGTCTTGTTCGGTGTACTCATAAACGTAATGCTATTGTCGAAGGAGCCTTTACGATAAATCAATTTTGTTTTTGGTTCATAAGTGATTCCGTAATCTTTTAACAGTTCTGCATTATCCCGGATCTCTTTAATGGCTGTTTGTTTAGTACGAATTGATTCCATAGGAAAACCGATTGTCTGAAGAAGATTATCAATGCTCATAGTACTTGCTTGTGCATGTGTCCAGAAAAAACGGATAACCGCACGAAGCAAAGCACTTTTTACTTTGAGAAGTTTTGGTAATTCCTTTGTATAATTGACGGTAAGTTGGTCTTCGAAGTATTTTCGATACTCTGGAGTAATGACAATACCGAAGCTTTTATGTTTTGTACTGTAAGCAAATGAACTGATGATATTGAAGCTGTAAAAATCTTCTCCATCAGTAGTGCGAAATTCGATAGCGGTAGTTTGGATCTCATCGAGTTTATCTTTGAGCCATTTTGTATTTCGAGAGGTTGTTCCGCTGTAAGATTTGAGAATATCGGAGGTAGAAAAATAAATAGCGATGGCTCCGCCGTCCATCTCTTTGATCTCTTTGGCTCCAGCAAAAAGACAATCTAATAAATCTCTATGTGTTTGGGTAAGGATATTACCTTTGATGACAGTCTTCCCCCAACTCGTCTCAATGTAGCGTTTCTTTTGGTTTTCAATAAATTGGGTATAAGTCTTTGATGTTGAACTAATTTTTTCAATAGGGGCAAAAACACCCGTTCGTAGTTCACTGACGGTAGCATTCGAATTTTCAAATTTTTTGACAATATCAAATTCTTTGAAAATGAGTTGTTGTTTTTCCATTTAGAAATCCTTCATAAATGATTGGGGATCGATTTTAGTTTCAGGAAAAATCTGTCGAGAGACACTTTTCCCCCCAAGGAGTTTTGCAGCACCATAGTTGTCTTTAGTAAGTGTGATTTTTCGCATATGGGAGCGTGTTTCATCCACATCACCTTTTTTATCGGTTACAACACTCACCTCATACACTAATCGTACGGCATCAGTAAAGGCGCTTGCTCCCCGTGCCTGAGTTGTATTTTTAGTACTGTGATGTATGAAGATGATGGTCTTGTCCTCTTTGGCCGCCCATTCGGTAAAGAGCTGCATAAATTTACGAGCGTGTGCGTTGTTGTTTTCATCAGCTCCGAAAAATGCAATCAACGGATCGAGGATAATAAGATCATAATTCGAGAGACTTTTTTTGAAGTCACTAAAATAGGCATTGACTTCAACTCCCCTCCCCTGCTCTAACAGCACTTGAACGGTTGGGCTGTTACTGATCGCTAGACGTCCTTTGAAAAATTCTAGCGGTTTTGCAATGATGGATGAAGCGATTTTTTCAGAACGATGAGCGGTAAGACCAACAGGATCTTCTGAGAGCCATGCGAATGTTTTTGCGCTTGGCGATTCGATCAGATATCGCATCATGAGCTGGAGTACCATCCAGCTTTTACCACTTCCTCCCGGAGCGGAGATCAGAGAGACAGTTTTTTTAGGAAACGGTAACCACTCTTTGCATATGAAATCTGCCTCTTCGGGTTTTAGCGAAACAATGTCGTGTGTTTCAAACAATGCAACTCGATGGGTTTCTCGAAAATTTTCCAGTTTTTCAAGAGTCTTAGATAACAATGCCGTTGCATCGATAGACTCATCATGCAAATCACGATTGAAGGAATTGACAAGGGATGTGAGTTGCCGTTTATTGCCTAACTCACTCAATGAATCAATGTAAGGGTGAATAGTCGCTACAGGTGTCGCAGTGAGAATGGAAACCAGCTCATTTTCATAAAGATGACCATTTTTCTTAAGGGTATTATTGATCATCCCCTCTTCCACCGGAATTCCATTGGAATGGAGATTCAAGATAGTTTGCAAAATGATTTGATGCGATTCGTGAAAAAAGAGTTCTTCTGAACTAAGTAAATGAAAAAAATCATTGATTAAATTCGGTTCAAATATCAAGCTAGCGAGCAAAGTTCGTTCGAGATCAATATCATATAACTGGTGAGTCATCCTCTTCCTTTGCTATTGTATGAGATATTTTAGCACACTTTACTCCAACTCACAAAAATACTAACACGACTAACACAAAGGTATGATTTTTGCTATACTAAGGCAAACAAAACGGGACGACGAATGATTATCACGATTTCGCATCAAAAGGGCGGTGTAGGCAAATCCACACTTGCGTATAACATTGCTTTGGAACTCGCTCGCAAAAATAACGTAGAAGTTATAGATTTAGACGTTCAGCAGACAGTAACGGCATACAATCAAATTCGAGCAGAGATGGGACAAACACCATTGCCGGTACACATCTTTACAACCGCAGAAGAATTGGAAAATTACTTTGAATCGATGGATGATGAGACAATTGTCATTGTCGATTCGGGCGGATTTGATTCGAGTTTAAACCGTTTTGCAATTCTCGTCAGTGATTTTATTATTACCCCCGTCTCTAGTGAATTTACTGAAATACTAGGTCTTCAAAAATACGAAAGTATCTTGAGAGAGTTGTCTGAACAATCAGGAACTACCATCGTCACGAATGTTGTTCTCAATAAGACGAATCCAAATCAGAAAAAATTTGATGAAGTGAATGATTTTATTCGTGGATCACGTCATTTTAAGCTCATGGATTCAATGATGCGTCGCCGTGTTGATTTTGCAAACAGTGTTGCATACGGTTTCAGTGTCCGTGAACTGGATAAAAAATCTGAATCGACTAAAGAACTGAAAGAGTTTGTAAAAGAAATAAAACGTAAGGTAGGCATTAATGACAAGAAAAAAGATTGATTATTCATTAGCAAAAAAAATCTCTCAAAATGCTGCACTAACTGAGCAGTTGCATGTTGCTGAGCAAAATCCTGAGTCTGTTATTGAAATCCCTCTTTCAAAACTTCAGACTAACCCTTATCAGCCTCGTATCAGTATGGAACCGGAAGCATTAAAAGAACTTTCCGATTCAATTGAAGCGAATGGGTTGTTACAGCCTATCGTTGTAGCAAAAGATGGGGATGTATTAACGATCATTGCAGGACATCGTCGTGCAGAAGCCCATAAAGTCTTAGGCAAAGAATTTATCAAAGCGATCATCATGGATAAAGTTGTGCATGCACAACTGGCCCTTCTTCCATTGGTTGAAAATTTACAGCGCAGTGATATGAATCCGATTGAAAATGCAATAGCGTTTAAAAAGATATTGGATGATAAGATCGTTGAGAGTCAAAATGATCTAGCTGAAGCGATTGGTGTGTCGAAAAGCTGGTTATCCAAAACATTATCGGTTCTTCGCCTCCCCTCCCCTCTTCTTGAAAAGATTAAAGTGGACAAATACAGCGATATTACTGTTTTGTCAGCACTCAATAAAGTGGATGTTGAAAGCCTCGACAAACTCTATAATGAGATTAAAAATCTTTCACGTACCGATGCGCTTGAAGCCATTAAAAATAAGTTGGTAAAACCTACACAGAAAAAATCACGTGTTGAGATATCTAAAAATAAAATAGTCATTAACACACAAGGTATTAGTACAGATAAAAAAGAAAAAATTGATTTAATGATTAAACAAATCAAAGATTTATTGGGGAACTAATTTATCAGTTGTGCATGCACAACTTCTATAACTCCCCTCCTCCCCTCACAATATCCATCCCATACTTCTCCCTCACTATCGTCAGTGCATCGGTAAGGCGGCGC
>CAZBVJ010000022.1:0-3117 GCA_964495485.1 uncultured Sulfuricurvum sp.
TCACAAAGATCACGCGCAAAAAGCTTTAGAGATACTCCGAGGGTTTGAGGTGTGCTCTATGGCATCCATAGTGGGTGAAGTGAGCCAAAAATACCCTAAAAAAGTGATCTTGAAAAGTGCATGGGGGACATCACGGTTTTTGGAGACCCCTAGCGGCGAACTTCTTCCGAGGATCTGCTAATGCATGAATACAGTATTGTTCAGGCACTGCTCAATCAGTGTGAGGATATAGCCCGCGAAAATGAGGCTGAGAAAGTCACGAAAATCCTCACGAAAATCGGCAAGATGAGCGGCGTCGAACCCCATTTGCTCGAAATTGCGTTTAACACGTTCAAAGAAAAAACGGTGTGTGACGGAGCCGAGTTTGTGATGAATGTTCAGCCGCTCGTGATCGAATGCAACGGATGCGGAACACAAACAACGCTGGAGGAGATTTACTATAAATGCCCTGCATGCGAGAGTTTGGATGTTCGTGTGATTGACGGTGAAGAGATGTTTTTGATGTCATTGGAAATGGAGTAGGGTATGCAGGAGTATTGGGAACTTTATATGAAGCAGATCGATGGCGCTATCGCCTCGGTGCTCTTTAACGCGGGGATTTCGGCGGAGTTGCCGAGTGAAGACAAATTTTATGTCGGATTTATCAAACTCGTTATGAAAATGCCGAATGATCGAGGGTTAATCAGCGAAGAGGAAGAGACACAGCTCAGTTTTATCGAAGATAAAATCGAGATGGAGGCGTTGCGTTATCGGATCGGTACGTACGTCGGAAAAATTGTCTCCAAAGGGGAGATGACGTTTGTCTATTACCTCAAGCATGAATTTGAGTGGCCGGACGTAGTGAAAGCGGCGATGGGAATATTCCCGGATTACGAGTATACGTACGGTTCCAAAATGGATGGTGATTGGGAGGTGTACCACAAACTCCTTTTCCCGACTGCCATAGAGTGGCAGATTATCCAAAACCACAAAGTGTGCGATCATCTCAAATCGCAAGGCGATTCGCTTCATCTTCCCCGTGCGATTGAGCATAAAGCCTATTTTGAGACGGCAGAGAAACGTGCAGGATTTATTGGCGTGATTGAAGCGGAAGGGTTTAAAACCAAAGATTTAATCGAGGCCAATGAAAATACCCCGATGGTAGGGATCAGTTTTTACCGTCAGGATAAACCGTTTTATTACGATATCGATACCCTTACGCTCCGTTTGATAGATTTAACCTCTCAATTTAATGGTGCGTATGACGGCTGGGAAACGAGTGTTGTAAAAATATAGAGATAATTTACTGAAAGTATATTCATTTTTAAGAAACTTTAATCTATTCACGGAGATAATAAAGATTAGAACGTCTCACATTATTATCAAAAGGAGTGATTGGATGAGTCCCGAAGAAATGATCAAAAAAATAGAAGAGAATAAAGGGTTGTCTCGCCGTAGCGCTCTTAAATTGATGGCGTTGTCACCTGTTGCCGCATCGGTATTAGCCGGAAGTGCGGCTCCAACACGATTAGAGGCTTCTTCATCGAATGCAACAGGCAAAATCGTCATTGTCGGAGGAGGTTCCGGGGCGTTGATGGTTCTTGCACGGTTGCGTCGAGCCCTCGCTAAGCCTGATATCACCATTATCGCTCCCAATGAAAAACATGTTTATCAACCGGGACAGATTTTTGTCGCGGCGGGTGAATATGATCCGGAAGATATTATCTTCGATAACACCGGATATATCGGCGACGATGTAACGTGGATCAAAGACGAAGTTGAGACATTTGATCCCGATAATAACAAACTCACCACGAAAAAAGGGACGGTAGTAGATTACGATTATCTTGTTGTCGCGACGGGAGTTCAGTACCACTATGAACAAATCGAAGGGCTCAGCACCGATTTGCTCGGACAGCACGGTATCGCCAGTGTCTACCAGAGCGATCTGGCTGCGGGAACGGCAGAGGGGGGAACGATAACGCACGAGTGGTTTAAAGCACTCAAAGAAGCGGCTAAAACCTCCAAACCGCGCGTTATTTGTACACAACCCTCCACTCCGCTCAAATGCGGTGGCGCTCCGCAAAAAATCCTTTATCTTGCCGATGATTTCCTCAAACGGGATAAATTAGATGCCGAATTTATCTTTGCCAGTGCGGGCGAAAAATTGTTCTCGTTACCGGAAATCGAAGCGGCATTGAGCAAAGTGCAAAAAGGGTATGGCAACATCACCAACAAATTCGGACATGAATTGATCCGTATCGATGCGGAGAAAAAAGTAGCCACTTTCCTCCATAAATATCAAGTTCAGGGTGAGTATGACAAAGAGTATGAAGAATACGAAATGATCGACAAAGAAGAGGAGGTGAATATCGAGTACGATTTTATCCACATCTCTCCTCCGACTGCTGCTGTGGATGCGGTAGCCAATTCACTTCTGGGATGGCAAAAAGGGAGTGCCAAAGGGTGGTTGGAAGTGGATCGTGAGACACTCCAGCACCGCCGCTACAAAAACGTCTTCGGTATCGGAGATGTGTGCGGTATCCCAATCGGTAAAACCGGGGGAAGTGCCCGCCACCAAGGACCGATTGTGGTCGGCAATCTCATTTCGGTGATGGAGAAAAAAGAGCCGGCTTTGAAATTTGACGGTTACACAGTGTGTCCGCTCAAAACTTCGTACGGGGAGATCATTATGGCGGAATTCAATTACGACGGATTGGCTCCGTCATTTCCTCTCGATCCGGCACAGCCGCGATGGGTATGGTGGGTGTTTGACCTCTACATGCTTCAACCGATGTATCGGTATTTGATGCTTAACGGATTAATGTAACTTTTTGTTACTAATTATTGATTAAAACAGAAGTAATCGTCGAAATAACAAAATAACGCTACTAATGGAATATTTTTTGCATTAGAATCATTAGATATTTTTATGATTCAAAGCAAGGGGCACTATGAGTGGCGAGTATGTTTTGAAAGATACCGACTTTTTGGTATCGCAGACCGATGACAAAGGGAAGATTCTCTTTGCCAACGAAGATTTTTGTAAAGTAGCGGGCTATACTCTCCAAGAGTTGGTGGGGCAACCGCATAATATTGTGCGTCACCGTGATATGCCGCGAGCCGCGTTCAAAGATC